>JACKKN010000007.1 GCA_024236415.1 Hyphomicrobiales bacterium
TGGCCGCCATCCGCGGCCACGCCGGCGTGGCCCTGGGCAACGTGGTCGGCAGCAACATGTTCAACCTGCTGGTGGTCATCGGCGCCGTCGGCCTGGCGACCCCCCTGTCGGTGCCGCAGCAGATCGTGCGCTTCGATTTGTGGATATTGCTGCTTGTGACGGCGGTGGTGGTGCCCTATCTCTCGGGCATGCGCAACCTGGGGCGGGTCGACGGCGCCGTGATGATCGCCTGCTATGGCCTGTACGTGGCGGTGCAGATCATCGGCGTCGGCAACGTCCTGCCCATCGTGAAATGACGGCGCGCCCGCTGCGGGCCGCCAAGCCATAGGCCAGTCCTCCGCCCATGCCCCGCGATCCCCAGAAAACGGTCCTCATCACCGGCGCGGCGCGCCGCATCGGCGCCACCGTCGCCCGGGCCATGGCCGCCGACGGCTGGGCCGTGGCCGTCCACCACCACCGCTCGACCGCCGAGGCCGAGGCCCTGGCCGAGTCCATCCGCGCCGGCGGCGGTGCCGCCGCGGCGCTGGCCGCCGACCTGGCCGACGAGGCCCAGGTCGCCACCCTGGTGCCCCGCGCGGCGGCGGCCCTGGGCCCTGTCACCTGCCTGGTCAACAATGCCTCGGTGTTCGAGGAGGACGCGGTGGACACCGCGACCCGGGAATCCTGGGACCGGCACATGGAAACGAACCTCAGGGCGCCCTTTGTCCTGATTCAGTCGCTCCAGAAACAGTTGCCCGCGGACACGGTCGGTAACGTCATCAACATCATCGACCAGCGGGTTTGGAACCTGACGCCGCATTTCACCAGCTACACCCTCAGCAAGGCCGGGCTGTGGACCCTGACCCGGACCCTGGCCCTGGCGCTGGCGCCGCGCATCCGCGTCAACGGGATCGGACCCGGGCCGACCCTGCCCAGTCCGCGCCAGTCCGGGGCCGAGTTC
Organism: Hyphomicrobiales bacterium; assembly: GCA_024236415.1. Taxonomy (GTDB): domain Bacteria; phylum Pseudomonadota; class Alphaproteobacteria; order Rhodospirillales; family JACKKN01; genus JACKKN01. The sequence continues at coordinate 941 of JACKKN010000007.1, forward strand.
GAGGCGCAGTGGCGGGCCATGCCCCTGGGCCGGCCGGTGGCGCCGGAGGAGATCGCGGCCGCGGTGCGTTTCATCCTTGACGCGCCCAGCCTGACAGGGCAGATGATCGCCTTGGACAGCGGTCAGCACCTGGGCTGGTCCCAGGCGGGGGAAGACGGCGGCGCCAGGGAATAGGGAGGAGGGAAGATGACGGCAAGTCACGTCCGGGTGGTGCAAACGCTGCCCATCGCCGACGCCAAGAACGCCGTGCGCCACGTGTTCGTGCGCGACCTGGTTCTGGACGGGGCCGTCGGCGTCCACGACCACGAACGCGGCCGGCTGCAGAAGGTGCGCATCAACTTGGACCTGGCCGTGCGCGAGGCCGACGCCCACCTGAACGACGACATCGCCAACGTGGTCTGCTACGAGGTACTGACCAACAACGTGCGGGCCATCGTCGGCCGCGGCCACGTCAACCTTGTGGAGACCCTGGCCGAGGACATCGCCGCCATGTGCCTGGAGGACCCCCGGGTGCGGTCGGTGCGGGTCCGTGTCGAGAAGCTGGAGGTGTTCGAGGACGCCGCCAGCGTCGGCGTCGAGATCGAGCGGTCGAGCCCCCTTCTCTGACGGTTCTGCTTCCGTAAGTCCCCGCAAGTCTTTAATTTTCAACAGGTCTTGCAATCGCCTTGACCTGCGAGTTGTGCACAGGCGAGATTTTGACACCGATTCGCCGCAGTGCGGTCGCGGCTTCATGGGACTGATACAGAACTGACATATTTTGCATAAAATTTTTCTTGTTTTACAATAGGTTAAATTTATTGCCTATCAATTAGGCAAACACGAGAAAGCCCCGGCTGGGTTCAACGCAACCCCCAAATTGGGCTTTTTTCAACAAAGTTATCCACACGAATCGTGGATAGAATCCCGGCCCCGGCGCGGCCCCCGGAAACCGGTGCGCGCGCATTGACCTGGGCCGGCCATTCGGCATCATGGAACCCATGACCAAGTCGCCCGAAATCGTGAACCCGCAGGCCGGCGCGGCGGCCGCGGACCCGGACGGACCCGGCGCCGGAAGCGCGGCCGAGGGGGCCGTCCGCGCCACGTCGGTGGACCAGGGCGTGGCCACCATCCGCTCGTACCTCAGGAGCCTGCGCCACGACCCCGGGGTGTACCGCATGCTGAACGGGGCCGGCGACGTGCTGTACGTGGGCAAGGCCAAGAGCCTGCGCCGGCGGGTCACCAGCTACACCAACCTGGCGCGCCAGCCGGTGCGCATCCAGCGCATGGTGGCTGAAACCCGGTCCATGGAATTCGTGACCACCCACACCGAGGCCGAGGCCCTGCTGCTGGAGGCCAACCTGATCAAGCGCTACGCGCCGCGCTACAACATCCTGCTGCGCGACGACAAGTCGTTCCCCTCGATCCGGGTCACCCATCACGACTTTCCCCAGGTCCTGAAGCACCGCGGCGCGCGCAACAAGGACGACGAATACTTCGGCCCGTTCGCCTCGGCCTGGGCCGTCAACGAGACCCTGAACGTCTTGCAGCGCGCCTTCCTGTTGCGCACCTGCACCGACGCCATCTTCGCCGCCCGCACGCGGCCCTGCCTGCTGTTCCAGATCAAGCGGTGCAGCGCGCCCTGCGTCGGGCGCATCTCGGCCACCGGGTACGCCGACCTGGTGGACCAGGCACGGGGCTTCCTGGCCGGCGACGACCAGAAGATCCAGCGCCGCCTGGCCGACGAGATGCAGCGCGCCAGCGACGAGCTGCGGTTCGAGGAGGCCGCCGAGTACCGCGACCGCATCCGCGCCATGGCCCAGGTCCAGGCGCGCCAGGACATCAACTTCGCCCGCATCGGCGACGCCGACGTGGTCGCCGCCCACGGCGAGGGCGGGCAGGTCTGCGTCCAGGTCTTCTTCTTCCGCGCCGGGCGCAACTACGGCAACCGGGCCTTCTTCCCGATCCAGACCCGGGATGCGACGGTCGAGGAGGTGCTGGAGGCCTTCGTCGGCCAGTTCTACGCCGCCCGCACGCCGCCCGGCACCGTGTTCCTCAGCCACCGCCTGCCCAACCAGGACCTGGTGGCCGAGGCCCTGGGCGTGCGCGCCGAGCGCAAGGTGGGCCTGAACGTGCCCAAGCGCGGCGACAAGCGCAAGCTGATCGACCACGCCCTGGTCAACGCCCGCGCCGCCCTGGCGCGCCGCCAGGGCGAGAGTGCGTCGCAGCGCCGCCTGATGGAGGGCATCCAGGACCTGTTCGGCCTGGACGGCCCGCCCGAGCGGATCGAGGTTTACGACAACAGCCACGTGTCCGGCACCAAGGCCGTGGGGGCCATGGTGGTGGCCGGGCCCGAGGGGCCCATCAAGCAGGCGTACCGCAAGTTCAACATCAAGGGCGACTTCCCGGCCGAGGGCGGTGACGAGTTCTCGCCCGGCGACGACTACGCCATGATGCGCGAGGTGCTGACCCGGCGGTTCTCCCGTGCCCTGCGCGAGGACCCGGACCGCACCCGCAACCAGTGGCCCGACCTGGTCCTGATCGACGGCGGGCAGGGCCAGCTCAACGTGGCGCTGGAGGTGTTCGCCGACCTGGGGGTCGAGGACGTGACCGTGGCCGGCATCGCCAAGGGCCGCGAGCGCAACGCCGGGCGCGAGCGCATCTTCCTGCCGGGCCGCGCGCCCTTTACCCTGCCCCTGCGCGACCCGGTGCTGTTCTACCTGCAACGCCTGCGCGACGAGGCCCACCGCTTCGCCATCGGCGCCCACCGGGCCAAGCGGGCCAAGGCCACCACGCGCTCGGTGCTGGACGAGATCCCGGGCATCGGCGCCAAGCGCAAGAAGGCCCTGCTGCACCACTTCGGCTCGGCCCGGGCGGTCGAGCGGGCCGGGCGGGCGGACCTTGAAAAAGTGGCCGGTATCAATAAATCGTTTGCCAACAAGATATATGATTGGTTCCATCCCGAGGGCTAGGGTGGGAAACGCTCTAGTTTGACCGCCGCCTGCAGCGTGAAGTGATGCCGACCAACCTGCCCAACATCCTGACCTATTCGCGGATCGTCGCCATTCCGGTGGTGGTCGGGGCGTTCTTCGTGGAGGCGCCGCTGGGCAACTGGATCGCCTTCGCGGTCTACACGCTGGCCTGCGTCACCGACTTCTTCGACGGCTACCTGGCCCGCGCCTGGCACCAGCAATCGGCCCTGGGCCGGTTCCTGGACCCCATCGCCGACAAGCTGCTGGTGGCCAGCGTGCTGCTGTGCCTGGTGGGCATCGACCGGTTCAGCGGCCTGAACATCCTGCCGGCGGCGGTGATCCTGTGCCGCGAGATCCTGGTCTCCGGCCTGCGCGAATTCCTGGCCGAGGTCCAGGTCGGCCTGCCGGTCAGCCGCCTGGCCAAATGGAAGACGGGGATCCAGATGGTCGCCCTGGGCTTCCTCATCGTCGGCGGCGCCGGGCCCGACTTCGGCCCCCTGACCACCACCGAGGTGGGCATCATCGGCCTGTGGGGGGCGGCGGTGCTGACCCTGATCACCGGCTGGGACTACCTGGTCGCCGGGCTGCGTCACCTGAACAACGTCGACCGGTCGTCGGACTCCGAAAAAAGTTGAAACATGAGCCGGCAGTCCCGATAACACTGTCTGGGCGCCGCGGGCAGAGCGGTGTTCTGCGGCAATAGGCGGTTCCAGTGAAGACTTTCGGCCTGGTGGGATGGAGCGGAAGCGGCAAGACCACACTCCTCGTGCGTCTGTTGCCGGAGCTGATCTCGCGCGGCCTCAGCGTCTCGACCATGAAGCACACCCACCACCACTTCGACATCGACAAGCCGGGCAAGGACTCCTACGAGCACCGCGCGGCCGGGGCCAAGGAGGTGATGGTCATTTCCAGCCGCCGCTGGGCCCTGATGCACGAGCTGCGCGGCCAGCCCGAGCCGGACATGGAAGACATGATCCAGCAGATGACCCCCGTGGACCTGCTGCTGATCGAGGGCTTCAAGAGCCATCGCCACGCCAAGCTGGAGGTGTACCGCCCCTCGGTGGGCAAGCCGCTGCTGTGCGCCTCGGACCCCACCGTGGTGGCGGTGGCCAGCGACGAGGCCATCCCGGGCCTGGACGTGCCGCGCCTGGACCTGGACGACGTGGCGGCGGTGGCCGACTTCATCGTCGACCAGTGCGGCCTGGCGGCGGCGGCGGAGGGCGCGGACGCCGATGACGCAGCTTAAGGACGACTGCTTCGCCTATGGCGACGAGTTGACGCCGCTGGACCGGGCCCTGGACCTGCTGGCCGACCGGGTCGGCCGGGTGGTGGGGACCGAGACCGTGCCCCTGGCCGAGGCCCTGTTCCGCACCATCGCCGAGGACGTGGTGGCGCCGCGCGACGTGCCGCCGCACGACAACTCGGCGGTGGACGGGTACGCCGTGTTCTTCGACGACCTGGACGCCGATGACGAAACCCGCCTGCCGGTGACGGCGCGCATCGCCGCCGGCCACCCGCTGGACCGTCCGGCCCGGCGCGGCGAAGCCCTGCGCATTTTCACCGGCGCGCCCCTGCCCCAGGGGCCGGACACGGTGTTCATGCAGGAGGACTGTGAGGTCGACGGCGACACCGTTGTCCTCAAGCCCGGCATCAAGCGCGGCGCCAACCGCCGCTTCCGCGCCGAGGACGTGCGGGAAGGGGCGGTGATCGTCGCCGACGGCACCTTCCTGCGGCCGCAGGAGATCGGTGTCGCCGCCTCGGTCGGCCGCCACAGCCTGTGCGTCTACGAACCCCTGCGGGTGGCCGTGTTCTCCACCGGCGACGAGATCCGCGACCCCTCGGGCGACGCGCCGCCGGGCTGCGTGTTCGACGCCAACCGCTTCACCATCATGGGCCTGTTGAAGGCGCTGGGCTGCCGGGTGACGGACCTGGGCATTCTGCCCGACGACCTGGACGCCATCCGCGGCGCCCTGGCCGGGGCCGCCGCCGGCCACCACCTGCTGATCACCTCGGGCGGGGTCAGCCTGGGCGAGGAGGACCACGTGAAGGCCGCCGTGCAGGCCCTGGGCAGCCTGCATTTCTGGCGCGTGGCCATCAAGCCGGGCCGGCCCATCGCCCTGGGCCAGGTGGGCGAGACGGCCTTCGTCGGCCTGCCCGGCAACCCGGTCGCGGCCATGGTCACCTTCATGCGCATCGCCCGGCCCATGGTGCTGATGCTGTCCGGTCGCCGCGACGTGGAGCCCCGGTTCTTCCGCGTCGCCGCCGGGTTCGACTTCCGCAAGAAGAAGGGCCGCCGCGAGTGGCTGCGGGCGCGGCTGGAGCGCGGGCCGGCCGGCGAGCTGGTGGCGCAACAGCACCCGGCCACGGGATCGGGCGTGCTGACGTCCATGGTCGAATCCGACGGCCTGATCGAACTGGGCGAGGACACGGGCCCGTTCGAGGCCGGCACCGCCGTGGATTTCCTGCCGTTCAACGAGGTCAGTCAATGAAGGTCCTGTATTTCGCCTGGCTGCGCGAGAAGATCGGCACCGCCGAGGAGGACCTGCCGCTGCCGCCCGGGGTCACCGACGTGCAGGGCCTGCTGGACTGGTTGCGCGCGCGCGGCGGCGGCCACGCCGAGGCCCTGGCCGACCCCAACCTGGTGCGGGTGGCGGTGAACCAGACCTACGTCGGCGCCGACCATCCCCTGGGCGACGGCGACGAGGTCGCCCTGTTCCCGCCGGTGACCGGGGGCTGAGCCCATGATCCGCGTGCAGCGGGAGGATTTCGACCCCGGCGCCGAGCTGGCCGCCCTGACCGAGGGTGACCACGGGGTCGGCGGGGCCTGCGTGTTCGTGGGTCTGGTGCGCGACCTGGCCGGCGAGGGCCGGATTGCGGCCATGACGCTGGAGCACTATCCGGGCATGACCGAGAAGGAGCTGGCGCGCATCGACGCCGAGGCCCAGGAACGGTGGCCCCTGCGTTCGACCCTCATCATCCACCGCTACGGCCGGCTCGAACCGGGCGAGCGCATCGTCTTCGTCGGCACCACGTCGGCCCACCGCCAGGCGGCCTTCGACGCCTGCCAGTTCCTGATCGACTGGCTGAAGACCAAGGCCCCGTTCTGGAAGCTGGAGGAGACCGCCGAGGGCGAACACTGGGTCGAAGCCAAGGACAGCGACGATGCCGCCGCCGACCGGTGGCAAGGTCAGGGCGGCGGCTAGGCGGTGATCGACGGCGCGTTCATCGACGGCTGCGAGGCCGTCTTTTTTGATTTCGACGGGGTGCTGGTCGAATCCATCGCCATCAAGGTCGAGGCCTTCCGCCGGCTGTACGACGAGTTCGGGCCCGACGTGGTGGCGCGGGTCCTGGCCCACCACAAGGAGCACGAAGGCATCTCGCGCCTGGAGAAGATCCGCCACTGCCACCGCGAGTTCCTGGGCGTCACCCTGTCCGACGACGAGGTCACCGCCTGGGGGCGGCGCTATGCCGCCATGGTCGAGGAGGGGGTGGTGGCCTGCGACCCGGTGCCCGGCGCCGTCGACCTGCTGCAACGGCACCGTGGCCGGCGGCCCCTGTTCGTGGTCTCGGGCACGCCCGAGGACGAGCTGCGGCGCATCGTCGACAAGCGGGGCATGGCCCCCTATTTCACCGACGTGCGCGGGTCGCCGCCGCGCAAGACGCCCATCGTCCGCGACCTGCTGGCGCACCATGGGCTGGACCCGGCCCGCTGCCTGTTCATGGGCGACGCCATGGCCGACCACCGCGCCGCCATGGACACCGGCATGCCCTTCCTGGGCCGGGTCGCGGCCGGCGCCGACAACCCCTTTCCCCCGGGCACCGAAACCATTTCCGACCTGCGCCGCCTATTGCCATGACGGCCGGTCCGCCAGCAGGCGGCCCCGGCAGTCCACGTTGGCGGTCAGCACCGCCTCGTCGCGGGTCGAGCACTTGCCGCGCACCTTCAGGTCCGGCGCGTGCGCCTGCAGGTAGCGCGTGATGGGCCCGCGGTGGGCGCCGCGGATGAACAGGCAGGGGTAGGCCGCCAGGACGTCGGACAGCTTCTGCGACCCCGCGGCGTTGCGCAGGTCCATGGTGCCCTGTTCCAGCCAGTAGTCGTTGCCCGGCAGCAGGCCGCGCAGCAGGGCCGTGTGGCGCAGGCCCGACTCCCAGTCGCCGCGGTACATGGCGAAGGAATGGCTGCTGGGCGGAAACACGTAGATCCGCGCGCAGGCCCTGAACCGGTCGTCGTCCACCGTTCCCGCCACCCGCACCCTGTCGGTCAGGTCGCGGTCCAGGCGCAGGACGCTGAACACCTGCATCACCGCCAGCAGGCAGACGAACAGGGCGAAGCCCCGCGCCGACCAGGTGCGCACCGGTGCCGAGCCCCATTCCCAGGACGCCACCAGGCGCCGCATCACCACCAGCGCCAGGGGTGCCAGCATGTAGGCCGGCACCATGTAGTTGGCCGTGGGCTGCTTGGCCACGGCCAGGACCTGGACCGCCATGGCCAGGGCGATGCCGGCCAGGGCCCGGGCCTCGAGGCTCCATCCGGCGCCGGCTGCGCGGGCGCGCCGGCGGTCGAGCGCCAGCACCACAAGGGCGGCGAGGATGGGGACGTGCACGACCGGCCGGCTGGCGATCTTCAGCGCCGCGCGCGGGTAGGCGGCCAGGTCGATCACCCCGCTGTCGGCGGCGGCGTAGGCGCCGCTGCTGGCCATCACCTTGCCGGCGAAGCCCCACAGCCGGTCGTAGGCACCCCAGATGGGGGCTGTGAACAGCAGGAACCCCAGCACCGAAACGACGCCGTACAGGACCATGGCGCGCAGGTTGCCCAGCAGCAGCAGCGGCAGCACGAAGATGGGCGCCACGGTCAGCTTGGTGGCGATGCCGAACCCGGCCAGCAGGCCGAACAGGACCGCGTACCGGGTCCGGTGGCGGTCCAGGGACTGGGGCTCCAGCGCCGCGATCACCACCATGGACAGGACCAGCATCAGCCCCATCAGCACCGGCTCGGGCTTCACGTGGTAGGCGTTCATGAGGATGACCATGGACAGGAACGGCCCCAGTTGCAGCAGCAGGGCCGACCAGATGTCCCCCAGGCGCCGGTGGGCGAACAGCCCGGCGGCCAGCATCACCAGCGCCCACAGGACGATGAACGCCGAACTGACCAGGCGCAGGTGCGCCTCGGGGTCGGCCAGGACCGTCTCGGCGATCTGGCGCGCCGACTGCAACGGATAGGCCGCCTTCAGCACCAGGGCCACCATCACCTGCACCGGCGTGCCGGGGTGGAACGGCTGCCCCGGGGTGGTCAGGTTGACGAGGTTGAGGCCGTCAAAAAGGTAGTAGTAGGATGGGTCCAGGATGGTCCACATCCAGAACGGCCCGCCATGGGCGCGCAGGATGTGGGCGACGACCGCGAACACCACGGGGATGATCGTCAATGCGGCCAAGGCAGCGGGATGCCGGACCACCTGGCTTCGCGGAGCGGGTGCGTTCATGGCCGTATGGATAGCCCATCGCCCGGCCCCCGACCAGCACCAGATTCAGGCAACCCGCGCCGCCGATTCGGCGCCGTTTCCGGGAAGGACCCGTCCATGAAGGAGTACACGCGGCCCAAGAAGGCCTATCTCAATACGGACTTCATCATGAGCCGGGATGGCCGCCTGCTGCGCATCATGTCCGAGCACCTGGAGCCCGAGTCCCGGTTCGAGCATTACGACGTGCGCGACACCATCGTGTTCTTCGGCTCGGCCCGCACCCTGCCGCGCGACCAGGCCGCGGCCGAGCTGGAGGAGGCCCGGCGCGACGGCGGCGACGTGGCCGGGGCCGAGGCCCGACTGGCGGCGTCGCGCTACTACGAGGACGCGCGCGCGCTGGCCGGCCGCCTGACCACCTGGTCCAAGGGTCTGGAGGACCCGGGCAAGCGGTTCGTGGTCTGCACCGGCGGCGGCCCCGGCATCATGGAGGCCGCCAACCGCGGCGCGTCCGAGGCCCGGGGCCTGAACATCGGCCTCAACATCTCCCTGCCCATGGAGCAGTACGGCAACCCCTACACCACCCGCGAGCTGACCTTCGAGTTCCACTACTTCTTCATGCGCAAGTTCTGGTTCGCCTACCTGGCCAAGGCCCTGATCGTGTTTCCCGGCGGATTCGGCACCCTGGACGAGTTCTTCGAGGTCATGACCCTGATCCAGACCCGAAAGATCCGCAAGCGCCTGCCGGTGGTGCTGTTCGGCAAGCCGTTCTGGGACGAAGTCGTCAACTTCGACGCCCTGATCCGCCACGGCACCATCTCGTCCGAGGACCTGGACCTGTTCTTCGCCACCGATTCCGTGGACGAGGCCTTCGACCACCTGACCCGGGAACTGACCACGGCGCTTCTGGCCGAGCCGGTCCGTCGGACCGAGCTGGAATAGCCCGGCGCGGTCACGACTCGGCGGCGAAGGGGTCCTCGACCCGGGGCCAGTAGGGGCGGGTCAGCTTGCGGAAGGGGATGTGGGCGAAATCGGGCGTGATGGCGCCGGGCCCTGCCACGTGCAGGACCTCCCGCGCCAGGGGGCCGAATCCGGCGCGGAAATGCTGCGACGACTTGACCAGCACCAGGTGCTTGGCCGCCACGTCGATGCCGAACTGGGTGTAGGCGTCGGGGTGGAAGGTCTGGGTGCGCAGGGTGTTGGCGACGATGTCGATGTCGTCGCCCAGGCGCAGCCACACGGCCGTGCCCATGGAATTCCGGGCCGTGCCGAAGGCCTGGGAGGCGTCGGTCAGGATCTTCATGACCCGCACCTCCAGGTCCAGGGGGGCGCCCGACACGGGGCCGCACTTGCCGCCCAGGCGCAGGTCCAGGCGCGCGCCCTCGCCGGCCTCGACACAGAACCGCACGGCGACCGGGTCCCAGTAGATGCCGGCAACGACATCGGTGAGTCCCCGGTCCAGCACCGCGCGCAGCAGGAAGGTGGAATCCGACGGCGCGCCGCCGCCGGCGTTGTCGGACACGTCGGCCAGCACCAGGGGCCCCGGGCGGCCGTCCGCGGCCTTGTCCAGGGCCGAGTCGATGGTCTCGAAGACCGGCGCCGTCTGATGGCGCATGGCCCAGATGCGGGCGCCGAACTCGGCCGCCACGGCGGCGGCCTTGCCCAGATCGCCGTCGGCCACCACCACCACGCTGGCGGCGCCGTCGGGCACGTCGGCCCAGGGGAAGCCGTGGGCGAACGAGACGGACAGGATGCCGTCCCGGCCTTCCCGCGCCTGCATGTCGCGCACCAGGGTCGCCGTCGGCTCGACCGTGGTCCACCAGGCGCTGACCATGCGGCAGTCGTGCTTGGCCATGACCGGCGCCGCCTTGCCGCGCGCCTTGGCGGTGCAGATGGCGTACAGCTCGGCCGCCCGCTCGCGGCTGTCGACATGGGGGTATTCCTTGTAGGTGACCAGGGCGTCGGCGGCCGCCAGCATGGCGTCGGTGATGCTGCAATGCAGGTCCAGCTCGGCGCCCAGGGCCACGTCGGGCCCCACCAGGGAGCGGATGCGGGCCAGCATGTCGCCCTCGCAGTCGTCGTAACCCTCGGCGACCATGGAGCCGTGCATGTTGACCAGCACCACGTCCAGCGGCAGGGCGGCGCGGATGTTGGCCAGCAGCTCGTCGCGCAGGGCCTCGTAGACCGGACGCACGGTGGTGCCGCCGGGCTGGGCGGCGGCGCACAGGCCCTCGATCACCTGGGCGCCGTCGGCTTCGGCCCGGGCCCGCCATTCGTGCAGGGGCTGGGCGAACATGTGCTGGGTGTTCCGGGTGGCGTCGCCGTGGAACAGCAGGGTCTCTGCAAAGCTCTCGTGTCCCGTGGGGACGGGCGAGAAGGAGTTCGTCTCGGTGCCCAGGCCGGCAATGAAGATGCGCATGATCAGTTGTCCGTCGCGGTCAGTCGTTTTCGGCCTCGCCGCCCGGGTCGCCGGCGGCGCGGGCCGCCAGGTGGACCAGGATGACCAGCGCCATGATGGGCACCGCCAGGGCCACGTAGACCATGGGGAAGTTGAGGGTGTCCGCCGTGCGCTGCGCCGCCCGGCCCAGGAACCCGCGGGCCAGGCTCATGTTGGGGCCGAACAGGCTGTAGTACAGCACCGGCACCAGGAAGATGAGCACGGCGCCGCCCCGGACCAGGCCGGTGACCAGGGCACCGGCCTCGCGCAGGCGTTCGAACAGGCGGATCAGGATCGGGTCGAATCGGGTCTTGAAGGCCACCGTGGCGCCGAGCAGCCCGCCCCAGACCATGGCGAAGCGGGCCAGCTCCTCGGTCCAGGTGGGCGGGGTCTGCAGGATGTATCGGGCGACCACCTGGATCGCGATGAACACCAGCATGGCGACGAAGCAGGCGCCCGCCGTCCACCGGCACAGCCGGTCCAGTGCATCGCTGACGCGGATGATCGCCCGACGCATGGCGACTAGCGGGCCTTGTCGGCGGCGTCGACCCAGATCTTGACCTGCTCGGGGGTCAGCACGCCGTCGGCATAGACCGCCTTGGACAGGCTCTGGAACTCGGCCCGGGCCTCGGGGGTCAGTTCGACCACGGCCACCCCGGCGGCCTTGACCTCGTCCATCATCTTGGGCTCGGTCCGCTTCAGCCAGTCGCGGTTGGCCTTGGTGGCGGCGGCGGCGCCGTCGTCGACGATCTTGCGCTGGGCGTCCGACAGGCCGCGGTACCAGTCCTCGGACGCCAGGGCCAGGCGCGCCGACTGGGTGACCTTGGCGTCGGTGAAGAACTTGATGAAGTCCGTGTGGCCGAACATGACCGGCACGAAGACCGGGTTCAGGTACCCGTTGGCGACCCCGGTCTGCAGGGCGTTGGGAACCTCTTTCCACGACACGATGGTGCCGGTGGTGCCCCAGGCCTTGAACAGGGCGATCTGGGATTCGTCCAGGGCGCGCATGCGCAGGTCGGCCATGTCCGCGGCCTTGTGGACCGGCTTCTTGGTGTTGAAGATGCCGGTGCCCGGGCCCACCGTGGTGATGGCCAGGACACGCACGCCGTTCTTGGTGACGGCGGCGTTGATCTTGTCCATCAGGCCGGCAGCGGCGACGGCCCGGTCCATGTGGGCGGCGTCCTGGAACAGGTAGGGCAGCGCGGCGCCGAACACCAGCTTGTCGATCTTGCCGGCGGACTTGAGGTCGGACATGGAGACCTCAAGCAGGCCCTGGCTGACCTGGTCCAGCTTCTCGGCCTCGCCGCCCAGGGAACCGCGGGCGTACTCCTTCACGTCCATGCCCTTGGATTTCAGGTATTCGGCGAAGGTGTGGGCCCAGACGTAGGAGCCGGCACGCTCCATGTTGGGCGGGCTGTCCAGGGCGATCTTGACCTCGGCCAGGGCCGGGGCGGCGGCCAGGACGACCCCGGCCGCGAGCAGAACCGTGTGAAGCTTCCTCATCATTTCATCTCTCCCTTTGTTCTCTAGTTGACCGTGAAGCCGCTGAGGCGGGGCAGGAACAGGCTGATCTCGGGCGCCACCGTCAACAGCATCAGCACGAGGATCTCGACGGCGACGAAGGGCAGCACGGCCCGGGCCAGGACCCAGTAGTTGATCTTGGTGACCGTGGACACCACCACCAGGCAACTGCCCAGGGGCGGGGTGATCAGCCCGATGCACAGGTTGAAGCACAGCACGATGCCCAGGTGCACGGGATTGGCGCCCTGGGCCAGGGCCACCGGCGCCAGGATCGGCACCAGCAGGGTGAGGGCCACGGGGATGTCCATGATCATGCCGGCGATCAGGAAGATCCCGTTCATGACGAACAGGTATTGCAGCCCCGTCAGGCCGGCGTCGGTGACCAGGGCCGCCAGCTTCTCGGGCCACTGCAGCAGGCCGGCCACGTAGCCCAGCGAGGCGATGGCGCACAGGATGATGAAGATCGAGCCGGTGACCACCGCCGTGCGCTGCGCCGCCTGCCAGAACACCGCGGCGTTCATGTTGCCATAGAAGGCGCCCACGGCGATGGCCGTCATCACCGCCAGGGCCGCCGCCTCGGTGGGGGTGACCACGCCGACGATGATGCCGCCGACGATGATCACCGGCAGGCACAGGGCCGGCAGCGCCTTGCGCAGGCTGGCGCCGAACGGCGGCGTGTCGGCGGACCGGCCGCCCGGGTGGTCGTGGCGGTGGGCGAAATAGGCGTTCAGGACGAACAGCGCCCCGGCCAGGATCAGGCCCGGCAGGATGCCGGCGATGAACAGCGCGGCGATGGAGGTCTCCATCAGGGCGCCGTACACGATCAGGATGATGCTGGGCGGGATGATGGGGCCGATGATGGACGACGCCGCCGTCACCGCCCCGGCGTAGGGGGCGTCGTACCCCTGGGCCCGCATGGCCGGCACCAGGGTGTTGGACAGGGCCGCCGAATCGGCCACGGCCGAGCCCGAAACCCCGGCGAAGAACACGCTGGTCAGGATGTTGACGTGGCCCAGGCCGCCCTTGAAGCGGCCCACCAGGGCCATGGAGAAGTCGATCAGCACCCGGGTGATGCCGGCCCGGTTCATGATCTCGCCGGTCAGGATGAACAGCGGCATGGCCATCAGGGCGAAGACGTCGATCTGGGCGAAGATCCGCTGCGGCAGGATGGCCAGGTAGCGGGCCTTGTCGGCGGCCAGGTAGGTCAGGACCGACGTGGCGCCGATGACGTAGGCGATGGCCGCGCCGCTGACCAGGAAGATCACCATTGCCGCCGTGACCAACCAGCCCATGGCCCTAGTCTCCTTCCGTCTCCGGGTAGGCGCGGCCGGGCGCCAGGTCCCGCGCCGCCACGCCCAGGGCGCGGATGTCGTCGGGCAGGTCCCGCCCGGCGCTCAGCGCCGCCGCGGTGCGGCCCATGGCCGGCGCCGTCTGGATGCCGTATCCGCCCTGCCCGGCGAGCCAGAAGAAGCCCTCGGCGGACGGATCGAAACCCACCACCGGCGTCTTGTCCGGGGCGAAGGTGCGCAGGCCCGCCCACTTGGCGCGGATGTGGCGCACCTGGACGTCGATCACCGACTGGATGCGGTCGATGGCCACGGCAATGTCCATCTCGTCGGGCTGGGCGTCGCAGGGCGGGAGCGGGGTCTCGTCGGCCGGCGAACCCAGGATGCGGCCCGATTCCGGCTTGAAGTAGAAGCTTTCGTCCACGTCCACCACCAGGTGCCACTGGGATACGTCGATGCCCGGCGGCGCGTCGAAGGTGCAGACCGTGCGGCGCTTGGGGGTCAGGCCGGCGGGCGCCGCGCCGGCCATGGCGGCCAGGGTGTCGGCCCAGGCGCCGGCGGCGTTGATCAGCACCGGGGCCGCGAACCGGCCGGCCGCCGTGTCCAGGACCCAGGCGCCGCCCTGCCGCGACAGGCCGGTCACCTCGGCGTCGGTGACCAGCTCGCCGCCGCGCTGGCGGGCGCCCTGCAGATACCCGTGGTGGATGGCGCCCACGTCCAGCTCCATGGCGCCGGTGTCCAGCAGGCCGCCGGCGACCACCCCCGGCCGGGCCACCTGGACCATGGCCTCGAAATAGTCGCCGTCCACCAGTCGGACGTCCTGGGCGAACTCGCGGACCTCGTCGTACAGCGCCCGCACCTGCGGCAACTGCGCCTCGGTGCCGATCATCAGCACGCCCCGGCCGCTCCACAGGGCGGTGTCCGTGAACCCCTTCGGCGGCTGGCCGTAGAAGCCGCGGCTGGCCGTGGTCAGGGCGCGGATGGGGCGGTTGCCGTAGCTTTCCGTGTAGATGGCCGCGGAACGGCCGGTGGAATGGTAGCCGGGCTGGGATTCCCGCTCCAGCACCAGGACGCGGCGGTCGGCGGCGATCTCGTAGGCGGCCGATGCGCCCGCGATTCCCGCGCCCACCACGATCACGTCCCAGGTTTCCATCCCCGCGTCTCCTTCCGTTTCCTCCCAAGGGCCCGCCCAAGGGCCCGCCCAGGGGCGCGGCCCGCGGCCGCCGGCAATTTTTGTTGCCATTGGGGTTGCGTTGGAGGTAAGCATAATTTTCCGATCGGAAAAAGAAAAAAATTTTCCGATCGGAAAAATTTAAGGATTCCAAGGCGACACGGATAGGTGAGGCAAGTGGACGTCCCCCGGGAAGCACGCATGTCCCTCGGCAAGCGGGTCCGCACCCTGCGCAAGGCCAGGGGGTGGACCCTGTCCGACGTCAACCGCCGTTCCGGGCTGGCCATCTCGACCATCTCGAAGATGGAGCGGGGCGAAATCTCGCTGACCTACGACCGGTTCATCCGCCTGGCCCGGGCCATGGACCTGGACGTGAGCGACCTGTTCTCGCCCGGCGCCGAGCCCTTCACCCCGGGCAGCGCCGTGGCCACCCGCGCCGATGACGTGCGCCGCCACGAGACCGAGAACTACGTCTACGACATGCATGCCGCCAGCCTGCAGCGCAAGCACATGACGCCCATGCGCGGGCGCATCAAGGCCCACGACATCGCCGCCTTCGCCGCCCCCATCGCCCATGCCGGCGAGGAGTTCGTCTACCTGCTGGAAGGGGAACTGACGGTGTTCCTGGACGGCCGCGAGCCCCAGGTCCTGCGGCCGGGCGAGAGCCTGTACTTCGACAGCGGCACCGGGCACGCCTACGTCTCGACCGGCGAGCGGGACGCCGAGATCCTGGTCGTCTGCTGGCAGCCCGAGGTGCCGGGGCCGGACGGCACGCCGGAGTAGGCGGGAGAGCCTAGGCGGCGGAGCTTTCGCCGGCCGCGGTCTTGCCCACGGCCCGCTCGTAGTCCTCCATCAGGATCCTGGTGATCTCGCCCGGGGTGAACCGGTGGTCGTCGATGGAGCCCACCGGCGTCACCTCGGCGGCGGTGCCGGTCAGAAACACCTCGGTGGCCTTGTCCAGTTCGGCAGGCATGATGGCCCGCTCCAACACCTCGATGCCGCGGGCGCGGGCCAGGTCAATGACCGTGCGCCGGGTGATGCCGTTCAGGAAGCAGTCGGGCACCGGGGTGTGCAGGCGGCCGTCACCCATGACCAGGAAGATGTTGGCGCCCGTGGACTCGGCGATCTGGCCGCGCCAGTCCAGCATCAGGGCGTCGTCGTATCCCTCGGATTCCACCTGGTGCTTGGACAGGGTGCAGATCATGTACAGGCCGGCGGCCTTGGCGTGGACCGGCTCGGTGTCGGGCGACGGGCGCTTCCACGGCGCCGTCTTCAGGCGGATGCCCTTCATGCGCGCCTCGGGCGAGAAGTAGGACGGCCAGGGCCAGGCGGCGACGGCCATGTTGATGCGCGTGGACTGGGCCGACACGCCCATCATCTCGCTGCCGCGCCAGGCGATGGGGCGGACGTAGCCGTCGATGATGTTGTTGGCCTTGCAGGTCTCGATGCAGGCGGCGTCGATCTCGGCCACGGAATAGGGGATCGAGAAGCCCAGGGCCTTGGCCGAGTCCACCAGCCGCTGGCTGTGCTCGGTCAGCTTGAAGATCGTGCCGCCGTAGGACCGCTCGCCTTCGAACACGCTGGAGGCGTAGTGCAGGGCGTGGGTCAGCACGTGCAGCTTGGCCTCGCGCCAGGGCACCATCTCGCCGTTGTACCAAATGAAGCCGTCGCGATCGTCGAAGGGTGTGTCGGCCATTGAAATAATCTTTCGCCCAGGGGGTTGCCACAAAAACGAAGTTGCTTTGCCTATCAAGGTTTGCCATATATGTCAATAATGCTGACGTATTAATTCGGTGCCCATGGACATGCCGACCGGAGAATCCCCCGCGCATCCCCTGCCCATGACCGAGGCGCAGGCCCGCGAGGCCATCGAGCTGCTGTTCTTCGCCTACCGGGATTTCACGGGCGAGCCAGACGCCATCCTGGCCGACTTCGGATTCGGCCGTGCCCACCACCGCGTGGTCTATTTCGTCGGCCGCCATCCGGGCATTTCGGTCAGCGAGCTGCTGGCCATCCTGAAGATCACCAAGCAGAGCCTGTCGCGGGTGCTGGGCCAGTTGATCCGCGAGGAGTTCATCGCGCAGCGGACCGATTCCGGGGACCGGCGCCGGCGCTGCCTGTCCCTGACCTCCAAGGGCCAGGAGCTGGAGCGCCAGTTGACCCAGCGCCAGTGGACGCGCATTGCCCGCGCCTATGCCCTGGCCGGCACCGACGCCATTGGTGGATTTACCACCGTCCTGCGTGGCATCATCAACGCCGAGGACCGGGAACGGGTGCCCGTGGCGGCCACGGCATCGGCCCCGGAGTGATGGCGCGGGGCCGGGGTGCCGCCGGCGACGGTGACCGATGACGCACATGGACGAAAACCTGCCGCACATTCTCGTGGTCGACGACGACGATCGGCTGCGCGAACTGCTGCGCAAGTTCCTGTCCGAGAACGGATTCGTGGTCGGCACCGCCAGGAACGCGGCGGACGCCCGCGCCAAGCTGGAGAGCCTGGCCTTCGACCTGCTGATCCTGGACCTGATGATGCCGGACGAGAGCGGCCTGGAATTCGCCGCCCGCCTGCGCGCGCAAAGCACCCTTCCGATCCTGATGCTGACGGCCAGGGGCGAACCCGAGGACCGCATCGCCGGCCTGGAGCGCGGCGCCGACGACTACCTGGTCAAGCCCTTCGAGCCGCGCGAGCTGCTGCTGCGCCTCAACAACATCCTGCGCCGGATTCCCAAGGCCGAGGACCCGGCCAGCGTGGTGCGGTTCGGCAGTTTCGCCTTCGTCCCCGAGCGCGAGGAGCTGCTGCACAACGGGACGCCGGTGCGGCTGACGTCGGTGGAGGCGGCCCTGTTGAAGGCCCTGGCGCACGAACCGGGGGCGGTGCTGTCGCGCGAAGACCTGATCGAGCGCACCGGCGCCGGCGGCGGCGGCCGGGCCGTGGACGTGCAGGTCACGCGGCTGCGGCGCAAGATCGAGAACGACCCGCGCATGCCCCGCTATCTGCAGACCGTGCGCGGCAAGGGCTATGTCCTGCGTCCCGATTGACGGGGCATCGCAAACCAGGGGAAAGGCGGCCACGTGATCAAGAAGTTCCTGCCCAAGAGCCTGCTCGGCCGGTCGCTGATGATCATCGTGACCCCCCTGGTGCTGCTGCAGGTGGTCTCGGCCTTCATCTTCTATGAATCCCACTGGGGCAAGATCTCGTTCCGCCTGGCCCGCGGGCTGGCGGGCGACATCGCGCTGGTCGCCGCCTACCTGCGCGAACACCCCGGGCCCGAGGGCCTGGCGTGGATCCGCAACCGGGCGGCGATCCACATGGAGGTGGCGGTCGATTTCCGGCCCGGCGAGGTGCTGCCCAACGAGCCCAGCGCGGCCGGCGGCGGCGTGGACGACGTGCTGGTCGAGGCCTTGCACACCTACCTGGGCAAGCCGTTCCAGGTGACCACCCCCCCCGACAAGCGCACGGTCATGATCGCGGTGCAACTGGCCGACGGCGTGCTGCACACCACGACCACGCGCAAACGCCTGTTCAGTTCGACCACCTACGTCTTCGTCATCTGGATGGTGGGCACGTCGCTGATCCTGTTCGGCGTGGCGACCATTTTCATGCGCAACCAGGTGCGGCCCATCCGCCGCCTGGCCTTGGCCGCCGATGCCTTCGGCAAGGGGCGCGACGCGCCGGCCTTCAAGCCCGAGGGCGCGGCCGAGGTGCGCCAGGCGGCGGCGGCCTTCCTGGCCATGCGCGAGCGCATCGGCCGCCAGATCACGCAGCGCACGGAGATGCTGGCCGGTGTCTCGCACGACCTGCGCACTCCCCTGACCCGCATGAAGCTGCAACTGGCGCTGCTGCGCGGCCAGGAGGGGCTGGAGGACCTGAAGACGGACATCGTCGAGATGGAGCGCATGCTGGAAGCCTACCTGGCCTTCGCCCGCGGCGAGGGGGCCGAGCGCGCGACCGAGGTGTCGGTCGACGACCTGCTGGGCGAGGTGGTGGACGGCGCCCGCCGCAACGGCGGCCAGGTGGACTTCCGGTCCGGCGGCGACATCGTCATGCCGCTGCGGCCCAACGCCTTCAAGCGCAGCGTCACCAACCTGATCGAGAACGCCACCCGGTACGGCGGACACGTGGCGGTCAACACCGAACGCCAGCCGGGGCAGGTGCGCATCACCATCGACGACGACGGCCCGGGCATTCCCGAAGACCGCCGCGAAGAGGTCTTCCGGCCCTTCTTCCGCCTGGAGGACTCGCGCAACCCGGTCACCGGCGGCGTCGGCCTGGGCCTGTCCATCGCCCGCGACGTGATCCGCAGCCACGGCGGCGACATCGAACTGGGCGACTCGCCCCTGGGTGGGCTGCGCGCGGCGATCGTGCTGCCGCTTTGACGGCGGGTTCCAAAGCGGTTTGCCTTTAATCGGAAAGGGTTTGCGGCGGGGGAGCGGTCAGGCGTCCAGGCTGAGCCCCGCGCCGGCCACCAGCCCGTCCAGGGGAACGTCGGCCTTCTCCGTCGTCTGCGCGGCTTCGGCCGTGTCCGTGGCGTCGGCCCGGGCTTCCTGGTCCGAGGCCAGGATCCGGTTGATCCGGACCTGGAACGAGTCGGTGCCGTCGCTCCGGCGCAGGTTGTCGGCACCGAAGGTTTCGGCCAGGACCTGCTGGACCGGATCGTCGGCCGCGGCGCCCGGGGTGTCCTCGCCGTCGCCGAAATCCTGGGACGGCACCGGTTCGCCCGGCAGGCCGCGGGGGTTGCCGATACCGCTGGGGGCCTCTTCCTTCAGGTTCAACTGTTTCGACAGCAGCAGGAAGCCGGTGTCGTCCCGGACCTCGACCCGCAGCGCCAGGTTGTCGATGGTGACCTGGACGGCGCCGGTGCGTTCGGCCGTGACCTGGGCCGACTCCAGGCGCACCGAGGTCGAGAAGGTGCCGCTCTCGAACCCCAGCAGCTTGAGCCGCTGGTCCAGCGCGCTGGCCACGGCGACGGTCTGCAGGCCGACGGACCCGGTCAGGCGCGCGGCCTTGGCCTCGGCGATGCTGGGCGGGTATCCGATGTCGCGGAAGACCTGCAACAGGAATTCGTCCAGGGCCAGGCGGGTCTCGTTGCCGAGCCGGCGGCTGCTTTCCCTGGGTTCGGTTACGGAGGGCGGCTCGGTCAAGGGCTCGGACAGCAGGGCGCGCGAATTCACCACGCCGCGGGCGGCGGCGGCGGACTCCTGCTGGGACTGTAAATCCGTCGGCGACGGGCGGGAATCGACACCGTCCCCAACCTTCCGCGGTCCCGGTGCGGACACGCGGTACTGGGGAACCAACGGTGCCGGCCCGATGCCCAGGCCCTTGATGTCCACCATTCAGACCTCCTTTCTGTTGATCTGGCGGACTCGCACTTTGGATACACCCGGGTCATTCTGGACTCCAGGTGACTGTATTTTCACTTATTTTTTACCAAAAATCAATTGCCGGCTCGGTCCGCGATCCGGCCCCGCGCACCGCCCGCGGATCAGAAAAGGCGGCCGCCGTCGGGCACCTGGCGTTCGGGCTGCAACAGCACGACCTCGCCGTCGGCGTCGGGGAAGCCCAGCACCAGGACCTGGGACATGAACTTGCCGATCTGGCGCGGCGGGAAATTGACCACCGCCGCCACCTGGCGCCCGACCAGGGTTTCCGGCGCGTAGTGGCGCGTGATCTGGGCCGACGACTTGCGCTCCCCCAGGTCGGGGCCGAAGTCCACCCACAGCTTGATGGCGGGCTTGCGCGCCTCGGGGAAGGGTTCGGCCCGCGTCACGGTGCCGACCCGGATGTCGACGCGCAGAAAATCGTCGAAGGAAATCTCCATGACCTCTCCTTTCAGATGCCCGGCGGGCAATCTGCGGAATCTTCCGGGAAAGGCAAGAGAAAAGCCGCCGGCACGGGGCCGGCGGCATTTCGGAAAACGGGTGGGCGCGAGGCCTACTTCTTCATGTCCAGCGCCAGGGACTTGATCTCCTCGAGGCTCTCGGAAATGCGGGAATTGATGGCGGAGGCGGCCTCGTTGTTGGACTTGGCGACCAGCTCGGCCAGCTCACGCATGTTGCTCAGGGCCTTTTCGAAGGCGTCCTTGACCAGCTCCGCCTGCTTGGCGGCGGCGTCCTGGGGGGTGGTCGAGGTGGCGAACCGCTCGACGGCGGCCTGGGCCTCGTCCAGGGTTTCCTTCAGGATCTCGGCCTGCCGGTTGGCGACGGCCTGGAATCCTTCCATGGCGGTACGGTTGGCGACAGTCAGCGCCTCGACGTTCTTCTGCTGGCTCTTGAGCATTGATTCGACGTCGACGCTGGGCAGGTTGTATTGACCCATGACCTTGGAGAATTCCGCCGCCATCTTCTTCGGGTCGAAGTCGGCGAGCATCTGGGTCATGTCAAAGTTCAGGAAGGGGTTCTTGTTCGTGGCCATCAATCATACTCCGTCTTAAGGCGCGCAATGCTGCGCTGCACAATGGTATTAATATCACGGATTTTAAGCGATTCGTCAACCCTTATGCTGCACTGCAGCAAAAATTTTTCGAGGCTCCGGAGGCCGGTCATCGGGGCCGTGGACGCAGGCTCATCCGGCCTCCGCTTCCGCCACCGGCGCGTCCGATGCGGCGCGGCCCGGGCCGCGCCGGGCACAGGCCGCCGACAGCTTTTCGGCCCGCGCCAGGAACCTGTCGACGGCGGCCATGGTCCGGGCCATGTCGGGGCTGTCGTCGCCCGCCCAGGTGCGGAAGGCGGCGGCATAGACGGCGGCGAGCCCCTTGACGCGCAGGCCGCCGCACGGCCCGGCGGCGGGCACGCCAGCGGCTTCCAGCATCCAGGCCATGGACCGCATGGTGGACGGCACGGTCGTCAGGGCGGCCAGGGGGTCGCGCGCCGTGGCGCGGGCCATGGACAGGATCCCCGCGCGGTGCTCGGACAGGGCGTCGAAACGCCGCATCAGGATGTCGAACAGGCGGTCGCGCACCGATTCGCCTTCGCCGGGCGGCGGCGTTTCGTCCAATACCCGCTGGTCCGTGCGGGCGATGATGGCGCGCAGGATCGACTGGCGGGTGGGGTACAGGGCATACAGGTCGGCCAGGGAAAGGTCGGCGGCGGCCGCCAGGTCGGGCAGGGAGACCCGGTCCCAGGGTCGCTCGGCGGCCAGGCGGAGCGCGGTGTCGAGAACGCGCTCCCGCGCCTTCGCCGGATCGGGCTTGCGGGGCTTGCGTGTGGCTTTTGCGGGCATGGGACCCTCCTGCGGTAGGTTGCGCGCCTGCCTGTCCCGATGAAATAGGGTGACGGCGCGCGAAAATGAAGCCCCGCCGGGACCGACCGCTGGAATTTCCAGGCCCTACCCGGCCAGTTCCCTGGACCGGCGCGTGGCCGCGGCGATGGCCCGGGTCAACAGCGGCTGCCACCCGTCCTCGCCCATCAGCACCTTGAGGGCCTCGGCCGTGGTGCCGCCGGGGCTGGTCACGTTGCGGCGCAGGGTCTCGGGCTCGTCGCTGGAGCGGTACAGCAGCTCGCCCGATCCGGCGACCGTCACCCGGGCCAGCCGCTTGGCCAGGTCGGGCGGCAGGCCGGCGGCCGCGCCGGCCTCGGCCAGGCTCTCGGCCAGCAGGAAGACGTAGGCCGGGCCGCCGCCGGACAGGGCCGTGACGGCGTCGATCAGGCCTTCGTCGTCGACCCAGGCGACCTCGCCCACGGCCCGCAGCAGCTCGTCGCACAGGTCGCGCTGGGCGTCGTTGACCCGGCCGTTGGCGCAGGCGACCGTGATTCCCCGGCCGACGGCGGCGGGGGTGTTGGGCATGCTGCGCACGATGGCGGCATCGGCGCCCAGGGCGGCCTCGAAATAGGCCAGGGGCTTGCCGGCGGCGATGGACAGGAAAACCGTGTCCGGCCCCGCGAACCGGCGGTATGCGGGCGCCACGTCGTCCATGGACTGGGGCTTGACGGCGAACACCACCACGTCGGGGGCGAAGGAATCCGGCACCTCGGCCGGCGACGCCAGGGCCTCGACCCCGAACTGGTCGGCGGCCGCCTGGCGCCCGGCGTCGAAGGGTTCGACCACCCGCACGTTCGCCGCCGCGATGCCCCGCCGCAGCCATCCCTGCAGCATGGCGCCCCCCATCTTGCCGCAACCGGCAAGGATCAGTCTGGTGTCCGCCATGGAGCTGCTCCCGATTGGCCCTAAGCCTCGCCGACCGTCTCGATCAGGGAGGCGTTGATGGCGTCGGCCGCCGTCTTGCCGCCCCAGACCACGTACTGGAAGGCCGGGTAGAAGCGGTCGCACTCGATGATCGCCGTGTCCACCAGGTCCTCCATCTGTTCGCTGCTGGCGCCGTGGATGCCGCGTAGCGGCAGGGCGTGGCGGAACATGGGCAGGCCCTCGTCGTCCCACATGCCGAAATGGCCCAGCCACATCTTCTCGTTGATCAGGGCCAGCAGCTCGTGGACGTGGCGGCGGCGGGTGCCGGGTACCCGCAGGTCGAAGGCGCAGGTGAAGTGCATGGCCCCCATGTCCGCGTTCCAGGCGAAATAGAGGCTGTAGTCGCACCACCGGCCCGGCACCTGGACCGTCAGCTCGCGGTCGTTGGGGCGGTCGAAATCCCAGTCGTTGGCGTCCACGATCTGCTCGATGACGTCGAGGGGTTCACCAAGAAGGGATGAACGTTCCGAGGCCATCAAAACCATCTGCCTGTCTCCTCGCATGGGGACCCCGAAATCCCGGCGGTGATGCCACCGTATCTTGTGGTGGCTACGAGATTTTGTTGCATGCGTCCGGGGCCTCTACAATACCTAGAGTGCCAAAAGGCCGCGAACCGTGCAACAGCCGAGTTTTCCACAGGCCGCGGGCGCGCCGTGGCGGGGAGGGACGGGGCGGGGAAAGGGCCGGGGAAGGGGGCCGGGGAAAGGAGCCGGGGTCAGTCCGCGGATTTCTTGCGCGGGCGGGCGGCGCGGCGGGGTTTGGACTCGGCCTTGACGCCCAGTTGCGCCTCCAGGGCGGCGACCCGGGCTTCGAGCTTCTCCTGCTCCTCGCGCGCCTTGATGGCAACGGCGCGCATGGCCTCGAACTCCTCGCGCGGCACCATGTCCATGTCGACCAGGATCCGCTCCAGCTGCTGGCGCACCATGGCCTCGACCTCGCCCTTGATGCCGGCCACCGTGGACACGGCGCCGTTGGCCATTTTCGCCAGGTCGTCGAAAAGCCGGTTGCTGGTCTGCATGGTCCACATCCTTTCCGTCGGTCGGGGCCGCGGCGTCACGATACGACCGTCGGCCTGCCGCCTCCAGGGAAAATTCCGGCGTCCGCGGCGCCGGCCGGTCAGCCCCGGTCGAGGGCGCAGTCGCGGGCGAAATCCATGTACAGCTCCCGCGCCCGCCGGTACATGGGGCCTTCCTGCAGGTCGCGGTGCTCCAGCCGGGTGCAGGGCTGCACCTTGGCGAAGTTGCCGGTGGCGAACACCTCGTCGGCGTCCATCAGGTCGTCGAAGGCGATGGCCCGCTCGACCACGTCGACGCCGGCGTCGCGCAGCAGGGCGATGACCCGCTGGCGCGTGATGCCGTTCAGGAAGGTGCCGTTAATGGCCGGCGTGTGCACCTGGCCGTCCTTGGCCATGAACAGGTTGGTGTAGGCGAACTCGGCCACGTTGCCGCTGGGGTCCATGACCACGGCGGTGGTGAATCCCTTGTCCCCCGCCTCCTTGGCGACGCGGCCCACATTGGGGTACAGGCACGAGGCCTTGGCCTCGGTCGGCGCCATGTCCCGCGCCGGGCGGCGGAAGCTGGACTTGCAGGCGCTGAACCCGTCGGGCGCCGGCAGGGGCGCCTCGAAGATGCTGAGCACGAACCTGGTGGTGTCCGGGTCGGGCATGACGAAGCCGTCGTCGGCGTAATAGATGGGGTTGATATAAAGCTGGGCGTCGGCGGGGAAGCGGGCGATGCCGGCGCGGGCCAGGTGCTCCATCTCGTCGGCCGCCAGGGTCGGCTTCAGGCCCAGCAGCTCGGCCGAGCGCACGCAGCGCGCCATGTGGCGGTCCAGGTCCGGGGCCACGCCGTCGAAGTACCGGGCGCCGTCGAACACCACCGATGCCATCCACATGGCATGGGTGCGCGGGCCCAGGATCATGGGGTTGCCCTCGTGCCAATCCCCGTCCACGAACGAGATCCCGTTACCGGTGACGACTTTTCCCATGCTTGCCTCCCATGGCGGCGGCATCCGCGCCGCCCGGTTGCAGGCGGCGCGGGCCCCGCACCGGTGAATGTGACTCTATTGGCTGGCCCAGACGATACGCGCGATCCAGTCGATGTCCTCGACCATCAGCATCCGGTCGTCGTGCGCCTGGTTGAAGGAGCGCAGCTCGATCTTGCGCGCCGACTTGCGGATCAGCAGCTTGGCCATGACCTCGCCGCCGACGGTCTTGACCACCACCCGGTCGCCGCGGCGGATGCTGGCCTGGGGCGACACGATGACGGTATCGCCGTCCCGGTACACGGGCTCCATGCTGTTGCCGCTGATCTCCAGGGCATAGGTGTGCGGGTCGCCCATGTCGGGGAAGGGGATCTCGTCCCATGACCCGCCGGTGGGGAACCCGGCATCATCGAAGTATCCCTCGCCGCCCGCCTGCGCCAGGCCGATCAGGGGGATGTTGCGATAGACACCGGGCCCGCCGGCCGAACCCTCGGAGACGTAGCTGACGAACTCTCCCAGGGTGGCGCCGGTGGCACGCAGGATCTTGGCGACGCTCTCGGTGCTGGGCCAGCGCAGCTTGCCCTCGCGGGTGACCCGCTTGCTCTTGTTGAACGTCGTCGGGTCAAGCCCCGCGCGCCGGGCCAAGCCCGACGCCGACAGGTTGTGCTCGCGCGCCAGCCTGTCGATCGCATTCCATATGTCTGCATGTCTTAGCATGGGAACATTGTCTTATAAACCGCCGGAAAAATCACTAGGAAAATGTTCTAATAATCCCTTGACATGGGACCCGGACCCCATAGATTATACTCGTTCTGCTTTTGTTCCGTGAAAAAATGCCACCGAGGGATGCCATGGCCAAGAAAAAATTTGTCCCCACACCCGTTTCCCGCGCCGAATCAACGCCTTTCGACAGCGCCGAGGAGGCCTGGTTCTGGTACGTCCGCTGCCAGGTCGCCCGCAACGACGGCGCCCGGTTCGTGGCCAACAGCGGTCTTTTCGTCCGTCCCTGCGAACCGGACGATATTTTTTGCGCGGTGATGCAACTTATTAGGTCTCGAAAGATATCTAGACAGCATTTGCGTGTGCTGATGGCCTATGGCCTGCGCGAGGCGCCGCCCGATCCGCGCTGCGGCGAGGAGGCCGCCCACGCCGCCCTGTGGGACCTGGCCTTGGATCGGCTGACCACGCGCCTGCGGGCCAAGGGAATCGTCGCCCCGCCGGCGGCGGACGCGCCGTGACCGGGGCGGACGGACAGGCCGGCGCGGGCGCCGCGCGGGCGCTGGTGTTCTTCGTCGACCAGACCGACCTGTGGTGGCTGCGGTTCCTGCGGCCCGGGTTCCGGCACTGCTTCGCCATCGTCGGCGGCGGGATGGAGTGGATTCTGCTGAACCCCCTGTCCAACCGCATGGAGCTGGCCATGTTCCGCGGCGTGCGGGCGGAGGATTTCCGCCGCGTGTTCCACCGCGCCCGGTGCCGCAGCCTGGAGTGCCCCCTGTTCGACCCGCCGCCGCGGCCCGCGCCCTGGCGGCCGTTCACCTGCGTCGAGGCGGTGAAACGGGTGCTGGGCCTGCGCGCGCCGGGGGTGCTAACCCCTTGGCAGCTTTACCGGTATTTGAAAAAAATCATAATTACGGAAAAAAACACTTGACTTTTCCGAAAAAATAGGTTATATATCACAACATCAACACCACCCGTGCGTCCAGAGCCCGCCGACCCCGGCGGGCTTTTCCGTTTCGGGGCCGCGCCGCCGCCCCCCTCGACACCCCCGCACCGCCACCAACCCGCACCGTCCAGAGGAGGAACCAGACCATGGCCGGACTGTTCAAATCGCCGTCTTCGCCGCCGCCCCTGCCGGCCCCCGACCCGGGCCCCGACCCCGCCGAGGAGGAACGCCGCCTGCGCCTGGAGGAGCTGGAGCGCCGCCGCCGCGGCCGCGGCGGCACCATCCACACCTCGCCGCGCGGCGTGCTGGGTCTCAACGACCTGGAGCCGTACCGCAAGTCCCTACTGGGGGAATGACCATGGCCGAACTGACACCGCAAAATTCGGATGCCCAGGGCCCGGCGGGACAGGGTTCGCCGGTTTCGAACCTCAGCCCCCGCCACCTGGCCGCCCGGTTCCGCCGCGCCAAGGAGCGCCGCGCCGGGTGGGAGCAGCACTGGCGCGAATGCTACGAGTTCGCCCTGCCGCAGCGCGAGCCGGACCCGCAGGCCCCGGCCGCCGGGGCCAAGCGCACCAACCGCCTGTTCGACGGCACCGCGCCCGACGCCGTGGACCAGTTGGCCGCCAGCCTGCTGGCCCAGTTGACTCCGCCCTGGTCGCGCTGGTTCGGCCTGGCCGTGGGCACGGAGCTGGAGCGCGAGACCGACGCCGCCGAGCGCCAGGCCCTGGCCGCCGACCTGGACCGGGCGGCGGCCATCGTGCAGTCCCACTTCGACCGCTCCAACCTGGCGGTCGAGCTGCACCAGTGCTACCTGGACCTGGTTACCGCCGGCAGCGCCTGCCTGCTGTTCGAGGAGGCGCGCACCGGCGAGCCGTCGGCCTTCCGCTTCACCGCCGTGCCCCTGACCCAGGTGGCCTTCGAGGACACCGGCAGCGGCCGCCTGGACGCCACCTTCCGCGCCAGTGCCATGACCGCGGCGCAAATCCGTGCCCGCTTCCCCAACGCGCCCCTGCCGCCGTCCCTGCGCCGCGAGGGGCGGGGCGACGGCACCACCGTGGCCGAGGGCGAGGAGCCCACGGTCGAGGTCATCGAGGCCGTGGTGCCCGACAGGTCCGGCTACCTTTACGTCGCCTTCACCGGGCCCGAGGGCCCGGCCGACGGCGACGGGGTGGAGCTGGCCCGGGGCCGGTTCGGCCAGTCGCCGTTCATCAACTTCCGCTGGTCCAAGGCGCCCGGCGAGGTCTATGGCCGCTCGCCGGTCATGAAGGCCCTGCCCGACATCAAGACCGCCAACAAGGTGGTCGAGCTGGTGTTGAAGAACGCCACCATCGCCGTCACCGGCATCTGGCAGGCCGACGACGACGGCGTGCTGAACCCGGCCAACGTCAAGCTGACCCCCGGCACCATCATCCCCAAGGCCGTGGGCTCGGCGGGGCTGACCCCGCTGGAGACGCCGGGCCGGTTCGACATCTCGGAACTGGTGCTGGAGCAGTTGCGCGCGCGCATCCGCTCGGCCCTGCTGGTGGACCACCTGGGTCAGATCAGCGGCCCGCGCATGACCGCCACCGAGGTGCTGGAACGCTCGGCCGAGATGGCCCGCATCCTGGGCGCCACCTACGGCCGCCTGCAGTCCGAGCTGCTGACCCCCCTGGTCAAGCGGTCCCTGGCCCTGCTGGCGCGCCGCGGCGAGGTGCCCGAGATCCCCGTCGACGGCCTGTTCGTGGACCTGCAGTACAAGTCCCCCCTGGCCCAGCAGCATGCCCAGCGCGAGGCGCAAGGCACGCGCCTGTGGCTCGAATCCCTGCTGCCCCTGGGGCCCGAGGCCCTGGCCGTGGTCGACGCCCCGGCGGTGGCCCGCTGGATGGCCAAGGCCTACGGCGTGCCCGGCGAGCTGGTGCGCGGCGAGGGGGAGGGGGGGCCGGCCGGACCCGACCCCGCCGCCCACGATCCCGCTGGCCTCGATCCCGCTGGCCTCGATCCCGCCGCCCTCGACCCCTCGGCCCTGGCGGGCCTGGACCCGGCCATGCTGGGCCAGGTCCTGGGCGGTGCCCTGGGCGGGAGCGAGCCCGCCGCCGCCGCGCCGGTCCCGGTCGGGGCTCCGCAACCGCCCCTCGAACCCTAGGAGGCCGCCATGACCGCGAACCCAACGGGCTGGGACTGGCTCGAACCCTGGCAGGCCGCACCGGCCGATGATGCCCCCCGCGACGCCGGCGACGCCGGGCGCGAGCTGGCCGGCGCATTCGCCCGCTGCCTGCGCGGCCGCGACGGCGAACGGGTGCTCGGCCACCTGCGCGCCCTGACCCGCGACCGGGCCCTGGGCCCCGGGGCGCCGGACGCCGTCCTGCGCCACCTGGAGGGCCAGCGCCAGTTGGTGGCCCACGTCCTCGCCCTCGTCGAGCGCGGGCGCCAGGGCGGCCCCGAGGTGGCGGCCGCCGACCCCGACGACACGGAAACTTGAACCCACATCAGGAGAGAACCATGGACTTTCATGACATGGCCCCCACCGGCGCCCCCACCGGCGGCCCCGACACCGAAGACGATCAGGACGCGGCGGCCATCCGGCCCCGGGACCTGCCCGACAAGTTCTGGGACGCCGCCGCCGGCGCCATTCGCGCCGACGAGCTGGTCAAGTCCTACAACGAGCTGGAGCGCCGCTTCACCGGCGGCGGCGACCGGGTGCCGGACTCCGCCGACGGCTACCGCATCGAGGCCCCCAACGAGTACCTGGCCCCGGACCCGGGCTTCAACGCCCGCCTGCACGAGGCCGGCTTCACCCAGCGCCAGGCCCAGTTCATCTACGACCTGGGCGCCGAGGTGCTGACCCCCATGGTCCTGGAGCTGACCGCCAAGATCGATTCCCAGCGCCAGGTGGGCAACCTGGAGCGCGAGTACGGCGGCGCCGACAGGTGGCGCGAGACCTCGCGCCAGATCGCCGCCTGGGCCAAGGCCAACCTGCCGGCCCAGGTCTACGAGAACATGGCCCGGTCCGAGGAAGGCGTGCGCGCCCTGCACCGCATGATGAGCGGCCAGGCGGAACCCACCCTGGCCGGCGGCGGCGCCCCCGTGGGCGGCGGCGACGGCGAGCAGACCCTGCGCCAGCTCATGCGCGACCCGGCCTACTGGCGCGACGGCGACCCCAAGGTGGTGGCCCGGGTGCGCGAGGGCTTCCGCCGCCTGTACCCGGACTGACGTCCGACCAGCAAATCCCGGCCGGGTCCCCACCCATGCCCGGCCGGTCCCCGGAGTCGAGCGCGTGTCCTCTCCGCCGCTCCTCCGGTCCGCGGCGCCGGCCCCCGCCTTTTGTTCCTGGGCCGAGGGGCCGGCGCCGCCCCCTTTCCATTCCCCGAGACGACGGAGCATCCCATGTTCGACTCCCTTCTCGGCGGCCTGTTCGGGCCGCCGCCCGCGCGCCGCGACCCGGCGCCGCGGCCCCTATCCGGGTCCGTGGGTCCCCGTGGCGACAACCGCCCCGATGACCTGCTGGGGTTCGCCGGCCTGCTGGAAGGCGCCGGGTACCTGGACCGCGATCCCGAGGTGGGTCACGCCGACCACTACACCGCGCGCCTGCACCAGGCGACCCGCAAGTTCCAGAAGGACAACGGCCTCAAGGTCGACGGCCTGGCCCGTCCCGGCGGCGAAACCCTCCGCGCCCTCTCGCGCCGGGCCGAAGGGACCGCGGCCGCGGCCGAGCCGGCGCCCGCGCCCTCGGCATCCGTCCCGGTTTCCCGCGCACCCGTTCGCCTGCCCACCCGTCTGCCCAAGGCGGCCGGCCCCGTGGACGGCGAGACCTTCGCCGCCAACGGCCGCCAGGCGGACGCCCTGCTGCGCACCGCGCTGGACGGCGACCTGCCGGCCCTGTACGTGACCAGTTTTCGCGACGGCGGCCGCCGCGCCGCGGACCAGTACGCCGACTTCCTGGACCAGCTCGGCCGCCGCGACGGCGCGCGGGCGCGGGCCTTCCACCGCGCGGTGCTCGACCTCACCCCGACGGACCTGCGCCGCGCCCTGTTCGGCGAGGGTCGGCTCCCGGCCAACTCGGCCCCGGCTCCGGGGGACCACCACGACCACATCCTCCCCCATCCAGACGGCGATCCCATGGCCGGCGTCCAGCCCTTGGTTTATTGGCCGGGCTGGACCTGGGAGAACGGCCAGTGGCGCCGCCTGCGCCCCGGCGAGGCGCGGGAGAACATCCAGCCCCTGCACCAGCTGACGGACACGGACCCCCGGCCCAATCTGCTGAAGACGACGGCGGCGGAAACGCCGGATAGCCGCCCGACGAGCCATGCGGATGAAGGACGTGACCTGGCCCGAGAACCGGATCAGAGGGAGAGCGGGAATCGACCGGCGGACTCCGTGCCGAAGGTCGGTCCCGACACCCCGGCGGACACGGACGAAGAGGAACTGGTCCGGCGCGGCCGGCACTTCATGAAACCCGCCATCGCCGAGCTCTACGACGACCTGCATGCACATGCCAAATCGGACACGCCGCTGGCGCCCACCAAGGTCGATGCCTTGCACCGGCGAACCCAGGACCTGTTTCCCGGGGACGCCAAGGGGGCCGAACCCTATCACCGCCACATCGAATACCTGCGCGACGGCGAGGGCATCACGGACCACGAACTGGACTACCTCGGCTCCGTGGGGTCCGAGGTGCAGCGTGTGCAACGGGAAATCTACGCCCTGGCCATGGCCGGCGCCATCGGCCGCGGTCGGGGGCGGAAAGGCCGCCCGGGACATCCCTCCCGGAAGGCGTCCCAGGACGGAAACCGCAAGCGGTCGGCTTCGGATGACGACATCGCCTTGCCAAGCAAATCGGTTACGGTCAATCCTTACACCGTTGACGAATTTCGCGCCCTACCCCAATCAGGTACACTCGATCCCAAGCGGATCAGGACCATGCAAAATTCAGTTAATGACGAATTTCGCGATGGACGCCGCCTTGTTGACACAATCAAAGAACTTAAGTCAGGAGAAACGAAGACGATACATATTGACCCAATCCGAATTGGTGAAATCGATGGTCAAGTATTCACACTTGATCATAGACGTGTCGTGGCACACAGGCTTGCCGGTATTCCAATCAAATATCGAAAGGTAACTCCGGCGGAGATAAAGCGAGCGCAAAAAGGCTGGAAGAATCGGAAGAAAGGAAAAATGACGACAAATGACAACGGCATGTCGATTCGTATTATCAAAAGACAATAGTCGGGAGAAAACAGATGAACGACGATCATGACTCATGGGTCGATGAAGCAGACTTCGAATATCTCGAAAGAATGGATGATCTTGTGGAAGAAATCGAAACAAGGCAAGATCTAAGCAACTTTATATTCCAACTGGTTTGGGGGTATAAGGACGGGAATTTCGAACCGCAACCCGTTACCGAATACCTGCACGGTACTGGCGCTCTCACCGACGCGTTGGACAGTTGGTATCGCAACAATGAGATAAACGAAGACCCGGAAACGCCGACCTGGAAAATGTTCGGGCGGATTTTGTTGGCGGCGTTCGACCACAGTTAGGCCGATGCCTAAGCCCTTCCGACTCATCGTAATGAAGAATTGCCGAGAACATACGCGTTCGGCAAATAGTCGTGATGGCGACCGCAACAAGGGCGGCTTGCCCTGGTACCGCAATCTCAAACTGGACGAAGATCCCGAAGACCCGAACTGGCGAACGTTCGGGCGGGTGTTGTTCGCGGCTTTCTATCACAGCTAAGCGGGATGGATTTCGCCGCGATTAAGGGGCGAAATTGCAACTGAAAACCGGCAGGTCCCATGACAAATCGCGTCAAAATACTACTGTCAATCCTCGCGATGTCGGCCGTTGTATTCGTATCTGGTTGGATCGTTGTGTCCGTATCGAACGTACCGGTCGTTCTTTTCAAGCCTGCCTGTAAGACGGCTGACGGAGAATATGTCCGGCTGGAAGGCCGGGTAACCTACGAATTCATGGATGCGTTGCTCGACGTCCATCGCGCGGGGGCCGACGTTTACGGTTTCAAGCAAGGCAAACGTGACCGTTTCCTGTACCACCCGCTGGGTCTTTTTGGGAATGGCCTGGACGAGTTCGAAGTTTTCTCGAGCATGGCCTACCATTGGATCCAGGATCAGAAGTCAGGCCAACAAATGGGGACGAGCGGATGGCTGCGCGGGCCGCCGGTGCCCTGCGACGACATGCGCAAGGTGGCCATCGAGCCGGGCAGCGGTTGACGCGGCCGGCGCCGGCGCTGCAACACCAGGATAAGAAAAAGGGAGGCTCGGCACCGTGTCCGCCAGCACCGTCAAGAAGGCCAGCCGGTTCCTGAGCCTGGTCCTGCGCCACGACCCGGCCCGGGCGGGGATCGTGCTGGACGCCGCCGGCTGGACCCCGGTGCCCGACCTGCTGGCGGCCCTGGCGCGGCGCGGCATGGCCATCACCTTCGACGACCTGGTCCACATCGTCGAGACCAACGACAAGCGGCGCTTCGCCTTCAACCCCGACCGCAGCCTGATCCGCGCCTCCCAGGGGCACAGCCTGCCGGTGGACCTGGGATACGGCGACCGGGCGCCGCCCGAAACGCTCTACCACGGCACCGTGGCCCGCTTCCTGCCCGCCATCCGCGCGCAGGGGCTGGTGCCGGGGCAGCGCCACGACGTGCACCTGAGCCCCGACGCCGACACCGCCCGCCGCGTCGGCGCCCGCCGCGGCGACCCCGTGGTCCTGCGCGTGGACGCCGGCGCCATGCACCGGGACGGCTTCGCCTTCCGCTGCTCGGCCAACGGCGTCTGGCTCACCGCCCACGTGCCGGCCACCTACCTGGCCGGCCTGTAGACCTTCTATCCATCAATAACTGACCCCGGACAGGCAGACGCCGTCCGGCGGGATGTTTTGCCTTTGCCCGTGACACCCGGCGGCGGCCCCGGTCGGCGTCCCATCCGAACCCCCTCCTATCCAGGCGGCCCCGCGCGGGCCGCTTTTTTTTCGCCCCGAAAGGAATCGACCCATGCAGGAACCCTGGACCCTGAACATGATCTGGTGGATCTCGGCCGTGGAGCTGCCGGCCCTGGCCGGGCTGTTCTGGCTCGCCTGGCGCAACCGTCGCGACGGCGAGGCGGCCATGGAGGCGGCCCGCCACGAGCTGGAGACCGGCCTGTCGAGCCTGCGCGAGCGGCTGTCGGCCTACAAGCTGGAAGTGGCCAAGTCCTATGCCTCCATCGCCTACATGAAGGACGTGGAGCGGCGCCTGACCGCCCACCTGGTGCGCATCGAGAACAAGCTCGACCTGGCCGGCCACCCGCCCCTGGGGGGACCGGGCCATGGCTGACTGGATCACCGAACTGCGCGAGACCATCCGCTTCCGCGCCCGGCGCCTGCGCGCGAAACGGGCCACCAGGGCCGAGGTCGACGTGCTGGCCCGCACCATCTATGGCGAGGCCCGGGGCGAGCCCGTGCGCGGCATGGAGGCGGTGGCCGCCGTGATCATGAACCGGGTGCGCCTGGCCGAGGCCTGGGACGGCTACTGGTGGGGCCGCACGGTGCAGGAGGTCTGCCTCAAGCCGTGGCAGTTCTCGTGCTGGAACCCGGGCGACCCCAACCGCGCCAAGATCCAGGCCGCCGACCGGGACGACCCGGCCTTCGCCGCCTGCCTGCGCATCGCCTGCCGCGCCCTGGCCGGCGTGTTGGCGGACCCGACCCACGGCGCCACCCACTACCACGCCAAGGGGCTGGAGCCCGCCTGGGCGCGCACGCGCCCGCACTGCGCCGAGATCGGCAACCACCGCTTCTACAACAACGTGGGGTGAACCATGCTTTCCGCACTGATCGGCCCGGTCGTCGCCGGCCTGTTCGGCATCGTCGACAAGGTGGTCGAGGACAAGGACGAGGCGGCGCGCATCAAGTCGCGCCTGCAGGAGATGGTCCTGACCGGCCAGATGAAGGAGATCGAGGCCGCGGCCCAGATCATCGTCGCCGAGGCCCGGGGCGAATCCTGGCTGCAGCGCAACTGGCGGCCCATGCTGATGGTCCTGTTCGGGGTCATCATCGCCAACAACTACGTCGTCGTGCCCTACGGCTTCGGCATCCACCTGGAGCTGCCGCCCGAGATGTGGGACCTGCTGAAGATCGGCGTCGGCGGCTATGTGGTCGGCCGCTCGGTCGAGAAGGGCGTGCGCGTGTGGAAACAGGGCACGTGAGCCGTGGCCTGGCGCGCCGTCGTCTCGCCCGTGCGCATCCGCGCCCACCAGCGGCTGCTGCTGTCGGCCCTTGTCCATGCCGTCGCCCTGGTCGCCGGCTGGGCGGCCCGCCGGCGCCTGCGCACCCTTCGTCCCCTCGCTGCGGGAGTGAGCCCATGACCCTGGAAGACCTGTTCTACCTGGCCCTGGTCGGCCTGTCCGAGGCGCCGGCGGCGCAGGTCGACGCCCTGGTGGGCGCCGTCACCCCCGGCGCGCTGGCCTGGCTCGACATCGGGCTGGGGCCGGCGGCCGAGGACCTGGCCTGGCTGTACCATGCCGAGGACCTGCCCCGGGCCTGACCGCATTCATCTTGTTCCCTTTCGCCGCCGGACAACCGCGGCCCCCCTCTCTCGCTTCCCGGGGGCCCCGGCCCGGCAGGCACGCGCCCAGCGGCCGAAGGCCGGCGGACGGTCCCCGTCCCGCCGGCCGGGCGGCCCGCCGGTGTCCATGGACCGGCGGGCCTGGCCGCGCGGGGGCGGCGGCGGCATCCCGCCACAACCGCCGCCCCCGGGCGCATTCCCATCCCAACGAAAACCCCAACACAGGAGACATCGACGCATGTCCACGGATATCGCAAAGGCGTTCGTCAAGCATTTCCAGACGGACGTCCACATAGAGTACCAGCGCATGGGCTCCAAGCTGCGCAACACGGTCCGCTCCAAGGGCGGCATCGTCGGCGCCACCACCACCTTCCAGTCGGTGGGCAAGGGCACGGCCAGCACCAAGGCCCGGCACGGCAAGGTGCCGGTGATGAACGTCGAGCACGACGCCATCGAGTGCCAGCTCTACGACTATTACGCCGGTGACTGGGTCGACAAGCTGGACGAGATCAAGACCAATCAGGACGAGCGCATGGTCGTGGCGCGGGCCGGGGCCTATGCCCTGGGCCGCAAGACCGACGAGCTGATCATCGACGCCCTGGGCACGGCCACGATCCAGTCCGGCGACGACTCGGACGAGCTGACCAAGGACAAGGTCCTGGAGGCCTTCGAGAAGCTGGGCGACGCCGACGTGCCCGACGACGGGCAGCGCTACGCCGTCATCGGCTGGAAGCAGTGGAGCGACCTGCTGGCCACCCAGGAGTTCGCCAACGCCGACTACGTCGGCAACGACGAGCTGCCCTGGAAGGGCACCCAGGCCAAGCGCTGGCTGGGCACCCTGTGGATGCCGCACTCGGGCCTGCCCAAGACCGGCAGCGTGCGCACCTGCTTCTGGTACCACAAGACGGCCATCGGCCATGCCTCGGGCCACGAGGTGAAGTCCGACGTGACCTGGCACGGCGACCGCGCCGCCTTCTTCATCAACAACATGATGAGCCAGGGCGCCTGCCTGATCGACAACACCGGCGTCGTCTTCATGGAATGCCTGGAATCGTAAGGAGACCCTGACATGGCTTTCGAGTCCAAGAACCTGAGCGTGCTGGCCTACGCCAACGGCTTCACGCTGTGGCACTACACCACCACCGAGACCGCGGCCACGGTCGGCGGCGTCAACTACTTCAACGACGCCGTCGACATGCTGCGCGTGGGCGACATGATCATGGCCAACACGGACACCGACGGCACCCCCGCCGCCGGCATCTTCCTGGTCAACGACACCACCGCCGGCGCCGTGGACGTGGACAACATGACCACCGTCGGCGGCAGCGACACCGCCTAAACCCGGGCCGGGGCCAAAGATCCCGGTTCGGACCCCCGCGGGCCTTCGGGCCCGCGGGTTCTTCTGATCGCAGTTTGGGGTTCGGTCTTGTTCACCAATGGCGGCCCAGACAGTTTCCCTGGGCGGGCAACGGAAAATGGAAGCCGGTTCCAACCGACGAAGGAGGCGTTCGCGGCCGGGTCATAACGCCAAGAGCAACAGAATTCAGGGTTTACTGGTTCAGTGATTCGTAGAATCTGAAGGCGCCGGGCGTCATCGCCGGCTCGCTGCCCAATCGGCAGCGCCCCGGGTCCAGCCCCGCCTTCCAGTCCCGGAACCGCAGTTCCTCGGCCGGGCGCATGACGCAGGCCGGGTTTTCGAAGGGGTGGCCCAGGTGCAGGAGCTGGTGGCCGATCTCATGGGCCAGGTAGGCGCCGGCCAGGTCCGTGGCTTCGTCGGGGCCGTAATCCCGCCCGCCGCGCAGGCGGGTCAGGGCCGGGATGCCCGGTTCGAAGGCGAAGGTCGAAAAAGAGGACAGGGTGCCGTAACGGCTGGCCGGGGCATATCCCGTGGAGCCCACGGTCAACCCGCCGCGCAGGGCCGCATGGGGCGCCGGCGCATGGTATTCGGCGCTGATCAAGGGCTGGTTGGTGACGAACACCTCGGCCGGCAGGTTCAGGTGGCCGAGGGCGTCCCAATACACCCATTCGCTGGCCATGGTGTCCGCCAGGACGGGGCGGCCGTCCGGCCACTTGGCTTCCTGCCACGACCGTAATCCTTCCAGGTGGCGGTCCACCAGCCAGGCCGCGCCATCGGCCGGCGTGGTCCGGTCGGGGGCAAGCCGGCGCAGCAGGGCCCGGACCGGTTCGCTGCGGGCGACCACCTTCGTATAGACCCGGCGGAGGAGGTCCGGATTGCCCCGTCCCCGCCTGAAATCGAAGATCTGGTGCCGCAGACGGACACCGAAGCGCCTTTCGATTTCGGGCCACAGGTCCGCGACCGAATACCGGGGCCCAAGCTCGAACCGCACCACGAGGCCGAAATGGTCGGCCACAATTCGGGCCGTCACGGCGAGCAGGCGTTCGATGCGCGGCCGCGGCCAGGCCGGCAGGCGCGTGTTCTCCAGGGTCGCCACCCGCAGCGTGATTGTGCCCTGGGGCAGGATGGGCAGGGGAACCGGCGTGGCCTTGGTGCCCTCGGCCGCCGCGGTGCCCGCACCGGCCAGGAGACCAAGGGTCAGACAGGCAGACCAGAAGAACAGACGCACGGATGCCTCTCTTTGAGTTGCCTCCCCATTGTACGGCGGGGGGAAAGATTGGGCAATTTCGCAAGAGAATTCTGACTTAAGATATTGAAAATTAGCCAAAAAATAAAATTAATCTAATAAAAGTTAATTCACCTTTCTCCAACTCCAACCATCCACCACCAGGAGATTTCCCATGGCATTGAGCAGCATTGCCCTGTGCTCGCGCGCGCTGTTGAAGATCGGCGCCGCCAGCATCGCCTCGTTCGACGAGGGCACCGCCGAGGCGGAGATCGCGGCCAACCTCTACCCGTCCAGCCGCGACGCCCTGCTGTCGGCCCACCCGTGGAGTTTCGCCACCGGCCAGGCGCGCCTGGCCACCCTGGTGGCCGAGCCCGTGGCCGACTTCGATTACGCCTTCCAGTTGCCGGCGGACTTCCTGCGCGCCCTGTCGGCCGGCGTCGGCGCCCGCGGCCGGGGCATCCCGTACCGCATCGCCGAGCGGCGTCTGCACGCGGATTCGGACGAGGTGGTGCTGACCTACATCTTCCGCCCGGCGGAGACCGAGTTCCCGCCGTTCTTCGACCAGGCCCTGATCGCCCGCCTGGCGGCCGAGTTCTGCATCCCCCTGACCGAAAGCACCAGCCGCGCCGAGGCCCTGACCCGCCTGGCCGAGAACGAGTTCAGGCGCGCCAAGTCCATCGACGCGCAGCAGGACTCGCCGGTGCAGTTCGAGGACTTCACCCTGATCGACGTGAGGCTGTGATGGCACGGGTCCGCTTGCAGAAGACCAACTTCACCGCCGGCGAGATCTCGCCGCGCCTGCTGGGCCGCGGCGACCTGCGCGCCTATGCCAACGGCGCGCGCCGGCTGCGCAACGTCTTCATCCATCCCACCGGCGGGCTCAGCCGCCGCCCGGGCCTGCGCTACGTCGACACGGCGCGGGGCGCCGGACGCCTGGTGGCCTTCGAGTTCAATACCGAACAGGTCTACCTGATGGTGTTCACCGACGGCTATGTGGACGTCTACCGCGACGGCACCTGGGTGGCCGAGATCGCGTCCCCCTGGGACGGCGCCCAGGTAGGCCAGCTCAACTGGACCCAGAGCGCCGACACCCTGCTGGTGGTGCACCCCGACGTGCCGCCCAAGCGCATCACCCGCACCGGCGCCGAGACCTGGACCCTCGAGGACTGGGCCTTCGTCACCGAGGATGACCGCGTCTTTCAGCCCACCTACAAGTTCGCCGGCGACGACGTGACCCTGACCCCCAGCGCCACCACCGGGTCCATCACCCTGACCGCCTCGGCCGACGTGTTCGTCGCCGGCCACGTGGGCACCCGGTTCCGCATCGAGAAGAAGGAGGTCGAGATCACCGCCGTCACCGACGGCCAGAATGCCGACGCCGAGGTGAAGGAGGACCTGGCCTCCACCGCCGCCACCAAGGACTGGGAGGAACAGTCGTTCTCCGCCGTGCGCGGCTGGCCCGCGTCGCTCTGCTTCCACCAGGACCGCCTGGTCATCGGCGGCTCGCGCGACCTGCCCAACCGCCTGTGGCTGTCCAAGTCGGCGGA
Organism: Hyphomicrobiales bacterium; assembly: GCA_024236415.1. Classification (GTDB taxonomy): domain Bacteria; phylum Pseudomonadota; class Alphaproteobacteria; order Rhodospirillales; family JACKKN01; genus JACKKN01. The sequence continues at coordinate 40,253 of JACKKN010000007.1, forward strand.
CCTGTTCAACTTCGACCTGGGCGAGGGGCTGGACGACGAGGCGATCGAGTTCGCCGTCCTGTCCGACCAGGTCAACGCCCTGCGCGCGGTCTTTTCGGGCCGCCACCTGCAGCTCTTCACCTCGGGCGCCGAGTGGATGGTCACCGGCGCGCCGCTGACGCCGCAGAACCTGCAACTGCAGCGCCAGACCCGCATCGGCTCGCCGGTGGACCGCACGGTGCCGCCGCGCGACGTGGACGGGGCCACCCTGTTCGTGCCGCGCCAGGGGTCCGAGCTGCGCGAGTTCGTCTTCGCCGACATCGAGCAGGCCTACCAGGCCACCGACCTGGCCATGCTGGCCCAGCACCTGGTGGACGGCGCCGTGGACCAGGACTTCGACAAGGGGAACCGGCTGTTCCACTCGGCCATGGCCGACGGCAGCCTGGCCACGGTGACCGTCTACCGCGCCGAGCAGGTGACCGCCTGGAGCCGCCAGCAGACCGACGGCCAGTTCCTGTCCGTGGCCATGGTCGGCGACCAGGCCCACGTCCTGGTCGCCCGGGCCGGCGGCACTTTCGTCGAGGTGTTCGACCCGGCCATGCACGTGGACAGCGGCCTGACCGGGGCGTCGGAAACGGCACAGACCGTGTGGACGGGCCTGGACCACCTGGAGGGCGCCGCCGTCAAGGTGGTGGCCGACGGCTCGCCCCGCGCCGACGCCGTGGTCAGCGGCGGCGCCGTGACCCTGGACGAGCCGGCCGGGGCGGTGCAGATCGGCCTCGGCTACACCCACGTCATCGAGCCCCTGCCGCCGGCCCTGCAAGGGGGCGGCGGCGGCGCCCAGGGCGCCAAGGTGCGCCTGGTGTCCCTGACCCTGCGCCTGCAAGACAGCGCGGCCCTGTTCCTGGACCTGGGCCGCGGCCTGGCCCAGGTGCCGTTCAAGCGGTTCGGCGACGGCGTGCTGGACGCTCCGCCGCCGCCCTTTTCCGGCGACAAGACCATCCGCGCCTTCGGCTGGCGCCGCGACGGCACCGAGTCCCTGTGGTGCATCGAGCAGGACACGCCGCTGCCCTTCAACCTGCTGTCGGCGGCGGCGGAGGTCGGGATCAACGACTGACCCCGCGCCGATCCCCTTCAACTGCCTCGGAGTATTGACATGTCCGGCATCGAATCACAGATCCTCGCCCTGGCCATGACCGCCCTGTCCTCGGCCAACGCCGCGAGCCAGCGCAAGTCCGCCTACGCCGCCCAGCAGACCCAGGCGCAACAGCAGATCCAGCGCTACCAGCAGGAGCAGGCCATCCGCGAACGCGAACGGCTGGAGAAGCTGCACCGCGACCAGGCGACGCAGCGGGCCCGCTTCGGCGCCCGCGGCATCTCGTCGGCCGGCGGCTCGTCCTCGGCCCTGCTGGAAGGCCTGCAGCACGACACCCTGCAGGACATCGCCGACGACCGCCGGCGCACCGGTTGGGGCATCGACGACGTCAACCTGTCCCTGGCCGACGCCCGGCGCCGCAACCTGCTGGAGGAATCCCAGGACCGCCTGCGGGTCCTGGAAGGGACCCTAAAAACGGGTTTGGGCGCCTACAACCTGCTGAAGAAGTCCTGATGGACGACGCCGACGCCACCCTCCGGGCCCTGGCCGGACGGCTGCCGGACCTGGTCCACCGGGCCTTCGACGCCTACGAAACCACCGCCACCCGGCCGGTGCCCGACGACGCCAAGGGCGCGGCCGCCCAGCACGGTGCCTGCAAGGCCGCCCTGGTTCACCTGGAGGCCCTGATCGAGTTGCACGCCCGGCTGATCGCGCCGCCGGACCCGGCGCCCGGCGCGCCCGGCGCGCCCGAGGGCGCCGAGGCCCTGCTGGCCCGGGCCCGCGCCGCCCTGGCCGAGATTCCATCCCCCTGAACCCAAGCACGACGCCATACGGGAGACCCACGACATGGCCGATCACATCACCATCGGTGACACGCCGCCGCGCGTCCAGTACGCGGCGAACGGCACGCAGACGGATTTCACCTATCCGTTCCCGGTCTTCGACGAGACCGACCTGCGCGCCTATGTGGACGACGCCTTGCAGACCCTCGCCACCCACTACACGGTCGCCGGTGCCGGCTATTCCGCCGGCGGCACCGTTACCTTCCTGGCGGCGCCGGCCGACGGCGCCGTCGTCACCCTGGTGCGCCGCATCGTCATCCAGCGCACCACCGATTTCCAGGAGTCCGGCGAGTTCCGCGCCAAGGTCATCAACGACGAGCTGGACAAGCGGGTGGCCGTGGAACAGCAGCTGGCCGACGGCCTGGACCGCAGCCTGAAGCTGCCCGAGACGGACCCCGCCGGCAACCTGACCCTGCCACCCCAGGCCGACCGCGCCGGCCGCACCCTGGCCTTCGACGCCGGGTCCGGCGACCCCGTGGCCGGCCCCACGGCCGACGACGTGGCCAACGCCGCCGCCTACGCGGCCCAGATAGTGGCCGACAAGGCGGCGATCGAATCCCTGCTGTCCGACCTGGGCGTGCCGGCCGTGCCGTCCTTCGCCCACGACATCGACGGCACCGACGTGTCGAACGGATACGTGGACCTGGCCGGGTTCGACCCCGCGCACCAGGCCAACGTCGGCTGCGCCGTGGACGGCGTGGTTCAAGAACCGGCCCTGGACTTCACGGCGACGGAGGTCGGCGGCACCTGGCGCCTGACCTGGTGCGGCACCTCGGGCTTCGCCCCGGTCGAGGGACAGCGCCTGCACGTCTGGCGCCGGGGCGGCGCCTATTCCAGCGAGGGCGGCGGCGGTGCCGCCGTGTGGGGCGCCGTGACCGGCACCCTGGCCGACCAGACCGACCTGCAGGCGGCCCTGGACGGCAAGGCCGCCGGCGCCCACAGCCACACCGAGTCCGACATCTCGGACCTGGGCGCCTACGAACCGGCCTTCGCCAAGAATACGGCCTTCAACAAGGACTTCGCCGGCAGCGGCGCGGCCGCCACGGTGGCCCGGTCGGACCACGACCACGGCGGCGTCTACGCCACCGCCGGCCACGACCATGACGGCGCCTATGCCGCCCTGGGCCACGGCCACGCCCTGGATGACCTTTCCGACGTCGACCTGGCCGCCCAGGCCGACGGCAAGGTCCTGAAGTTCAACAACACGTCGGGCAAGTGGGAGGCCCAGGACGACCTGACCGGCGGCGGCGGCGCCAACGCCTGGACCAACCTGACCGACGGCACCACCACGGCACAGCCCGGGTCCACGTCCGACACCTTCAAGTTCCGCTCGTCGGACGGGACCGTGGGCGTCGCCGTGCAGTCCAACGACGCCACCCACGGCGACAACCTGGACCTGACCCTGGCCGCCGCCAGCACTGACCTGAGCGACAGCGCCGACCTGGTGCGCAACACCGCGACCCAGGACCTGAACGACAACGTCGTCAAGCGCGCGGTCCTGCAGGACTGCCACCGCAAGGTCCAGTCGCCCACGGTGACGGGGACCATGGTCCTGGACCTGGCCGACGGCAACATCGTCGACATCACCCGCTCGGCCAACATCACGGACCTGACCTTCACCGGCTTCCTGTCCGGCGAGGAGAGCCAGTTGCTGCTCTACCTGCGCCAGGGCAGCGGCACTGTGGACTGGACGGACGTGGACAAGTGGGTGGGCGGCGCCGCGCCGACCCTGGGCGCCACCGCCGGGGACATCGACCTGGTCGTCATCACGTCGCCCGACGGCGGCACCACCAAGATCGGAACCCACGTGGGGACGGCAAGCTAGGGGAATGACCATGGGAGCGATCCTGACTCCGAACCGAAGCATCGAGATCGTCCAGCAGCCGGGACTGGTGAACACCATGCGGGTGCTGGCCTATCCCAAATACCGGCGCGACCCGGCCACGGACCGGATCGGCGTGTGGAACGACACCACCGTCGTCGCCGACGGCCCCGACGCCTTCAAGTGCGTGGAGAACACCTTCGAGGCATACTTCAAGCGGTATGCCGACCAGCCCGACTTCGTCGAGATGCGCCACGTGCCGGCCCAGGACGAGCCCTGGGACCGGGCGCCGAACCCGGTCCAACTGCGGCGGTCCCTGGGCGCGGTGCGCTGGATCAACGACGAGGGGGACGAGGCCGTCTTCGCCCCCGGCCCCGCCCACGCGGGCGCCGACGTGGGGGACAGCGCCATCACCTGGCAGGACGTCTACCCCGGCATCGACCTGCGCTACACGGTGGTCCAGGACCGGCTGCACAAGGTCTTCGTCGTCAAGACCGCCATCACCTGTCCGGTCGCCGTGCGGGCCGGCACCAACCCGCGCCTGGTGATCGACGTGTCCCTGCAATCGTCCGGCGCCATCGTGCGGCTGGACGGCGACCTGTACACGGGGGCAAGGAAGACCTTCCACGCGGCGCATCTGTCGGACGCCGAGCGGGACAGCCTGCGCATCAGGATGCCGCGCCCCCTGGCGCTGGACAGCCGCGTGAACGACTTCAACGAGGTCCGGGGCGCGGTCACGGTCGCCAAGAACGGCGCCCGTTCCGACGCGACGCTGGAATTCCCGGCGGCGTATTTCGACGACGCCGTCTATCCGGTGTTCCTGGACCCCGACGAGGTGGTCATTTCCGGCACCGCCACCTGGCATGACAACCGGATCGAATCCAACAACCCGACCACCAACAACGGCAGCAGCACCTATGGCCAGGTGTCCGGAAGTGTCGACCGGGCGTTCCTGTTCGACGTCGACATATCCGCCCTTCCGTCCGGTTCGACGATCGAGTCGGCCGTGTTCGAGTTCAACTGCGCGTCCACGTCGGGCGTCGACGTCACGACGCAGATCTACGAGATGCTGCGCCAGGATTGGAACGAGGGCCAATCGACGTGGAACCAGTACAAGAGCGGCAGCAACTGGACCACGGCCGGATGCCGGAGCAACGGCAACGACCTGACCGGCATCTGGTCCGCGCCGTCTGGGTACAAGGACTACATCTACTGGCCCGCCGCGCGCTCGGTCGGGGATCAGGTGCAGAGCAACGGCGTGGCGGCATACGTCCAGGACCGGCTCGATGCGGCGCAGTCCGTGCTCTACTTCGCGATGCAGACCGATTCCAGTTCGTACGTCCACTTTTCGTCCAGCGAATACGGCACGGCCGCCGACCGGCCCCAGCTGATCGTGACCTATACCGCGCCGGCCGGGGGCGGTTCCGCCGTTCCCGCCGGCATGATGATGGGAGTTTGAGATGACCCAAGCCACATCCAACGTCCTGGCCGCCAACGCCGCCGGGGCGCAGCAACTTGCCGATGACGCCGTCGACACGAACGCCATCCAGGACGACGCCGTGACCCTGGCCAAGCTGGCCCACGGCACGGCCGACCGGTTCCTGGGGTTCGACGCGGCCGGCGTGCCGGCGGAACTGGACGCCCCGCAGGCGGCCGCCACCTGGTCCGGCTTCACCCTGTCCTCGGCGTCGGCCCACCTGCCGCTCATGTTCCCCGCCGGGTACGACGCCTACGAGTTCCTGGCCACGGGACTGGTCGCGTCCGACTACGGCGACGTGCCGGGGATCCAGTTCTACGACGGCGGCGCCGCCGACGACTGGATCACGGCCGTCGCCTCGTACAGCTGGGTCGACGGCGGCGGCTCCATTCAGGACGGCGCGTCGCCCAGCGGGCCCGAAGGCAGTTTCAGCGGCGCGATCGGCGACACGTCCATGGACCTGGGCATCAACATGGATGACGAATACCCGATAACCGTGAAGGGCGTGGTCGCGAACTGCGGCGATGCCGGCCTGGTCACGGAAATCGCCTGGCATGCCTTCGGCTACTACTGGACGACCCATCCGAACAAGCGGCGTGTCGCCGTGGCCGGCGGCGGTCACGAATCGACCGCCCACACGGTCACGGGCATGCGCCTGGTCCTGCCCACCGACACCTTCAACGCCGGCGCCACCATCTTTGTAAGGGGAATCAAGCATGACGGATAATCCACGCCCCGTCTTCGACGCCAGACTGAACGTCTGGCGGGTCGAGACCGCCCGGGAAATGGCCTGGGCCGCCGCCAAGCGGCAGCAGGCCGCGCAACGCAAGACCGCCGAGGAGTCCGCATGGGCCTCGGCGCAGCGGCTGCGGGACTACCGCGGCCAGGTCGGCGACGAGGTCGACCTGGCCGATGCGGTCCTGGAGGGGCTGGACGCCCTGTCCAGGGGCGAGGCCTTGCCCGCCGGCACCCGCCAGGCCCTGGCCAAGGTCCGCCAAATCAAGGCCCGCTAGAACAGGCCCCCGCGCCCACCGCGGCGGCCCGCAAGGAGAACCCCACCGGATGTCCATCCTGACCCACGTGATCGATTTCATCGCCATCCGCCTGCGCGCCCTGCGCCAGGACCTGGAAAACAGGCGCCGCAGGCTGCGGCGCTGGTTCTGGCAGCGGCGGCAGGTCTGGATGACCCACGGCTGACCCGCGGTCGGCCCTGTCCAACCATGGCGCCCTCCCGCCCGGGGAGGGCGCCGTTTCTTTTTTCGTTTGGGGACCTTTGACCATGGCAAGCGCGAGCCTTCCCGAATTCATCTGGATCTGGAACCAGCGGCAGGGGCTGTCCACCCCCGCCCTGCACCTGCGGATCGCCCGCTGGCTGGAGGACCTGTGGCAGCGGCGCGAGACGGCGGCGCTGCTGCTGGCCTTCCGCAACTCGGGCAAGTCGACGCTGGTCGGCCTGTTCTGCGCCTGGCTGCTGCTCGGCCACCCGGACCTGCGCATCCTGGTCCTGGCGGCGGAACAGGCCCTGGCGCGCAAGATGGTGCGCAACGTCAAGCGGGTGATCGAGCGCCACCCCCTGACCCCCCACCTGAAACCCCGGCGCGCCGACCAGTGGGCGTCGGACCAGTTCACGGTCAACCGCGGCGCCGAGCTGCGCGACCCCTCCATGCTGGCCAAGGGGATCGGCGCCAACGTCACCGGGTCGCGCGCCGACGTGGTCATCTGCGACGACGTGGAGGTGCCCAACACCTGCGACACGGCGGCCAAGCGCGAGGACCTGCGGGTCCGCCTGCACGAGCTGGCCTACGTGCTGGTGCCAGGCGGGCTGCAGCTCTACATCGGCACGCCGCACACCCATGCCTCCATCTACGCCGACGGCGGCGGCGAGGGCGACGGCTTGCTGTCCGGCTACCGGCGGCTGGAACTGCCGGTGCTGGACCCGCGCGGCGACAGCCAGTGGCCGGAACGGTTCCCGCCGGACCAGATCGAGGCCATCCGCGCCCGCACCGGGCCGGCCAAGTTCGCCGGCCAGATGCTGTTGCGGCCCGTGGACACCATCGACGGCCGCCTGGACGTGGACCGCCTGCGCTTCTATGGCGACGCCCTGTCCTATACCGAGGGCAACCGCCAGTCGATCCTGCGCCTGGGCGGCCGGCGGCTGGTCTCGGCCTCCTGCTGGTGGGACCCGGCCTATGGCTCGCCGCGTGGCGGGGATGCCAGTGTCATCGCCGCCGTCTACACCTGCGACGAGGGGCACTACTGGCTGCACCGGGTCGCCTACCTGGCCGTGGACCCCGGCCGCGCCGCCCAGGTCGACGAGGCGACCCAGCAGTGCCGCCAGGTGGTCGCTTTCGTGCGCGACCTGTACCTGCCGTCGGTGACCCTGGAAACCAACGGCCTGGGCCGCTTCCTGCCCAGCCTGCTGCGCCGCGAACTGGCGGCGGCGGGGGTGCGCTGCGCCGTGGCCGAGGTCGCCTCCACCCGGGCCAAGGACCTGCGCATCGTCGACGCCTTCGACGCCGTCCTGGCGGCCGAGCGCCTGCACGTGCACGACGACGTGGGCGCCACCCCCCTGCTGGCCGAGATGCGCGAATGGCGCCCCGGCGGCAAGGGCCGCGACGACGGGGTCGACGCCGTGGCCGGATGCCTGGCCAGCGAACCGGTGCGCCTGCCGCGCATTCCGCCGCCCGACGCGGCGCGGCGGCCCGGCGCCGACTGGCGCCCGGGCGGCGCCGGCGGCAGGGCCCGCACCCATTTCGAGCCTTGAGGCCGGCGCCGCCATGGCGTAGCAATGCGGCGATGACGACCGAGGGGGAGCCCGGAATGCCGCAGCCACCGGACCAAGACGACCCGCCCGCCCTGCGCGGCCTGGACCCGGCCACCCGCGCCGCCTTCCTGGCGTCGTCGCAGCGGGTGCGGGTGCCGGCCGGCACGGTCCTGTTCCAGCCCGGCGCCGAGTGTGCCAACTACCTGCTGGTCCTGGACGGCAGCGTGCGCGTGCAGATGGTCTCGGAAGGGGGGCGGGAAATCGTGCTGTACCGGGTCGAGACCGGCGAGACCTGTGTCCTGACCACCTCGTGCCTGCTGGCCCACGAGACCTACACCGCCGAGGGGGTCGCGGAGACAGCGGTCGACGCCCTGGCCGTGCCGGCGGCCGTGTTCCGCCGCCTGCTGGCGGACTCGGAGTCGTTCCGCGGGTTCGTCTTCGCCGCCTACGGCGCCCGCATCACCAACCTGATGATGCTGGTCGAGGCGGTGGCCTTCGGCCGGGTCGACCTGCGCCTGGCCAAGGTGCTGCTGTCGCGCGGCGGCGGCGGGGGCCGGCTGGACATCACCCACCAGGAACTGGCCGTCGAGCTGGGCACGGCACGCGAGGTGGTCAGCCGCCAGATGAAGGAATTCGAGCGCCGCGGCTGGGTCGCCCTGGGTCGCGGCCGGGTCGACGTGCTGGCGCCCGACGAGCTGCGGCGGCTGATCGACGGCACGCCTGTGTGACCTTGTCACAGACCGCGCCGCGGCGCCGTGCTGGAATGGCGCCACACCGCTTCCCTTGTTTCTCTGTTCCCTGGGGCCGTTGACGGCCGCGACGTGGAGGAAAACCATGCAACAGAACGTCGGCACGATCGACCGTGCCCTGCGCATCATCGTCGGACTGGCGCTGATCGCCTTCGCCATCTTCGGGCCCGAGTCGGCCTACAAGCCCTGGGCCTGGATCGGCGTGGTGCCCCTGCTGACCGCCCTGGTCGGCTTCTGCCCGGCCTACCGCCTGTTCGGCTTGCGCACCTGCCCGGCCAAGAAGGCGTCTTGAATTCCGGTCGCCGACCCGGCGGACACCGCTGCATCGCTCCCCCCAGGCGTCCCGGTGCCGCCGCCGGTGAAACGGGCCGCCCGACTTCGGCCGGGCGGCCTTTTCGTGCCGTGAAATCCGCCGCGGGTCAGGCCAGGCGCGCGGCGATGGCCTCGGTCGCCTCCAGGCGGCCGATGGGCCCCATGGCCGCCAGGGTCAGGGGCGCCGCCGTCAGGCGCCGGGCGGCGCGGCGGACCGCGTCCACGGTCAGGCCGTCGATGCGCCCGACGATCTCCTGCACGGCCAGGGGCCGGCCGTAGATCAGCATCTGCCGCGCCCGCTGCTCGCAGCGCGACGAGGTGCTTTCCATGGACATCAGAATGCTGGATTTGAGCTGCGCCGCGGCGCGGCGGACCTCGGTCTCGCTGATGTCGTCGCGTACGCGCACGATCTCGTCGCAGATCAGGGGGATCAGCTTGGTGACCTCGTCCTCGCCGGTGCCGGCGTAGATCGAGAACATGCCCACGTCCGAATAGCACGACAGGAACGAATAGATGCTGTAGGCCAGGCCGTGCGTCTCGCGGATCTCCTGGAACAGGCGCGACGACATGCCGCCGCCCAGGATGGTCGAGAAGGCCGAGGCGCCATAGAAATCGGGGTCGGTGAAGTTGACGCCCTTGAACCCCATCAGGAACTGGACCTGCTCCAGCTCGCGCGATTCCCGGTGCTCGCCGCCGCGGTAGTCGGCCGGCTCGACCGTCACCGCCGTATCGGCGCCCAGGTCGCCGAAGGCCCGCTGCACCAGGTCGACCATGTGCGCGTGTTCGATGCGGCCGGCGGCGGACAGCACCATGCGCGGCGCCTTGTAATGGTCGTGCATGTAGTCGACCAGGGACTGGCGGCGCAGGTCGCGCACCATGTCCACGGTGCCCAGCACCGGCCGGCCCAGGGCCTGGCCGGGGAAGGCCGAGGCCTGGAAGTGGTCGAAGATGATGTCCTCGGGCGTGTCGTGGGCCTGGTGGATCTCCTGCAGGATCACGGCCCGCTCGCGCTCGAACTCCTCGTCGTCCACCACCGCGTTCTGCAGGATGTCGGCCAGGATATCCACCGCCAGGGCGGTGTCCTCCTTCAGCACCTTGGCGTAGTAGGCGGTGTACTCGCGCGTGGTGTAGGCGTTCAGGTGGCCGCCCACGGCCTCGATCTCCTCGGCGATGGCGCGGGCGTCGCGGGTCGCCGTCCCCTTGAAGGCCATGTGCTCCAGGAAGTGCGAGATGCCGTTCACCGCGGCCGACTCGTGGCGCGTGCCGATGGCCACCCAGGCGCCGACGGAGACGGTCTCGACCGTGTCCATGGTGTCGGTGACCACCCGCAGGCCGTTGTCCAGGGTCGAGACCCGGACCGATGCGTCGGGCGTCGTCATGCGGCTTCCTTGGCGGCCAGCCTGTCGGCGATGTACGCCTGCACGGCCGCCAGGTTGTTGGGCAGGGTGCGGCACCGCTCGGCGCGCTCGAACAGGTCGGCCAGGCGCGGCGGCAGGGCCGGGCGGATTCCGGTGGCGGCCTCCACCGCGTCGGGGAACTTGGCCGGGTGGGCCGTGGCCAGGGCGACCACGGGGTCCGACGGGTCGGCCCCGGCGGCGCGCGCCGCGGCGGCGGCGGCGATGCCCACGGCCGAATGGGGGTCGATCAGGTGGCCGGTGCGCCGGTACAGGCGGGCGATCTCGGCCGTGGTCTGGTCGTCGTCGAAGCGGTGGCCGGCAAAGGTCTCCAGGACCCGGCGCCAGCGCGCCTCCTCGACCGCATAGGACCCGCCCTGGCGGAACCGGGCCATCAGGCGCTCCACCTCGGCGCCGTCGCGGTCGTACAGCTCCCACAGCAGGCGTTCGAAGTTGCTGGACACCTGGATGTCCATGCTGGGGCTCAGGGTCGGCGACACGCCCTCGGCGGCCATGGTGCCGGTCTGGAAGAACCGGGTCAGGATGTCGTTGCTGTTGGACCCGACCACGAAGCCGCGCACCGGCAGGCCCATGCGCCGGGCGCAGTCGCCGGCCAGGACGTTGCCGAAGTTGCCCGTGGGCACGGCGAAGGTCACCTGGCGGTCCGGCGCCCCCAGGTGCACGGCGGCCCAGAAGTAGTACACGATCTGGGCCATGATGCGGGCCCAGTTGATGGAGTTCACCGCCGACAGGGCGTGGCGGTCGCGGAAGCCCTGGTCGTTGAACATGGCCTTGACCAGGTCCTGGCAGTCGTCGAACGTCCCCTTGACGGCGATGTTGTGCACATTGTCGGACGGCACCGTGGTCATCTGCCGCCGCTGCACCTCGGACACGCGGCCGGCCGGGTGCAGGATGAAGATCTCGATGGCGTCGCGGTCGCGGCAGGCCTCGATGGCCGCCGAGCCGGTGTCGCCCGAGGTGGCGCCGACGATGGTGATGCGCCGCCCGCTGCGGCCCAGGACCAGGTCGAAGGCGCGGCCCAGGAACTGCAGGGCGTAGTCCTTGAAGGCCAGGGTCGGGCCGTGGAACAGCTCCAGCGCCCACAGGTTGGAATCGAGCTGCACCAGGGGCGCCACCGCGTCGTGGTCGAAGCCGGCGTAGGTGTCCGCGGCCATGGCCGCCAGGTCGTCGTCGGCGATGGCGCCGGCGACGAACGGCGCCATCACCCGGGTCGCCACCTGGGCGTAGGACAGGCCGCGCAGGGCGCGGATGTCCTCGGCCGCGAACCGGGGCCACTGCTGCGGCATGTACAGCCCGCCGTCCCGGGCCAGGCCGGCCAGCAGGACGGCGTCGAACGGAAGCGGTTCCGCCGCCGAGGCCGAAGATTGCCGGGTGCTGATGTATTTCACGTACGCGTCCCTACGCTCTTTCGAAGGCGCCTAACCTATCGTTCCGCCTGCGCCACGGCAACAGAAAGCGGGCCCTCAGCCGGCGCCGTCCAGGTACCTGTCCTGCAGGTGGCGTTTGAAAGTTTCCACGTCGAAACCGCTGCCTGTGGCGGCGCGCAGCAGATCCTCGGCGCCGGTCAGGCGGCCCTGGCCATGAACGTTCTCGACCAGCCAGGCGCGCAGCGGGGCGAAGTCGCCGCGGCGGATCGACCCGGGCAGGTCGGGCAGGGCCCGTCGCGCCGCGGCATGGAACTGGGCCGCGGCGATGGCGCCCAGGGTGTAGGTGGGGAAGTAGCCGAAGGCGCCCTCGAACCAGTGGGTGTCCTGCAGGCAGCCCTCCTGGTCCGAGGCCGGGCGCAGGCCCAGCAGCTCGTCCATGGTGTCGTTCCAGGCCCCGGGCAGGTCGGCGGGCGCCAGGTCACCGTCGATCATGGCCCGCTCCAGGCGGTAGCGCAGGATCACGTGGGACGGGTAGGTCACCTCGTCGGCATCGACGCGGATGAAGCTGGGCTCGGCCCGGGCCAGCAGGCGGTGCAGGTTGCCGGCCTCCCATTCCGGCCCGTCGCCGCCGAAGGCCTCGCGCGCCAGCGGGGCCAGGAACGCGACAAAGTCACGCGACCGGCAGACCTGCATCTCGATCAGCAGGGACTGGCTCTCGTGGATGGCCATGCCCATGGCCTGGCCCACGGGCTGGTGGCGCCAGTCCGCCGGCAGGCCCATGTCATAGAGGGCGTGGCCGGTCTCGTGCAGCACCGCCATCATGGCCGGGGCGAAATCGTCCTCGTCATAGCGGGTGGTGATGCGCACATCCAGGTTGGTGCCGCCGCAGAAGGGGTGGGCGCTGGTGTCCAGGCGGCCGCGGTCGAAATCGAAGCCGGCCGTCGCCATCAGGCGCCGCGCCAGGGCGTCCTGGGCGGCGCGCGGGAACGGGCCGGCCGGGGCGCGCGGCGGCGGCGCGGCGTCCTGGCGCGCCAGGACACGGTCCAGGAACCCCGGCAGGAAGCCCTGCAACTGGGCGAAGACGGCGTCGATGCGGGCGCTGCGCACGCCGGATTCGTACTGGTCGACCAGGGCGTCGTAGGGGGCCAGGCCCAGGGCCGCGCCCTTGGCCGCCGCCTTCTCGCGCACCAGGTTCAGAACCTCGGTGAACTCGGGCAGGACCTGGGCGAAGGTGCCTTGCTTGCGCACCTGCAGCCACTTGGCCTCGCAGGCCGAGGCGGCCCGCGAGAGGGCCACCACCAGGTCCTCGGACAGGGCCGTGGCGTGGCGCCACTTGCGCTCCATCTCGCGTAGGTTGGCGGCCTGCCAGGGGTCCAGGCCGGCCTGGCCGCGGGCCCGGTCCAGCAGGTCGCCGGTCTCGCCCGCGGTCAGGATGCCGTGGCTGACCGCGGCCAGCTCGGCCAGCTGCTCGGCGCGGGACTCGGTGCCGCCCACGGGCATCATGGTGGCCTGGTCCCAGTACAGGATGCCGGCGGCCTCGCCCAGCAGGTGCAGGCGCCGGAACCGCTGCTCGAGACCCGCGTAGGGTGTCGTGTGCATGGTCTACAACAGATAGGTATGGATCGCGCGGTCGGCCAGCAACAGGACGAACAGCATGAACAGGTACTTGATGGAGAAGAAGAACATGCGCCGGTACACGGCGTGGTCCTCGGTCCGCCAGACCTGCACGGAATGCCGGATCAACATCAGGCCCAGCACCGCCACGCCCACGCCGTAGACCCATCCCGACATGCCGATGAACGACGGCACCAGGGTGATGGGCAGCAGCAGGACGCTGTAGATGATGATCTGCTTCTTGGTCTCGCGCACCCCCGACACCACGGGCAGCATGGGCACGCCCACCTTCTCGTAGTCGCCGGTGGCGTACAGCGCCAGGGCCCAGAAGTGGGGCGGTGTCCACATGAAGATGATCAGGAACAGGATCACCGCGCCCAGGTCGACGCCGCCGGTCACGGCGGCCCAGCCGATCATGGGAGGGAAGGCGCCGGCGGCGCCGCCGATGACGATGTTCTGCGGCGTGCGGCGCTTCAGCCACATGGTATAGATGAAGACGTAATAGGCGATGGTCACCGCCAGCAGGGCGCCGGCCAGGGCGTTGACGTAAACCGCCATGGCCGCCACCGAGGCCACCGACAGCACCGTGCCCAGGGCCAGGGCGGCGCCGGGCGTGACCCGGCCGGCGGGGATCGGCCGGTTCTTGGTGCGCTTCATGTGGGCGTCGATGTCGCGGTCGTACCACATGTTGACGGCGCCCGAGGCGCCGGCGCCGACGGCGATCAGCACCACCGCCAGGGCGCCGGTCCAGGGATCGATGGTGCCCGGCGCCAGGATCAGGCCGACCAGGCCCGTGAACACCACCAGGGACATGACGCGGGGCTTCAGCAGCAGGGCGAAGTCGCGCGCCTTCACGCCCACGGAATCGGCGACGGCCTCGCTTTCCCGCAGCGACCCGCCGTCGGCCTCGAACGGCGCCGCGCCGTCGCCCGATTCGATCTGACCCCGTGCCACGAACGTGCTCTCCCTCACCGTCACCTTCCGACTATATAAGGGAGGGCCCCGGCGCGGGCGAACATTTTATTGCGAACGGTTTTCGCCAACGGCCCGCTCCGCCCTCAGACCGCGGCCTGGGGCTTGCGCATCAGGGCCCGGATCACGGTGACGATGAACATGACGCCGCCGATGATGGCCAGCAGCGAGCCGATGCCGTAGACCACCATGCCGCCATAGGCCAGCACGCCGTCGAGCCCCTGGGCGTTGCCGGCCACCTTGCGCATGGCGCCGTGGCCCCCGGCCAGGAACAGGCCCAGCGAGAACAGCGACTGACCGCCGAAGAACAGCCAGATCTGCGCCCGGATGGCCCGTCCGGCGCCCACCAGGCGGTCCTGGAGGGGCAGGAAGAAGACGAAGAACAGCCCCATGAACACCAGGTTGATGCCGGAAATCACGCCGTGGTAGTGGGCCGGCGTGCGGGCGTCGGCCCCGTCCACGAACAGCCCCAGGAATCCGCCCAGGGCGAACTCGGCGAAGGACAGGACCAGGCACAGGAAGCCGGGGTCGCGCCAGGGCAGGGACCCGGCTGTCCGCCGCCGCCGGCGGATCGACGCCACCAGGGCCCCGGCCACCAGGACGGTCGGCGGCGCCAGGGCGTACTGCAGGTTGGTGAAGGCCAGCTGCTGCTCGGCCGTGAAGGGCTCGTACAGCCAGAACAGGAACGGCGCCGTGGCCGCCGACACCACCAGCCACAGCAGGGCCGCGTTGTAGACGCCGGTGGACATGGGCGCCTGGTTGAAGGCGATGCCCGCCAGCAGGTACCAGCCGACCACCAGCATGGCCACGTTGACGAACTGCAGCACGTGGCCGCCGGCCCAGAACAGGTCCTCGTTGTAGGCGTGGCTGGGGGTGTCGCCGGCCAGCTCGGACAGGGCCAGGCCGAAGCAGACCAGGGCGATCAAATAGATCACGCCCCCGGCCAGGGCGCCCGTGCCCAGGGGGTTCAGGGTTTCCGCCCGGCCCGGCAGGTTCAGCAGCAGGCGCAGCACGACCAGGGCCAGGCCCGCCGCCAGCACCACCAGGCCGGCGTAGTACAGGTGGTCGATGATCACCGGCACGTAGTTGTTCAGGGACGGCTCGCCCCGGTCCAGCATGGCCGGCACGGCCAGCAGGGCGAAGGCCACGGCGGACGCCAGCCAGCCGATGCGGCCCATGATCACGTGCCGCGGGGCGCCGTTGCCCACCTGCAGGGTGGCGACGTAGGTGACGAACCCGAACACGGCCAGGAACCAGACCACGAACGAGAACACCACATGGATGACCAGGCCCTTCTGGAAGAAGTCCTTGGGCCAGGGGAAGAATTCGTGCACCCCGGGCGTGCGCGACACGGCCAGCAGCACGGCGAACAGGCCGGCGACGGCCAGCGACAGGACGGCGACCCAGGCCCAGCCGGCCATCTCGCGCTGCAGGCAGGGCGCGCAGGTGGAATCCGACAGGTCGCCGTACAGGCCGCCGGCCAGGGACTGGCCGTGCGGCCATGCCTTGAACGGCTTCTGCTCAGCCATTGGAATAGGGGTACATGTGGATGGTCATGACGTAGACCACGACGCCCGAAACGCCCACGAACATCCAGATCGGCCAGGTGATGCGCGCCAGCCGGCGGTGGGCGTCGAAGCGGCCGCGCAGGGCGCGGATCACGGTCCAGGGGACCAGCGGCACGATGGCCACCGCCGCCAGCACGTGGATGATCAGGATCGTAAAATAGATCGGCCGCACGATGCCTTCGCCGCCGAACTTCGCCAGCCCGGCGTTGGCGTGGTAGACCAGATAGAACCCCAGGAACAGGACCGAAACCACCACCGCGGCGACCATGGCGGCCCGGTGCCGGTCCCGCCGGCCGGCGCGGATGAACGCGTAACCCATGGACAGCAGGATCACCGACAGCAGGTTCAGGGCCGCCAGCAGATGGGGGAAATCTTGGATGGCCAAAGGGTGTGGCTCCCGAACTGCGGCTCAGGACATCTTCAGGATGATGCTGACGTACATGAAGATCGCCACCGCCGCCAGGGCGATCCCGAACATCACCAGTTTCTGATTGCTGCTCATGGGCCTTTGCTCGAATCCGTAAGGGGCACAGGGGTGTTGCCGGTTGGGGCGGGGAACGCGGGCACCGGGCGCCGGCATGAATAGGGGCCGCGGGGCGAAAAATCAAGGCATTCCCCGCACGCCCGCACGCCCCTGGACGGGGCGGGTGGGGGCCGCCCCGCCCGTTGGGGTGCCTCGCCTTCGCCCGATCGGGTGTGCCTTGACGAAGGTCAAGGAAGGGCGCCGCCGATGGGGCTAGGGTAGGCTGCCCAGGTCTGCAAAAAAGCCTTCCCCAATCTTTTCACTGTCATTATAAATTGCGCCAAGATCGACGGAGCGGGGTCGCTCCGTGGCAGGGGGCTGGCCAGTTTTATTCGATGGATCGCCAAGCGGTCGCGTCGGCCGGCATAACACCGTACCGATTGTGGAAGTGGGATATGCTCAATAAGTTTCTCCACCTCGTTTTGCTTGCCGTTTCGGCCGTGTTCGGGTTTACCGGGGCCGCGATGGCGCAGGATGCCCCGAAGGACCACCTGGCCCATCCCTGGCAGATGTATTTCCAGGAAGCCGGGTCGCCGACGGCGGAACGTGTCTTTGAATTGAACACTTTGCTGCTGGTCATCGAAGTCGCCATCGTCATTTTCGTCCTGGCGCTGCTGGTCTTCATCCTGATCCGGTTCAACCACAAGGCCAACCCGGTTCCCTCCAAGACCTCGCACAACACCCTGCTGGAGATCGTGTGGACGGCGGTGCCGATCCTGATCCTGGTGGTGATCGCGGTGCCGTCGCTGAAGGTCCTGTACTTCGCCGACAAGGCGCCGGACGCGGACATGACCCTGAAGGTCACCGGCCACCAGTGGTACTGGTCCTACGAATACCCGGACAACGGCGAGTTCGCCTTCGACAGCATCCTGGTCCCCAAGGAGGACCTGAAGGAGGGCCAGCCGCGGCTGTTGACCGTGGACAACGAGGTGGTGCTGCCGATCAACACCAAGATCCGCCTGCTGATGACCTCCGAGGACGTGATCCACAACTGGGCCGTTCCCTCCCTGGGCGTCAAGCTGGACACCACGCCGGGCCGGGTGAACGAGACCTGGACGCTGATCCGCAAGGAAGGCCGGTACCGCGGCCAGTGCTCGGAACTGTGCGGCGTCAACCACGGTTTCATGCCCATCGTCGTCCACGCCGTGTCCAAGGAGGCCTTCGCCGAGTGGGTGAAGAAGGCGCAGGAACAGTTCGCCAAGAACGATGACTCCGTCAGCGTGGCGCGCCTGAAGGCGCGCTGACACCGGGGCGCAACGGGGAAACAAAAGGAACAACACCATGTCAGACGCACATCACGACCATCACCCCAAGGGGATCACGCGGTGGCTGTACTCGACCAACCACAAGGACATCGGCACGATGTACATCGTGATCTCGATGATCGCCGCCATCCTGGGCGGCACCATGTCCTGGTACATCCGCCTGGAGTTGATGGAGCCGGGCATCCAGTTCATCGACGATTTCCAGTTCTATAACGTCCTGGTCACCGCGCACGGCTTCCTGATGGTGTTCTTCGTGGTGATGCCGGCCATGATTGGCGGGTTCGGCAACTGGTTCGTGCCGATGATGATCGGCGCGCCCGACATGGCCTTTCCGCGCATGAACAACATCAGCTTCTGGCTGCTGGCCGTGGCCCTGGTCCTGCTGCTGCTGTCGGCCCTGGTGGGCGCCGGCCCGGGAACCGGGTGGACGGTCTATCCGCCGCTCAGCAGCGCCACCTTCCACGACGGCCCGTCGGTGGACTTCGGCATCCTGGCCCTGCACGTGGCCGGCGCGTCGTCGATCCTGGGCGCCATCAACCTGATCACCACGATCCTGAACATGCGCGCGCCGGGCATGACCATCCACCGCATGCCGCTGTTCGTGTGGGCGATCCTGATCACCGCGATCCTGCTGCTGCTGGCCCTGCCGGTGCTGGCCGGCGCCCTGACCATGCTGTTGACCGACCGCAACTTCGGCACCCACTTCTTCGACCCCGGCGCCGGCGGCGACCCGGTGCTGTGGCAGCACCTGTTCTGGTTCTTCGGCCACCCCGAGGTCTACATCATCATCATCCCGGCCTTCGGCATCATCAGCCAGATCGTGTCGACCTTCTCCAACAAGCCGGTGTTCGGCTACCTGGGCATGGCCTATGCCATGTCGGCCATCGGCGTGGTCGGCTTCGTGGTGTGGGCGCACCACATGTATACGATCGGCTTCAACGTCAACACGCGCGCCTACTTCACGCTGGCGACCATGGTCATCGCGGTGCCGACGGGGGTCAAGATCTTCAGTTGGCTGGCGACCATGTGGGGCGGCTCGATCAAGTTCGAGGTACCGATGATGTACGCCATCGCGTTCATCTTCCTGTTCGTGGTCGGCGGCGTCACCGGCGTGACCCTGGCCAACGCCAGCGCCGACCTGGTGCTGCACGACACCTACTACGTGGTGGCCCACTTCCACTACGTCATGGGCCTGGCGGCGATCCTGGCCATGATGGGCGGCTACTACTACTGGATCGGCAAGATGTGCGGCCGCCAGTATCCCAAGAAGCTGGCCAACCTGCAGTTCTGGGTGTTCGTCGTCGGCATCAACATCCTGTTCTTCCCGCAGCACTTCTCGGGTCTGGCCGGCATGCCGCGCCGCATCCCGGACTATCCGGACGCCTATGCCGGGTGGAACTTCATCAGCTCGGTGGGCGCCCTGATCACCATCGTCGGCACGGTGCTGTTCTTCATCGTGGTGTGGCGGACCTTCGCCTCGTCCGAGAAGGTGGAAGCCAACCAGTGGGGCGAGGGCGCGACGACCCTGGAGTGGACCGTCGACTCGCCGGCGCCGTTCCACACCTTCGAGGAAACGCCCGACATGACGGGCCGCCAGCCGGCCGAGTGACCGGCCGGACCGGGGGACCCAGACAGATGGCGTCGACCGACAACACCGCGCCCAAAGGCGGCCGCACCCGCAACGGTGCGACCGCCCTCGTTCTGCTGGGCGTGGTCGGCGGCATGGTCGGCCTTTCGTTCGCCTCGGTGCCCCTGTACCAGCTGTTCTGCAAGGTGACGGGGTACGGCGGCACGCCGGGGCGCGAGACGGCCGAACAGGTCCACGCGGCGGCGCCCGGGGCGCGGATCATCAAGGTGCGCTTCGATTCCAACGTCAACCACAACCTGCCCTGGGTGTTCCACCCGGTGAAGCGCGAGGTGCAGACGCGGGTCGGCGAAGAGGTGCTGGCCTTCTACGAGGCGCGCAACATCTCGGACAGGACCACCACGGGCACGGCCACCTTCAACGTGACACCGTTCAAGGTGGCGCCGTACTTCAACAAGATCGAGTGCTTCTGCTTCACCGAGCAGACCCTGAAGCCGGGCCAGGAGGCCTCCATGCCGGTGTCGTTCTTCGTCGACCCGGAGATCTTCGACGACCCGGCCACGGCCGAGGTGACCACCATCACCCTGTCCTACACCTTTTTTCCCGCCAAACCGGAACCCCGCGCCACGGCGGCGCCGGAGGGTTTGACGGCCGAGAGCCCTGGTTCGTAACCAAGCCAGACAGTTAATTAATTCGAAGAATCGAGGGGAACCCCGTTCATGGCCAGCGATACCGCCCATTCCCATCCCTACCACATGGTCGAGCCCAGCAAGTGGCCCGCCGTCGGCAGCCTGGCCGCCCTGACCCTGGCCGTCGGCGCCGTGATGTTCATGCACGACGCCGGCCCCTGGGTGCTGAGCGCCGGGTTCCTGCTGCTGCTGGTCACGTTCTTCGGCTGGTGGCGCGACGTGGTCAAGGAATCCCGCGCCGCCTACCACACCGACGTGGTCCGCCACGGCCTGCGGGTGGGCATGGTGCTGTTCATCGCCTCCGAGGTGATGTTCTTCTTCGCCTTCTTCTGGGCCTTCTTCGACCGCACGGTGCCGTTCCTCAGCCGCACGGCCCTGGAGGCCTGGCCGCCCGAGGGCGTCATCCCCCTGGAAACCTGGCACTTGCCGTTCCTGAACACCCTGATCCTGCTGACCTCGGGCGCCACGGTCACCGTCGCCCACCACGCGGTGCAGAAGGGTGACAACGCCAAGACCGCCCTGTGGCTGCTGTTCACCGTCATCCTGGGCGCCCTGTTCACCTGCCTCCAGGCCTACGAGTACGGCCACGCGGCGTTCAGCTTCACCGACGGCATCTATTCGTCCACCTTCTACCTGGCCACCGGGTTCCACGGCGCCCACGTGATCATCGGCACCTGCTTCCTGATCGTGTGCATGTTCCGCGCCAAGGCCGGTCACTTCACGGCCGAGAAGCACGTGGGCTTCGAGGCCGCGGCCTGGTACTGGCACTTCGTCGACGTGGTGTGGCTGTTCCTGTTCACCTGCGTCTACTGGTGGGGCGGCTCGGGCTACCAGGGCTGAGCGCGGAGGCGCCCGGGAACGGCGTGGCCGGCGACCGGTCCGGCGACGCGCCCCTGGGGCAGACCCTGTGGCGCGGCCTGCGCGGCCGCTGCCCGCGGTGCGGGCAGGCCAGCGTGTTCCGCGGCTTCCTGGACATCGTCGATGCCTGCCCGTCCTGCGGCCTGAATTTCGCCGGCCACGACGCCGGCGACGGGCCGGCGGTGGCGGGGACGTTCATCCTGGGCTTCGCGGCCATCGGACTGGCCATTTTCGTCGAATTCCGGTTCGAACCGCCGCTGTGGGTCCATGTGCTGTTGTGGACGCCCTTTGTCTTGGGCGGCGCGGTCGCTATACTCAGGCCGCTCAAGGGCATGACGGTCGCGTTGCAGTACCGCTACCGCGATGTCGACACGCCGACCCGACCCGGCGCGCAATAGCCGGGCCATGAAGAAAAGCATGCAACGCCGAGGTTTTCGTTCTCTGGTTCCGGACGGAGGGATTCTCAGAAGAAGAAGGGAACAACAATGACGGTTTCTGCCCAAGGAATGAACGAATTGAACCTGCGGACCCTGCCCGTGACCGTGCGCCGCGTCGGCGTCGACCGGTCGGGCAAGTGGCTGGCCGCCGGCTGGCACGACATGTGGAAGGCGCCGGGCGTCAGCTTCGCCTATGGCGGTGCCTTCGTGCTGGCCAGCTACGCCTTGACGTTCGGCCTGATCGACCTGGGCTACGGCTCCCTGGTCCTGCCGCTCGCCGGCGGCTTCCTGATGCTGTCGCCCATCTTCGTGGTCGGCCTGTACGAGGTCAGCCGGCGCCTGGAGTCCGGCCAGTCCGTGGGCCTGGGCGAGGTCTGCGTGTTCTGCATGAAGAACGCCGGGCAGGTGGCGGCCATGGGCGTGGTGCTGCTGCTGTTTCACTTCTTCTGGGTGGTCATCGCCATCTTCCTGTTCGCGCTGTTCTTCAGCGCCGCGCCGCCGACCCTGGAATCCTTCTTCCAGGAGGTCGTGTTCACCATCAGCGGCGCCGGGTTCCTGCTGTTGGGCACCCTGCTGGGCGCCTTCCTGGCGGTCGGCATCTTCGCCATCACCGCGGTCTCGATCCCCATGCTGCTGGACCGGGACGTGGACGTGGTGACCGCCATCATGACCAGCCTGGTCGCCGTGCGCGAGAACTGGCAGGTGATGGTCGGGTGGGCGGCCCTGATCGGCCTGGTCACGGCCGTCGGCCTGGCCAGCTTCTATGTCGGGCTGATCTTCGCCCTGCCGACCCTGGGCTACGCCACCTGGCACGCCTACCGCGACCTGATCGGCGCCAAGCCGGCGGCGTGAGCGCCGCCGGTCCGCGGGGTCGGCGCGCGGGTCAGGCGTAATAGATGTTGACGTACTTGAAGCACATCACGCGCAGGCAGGACGCCAGGTTCTTCTCGTTGGCGATCTGACACTGGTCGTGGATCAGCTCGATCATTTCGGGCAGGGTCACGCCATGGTCCCGCGCCATGCCCTCCAGCGCGTTCCAGAACGCCCGTTCCAGGCGGATGGTGGTGGAATGGCCGTGGATGCGGAAGCCGCGCTTCTGCGGCATGAACTCGGCCTTCTGGTCCGTCGTGCAGGCATTGAACATGTGCGCGAGCGGGCTGTCGTGCGCCAGGCTGATGCCCATGGTTCCATCCTCCCGTTCCGGGACCCCCGCGCCGGGCGGTCCGTCGGCGACGGATGGTACGGCTTTTCCGCCCGCCTGTCATGGGTCGGGCGGGGCCGGACGGGGCCGGGCGGGGCCGGGCACGGGAACGTGAAGGCGCGGCTCAGCCTTCCAGCCGGGCCTGCAGGCGGTCGCACAGGGTGCGCACGACCTTCAGGCGGGCGAACCGCTTGTCGTTGCCCTCGACCAGGGTCCACGGGGCGATCAGGGTGCTGGTCCGTTCCACCATCTCGTTGACGGCCAGTTCGTACTCGTCCCACTTCTCCCGGTTGCGCCAGTCCTCGTCGGTCAGCTTCCAGCTCTTGTAGGGGGTCACCTCGCGGTTCTTGAATCGGGCCTCCTGCTCTTCCTTGGTGATGTTCATCCAGAACTTCAGCAGCAGGCTGCCGTGCTCGACCAGTTGGGCCTCGAAATCGTTGATCTCGGCGTAGGCGCGGCCCCACTCCTCGTCGCTGGCGAAATGCTCCACACGTTCGACCAGCACGCGCCCGTACCAGCTGCGGTCGAACACGGTCAGGCGGCCGGCGCGCGGAATATGGCGCCAGAACCGCCACAGGTAGTGCCGCGCCGCCTCCTCGTCCGTGGGCGCGGCGAAGGGCAGGACGCGGTAGTCCCGCGCGTCCAGGGCCGACACCATGCGCCGGATGGTGCCGCCCTTGCCGCCGGCGTCCCAGCCCTCGAACACCGCCAGGGTGGAGAACCCGGCCGCCTTGCTCTGGCGGTACAGGGCGTTCAGGCGGGCGCGCAGCTTCCTGATCTCGGTCCGGTAGGTCTCGCGGCTGACGGCCTGATCCATGTCCAGCTTGTCGAGGATGGACGGCTGGCCGTTGAGGACCGTGGTCGGCGCCTTGTCGGCCTTGCCCTTGCCGGTCGCCGCCTCGCGCCGGGATTTCCGCATCTCGGCCGAGATCTTGAGTTCCGCCTCGCGGTGTTTCAGGTGCTTGCGCACGGCGTCGCGGATGGTGGACAGCACCGTCAGCGAGCGATAGCGGTTGTCCTTGCCTTCGACGATCATCCACGGCGCGTCGCCGGTGCTGGTGCGCATGATGGTGCGTTCGGCGGTGGCGATGAACCGGTCGTAGTTCTTGTAGTTCTTCCAGTCCGCCTTGGTCACCCGCCAGCTCTGGTCCGGGTCCCGCTCCAGTTTCTTCAGGCGCTTCTTCTGCTCGGGTTGGCTCAGGTGCATCCAGAACTTGAGCACCAGGGCGCCGTCGTCCGTCAGCGTCTTCTCGAAGCTGTTGATGCGGTCCAGCGTCGCGTCCAGGTCGGCGCGGTCGGTGCCGCCATAGACGTGGTCGAGC
This sequence comes from Hyphomicrobiales bacterium, assembly GCA_024236415.1. Lineage (GTDB taxonomy): Bacteria > Pseudomonadota > Alphaproteobacteria > Rhodospirillales > JACKKN01 > JACKKN01. The sequence goes on from JACKKN010000007.1 coordinate 64,110, forward strand.
ACCGGCCGCGAATACCAGGCGCTGAGGTAGATGGCGAACTGGCCCTTGGGCGGCAGGTCGCGCCAGTAGCGCCAGTACTCCGGCTTCTCGATCTCCTCGCGGGTCGGGTCGCCGTACACCTGGGTCTGGATCCAGCGCGGGTCCATCCATTCGTTCAGCAGGTTGGCGGATTCGCTCTTGCCGGCGCCGTCGACGCCGGCGAACACCAGGATGACCGGAAAGTCGGCCCGGCGCAGGTTCTGCTGGATCTCCACCATCTCGGTGCGCAGCGCCGGTGCGATGCGGTCGAATTCCTCCTTCGCGATCTTGCGGCCCAGTTCAGCGGCTTCGAACATGGCGTACCCCCCCTTTCCTGTCTGTCCCTTGGCCGGGACCGGCTCGGCCTTGCCGCGCCCGAGCGGTCCACTGCGCCTACCTTACAGTTTTGTTTCCAATGAATAAACAGCCGTCACCAGGGGCCGTTTCCGCAACCGGTGCGCGGGTGCGGCGCCCGTTTGCCCGCAGGTATGAATAGGTGCATTATACGGCCATGAATGACCTGAGCCTGACCGCCCCGGCCCTGACCGCAGCGGATGGGGCGGTGGAAGTCACCGACCATCTGGAACTGCTGGCCGTCATGGGTCGCGATTTCGCGTCGACCCTGGACATCGACGCCACCATCCTCAAGGCGCTCGAGCACATCATCCGCCACCTGCACGCCGAAGGCGGCGCCGTGTTCCTGCTGGAGGACGAGGGCCGCACCCTGCACTGCACAAGCTGCGTCGGCGCCACCGACATCACCGGGCTGAAGCTGAACAGCGACCAGGGCATCGTCGGCCGCAGCGTGCAGGAAAACCGCGGCGAGATCGTCCGCGACGTGGCCAAGGACCCGAACTTCAACCACACCGTGGACGAGAAGACGGGCTTCACCACCCGGTCCATCCTGTGCGCGCCCATGAGCGTGAAGGACGAGCGCATCGGCGCCATCGAGCTGGTCAACAAGTCCGGCGGCGACGGCCTGTTCAGCCAGGAGGACCTGCAGATCCTGGAGGTGCTGAGCGTTTCCGCCGCCCTGGCGATCCTCAACGCGCGCATGGCCGAGGCCCTGGTGGAGCAGGAGCGCGTGCGCCGCGAGCTGGAGCTGGCCGCCGAGATCCAGCGCAGCCTGCTGCCCGAGGCGCCCCTGGACGGGTTCCCCCTGTACGGGGTCAACGTGCCGGCGCGCAAGGTTTCCGGCGACTTCTACGACTTCTTCGTGCTCGCCGACGGGCGCATCTGCTTCAACCTGGGCGACGTTTCGGGCAAGGGCATGAACGCGGCCCTGCTGATGGCCAAGACCGCCAGCATCTTCCGCTGCCTGGGCAAGACGATCCCCGAGCCCGGCCGCCTCATGTCCCGGGTCAACGCCGAGGTCTGCGAGACCGCCACCCGCGGCATGTTCGTGACCATGGTCGGCGGCGTCCTGGACCCGCGGACCGGCCGGGTGGTGCTGGCCAACGCCGGCCACGAGCCGCCCCTGGTGCGCGCCGCCGACGGCACCTTCACCGCCATCGCCGCCGAGGCGCCGCCGCTGGGCATCGCACCGCCCCTGGACCCCGACGACACCTACCCCGAAACCGAGCTGTGGCTGAACGACGAGACCCTGTACATCTTCACCGACGGGGTCACCGAGGGGTACCTGTCCGACGGCGGCACGCTGGAATCCAGCGGCCTGCAGCGGCTGCTGAACGACTACAGCGGCCTGCCCGTGCGCCAGCGGCTGGACAAGGTGGTCGCGGTGCTGAACCGGGGCGACAACGCCCTGCGCGACGACCTGACCGTGCTGGCGGTGGAGGACGGCCGGATCTGGGCCGCCACCGCGGCAACCGACGCCGGGCCGGCGGCCGAGGAGGTTCCGGACCGGAACGGCGAGGAGCTGCTGGTGCTGGAGGTGCCGGCCCGCGCCGACCGCCTGAAGCTGGTGCGCAACGCCGTGTCCGAGACCGCCACCCTGTGCGGCTGCGACGAATCCGTGGCCCGCGACATGGTGATTGCCGTGGACGAGGCCTGCCAAAACGTCATCCGCCATGCCTACGGGTCCACCGGCGAGGGCAGCCTGGTGCTGGAAATTCGTCGCGGCGACGGAGAAATTGTGTTTTTCTTGCGTGACTTCGCGAACACGATCGATGTCGAGGCGGTCCGGCCGCGGGACCTGGACGACATCAGACCCGGTGGGCTGGGCACCCACTTCATGCGCGCGGTCATGGACGAGGTGGCGTTTCAACCGCCGCCGCAGGGGGGCGGCAACCTGTTGAAGATGACAAAACGAATAGCTTGAGGGGCGACATGAACTACGAGGTGAGGGAAGAGCACGGGGCGGTCGTGGTGGCGCTGGAAGGTGACGTCGACCTCGAAAGTTCGCCCACGGCGCGCAAGGTCCTGCTGGAAGCCGTGAAGCGGAAAGCCCCCGTTTTCGTCGACATGTCCCGCGTGTCCTATATCGACAGCTCCGGGGTCGCGTCCCTGGTCGAGGCCCTGCAGACGGCGCGCAAGGCGAAGACCGGTTTCGCCCTCGCGTCGGTCAGCGATGCCGCCCGGCGGGTCCTGGAACTGGCCCGCCTGGACAAGGTGTTCACCATCCACGGGTCGGTGTTGGACGCGCTGAGCCAGGTCAAGTCCTGATACGAAGGGGGGAACGTGGCTTCCATCGGCAATTTCGTCGAACGGGTCGGTCGCGCCACCGTCGCCGCGGTGGAAGAGGTCGGCAACGGCGGCGTTCTGGTGGTGCAGTCCCTGTACTGGGTCTTCGTCGGCGCGCAGCAGCGCCAGCCGGTGCGGATCGCCTCGGTCTTCGTGCAGATGATGGAGATCGGCATCAAGGCGGTTCCCATCATCGCCATGCTGGCGGCCACCATCGGCATGATGCTGGCCATTCAGAGCATCTACACCCTGCGCATCTTCGGCGCCGAATCCCGGGTCACCATCGGCATCGCCCTGTCGGTGACCCGCGAGTTCGCGCCCCTGATCACCGGCATCCTGGTGGCCGGGCGGTCCGGGTCGGCCCTGGCCGCCCGCATCGGCACCATGAAGATCAACCAGGAGATCGACGCCCTGCACGTGATGGGCATCAACCCGGTCCGGTTCCTGGTGGTGCCGGCCCTGCTGGCCAGCGTGGTCATGGTGCCGTCGCTGACCATCTTCAGCGACTTCATGGGCCTGCTGGCCGCCGGCCTGTACATCAACCTCGAGCTGGGCATCAGCCTGGCCGCCTATGTCAGCGAGCTGCAGGCCGTGCTGCACGTGGACGACGTCATGCACGGCCTGGGCAAGAGCATGATCTTCTCGGTGCTGATCGCCGTCATCGGCGTGGTCAACGGCGCCTCGGTCACCGGCGGCGCCGAGGGCGTGGGCAAGGTCACCACCCGGGCCGTGGTGCTGTCCATCTCGGCGATCATCGTCACCGACATGATCTTCGCCTTCGTGGCGACGCGCTAGGACGGGGTGGGGCATGGCGGACGCACCGGATACCGTGAAGAAGGTCCTGGAGGTCACCGACCTGGTGACCCACTACGGCCCGCGCCTGATCCTCAAGGGCGTGTCCATGAGCGTGCGCGACGGCGAGATCATGGTGATCATGGGCGGCAGCGGCTCGGGCAAGTCGACCCTGCTGCGCCACCTGATGGTGCTGGAGCGCAAGACCTCGGGCACGGTCAGGCTGCTGGGCGAGGACATCGACAAGCTCAGCGCCCGCGAGCTGAACGACCTGCGCAAGAAGACCGGGGTGGCCTTCCAGGGCGGCGCCCTGTTCAGCTCCATGACCGTGGGCGAGAACATCATGCTGCCGCTGTACGAGCACACCGACCTGGACCCCATGACCATGGAGATCATGGCCCGCATGAAGCTCGAGGTGGTGAACCTGGCCGGGTTCGAGCACCTGATGCCGTCCGAGCTGTCGGGCGGCATGATCAAGCGCGCCGCGGTGGCCCGCGCCATCATCATGGACCCCAAGGTGCTGTTCATGGACGAGCCGTCGGCGGGGCTCGACCCGGCCGTGTCGTCGTCCCTGGACGACCTGATCCTGCGCCTGCGCGACGCCATGAACATGAGCATCGTGGTGGTGACCCACGAACTGGAAAGCGCCTTCAAGATCGCCGACCGGATCACCGTCCTGGACAAGGGCGAGATCCTGTTCATCGGCACGGTCGAGGAACTGCGCGCCCATCCCAGCGAGCGGATCCAAAACTTGCTTAACCGACGCGCGGAAGACGATACAATCGACCCGGACGAATACCTCAGCCGCCTGACCGGCGACACGACAGTGGGCACGGCAACCCTATGAAGAGCAACAAGATCAACTACTTCATCGTGGGCACCTTCGTGATCGCCATGATCGTGGGGCTGGTGGGCGCGGTCGCCATGCTGACCGGGTACTCGGGTTCCACCGACACCTACTACGCGGTCTATCGCAACATCACCGGGGTCAAGTTCGGAACCCAGGTGATGTACGAGGGCTATCCCATCGGCCAGGTGACCGAAGTGACCCCGACCCCGGACGACCAGGGCATGAAGTTCCGCGTCGACCTGGAGGTCATCGAGGGCTGGCGCATCCCCGCCGACAGCCAGGCGCAGATCGCCGCCCCGGGCCTGCTGGCGGCGGTGACCATCAGCATCGCCGCCGGCGGCAGCCAGTCCATGCTGGACCCCGGCGCCGAGGTGACGAGCCGCGAGGCGGAAAACATCTTCACCGTCGTGTCCTCGGTCGCCGACGAGGTCGGCCGCCTGTCGCGCGAGGACGTGCGGCCCCTGCTGAAGAACCTGGACAAGGCGGTCGTCTCCATCAACAACCTGCTGGAAACCGACGTCCAGGTCCTGATGAGCGACCTGCACGCCCTGTATGCCGACGTCGGCGGCCGGCTGCCGGGGATCGTCAAGGATATGGAGGTGTTCTCGGCCAACATCCGCGACAGCTCGCAGAAGGTGCGCGGCTTCCTCAGCACCGAGAACGTGCAGATGCTGGAAACCGTGTTGGTCAACGTGGACGGCGCCGCCACCAACCTGGCCCAGTTGAGCCAGGGCCTGGAGGCCACCCGCCGCAAGCTGGACAAGGTCATCGAGTCGGTGGACGCCACGGTCGGCGAGAACCGCGAGGACGTGCGCAAGTCGGTGGCCGAGATGCGCTACGTGGCCGAGGCGGTCTCGCGCCACATCGACGAGATCAATCAAAACCTGGATGGCGCGGCCCGGAACATGTATGAATTCACGCGCCAGATCCGCCAGAATCCGGGGCTGCTGATCAGCGGCACCAAGCCGGAACAGAAATCGCGCTAGGCGCGGCTCGGGGGGAAGGGTGAAACGGAACGTCCTCGCAACGATCGTGCTGGTGATGCCACTGCTGGCGGCCTGCGCCGCCCAGGAGGCGGCACCCGAGGATTCCTTCTATCGCCTGGAGGCGCCGGCGCCGGCGGCCCGGTTCGCGCCGCCCAAGCTGAACGGAATCCTGGAGGTCGAGCGGTTCATCGCCGACGGCGTCACCGCCGGGCGCCCCATCGCCTATTCCGACGCCGGCCATCCGCACGAGGTCAAGGAATACCACTACCACTTCTGGATCCAGCCGCCGACCGTCATGCTGCGCGACGCGCTGGTGGAATTCTTGCGCGCCGCCAACGTCGCCCCGGCCATCGTCACCCCCGACAACCGCGTGTCGTCCGTGTACGAGCTGACCGGCAAGATCGTGCGCATGGAAAAGGTGACCGGCGGCACGCCCAAGGGCGTCCTGGTGCTGGAGCTGGCCCTGCGCCAGACCGACACCGACCGGCTGATGTTCCTGCGCACCTATACCGCCGAGACGGCCGCCGACAGCGACAGCGTGGCCGACGCCGTCACGGCCCTGAACCGGGCCTTCGCCGACATCTGCGCCCGGTTCGGCGCCGACCTGTCGAAGATTTGACCCCTCCGCACAGTCCCCGGCGCGGTCCCCGGCGCGGCCGCGGCCGCGCCACCGCCGGCGTCGCCGCCGAACCTGTCCGCCTGCGCATCGAGGCCCTGGGCGCCCAGGGCGACGGCGTCGCCCGCCGGGACGGGACGGAATACTACGTCGCCGGCACCCTGCCGGGGGACGAGGTGGTGGCGCTGCCCACGGCCCGGCGGGGCCAGGGTGTCGCCGCGCGGGTGGTCGAGGCCCTGGGCGGGGCCCAGGACCACCGGCCGCCGGCCTGCGCCCACGTGGGGTCCTGTGGCGCCTGCCTGGTGCAGCACGCGCCCGACGACCTGTACCTGGCCTGGAAGACCGGGCTGGTGGCCGCCGCCCTGGCCCGCCGCGGGTTCCGCGACCCGCCCCTGGCGCCCCTGCGGACGGTGCCGCCCGGGTCGCGCCGGCGCGCCGCCCTGCGCGGCATCCGCGTCGGCGGCCGGGTGCGCCTGGGCTTCAACCGGCGCCACAGCGACCAGGTCGTGCCGATCGATACCTGCCCCCTGCTGACCCCGGCCCTGAACGCCCTGCTGGCCGCCGCCGGCGACCTGCCCGTGGTGCCGCGCCGCGCCGTGGCCTCGGACGTGGAAGGGGGATTGGACCTGGTCCTGGACCTGGCCGACGCGCCCGACCTGGGCCTGCGGCAGAAGCTGGCGGCGTTCGCCGGCCGGGCCGGCGTGGCGCGGCTGAGCTGGCGCCAGGGCGGCGAGGCGCCCGAGCTGCTGGCGCAACTGGCCGATCCCGTGGTCCGAATCGCCGGAGTCCCGGTGGTCCTGCCGCCGGGCGGGTTCCTGCAGCCCAGCGCCGAGGGGGAGGCGCTGCTGACCGCCGCCGTGGCCCGCGGCCTGGGCGCGGCGCGGACCATCGCCGACCTGTTCGGCGGCATCGGCACCTTCGGCCTGGCCCTGGCGGACCGGGCCCGGGTCCAGGTCTTCGAGGTGGACGTCGCCGCCGTTGCCGCCCTGCGCCACGCCGCCGGCCGGGCCGGCCTGGGCGGCCGCGTGGGCGCCGACTGCCGCGACCTGGATCAGCGCCCCCTGACGGCGCGCGAGCTGGAGAAGTTCGACGCCGCCGTGTTCGACCCGCCGCGCGCCGGCGCCGCGGCCCAGGCGGCGGAAATGGCGGCGGCCGGGGGGCTGGCGACGGTGGTCGCCGTGTCCTGCAACCCGGCCACCTTCGCGCGCGACGCCCGCACCCTGGTGGACGGCGGGTTCCGCCTGCGCCAGGTCACGCCGGTGGACCAGTTTCCCTGGTCGGCGCACCTGGAAGTGGTGGGGGAGTTCGTGCGGTAGGCGGGATCGGGCCCTACATGTCCAGGGCGCGCATGTACAGGTCCAGCAGCTGCTCCTGCTCCTGCCGGTCGGACTTGTCCATCTTGCGCAGGCGCACGATCTGGCGCAGCACCTTGACGTCGAACCCGGTGCCCTTGGCCTCGGAATAGATTTCGCGGATGTCCGCCGCCAGGGCGGCCTTCTCCTCCTCCAGCCGCTCGATGCGTTCCACGAACGATCGCAGCCGATCTCCGGCGACTCCGCCTGTTTCCGTCATCTCCACTCCTCGATCCGGGGTTTGTTGCCGCCTGCCGGCGGGGCCGCACCATAGCCGCGGCCCGGTCGCTAGGCAAGGTCGAGCGCGGTCTCCTCCATCAGGTTGTCGACCACCGCGACCAGGGCCCGTTCCGGGGTCTCGCCGGCGTCCATGTGCTGCTTGTAGACCTCCAGCTGGCGGTGGGCGCTGGTCCCGCGCGACAGGATGGTGCGGCAGTGCTCGACCTCGCGCAGGCAGCCCAGGGCCTGGGCGTCCTCGCGGACCAGGGCGATCAGCTCCTCCATCAGTTCGGACACCGGCACCACCTCGCCGCGGCCGAAGTCGACCAGGCCGCCCTCGATGCCGTACCGCTGGGCCCGCCACCGGTTCTCGTTGATCAGCATGGTGGCGTACTTGCGCCAACGCTGATTGTTGCGGCGCAGGCGGTACAGCATGCGCAGGATGCTGACGTACAGGGCGGCGATGGACAGGGTGTCGTTCAGGCGCGTGCAGACGTCCGTGATGCGCATCTCCAGGGTCGGGAACTTGCAGCTCGGCCGCACGTCCCACCACAGCATGGAGGCGTCCTTCAGCAGGCCGGCGTTGACCATGACCCCCACGTGGCGGGCGTACTCGGAGTAGGAATCGAAGGCCTCGGGCACGCCGGTGCGCGGCAGCTCGTCGAACACGCTCAGGCGGTACGACTGCAGCCCGGTGGGCGTGCCGCGCCAGAACGGCGACGAGGTGGACAGCGCCAGCAGGTGGGGCAGAAAATAGGTGACCTGGTTCATGAGGTCGATGCGCAGCTCGTCGTCCTCGATGCCCACGTGCACGTGCATGCCGCAGATCAGCAGCCGCCGCGCCACCGCCTGCATGTCCTCGGCCAGGATGTGGTAGCGCTCCTTGTCGGTGTGCTTCTGGCGCTGCCATTCCGAGAACGGATGGGTCGAGGCCGCGATCAGGCCCAGGTCGTACTTGCGGGCCACGTCGATCACCGTCTGGCGCAGCTCGCGCAGGTCGGCGCGGGCCGCCTCGATGTCGGCGCAGACGCCGGTGCCGACCTCGATCTGGGACTTCAGGAATTCGGGCCGGACCCGGTCCTTGATGCGGCGTTCGCAGTCGCTCATGATCTCCGCCGGCGGGTCCTCGGCCAGGTCACGGCTGATGGGATCGATCAGGAGGTATTCCTCCTCGATGCCGATGGTGAAAGCCGGCATTGTGTACGTCATGGGCAGCCCCCCGGTTCGCTATCGCGTTCGCCGCGGTTTCTTGGTCTTGTCGCTCAGAAGTACTGTACCTTGTGCAGGTTCTCCCTGGCCATGATTTCCCGCAGGGCGTCGGACAGCATGTCGGCCCAGTGCGCGGCCTCGTCGGTGGTCTCCAGGTGGTCCTGGCGGATCTCCACGGCGCAGTTGGCCAGCCCGGCGGCGCCGGCGTGCAGGTCGATGGAATAGGCCAGCTCGCGGCCCGAATAGGGCTCGTTGTCGCCCACGAAAAGGGGCCTGCCGTCCTTCTCGCCCGTTTCCCGCAGCTTGCGGATCAGGGGCACCGGCAGGCGCAGGTCCCGGTTCCACAGTACCCCGATGTCCCATTTGCGGTCCTCGCCGTTGAACGAGGGGGTGAAGCTGTGCACCGAGAACAGGGCTGGCGGCGGCCCGCTGCGCCACATCTGGGCGAGCTGGTTGGTCACCGCGTTGTGGTAGGGGGCGTGGAAGGTCTCGGCGCGGGCGGTCTTGTCCTCCTCGGTCAGGTCCAGGTTGCCGGGGATGACGATGCCGTCGCTGATCTCGGGGATGGACTGCGGGTGCCCCGGGGCGCGGTTCAGGTCGATCAACAGCCGCGAATACCCGGCCATCACCGCCGGCGCGTCCAGCAGGTCGGCCATCATGCGGGTCACGTGGGCGGCGCCGATGTCCCAGGCCACGTGCAGGTCGTACACGTGGGGTTCCAGGCCCAACTGGTTCAGGCAGGCGGGCACGGCCCGGCTGGCGTGGTCGCAGATCAGCAGCAGCGGCGTGGCGCCGTCGGCGTTGTGGATCTCAAAGACTGGCGGGTCGTCGGGTCCCAGCAGCCCGTACTCGGTGGTCATCGGCGGTTGGAATCTTCACGCAAGGGGAAGGACGCCAATATACCCCGTTTCGCCGGGCTTTCCAGCGCCGTTTGACGGCGCCGGGCCGATTCAGTTCAGGTCGGAAATGCGCGTGCGCAGGAACGACGTGTCGGGCCACAGGGGGGCCTGCAGGGGGCCATGGCGGGGCGCCTGGGCGACCTGGAACGCGGCCGGGCGGGCCGGCTGCCGGGGGCCGCTGGCGGGCGCCACGGCCAGGTCGTCGCCGGCGGCCATGCCGGCCACGGCGGTGCCCCGGGTGCGGCCGTCGTCGGGGTCGACGCAGATGTGCTCGCCGCGGAACAGGTGGCCGAACGAGCATTCCTTGTCCGTGGCCTTGGACAGCAGGTGCTCGGAGATGCTCTTGCCGGTGACCATGTAGCTCAGGTTGTCGATGGTCAGGGTCGCCAGGGCCAGGGGCGGCGGCGCGCAGGCGGCGGTGCCCAGCAGGGCGGCGGCCAGGGTGGCGGCAAGGGCGGCGGCGGCGATGCCGTGGCGGCGGCGGTGGGGGGCGGTCTTCGGGGTCTGTTCCATGGCGGTTCCAATCGAAAATTGGTCGGCCTTTTGACGCCCGAATATTGTCAAGTATTATTGGAATGAATCCAAATCTTTTATTTGGATCTATTTTGTACTGATATTTCAGTAAAATTTGATGTTTATTTCGCGCCGTCAACCGGGACCGCGACGGAAACCGTCGGCCCGGAAAAGATGCGTGGATGGGGGGATGGTGCCGCCGGGAAGAATTGAACTTCCGACCCCTCCCTTACCAAGGGAGTGCTCTACCCCTGAGCTACGGCGGCGGGGATGCCGGATGGCCGGCGGCGCGCAACATGCCACAGGCAGGTGCGGGACGCAAGCATCCCTTGACCGCCCCCGCGGCCCTGGGCACCATGCCCGGACCCACCCCCGGGGAGACGCCAGCAACCATGGCCGACCGCGACAAGGAGAAGCCGACGTCCGCGCCGCCGCCCCGGCGCGACGACCGCGCCGCGCGCCAGCAGCGCCTGTCCGAGGCCCTGCGCGAGAACCTGCGCAAGCGCAAGCAGCAGGCACGCGCGCGCGACGGCGAGGCGCCTGCGCGCGGGGACTGAGCCGCGCCCGTTTCCTGCCTTGAGATCGCCACGGCCTTGGGCTACAACCCGGCGGTCCATGTGACGGTTGCGTGGACCTCCAGGGACGGACTGCGGGAAGGGCGGGCATGGACAAGATCGTGATTCGCGGCGGCAAGCCCTTGCACGGCGCGATCCCCATCGGCGGGGCCAAGAACTCGGCGCTGAAGCTGATGGCGGCCAGCCTGCTGTCCCCCGAAACCCTGACCCTGACCAACCTGCCGCACCTGGTGGACATCACCACCATGGCCCACCTGCTGGCCGAGCTGGGCGTGCGCATCGCCATGGACGGCAGCGCCGCCAACGGCGGCCATGCCGGCCGCGCCTTCAACCTGACCGCCGACACCATCACCAGCACCACCGCGCCCTACGACCTGGTGCGCAAGATGCGGGCCTCGGTCCTGGTCCTGGGGCCGCTGCTGGCTCGGTTCGGCGAGGCCCGGGTCTCGCTGCCCGGCGGCTGCGCCATCGGCACCCGGCCGGTGGACCTGCACCTCAAGGCCCTGGCCCAGATGGGCGCCGAGATCGACCTGCGCGAAGGCTACATCGAGGCCAAGGCCCCCAACGGGCTGAAGGGCGCGCACGTGATCTTCCCCGTGGTCACCGTGGGTGGCACCGAGAACCTGCTGATGGCCGCCACCCTGGCCGAGGGCGAGACGATCATCACCAACGCGGCGCGCGAGCCCGAGGTCAGCGACCTGGCCGCCTGCCTGACCGCCATGGGGGCGCAGATCGAGGGCGCCGGCACCGACACCCTTCGCATCGTCGGCCGGCGCGAGCTGCACGGCGCCGAGCATGCGGTGATCGTCGATCGCATCGAGCTGGGCACCTACGCCATCGCCGCCGCCATCACCGGCGGGTCGCTGGAGCTGCTGGGCGGCCGCCTGGACCTGATCCAGGCGGTGGTCGACGCGCTGCACGGCGCCGGCGTGGACTTCGACGAGACGCCCGGCGGCATCCGGGTGTCGCGCACCCGCAACGGCCTGCGCGGCATCGACGTGATGACCGAGCCCTATCCCGGCTTCCCCACCGACATGCAGGCACAGCTGATGGCCCTCATGTCCGTGGCCGAGGGCGCCTCGATGATCACCGAATCCATCTTCGAGAACCGGTTCATGCACGTGCCCGAGCTGTGCCGCATGGGCGCCAACATCAACGTGCACGGGTCCTCGGCCATCGTCCGCGGGGTCGATCACCTGTCCAGCGCGCCGGTCATGGCCACCGACCTGCGGGCCTCGGTGTCGCTGGTGCTGGCGGGGCTGGTGGCGCGCGGCGAGACCATGGTCAACCGCGTCTACCACCTGGACCGCGGCTACGAGCGGCTGGAAGACAAGCTGGCCGCCTGTGGCGCGGATATCGAGCGGGTGCGGACCTAGGAAGCCCTAGGCGACCGCGCCGGCCAGGGTCAGCACCAGGCCCAGGGCGATGCCCAGGGCCATGCCGACGGAAACACGGATCACGGCGTTCAGGTTTTCGTGGTTCATGATGGTCTCCCTCGCGCTGTTTTCAGCATTCGTTAACCATACGCCCCGATCGTAGGGCCGCCGCCGCCCCGGCGCAGTGACGGGCGTCACAGGGGGCGGTCGGTGCTGGAAAGCCGGCCGAAAACCCTCTATTAATGCGCCCTCCCGACGACTGAAGACATGGACCGACCATGGCCGACACGGACACCTTCGTTCTGGCCCTGCCCAAGGGGCGCATCCTGCGCGAAGTCATGCCTCTGCTGCGCCGCGCCGGCATCGAGCCCGAGCCCGCGTTCCACGACGATTCGGCGCGCCAGTTGCGATTCCGCACCAACCACGCGGACCTGGACATCATCCGCGTGCGCAGCTTCGACGTGGCCACCTTCGTCGCCTTCGGCGCCGCGCACCTGGGGGTGGCCGGCAACGACGTGCTGATGGAGTTCGACTATCCCGAGATCTACACGCCCCTGGACCTGGACATCGGCCACTGCCGCCTGTCCGTGGCCGAGCCCAGGGAGCTGGTGGAAACCGACGACCCGGCCACCTGGAGCCACGTGCGGGTGGCCACCAAGTACCCGTCCCTGACCCGCCGCCACTTCGCCCGCCGCGGCGTCCAGGCCGAGTGCATCAAGCTGAACGGGGCCATGGAGCTGGCGCCCAAGATGGGCCTGTGCCGGCGCATCGTCGACCTGGTGTCCAGCGGCGAGACCCTGCGCGCCAACGGCCTGGTGGAGATCGAGCCGATCGCCGACATCACCTCGCGGCTGGCCGTCAACCGCACCGCCTGGAAGACCCGGGCGCGGGAGATGGCGGGCTGGATCGAACGGTTCCGGGAGGTGGTCCATGCCCAGGCGGCTTGATATCGAGGACCGCACCTTCGAGCGCGACTTCCTGGCGGTCCTGAACGCCAAGCGCGAGACCGACGTGGACGTGAACCAGGCGGTGGCCGGGATCATCGCCGACGTGCGCGCCCGCGGCGACGCCGCCCTGATCGAGTACACGGCCCGGTTCGACCGCCTGGAGTTGACCGCCGAGACCCTGCGCATCGATCCGGCCGAGATCGCGTCGGCCCGGTCCCGCTGCGACGCCGACACCCTGGCCGCCCTGGAGACCGCGGCCGGGCGCATCGCCGATTTCCACCGCCGCCAGATGCCCGAGGGGCTGGACTACGAGGACGGCGCCGGCATCCGCCTGGGCTACCGCTGGACGGCCATGGAGTCGGCGGGGCTGTACGTGCCGGGCGGCACCGCCGCCTATCCGTCGTCGGTGCTGATGAACGCCCTGCCGGCCCGGGTGGCGGGGGTCGAGCGGCTGGTCGTGGTGGTGCCGACCCCGGACGGCGAGATCAACCCCCTGGTCCTGGCCGCCGCCGCCGTGGCCGGGGTCGAGGAGGTCTACCGCGTCGGCGGCGCCCAGGCCGTGGCCGCCCTGGCCTTCGGCACCCAGACCATCGATCCGGTGGTCAAGATCGTCGGACCCGGCAACGCCTATGTGGCGGCGGCCAAGCGCCAGGTGTTCGGCGTCGTCGGCATCGACATGGTGGCCGGCCCGTCCGAGATCCTGGTGGTGGCCGACGGCCAGAACGATCCCGACTGGATCGCCGCCGACCTGCTGTCCCAGGCCGAGCACGACACCGCCGCCCAGTCGATCCTGATCACCGACGACATCGACTTCGCCCAGGCGGTGGAGACGGCCATCGACGGCCAGCTCAAGGCCCTGCCGCGGCGCGACATCGCCGCCGAAAGCTGGAACCGGAACGGCTGCGTCATCATCGTCGACGACCTGGCCCAGGCGGTGCCGCTGGTGGACCTGATCGCGCCCGAGCACCTGGAGCTGGCCGTAGCCGACCCCGACGCCCTGGCCGCCAGGGTGCGCAACGCCGGCGCCATCTTCCTGGGCCGCCACACGCCCGAGGCCGTGGGCGACTACGTGGCCGGGCCCAACCACGTCCTGCCCACGGCGCGCAGCGCCCGGTTCTCGTCGGGCCTGGGGGTGCTGGACTTCCTCAAGCGCACCTCCCTGGTCGGTTGCACCAGCGACGGCCTGGGCGCGGTCGGGCCGGCGGCCGTCACCCTGGCCCGGGCCGAGGGCCTGGACGCCCACGCCCATTCCGTGGCCGTGCGCCTGAACCTTCCCCGGGACGGCGGGGCCTAGCCATGGCCGAGCCCCCCGCGACGTCCAACATCGTCGGGGTCTTTCTCGACGAGAAATCGGTCATCCGCCGCAGCCCCCAGGTGGAGCACGAGCGCAAGGTCGCCATCTACGACCTGCTGGAAGAGAACGTGTTCGTGCTGCAGGACGGGCCCGAGGGCCCCTACAATCTGCACCTGCGCATCGAGGAAAGCCGCCTGGTGTTCGACGTGCGCAACGAGGACGACGGCACGCTGACCGAATTCTCCCTGCCGCTGCGGGTGTTCCGATCCATCGTGCGCGACTACTTCCTGGTCTGCGACACCTATTTCAAGGCCATCAAGACCCAGTCGCCGTCCCAAATCGAGGCCATCGACATGGGCCGCCGCGGCCTGCACAACGAGGGCGCCGAACTGCTGGCCGAACGCCTGGCCGAGAAGGTGACGGTGGACCGTGACACGGCCCGGCGCCTGTTCACCCTGCTCTGCGTATTGCACATCAGGGCCTAGGAGCGGGCATGGGCGACCTACCCTCCGCCGTCCTGTTCGCCTGCTCCATGAACGCCATCCGCTCCCCCATGGCCGAGGCCCTGCTCAAGCACCTGCTGGGCCACCGCATCTACGTCGACTCGGTGGGCGTGCGCGAGGGCGAGATCGACGGCTTCGCCGTGGCCGTCATGGACGAGATCGGCATCGACCTTTCCAAGCACCGCTCCAAGACCTTCGACGACCTGGAGGACGCCTTCTTCGACGTGGTCATCTCGCTCTCGCCCGAGGCCCAGCACAAGGCCGTGGAAATGACCCGGGTCATGGCCTGCGACGTGGAGTTCTGGCACACCTTCGACCCCTCGGTGGTCGAGGGCTCGCGCGAGGATCGGCTGGAGGCCTACCGCAAGGTGCGCGACGACTTGCTGGACAAGATCAAGAAGCGCTTCCCCGTCACCCGCGCCGCCGACATCTGATCCCGCGTCCCTGCGGTCATGCCGGCCGGGGGTACAGGGTGTCGGCGGCGATGGTGCCCGAGATCACCGCCGCCTCGACCCCGGCGCCGGGGAACACGCCGGCGCCGGCCAGGACCAGGCCGCGCAGGGGGCTCTTCGCCGGCGGGCGCCAGCCTCCCTGGCCCAGGCCGTAGATGGCGCCGTCGGGCGCCCAGGCGAAGTGGCGGAAGGTGGCCGGCGTGCCATCCTCGCGCAGGACGATGTGGCGGCGCAGGCCGGGGATGGCCGTCTCGGCCAGGTCGATCATGGCGTCGCCGAAGGCCGCCTTGCGCGCCCGGTAGCCCGGGTCGTCGCGGTCCCACGTGGCCAGGTCGGCCGGCACCAGCCGGATCAGGTGGACCACGGCGTGTCCCTCGGGCGCCAGGCCGGGGCTGACCAGGCTGGGCACGGCGATGCCCAGGCCGGCGCCGTCGTCGGTGCGCAGGAAGGTCAGCGGCGTCACGTCGGGCACCATGGACACCCCCAGGTCGACCACGAAGGCGCTGGTCGAGGACCGGGCGCCGGCCAGGGCGGCGGCGAAGTCGGCGGGCAGGGCGGTGCCGTCCACCAGGTCGCCGAACACCAGGCGCGGGTCGGCGTTGCCCACCACGGCGCGGCAGGGGTGGACCGCCCCGTTGGCCAGCTCGACCCCGGCCACCGCGCCGCCGGACTGGCGGATGCGCCGCACCGCCTTGCGGATCAGCACCTTGCCGCCGTGCGCCTTGATGGTGCCCACCAGCAGGTCGGCGAACACCTGGGACCCGCCGGTGGGGTAGAAGCCGCCGTCGAAGTAGTAGCCGAAGATGGGCGCCATCTGGCCCACGGTCAGCGCCCCGGCGTCGTCGGCCAGGTAGCCGCTGAGGGACGACAGCACCGCCTTCAGCCCGGCGTCGTCCAGGAAGGTGTCCAGCATCTCGCTGAACGGTCGCTGCATCCAGCGCGCCGCCGCCGGGTGGTCGCGGGGGTAGGCCAGCATGTCGTCCACGGTGCGCGGCGGCACCGGGACGCCGCCGGTGGCCTGCACGTCGGCGTACAGGTCGCGGTACACCTGCTCCATCTCGGCGAAGAAGGCTTCGAGGCCGGCCTTCTGGTCCGGGAACTCGGCCGCCAGGCGGGCGACGAAATCGCCGGCCCGCCGGGGCACCGCCAGGCGGTGGTTGCCGAACTGGTAGGTGTGGGCCATGTGGCGCCAGTCGATGGCGTCCTCGGCGTCCAGCTGCCGCAGCAGGTTGCGCACCGGGCCGCGCGGGCCCAGGCCGCTGATGTCGTGGACCCCGGCGTCGAATTCGAAACGCAGGCGCCGGCCGCCGACGGGGATGTTGCGCACCCAGGTGGTGCAGAACCCGCCGGCGCGGGTGTGCTGTTCGGCCACCAGCACGCGCAGCCCGCGCCGGGCCAGCAGGGCGCCGGCGGTCAGGCCGCCGACCCCGGCGCCCACCACCACCACGTCATAGGCGTCGCCGTCGGGCCGCGGGCCGGCGGCGAAGTCGGGCGCCGGCCAGTCGTAGGGGTTCTGGGCCCGCAACTGGCGCGCCGCCAGGACGCGCGGCAGCCAGCGCGGCAGCACCACCGAGCACAACGAGCCCAGGCCCACGGCCAGGCCGGTGCCCCATCCCATGGCGGCCGGCGGGATCACGCCCAGGACCCAGGCCGCGTGGATCCCGGCGCCGACGGTGAAGACGGCGCCCCACAGGGCGGTGATCAGGGCGTTGACCCGGCGGAATTCCGGCAGGTCCCAGAACGCGCGCGGCCAGTTGTCGCGGGCGTACTGGAAGGTGAACGGGCTGCCGGCCAGCAGGGTGCCCCAGGCCATCAGTGCCAGCACGACGAACACGGCCAGCCCCTCGTACCGCGCCACGGCCCCCGGCCCGGGCCCGGCGAACAGCAGGGCCAGCACCGCGAAATAGGCCAGGGTCACCACCTCGGGCGCCTTGAAGTTGCGCCGGCGCCAGCGGGCGCCGTTCAGGGCGGCGGCCGACACCAGGCCGACCAGAACGGCCATCTCGGGCTGTCCCGCCCCGCGCAGGGCGGCGTAGGCGAGGAAGGGGATGAATCCGACCAGAATGGCGACCATGGCGTGGGCTTTCCTGCGATTGCGCGCGGCGGTCCGGCCGGCCGCGACGCTGGGGGGTTGACCGGCCTCGGCCCCATGGTGAACATGCGCCGTGCCCCTGCGGCAATCCCGGTTTCGCGGGCCGATCGCGGAAGTTCGCGAAACGTCGGCGGCCACCGTTCGCGAAGCGTGAAATGACGATCCTGTCCAGGTCCATTGCCGTGTTTGTGGCCGCGTCCGCCGTGGCGTCGGCGGTGCTCGCGCTCATCGGGCCGTTCGGCACCTTCGACGATCTCACCCTGGGCCGGCGCCTGGTCTATTGGACGGCCATCGTGTTCCTGAACGGAATCCAGGTCAGCCTGTTCGCCCGCGCCCTGGTGCCGCGCATGGCGCCGCCCCGCTGGCCGCTGGCGGCGCCCCTCGCGCTGGCGGGCCTGGCGGCCTCGGTCCCGGCCACGGCCGAGGTCTACTGGCTGGAGGCCTGGTTCCGGCCGGGGACCGTCGGCGTCGGGGATATCCTGCCCCTGTTCGGCTTCGTCGCCGTGGTCACCCTGGCCCTGAGCGTGCCCATGGGGATGCTGGTGTTCCAGGCCGGGCGCCCGGCGCCGGCGTCGGACGAGGCTGCGGCGCCCGCCGCCGGCGCGGCGGCGCCCGAGGTGCCCTTCCTGCGCCGAATCCCCGGCCACCTGGGCGGCGAGCTGTTGTGCGTGCAGACCGAGGACCACTACCTGCGGGTCCACACCACCGCCGGCAACGACCTGATCCTGATGCGCCTGCGCGACGCCCTGGACGAGCTGGCGGCGGCCGACGGGCTGCAGGTGCACCGCTCCCACTGGGTGGCGCGGGCGGCGGTGGACCGGGTCGAACGCGACGGGAACAGGACGGTGTTGTGCCTGACCAACGGCCTGACGGTGCCGGTCAGCCGCACCCACCTGGCCGGCCTGCGCGCGGCGGGGTGGCTGAATTCCCCGCGAAATCAGGAGACTACGGCGGAAAAAACTTGACCGTGGGGCCCGGCGCGCTTTTTATACGCCTACTTCGACCCACATACCGAGGGGATTCATGGCGAAAGAAGACGTTCTCGAGTTTACCGGCACCGTGACGGAGCTGCTGCCGAACGCGATGTTCCGCGTCAAGTTGGACAACGAGCACGAAATTCTCGCGCACACCGCGGGAAAGATGCGCAAGCACCGCATCCGTGTCCTTGCCGGTGACAGGGTGAACGTGGAGATGACGCCCTACGACCTGAGCAAGGGTCGCATCACCTTCCGCTACAAGTAGTCCCCCGGCTTTGGCGGCCGGTCCCGGCCCGGATGCGCCCGCGCACGAGGCCGCGATGCCCTGCACCGATTCCCCACCGCTCCGACCCGGCCTGATCCTGGCCTCGGCTTCGCCGCGCCGGCTCGACCTGCTGCGCCAGGTCGGCATCGAACCGGTGGCCGTGGTCCCGGCCCGGGTCGACGAATCCCCCCTGGCCGGCGAAACGCCCCTGCAGATGGCCCGCCGGCTGGCCGTGGCCAAGGCCCGGGCCGTGGCCCTGGACAATCCCGGCGCCTTCGTCCTGGGCGCCGACACGGTGGTGGCCTGCGGCAACCGGGTTCTGCCCAAGGCCGAGGACGAGGCCACGGCGCGGCGTTTCCTGACCCTGCTGTCCGGGCGCGCGCACCGGGTCCTGGGCGGCTTCTGCGTGATCGACCCGGCGGGCACCGCCCGGGCGCGGGTGGTCACCACCGCGGTCCGGTTCAAGCGCCTGCACCGGGGCGAGATCGACGCCTACCTGGCCGGCGGCGAATGGCGCGACAAGGCCGGCGCCTATGCCATCCAGGGCCGCGCGGCGGTGTTCGTGCGGCACCTGTCCGGGTCCTACTCCAACGTGGTCGGCCTGCCCCTGTTCGAGGTTTCCGCCGTGCTCACGGGCCTGGGCTTCGCCGCCGGCCCCGGGGCCTGACCGTCCGTGGCCGCCACGACCCTGCTGATCGAGGACCAGCCCGGCGAGACCCGGGTCGCCCGCCTGGACGGCGGCCGGCTGGTGGACCTGCTGCTGATCCACGACGGCGAGCGGTCCCTGGTGGGCAACGTCTACCTGGGCCGGGTGCGGACCGTGGACCGGGGACTGGAGGCCGCCTTCGTCGACCTGGGACCCGACGGCACCGGTTTCCTGGGCCTGGCCGACGCCCGGCCGCCGGGCCGCACCGGCGGCCGCATCACCGACTTCGCCGCCGAGGGCGACGCCCTGGTGGTCCAGGTCACCGCCGACCCCGTGGATGGCAAGGGGCCCAAGCTGACGGCGCGGGTCACCTTGCAGGGGCGCCTGCTGGTGCTGCTGCCGGGCCAGGACGAGGTGCGGGTCTCGGGCCGCCTGGACGATGTGGCCGAGCGCGACCGCCTGGCCGCCCTGGCGGCATCCCTGGCCGGGTCCGGGGACGGCTTCATAGTCCGCACCGCGGCCCGGGGTGCCGGTGCCGAGGCCCTGGCCGCCGAGGCCCGCCGCCTGGCCGCCGCCTGGCGCGGCCTGGACGGCGGCGCGGCCGCGCCCGCCTGCCTGCACCGGGAGCCCGAGGCAGCCCTGCGCCTGCTGCGCGACCTGGACGTTCCCGGCGCCCGGATCGTGGTCGACGGGGCGGCGATGCTGGGCCGGGTCCGCGACTTCTGCGCCGGGTCGGCGCCGGACCTGACCGACATCTCGGCGCACCGGGGGCGCGACCCCCTGTTCGAGGCCGAGGGGGTGGAGGAGCAGGCCGAGGCCGCCCTGTCGCCCCGGGTGGCCCTGCCCGGGGGCGGTGCCCTGACCGTCCAGGAGACGGCGGCGGTGACGGCCATCGACGTGGATTCGGGCGCGGCCTCGGGGCAGGGCGGCCGCGCGGCCCAGGCCCTGGCCACCAACCTTGAGGCCGTGGCCGAAGCGGCCCGGCAGATGCGCCTGCGCGGCCTGGCGGGCCTGGTGGTGATCGACCCCCTGCGCCTGAAATCGGCCGACGGCCGCCGGCGGGTCCTGGCCGCCCTGCGCGCCGCCGTGGCGGCCGACCCGGACCGGGTCGAGGTGGCCGGCTACACCCGCCTGGGCCTGATCGAGCTGACCCGGCGCCGCGCGGCCCGCTCCCTGGCCCGGGGGATCTCGGTCGCCTGCCCGGCCTGCGCCGGCCAGGGACGGGTGCGCGCGCCCCTGGCGGCGGCCTTCGCGGCCCTGCGCCGCCTGCGCCGCGAGGCCGCGTCGCGGCCCGGGCGCGGGCTGGTCCTGGCCGCCCCGACGCCGGTGGTGGTGGCCCTGGAAGGGACCGGCGCCGCGGCCCTGGACGCCACCCGGGCGCGCCTGGGCGCGGCCCTGACCCTGCGCGTCGACGACACCCTGGCACCGGACGCCCACCGCATCGACTTCGAGGACTGAGGAGACCGCCCATGGCCGCCAAGGACCCCGCCGACAAGGACCCCGCCGACAAGGTCGTGCCCCTGCGCGGGCAGCGCTGCCCCGCCTGCGGCAAGCCCACCGCCTATGGCTACCGCCCCTTCTGCTCCAAGCGCTGCGCCGACCTGGACCTGGGCAAGTGGCTGTCCGAGGACTACCGCGTCGCCACCGACGAACAGCCGGACCAGGACGACGAAACCTAGGCCGCAGCAGCCGAAAAACCCCCATCGGCCGTCTGGACAGGCCCGCCGAATTCTTCTATAAGCGCGTTTCCGTCAATGAATTCGGGCCCTTCGGGGGCCGACCCGGCGGCGAAGCCCAGGTAGCTCAGTTGGTAGAGCAGCGGATTGAAAATCCGCGTGTCGGTGGTTCGACTCCGCCCCTGGGCACCATTCATTTTCCCCCTGAAATCAATCGATTAGCGCGCGTCGGCGTGCAGCTCCCTCGGCTGGCGCCTGTCCCATGGTCTTGCGGAAAATTCGCGGAATTCCGCCGTTTTCCGTGGTTTCCGTTTTCTCCGTTGGACATGCGTTGGACATGGCGCGGGCGCGTGTTCCCGGGCTGTTCCAAACAGGACCGCAGGGGGTGCGGGGCTCGCGCCAGCCGGATTGGAGGCCGCCGCTTTGGGCAATTGATAACCTTGCAAATATGGAAAATTGATCCTATTTTGCAATAATGATTGCCCGCTTTCACCAGGGCCGTCTGCTGCATCTGATCGATCACAACCCGGCCGTGGTCCTTCTGGGGCCGCGGCAGGTCGGCAAGACGACCCTGGCGCTGGACGTCGCCG
This sequence comes from Hyphomicrobiales bacterium, assembly GCA_024236415.1. Lineage (GTDB taxonomy): Bacteria > Pseudomonadota > Alphaproteobacteria > Rhodospirillales > JACKKN01 > JACKKN01. The sequence continues at coordinate 85,597 of JACKKN010000007.1, forward strand.
AAACCAGGCCGGCGGTCTATCTCGATCTGGAGTCCGAGACCGATCGGGCGAAGCTCGACGACCCGGAGCTGTACCTCGCCGGCCACGAGGATCGGCTCGTCATCCTCGACGAGGTGCATCGCGTGCCGGAGCTGTTCCAGAGCCTGCGCGGCCTCATCGACAGCGGGCGGCGGCGCGGGCTGCGCAGCGGCCGTTTCCTGCTGCTGGGGTCGGCGTCCATCGACCTTCTCAAGCAATCCGGCGAGACTCTCGCCGGCCGCGTCGCCTACCTTGAGCTGGCGCCGGTCAACGTCCTCGAGGCCGGCCCGGAACGGTTCGACGACCTCTGGGTTCGCGGCGGATTTCCGGAAAGCCTGCTGGCGGCCGACGACGGCCTGAGCCTGGAGTGGCGGCGCCATTTCATCCGCACCTACCTGGAGCGGGATATCCCCATGCTCGGACCGCGCATTCCGGCGGAAACGCTGCGCCGGTTCTGGACCATGCTGGCGCACAACCAGGGCACCCTGCTCAACGCCGCCGGCCTGGCGCGCGGTCTCGGCGTGGATGGCAAGACGGTGGCAAGCTACCTCGACCTTCTCGTCGACCTGCTGCTGGTCCGCCGCCTGTCGCCGTGGCACCGCAACGCCGGCAAGCGCCTGGTGAAGTCGCCCAAGACCTATGTCCGCGACAGCGGCCTGGCCCATGCCCTGCTCGGACTCGCGGACAGGGAAAGCCTGCTCGGCCATCCCGTCGCCGGCGGCAGCTGGGAGGGGCATGTCATCGAATCGATCCTGTCGGTGGCGCCGCCCGGCACCGAACCGGCGTTCTACCGCACCTCGGCCGGAGCGGAGATCGACCTGCTGCTGACGGTCCCCGGCGGGGGGTTGTGGGCCATCGAAATCAAGCGGAGCCTCGCGCCGAAACCGGATCGGGGTTTCCATTCCGCCTGTGCCGATCTCGCCCCCGAACGTCGATTTCTCGTCTACCCGGGTGCGGAACGCTATCCCATCAGGGACGGCATCGACGTGATCTCGCTGTCCGGTCTCATGGCGGCATTGGTCGATCTGTGGCCGGATCGCCGTCGTTAAGCCCGCCGTAGCGGACCCTCGGCCCGGCGCCACGCCCCACGACCGGCCGCCTACGATCCGCCGCCGTCCAGCACCCGGGCCAGGCAGCGGCCCAGGGCGTCCTTGGTCAGGGGCTTCTTCAGGTGGTCGCGGAACACCGACAGGTCGACGGTCTTGGCCAGGGTTTCCAGGCCGTGGCCGGTGGCCAGGACCACCGGCAGGTCGGCGCGGGTGCGGGCCACGGCGCGGGCCACCTCGGCGCCGCCCATGGCCGGCATGGTCTGGTCGGTGATGACCACGTCGAACCGCTCGGGCGCGGCGCGCAGGGCGCGCAGGGCCGCCGCCGGGTCCTCGAACACCATGCAGCGGTAGCCCAGCTCGGGCAGGACCTGCCGCGCCAGGCTGACCAGGGGCTCCTCGTCGTCGATGAACAGCACCATCTCGCCCCGGCCCTGGCGCGCCGGCGCCGGGGCGGCGGCGGCCGGCGCCGCCCCGGGCGCCGGGATGCAGGGCAGGTAGACGCGGAAGGTGGTGCCGCGGCCGGGCTCGCTGTCCACCTCCACCGTGCCGCCGTGGCCGCTGACGATGCCGTGCACCACCGACAGGCCCAGGCCCGTGCCCTTGCCCACCTCCTTGGTGGTGAAGAAGGGGTCGAAGGCCTGGTTCAGGGTGGTGCGGTCCATGCCGGTGCCGGTGTCGGCCACGGTCAGCAGGAAGTAGCGGCCCGGCGGCGGGCCGCCGTTGGCACCGGCGTCGTCGTCCTCCTGGGCCAGGTCCACTAGGTCCAGTCCCACGTCCATGACCCCGCCGCCGGGCATGGCGTGGGCGGCGTTGGTGCACAGGTTGACCACCACCTGGTGGATCTGGGTCGGGTCGGCCAGGGCCTCGACCCCCGCCGCGGCGATGGCCTTGCGGATCTCCACCGACGCCGGTGTCGAGGCGCGGATCAGGTGCATGGCCTCGTTGACCACCAGGTTCAGGTCCACGGCGCGCTTCTCGCTGCCGCCGTGGCGGCCGAAGGCCAGCATCTGGTCCACCAGGGCCACCGCCCGGGTGCCGGCCTCGCGCACCCGGTCCAGGTGCGCCAGGGCCGGCGAGTCGGCCGGCAGGGAGCCGCGCGCCAGGTCCGAGAAGCCCAGGATGGCGCCCAGGATGTTGTTGAAGTCGTGGGCGATGCCCCCGGCCAGGGTGCCGATGGCCTCCATCTTCTGGGCCTGGCGCAGCTGCCGCTCCAGGGTTTCCTTCTCGGCCTCGGCGCGGCGGCGTTCGGTGATGTCGGTGATCGACCCGGCGATGCGGTACACGCGGCCGTCGCCGCCGCGCAGGCCCAGGCCCCGGGTCGAGATCCAGCGGTAGGCGCCGCCGGCGCCGCGCAGGCGGTGCTCGATGTGGAAATAGGGGGTCTCGCCGCGCAGGTGGGCGCGCAGGGCGTCGTCGTGGGCGGCCAGGTCGTCGGGGTGGATGTGGGGCCGCCATTCGTCGACGGTCAGGGGCTCCTCGGTGGGCGGCAGGCCGATCATCTCCTTCAGGTGCGGCGAGGCGTAGACCAGGCGCCGGTCCGCGTCGTAGTCCCAGATGCCGGCGTCGGCCCCGGTGGTGGCCAGGCGGAAGCGCTCCTCGCTCTGGCGCAGGGCCTCCTCGCGGTCCTTCAGGGCGGTGATGTCGGTCCAGGTGATGACCCAGCCGCCCTCGGTGGTGCGCCGTTCGGTGGCGCGCAGCCAGCGGTCGCCGCCCTCGTGCAGGAACTCCACCTCGCAGGGCGCCCTGCGGTGCAGGTCCAGGCGCCAGCGCGCCGCGTCCACCGGGTCGGCGTCCACGGCGGCGTAGGTGGCCCGCCGGGCCAGGTCGGCCAGCACGTCCTCCAGCGGTTCGCCGGGCCGGAACAGGGACCGGCCGTCGGCGCCCGGGCCGAAGATCTCGTCGACCCGGCCGTTGACGTAGACGATGCGGTCATCGGCGTCGGTCAGCACGAAGCCTTCGCGGATGCTTGCCAGGGCGTCGAACAGGCGGGTCTCGGCGGCGGCGGCCTCGCGCTTGGCGGTGACCTCGGCGGTGATGTCGGTGCCGCTGCCGCGGTAGCCGGCGAAGGCGCCGTCGGCGGCGAAGATGGGGCTGCCGCTGACCCGCACGAACTGGACCTCGCCGTCGCGTTCCAGGGCCAGTTCCACGTCGCGGAACGGGGCGTGGTCCCCGGCCGGGTCCAGCAGGGCGTCCAGGGGCAGGGGGCTGCTGGTCACCTCGTCGATGCGCCGGCCCAGCAGGTCGCCGGCGGCGATGCCCGTGGCCTCCTCCATGCGCCGCGACACGCGCGAGATGCGCAGGTCCCGGTCCACCTCCCAGAACCAGTCGGACCCGGCGCGGGCGATGTCGCGCAGGGCCTCGAGGGCGCGCGAGATGTCGCCCACCTCGTCGCCGCGGTCGGTGAAGGGCACGTCCAGGGCCAGCTCGCCCTGGGAGATGGCGGTGACGGCGCCGGTCATGCGGGTGATGCGGGTGGCCAGGCGGCGGCCGATGAGGAAGGCCACCAGGGTGGCCAGGACCGTGGCCGCCAGCAGGGCCGTGACCATGGCCCTGTCCGCCGTGGCGCGGATGCGCGACAGGTCGCGCTGGGCCCGGAACACGTCGCCCGACAGGCGCGCCGTCAGGTCGTCCAGCAGCGACTGGGCGGTAAAGAAGGCGGCGTTCAGGCGCGGGCTGCCGACTCGGCCGTCCTGGCTCTCGGCCGCGAACAGCTCGCCATACCGCTGCAGGTCCGACTTCACCTGGCGGATGGCCGGGGCCAGGTCCGGGTGCGACGCCTCGGCCTCCACCTGGTCCAGGTTGTCGATGGCGGCGTGCACCAGGTTCTGCTGGTAGGCGCGGTCCGCCTCCTTGGGGAAGTCCCAGTAGGTCTGCTCGTACTGGCGCGCCGACAGCACGGCGACCCGCGTGCTCTGCACCTCGGCGGCCACGGAAAAGGCCCGGTCCATGCGCTCGAAGGCGGCATCGACCCGCCGCTCCACCATCACGTAGGCCAGGGCGATCAGCAGGAAGCCCAGGGCCGTGACCATGGCGACCAGGGTGACCGTTCCCCCCACTCGTATGTGCATGGCGCCGACCGTCTCCGCCCTCTCCGCCGCGTCCACCCCGCCGGGGTTCGGGGCCGCGAACCCTTATGGTTTGCATTGGATTGACGGCCACTATAGCATCGAATGAAATCAAAAAACCCGCGAACCGCCCGCTTTGGAGGACCGGAACGTGCTCGCCCGTCTTCCGACCGCGTTCATGTGCCTGGCCCTGTCGCTGCTGCTGGCGCACCCCGCGCCGGCACGGGCGGACAGCTTCGTGGTGGGGGTCGAGGACACCCGCTACTTCCCCCATTACACCTTCGAAAACGGCGCCTACGGCGGCTTCGCGCGCGAGATCCTGGACGCCTTCTTCGCCGCCCACGGCCATACCGTGGAATACCGCGCCCTGCCCGTACAGCGCCTGTTCAAGACCTTCCTTGACGGCGGCGTGGACTTCAAGTACCCGGACAGCCCGCGCTGGAAGCCCGACCAGAAGGCGGGCCACGCCGTGCGCTACAGCCGGCCCGTGGTGTCCTACGTGGACGGGGTCAGCGTGCCGCCCCGGGCCCTGGGCCGCGGCATCGACCGGGTCGCGTCGCTGTCCACCGTGCGCGGGTTCACCCCCGCCGGCTGGCTGGACCGGATCGCGGCCGGCCGGGTCGCCCTGCGCGAAAGCGACAGTTTCCGCGGCGTGGTCGAACAGGCGATCATCGGCCGGGTCGACGGCGCCTATGCCAACGTGGACGTCACGCGGGACACGGTGGACCGGGTCCTGGGCAAGCCCGGCGCCCTGGTGTTCGACCCCGACCTGCCGTTCGAGCGCGGCCGCTACCACCTGTCCACCCTGCGCCACCCCGGGATCCTGGACCAGTTCGACGCCTGGCTGGCGCGCGAGGCGGACCGGGTGGCGGCCCTGAAGCGCAAGTACCGGGTGGGCGGCGCGGCGCCGACGGCCGAGGTGTTCGTGGTCGGGGTCGAGGACAACCGCTACCTGCCCCACTACGCCTACCTTGACGGCGAATACCGGGGCTTCGGCCGCGCCATCCTGGACGCCTTCTTCCAGGCCAAGGGGTACCCCTACCGCTACCGCGCCCTGCCCGTGGCGCGCCTGTTCCGCAGCTTCGTGTGGGGCGAGGTGGACTTCAAGTACCCCGACAACGCCCTGTGGTCCAAGGAGCTGAAGGAAGGCAAGGGGGTGATCTACAGCCTGCCCATCACCTCGACCACCGACGGGGTCAGCGTGCGCCCCGAGAACCGGGGCAGGGGCCTGGACAGCTTCCGCGTCCTGGGCACGGTGCGCGGGTTCACGGCCTGGTCGTGGATCGAGCACGTCAAATCCGGCCGCGTCGTGCTCAGCGAGAACGACAGCACCCTGCGCCTGATCCGCCAGGCCATGATCGGCCGGGTCGACGGCGCCTTCGCCAACGTCGACGTGATCCAGTACCTGCTGGCCCACGAGCTGAAGAAGCCGGGGGGCCTGGTGTTCGATCCGTCGCTGCCGTTCACGCGCAGCCACTATCACCTGTCGTCGATCAAGCATCCGCGCATCATCGAGGAATTCAATGAATGGGCGAAAAGCAATGGCGACCTGATCAACGGCCTGAAGAAAAAATTTGGTATAAGGATAGAGTGACAGGACCCGGTCCCGAGGAGACGAGGCGCCCATGCTGAGCAGTTGGCGGAGCATATCGGCGAAGTTCATCGCCGCCCTGCTGCCAACGGTCACGGTCTGCACCATCCTGTTCCTGGGCATCTTCCTGTACGTCAAGTACGGCGAGCTGCAGAAGGCCCTGGGCGCCAAGGTGGAACTGGTGGCCAGCATCCACGCCCTGGCCATCGCCGAACCTCTGTGGACCCTGAACATGGAGAGCGTGCGGCGCAACGTGCGCACCATCTCCATCCACCCCGAGGTCCTGTGCGCCGAGGTCAACGACACCACCGGCGCGCTGCTGGTCAGCTGGCCCCGGGACTGCGGCCCGGTCCAGGATGCCGGCCATCCCCGCCACACGGTCGACCTGACCTTCCTGGACGAAAAGGTCGGCACCCTGACGCTGCATTACAGCGACGCCGGCGTGTTCGACGCCCTGTTGCACGAGGTCGAGGTCAGCGCCCTGCTGTTCGTGCTGCTGGTGGCGGTCACCATCGTCACCGCCTTCCTGGCCCTGCGCGGCATCGTCGGCACGCCCCTGGGGCGGCTGATGGAGTCCATCCGCGGCGCCGAGCGCGACCACGTGCGCCGGCCCGTGGACTGGACCTCGGGCGACGAGATGGGCCGCGCCATCGCCGCCTACAACACCATGATCCAGCAGGTGGACCAGCGCACCGTCGAGCTGGAGGCGGCGCGCCGCCAGGCCGAGGAGGCGACCCAGGCCAAGTCCGCCTTCCTGGCCACCATGAGCCACGAGATCCGCACCCCCATGAACGGGGTCCTGGGCATGCTGGAAATCCTGGCCCAATCGCGCCTGGACGGCGAACAGCGCAAGACCGTGCAGACGATCCAGGAATCGGCGGCGTTCCTGCAGCGGATCATCAACGACGTGCTGGACTTCTCCAAGATCGAGGCCGGCAAGCTGGTGCTGGAAAGCGTGCCGCTGTCCATCGCCGACATCGTCGAGGGGGTGGGCGAAGCCCTGGTGCCGGGGGCCGAGAAGAAGGGCCTGGGCCTGGTCACCTTCGTCGATCCCGACCTGCCGGCGGCGGTCCTGGGCGACCCCCTGCGCCTGCGCCAGATCCTGTTCAACCTGGGCGGCAACGCCGTGACCTACAGCGAGACCGGCAAGATCACCATCCGCGCCGACCGGGAAGCGGCCGCCGATGGGCGCACGGTGGTCTGCTTCCGCGTCGTCGACACCGGCATCGGCATCGCCCCCGACGTCAAGGACCGCCTGTTCCGGCCCTTCACCCAGGCCGACGAGTCGACCACCCGGCGCTTCGGCGGCACCGGGCTGGGCCTGTCCATCTGCCGTCGCATCGTCGACCAGATGGGCGGGCTGATCGAACTGGAAAGCGAGGTCGGCGCCGGGTCCACCTTCTTCGTCACCCTGTCCTTCGATCCGGCCCCGCCGCCGCCCGCCGGTGCCGGTGCCGGTGCCGGTGCCGACGTCGCCGGCCTGCGGGTGCGCCTGTCCCTGCGCGACGGCGACGAGGCGGCCTTCCTGGCCCGCTACCTGGCCGCCGCCGGTGCCGAAGCCGTGCCGGACGCCGCCGCCGACGTCACCGTCACCGACCTGCCCGACGACTTCACCCACGACCCGCGCCGGGTGGTGGCCCTGTGCCCCGACCACCACGGCGCCACCCACGCCAACCTGCTGTCGGCCGGGTTCGCCGACGCCCTGACCCGGCCGGTGCGCCGCGACGCCTTCCTGGCGGCCCTGGCGGTGGCCGCGGGGCGCCGGCAGCGATCCGCCCTGCGCCTGGCCGAGGCCGGCCGGCCCCTGGCCCAGATGCTGGCCGCCCCGTCCGAGGCGCAGGCCCTGGCCGCCGGCCAACTGATCCTGGTGGCCGAGGACCACCCCACGAACCAGGAGGTGATCCTGCGCCAGTTGAACCTGCTGGGCTTCGCCGCCCGGGTGGTGGCCGACGGCCGCGCCGCCGTCGCCGAGCTGTCGGACAAGCCCTATGGCGCCCTGCTGACGGACCTGCACATGCCCAACATGGACGGGTTCGAGCTGACCGCCTGGGTCCGCGCCCGCGAGGAACGGGCGGCCGACGGGGCCCGCCTGCCCATCGTCGCCATCACCGCCAACGCCATGGAGGGCGAGGCCGAACGCTGCCTGGCCGCGGGCTTGGACGACTATTTGAGCAAGCCGGTGGAACTGGCCCGCCTGGAAAAGGTCCTGGCCCGCTGGCTGCCCGACGCCCGCGACCTGGCGCGGATCGTGCCGGCGCCGCCGCCGGCCGGCGACGCCGACGGCACGCCGGTGGACATGCGGATCCTCAAGGGGCTGTTCGGCGACGATCCGGCCCTGCTGCGGGCCACCCTGGGCAACTTCGTCACCGCCGCCAACCGCGACCACGAGGCCCTGAAGGCGGCCATGGCCGGCGGCGAGGCGCGCCAGGTCACCGAGGCGGCGCACAAGCTGAAGGGCGCCGCCCGCACCGCCGGGGCCAAGCTCCTGGCGGAAACCGGCCAGGCCCTGGAACGCGCCGCCACCGCCGGCGACTGGCCGGCCATGGAACGCCAGTTGGCGCAGATCGGACCGCAGATTGAGGAGCTGGAAGCCTTCGTCGCCAAACTGTAAGCCTGGCCGCGGTTGCCCATCGGCGGCGAAGGCGTCACAATCGGGGCCCATGGTTGCGGGCGCGGGAAGCGAGGCGAGGTGAACGAACAGGCCACCGGCAGCGGCAAGCCCAGCGGCGACTGGCCGCGGGTCCTGCGCGAGCGGTTGCAGCCGCTGGCCCGCACCCTGCTGTCCCGGGTCCAGGCCCTGGGGGCGGAGGGGCCGGAACGGGCGGCGGCGGTGGCCATCGCCGACCGCCTGGTCCGCCAGGTTTCGGCGCTGGGCGACGGCGGGGCGCCGGACCTGCGCCGCCTGACCCGCCAGGCCACGGCCATTCGCGGCACCATGGAGACGGTCCTCGACGACCTGGCGGACGGCGACACCATGCCCGTGGCCGAGGTGGTCGCGGTGGCCGACGAGATCCTGTCGGTCCTGGACGACATCGACTTCGCCGCCACCGGCCGCGCCGCCCAGGAACCGGCCGACGCCGGGCCGGAAACCCAGGACGGCGAGGGCGCCGGCCTGCGCCGCCGCGCCGTGGACGCCAGCCGCATCCTCGTCACCGACGACGAGGACTACAACCGCGACCTGTTGTCGTTCTGGCTGGGGCGCGAGGGCTACAACGTCAGCACCGCCGCCAACGGCCGCGAGGCCCTGGACGTGCTGGCGCGCGAGGCCATCGACCTGGTGCTGCTGGACCTGATGATGCCCGAGGTGACGGGCCACGAGGTCCTGGCCCACATGCAGGCCGACAGCCGCCTGCGCGAGATCCCGGTGATCGTCATCTCCGCCCACCACGACATCGAGAGCGTCGCCGCCTGCATCGAGGCCGGGGCCGAGGACTTCCTGGGCAAGCCCTTCAACTCGGTGCTGCTGCGCGCGCGCATCGGCGCGTCGCTGAACAAGCGGCGCTGGCGCGACCGCCAGCGCAACTGCGTCAATCAGCTGGTGGCCGCCATGCGCCGGGTCGAGCAGAGCGACCTGGACGTGACCCTGCCGGTGTCGGGCGGCGACATCTACGCCGAGCTGTTCCGCGGCTTCAACCTGATGGTCGAGGGGCTTCAGGACGAGGCCATGATCCTGGACATCGCCCGCGACCTGGCCGGCGAGCTGCAGCTGGACGCCCTGCTGGAACGCATCATGCGCGCCACCACGCAGATCCTGGACGCCGACCGCAGCACTCTGTTCGTGTACGACCGCAGGGCCGACGAGCTGTGGTCGCGGGTGGCCGAGGGCATGGGCACGCGCGAGATCCGCCTGCCCACCGACGCCGGCATCGCCGGCGCCGTGTTCACCAGCGGCGTGGCCGAAAACGTGTCCGACCCCTACAGCCACCCCCGCTTCAACCCCGAATTCGACCGCCAGTCGGGGTACCGCACCGAAAGCGTGCTGTGCATGCCCATCGTCAACAAGGCCGGGGAATGCATCGGCGTGACGCAGGTGCTGAACAAGCGCGGCGGCCATTTCACGGCCCGCGACGAGGCGCGGCTCAGCGCCTTCGCCGCCCAGATCGCCATCTCGCTGGAGAACGCCCAGTTGTTCGACGAGGTGCTGAACATCAAGAACTACAACGAAAGCATCCTGCGCAGCACCAGCAACGGCCTGATCACCCTGGACACCGACCGCCGCGTGGTCACGGCCAACGAGTCGGCCCTGGCCATCCTGCAGCGCGACCACGACGCCGTGGTCGGCCGGCGCCTGGCCGAGGTCCTGGGCCCGACCAACGCCTGGGTCGAGGACAGCGTGGCCAAGGTCGAGGAGACGTCCCAGGTGGACATCTCCATGGACGCCGACCTGGACCTGGGCGGCGGCGACAAGGCGGCCGTGAACCTGACCGCCGTGCCCCTGATCGACATCAGCGAGGAGCCCATCGGCTCGATGGTGATCCTCGAGGACATCACCAGCGAGAAGCGGGTCAAGTCCACCATGGCCCGCTACATGAGCAAGGAGGTGGCGGACCAGCTGCTGGCCGCCGGCGAGGCCGAGCTGGGCGGCAAGGACCAGAACGTCTCGGTCCTGTTCTCCGACGTGCGCAACTTCACCAGCCTGGCCGAGAACCTGGGCGCGCGGGGCACGGTGACCATGCTGAACGCCTATTTCGAGGACATGGTGGACGTGGTGTTTGCCCACGGCGGCATCCTGGACAAGTACATCGGCGACGCCATCATGGCCGTGTTCGGCGCCCCCTTCGCCGGGCCCGAGGACGCCGACAACGCCGTCGCCGTGGCCAACGGCATGCAGGTGGCCCTGCGCGCCTTCAACGCCCGCTACGGCCAGCCCGGCCGCCAGCCCATTGAGATCGGCGTCGGCGTGGCCACCGGCGAGGTGGTGGTGGGCAACCTGGGGTCCACCAAGCGCATGGAATACACGGTGATCGGCGACAGCGTGAACCTGGCCTCGCGCCTGGAGGGGGCCAACAAGTTCTACGGCACCCGGGTGCTGCTCAGCGAGCAGACCGTGCGCAGCCTGACCCGGCCGGCGGCGGTGCGCGAGATCGACCTGATCGCCGTGCGCGGCCAGGACCGGCCCGTGGCCGTGTTCCAGGCGCTGGGCCACCACACGGCCGAAACCTTCCCCAACATGGACACGGTGGTGGCCGCCTACGACGCCGGCCTGGCGCTGTACCGGCGGCGGGACTGGCGCGCCGCCATGGACCGGTTCCAGGCGGCCCTGGACGCCTGCCCCGACGACCGGCCTTCGCGGATCCACCTGGACCGCTGCCGCCTGAACATGGAGACCCCGCCCCCCGACGACTGGGACGGCGTGTGGCGCATGACCCACAAATAGGCACCTCGGCGGCCCCGCCGTCCGGCGGGAAAAACAACTTGACCCGGGGCGCCCCAGCGCGGACGCTCGCTGCTGCCGTTTCGGCAAGAAAATCCAACTTGGGAGGTTCCGGAGAGATGCAGAAGAAGGATGATTCCGCCTGGCCCTGGCGCGCCGTCGGGCGCCGCCGCGTGATCGCACTGGCCCTGGCCGCGGCCGCCGGCCTGGGCATTTCGGGGGGGATCGCCGGCTCGGCCCTGGCCGCCGACAAGGTCGTGATCGGCGCCCTGCGCTTCACCTCGCACGCGCCCACCTTCATCGCCTACGAGAAGGGCTACTTCAAGGACGAGGGCCTGGACGCCGAGATCAAGTTCTTCCAGGCGGCCCAGCCCATCGCCGTGGCCATCGCCTCGGGCGACATCGACTTCGGCATCACCGCCCTGACGGGCGGCTTCTACAACCTGGCCGCCAAGGGCGCGCTGAAGGTGGTCGGCGGCCTCTATACCGAGGACACCAAGCACAACGGCATGGCCATCATGGCGTCGAACAAGGCGTTCGAGGCCGGCCTCAAGACCCCGGCCGACATCAAGGGCCACTCCTGGGCCATGACCCAGCAGGGGTCGTCGTTCCATTACATGGCCGGCATGATCGCCGCCAAGTACGGCTTCCCGCTGTCCGACATCTCGGTCAAGCCGCTGCAGAAGGTGGGCGCCATGATCGGCGCCGTGAAGTCGGGCCAGGTGGACGCCATGGCCATGGTGCCGCACGTGGCGGTGCCCCTGGACAAGGCCGGTGCGGCCAAGATCATTGGCTGGGTGCGCGACCTGGGCGACTACCAGGTGACCACCATCTTCACCTCCACCAACAACGTGCAGAACAACCGCGACAAGGTGGAACGGTTCATGCGCGCCTACAAGCGGGCCATCGCCGACTACCGCGCCGTGATGCTGGACCCGGCCAAGGACCCGGCCGCCACCGAGGCCATGGTCGACATCATCCACAAGTACGTCTACACCGACCGGCCGCGCGACAAGGCGGCGGGGCCGATCAAGGCCGGCGCCGTCTACCTGGCCAAGGACGCGGCCCTGGACATGGCCGACCTGAAGCGCCAGCTGGCCTGGTTCCAGGCCCAGGGCTTCGCGCCCAAGGACCTGTCCGTGGATGCCTTCGTCGCCCCCGGCTTCGTCGACTCCATGAACTGAGCCGGGCCGTTTCCGGGGCGGCGCCCCACGTCCTCCCGCGCCGCCCCGCAGCCTCCCGCGCCGCCGCCATGGACCTGCACATCTCCGACATCAGCCACAGCTACGGCGCGACCGAGGTCCTGCGCGGCATCGACCTGCACATCACCGCCGGCCAGATCGTCTGCCTGATCGGGCCGTCGGGGTGCGGCAAGTCGACCCTGCTGCGCTTCGTCGGCGGGCTGGAGCGGCCCCGGTCCGGCCGGGTGGTGCAGATCGGCGAGCCGCCGGCGGGCTGCCTCAATCCGCTGACCTACATCTTCCAGGACTTCGCCCTGCTGCCCTGGCGCACGGCGGCGGGCAACATCTCGCTGGTGCTGGAGGACCACGGCTTGGGCCGCGCGGCGGTGCGCGAGATCGTCGACGACGTGCTGGCGCGCACCAAGCTGACCGATTTCCGCGACGCCCTGCCCAGGCAGTTGTCGGGCGGCATGAAACAGCGCGTGGCCATCGCCCGCGCCCTGGCGGTGCGCCCGGCCTGCCTGCTCATGGACGAGCCCCTGTCGGCGCTGGACAGCCAGACCCGCGACCTGCTGCTGGACGACCTGCTGGACCTGTGGCTGCGCGAGCGGTTCACCGCCTGCTACGTGACCCACAACCTGGAGGAGGCGGTGCGCATCGGCCACCGGGTGGTGGTGCTGTCGCGCCGGCCCGGGCAGATCCGCGAGGTGGTGGACCTGGACATCCCGCTGGAGGACCGCCTGGACCACCCCGAGGCCCTGGAAACCCGCCGCCGCCACCTGTGGGAACTGATGCGCGAGGAGGCCCTGGCCGCCGACAAGGAGCTGGCCGATGTCTGACGACGCCAAGCCCGTCCCCTACCGCGGCGGCGGCTTCGCGCCCCGGCCCGTGGGCCTGGTGGGGCCGATCGTGTTCGCCCTGGTGCTGGGCCTGTGGGAGGCGGGCTCGCGCCTGGGCTGGATCAGCCCCATCATCCTGCCGGCGCCGTCCCAGGCCCTGGGCGCCCTGGCCGACCTGGTCGAGACGGGGCGCCTGTGGCTGCACGTCAGCGCCTCGCTGCAGCGGCTGGTCCAGGGCTGGGTCTTCGGCGCCCTGCTGGGGGTGCTGGTGGGGTTCGCCGCCGGCCTGTTTTCCCTCGCCCGCGCCGGCATCGTGCCGGTGGTGGCGGCCCTGTTCCCGATCCCCAAGATCGCCCTGCTGCCGCTGTTCATCATCTGGTTCGGCATCGGCGAGGAATCCAAGGTGGCGACCATCCTGTTCGGCACCTTCTTCCCCACGGTCATCTCGGTCTACGGCGGGGTCGACAACGTGGACCGCAACCTGATCCGCATGGGCCAGTCCTTCGGCCTCGGCTGGTTCTCCATCGTGCGCAAGATCGTCCTGCCCGGCGCCATGCCGGCGATCCTGTCGGGCTTCCGCATCTCCGCCTCCATCGCCATCATCCTGCTGGTGGCGGCCGAGATGATCGGCGCCGAATACGGCATCGGCGCCTACATCCTGCTGGCCGGCAACCTCATGGCCACGGACCAGCTCGTCGCCGGGGTGGCCATGCTGTCGATCCTGGGCCTGACCGTCAGCTGGGTCCTGGGCCGTATCGAGAAGGCGGTGCTGCGGTGGCGGTGAACGACATGGAAACCTATGACGTGGCCGTGGTCGGCGGCGGCAGCGCCGGCGTCGGCGCCGCCGTGGGCGCGGCCCAGGCCGGCGCCCGGACCCTGCTGGTGGAGGCCGCCGGCTGCCTGGGCGGGGCCTCGACCCTGCGCAACGTCAGCACCTATTGCGGGCTTTACACCCTGTCCGACCCGCCGCGCCAGGTGGTCGGCGGGGTGATGGACCAGGTGCTGACCCGCCTGCGGGCGCGCCGCGCGGTGACGCCGCCGCAACGCTTCCGCGGCGTGTTCGTCTCGTTCGACCCCGAGGCCGTCAAGCTGGCCCTGGACGACATCTGCGACGCGGCCGGGGTGGACGTGCGCCTGCACAGCCGCCTGGTCGGCGCCGAGCGCGCCGACGGCCGGGTCCGGTCCCTGACCCTGCACGACCACGGCGGCACCCACGCCGTGCGCGCCGCCGCCTTCGTCGACGCCAGCGGCGAGGCGGACCTGGCCCACCTGGCCGGCGCCGCCACCCGCTACGGCAACGACGGCCAGGTCAACCTGGGGTCCCTGGGCACCCGTTTCGGCGGCATCCCGGCAGAGGTGGAGGTGACGGCGGCACAGATCGCCGCGGCCGTGGCACGCCTGCGCGACGACGGGGTCGGCCCCTTCACCAAGGACCGCAGCGTGGTGGTGCGCCTGCCCATCAGCGCCGACCTGGTCATCTACGTGGCCAGCGCCGACTTCGACCCCCGCGACGCGCGCAGCCTGTCCCGGGCCGAGGCCGACGGCCGCCGCCAGGCCGCCGCCTACCTGGCCGCCATCCGCACCCTGCCCGGCTGCGGCAACGCCTACCTGGTCAGCACCGGGCCCGAATTCGGCACCCGGGAAAGCCGCCACCTGGACTGCCGCTACCGGCTGACCTGGGACGACATCGAGGCCAGGCACACCTTCGACGACTGCATCGCCCTGGGTGCCTGGGGCGCCGAGTGGCACGACCGCGCCACCTACGAGAGCAGCTTCGACTTCCCGCCCGAACGCGGCGCGTATCAGATCCCGCTCGGCTGCCTGGCCAGCCGCGACACCGGCAACCTGTTCGCCGCCGGCCGCACGGTGGACGGCGACCGCAAGGCCGGCGCCGCCATCCGGGTCATGGGCACGGCCTTCGCCACCGGCCAGGCGGCCGGGGTGGCGGCGGCCCAGGTCGCCGGGTCGGGACTCCTCGACCCACAGGCGGTGCGCGACGAGCTGCGGCTCCAGGGCGCGGTGCTGGCAATCTAGCCGGTCAATCGCCGACGCTGCAGGCCAGGGTGCGGCTTATGTGGGCCAGGGGGCGGCCGCTTTCCTGGCGCCAGGCGTTGAAGGCGGCCTGGACGGCGGCGCGGTCCTTCTTCGAGGTGGGCTTCTTGTCGACCACGCCGGCGCGGACCAGGGCCGCGCCCACGTCGTCGTTGAGGATGAACGAGTCCTTGCCCATGTGGCGCAGGAAGGCCGGGCCGGTGAAGCCGCCCAGGCGGCTGCCGCGCTTCTGCAGCACGTCCAGCAGGCCGATGAAGTCGTCGTCGGGCCAGTCGGCGAAGAACCTGCCGGCCGAGCCGTGCTCGGCCGCCAGGTCGAGGACGAAGGCGGCGTTGTCGCGCACGGCCAGGATCTTGGGCCCATTGCGGACGATGCGCGCGTCCTTCAGCAGGGCGTCCAGCCCGGCGTCGGACATCATGGCCAGCGGCGCCGGGTCGAACCCGCCGAAGGCGGCCTCGAAGCCGTCCCACTTGGCCTCGATCACCTTCCACACGAACCCGGCCTGGAAGATGCGCTTGGCCATGGCCGACAGCCAGCGGTCGTCGGGGATCTTGCGCAACTGGGCCGGTTTCTTGACCTTGGGCATCAGGGCCTCCAGCGCGTCGTCGCCGCCCTTGCGGGCCGCGGCCCGCTGCCAGATGGACTGGAAGGTCTCCATGGCGTCGCCTCCTATCCCAGGCGGGCGCGGACGAACCCGGCCAGGGCCTGGATCAGCCCCGTGATCTCACCCTGCAGGGCCGCGAACCCGTCATTGCGTTCGAAGGTATCCGTGTTCATGTAGTGCTTGCGGTTGATCTCGATCTGCAGGCTGTGCCGGTGCCGCGCCGGATCGGAATAGGCGCGCACCAGCTCGACCCCCTTGTAGGGGTCGTTCACGGCCACGTCGTAGCCGCGGCCGGTCAGGTGGTCGCGCACGAAACCGGTCAGGTCCGGCGAACAGGTGGTGCCGTCCCGGTCGCCCAGGACGAAGGACGCGCGTTCGGCGTCGGGGCCGTCCTCGGACATGGCCGAGCCGCGCGCCGGCATGGAATGGCAGTTGATGTGCCAGACCTGGCCGAAACGGTCATACAGCCGGTCCAGGTGCGCCTTCAGGGTGGCGTGGTAGGGCCGGTGAAAGGTCTCGATGCGGCGGCGGGCCTCCGCGACCGTCAGCTTGCGGTCATAGATGGGATCGCCCGGCGGCGACAGGCGCCAGATCAGGCCGATGCCCAGCTCGGTCTTGCGGCTGGGGTTCAGGGGGCGGTCCCAGGCGCCGTCCAGCAGCGCCGGGTCCAGGTCCTCCTCGCCGCGGTTGGCGTCGATGTAGATGCGCGGGAAGTGGGCCCCCATCAGCACCGCGCCGTGGACCGGCGCGGTGCCGTACAGTTCGTGCACATAGGTGTCCTCGGCCCGGCGCAGGCGCGCCAAGGGCAGGACGGCGTTGAAGTCGTCGGGGTACGTCGTGCCGCTGTGGGGCGAATCGAAGACCAGGGGAATTTCGTCGGCGTCGGGGGTTTCGGTGAACAGGACACCGGGGACGTCTTTTCTGAACAAGGCGATCTATCCGTCGTTGAGGTGGCAGGCGGACATCCGCCCGGGGGCGATTTCGCGCAGCCGGGGCCGTTCCGCCGAACAGCGGTCGGTGGCGTGCGGGCAGCGCGGATGGAAATGGCAGCCGCCGGGCGGGTCCAGCGGCGACGGGATCTCGCCCTTGATGGCCGAGAATTTGGCGTGCCGGTGCTCCAGCCGCGGCACCTCGTCCAGCAGGGCCTGGGTGTAGGGGTGGTTGGGGGCGCGGAACAGCTCCTCGGTCTCGCCCATCTCGACCACCCGGCCCAGGTACATGATGACGATGCGGTCGCTGATGTGTTCGACCACGCCCAGGTCGTGGCTGATGAACAGGTAGGTCAGGCTCAGCTCCTCGCGCAGCTTCATGAACAGGTTCAGGATCTGCGCCTGGATCGAGACGTCCAGCGCCGCCACCGCCTCGTCGCAGACGATGAACTCGGGCTTCACGGCCAGGGCCCGGGCGATGCCGATGCGCTGGCGCTGGCCGCCCGAGAACTGGTGCGGGTAGCGGCGCTTGTATTCCGTGTCCAGGCCGCAGCGCTCCATGACCTCGCTGACGTAGTCGTCCAGGTCCTTGCGCCCGGCGATGCCGTGGATCATCGGCGCCTCGCCGATGATGTCGCGGACCCGCATGCGCGGGTTCAGCGACGCGAACGGGTCCTGGAAGATCATCTGGATGTTCAGGGCGTATTCCCGCCGCCGCGCCGTGTCCAGGTCGGCCACCGACTGGCCCTTGTACAGCAGGTCGCCGTCGGACGGGCCCAGGATGCCAGCCACCATGCGGCCCAGGGTGGACTTGCCGCAGCCGGATTCGCCCACCAGGCCCACCACCTCGCCCGGACGCACCGCCATGTTGACCCCGTCGACGGCGTGCACCACCTCCTCGCGCACACCGGCGCCCAGGCGCTGGGCGACCTTGGCCGCCAGGTCGAGCGACTTGACGAACCGCTTCGACAGCTCGCGCAGCTCGATGTACGGGGTGTCGCCGGCGGCGGTCATGGCGCCGTTCCCGCGTGCGGATAATGGCAGCGCACCGGCCGGTCGGGCAGGGGCAGGGTGATGTCGGGCTCCTGGCCGCAGGCCTCGCCGGCGCTGGCGCAGCGGTCGCGGAAGGCGCAGCCCGGCGGCAGGTTCAGCAGCGACGGCGTGGTGCCCGGGATCTGGGCCAGGGGCACGCCGCGCTTGTTGCGGCTGGGCACCGAGCCGATCAGCCCCAGGGAATAGGGGTGGGCCGGATGGTCCAGCACGCCATCGATGGGGCCGGCCTCGACGATCTTGCCGGCGTACATGACGCAGATCTTGTCGGCCAGGCCGGCGACCACGGTCAGGTCGTGGGTGATCCAGATCAGGGCGGTGCCGGTCTTGCGGCACAGCTCCTGCACCTCGAACAGGATCTGCGCCTGGATGGTCACGTCCAGCGCCGTGGTCGGTTCGTCGGCGATGATCAGGTCCGGCTTGTTGATCAGCGCGATGGCGATGGCCACCCGCTGGCGCATGCCGCCCGAGAACTGGTGCGGATAGGCCTTCAGCCGCTCCTCGGCCGCCGGGATGCCGACCTGGGCCAGGGCGTCGCGGGCCCGTTGCCGGGCCTCCTCGCGGCTGACCTTCTCGTGCGCCTGCACGGCCTCGATCATCTGGGTGTCGATGCGCAGGACCGGGTTCAGGGTCATCATCGGGTCCTGGAAGATCATGGCGATGCGCGAGCCGCGGATCTGCTGCCACTGGGCGGCGCTCTTCGCCAGCAGGTCCTCGCCCCTGAACAGGATGCGCCCGGCCACCGTGCGGCCCGGGTGGTCGACCAGGCCCAGGACCGAGAACCCGGTCACCGTCTTGCCCGAGCCGGATTCGCCCACCAGGCCCAGGACCTCGCCCTTGTCGACGGTGAAGGACACGTCCTCAACCGCCCGCACCACCCCGGCCTTGGTGAAGAAGTGCGTGCTCAGCCCCTCCACCGCCAAGGTCGGGGGTGCCGCGGCCCCGGCGGCGGTCATTTCTGCAGCCTCGGGTTCAGCACGTCGCGCAGCTGGTCGCCGACCAGGTTGATGCTGACGATCATGACCAGCAGGGCCAGGCCGGGGAAGAACGAGATCCAGTACTTCTCGCTCAGCATGTACTCGAACCCGTTGGCGATCAGCAGGCCCAGCGACGGCTCGGTGATGGGCAGGCCGATGCCCAGGAAGCTGAGCGTCGCCTCCAGGGCGATGGCGTGGGCCGCCTGGATGGTGCCGACCACGATCAGCGGCGAGATGCAGTTGGGCAGCAGGTGGCGGAAGATGATGCGGTTGCGGCCCAGCGCCAGGCAGGTGGCGGCCTCGACGTATTCCTTGCTGCGCTCCACCAGGGCCGTGCCGCGCATGGTGCGGGCGTAGTAGGCCCACTGCACCAGCACCAGGGCGATGATGATCTTGTCCACCCCCTTGCCCAGGATGGCCAGCAGCACCAGGGCCACCAGGATGGCCGGGAAGCTGAGCTGGATGTCGACCACGCGCATGATCAGGGTGTCGACCCGGCCGCCGGAATAGGCGGCGATCAGGCCGATGCAGCAGCCGATCACCAGGGCGATGGCGGCGCTGGACACGCCCACCCCCAGGCTGGTGCGGATGCCGTAGAACATGGCGCTCAGCAGGTCGCGGCCGGCGCCGTCGGTGCCCAGCCAGAAGGTGGTGCCGGTGAAGCTTTCGGCGCCCGGCGGCAGGCGGCTGTCCATGACGTCCACGGTGGCCAGGTCATAGGGGTTGGTGGGCGAGATCCAGGGCGCGAACAGGGCGATGAAGATGATCACCGCCAGCACGGCGAAGGCGCCGGCGGCCACCTTGCTGTCGAAGAAGTCGCCGACGAAGCGCCGGAACGGCGTCTCGACCCGGACCTTGTCCGCGGCCGCAACGGCGGGCACCTGGGCCGGCTGGCGCGCGGCTTCGCTCATCGTTTCAGGTCTCCAAGCCGCACCCGCGGGTCGAGCAGGGAATAGATGATGTCGACGACCAGGTTGATGGTCACGAACAGGATCACGGTGATCATCAGGTACGCGACCACGATCGGCCGGTCCAGGTTGTTGATGGCGTCGATGATCAGCTTGCCCATGCCGGGCCAGGCGAACACGGTCTCGGTCACCACCGAGAAGGCGATCAGGTTGCCGAACTCCAGGCCCAGCACCGTGACCACCGGGATCAGGATGTTCTTCATCAGGTGGACCAGGATGATCCGGCCCTCGGACACGCCCTTGGCGCGGGCGAACTTGATGTAGTCCTGGTGCACGATCTCGCGCGTGCCGGCGCGGGCCAGGCGCACCACCAGGGACATCTTGAACAGGGCCAGGTTCAGGGCCGGCATCACCAGGTGCGACAGCCCGTCCAGGGTCAGGAAGCTGACCTCGATGCCCATCACCTGGACCGTGTCGCCGCGGCCCGTGGAGGGCAGCCAGCCCAGCATGACCGCGAATACCATGATCATCATCAGCCCGACCCAGAAGGTCGGCAGGCTGAAGCCCAGGATCGAGCCGGCCATGATCGCCTTGCTGGTCCTGGCCTCGGGCTTGAGGCCGGCATAGACGCCGCATGGAATGCCCACGACCACGGCCATGATCAGCGCCGCGACCGCCAGCTCGAAGGTGGCCGGGATGCGCTGCACGATGAGCTTCAGCGCCGGCTCGCCGAAAATGAAGGAGTCGCCCATGTCGCCCCGCAGGGCGTTCTTGACGAAGAACCAGAACTGTTCGTGCAGCGGCCGGTCCAGGCCCAGGGCGTGCAGCACGCGTTCGACCTCGGCCTGGTCGGCTTCGGGGTTGACCAGCATGTCCACGGGGTCGCCGACCACGTTGACGGCGAAGAACACCAGCGCCCCCATGATGGCGATCACCAGCACGCTCTGCATCAGTCGCCGAATGATGAATACGGACACCTGCCGCGCCTCCGCACCGTTCGCGAAAGGGCTTCCGCCGCAAGGGAAACGGCGGGCGCGTTACCGCGCCCGCCGTCGTTGGCTCAGTTGGGATAGATCGTCGAGATCACCGTGGACTCGTCGGTCCGCGCCTTGAAGGCGACGCCCTTGCGCGACGCCCAGGTGCTGATCTGGTAGTGCAGCGGGATCAGACCCACGTCGTTCATGGCGATTTCGGTGGCCTTGGCCAACAGGTCCTGGCGCTTGGCGTCGTCGACCGTGGACAGGGCCTGGACCACGATGGCGTCCATCTCCGGGTTGGAATAGCGGCCCCGGTTCGACGCGCCGTATCCCTTGGACTTGTCATAGGTCATCAGCAGGGACTTCAGCGGCGACGAGGCCTCGCCCGTGCCGGCGCCCCAGCCCACCAGGACCAGGCTGAATTCGGGCGTGTTGTCGGGGCCCCCGCGCGAGGCGCGCTTGAAGAACACGCTCTTGGTCATGGTCTCGACCTTGGTCTTGATGCCGACCCGGGTCAGCATCTGGGCCACGGCCTCGCAGATCTTGGCGTCGTTGATGTAGCGGTCGTTGGGGCCGTGGACGGTCAGCTCGAAGCCGTCGGGCACGCCGGCCTCGGCCAGCAGCTTCTTGGCGCCCGCGGGGTCGTACTTGACCGGCTTCAGGTTGGGGCTGACGCCGAAGAAGCCCTTGGGCAGGAGCTGCCCGGCGGGGATGGCGATGCCTTCCATCACCCGCTCGACGATGGCGTCGCGGTTGATGGCCATGGACATGGCCCGGCGCACGCGCACGTCGCGGATGGGGTTCTTGATGGCGCCGCCTCCGTTGGCCTTGACGAAGGGGGAGTCGTCACGGAACTGGTCCAGGTGCAGGTAGATCACCCGGTTCGAGATGCTGTCCATGACGTTGACCTTGCCTTCCTTCTTCAGGCGGTTGATGTCAACGGTGGGCACGTTGTCGATGAAGTCCACGTCGCCGGCCAGCAGGGCCGCGACCCGTGCCGGGCCGGACTTGATGGGCTTGATCACCACCTTGTCGTAGGCCGGCTTGTCGCCCCAGTAGTCCTCGTTGCGCTGCAGGATGATGCGGTCGCCGGGGACCCATTCGACGAACTTGTAGGGGCCGGTGCCAATGGCCGCCTTGCCCGAGTTGTAGTCGCCGGTGCTGGCGCCCTCGCCGTGCTTCTTCGAGATGATGCTGAAGGTCGACAGGTCGTTGGGCATCAGCGGATAGGGTTTCTCCGTGGTGATGTGGATGGTGTGGTCGTCGACCTTGGTGACCTTCTTGTTCTTCACGTAGATCGCGAAGCTGGACGGGCTGTTGGGCACGTTCGGCGCGCGCTCGAAAGTGAAGAGAACATCGTCGGCCGTGAACGGCGAGCCGTCGTGGAACTTCACGCCCTGGCGCAGCTTGATCTCCCAGGTCAGGTCGTCCAGCGCCTTCCACGACTCGGCAAGGCCCGGTTTCAGCTGCTGGGTCTCGTCGGGCAGGATCAGGCGGTCGAAGATGTCGCGCAGCAGCGCGTTGTTGGGCGTCAGGTTGTGATAGTGTGGATCGATGGACGACGGTTCCGCCTGCAGGCCGATGGTCAAGGTCTGTGCGGCGGCGCCGACCGGCAGGGCCATCATGGCCGCGAACAGGACGGCCGAGGCCGTTCTCGTAATACGCATTGATTGATACTCCCTGTACTTAACTTTTTGCCAAGGCATGGCTTTTTGGAATGCGCCACGCCCCGCGGACCGGGATTCCCAAGGTGTCCTCGCCCCGGTCCACCGCTGGGAAAAAACTTTGGCACTAATCGCAGGCCAGGTATAGCGTCTTGTCCACATCATGCTGATCTGGCATTAATCTATGCCATCCGGTTATGGATTTTGGGGGCGCCGTGAACCTGCGACACCTGGAAATCTTCCGCGCCGTGCTGGCCAGCGGCTCGGCCACCAAGGCGGCCCGCACGGTGGGCATCTCGCAGCCGGCGGTCAGCCGCATCCTGGCCCGGTTCGAGCGCGATATGGGCATCACCCTGTTCAAGCGCGAGGGCGGCGGCCTGGTGCCCACGCCCGAGGCCCTGACCCTGGGCGAGGAGGTGGAGCGCGCCTGCGCCGGGGTCGACGGCCTGTTGCGCCGGGCCAAGGGCATCCGCGAGATGGGCGAGGGGCACCTGCGGGTGGCCTCCATCCCCAGCCTGGCCAACGTCACGGTGCCGCGCATCCTGGCGGCCCTGACCCGCCGCCACCCGGGCCTGAGGGTCACGGCCGAGGTGCGCACCACCCCGGGAGTGCTGGAGTCGGCGGCGGCCAAGCAGATCGACGTCGGCATCGTCACCCAGCTCGGCCCGGTCAAGGGGGTGGAGATCGAGACCCTGGCGGTGACCCCCAGCATGGCGGTGCTGCCCCGGCACCATCCGCTGGCGGCGCGGCCGGTGATCCGGCCCGAGGACCTGGAGACCGTGCCCTTCATCCCAGTCTGCCGCCGCCACCAGGCGCGCCAGCGCATCGACGAGGTCCTGGCCCGGGCCGGGGTCCGGCCGCGCCGGCGCATCGAGGTCACCACCGGCGCCCTGGCCTGCGCCCTGGTGGCCGAGGGGGTGGGCGTCTCGATCCTCAGCGCCATGACCATCCGCGACAACCTGAACGACCGCATCGTGGTGCGGCCCTTCGCGCCCGAGATCCGCAACGAGTTCGGCTTCGCCTTCCCCGCCGACCGGCCGCGCTCGCGCCTGACCCTGGCCTTCGTCGAGGGCCTGCGCGAGGAGTTCGCCGCCGCCGAGCCCTGGGACCTGTCGGCCTAATCCCCGTCCGGCGTCCAGGCCGTCTCCGGGTCCAGGGGATAGACCGGACGCGGCAGGCCCTTCCAGTCGAACCGCGACAGGACCGGGCTGGTCAGGCCGGGGGTGTCGATCTCGTACACCTGCCGGGGCGCGAACCAGAGGTCGAAGCCGGCGCGGAAGTGGCCGCGGGACTTAACCACAACCGTGCGCGCCCGGGCGATGTCCAGGGCGAACTGCTCGAACACCATGGGGTCGGCCGTCTGCTGGCGCTGCGAGATGACCACCACCTTCAGCCCCTCGGGCCCGCCGATCTCCAGCAGGGCGGTCGGGCCCAGCTCCACCCGCCGGCCCTGGTGCAGGCCGCGGCGGCCGACGATCCAGCCGTCGGTCAGGGCGGCGATGCGGGCCGGGGCGGCGAAGGTCTCGGCGAAGGCGCCGCCGCCGTCGCGGTTGAACACGGCCTCGAACTCGGCGCCCGCGCCCAGGGCGTGGGCCTCGGCGGCCAGGGCCGGGTCCACGTGGGCGCCCATGTAGACGCCCCGGGCCGCGGCCTCGGCCAGGCCCTTGAGCAACCAAGTGGTGTCGCCGCCGCCGCCGCCGCCCGGGTTGTCGCCGGCGTCCGAGAAGATGACCGCCCGAAGGGACGGGTCGGCGCCCCGTTCCACGGCCAGGGCCACGCCCGCGTCCAGCGGGGTCAGGTCGCGCCGGAACCGTTCGCGCATGGCCCAGGCGCGGCCGGCGATGTCCCGCGCCAGCTCCTGCGCCGGGGCCGCGTCGTCGCGGCCCGTGACCACCACGGCGAGGCCGTTCTCGGGCGTGTCGCTGAACACGAACCCGCCCAGGATCGAGACGTTGAGGATGGCGCCGGCCATCTCGTTGCGCCGCCGCTGGCCATAGGCGATCAGGTCGGCGTAGGGCCCGTCGGCGGTCAGCAGGGTGACGCTGGGCGGGGTCAGGGGCAGGCGTTGCAGCACCGGCCGGGCCCGGGTGCCGGCCAGCAGCCGGCGCACCAGGAAGGCCGCCTCCTCGCCCCGGTCCCACATGTCCACGTGGGGGTTGGTCAGGTACGAGACCAGCACGTCGCTGTTTTCCACCATGGCCGGCGAGATGTTGGCGTGCAGGTCCAGCGTGACCACGATCCGCGCCTCGGGGCCGGCGGCAGCGCGCACCCGGGCGATCAGGTCGCCGTCCGGGTCCGGGGCGCCGGTGGCGACCATGGCCCCGTGCTGGCACAGGTACACGGCGTCCACCGGGGCGGCAGCGCGGATGCCGTCGACGATGGCCCGGGCGCTGGCCTCGAAGAAATCCTGGTCGATGGGCCCCTTGGGCTGGCAGCCGGTCAGCAGGGTCGGCACCGGGGTCCACGGGCCGGTGGCGTCCATGGCGGCGACGAAGGCGGTCATCTCCTTGTTGATGACCGAGGTCTCGGCCCGGGCCTCGGCCAGCAGGGCGTCGCCGGCCACGTGGTAGCGGCCGCGGAAGTCGGCCTCGGTGGCCACGGGGGCGAAGGCGTTGCTTTCCAGCACGATGCCGCCCAGGGCCACGCGGGGATTGTCGGTCATGGTCGCGCCTCGCTGCGGTGGTTGCCGTGCCAGTCATAGCCAATCGGCGGCGGCGGTGGAATAGGGCTTGATCCGGCGCCCGCCGCCGCTATCGTTGCCTCCGACGTTTCCTGTCCGGAGCCCGCGCGTCCGTGTCCGACCTGATCAGCCTGCCCATGATCGAGCGGCTGGTGTCCTTCGACACCACCAGCCGCAATTCCAACCTGGAACTGATCGAGTTCGCCCGCGACTACCTGGCGGGCCTGGGCGCCCGCTGCCACCTGGTGCCCAGCGGCGACGGCGGCAAGGCCAACCTGTACGCCACCCTGGGTCCGGCGGACCGCGGCGGCGTGCTGCTGTCGGGGCACACCGACGTGGTGCCCGTGGACGGCCAGGACTGGGCCAGCGACCCCTTCCGCCTGACCGAGCGCGACGGCCGCCTGCACGGCCGCGGCACCGCCGACATGAAGAGCTTCATCGCCATCGCCCTGGCCCACGCGCCCCTGTTCGCCGCGCGCGGGCTGGAAACCCCCCTGCACTTCGCCCTGTCCTACGACGAGGAGGTGGGCTGCATCGGCGTGCGCGGCCTGATCGAGCAGTTGGCCGGCTTCCCCGTCAAGCCGGCCATGTGCATCGTCGGCGAGCCGACGGAGATGCAGGTGGTGACCGCCCACAAGGGCAAGATCTCGGTGCGGGTCCACGTGCGCGGGCTGGAATGCCATTCGTCCCTGGCGCCGCAGGGGGTCAACGCCGTGGAATACGGCGCCGAGGCGGTGGCCATGGTGCGCGCCCTGGCCCGGCGCAAGATGGCAGAGGGGCCCTTCGACGACGACTTCGACATCCCCCACACCACCGTGCACACGGGCGTGATCCAGGGCGGCACGGCCCTGAACATCGTGCCGGCGGACTGCACCTTCGTATTCGAGGTCCGCCACCTGCCTGGCGACGATCCGCGCGCGGTGCTGGACGAGCTGCGCGCCCGCGCCGAGGCCGAGCTGGTGCCGGCCATGCGCGCCGTGGACCCGGCCGCCGGCATCGACTGGGACCTGTACACCGAGATGCCCGGCCTGGACACCCGCGCCGACGCCGACGTGGTGGCCTTCGCCAAGGCCCTGGCCGGGCGCAACGACCACGCCAAGGTGGCCTTCGGCACCGAGGCCGGTCTGTTCCAGACGCGCGGCGGCATCCCCACCGTGGTCTGCGGCCCCGGCAGCATCGGCCAGGCCCACAAGCCCGACGAATTCATCACCCGCGAACAGGTGGCCCTGGGCGAGGCCTTCATGCGCCGCCTGATGGACAAGCTCTGCGCGCCGACGTAACGTGCCGCGCACGAGGACTGACAGGGGGGCAAGCCCGTGAGCGCAGCAGCCAGCGGCGACGACTATCCCATCGAGCTGACACCGCCGGACATCTCGCCCTACCGGGCGGGCAACACGGGGGTCGACTATTTCACCACCTTCGACTCCGGCCGGCCGGGCCCCCACGTGGGGGTCACCGCCGTGGTCCACGGCAACGAGCTGTGCGGCGCCATCGCCCTCGACCTGCTGTTCCGCCAGGGGGTCCGCCCGGCCCGGGGCAAGCTGACCCTGGGCTTCGTCAACGTCGACGCCTTCCACAGCTTCGACCGCGAGTTCCCCGCCGCCTCGCGCTACGTGGACGAGGACTTCAACCGCCTGTGGGCCGTCGAGGTGCTGGAGGGCGAGCGGGACAGCGCCGAGCTGCGCCGGGCCCGGGCCGTGCGCCCGGTGATCGACCAGATCGACCTGCTGCTGGACATCCATTCCATGCAGCACGCCACGGCGCCGCTGATGATGGCCGGGCCCCTGGCCAAGGGCCGCGCCCTGGCCGCCGCCGTGGGCATCCCCGAGATCGTGGTCAGCGACGCCGGCCACGCCGCCGGCAAGCGCATGCGCGACTACACCGGCTATGCCGACCCGGCCAGCCCGCGCAACGCCCTGCTGGTGGAATGCGGCCAGCACTGGGAGGCGCGCAGCGCCGACGTGGCCGTCGAATGCGCGTTCCGCTTCCTGCGCCACACCGGCACCGTGGACGCCGACACGGCGGCCCCGTTCATCCCCGATGCGGTACCGCCGGCGCAGAAGTTCATTGAGGTCACCGGCCCCATCACCATCGAGACCGACGACTTCAGCTTCACCCAGCCGTTCCGCGGCCTCGAGGTGATCGCCGAGGCCGGCACGGTGATCGGCCACGACGGCGACCGGCCGGTGGCCACCCCGTTCGACGACTGCGTCCTGATCATGCCGTCGCGGCGCCTGCGCCGCGGCGAGAGCGCGGTGCGCCTGGGCCGGTTCATCGGTCCGGACTGACATCGCGCGCCCACCCGCGCCCTCACGCGTGCAGGCGGACCGGCAGGTCCGTCCGCTCGGCGATGTAGGCCCGCAGCAGGGCGATGAACTCCTCGATCAGCATCGAGCGGCGGCGCCGGAACGGGAAGCGCAGGGCGATGTCCGTCTCCACCTTGGGGCGGAACGGCTTCAGCACGATGGGCGCGCTGTGGAAGTCGTGGGCGCTGAACGGGTCGACGATGGACACCCCGATCCCCTTGGCCACGAAGGCGCAGGCGGAATAGGACATGGGGGTCTCGATCATCACGTTGCGCCGCACCCCGGCCTCTTCCATGGGGTGGTCGATGCGCTGCCGGGTGCGGTCCAGCG
Source organism: Hyphomicrobiales bacterium (assembly GCA_024236415.1). GTDB lineage: Bacteria > Pseudomonadota > Alphaproteobacteria > Rhodospirillales > JACKKN01 > JACKKN01. Next base: position 113,191 of record JACKKN010000007.1, read on the forward strand.
AGGTGAGCGAGATGAACGGCTCGTCTTCCAGGTCGCGGGGCTCGATCACGTCGCGGTCGGCCAGGCGGTGGTTGGGGGGGATGGCGCAGACCAGCTCGGCCCGGCACAGGAACTCGGTGTCCACACCCGGGTTGTCGATGGCGGCCATGGTGATCCCCATGTCCATCTGCCGGCCGGCGACGGCGTTGACCACCTCCAGCGAACTGCGCGAATGCAGGCTGACCAGCACGTTGGGCCGGTCGCGCAGGAACCGGGCCACCACCTCCTGCAGGAAGCCGAGCGTCAGGGCCGGCATGGCGCCGATGTTCAGGTGGCCCTGCTTGCGGTCGCGGATGTTCTCGGCGGCGCGGGCGATCAGGGCGGTGCTGACGAAGGCGCGCTCGACCTCGGTGAACAGCATCTCGCCCTCGGGGGTCGGCACCAGGCGGCCCTTGGCCCGGTCGAACAGGGAAAACCCGACATCGTGCTCCAGGGCCGCGATCAGCTTGCTGACGGCGGGCTGGGAGATGCGCATCATCTCGGCGGCCTGGCTGACGGTGCCGATCTCCATCACCGCCCGGAAGGCTTCCAGTTGGCGCAGGTTCATGGCGCGGCCCCGATCCGGAAATCCTCGTCCCCGGCGCAGGCCCGGGCGGCCACGGTGGCCACCAGGCGGGTCGCCCGCTCCAGGTCCGTCCGGTCGACCCGATCAACCGTGTCGCCGTCGGTCAGCACGAAGCGCAGCCCGGACTCCGGCCGCTCGAACCCGGCCACCAGGCGGAAGGCGGGGATGCCGGCCATGGCGTAGTTGTAGTGGTCCGAGTTGCGCAGCAGCGGCCGGTGGAAGTCCAACTCCAGCCCCAGGCCGGCGGCGGCCCCGGCCAGGAACGGCTCCAGGGCCGGGAAGCCACTGGTCATGGCCGCCAGGTGCGGGTCGCCGGCCACCGAGTCCAGGTTGATGTCCAGGGCCACGGCCCGGTGCGCGTCCGCCGGCTGGGTGGCCAGGTGGTGCGCCGACCCCATCAGCCCCCATTCCTCCAGGGTGTAGAGGCAGACCCGCAGGCCGCGGCGCCAGCCGGCCACCTGGGGCGCCAGCAGGCGCGCCGCCTCCAGGGCCGCGGCCAGGCCGGTGGCGTTGTCCATGGCCGACTGGGCCAGGCGGTGGCCGTCGATGTGGGCGCTGATCACCACCCATTCCCGCGACCGGCCGGGCAGGTCCAGGAACAGGTTTTCGGTGCGGGCCGGCGCGGTGGCGGCCTCGACGGTCAGGCGGGCGCGGCCGGCGGCGGCGGCGCGGGCCGCGGCCTCGGGCGCCAGGCCCACGGCGGGTACCCTGGCCGGGCCGCCGAAATTGGCGCCGCCGGTGACGGCGCGCCCGGGCTCGGGCCCGACCATGGCGAAGGCGGCGGCGCCCCGTTCCACGGCGGCGGCGAACTTGCGGCTGCGGTGGATGGTGCGGGTCGAGAACATGTACTCGTGGCGGGCCAGCACCAGGGCGCCGGGCACCCTGTCGGCGTTCGCCGCCGCCTCGTCGGGCCCGCCGCGACCCAGGTCCACCACAGCCAGGTCCAGGTCGCGTACCGGCGGCGACCCCACCAGGGGCTCGGCCGCTAGGCGGGTGCCGTCGGCCAGGTCCAGCCAGGCCGCGCCGCCGGTCCAGCCGTCGTAGTCCATGGGCAGGGTCGAGACCGTGCCGCCGTGGGCCCGGGCGACGGCGGCCAGGGCCGCCGCCAGGTGGTCCCGCGCCCAGTCCTCGGACGGGGTGCCGCACAGGCGGCCGCCGAACCCGCACAGGGCCCGGAAGTCGGCCCACAGGGCCGGCGTGCAGGTGAAGTCGGTGGCAATTTCCGTCATGCGTTCCTCCCGGATCCCGGCCGTGCGGCAACCATAACATTACTTTTAGTTATACTCAGGCAAAAATAATGACTTTGACGGAATATCATCGCCTGCCGTTTAATGCGCCAATGTGGGAGGCCGCGCGCCTTTGCCAAACGAGGGAGAGCAAGATGTTCGACACGGGGATCAACCGACGGAATTTTCTGAAGACCAGCACCGCCCTGGCCGGCGCCGCCGCCGTGGGCCTGCCGGGGGCGTCGCGGGCCGCCAATGCCGGTGCCAAGGTGGAGACGCCGAGCCTGATCACCTCCACCGCCAAGTTCGACCCGGTGCGGCCCGAGACCGCGCGCCTGATCGCCCAGGCGGCCAAGCAGATCGGCTTCGACATCGACGCCAACCCCATCGACTACAACCAGGGCATCCAGAAGGTCATCATGCAGCATGACTACGACATGTTCCTGGTGCGCCTGACCGGTTCCTCGGTGCGAATCGACCCCAACGTGTTCATCCACGACGTCCACAACAGCTCGAACTACAAGAAGGGCGGCTACAACTGGACCGGCTACAAGAATGCCAAGGTGGACGAGCTGTCGGCGGCCCAGCAGAGCGAGATGGACGTGGAGAAGCGCCGCGAGCTGGTCTACCAGGCCCAGGTGCTGATCGACGAGGACCAGGCCAACCACGTGGTGGTCAACCCCGAGATGACCAACGCCTACCGCTCGGACCGCATCGACAACCTGGTGCCGCAGATGGGCGAGGGCATCGGCAGCTTCTGGACCGATATCGCCATGACGCCCAAGGGCGGTGACGGCTACGTGCGCACCGGCGCCACCGTGGCGCTGAAGAACCTGAACCCGGTTGCGGTGAAGGACGCCAACGAGTTCAAGGAACTGCGCATGATCTATGACCGCCTGTTCCGGATCGGCCCCGACGGCAAGCCGGCGCCCTGGGCGGCGAAGTCCTTCACCCTGGTGGACAACACCACCATCGACATCGTCATCCGCGACGGCATGAAGTGGCACGACGGCAAGCCGGTGACGGCCGAGGACGTGAAGTTCTCGTTCGACTACCAGAAGCAGTGGAAGGCGCCGTTCTTCGCCAAGTCCCTGGAAAAGATCGCGTCCATCGACGTGACCGGGGCCAACTCCCTGCGCTTCAAGCTGACCGACCCGTTCGCGCCGCTGCTGTCCAACCTGTTCGGCGCCCTGTTCCTGATCCCCAAGCACATCTGGCAGGACATCCCGGCCAAGGTGGACGTGGACGATCCCCTGAACTTCGCCAACGAGAAGCCCGTCGGCAGCGGCCCGTTCAAGTTCGACTACTGGGACCGCGGCAAGGAGTTCAAGGTCTCGGCCAACAAGGACCACTTCAACCCGCCCAAGTGCGCCGGCATCATCCGCATCGTCTATGGCAGCCACGACGCCATGGCGGCGGCCATCGAGAAGGGCGAGTGCGACCGCACCCGCTACATCCTCAAGCCCAGCCTGATGGACGACCTGAACAAGATCGAGGGCGTGGTCGGCAAGGGCTATCCCAGCCACGGCTTCTACTGCCTCAGCTACAACCTGATGAAGCCGCCGTTCGACAACGCCGTCATCCGCAAGGCCATGAAGTACGTGATCCCCAAGGACCTGATCCGCGACGTGGTCCTGGGCGGCCATGCCGGCGCCGGCGGCTCGGTGATCGGCCCGGCCAACGCCTTCTGGCACAACGCCGCCGTCAAGGCGCCGTCCCAGGACATCGCCATGGCCAAGAAGATCCTGTCCGACGCCGGCTTCACCTGGAAGGGCGGCAAGCTGCACTACCCGGGTTGACGCCCGCATCAACTCCGCCTCGAATGGGGGGCGGCGGCCGACGCCGCCCCCGGACCGGATGACCCCAATAGGACGCCTTTGATGCGGGAATACATCGCCCGACGGATCATCTATTCCCTGTTCACCCTGTTCGCGGTGGCCACGATCCTGTTCGTCATGTTCCGCATGATGCCGGGCGACCCCACCGCGCAGGTGATCAGCCCGGCCCTGGACGAGGCGTCGCAGCGGCGCCTGAAGGCTGCCTTCGGCCTGGACCAGCCCATGTGGGTCCAGTACTTCATCTACCTCAAGAACCTGATCACCCTGGACTGGGGCCGCTCGTTCACCAGTTCGGAACGGGTGTTCGACATCCTCATGTACCGCCTGTGGAACACCCTGCTGCTGATGGTCGCGGGCATGTTCCTGACCCTGGCGGTGGGGGTGAACCTGGGCATGATCATGGGCTGGAAGCGCGGCGGCAAGCTGGACGTGGGCAGCACGGTGACGGCCATGGTGTTCCAGTCGGCGCCGCCCTTCATCACCGGCATCCTGCTGCTGATCGTGCTCAGCTACCGCCTCGACCTGTTGCCCACGGGGGGCATGAGCAGCCCCGGCGTGCGGGTGACGGGGGTGATCGGATTCATCTTCACCCAGGACTTCCTGCACCACCTGGTCCTGCCCACCATCACGGTCACGGCCTATTACCTGGCCACCCCCATGCTGATCATGCGCGACAGCATGCTCGAGGTCCTGGGCAGCGACTTCATCGAGTTCGCCAAGGCCAAGGGCCTGGCGCCGCGGGTGGTGATGGTGCGCCACGCGGCGCGCAACGCCCTGCTGGCGGTGGTCACGGTGTCGTCGATCCTGCTGGGCTTCGCCATCGGCGGCCAGGTCATCGTCGAGACCGTGTTCTCGTGGCCGGGCATGGGTCTGATGATGGTGGAATCCGCCTCGTCCCACGACTACCCGGTGGCCCAGGCGTCGTTCATGCTGCTGGCGGCCATCGTCATCATCTCCAACCTGCTGGCGGACATCTCGTACTGCTACCTGGACCCGCGCATCAAGATCGGCGCCCAGGGGACCTGAGCCGGGGGAAACGGAACCATGCGTGTGCGCAGCCTCGACATCTTCCGCGTCTCGGTGCCCTTCGTGGTGCCCTACAAGCTGTCCAAGCTGTACGGCACCGTGACCCACAACCAGGCCGTGATCCTGCGGCTGGAGACGGACACCGGCGTGGTCGGCTGGGGCGAGGCCGATCCCCTGCCGCCGTTCACCGAGGAAACCTCGGAACAGGTGCGCGACGCCCTGCACGGGTTCCTGGGCCCGGCCCTGATGGACCTGGACGACCTGTCGGTCAACGGCGCCCACTGGGCCATGGACGCGGTGATGGACGGCAACACCCTGGCCAAGGGCGCCGTGGACATGGCCGTGCACGACGCCGTCGCCCGGTCCCTGGGCGTGCCCGTGCACCTGCTGCTGGGCGGCGCCCTGCACGACGCCATCCCGGTCATGTGGCCGCTGGGCAGCGGCACGGCCGAGGATGACGCCCAGGTGATCGAGCCGCGCCGGGCCCAGGGCTACCGCTCGTTCATGGTCAAGATGGGCAGCGCCCCGGTGGCCGACGAGGTGGCCCGGGTCGCGGCCCTGACCGAGCGTTACCCCGACATCGCCTTCATCGCCGACGCCAACCAGGGCTGGACCGAGGACGAGGCCATGGCCTTCGTCGACGGCGTGCGGCCCTATCCCCTGGTGCTGCTGGAACAGCCGGTGGCGCGCAGCGACGAGGCCGCCCTGGGCCGGGTCGCGGCGGCGGCGGACCTGCCCGTGTCGGCCGACGAGAGCGTCTTTACCCTGGCCGACGCGGCGCGCCTGGCGGCGGCCGGCACGGTCGACGTGTTCAGCGTCAAGGTGTCCAAGAACGGCGGCATCGCCCCGGGCCGGCGCATCGCCGACCTGGCCCTGGCCCACGGCATGGGCTGCCTCATGAACTCCATGCTCGAGCTGGGCATCAGCCAGGCCGCGTCCCTGCAGCTGGGCGCGACCCTTGGCAATCTGGTGGACTGCGGCCATGCCTACATGTCCACCCTGCGCCTGGCCGACGACGTCACCGACTTCTCGGCCCTGGTGTCGGGCGGCGACGTGCGGGTGCCGGACACGTCGGGCCTGGGCGTGACGGTGGACGAGGCCAAGGTCCGGTCCCTGGCCATGGACCATGTGCGTCTGGCGGCCCCGGGCGCGGCGGAGAGCGCGGCATGACCGTCGAACAGACCCACGCCGTGGCCGAGGCGGAAACGGGCATCGGCCGACTGTGGCGCGGCCTGCGCCACGTGGCCGCCAGCCAGTACCGCATCATCAATTCCAACGGCCTGGGCCGCATCGGCGCGGTGATCGTGCTGTTCTTCGCCGTGATCGCCATCCTGGCGCCCTTGATCGCGCCCCACGACCCGTGGGAGAGCCTGCGCGATTCCGCCGGTAAGATCGCCTCCATGCGGCCGCCGTCGCTCGATTTCCCCATGGGCACCACCTTCCTGGCCCGCGACATCCTGAGCCAGATGATCTGGGCCACCCAGACCACCATGCTGATCGGCCTGGTGTCGGGCCTGATCTCGATCCTGCTGGGGGCCAACATCGGCCTCTACGCGGGCTACTACGGCGGCAAGGTGGACGAGGTGCTGATGCGCTTCACCGACATCATCTACGGCATGCCCTTCCTGCCCTTCATCATCGTGCTGATCGCGCTCTTTGGCCGCAGCAAGTGGTTCGTCATGCTGGCCATCGTGCTGATCGTCTGGCGCACCTCGGCGCGCGTGGTGCGGGCCCAGACCATGGCCCTGAAGCAGCGCCAGTTCGTCACCGCCGCCCGCGCCCGGGGCTGTGGCGACCTGCGCATCATCTACCGCCACATCATGCCCAACATCGCGCCTCTGCTGTTGCTGTACACGGCCTTCAACATCGCCTGGTCGGTGATCGCCGAGGCCGGCGCCAGCTTCCTCGGCTTCGGCGACCCGGACCAGCTTTCCTGGGGCGGGATGCTGTACGAGATGTGGATCTCGGGCCAGTCGCGCACCGCCTGGTGGTGGTTCTCGGCGCCGTCCATCGCCATCGTGCTGCTGGTCAGCGCCCTGGTTTTCGTCAGCCGCGCCTACGAGGAAGTGGCCAACCCGCGGCTGCGGCAGCGCTAGGGCGGGGGGAGCGGACGGATGCTGCTGGAAATCGAGAACCTGAAGGTCCACTACCGGACCACCGCCGGGGTGGTGAAGGCGGTGGACGGCGTGTCGCTGACCATCGACGAGAACCAGGTCCAGGGCATCGCCGGCGAATCCGGCTGCGGCAAGACCACCCTGATCAAGAGCCTGCTGCGCCTGCTGCCGGCCACGGCCACGGTCACCGCCGACAAGCTGCTGTTCAAGGGGCGGGACCTGCTGGCCATGCCCGACCCCAAGTTCCGCCGCGACATCCTGTGGCAGGAGATCTCCCTGGTGCCGCAGAGCGCCATGAACTCGCTGGACCCCGTCTACAAGGTGGGCGACCAGGTGATCGAGGCGATCCAGGCCCACAGCAGCCAGTCGCGCAAGCAGGCGGCCGAGCGCACGGCGCACCTGTTCGACGTGGTCGGCCTGCAGCCCAACCTGATGAACAGCTACCCCCACGAGTTCAGCGGCGGCATGCGCCAGCGGGCCATGATCGCCATGTCCCTGGCCCTGGAGCCGTCCCTGATCATCATGGACGAGCCCACGACGGGCCTGGACGTGCTGGTGCAGGAGCGCATCATCCGCAAGCTGCTGGAGATCCGCGAGCAGGTGAAAAGCTCGATCCTGCTGATCACCCACGACATCTCGGTCATCGCCGAGATGAGCAACCGCATCGGCATCATGTACGCCGGCCGCATGATGGAGCTGGGCGAGTCGGTGGACCTGTTCGAGAACCCCTACCATCCCTATACCCTCGGCCTGAAGAACGCCTTCCCCAGCATCAAGGCCCTGGACAAGGAGCTGATTTCCATTCCCGGCTCGCCGCCCAACCTGATCGGCGACCTTCCGGGCTGCACCTTCTGTGGCCGCTGCCCGTTCGCGGTGCCCCGCTGCGACAGCGAGCGGCCGGCCGACACCTGGATCAACGACCGGCACCGCGTCGCCTGCCACCGGCTGGACGACGTCGCCGACATCCGCGCCAAGGCGGGCGAGAAAGACACATGGCACTCCTCGAAGTCAGCGGCCTGACCAAGCATTTCGTCATCCACCCGGGCTTCCTGGGGCGGCTGCTGTCGGGCAAGCACGACCGCACCATCAAGGCCGTGGACGGGGTCAGCTTCGACCTGGAGCAGGGCGAGGTGCTGGGCATCGCCGGCGAATCCGGCTGCGGCAAGTCCACCACCTGCCTGCTGATCAGCAAGCTGCACGAGGTCACCGGCGGCACCATCCGTTTCAAGGGCCGCGACATCGCCGCGCTGGACGCCGCCGGCCTGCGCGATTACCGCCGCGCCGTGCAGATCATCTTCCAGGACCCCTACGAATCGCTCAATCCGCGCTTCACTGTGTTCGACCTGGTGGCCGAGGGGCCGCGGGCGCTGGACCTGTGGCAGGGCGAGGAGCTGGTGTCGCGGGTGCTGAACACGCTGGACATGGTCGGCCTGCCGGCCATGGAGTACAAGGACCGCTACCCCCACCAGATGAGCGGCGGCGAGCGCCAGCGGGTGGGCATCGCCTGCGCCCTGGTGCTGGAGCCCGAGCTGGTGATCGCCGACGAGCCGCTCAGCATGCTCGACGTCTCGATCCGCGCCGGCATCCTGGACCTGATCCGCGAGCTGTCGCGGCGCATGAACTTCTCGTGCATCTGGGTCTCGCACGACCTGTCGATCCTGTCCAACGTGTCCGAGCGGCTGATGATCATGTACCTGGGCATGACCATGGAGGTCGGCCCCACGGCCGAGGTCATCGCCAACCCGCGCCACCCCTACGCCAAGGCCCTGATCGAGGCGGTGCCGGTGCCCGACCCGCGCTACCGCCGGCCGGTGCCGGCCATCAAGGGCGAGATCGCCCGGCCCATCGACCCGCCGCCGGGCTGCCGCTTCGCCCCGCGCTGCCCGGTGGCCACCGAGGAATGCCACCGCGACCCGCCGCCGGCCCTGCGCCAGATGGGGCCGGGCCACTTCGCCGCCTGCCACTACGCCGAGCCCTGAGGAGACGCCACCGTGGACACATTCGACGTCATCGTCATCGGCGCCGGCCTGGTGGGCGGGGCCACCGCCTATGGCCTGGCCCGGGCCGGGCAGAAGGTGGCGGTGCTGGACGAGGGGGACCTGGCGGTCCGCCCCTCGCGCGGCAACTTCGGCCTGGTCTGGGTCCAGGGCAAGGGCTTCCGCCGGCCCGAATACGCGCGCTGGTCCATGCTGTCGGCGCGGCTGTGGAACGACCTGGCCCCCGAGCTGCGCGACCTGACCGGCATCGACACCGGGCACGAGAACCGGGGCGGCTTCCTGCTGCAGATCAACAAGCAGGAGTACGACGACGCCCGCGCCCTGCTGAACAGCATCGGCGACAGCCTGGGCGAGGGCCAGTACGACATCACCTTCATGAACAACAACGAGCTGGCGTCGCACCTGCCGGGCCTGGGGCCCGAGGTCTACGGCGGCTCGTACAGCCCCTACGACGGCCACGCCAACCCGCTGTTCCTGCTGCACGCCCTGCACGCCGGCTTCCAGGCCAAGGGCGGCCGCTATTTCGCCGAGCATCCGGCGACGGCCATCGCCGCGGCCGAGGGCGGCTACCGGGTGACCACGCCCAAGGGCGTCTTCGCCGCCGCCAAGGTGGCGCTGACCGCCGGCTTCGGCAACAGCGGCCTCGCTGGCCAGGTCGGCCTGCGGGTGCCGCTGGTGCCGTCGCACGGCCAGCTCCTGATCACCGAGCGCACGGCCCCGTTCCTGGAATACCCCACCAACCTGGTGCGCCAGACCCGCGAGGGTACCGTCATGCTGGGCTACACCGCCGGCGAGTTCGGGTTCGACACCGGCACCCGGGTCGAGTTCATGCGCGACATCGCCTGGCGCACGCGCAAGGCATTTCCCCTGGTGGGCGACCTGCGGGTGGTGCGCACCTGGGCCGCCCTGCGCACCATGACGCCCGACGGCTTCCCCGTCTACGAGCAGTCGCAAAGCCACCCGGGCGTGTTCGTGGCCAGCTGCCACAGCGGCGTGACCCTGGCGGCGGCCCATGCCCTGCGCTATGCCACCTGGGTGGCGGACGGCGCGATCCCTGAAGAGATGAGTTGTTTCCGGTCCGGGAGGTTCGATGTTCAAACGGCTGCATGAGAACGGCGCGAAAAAGGTCAGGATCTTCGTCGACGGCGCCCCCACCGAGGTACCCGCGGGCGAGACCGTGGCGGCGGCCCTGCTGGCCGGCGATGACGTCCACTGCCGCACCTCGTCGGTCAGCGGCGAGAAGCGGGCGCCGCACTGCCTGATCGGCGTCTGCTTCGAATGCCTGGTCGAGGTGGACGGCCAGCCCAACCGCCAGGCCTGCATGACCCGGGTGGCCGACGGCATGAAAGTGCGGCGCCAGCAGGGCGCCGGCGGAGGTGCGGCATGAGCGGCACCCGCGAACCCGATTGCGACCTGGCGGTCATCGGCGGCGGCCCGGCCGGCCTGGCGGCGGCGGCCGCGGCGGCGGCGCAGGGCCTGTCGACGGTGCTGATCGACGAGCAGCCGGTGCCCGGCGGCCAGATCTACCGCAACATCGAGGGCATCTCGGGCGGCCGCCCCGACCTGGCCCGCATCCTGGGCGACGACTACGGTTACGGCGCCGGCCTGGCCCAGGCCTTCCGCGCCAGCGGCGCCACCCACATGGCCGAGACGGCGGTGTGGGAGCTGGACGGCGCCGGCGGCCTGGGCGTGATCGGGCCCGAGGGCGCGCGCCTGATGCGGGCGCGGCGGGTGATCGTCGCCGTCGGCGCCATGGAGCGGCCGGCGCCGCGCCCGGGCTGGACCCTGCCCGGGGTCATGGCCCTGGGCGCCTGCCAGACCCTGCTGAAACAGGCCGGGCAGGTGCCCGACGTGCCCACCGTGATCGTCGGCAGCGGCCCGCTGGTGTTCCTGGTCGCCAAGCAACTGGTCGAGGCCGGGGCGCCGCCCCGGGCGATCCTGGAGACCACGCCGCGGTCCAACATGGGCCGCGCCGTCGGCGCCCTGCCCGGCGCGCTCGGCTCCCTCGGCGACATCCTCAAGGGCCTCAGGTGGATCGGCCAGATCAAGCGCGCCGGGGTCGTGATCGAGAAGGGGGTCGAAGGCGTGCGCTTCACCGGCGACGGCGCCCTGGCCCGCGTCGAATACCGGATCGGCGGCGCCGAAAAGTCCCGCGACGCCGCCCTGGCCCTGGTCCACGAGGGGGTGGTGCCCAACTACCAGCTGGCCGAGGCCGCCGGCTGCCAGGTGGTGTGGGACGAGGTGCAGCTCTGCTGGCGCACCCGGGCTGACGCCTGGGGCGCCACCAGCCAGGACGCCATCGCCGTGGCCGGCGACTGCGTCGGCATCGGCGGTGCCCTGGCGGCCGAGGCCGCCGGCCGCCTGGCGGGGCTGGACGCCGCCCACCGCCTGGGCCGCATCGACGCCGCGAAGCGTGATTCCCTGGCCGCCGAGGCGCACCGCACCATCGCCCGCCTGGCCGGCGTGCGCCGCTTCCTCGACCTGCTGTACCGCCCGGCCGAGGAGGTCCTGGCGCCGCCCGACGACGACACCCTGCTGTGCCGCTGCGAGGAGGTCACCGCCGGCGAGATCCGCCGCGTGGCCGGCCTGGGCTGCCCCGGGCCGAACCAGGCCAAGGCCTTCACCCGCGCCGGCATGGGGCCCTGCCAGGGGCGCATGTGCGGCCTGGCCGTGTCCACGGTGCTGGCCCGGGCGCGCGGCGTGCCGGTGGCCGAGGTCGGCCATTACCGGGTCCGCCCGCCGCTGAAGCCGGTCACCGTCGACCAGCTCGCCGACATGGCCGGTATCGAGGCCGAGGTGGCGGCCCTGGGCGGCCTGCCCACGGGCAGCGACGGCGACGCCGAACCGGCCCTGGAGACGGAGGGCGGAGGCACGCGGTGACCCGATTTGACGCCGTCATCGTCGGCGGCGGGCTGCACGGCTGCTCCCTGGCCCTGCACCTGGCCCGCAAGGGCCTGGCCGTGGCCGTGGTGGAGAAGAACTGGTCCGGGCGCCACGCCTCGGGGGTCAACGCCGGCGGGGTGCGCACCCTGCTGCGCGACCCGGCCGAGATCCCCCTGGCCCTGGCGGCGCGCGAGATCTGGCACGACATCGGGTCCCTGGTGGACGAGGACTGCGGCTACCGCACCTCGGGCCAGCTCGCGGTGGCCGAGACCGCCGCCGACATGGCCCGGCTGGAGGCCCGCGCCGCCGACCTGGCCGCCGCCGGATACAGCCACGAGGAGCTGGTGGACGCCGCCGAGCTCTATCGCCTGCTGCCGGCCCTGGTGCCCGGCTGCGCCGGCGGGCTGATCGCCCGGCGTGACGGCTACGCCAGCCCCTACCACACCACCCGGGCCTTCCGCCGCCGCGCCGAGAAGGACGGGGTCACGTTTTTCCAGGGCGTGCGCGCCGAAAACTTCCGCCGCGCCGACGGCCTGTGGCGGGCGGACGCCGGCGACGCGCGCCTGGCGGCGCCGGTGATCGTCAATTGCGGCGGCGCCTGGGCCGGCGACGTGGCCCGGGCGCTGGGCGACGAGACGCCGCTGCAGCCCAAGCTGCCGATGATGATGGTCACGGCGCGCACGGCGCGCTTCGTCGAGCCGGTGGTGATCGGCGTCGGCCGGCCTCTCAGCTTCAAGCAGATGCCCAACGGCACCGTGGTCATCGGCGGCGGCTACCTGGCCGCGGGCGACCGGCGCACCGAGACCACGCGCCTCAACTTCTCGGCCCTGGCCAAGAGCGCCGCCACCGTGCGCGACCTGTTCCCGCACCTGGGGCGGCTGCCCATCGTGCGCTGCTGGGCCGGGTTCGAGGGCCGCACCCCCGACGACCTGCCCATCATCGGCCCCGGCCGCCGGGCGGGGGTGTTCCACGCCTGCGGCTTCTCCGGCCACGGCTTCCAGCTCGGCCCCGTGGTCGGCCGCGAGCTGGCCAACCTCATCGCCGACGGCCGCACCGACTTCGACCTGACCCCCTTCGCCGTCGACCGCTTCTGACCACACCCGTGCCCGCATCGGCGCAGTGCGGGGCGGTTTGCGACCGCTTCGGCGCGGTTTTTCTCCCGATGTCGTCATGGCAAGGCCTTGAATTCGCACCAAACCCGGGGTGACGGCGGCGGAAATGTCGTCATCCGTCGTCCTTGCCCGTGGCGGGGCCGGGGCCGGGGCAGGGGCAGGGGCAGGGGCAGGGGCAGGGGCAGGGGCAGGGGACACGGATGAACACGGATAAGGGCACGGATGAACACGGATGGGCTGGCTTTCTCGGCCATCCCCAACCGTCGCCCCCGCGCAGGCGGGGGCCCATTCCGTCGCTCTTGCCGACGGGGGAGCTGGCGCGGACCAGCCCCCAGCGGCCCCCCTCCGCGCCCCTCCGCGTCCTCCGCGGTTAAGAAGATTCAACGCGGAGGACGCAGGGCGCGCAGGGCGCGCGGAGACTCCCGCCCATCCGTGTTCATCCGTGCCCTTATCCGTGTTCATCCGTGTCCCTCATGGCCTGTGTCGCCAATGACTTAGGTCATAATTAGGCTCATGAACATATTTTTTCAAGAAAAAATGAAAAAAATCCTTGATTTTTGTCCCAAGGTGCGCCAAATAAACCCCACGGTGGGCCCGCGCGGCCCGAAACTGGCTTGGCACAAGGAGGACCCGGCATGTCCCGCACCCGGCCCACATGGGCGATTTTCGGTAACGACGACCAGGATTTTGAGAACAAAATGGCAACAATCGGCGGCTTCTTCGACCTCTCGGCCCCCGTGGGGGCGGGCGGGGCGAACCGGCGCGGCGACGTGGTCAAGGTCGAGGCCCTGCTGGCCAACACCGGGCACCACGACCTGCGCCCCACCGACGGGCCCACGGGCTACGGCGGCCCGCGCCTGGATGAGGCCATCCGCGGGTACCAGAAGGAGACCGGCCTGGAGGTGGACGGCCGCCTCGATCCGGGCGGGCCCACGCTTGCCAGCCTGGGGCGGCGCCTGTCGCGGCGTCTGGCGGGCCACCGCCCGCCGACCCCCGGCGAGGTGGACCGCCACCACGAGAGCATCGACCGTGGCAAGCCGGCCCTGGTGGCCCACCGGCCGCCGGCGGCCAAGGTGGTGCCGAGCCCGGGCCTGCCGCCGGTCACCGACGCTGACGCCCTGGCCAACGACCGCACGCTGGACACCCTGCGCGGTACGCGCAATCTGGGCGACCTGCCCCGCTACCTGGCCGAGGACATGGCCGCGGACGGCCCGCGCGGCGTGGTCCGGGTCCGCGACCTGGTGGACCGCGCCGGCCGGGAGCTGGGCGCCGAGCGCCAGCGCGACCTGCTCGAGGCCCTGCTCGCCCACCTGCCGCGGGACGGCCAGAAGACCCTGCTCGGCACCAACCCGCCCGCCGACCGGCCCCTGGGGGTGGCGCTGCCGGCGGCGGTGGCCCGCAGGGAATCCGAGGCTGGGCCCGCACCCGCCGCGCCGGCGCCCCGCCCTCAGGACCCGTCCGCGCGCGCCGACCAGCCGGCCGTCCCGCCGCCGGCGACGAACCCCGGCGGCAACGGCACCGGTCCGTCCACGGTCGAAGCCCAGGCCGGACCCAAAGACGCTGCCAAAGACGCCGCCGAGGACGGCCCCGCGGACTGGGCCCGGCGCATCGGCGACCACGGCGCCCTCACCGACGGCCTGGCACAGTGGGTGGCGGCGACGGCCGCCGACCCCTCGCCCCGGTCCGGCGCCGACCTGCGGACCTTCGCCCGCGAGCTCCGCGCCCACAATCCCGAACTGGCCACGGAGCTGGGCGAGCGGGTCCTTGCGGAGGCGGGCGGCACCGAAGAATTCCAGGTGGCCGCCGTGGCCGTCGATCCGCGCACCGGCAAGCCCATGATACCCGGCCCCAAGATCCCCTGGATGCTGGAGGGGGGCAGCGGCGGTGGCGCCGCGCCCCGGGGAACGATGTCGCCGGGTCAAGCGCTGAAAGCGATCCTGCACTTGCTGTTCGGCATCGGTGCGGGCGAAGCCGTGGATCGGGCCAAGAAGTCCGACGATCACGTCTTCCCGGACCAAGACGACTCAGACGCAACGCCGGGAGGCCAAGAATCCAATCGGACGGCGGCCAGCCCCATGCCGTCGGGCGCGCCGGGATACCCGTCCGAACCGCCGGAAATTCCCGAGGATCGAGACAATCACCCGCCCGGGGATCTGGTCAAACTCTCGATCGGCATCGGCAAGCCGGTTTCTCCCGCCGCAATCCCGGCCCTGGAAGGCATTCCCGTTCCGGAACGGCAGGGTCCGATTTTCGAGATCATTCCCGATGACCGGGAGTGGCTGAACAGGCCGCTAATCGTAAGGAGAAAAGGTAACGAGCCCATTCGCGTTTATAACACTGAAATTGCTCAGTCTGCCGTCAGTATTGGTATCGAAGACGGTATCAAGGGCACACGACATGTTGGTGGTGCGCGGGACAAAGACGGAAATGAGATTAAGGAAACCTTTTTGCACCCTCATACACCTGTTGAGGGAAGAAGTCCAACTTACCAAGGATCCTATATTGATGTGACCTTAATAAACGACCTTACAGGCCGTCGTCTTCTACTAAACACCTTTACGCCAGAGAAATCAAATGATGGCAATTATATTCCAGACTCGAGAGAAACCGAACAGGCCATCAGAATTCTATTCAATTCTGAAGATGGCGACATTCTGGCCATGCTACCCAAGCCACCTCAAGGGTACGAATTTGATAAGGAAGAGATACGGGAATTCCTTCGACCATTGATACATGAAATTGCCCTTCCTTACGATCAGGAAAGCTACTCAACTAAGCTAAAAGATGCGCCTGAATGGCATCAGTTCCATCCAAAACAATTGACAATCAAGAAAGAATAGGCTGATTTGAGCATCACAAAGAAGTTGGGCAATCAAGATTCAAAATACCGATGGGAAATAAGCTGCGCGAATCAGGGGTTCGTTTTAAGACGCGTGAGACAATTTTGACCCCCTCCGATGGGGATCTTCTTTCGAAGTTCTTGATTCGTGCCTTTCCCAACATCCGATTTCATCGCAGGGAGTATTACGAGTATACGTTAAATGACCTCGATTACGACTTGGTTTTGAGAGATATACATCACGTACGGGCCGATCCATCGAATTTGGAAATTCCATACGTTGAGTCAATGGGGGTCAGGAATGGAAGCCATTTTGTTGTATGGATCGAGCCTCCCGGGTGGGAACCTCTCTGGCTGGGTCCAAACGAGTGGGGCATCCATTCTATTGTCAACAAGCCCGAACTTTCATTCGCAATCAATACCTCTTATGCAAGGGATGCGCGCTCTCGTTCGAACGAAGGAGCAAAAAAGTTGGAAATCCAGCGCGCCGAAGCCAACTACTTTCCAGACCAACTCGAGAAAAAGCGCTTCCTCGACAAGGTCTGGCGTATTCTGGCGAAATTGACCACCAACCAGCTTTTGCGGGTCGATCGGGTCACTCGCGAGCCGTTGTCTCCAGAACCAAGAAGTCAGTATTGCTGGGCCGGGCCCGACGCCATCCGCTGGGCCCTGGAGCACCCCCTGCGCACCTTCGGCGAAGACCTGCGCCCGGCCGGGCCGCTCGATGTGCCGGAACTCGACTAGTTTCCCTCGCGGCCCCGCTATCGGATGATGTGATTGTGGCGCCCATCAAAGGCGTGTATCACTGATCGCATGAACCCTAATGACGTGCAGTTCCGAACCCGCTACGTCGCCTTTTCCGAGGCCGACCACCTGGCCTATTCGGACCTGCTGGCGGAAGCGTTTCCGGACGCACGGTACTTCGATGACATGGACGGTGAGCGGAACGTCAACGGCGCTCCGCCCGCGATGCCCGCTCACCGGACCCTGGCCGACTGCTCCCACAAGGGAAGAATTTTGTTCGTTTTCGATCCGGGCTGGCGACCGGAATGGCGTTTGCACGAGAAATGGAACGAGTGGAGATTTGGCCGCCGACCCTGTCCCAACGCCGACTACGAGATCAATGCGCGGATCATGGGTCCCCTCTATGGCGAGCCCGAGCAGCTTTCCGCCGGCCGCATCTACTTCCGCTGTCGCAGGGGCGTGCAAGAGGATTTTGCCTTCGCCAACAAGGCCCTGCGCCTGCTGAACAAGGTGGCCACCAACCGGTATCAGGGCGTGTACGAGGACACCATGAAACGGGTGGAGGACTGGAACCACAAGGGCAACATGCTGCGCATCGGTTTCCACGCCCTCGACTGGTGCCGCGGGGATCCGAGCCGCTACGTCGCCTGGGGGCCGGGCCCCGTCGTCTATCGGCCCTATGATTAGGGACCAGGATCGACCCACGCCATGGTGAAGAGGCCCTACAGGACATACTTCCTGGCCACGGGGGGGCTCGGCCTGCTGTCCGGGCTGGCGTTGATTGTGCTCGTGTTCCACGGGATCGCGACCGGCGGCGAGGCCGATCCAGGCGATTTCTGCGAGATCGGTTCGCTCGGGTTCGGCCCCTTCCCCTACGGCGACGACATGTCCTGCCGGCTCCGATGGCTGCCCATCACCGTGGTCCTGGCGACGGTTTTCGCCATGACGACCGGGCCCCTGTGGGCACTGGGCGCGGGTGTCTGGCTGGTCCGGCGCGGTTTGCGGCGGGCTGGAAGGCCCGGATCGATCACTTCCCGTAAATAGGGGGACACGGAATTAAGGAGACAGGAATAATGAGGACGTAACGCATAAAAACCGCCGTCAGAAATAGACATTGTGGCCCCTTAATTTCGTAGCACCGGCTGGCTATGACCTCGATTGGGACGAGATGAAGGAGTTTCTGCGTCCCCTGATAAGGGAGATTGCGCAACCGATGCATCAGCGGAAAGATGGAGTCGAAAAGGATGGAAAGCCGAAATGGCATCAGATGGAATCCAAACGCTTGAAAAACGAGAAGCCAAAACCGGAATAGCCATCCATTTATCGAGGTTCCGAATTACGTGACGTAGGAGGATTCATGGCACCGGAAAGGCGCACCTCGGACTTCCGCTTCAAGACCCGCTACACGGTCCTGACGCCGAACGATGGGGATCGTTTCTCGCGTATGCTCCGTCGCGCCTTTCCGTCGATCCGGTTCACTCGAAGGTATGCCAGCGATTATTCCCTGCGGGAACTCAACCCGGACCTGACCATGGCTAGCTTTCGGAGACTGAAGTTCGAGCCACCGGACCTGCACGTACCCTATGTCGAGACCATGGGCGTGGCCGATGGTGACACCTTCACCGCCTGGATCGAACCCGAGGGCTGGGACCCGTTCTGGCTCGGCCCCAACGAGCGGGATCACCACTGGATCGTCAATGAACCGGAGTTGTCGTTCAACCTGAGGACTTGCGGCGCACGGCAGGCGGCGACACGCGCCGACGAGGGCGCGCTCGAACTGTGTGTCGAGCGCATCGAGGCCAGCTACTACCTGGACCAGCCGGAGAAGAAGCGCTTTCTCGACAAGGTCTGGCGCATCCTGGCAAAGATGACCACGAACAAGCTGCTGCGCGTCCATTGGGAGACCCGCGAGCCGCTGGCGCCGGAACCGGACACGGAACACTGCTGGGCCGGGCCCGACGCCATCCGCTGGGCCCTGGAGCATCCCCTGCGCACCTTCGACGAGGACCTGCGCCCGGCCGGGCCGCTTGAGGTGCCGGAATTCGACTAATTTCCCGCGCGGCCGCGCCAGCGGATGATGTGATTGTGAGACCCACTAAAAGCGTGTATCAATGATCACATAAACCCTAATGACGTGCAGTTCCGGACCCGCTACGTCGCCTTTTCCGATGCCGACCAACTGGCCTATTTGGACTTGCTGGCGGGAACCGCCGACTTCATGGACGCCTACCTGGCCCGGGCCGGCGGGTTGGAAGCGGTGCAGGAGCGGTTTCACTACATGCATGTCGCCGACACGGAATTCAACCACATTCCTGGGGACGAGATGGACGCGTTCTACCGCATGCTGGGCTGGGAGCCTTTCGAGCATGACTTCGACCGCCATCGTGATTGGGACGAGATCGCCCAATTGAGAATGCGCCTCGGCCGGGCGCATCCCAAATACATGGGGCCCTATAAGGACTGATCCCGGCGGCGTCCGGCGCCGGCACGCAAAAAGGGCCGCCCCAGGGGCGGCCCCGTGTCTTCTCGCCCGTCCGGGCGGCGGATCAGGACTTGTGCTCGATGCCGTTGTCGTCGAACAGCTTCTGCAGCTCGCCGGTCTCGTACATCTCGCGCACGATGTCGCAGCCGCCCACGAACTCGCCCTTGACGTAGAGCTGGGGGATGGTCGGCCAGTTGGCGAATTCCTTGATGCCCTGGCGCAGCTCGGGGTCGGTCAGGACGTCGATGCCCTTGAACTGCACCCCCATCTGCGACAGGGCGCCGACCACGGCGGCGGAGAAGCCGCACTGCGGGAACATGGGCGAGCCCTTCATGAACAGCACCACGGGGAAGGTCTCGATCTCCTGGCGGATGCGGGTGTTGACGGCGGATTCGGTCATGGCGGTTTCCTTGGGTCCGGTGTGTCTCGGTGAATGCTCGGTTACGCTTCCGGCGCGCTGGTCTGCAGGGCGAGGGCGTGCAGCTCGCCGCCCATGCGGCCCTTGAGGGCGGCGTACACCATCTGATGCTGCTGCACCCGCGACTTGCCGCGGAAGGATTCGCTGACGATGCGCGCGGCGTAATGGTCGCCGTCGCCGCGCAGGTCCTCGATGTGGATCTCGGCGTCGGGCATGGCCTCCTTGATCAGGGCCTGGATCTGGTCGGCGTGCATGGCCATGGCGGCGTTCCTCGGTCGGCTTGACTCACTGTTTCGGGCACGGCGGGCCGTCCCCCGGCGATGATATGGCGCCTATCCGCCCCAGGGTCAAGGGGGCGGAACCCCGCGATCCTCGGGCCTCAGCCGCCCATGTAGGCGGGCATCCAGGCCTCGTGGGCGGCGGCCAGCTCGGCCACGGCGACGGACGGGCCGCCGTTCAGCACCAGGTCGGCGCCGCCCGTGGTGCCGATGCGCCGGGCCGGCACGCCGGCGGCGGCGGCGGCGGCCAGCAGGGCCTCGGCCCCGCTTTCGGCCAGGGCGACCACGTAGCGGCCCTGGTCCTCGCCGAACAGGGCGGCGTGCAGGTGCGGGCCGGCGACCTCGACCGTCGCGCCGATCCCCCCGGCCATGGCCATCTCGGCCAGCGCCACCAGCAGGCCGCCGTCGGAGACGTCATGACAGGTCGTGACGCGGCCGGCCTGGATCTGGTCGCGCACGAAGTCGCCGTTGCGGCGCTCGGCGGCCAGGTCCACGGGGGGCGGGGCGCCGTCGCTGCGGCCGTGCACCTCGCGCAGGAACAGGGACTGGCCCAGCCAGCCGCCGTCCTCGGGATCGGCCTCGCCCAGAACCACGATGGCCTCGCCGGCGGCCTTGAAGGCGATGGTCGCCATGCGGCCGATGTCGGGGATCAGGCCGACCCCGCCGATGGTGGGGGTGGGCAGGATGGCGCGGCCGTTGGTCTCGTTGTAGAGCGACACGTTGCCCGACACCACGGGGTATTCCAGCACCGTGCAGGCCTCGCCCATGCCCTGGATCACGCCCACGAACTGGCCCATGATGTGCGGCCGCTCGGGGTTGCCGAAGTTCATGTTGTCGGTGATGGCGAGCGGCCGGCCGCCCACGGCGCAGATGTTGCGCCAGGTCTCGGCCACCACCTGGCGGCCGCCCTCCACGGGGTCGGCCTTGACGTAGCGCGGCGTGCAGTCGCTGGCCATGGCCAGGCCCTTGTCGGTGCCGTGCACCCGCACCACCGCCGCGTCGCCGCCGGGCCGGCCCACGGTGTCGCCCATGACCATGTGGTCGTACTGCTCCCAGACCCAGCGCTTGGACGCGCCGTCGGGGCAGGACACGAGCTGTTTGAGGACCTCCATGGGATCGTTGGGGGCGGGCACCTCGCCGGCCGACAGGCGGGCGGGCTTCTCCGTCGGCGTCCAGGGGCGGTCGTATTCGGGGCTGGCCAGGGCCAGGGGGTCGATGGGCAGGTCGCCCACCACCCGGCCGCCGTGCTTCAGCACCATGCGCCCGGTGTCGGTGATGTGGCCGACGATGGCGAAGTCCAGCTCCCACTTCTCGAACACGGCCCGGGCCACGTCCTCCTTGCCCGGCTGCAGGACCATCAGCATGCGCTCCTGGCTCTCGCTCAGCAGCATCTCATAGGGCGTCATGCCGGTCTCGCGCTGGGGCACGGCGTCCAGGTCCATCTCGATGCCGACCCCGCCCTTGGAGGCCATCTCGAAGCTGGACGACGTGAGCCCCGCCGCGCCCATGTCCTGGATGGCGACGATGGCGTCCGTCGCCATCAGTTCCAGGCAGGCCTCGATGAGCAGCTTTTCCGTGAACGGGTCGCCCACCTGCACGGTGGGGCGCTTCTCCTCGGAATCGTCCGAGAACTCGGCCGAGGCCATGGTGGCGCCGTGGATGCCGTCGCGCCCGGTCTTGGACCCCACGTAGACCACCGGGTTGCCGACCCCGGCGGCGGCGGAATAGAAGATGCGGTCGGTGTCCGCCACCCCCACGGTCATGGCGTTGACCAGGATGTTGCCGTCGTAGGATTCGTCGAAGTTCACCTCGCCGCCCACGGTGGGCACGCCGACGCAGTTGCCGTAGCCGCCGATGCCCTCGACCACGCCCGACACCAGGTGGCGCGTCTTGGGATGCTCGGGCCGGCCGAAGCGCAGGGCGTTCAGGTTGGCCACGGGGCGCGCGCCCATGGTGAACACGTCGCGCAGGATGCCGCCGACCCCGGTGGCCGCGCCCTGGTAGGGCTCGATGAAGCTGGGGTGGTTGTGGCTCTCCATCTTGAAGATGGCCGCCTGGCCGTCGCCGATATCGACGATGCCGGCGTTCTCGCCCGGGCCGCAGATGACCCAGGGCGCCGTGGTCGGCAGGGTCTTGAGCCACTTCTTGGACGACTTGTAGGAGCAGTGCTCGGACCACATGACCGAGAAGATGCCGAGCTCGGTGATGTTGGGCTCGCGGCCCAGGATCTCCAGCACCTTGTCGTACTCGGCGGGGGAGAGCCCGTGCTCGGCGATGACCTCGGGGGTGATCGGGGGGGTGGTCTCGGGTGCCGCGTGGGCGCGGTTCTTGTCGCTTGCCAGGGTCATGCCGCCAGGGCCTCCACCAGTGCGTCGAACATGGGCTTGCCGTCGATGCCGCCCAGCAGGGGGTCGGCCAGGCGCTCGGGGTGGGGCATCATGCCCAGGACCGTGCGGCGGCGGTTGTAGATGCCGGCGATGTTCCGCTGGCTGCCGTTGGGGTTGGCGGCCGCCGTGATCTCGCCCGCCGGCGTGCAGTAGCGGAAGGCGATGCGGCCCTCGCCCTCCAGCTCGTCCAGGGTCGCGTCGTCGGCGAAGTAGTTGCCGTCGTGGTGGGCCACCGGCACGCGGATCACCTGGCCCTGGGAGTAGTGGCCGGTGAAGGGGGTGTCGGTCCGCTCCACCCGCAGGTGCACGTCGCGGCAGACGAAGTTGAGCCCGGCGTTGCGCATCAGCACGCCGGGCAGCAGCCCGGCCTCGGTCAGGATCTGGAACCCGTTGCACACGCCCAGCACCAGCACGCCTTGCTCGGTGCGCCGCACCACCTCGCGCATGATCGGCGAGTGCGAGGCCATGGCGCCGCAGCGCAGGTAGTCGCCGTAGGAGAACCCGCCGGGCACGGCGATCAGGTCCACTTGGGGCAGCTCGGTGTCCCCGTGCCAGACCATCAGCGGCTCGGCGCCCAGCGAATTGCGCAGCGCCACCTGCATGTCGCGGTCGCAGTTGGAGCCGGGGAAGACGATGACGGCGGCTTTCATGGCGGGTCTCCCTGGACGAAAGTGGCTGTCAGGAATCAGCTATCAGCTATCAGCTATCAGCTTTCAGCACTCAGCTTCGA
Source organism: Hyphomicrobiales bacterium (assembly GCA_024236415.1). Taxonomy (GTDB): domain Bacteria; phylum Pseudomonadota; class Alphaproteobacteria; order Rhodospirillales; family JACKKN01; genus JACKKN01. Next base: position 135,869 of record JACKKN010000007.1, read on the forward strand.
ACCCCTTGGCTGAAAGCTGACCGCTGAAAGCTGACCGCTTCGAACCTCACGCAACGATCTCGATGTCGTAGTTCTCGATCACCGTGTTGGCCAGGAGCTGCCTGCACATGGCCTCGACGGTCTGCTGGGCCTTGCCGGCGTCGGTCTCGTCCAGGTCCAGCTCGATGAACTTGCCCTGGCGCACGTTGTCGACCCCGCCGAAGCCGAGGGCAGCCAGGGCGTGCTGCACGGCCTTGCCCTGGGGGTCGAGGACGCCGGATTTGAGGGTGACGTGGACTTTGGCTTTCACGGTGGCGGGTTCCCCTTGGTCAGGCGTTGGTGGGGCGGGGCTACTGGATCGCCGAGGGCCCCGGCATGTCGCGCGGCCCGCTCTCGGGCAGGATGCCCAGGCGCCGCGCCACCTCCTGGTAGGCGTCGGCGACCTTGCCCAGGTCGTTGCGGAAGCGGTCCATGTCCAGGCGCTCGTCGGTCTTCATGTCCCACAGGCGGCAGTTGTCGGGGCTGATCTCGTCGGCCAGCACGATGCGCATGCTGTCCTCTTCCCACAGGCGCCCGAACTCCAGCTTGAAGTCCACCAGCCGGATGCCGATGCCCAGGAACAGGCCGCTCATGAAGTCGTTGACCCGCAGCGACATGGCCATCAGGTCGTCCATGTCCTGGGGCGTGGCCCAGCCGAAGGCGGTGATGTGCTCCTCGCTGACCAGGGGGTCGCCCAGCTCGTCGGACATGAAGAAGTATTCCACCACCGAGCGTGGCAGCGGCGTGCCCTCGGCCAGGCCGAATCGCTTGGCGAAGCCGCCGGCGGCGACGTTGCGCACCTTGATCTTCAGCGGGATGATCTCGACCTCGCGCACCAGCTGCTCGCGCATGTTCAGGCGGCGCATGAAGTGGGTCGGCACGCCGATCTCGCCCAGGCGGGTCATCAGGTATTCGCTGATGCGGTTGTTCAGCACGCCCTTGCCGGTGATCACGCCCTTCTTCTGGGCTCCCAGGTCCTGGGCGTCGTCCTTGAAGTACTGCACGACGGTGCCCGGCTCCGGGCCCTCGAAGAGGACTTTCGCCCGGCCCTCGAAGATCTGTCTGCGTCTGGCCATTTTTCGGATTCCGAATCTGACGCGGCGCCCGCCCGATGGGTCCCGGCGGCGCCCGCGGATAGGCTCCCTATACCAGGAAGCCGCGGTGAGGGCAACGTTGCAGGATTTGGCGTGATTCGCCGCGGATTCAAGCCCCCAGATGCCGCCAATCGCGGTAATCGAAGCGCTTGATGGCGGGGAGCCAGTCGTTGAGCCGGGCGACGCTCAGCGAATCGTCCATGGGCGCCGAAAACCGGTCGAATGCCTGCGTGAAAACGCCCCATGCCTCGTCGTCCGGCGTTTCCGCAACCCGCTGCGGCGAGGCCGCCAATTCGAGGCCGTCGATGGTCCCGGATGCCTTGGCGAGTTCCTTGAAGAACCGCTTCGCCGCCCGCGGGTGGCCGCAGACCACGGCCAGCAGGAACAGGGGTTCGCGGAAGCCGGGTCTGGTGCCGTCGGTGAAGTCGGTGCGGCGGGCGCGGGGGTCGGCGGCCTTGAGCACGCGGTAGACGTTGACGAACCGCTTGATGCTGCGCGGCGTGCGGCCCACCAGGCCGCCGAGCGCGGCCATGTAGTCGGCCTCGGCCCGGGTCAGCGACAGGGCGGCGGGGTTGAGCTGCACCGGGGTCGGGCCGGGGGGATCGTTGGGCTCGCCATGGGGCTCGGCGTGCAGGAAATCGACGTAGCCGGGCGCCTCGTCCTCGACCCGGTCCTCGTCGGGCACCAGCACCTCGCCGGGGTCGCGCGGCGGCCGGCCGCCGCCGCCCGTGCCGCCGCCGCCGTTCGCATCCTCCGAACTCGCTTCCGGCGCCGCCGTGGGGCCCACCAGGTCGCCGATCAGGCTCGAGGTGCCGTCGGGCTCGGGCCGGCGCAGCCAGTAGGGGAGCTGGAAGATCTTCTCCAGGTAGTCCTGGGTGTCGGCGGCGAAGCGCTTGGCCCGGCTGCCGCCGCCGTCGGCCTCGGAGCGGCGCAGCAGCAGCGGATATTCCCGCTCCAGGCAGCGGCTGACCCAGCGCGAGTCGACCCCCACCACCACCATGAACAGCGGGAAGGCCAGCAGCAGGTGGATGGCCTCCAGCACGTCCACCACCCGGCCCGGCGGGCAGCGGTCCAGGTCGTCGACGTACAGGATGATGCGGTCGATGCGCGGCAGGTCCGGCTCGTCCCCGCCCCGCCCGCCGTCGGCGCCGACGGCGCGCAGCAGGTCCGACAGTTTCTTGAAGTCGCGGCGGATCAGGGCCAGCAGGCCCAGGTGCTTGCGGTAGTCGTCGCTCTCGGCCCGGTCGGCGATGAACTGGGCCAGGCGCTGGGTCGGCCCGGCGCGGAGTTGGGCCTCCAGGTCCTCGATCTCGCGGTCGATGGCCCGCTTCTCCTCCTCGGCGCCCCGGATCTGGCCGTCGATGCGGTCGAGCTCCGCCTCCAGGGCCGTGACCTTGGCGCGCCGCTCGGCCTCGGCGGCGTCGACCTCGCGCAGCACGCGGTCGCGCAGGCCCTCCAGCTTGTCCAGCACGCCCGACGCCCCCGACAGGCCCTTCTTGGCCCAGGCGACCGCCACTCCGCCGACGGCGACCCCCTCGGCCAGGAACCCCGACAGGGTCGCCCAGCCGGGCCAGGCGGCGAACTTGACCGCCAGCAGCGGGCCGCCCACGGCCACGGCCAGGGTGGCGCCGCCCAGGACGATCCAGAACAGCGGTGGGATCGGCGCGCTGTACAGCGACTTCCACAGGTTTGCGGCGCGCCCGGCAACCACCCCGGCCTGGCCCAGCAGGTCCAGGATGTCCTGGGCCGTGTCGTGGGCCTCCTTGGCGCGCTTGTTGAATTCAGCGAAGCCGGGCAGGTTCTCCGAGTCCTTGGCGATCTCGTCGATCTTTCGCTTCAGGTCCTCGCCGATGTCCTCCCTGAAGGTCTCGGTCATGATCTTGCGGTTGACCTGGGCCTGGTGCTCGGCGGCGCGGGATTCCATCTCCTCGACCAGGTCCGAGATCTGCTCGGCCGTCTCCTGGCGCCGCGCCTGCACGTCCTGCAGGCGGTCGGTGATCTCGCGGCGCCGCTCCTGGGCGATGCCCAGCTCCTCGATCAGCTTGTCGAACTTCTTCTGGTCCTCGTCGCGCAGGCCGACGGCGCGGCCCAGTTCGGTGAAGATGTGGTCCACCAGGCTGGCCCACAAATTCGCCTCCACGTAGTGCCAGGCGTTGAACCAGATCTGCACCACGTTGCGGCAATAGGCGGTCTCGGCCGCCGGGCCGGCGCGGGCCACGGTGTCGCCGATCTCGATCACACGGTCACGCATCTTCTCCATGAAGAAGGTCTTGCCGCTGCCCCAGTCGCCGAACAGGCCCATGGCGAAGGGCGGCTTCACGTCCCGCGCCGCCATCACGGACGCCAGGGCCTCGACCTCGGGCGTGATGTTCAGGCGGTCCTCGCCGCCCGTGGAGTCGGCGTTGACCCGGGCCAGCAGGGCGTCCAGCGACACCTCCGCCGGTTCCTCGCGGCCGTCGCCGGTGCCCAGGTCGGCGAAGTTGCCGGCCAGCACGCCGGTCCAGCCCTCGGCGTCGTCGTCGGGGCAGCGGGGCACGACGTAGGCCAGGAAGTCCGCGCGCGCGGCGGCCAGGTCCAGGCCCGACGGCGGGGTGGTCGCCTGCGACGGCGGCGCCGGGAAGTCGGTCAGCAGGCCCGCCACCAAATGGCGCAGGTGAATGCGCTCGCGCCCCGTGGTGCGGATGGCGGCGCGGCGGGCGCGGTCCAGCATGAAGACAAGCCCCAGGCCCGGCTGCTGCGCCTCCTGGTCCAGGATGCCGGGCGCGGACTTGGCCATCAGGCGCTCCCGGGCCGCGTCCAGGGCCTTGCCCTGGGGGCCCGACATCACCTCGTCGATCTGCTTCCCGAACCGGCTGACCAGGAACTGGCGGGTATCGGCCTCGCCGCCCGGGTTCATGGCCACCCAGCCCAACAGGATGTCGAAGGCGGAATGGGCCGCCCCGTCGGTGGGTGCCGGCGCCTGGGCCATGAGGTCGAGGACCATGGCCGGCAGGTCGGCGAAGCGGTAGTCCCGGCGCACGGCCCAGGGGTAGGTGCCGCCGTCCGGGTTCCACGGCGGCGGCAGGTCGGCGCCGGCCAGGTCGCGCAGCAGGGGGCGCAGGGCCTCGGCCTCCAGGGTGGTGACGCGGAAGGCGCTGCCGGTGTCATTGCGCAGCACGGTCAGGCCCTCGAAGTGCAGGCGGTCGTCGGCCAGGACGACGGGCGACACGGGCGTGTCGAACAGGGCCTCGCAATAGACCAGGGGGTTGACCGTGGCGCCGCCGATGTCGCCCTCGGGGTACTGCATGCCGACGATGCGGCCCCAGCCGAAGATGCCGTCCTCGTTCTCCCAGCCGAAGATGCCGGCCGCGGGCTCCCGGCGCCAGAACAGGGCCACGTCGTCGGGGCTCATGGCCGCGGCGAAGCGGCCCACGGGCACCTCCAGGGTCTCGTGGGGCGCCAGCTTTTCGGCGCGCTCGGGCCCGATCCCCAGGACCCAGTACCGCCGAAGCTCGGACACCTGCTCCATGGCGCAAACCTCCCCGCCGCGCGGGTCGCATTATACGGGAAAAAGCGCCGGGATTGGAATCGCGTCGGCTGCGGCGAAATCTATGCGGTCACGGGGGCGTAGGCGGCCTCGCCGGGGCGGCCGGGGGCGAACAGGAACACCGGCGCCGCTTCGCCGCCCGGCGCCGGCAGGGCCACCAGGGACGAGCTGACGGTGCCGAAGGCGTCGCCGCGCACCACGCAGAGCGCGCCGTCGGGGCCGGCCCAGGCGGCGTGGTCGCGCGACCCGAGCAGGTCGGTCCAGGCGGTCCAGTCGCCGGCCGCCGGGTCGGGTACCGGCGCGGCGGTGAACCGCGGCAGGAAGCGCGCGGCGCGGGGCGAGGCCGGGTCGTTCAGGTCGTAGGCCGTGACCATGCCCAGGTTGTCCGGCAGGGCGAAATGCTCGGTCACGCCGTCGTCGGTGTGGCGCAGCCAGAAGCCCGCGGCGGCGTCGGCGATGACCATGTTGAAGGGGCGGTAGGGGGCCTCCGCCACGGCGGCGCGCACGTTCGCCACGGCTTCTTGCGCGTCGGCGGCGTCCAGCGCGCGCAACGGTAATTCACCTCGGCTGGCCATGCCCGGGGCCGGGCCCAGGCTGTGGCGGCGGTTCAGGATGCCGGCCACCACCCCGGCGTCGTTCAGCCCCAGCCAGGTGCCGCCGGCCAGGCGGTCGCGCCCGGCCCGGGTGCCGGGGCGGCCGGGCCAGTGGCGCCCAGGCGGGTCCCAGGGGCGGTCGGCCATCTCGTCGCGGTTGGCGGCCAGCAGCAGGGGCCAGGGGTGCCCGGGGCGGCGCAGGACGATCACGGTGCACATGGCTTGGGGTTATAGCCCATTTGACGAAACAGGTGTGCGGTGCAAAAATATTTTACAGGGAATTCATTGCGGCGCGGCCCGTTTGCCCGTAAGTTCCGGCGCGCAGGGCCGAGGCGCCACGCCGATCCAAAACCCCGGGGATTCAGCCATGTCAGACGTGTTCGACAGCCGCGAAAAGAGCGAAGAAGCCAAGTACAAGATGGACGCGGAAATGCGCTTCAAGGCGCAGTCCCGGCGCAACAAGCTGCTGGGCCTGTGGGCCGCCGAGCGCATGGGCCTGGGCAAGGACGAGGCCGCGTCCTACGCCAAGGACGTGGTGGCCGTGGACTTCGATGAGCCGGGCGACGGCGACGTCATCCGCAAGGTCATGAAGGACCTGGGCGACCGTGGCGCCGGCATCAGCGAGGACGACCTGCGCGAGCAGATGGACCGCCTGTACGCTAAGGCCCTGGAACAGCTCAGCAAGGAATACCCGGACGCCCTGGGCCCCGACCACAGCCGCGTCGGCGGCGAATAGCCCCTTTCCCCTGCCGCATCCGCCGTCCCGCCGGCCACGCCCAGGGCCGGCCTCCCGCCAGCCGCGGCCAGACCCAGGCCAGGACCAATCCCCACAGGTAGCCGGCCCCATGGGCCGCGGGCACCGGCGCCCAGCCGGTGGCGGGGCCCGAGAACAGGGCTAAGTTGCCACTCCATTCCACCACGATCTTGATCGCCCCGGCCCCGGCCATGAGGGCGAACAGGGGTGATCGCGTGTGCCGCCACTGGCCCGCCACCGCGGCGGCGAAGACCGTGTTCAGGACACCGGACAGGCCGCAGTAGGCGGCCAGGTCGGGCCGTGTCCACAGCACCCCCAGGGACACGGCCAGGGCGCCCGAGACGACCAGCAGCCCCAGGGGCGGGGCGCCGTCGCGGTGGGCCACCTCGGTCCAGGTGCCCAACAGGGCCAGGGCGGCCAGGTTCAGGCCCAGGTGGTGGCCGTCCACATGCGCCAGGTGGCCGGTCAGCAGGCGCCAGGCCTGCCCCGCCGCGACCCCGTCCCGGTCCAGGACCAGGGCCGTGAAGGCGTCGCCGCCCAGCAGGTGCAGGGCCAGCAGGGCGCTGCCCAGGGCCAGGGTGAACCACGGCAGCCGGGGGCTGCCGTGGTCCGTGGCCGTGGGGACCCGTGTCCGGGCGGTCATCGCTCGCCGCCCCACCGGCGGCGCCAGGCGGCACCCCCGGCGGCGGCCCCGAACAGGACCATCAGGCCCAGGCCGAAGGGATCGATGGCCCCCGTGCCGCCGCCGCCACCGCCACCGCCCGTATGGTGGGTGGCGCGGGTGCCCGTGAACATGGGCCGGGCGGTGTCCGCCCGGGGCAACGCGGCGGGGCTGGCCAGGCGCCGCTGCCGGGCCGCGTCCTCGGTGGCCACGCGATCCCGGTTGCGGCGCTCGATGCCCAGTTCGGCGAAGCGGGCGTCGCGCACCACCACCATGGAGGTGTGCGGCGTCACCAGGCCGTTCTCCACGGCCAGGTCGGTGGCCGCCTGGGTGACGTCGGCGTCGGCGCCGAAGGTCTCGGCCTCGTGCATCAGGGCCTCGATGGCGGCGTAGGCCCACAGGCGCTCCACCTCGGGGTGGTCGGCGGCCGTGGCCGGGAAGGGGAAGCCGGTGGTGTAGGTCTTGGCGCGGCCCGAGATCATGCCGGAGACCGTCACCTCGGCCGTGCCCCCGCCCCAGTAGTGGCCGAACACCACCAGGCGCTGGCCCCGGTACAGGCTGCCCAGGCGGGCCGGGGTGACGTCGGCCGTGCGGACGCCCGATATGACCAGCTTGAGGTCGCGCAGGGACTCGTGGCCCACCTTGTCCGTGGCGCCCAGGACGGCGCCGACGATGTCGTCGCTGTTGGAGATGGCGAAGGCGGTGCCGCCGCTCTCGCGGGTCAGCGCGTCCAGCAGGGGGCGGTTGGCGCTGTTGCCCATGACGAAGGTGAACAGGCGCACGTCTTTGCGGCGCGCCAGGTCCAGGAACGCGCGCTTGCGGGTCTCGCCCAGGTTGGCGACGCCGTCGGTGACCAGCAGCACGGCGCTGACCCGGTCGGCGTCCAGGCCGTCCAGGCCCATATTCAGGCCGGCGTACAGGTCGGTGCCGCGCTCGGCCGTGACCCCGCCCAGGGCGCGGATGGCGGCGTCCACGTTCTCCGCCGTGGCGGCCCGGAACCCGCCGTCCAGCAGCCGTGCCGAGTCGTTGAAGAGGACGATGCGGAAGCGGTCGTCGGGGCGCATCCTGCGCAGGCCCCGCGAGACGCCCTCGGCCAGGGTGGCGAACTTGCCGGCCATGGACCCGGAGACGTCGAGGACGAAGCTCCAGTCCCGGCCCCGGGTAATGGGCGCCAGGTCGTCGTCGGGGGTGATGGTCAGCATGAAGGTGCCGCGCTCGGCGCCCTCGGCCCGGTGGGCCACCAGGTCGACGCTGCCGGACAGCCCCTGTTTGAGGCGCCAGTAGACGATGACGTCTCGGTCCAGGCGCACCTCGGGCGCGAGGCTGGCCGGACCGGCTGCGGCGACCCGGGTCTCGCCGTCGTCCGCGGCCGGGGCGGCGCCGGTGGTGGCCGGGGCCGGCCGGCCCAGGTGGACCTGCCAGTCGCCGCCGGGGTCCTGGGTGATCCGCGCCGCCGGATGGTCGGGCAGGCGCAGGGCCTCGACCGGGCGCGACGAGCGCAGGGTCAGGTCGAAGCTGAAGTCGCCGGTGACCTTGTCGTCGGCGGTCCAGAAGGCCAGCTTGGCCTCGTCCACGCCGCCCTCCTCCAGGGGATAGGCGTAGCGGCCGATGCCCGTGTCCAGGCCCGTGGGCTGCAGGTAGGTCAGGCGCACGCGCACCGTGTCCCGGGCCCGCACCGGCCAGACGGTGATGTCGAAGGTCTTGTGGGAATCCTGCTCGGCCAGGGCGGCCTCGCGGCCGGCGGCCTTCTCGTCCGCATAGACCCGGCGCGCCTTCTCCTTGGCCAGGACCTCGCCGGTGACGGGCTTGCCGTCGATCCAGTAGGTGAAGGCGCTGACCGCCGCGCGCTCGGGCACGGGGAAGGAGTACACGGCCTCCAGGTCGCGGTCGTGGGGGTTGGCGAAAACCTGCTCCACCGTGGTGGCGGCGTAGGCCTCCTCGACCACCACCGTCACTTTGTGGTCGCGGATCTGCAGGGCCGGGGTGCGGCCGTCGGTGGGGGTCAGCAGGCCGGCGGCCTGGGCGGCCGGCGGCGCCGCGCCCAGGGCGGCGCAGAGCGCCAGGACCGCCAGGATGCATTTCATCGGGGTTTTCATGTCATGCCTCCTCGAAAGTGGGGACGAGCGGTATTGAACAATGTTCAATTAAAACGCCCAAAAGGCCCGGGACAGGAATCCGTCCAAAAACGAGCCGGCCATGTGCAGGCCCACCAGGGCGGTGGCGGCGAACAGGGCGGCCACGGCGGCGGCCTGGATCAGGGGGCAGTTGCGGTCGGTGTTCATGGTCGCTCTCCATTTAATGAACAATGTTCAATAAATAATGCCTTGCTTTTGAACGCCGTTCAAGTCTTTTTTTCAGGAGCGGCCGGCGGGGGAGGGGCGGCGCGCGGACGGAAGGACGAGACCGCCATGGCCCGGCGCAGCGACCACACCCGCGAGGAGCTTTACCGCATGTCCCTGGACGCGGCGCGGGAGATCCTGCGCAACCAGGGGCTGCCGGCCCTGACCGCGCGCAGCCTGGCGGCGCGCATCGGCTATTCGCCGGGCACGCTGTATAACCTGTTCCGCAACCTGGACGACCTGGTGGTGCAGCTCAACGGCGAGACCCTGGACGCCCTGCAGGCGGCCCTGGACGCCGTGCCCGACGACGGCGACACCGAAACCCGCCTGTGGCACCTGGCCCGGGCCTACATCGCCTTCACGGTCGAGAACCGGGAGCTGTGGAACGTGCTGTTCGAGCACCGCCTGCCCGAGGGCGAGGACGTGCCCGACTGGTACCGCGGCAAGCTGGCGCGCCTGCTGGCCCGGGTCGAGGCGGCGCTGGTGCCCGTGATCCCCGACGACGTCGCGGCGCGCGGCCGCGCCACCCGGGTCCTGTGGGCCGGGCTGCACGGCCTGTGCAGCCTGGGCCAGTCGGGCAAGCTGGCCCTGGTCGCCGAGGACGGCCTCGATGACCTGGCGCGCGACCTGATCCGCACCTACCTGGCCGGCCTGCCCGGGCATTAGAGGACCATCCCCGCCAGCATCCCGGCGATCACCGAGCCGACCAGGGCGAAGGCCAGGTAGGCGGCGAACACCGGCAGGCGCACCAGGGCGAACACGGCGATGGCCGCCGGCAGGCTGCTGACCCCGCCGGCAACCAGGAAGGCCATGGCCACGCCCATGGACATGCCCTGGTCCACCAGCCCGGCGGCCAGCGGCAGGGCGGCGTAGCCGTTCAGGTAGGCGGGCACGCCGACCAGGGCGGCGGCGGTCACCGCGCCCAGGCCCTCGCCGCCGGCCAGGCGGGCCACCAGGTCGGCCGGCACGTAGGCCAGCATCAGGCTTTCCAGCAGGAAGGCGAGGGCGATCCACTTGCCCAGGAACAGGGCCGAGGCCAGGGTCTCCTTGGCGAAGGTCTGGCGCCGTTCGGCCTCGCGCCAGGCGGCCCAGACCACCGGCCGCGCCACCCGCACCTTGGACCCGCCGCAGCCGCCGTTGCCCACCCCCGGGCGCAGGGGATCGGCGAACACCGGCAGCCCCTGCACGGCCAGCAGGGCGTAGCCGCCGAACAGGCCCAGGCCCACGGCGGCCACGGTCTTGGCCACGGCGAAGGGCAGGCCCAGCGTGCCCGTGGTCAGCAGGAACATGCTGGGGTCCATGACCGGCGAGCTGAGCCAGAAGGCCATGACCGCCGGCAGCGGCACCCCCATGGACAGCAGGGCGGCGATCAGCGGGATCACCCCGCAGGAGCAGAACGGCGACAGCCCGCCCACCAGGGCCGCCAACAGCACCATGCCCGCCACGTGGCCCGAGAAGGCCCGCGCGATCAGGTTGTCGGCGCCCGAGGCCTTGGCATAGGCCGCCGCCGCCACCGCCAGCACCAGGTAGGGCAGGGTGCCCAGGAAGGCGCGCCCGGTGAAGGCCAGCGACGGCAAGACCTGCCCCCGGTCCAGCACGGCCACGGCGGCGAGCACCAGGGCGAAGGCGGCCCAGGCCTTGTCGACGGCGCGCCAGTTCGGGCGGGGGAGCGCGGCCAGGGGCGCGGCGGGGGCGGGAACCTTGGAGAGGTCGCTGGAGCTGCTCATGTTTCGAAATCCCTAGTATTCTGGTTCTGTTGTCGCAAAAAAAATCACTCGGCGGCGAGGGCGCCCTTGGCTGCCGTGTCCTTGCCCGCCACCTCCCCACCCGGGGCACAGGCGGTGCCGTCGCCGAAGCCCAGGCAGCATTCGTCGGTCAGGTAGGCCAGCAGGCCGTCGATGGCCGCGTAGAGGGCGGTGTTGATCACCTCGCGCCCGCGCTTCTCCTGGCGCACCACGCCGGCGTCGGTCAGGGCCCGCAGGTGGTGGGCCAGGGTCGAGGGCGGGATGCCGGCCCGGGCCTGGACCTCGCCGATGTTCATGCCCTCGGTCCCGGCCCGGATCAGCAGGCGGAACAGGGCCAGGCGGGTGGGGTTGCCCAGGGCGGCCAGGCGCCGCGCCGCCTGGTCGGCGTCCAGGGCGGGTTCGCGGCGGCCGGGGGCGGATCGTTTCGTAACCATATCCCTAGAATGTTGGTTGTTTCGCGTCATTGTCAAGCCCCTTTCGCGCGTCCTCATCCTGGGTCACCCGCCACCGTTCAATTGGCGCCGAACACGCGGGCGAAGATGCGGTCCACGTTCTTGGTGTGGTAGCCCAGGTCGAACAGCGCCTCCAGCGCCGCGCCGTCCAGCAGGGCCGTGACCTCGGCGTCGCCCTTCAGCTCGCTCAGGAAGTCGGCCTTCTCCAGCCACACCTTCATGGCGTTGCGCTGCACGGCGCGGTAGGCGTCCTCGCGGCTCATGCCGGCCTGGGTCAGGGCCAGCAGCACCCGCTGCGAGAACACCAGCCCGCCCAACTGGTTCAGGTTCTCGGCCATGCCGTCGGGGTAGACCAGCAGCTTGTCCACCACCCCGGTCAGGCGGGCGAGGGCGAAGTCCAGCGTCACCGTGGCGTCGGGGCCGATCATGCGCTCCACCGACGAGTGCGAGATGTCGCGCTCGTGCCACAGGGCCACGTTCTCCAGGGCCGGCACCACGGCGGCGCGCACGATGCGGGCCAGGCCGGTCAGGTTCTCGGTCAGCACCGGGTTGCGCTTGTGCGGCATGGCCGAGCTGCCCTTCTGCCCGGGGGCGAAGTATTCCTCGGCCTCGCGCACCTCGGTGCGCTGCAGGTGGCGGATCTCGGTGGCCAGGTTCTCGACCGAGCTGGCGATCACGCCCAGGACGGCGAAGAAGTGGGCGTGGCGGTCGCGCGGGATCACCTGGGTCGACACCGGCTCGGGGGTCAGGCCCAGCCTGGCGGCCACGTGCTCCTCCACCGCCGGGTCGATGTTGGCGAAGGTGCCCACGGCGCCCGAGATGGCGCAGGTGGCCACGTCGTCCCGCGCCGCCGCCAGGCGCGCCCGGTTGCGGGCGAACTCGGCGTAGAAGCGGGCGAACTTCAGCCCCATGGTCACCGGCTCGGCGTGGATGCCGTGGCTGCGGCCCATGCAGGGCAGGTCCTTGAACTCCCGCGCCCGGCGCTCCAGCGCCGCCAGCAGGGCGTCGATGTCCGCCAGCAGGATGTCGGCCGCCTGGGCGAGCTGCACGGCGAGGCAGGTGTCCAGCACGTCCGAGCTGGTCATGCCCTGGTGCACGAAGCGCGCCTCCTCGCCCACCTGCTCCGCCAGCTCGGTCAGGAAGGCGATGACGTCGTGCTTGGTCTCGGCCTCGATGGCGTCGATGCGGGCGATGCGCTCGGGCGTATAGGGGATGTCGCCGCGCGCCCACACGGCCGCCGCCGCCGCCTTGGGGATCACCCCCAGGTCGGCCAGGGCGTCGCAGGCGTGGGCCTCGATCTGGAACCAGATGCGGAACTTGTTGGCGGGCTCCCAGATGGCGGCCATGGCCGGGCGGCTGTAACGGGGAATCATGGGATCGCTCCCTGGCTGGGGTCTCGGACGGCGGCGGAAAGGCGGGAGTTTACTCCGATTCGCCGCCAAGGGAAGGGGGCAGCCCCCGGCGTGTCGGTGGGCGCCGGTTTCGGGCGCGATGTCGTCACGGCAAGCCCCTGATGTGGCGGGAAAGACGGGGGTCGGGCGGGGAAAATGTCGTCATCTGAGCCTCTTGCAGAATTCGAGCTTGATGCGGGGTGTTTTTTTGATTGGCTTGCGGGTGCGGCAACGAAGGCCTCTCGGATTTGCGCAATCGGGTTGGATTTTGCCACGCGGTGCGGGTTTGCGGCGCGTTCAGGCCAAGTCGGTCCGGCTGCGTCCCCTCGGAAGAGGTCGCGTGATGTTGGCGCCCGGGAGGCTCCGGGTTACGGAACCAGACGCATCAATTGATCGACAGTCAACGCCAGGATGCCGAACATCAGGTGGCACATCACCTTGTCGTGGCCGCGGACGCGAACCGTGCGGCCGCCGAAGTCGTCCTTGAGCCGGGCGTTGACCCGCTCGGCGGCCGTGCGCTCGCCATAGCGGATCTTCTCCGCGGTCTGGTATCCGGCGTGCCGGCGCCGTTCCGCCTCGAGGGCCAGTTCCCGCTTGCGCTCGGCCTTGCCCCAGGGGTTGGCCTCGATGATCGGGACGTGGCCGAGAGATCGGCTATGGTCCTTGATCTCGCCGACGTCGTAGGCACTGTCCATCAGGTCATACAGGCTCCTCACCCGCGCCGCCGTGAGGGTCGCCAGCGGGATCGCCGCTTGGCTGTCGTGCAGCGACGCCGCGCTCAGCAGGGCGCTCAGCGGCACCATGCCGTCGGCCACATCCAGGTGCAGCTTATAGCCGGTCCAACTGCTCCTGTAGCCCTTGGCGCTGCGCTTGGTGCCGACGGCGCAGTGCCGCGGCAGGTCGGCCAGCATCTCCTCGAGGGTCATGTCCAGTTGGCGCTCCAGGCGCCGCCGCCGCCGCGGCGCCTCCTCGCCCTTGCGCGGCCGACCGCGCCCGCGCTTCGGCTTGCCAGGCAACGCCGCCGGCTTCTCGCGCGCCTCGATCGCCGTGCTGTCCCGCGAGACGTGGCCGACCAGCCGCTCCGCGTGGGTGCTTTCGATCAACGCCTGGTGCAGGCGGCTCGGCAGGGCACTCCGCGCGAACTCGGCAAAAGCCCGCGAGAAGGTCGACTCGCTGGGCACCGACCCCAGGCGCTCCCAGCCGCAAAGCCGGCGCAAGGTCTTGTCAACCGAGAGCCGCTCGATCAGCAGGCCGGTCGTCGGCAGGTTGAACACCGCCTTGGCGACGAAGGCACGGGCCAGAGCCGCACGGTCCGAAGGCGGACAGCCGGCGCCGCCACGCCGGTAGGGCAGAAACGCCTCCACCCCGACCACATCAAGCACCGTGACCAACCGTCGGTGGCGATCCCCAAGTGGGCCCAGTTCCTCTTCCAGCCACGGGAACAGTTGGCCTTGCAGCCGTTGCCAGCAAGCTGTTAACGTCTTTCTCAGAGGCATCCTCCGCAGTCCCTTCCAGTGGTTGTTCCGCAAAACAAGCCTACTGGAACAAGACTGCGGAGGCCCTCGGAAACCGCCCCAATCCCCAAAATTCCACGCGCCTCGGCAATTCTGCAAGAGGCTCATCTGTCGTCATTCTTGTCTGCGGGGTGGTGCCGGAGGACACGGATGGACACGGATGCAAGGCACGGATGGACACGGATGCGCGCGCGCCGCCATCCCGCCCCGTCGTTCCCGCGCCGGCGGCGGTTTCGTGGATGCCCGGATCAAGTCCGGGCATGACGTAACTATATAAAATTGTTATGTTTTTCGTCATGGCCGGGCTTGACCCGACCATCCACGGAAGCCCTGGCCGCCTGCGCGGGGACGACGGGGTGAACAGGGGAGCCTTCCCCTCGGCGTTCCTCCGCGTCCTCCGCGTTTCAAGGAATTAACCGCAGAGGACGCGGAGGACGTGGCGACCTCCCGCCCCCATCCGTGTTCATCCGTGTCGAAATCCGTGTTCATCCGTGTTCCCCCGCACCGCCGAAAAACAGGAAATATTCTTATGAAATCATGATTTCAAGCCATTCTGAAAAATATCGCGATTTTTTTCCTTGAACTTTGCCCGCCGCCGCCCTACCTTGGCCATGATGCTCGCTTATGACGTGTACCCATGGACCAGGAGATCCCATGCCATGAACCGCGACGACCGTTTGACACCCTTGCGCGAAGTTTGTAAGAACATTTCAGGAACTTTTCTGGATTGCAGGGCGATCAGCCGTCAGCTTGATGGAGGCTGAAAGCTGAATGCTGAGAGCTGACCGCCAAGGTACACCTCCCATGCCTGCCGCCATCGCGAAACCGGAATCCAGCCCGAGAAGACGCATCGCCGCCGTGCGCGACCTGCTCGACCTGGCGCGGCGCGACCTGGGTACCGACCGTGCCGACGACCTGGGCGCCGCCGTGCTCGCCCACCTGCCCCCGGACCAGCAACGCGCCCTCCTCGGCGGCGCCCCGCCCCGGGCCCTGCCCATGGGGGTGCGGGTGGCCGAGGCCGGCGCCCGCGATGCCGATACGGCGCCGGGCGGTGGCGCCGTGAAACCTCCTGCCGGAACCACCGTTGGCAATCCGGCTCCCGCCCCGGCGGCAGCGGGCCCATCTCCCGTGCAACCGCCGGCGGCCGCGCCGTCGCAGGCGGCCCCCCTGTCCGACAACGACCGCGACGCATACGAGACCCCCATGGTCCTGGACCCGGAAATCACCCCCGAAATGGCCGAGCAAATGCTCGAAAGGCAGGTCAAAATGGGCCGTAAATTTGGCCTGAAGCACGCGCCCGATTACCTGGACCACTACCTCCATGGCCAGGGCAAGGACATGATCATCCCCCGCGACGAAGCCCGCAAACGCGACTTCGTGCGCCAGGCCGAGGCGAAAAATCGGAAACGCTTTGACGAGAGCTTTCTCAATCCGAACCATCAAAGAACCGGCGAACTGCTTACCACACTGCAAGACGGCCACAAGGTCGATTTGGATGACAAATGGGATTACTCCGTCGGCCCGGTCGGACCAAAGGATCCGCTTTTGGAAGGCGACCTGTCCCACAGCCATCTGGCACAAGGCCGCATCGACGAGGCGCTGGCCACGGGCCAAAGCAATATCAACAGCGACGGAGATTTCACGGCCGTACGCCATGGCGACATCATCTATATCGAAGGCACGGTCACGCACGTCTGGAAGGACCGCTACGACTTCGAGAAAGGAAAGTTCGGCGCCGACCTCCCGCTGAAGGCGAAAGAGGGCGGCAAGGGCCATGACTACAACATCCGCGCCGTCTGGCAACAGAAGGTCAGCGGTTCGTTCAAGATCAGCAACGGTCGCCTGTCGGAACCCGAGTTGGTCTGGCGGGACATCGATCCGAAGGGACCCAAGCCTTGATTTTCAAGAACGCGCGCCGCCTCGCCCGCTGGGCGGGGCGGCATCCGGTCATCACCTGCCAACTGGTCAATCTGCTGGCCGCCGGATGCGCCGTGCTCTGGCTGCGGTCCTACGCCTACCATGAACTGCCCCTCTTCCCCTACCGGCCCGTCTGCTACGACCAGGAACGGCGGGATAACATGGAGGACCCGTTTCGCGAACTCTGTGGTGAAATCACTTTGGAGTTCGCAAGCGCCCTCGCGGCAGACGCATTGGCATACGAGTGGCCACCACTGATGATATCTGATGGCAAGCTGTTCATTACCGGGGCGGAAAATGAATCAGAATATCTCATCGCGAAATACGGTTCGGACGTCTCGGAACTGAAAGACCGATGGTACTCGTCACAATGGGCCATGCAGCGCGTTTTCGCCGCGCGCGAGGGCCGCGATTTCTCAGACCTGCACAATCGCAAAGACGTGGAAAACGGCGTCATGCACCGAAAATACGGCATGCCGACAACCTTCGCCGGTTTGACCGACTGCACCTTCATGGCCCGCGTGATGATCGTCGGCGGCGACCTGAACCTGCCGAAAAAAATCAACATCCCCAGGGAGGACGCGGACCAGTGACGGCGGGGCGGCGGCCGGGGCGGCACAGGTGGGCTGCGCGGGAGCGGGCTGGACGGCGGCGGCCGCTGCGCTATGGTGGGGGATCACAAAACCGCACACGGGGAGTTCCGGAATGTCCATGGTCCACGTCGTCGCCGTCATCACCGCCAAGCCGGGCCAGCGGGCCGCGGTGCTGGCGGCCTTCAACGCCAACGTGTCGGCCGTGCGCGCCGAGGACGGCTGCATCGAGTACGGCGCCGCCGTCGATTCGCCCGAGGCCGGCGGCTGGGCGGCGAAATACGGCGAAGACTCCTTCGTGGTGATCGAGAAGTGGGCGTCCATGGCCGCCCTGGGGGCCCACGCCAAGTCGGCGCACATGGCCGCCTACGCCGCCCAGACTAAGGACATGCTGGCCGACCGCCAGGTCTACGTCCTGACCTCGGCCTGAAACTGGCGTCGGCGGTTCGAATCGTCTAGCCTGCCCGAACCTCCCGGTGCCCGTTGTTGACGGGAGAATCGGGAACGCGGTGCGAGTCCGCGACGTGCCCAGCGCTGTGAGGGGGACCCGCGCGCAACCGGCCACTGGCCCTTCCGCGACCTGGACGCGGCGGGCCGGGAAGGCGCGCGCCGGGGCGGAACCCGAGTCAGAAGACCGGCCGGGAGGGAAGCCGGCGCCGCGTGGACGGCGGCGCGCGGCGCCTGCCATCGAAAGGGGACTGCCGATGGACTCCGCCGACCTTCCCGCCACACCCGAGACCGCGGGCCTGCTGCCCGCCGAACCTTTCGACCCGGCCGGCCGGGCCGCCGTGTACCGCGCCATCGCCACCCGGCGCGACGTGCGCGGCCCGTTCCGGCCCGACCCCCTGCCGGATGCCCTGCTGGGGCGCCTGCTGGCCGCCGCCCACCACGCGCCGTCGGTGGGCTTCATGCAGCCGTGGAGCTTCATCGTGGTGCGCGACCCGGCGGTGAAGGCCGCCGTGCACGGCCACTTCCAACGCGCCAACGCCCAGGCCGCGGCCCTGTTCGAGGGCGAACGCGGCGCCGCCTACCGGGCGCTGAAGCTGGAGGGCATCCGCGAGGCGCCGGTGAACCTGTGCGTCACCTGCGACCGGGACCGGGCCGGCCCGGTGGTCCTGGGCCGCACCCACGACCCGGCCATGGACCTCTACAGCACCGTCTGCGCGGTGCAGAACCTGTGGCTCGCCGCCCGGGCCGAGGGCCTGGGCATGGGCTGGGTCAGCATCATCGAGCCCGACGCCCTGCGCGCCGCCCTGGCCATCCCGGCGGCCATCGTGCCGGTGGCCTACCTGTGCCTGGGCTACGTGGCCGGCTACCACGACCGGCCCGAACTGGAAAAGGCCGGCTGGCGCCGGCGCCTGCCGCTCGCCGACCTGGTGCGCCTGGACCGCTGGGACGGCCCCGGCCCCGGTCCCGGCCTGCGCGCCCACCTGGGGCCGCTTCTTGAGACCCCGGACGGCAGGGGGGATGGGGACAAAGACGGATACGAAAAAGGGGAACCGCCATGATCGACCACATTTCCCTCGCCGTGCGCGACCTGGCCGCGGCGGCGGCGTTTTACGAGGCGGTGCTGGCGCCGCTCGGGCTGGCGCGCCTGGTGGACCGCGACGCCAGCGTCGGCTTCGGCAAGCGCTATCCCGAGTTCTGGCTCAATGCCCGCCCGGCCCTGGCGCCGGTGGCCGAGGACACCGGGGTGCACATCTGCCTGCGGGCGCCGGACACGGCGGCGGTGGACGCCTTCCACGCCGCCGCCCTGGCCGGCGGCGGCCGCGACGCCGGCGCCCCCGGCCCGCGCCAGGCGGCCATGACCACCTACTACGGCGCCTTCATCCGCGACCCCGACGGCAACAAGGTCGAAGCCCTGACCTTCCCGCGCCCCACCTGAAAAGGTGCCAGAAAAGGTGCCAGGCACCTTTTATATGAAAAGAATCTCGGAAAATTTTGAAATATTAAAAGGTGCCTGGCACCTTTTTCGCACCTTTTTCGTGGAACTTTTTTCGCGTTTTGCCGCGCCGGGGGTGGGGCGTCACAGCCGCGCCCGCAGGTCGGCCCATTGCCCGGCAAGGTCTTCGCGGTGGGCCGGTTCGGCGATGGCGATCAGGGCCTCGGCGCGGGCGTCCAGGTCGAGGCCGCGCAGGTCCGCCGCGCCGTGCTCGGTGACCACCGTGCCGGCGTCGCAGCGCGCGGCGCTGACCGGGGTGCCGGCGGCCAGGCAGGGCACGATCCGCGAGACCTGACCCCCCTTGGCCGAGGACGGCAGGGCGACCACGGCGCGGCCGCCGCGGGCCATGGCGCCGCTGCGCAGGTAGTCGGGCAGGCCGCCCGGGCCGCTGACCAGGCGGCCGTTCAGGGACTCGCCGTTGACCTGGCCGAACAGGTCCACCTGCAAGGCGCCGTTGCAGGCGAAGAAGTTGTCGATGGTCGAGAGGCCGGCCACGTTGTGGGTCTCGGTCACCGGGGCGAAGCGCGTCCGGGGGTCCGACCCGCACCAGTCGTAGAGCTGGCGCGAGCCGATCGCCAGGGTCGCCACCACGTCGGCGGTGGGCGACAGGGCGCCGGATGCGTCCAGGTCGAGCAGCGGGTCCGAGACCATGCCGCCCACCAGGCGCAGGTCCCGGTGCCCGGTCAGTGATTCCAGCACCGCGGCCTGCAGGCTGCCGACCCCGAACTGCAGGGTGGTGCCGTCGTCGACCAACTCGGCGACGCGGCGGCCGATGGCGGCGTAGGTGGCGTCGACCCGGGCCCGCGGCAGGGTGAGCAGCGGCGTCGCGTCCTCGACCACCACGTCCAGGCGGTCGTAGGCGATGGCCGGCGCGCCGCGCACCCGCGGCATGGCCGGGTTGACCAGGCCGACCACCGTCGCCGCCTTGTCCCAGATCAGGCTGGAGAAGTCGGCCAGGATGCCGGTGCTGCACAGGCCGCGCGCGTCGGGCGGCGCCACGTGGACCACGGCCAGGTCGATGGCCGCGTCGTCGCGCAGCCAGCGGGCGATGGCGGCGTAGTTGAGCGGCAGCACCCGCACCTTGCCGGCCCGGAACGACTCGCGCATGGCCGGCAGCACGAAGAAGGCCGTGGCCCGGGCTTCGGCGTGCAGGGCGGCGTAGTCGAAGTCGTTGATCCCGGGCACCCAGGCGGCCAGGAAGTCGACTCCCCGCGCCGCCTCGGGCTGCGCCTGGAGGGCGGCGCGCAGGGCCAGGGGCTCGGCGCCGCTGGCCGGCAGGTAGACGGTCATGCCCGGGCGCAGCAGGCCGGGGAAGGCGTCGGCGGGGCAGATTTGGGGCATGGCGGTTCCCGGTCCGGTGTTTTCGGGCATACTAGCCCCCGGCGCCGGGGCGGGGAAGCCGCCCGGCGCGCCGCAGTGGGACCACGGGACAGGCGCCATGAAATACCTGAAGCCGCGACGCTACGCCAACGACCTGCACCGCCAGTGGCTGGCCCTGCGCCGGGCCCGCACGGTGCCCATCGGCGGGCTGCGGTTGATGGCGCGCCACCCGGTGCTGTCGCCGCGCATGCGCCAGGTGCTGTACGCCGGCACCTACGAGCGCGAGGAACTGGGCATCCTGCGCGCCACCCTGCGCGACGGCGACCGGGTGCTGGAGCTGGGCGGCGGCCTGGGCCTGCTGTCGTCCTGCGCCGCGCGGCGCTGCGGCGACGGCGCCGTGCTGGTGGTCGAGGCGCGGCCCGACCTGATCGAGGTGCTGGCCGCCAACCACCGCCTGAACGGGGTCGCGCCGCGGGTGCTGCACGGCATCGCCGGCCTGGCCGACGGCGGCGAGCAGGACTTCTTCCTGGGCGCCGACTTCTGGAGCTCGAGCACGGCGCGGCGCGGCGACGGCGGGTCCGTGAAGGTGCCGGTGCTGGACGTCAACCGCCTGGTCGCCGAGTTCGCCCCCAGCTACCTGGTCATGGACATCGAGGGCGGCGAGGCCGACCTGCTGCCGGCGCTGGACACCGGCGGCCTGCGCGCGCTGCTGGTCGAGGTCCACCCCGACACCATCGGCGCCGCCGGCGCCTCGGACCTGGTGCGTGGGCTGCTGGACCGGGGCTTCGTGCTGGTCAACCGCCACTCGTCGCGCAACGTGCTGTTCTTCGAGCGGCGCGAGGCGGTGCTATAGGCGGCGCGCGAATTCGGCGATGGCGTCCATGGCCTCGGCCCAGTTGCCGGCCTCGGTGCGGCCCGAGGCCTTGCGCGGCTTGAGGCCGTGGTCGCCGTCGGCCAGCCAATGCACCCGGATGGCCGGCGACAGGGGATAGCCCGGCACCTCGTCGGCGTTGCCCAGGGGGTCGCGGGTCCCCTGCAGGATCAGGGTCGGGGTGCGCAGGGTTTCCAGGTGGGCGACCCGGGTCTTTTCGGGCCGCCCCGGCGGGTGGAAGGGGTAGCCCAGGCAGACCAGCCCGCGCACCCCCGCGTCGTCGGCCACCATGGAGGCGATGCGCCCGCCCATGGACTTGCCGCCGATGACCAGGCGGCCGGGCCCCAGGTGGTCGATCACCGCCCGCCAGGCCGCCTCCAGCACCGGCGCCCGGTCCGGCGGGCGCTTGCTGCCGGCGGCGCGGCGGCCGGCCATGTAGGGGAACTCGAACCTGGCCACCCGCAGGCCGCGCTCGGCGAGACCTTGGGCGAAGGCGGCCATGAACGGGCTGTCCATGGGCGCCCCGGCGCCGTGGGCCAGGGCGACGGTCACCGGGGCGGCGGCGTCACCGTCCAGCAGCAGGTCGGGCGACAGGTCGGGCAGGGGCGGGGCGCCGTCGCCCACCCGTCACTTCCCGCCGGGGGTCAGCAGGCCGTCGAAGAAGTCATTGCCCTTGTCGTCGGTGACGATGAAGGCGGGGAAGTTCTTCACTTCCACCTTCCACACCGCCTCCATGCCCAGCTCGGGGTATTCCAGGCATTCCAGGTGGGTGATGCTCTCCTCGGCCAGCTTGGCGGCGGCGCCGCCGATGGAGCCCAGGTAGAAGCCGCCGTGCTTGGCGCAGGCCTCCTTGACGGCCGGCGAGCGGTTGCCCTTGGCCAGCATGACCATGGAGCCGCCGGCGGCCTGGAACTGGTCGACGTAGCTGTCCATGCGCCCGGCCGTGGTCGGGCCCAGGGCGCCCGAGGCGTAGCCGTCCGGGGTCTTGGCCGGGCCGGCGTAGTACACCGGATGGTCCTTGATGTACTGCGGCAGGCCCTGGCCCGATTCCAGCCGCTCCTTGAGCTTGGCGTGGGCGATGTCGCGGGCCACGATCATGGGGCCCGACAGGTTGACCCGGGTCTTGATGGGGTGGCGGGTCAGCTCGGCGCGGATCTCGGACATGGGCCGGTTCAGGTCGATCTCCACCGCGCCGCCGGGCAGGGCGGCCTCGGTCACCTCGGGCAGGTACTGGGCCGGGTTGGTCTCCAGCTGCTCCAGGAACACGCCGTCGGCGGTGATCTTGCCCAGGACCTGGCGGTCGGCCGAGCACGACACGCCGATGCCCACCGGGCAGGAGGCCCCATGGCGCGGCAGGCGGATGACGCGCACGTCGTGGCAGAAGTACTTGCCGCCGAACTGGGCGCCGATGCCCATGGCCCGGGTCATCTCCAGGATCTTCGCCTCCCACTCCAGGTCACGGAAGGCATGGCCGTAGTCGTTGCCCTGGGTCGGCAGGCCGTCCAGGTACCGGGCGCTGGCCAGCTTGACGGTCTTCAAATTCGCTTCGGCCGAGGTGCCGCCGATGACCACCGCCAGGTGGTAGGGCGGGCAGGCGGCGGTGCCCAGCGTGCGCAACTGGGTGTCCAGGAAGGTGGTCAGGGAGGCGGGGTTCAGCAAAGCCTTGGTCTGCTGGTACAGGAAAGTCTTGTTGGCCGAGCCGCCGCCCTTGGCCATGAACAGGAACTTGTAGGCGTCGCCCGCGTCGGCGTAGATGTCGATCTGCGCCGGCAGGTTGGTGCCGGTGTTGACCTCCTGGAACATGTCCAGCGGCGCCACCTGGGAATAGCGCAGGTTGGATTCCACGTAGGTCTTCATGACCCCCTCGGCGATGGCCTCCTCGTCGCCGCCGGGGGTCCACACGTACTGCCCCTTCTTGCCCATGACGATGGCGGTGCCCGTGTCCTGGCACATGGGCAGCACGCCGCCGGCGGCGATGTTGGCGTTGCGCAGCAGGTCCAGCGCCACGAAGCGGTCGTTGTCCGACGCCTCGGGGTCGTCCAGGATCGCGCGCAATTGCGCCAGGTGGCCGGGGCGCAGCAGGTGGGAACAGTCGCGCAGGGCCTGGGCCGTCAGCAGGGTCAGGGCGGCCGGGTCCACCTTCAGCACCGTCCTGCCCTCGAAGGTGCCGGTGCTGACGAAGTCGCCGGTCAGCTTGCGGTAGGGGGTCCCGTCCGCGCCAAGGGGGAACATGGGGTGGTGGACGATCTGGTTCATGGGATCACCTCGTTGTCGATGGCGGCGGGACGGCGCTCGTGGTCCGACGTCGGGCGGAGAGCGCGGCGGCCCCTTTCCGGCGCGCTGGGGACAGGCCGCGGCGGCGGGCCGCGCGGCAGGAAATGGGATACTACTTTTTGCGGAAGGCGTCGAGGGCGATGACCTGGCCCTTGCCCGGCGCGTCGCCGTCCTTGCCCCGGTCCGCGGCCGCGTCGCCAACCCCGCCAGCCTCGCCGCCGGCGCCGGGGCCGCCGTCGTCGGCCAGGTCGTCCGCGTCCTCGCTGTTGGCCAGCTCGGTGTCGGCGAAGGCGTCGTAGTCCTCGTCCTCGTCGTCGTCGTCGTCGGACTGGATCAGGTTGAGCTGCAGGCCGAAGTTGACCGACGGGTCGGCGAAGGCGGAAATGGCGTCGTAGGGCACGCGCAGGCGCTCGGCCTTGCCGCCGAAGGTGAGGGTCACCTCGAAGGCGTCCTCGCCCACCTCCAGGTCCCAGAACTTGTGCTGCAGGACGATGGTCATCTCGTCGGGGTGGGCGGCGCGCAGGTGTTCGGCCAGGCGCACGCCCTCGGCGTCGGTCTGGAAGGTGACGTAGAAATGGTGCTCGCCGGGCAGGCCCACCGAGGCGACATGGCCCAACGCCCGGCGCACGACGCCGCGCAGGGCGTCCTCGATCCACTTGTCGTAGCGCAGCGGTTCATCGTCCATGACGCCTATTGTCACGGGTTTCGGGAGGAGGTCAAGGGAATGAACTTGAAGGTGCCATGACCGGTGCGGGCGCGGCGGGCTTTCTCCGCCGGGTCCCTTCGTGGTATGGAAACCGGGAACGGGAAACCAGCATCCCGGTTGGAGAGGGGACGCGAACTTGCCTTTGCCCCTGCCCGGGCGGCGCACCGCCGCCCTCGCCATGGTCATTCTGTGCGCGGCGACACCGGTCCGGGCGGGCCCGGCCGAGGCCGCCCCGGCGCCCGTCGCCAAGGCCGACAGGGTCCTGGTCCTGAAGGGCGCGCGCAAGCTGATGCTGCTGTCGCACGGGCGCACCCTGCGCGCCTACCGCGTCGCCCTGGGCCGCACGCCCGAGGGCCACAAGCAGCACCAGGGCGACGGCCGCACCCCCGAAGGCTCCTACCGCCTGGACTGGCGCAACCCCGACAGCCGGTACCACCGCTCGATCCACATCTCCTATCCGGCCCCCGAGGACCGGGCCCGGGCCCGGCGCCTGGGCGTGTCGCCCGGCGGCGACATCATGATCCACGGCCTGCCCAACGGCCGCGGCTGGATCGGCGCCGCCCACGCCGGCTACGACTGGACCGACGGCTGCATCGCCGTCACCAACGCCGAGATGGACGAGATCTGGGCCCTGGTGGACAACGGCACCCCCATCGAAATCCGCCCCTGAGGAAACCCGTCCCGGCCCCGGTCGCGGGTTCGTCCTTAACGACGCCGGTGGAATATTGTACACTATCAGATAGGGTTTTCAGGGGCGCCGCCCCGGTGCCCCGGCCCTCGCGGACCAAAAGTCCACACCGAGCGTCAGGAGGGTCACATGAGGAATCTCGCACGCACGTCCCTCAGCGCGCTGGCAGTGGTTGGTCTCGTTTTCATGGCCGGCTGCGCGACCAAGGCCGAAGTCGAGGCCCTGCGCGCAGACGTCGTGAAAGCACAGCAAACCGCTGACTCCGCCGAACAACGGGCGATGAGCGCCGAGGCCGCGGCCAAGGCCGCCGCCGAGAAGGCCGACCGCATCTACCGCGAGTCCCTGCGCAAGTAGGCGCCCGACGGCGAGCCATCCGCCACCCGGCGCAGAGGTACCCGGCCCCGGAACGGGCGGGCGGACGCCGCGCCGACTGCGGCGCGCGGCCCCCGGCGGGCCGCCGCCGCGACGAAGACCGAACCGATGATGCAGTCCGAACCGACCTGGGCCGCCGTCCGGCGAACGGTGTGGGCCCTTTTCCTCGCCGCCGCCGCGCTGGCGGCCCCGGCGCGGGCCGAGCCGCCCGTGCCGCCGCCCGTGCCGCCAGCCGGGGACCCGGCCCTGGAGGCCATGGTGCGGGACCCGGCGGGGGGCTGGTCCGACCTGCTGCCGTTCTACGGCGCCCGCGGGTTCCGGCCCGCCTGGCTGGACGGCGGCGGGCTGGGCGCGCGCGGCCGCGTGCTGCGCGACCGCCTGGCGGCGGCGGCGGGCGAGGGCCTGGACCCCGCCGACTACGGCGTCGCCGCCATTGCCGAAAGCCTTGCGGCCGCGGCCCCGGCGGACCGCCGGCGGGGGGAGCTGCTGCTCAGCCGGGCGCTGCGCCGCTGGCCGCGACATGGGCGCCGCCGACGCCCTGACCGCCGGCGCCGGCGCCGCCGACCTGGCGGCCTTCCTCGACCGCCTGGCGCCGGCCGACCCCGCCTATGCGGACCTGCGCGCCGCCCTGGCCCGGTACCGCGCCGTGGCCGCCGGCGGCGAATGGCCGACCCTGCCGGACGGGCCGCTGCTGCGCCCCGGCGCCGCCGATGCCCGTCTGCCGGCCCTGCGCCGGCGCCTGGCCGCCACCGGTGACCTGCCGGCCACCGTCGACCCTGCCGGCGGCGTCTACGCTCCCGGCCTGGCCGCCGCCGTGCGCCGGTTCCAGGGCCGCCACGGCCTGGCCGCCGACGGCATCGTCGGGCCCGCGACCCGGGCCGCCCTGAACCTGCCGGCGGCGCAGCGGGTGGCGATCCTGGCCGACAACCTGCGCCGCCTGCGCGGGCACCTGCGCCGGGTGGCGCCCACCGCGGTGGTGGTCAACGTGGCGGCGGCCGACCTGCGCGTGATGGTGGACGGGGTCCAGGTCCTGCGCAGCCGGGTCATCGTCGGCCGCGAGGACTGGGCGACGCCGCTGTTCCAGGGCGCCATCACCGCGCTGGAGTTCCACCCCGCCTGGTACGTGCCGCCGCGCATCGTGCGGCTGGAGATGCTGCAGCAAATCCGCCGCGACCCCGACTACCTGGCGCGGCACAACCTGCAGGTCATCGACGGCTGGGGCGACACCGCGCGGATCATCGACCCGGCGACCATCGACTGGCGCGCCGGCAGGGCCGGCACCCTGCGCCTGCGCCAGCCGCCCGGGCCGCGCAACCCCCTGGGCCGGGTCAAGTTCCTGTTCGAGAACCCGCACCAGGTCTACCTGCACGACACGCCCCGGACCGACCTGTTCGACCAGGCCAAGCGCATGCTGAGCCACGGCTGCGTGCGGGTCGAACTGGCCGCCGAGCTGGCCACGGTCCTGCTGGCCCCCGACCCGGCCTGGCCGCCGCAGGCCGTGGCTGCGGCCCTGGAGAGCGGGCAGACCCGGTACGTGCGCCTGGCGCGGCCCATGCCCCTGTACCTGATCAGCCTGACCGCCTGGGCCGAGCCCGACGGCACCGTGCATTTCCGGCCGCACGGCGGCGACCAGGTCGAATGCAGCGGCGCCCCGGAGGGCCCCCTGCCGGCCAAGGGGAGCGGCTGAATCCCGCCGGCGGCGGCGGTAAATTCCTGTTGAATCCCCGGACCGGATCGACGAGCCTCGGACGGCAACCGATTCGAGGAGCCCCGTGGAGCATCGCCGCCGCCTGCTGAAGCTCGGCCTGGCCGGGGTCTGCGCCCTGGCACCGCGCCCCCTGATGGCGGCGGCCGCGCCCGCCCGCCCGCGCCCGGCGGCCGCCGCGGGCGACCGCACGCTGGCCTACCTCAACCTGCACACCGGCGAGAAGGTGACCGCCACCTACTGGGCGGACGGCGCCTACCTGGACGACGGCCTGGGCGAGATGGACCGGGTGTTGCGCGATTTCCGCACCGGCGAGGTGACGGACATGGACCGGCGCCTGTATGACCTGCTGCACGCCCTGCGCCGGCGGCTGGACACGGACGCGCCGTTCCACGTGATCTCGGGCTACCGCTCGCCCAGGACCAACGCCGCCCTGGCCCAGGCCGGCGGCGGCGTCGCCAAGCGCAGCCTGCACATGCGCGGCATGGCCATCGACATCCGCGTGCCGGGCCGGTCGCTCAAGGCCCTGCACCGGGCCGCCCGGTCCCTGCGCGGCGGCGGGGTCGGCCTCTATCCGCGGTCCAACTTCGTCCACGTGGACGTGGGCCGGGTCCGCTACTGGTAGCCCGTCACCGCAGGATCGCCACCGGCAGGCCGCGCCGCTCCTGCACCACCCGTTTCACCGCCGCCCAGTCCACCCGGTCCAGGTCCGGCCCGGCGGCGCCGGCCACCCGCGCCGCCAGGTCCGCCGGTGCGGGCACCGGCGGCGGCGGCCGGCCGGCCTCGATGGCGTCGGCCTGGGCCTGGGTCGGGTGCACCTCCAGGTACAGCATGGCGCCGCGCCGGCCCAGCTTGACCGGCTGGTCGACGATGCGCACCGGGGTGCCCACGGCGACCCGGGGGAACAGGGCGGCGATGTCCTCGGGATAGAGGCGGATGCAGCCGTGGCTGACCCGGCGGCCCACGCCCATGGGCCTGTTGGTGCCGTGGATCACGTAGGACCCGCCCTGTGGTCCCGGGGCCAGGTCCAGGGCGAAGTCGCCCAGGGGGTTGGCCGGCCCGGCCGGCACCACCGCCGGCAGATCGGCCTTCTCGGCGCGGATGGACGGCGGCGGGCACCAGGTCGGGGCGGCGCGCCTGGCCACCACCCGGGTCTCCAGCTCGGGCGTCTCCCAGCCCTGGCGGCCGATGCCGGCGGGGTAGCTGACGGGGGCGCCGCCGGCGGGGAAGAAGTACAGGCGCTGGTCGGCCAGGTTGATGACGATGCCGCGGCGCGGCGCCCGCGGCACAAGGTGCGCCGTGGGCAGGACCAGGGCGCGCCCGGCCCCGGGCAGCCAGGGATCGACCCCCGGGTTGGCGGCCAGCAGCTCGACGAAGCCCAGGTCGTGGGCGCGCGCCAGGGCCAGCAGGGTGTCGCCGCCGCCGGTGACCTGGCGGCCGGGCGCGCCCAGCAGGTCGTCGCCGGCCCGGACCGGCGCCGCCGGCCCCGCCAGGGCCAGGGCGGCGGCCGCCAGGGCCGCCCGCCAGCGGATCGCCTTGCGGGTCATGGGTTCCTTCCTTCGCGGCGGCGGTGCGCGCGCCCCTTCATGGTACCACCGGGCGCCGTACCGCGGCGGAAAAAAGCCGGACAGGGCCGTTGCCCTGCCGGGGCCGGCGGGCCTAGATTAGGGGTCCCGAATACAAAACCTGGCAGCGAGGATGTGATGTCGAACGAAGGTTACCACGAACCCATCAACGAACTGTCCGACGAGACGCGGGACATGCACCGCGCCATCGTCTCGTTGATGGAGGAGCTGGAGGCGGTGGACTGGTACAACCAGCGCGTCGACGCCTGCAAGGACCCGGAGCTGAAGGCCATCCTGGCCCACAACCGGGACGAGGAGAAGGAGCACGCGGCCATGGTCCTGGAATGGATCCGGCGCCAGGACCCGACCTTCGACAAGGAACTGCGCGACTACGTCTTCACCGACAAGCCCATCGCCCACATGTAGGGCTCCCGGGCCGGCGCCCCCCCTCCCCCGGGCGCCGGCGTCGCCGCATACCGTTCCCGGTTACCAGCCATCCGCCCCCGTCCATGGTGGCGCCCCCCCGCCCGTGCGATAATACAGTATATCCCTGTGTATCATTGGGGAGGGCAAGACCATGTCGAACAGACTGCGGCAAGCCTTTTCCCGGGAAGCCGTCGGCGTGTTCGCGTCGGCGGACGCCATGCAGGCGGCCATCGACGAGCTGCTGAGCTCGGGTTTCGATCGCGCCGAGATCAACCTGCTCGCCGGCGAGCACGCCGTCCGGGAAAAGCTCGGACACCTGTACACCCGGACCGCGGAGGCCGAGGACGACCCCGCGGCGCCGCGCACGGCCTATGTGTCCCCCGAATCCATCGGCGATGCCGAGGGCGGCGTCATCGGCGCCCTGATGTACCTGCCGGCCAGCCTGGCCGCGGGGGCGGTCGTCGCCTCGGGCGGCACCCTGGCGGCGGCGGCGGGAGCCACGGCCCTGGCCCTCGGTGCCGGCGCCCTGGTGGGCGCCGCCCTGGCCGGGGTGATCGGCGACCACCACGCCAGGTTCCTGCACGACCAGTTGGAGAAGGGCGGCCTGCTGCTGTGGGTGCTGACCCGAACGGCGGAGCGGGAGTCCCGCGCCGCCGAGATCCTGTCGCGCCACGGGGCGCGGGACGTGCACGTGCACGGCCTGCGGTCGGGCCGCAAGGAAGGAGAAAAGCCATGAAAAACACCTTCGAACGCGACCTTGAAAACCTGATCGAGAAATACCTGGCCAACGGCGCCGACGCCGCCGACCTGGTCGAGGTCCTGACCCGGCAGACGAACCTGGTCATCGGCCGCCACAACCTGGAATTCGAGCTGGACCGGGCGGTCGGGCAATAGCGCCTTGCGGGCGCGGCCCGCGGCGCGCAACCGCGGGCCGCGCCCCCGGTTGGATCGGCAATCCCTGAATCCCTGAAACGAAGTGGGGGGCTTCTGTTGCCAGGTGCCCCCCGAACCCCGTGTTGCCTCAATTAAGCGGCAACTGCAAATGCCTCATTGTCGTTGGCATTTATGAGATCGGCCCGATAACGGTGGTACCATGCCGGGCGAAAACCAAGTCTTTACCACGCGTGTCGATCCTGTTTCGCCCCCATGAAAGCCCCGGGAGGACCGGCCTGACCGGGCCCGTCCGGGGGATTTGGTGGAGGCGCCGGGCACTGCCCCCGGGTCCACTACGCTTATTCCACAAGGCGTTTATCGCCATAGTCGGTTTCCCGACAGACCTAATATACGCCTGCGGCGGGGTTTTTTAAAGCCCCGCCGCAGGGTCAGCGGGCGTGCCCCAATGGCCGGCGGTCCTCGCCGGCCACGCCCACCAGCACGGCGCGCCCGGCGTCGTCCACGCGCAGGCGGCCATACTTGGCGTCGCGGTACAGGGCGGCGTCGCCCTCCTGGAAGAAGAACGACTCGCCGCCATAGCGCAGGGTGCCGTCGCGGTGCCGGGCCATGTAGCGCAGGCGCGCCTCGCCGGGCGCCAGGGCGGTGCCGTCGTCCGGCCGGGCGTAGGCGCCGACCCCGTCGCCATCCAGGGCCAGGACCACCGTGCCGCGCCGCGGCAGGGCGGCGGCGGCCTTGTCGGGGTGGACCGAGGCCCGGTAGCGCAGGCGCATGTAGTCGCCCTGGATCAGCGAGCGCGGGTCGACCGGGCGCAGGGGCAGCAGGATCTCGCGGCCGTGCGCGACGATGGCCTGCTTGCCCAGGATGTCCCAGTGGGCGACCCCCAGCACCAGCACGGCGCCCAGGACGACCAGCAGCATGCGCGCGGTCCTCATGGCCGGTCCTCCCGCGCCCGCCGTTCCAGCCAGGCCCAGGCCGCCAGCAGCACCAGCCCCACGGCCACCAGCAGGCCCGATTTCTGCATCAGGTCCAGGCGCAGGTCGGCGTAGAAGCGCCACAGGAACCCGGCCTCCACCACCGCCCCCAGCCCGGCCAGGGCCGGCGAGCCCAGCAGGCCCGCCAGCAGCAGGATGACCAGGGCCGCCCCGCCGCCGGGCGGCAGCACCAGGGCCACGGCGGCGGCGGCGGCCGGGGCGGCCAGCGGCCACGGCCCGTCGTCGGCCAGCCGCGCCCAGCGCCAGGCCAGGGCGGCGGCCAGGGCGGCGATCAGGCCGCGGGCCGCCCAGGCGCTCCAGGTGTCCCAGGCGGCGCCGGCGCCCAGCAGGCCGTGCAGGAAGGGCAGGTCGGCCAGCGGCACCACCAGCAGCAGCACCGCCGCCGTGGGCCGCAGGTCGCGCGCGCGGCGGCAACAGCAGCAGGGCGGCGCCGGCCACGGTGGCCGGGACCAGCAGCAAGGTGCCGTGGGCCAGGCGCAGGTCGAGCACCGCCAGGGCGGCCAGGGCCACGGCCCCGGCCGAGGTCAGCAGTTGCAGCACCCGCGGCGCCCGCGCTGCGCGACCACCGCCGCCGCCGGCAGCAGGGCGGCGAGGGCCGCCACCGCCAGGGTCCGGCTGGCGCCGGCGGCGCGGGCGCCGGCCAGGGACTCGTGGTAGACGGCGGCGACCCCGCCGGCGAACAGGGCCGCGCCGGCGGCGGCCAGGGCCACGGCGACCTGGGTGCCGTAGGCGCCGTCGCGGCGGTGCAGCAGGGCCATGGCGGTGGCGAACAGGCCGGCGCCCAGGGCCGGGTGGACCCAGGACGGGTCGTCGATGCCGAACACCTGGTGCAGGAAGGCGGCGGCCAGCAGCACCAGGACCAGGGCGGTGATCCAGCCGGCCAGGGCCAGCACCGCCTCGGCCAGCCAGCCGGCGGCGCCGCGGGGCCCGCCGTCGGCGGCGGCGGCGTCCAGCACCGGCGCGGCGGCGGCCGGCTCCAGGCCGAGGGCGGAACAGAAGGTCTGTCGGTCGGTCATGGGGTCCCTCCGGCAACGAATCGGTCCGTGTGGCGCAGGGTCCAGGCCAGGGCCACGGTGGTGCCGGCGCACCAGGCCACCAGCAGGGCCAGGCCGGCCAGCAGGGCCGGGCCGTCATGGCCGGCGTGCCAGACCGTGTCCTCCACCAGGCGGAAGCCCAGGGCCATGACCGCCAGCCCGGCCAGGCCCACGGCCATGGCGAAGGCCGCCCGGTCGGGCACCAGGCGGGCGAAGGCCGCCGGCAGGGCGGCCAGCAGCACCGCCCCGGCGGCCAGGGTGGCGGCCGAGCCGTCCTTGCCCAGCAGGTAGGCGGCGGTGACGGCCAGGGCGTGGCCCCCGGCGGCGGCCAGCAGCAGGCGCCGCGCCCAGGGCACGGGCCGCCAGGCCGGCACCATCCGCACCGCGCCCTCCCAGGCGGCCAGGGCGGCGGCCAGCCCCCAGCCCAGGCCGGCGGCCAGTTCCGGTTCGGTCAGGCGGCCCTCGGCCACCAGCACCTGGTCGCCGTAGGTGGCGGCGGCGGCATAGGCCACCGCCAGCCACAGGACCCCGTGCGCCGGGTCCCGCGACGCCAGGGCGAAGGGCAGGATCAGCACGGTCCAGGCGGCGAACAGGTCGTAGGCGTCGGCGCCGGTCTGGTAGACCTGCCCGATCACCGCCAGCAGCACCCCGGTCAGCACCGAGGCGCCGATCAGCGCCGCCCGTCCCGCCGCCCGGTCGATCCCCAGGACCAGGGCCCCGGCCACGGTCGCCACCAGCCCGGTGTCGACGACGGCGAACTTGGCCCAGGGCGCCAGGTCGGCCCAGTTGTAGGCGAAGAAGAACACCACTCCGGCCAGGACGTGGGCAGCGCCCAGGGCCAGCAGGGCGCGGCGGGCCCAGCGGTCCCACGTGGCGTGGTCGCGCACGGCCAGGGCGGCGTCCAGGAACCGCCGCGCCGGCAGCACCCCGGCCCGGCGCAGGGCCAGCACCTGGGCCCGGTCCAGGTCGCCGGGGGCGGGGATTGATGCGGTGGCGGGGTCGTCGGCCATGGCGGCGGGCGCTCCGGTCGTTGATCCTGTCCTCCATGGTGGATGAACGGCGTTCAGTTGTCAATGAACAATGTTCAATTAAGTTCCGCAGGCCCCGCTGCGCGGTCCCGGGCGCCGGGCGGCGGCCATGAAACCATAGGCAGGGCGGGCGAGATGTGTTTGAATTTCCCCGCGTTACCGCGGCGCCGCCCGTGCGGCCCGGCTTCGAACGGCGTGGAGACCCATGCGCATCGGTTCGCAGATCATCGCCCTGGCCGCGGTCGCCGGCGTCCTTGCCGGCGGCTGGTTTCTGTGGCCGGCCGAGGGCCAGGTGGCGAAGGGTGGGCCCGGGGGCGGTCCCGGGGGCGGCCCCGGGGGCGGTGTAGCCGGGAAGGGCGGCGGCGGCGCCACCCTGGTGCTGGTCGAGCCCGTGCGCCTGGCCGACAACACCACCGTGGTGCGGGCCATCGGCACCGGCGAGGCGCGCCGCTCGGCCACCATCCACGCCGCCACCACCGGCGAGGTCAAGGAGGTCGCCTTCGAGCCCGAGCAGCGGGTGGAGAAGGGCCGGGTGCTGCTGCGCCTGGACGCCGAGCACCAGCGCCTGGCCGTGCGCCTGGCCGAGGTGGCGGTCAAGGAGGCGCGCCGCGCCCTGGGCCGGCTGGAGAAGCTGGCGCCGTCGGGGGCCGCCTCGCGGGCCCGCCTGGAGACCGCCCAGGCCGAGCTGGAGAGCGCCGGCCTGCGCCTGGACCAGGCCAAGGTTGACCTGCGCGACCGCACCGTGTACGCCCCCTTCGACGGGGTCATCGGCCTGACCGACGTGGACGTGGGCGACCGCATCACCGACGAGACCCCCATCGCCACCCTGGACGACCGCTCGTTCATCAAGGTGGCCTTCGCCCTGCCCGAGGAGTACGCCGCCCGGGTCGCCGTCGGCACCCTGGTCACCGTGCACCCCTGGTCGGCGCCCAAGCGGCGCATCGACGGCTTCGTCTCGGCCACCGGCAGCCGCATCGACCCGCAGACCCGGTCGCTGCGGGTGGAGGCCGAGATCCCCAACGACGACGACAGCCTGCGCCCCGGCACCTCGTTCGGGGTCGAGATGACCTTCGTCGGCGACGCCTACCCGGCGATCCGCGAGGTGGCGGTGCTGTGGAGCCGCGACGGCGCCTACGTCTGGCGGGTCGTCGACGGCCGCGCCGGCAAGGTGTTCGTCCGGATCGTGCACCGCGACGCCGGCCGCATCCTGGTGGACGGGCCGCTGAAACCCGGCGACGAGATCGTGGTCGAGGGGGTGCAGAGCCTGCGCCCCAACCAGGCCGTCAAGACCCGGCCGTTCACGGCCGATAGCGGCGGAGCCCAGTCGTGACCGTGCGCGCCAGCGACCTGCCGTCCCTGGCCGTGCGCCGGCCGACCCTGATGGTGGTCCTGAACCTGCTGATCATCATCGCCGGGCTGGCCGCCCTGCTGGGGGTTGAGGTGCGCGAGCTGCCCGACGTGGACCGGCCCACGGTGACCGTGCGCGCCTACTTCCCCGGCGCCTCGCCCGAAACCATGGACGCCGAGGTGACCAGCGTCATCGAGGGCGCCGTGGCCCGGGTCTCGGGGGTCAAGACCATCAACGCCGCCAGCGAGGAGAACAACTGCCGGGTGCGCGCCGAGTTCGACCCCAACGTCGACCTGAACGACGCCGCCAACGACATCCGCGAGGCCGTGGCGGCCATCGAGCGGGCCCTGCCCGAGGGGGTCGAGGACATCACCATCGTCAAGGCCGACGCCGACGCCGCGCCGATCATCCGCCTGGCCCTGGTCGGCGACTCGCTGTCGCAGGAGGCCCTGACCCGCCTGGCCGAGGAGGACGTGTCGTCCGAGCTGGCGGCCATCCCCGGGGTCGCCGCGGTGTACCTGTTCGGCAACCAGCGCAGCGTGCTGCGGGTGGTGGTGGACCCCCTGCGCCTGGCCAGCTATGGCCTCAGCATCGACGACGTGGCCCGGGTCCTGGACAGCACCAACCTGGACGTGCCGGCGGGCAGCTTCAAGTCCGACGACCAGTTGTTGCTGGTGCGCGCCGACGCCTCGGTCTGGCACCCGCGCGAGGTCGAGCGCCTGCAACTGCGCGACGACGTCACCCTGGGCGACGTGGGCCAGGCCTTCTACGGCCCCGCCGAGGCCGAAAGCTACAGCCTGTTCAACGGCCGCAAGGTGGTGGGCATCGGCATCGTGCGCCGGGCCCAGTCCAACACCATCGCCATCTCCGACGCCGTGGACCGGGCCATCGGGAGCCTGAACCAGCGGTTCAAGGGGGTCGAGCTGGTCAAGATCTCGGACGAATCGCGGTTCATCCGCGGCTCGGTGCGCGAGGTGGTGATCAGCCTGTCCATCGCCGTGGTGGTGGTGATCGCGGTGATCCTGCTGTTCATGGGCAGCCTGCGCCCGACCCTGATCCCGGCGGCGGCCATCCCGGTGGCCCTGATCGGCACCGTGGGGGCGATCTGGCTGGCCGGGTTCTCGATCAACATCCTGACCCTGCTGGCCCTGGTGCTGGCCACCGGCATGATCGTCGACGACGCCATCGTGGTGGTGGAGAACATCGAGGGGCAGCGCGCCCTGGGCCGCCAGCCCTTCGCCGCCGCCGTGGTCGGCACGCGCCAGGTGTTCTTCGCCGTGCTGGCCACCACGGCGACCCTGGTCTCGGTGTTCCTGCCCATCGCCTTCCTGCCCAGCACGGCGGGCAAGCTGTTCACGGAATTCGGTTTCGTGCTGGCCTTCGCGGTGGCCATTTCGTCGCTGGTGGCGCTGACGCTCGGCCCCATGCTGGCCTCGCGCCTGCCGGCCAAGGCCAAGGCGGCGGACAGTAAGCCGTCGCTGCGCGCGGCCCTGGGGCGGCGGCTGATGGCCGGGTACCGGCGCATGCTGGAATTCACCCTGTCGGCGCGGCTGCTGGTCCTGGGCGGCACGGTGGCGGTGGCCATGGTGGCCTTCGCCCTGTACCCGTCCATCGACCGCGAGCTTCTGCCCAAGGAGGACCGCGGCGCCCTGCTGCTGATGATGCAGGGCCCGGACGGGGTCGGCCTCGACTACATGGACCGCCAGTCGGCCCAGGCCGAGGCCCTGCTGGAACCCCTGCGCCGGTCGGGCGAGGTGCAGAACGTGTTCGCCATCGTCGGCCGCTGGGACCTGAACCGGGTGTTCATCGTCGCCCCCCTGGCCGACTGGGACGCGCGCGACCGCAGCCAGGCCGAGATCATCGCCAGCCTGCGCCCCGGCATCAGGGCCATCCCCGGCGCCCACAGCCGGTTCCGCACCCCCAACAGTCTGAAGCTGCGCCGCGCCGGCGGCAGCCTGGAATTCGCCCTGACCGGGTCCAACTACCGCGACATCGCCGCCGCCGCGGTCGCCTTCGTCGACGCCATGCACGAACGCCTGCCCCAGTTCGAGGACCCCGAGGTCGAGTTCCAGCAGACCCAGCCCCAGCTCTCGGTCAAGGTCGACCGGCGCCGGGCCGAGGACCTGGGGGTGCCGGTGGACGGCATCGTCGCCACCCTGCGCGCCATGGTCGGCGGCTACGAGGTGACCGAGCTGAACGTGCAGGACCGCACGGTGCCGGTGCTGCTGGAATCCGCCGCCGGGGTCATCGAGGGGCCGGGCGACCTGTTCAACCTGTTCGTGGCCGCCGGCAACGGCGCCATGGTGCCCCTGTCGGCCTTCATCGACCTGGAGGAGGAGGGCATCGCCGCCGAGCTGGACCGCACGGCGCAGAAGCGGGCGGTGGAGATCGACGTGCCCCTGCCCGACGGCTACGCCCTGCAGACCGCCATGGACGACGTGCGCAGGCTGGCCGACGACATCCTGCCGGCGGGCATCGGCCTGCGCTACCTGAACGAGGCGGCGACCCTGGAAGACACCTCCTACGAGGTGGCGATCACCTTCGGCGTCGCCGTGCTGGTGGTGCTGCTGGTGCTGGCGGCCCAGTTCGAGAGCATGCTGTGCGCCCTGGTCATCATCCTGACCGTGCCGTTCGGCCTGGCGGCGGCGGTGTTCTCGCTC
Organism: Hyphomicrobiales bacterium; assembly: GCA_024236415.1. Lineage (GTDB taxonomy): Bacteria > Pseudomonadota > Alphaproteobacteria > Rhodospirillales > JACKKN01 > JACKKN01. The sequence continues at coordinate 172,288 of JACKKN010000007.1, forward strand.
AAGCTGACGGGCACCACCATCAACATCTATTCCCAGATCGGCCTCGTGATGCTGGTCGGCCTGATGGCCAAGAACGGCATCCTGGTGGTCGAGTTCGCCGACCAGTTGCGCGACCGCGGCCGCTCGGTCCACGACGCCATCCGCGAGGCGGCCATGACCCGCCTGCGCCCGGTGATGATGACCATGCTGTCGACGGTGCTGGGCGCCCTGCCCCTGATCCTGGGCAGCGGCCCGGGTTTCGAGGCGCGGCGCGCCATCGGCTGGGTGGTGTTCGGGGGGCTGGGCATCGCCACCCTGTTCACCCTGGTGCTGATCCCGGTGATCTACAGCCTGCTGGCGACCCTGGCGCCGCCCCGGGCCCACGCCGGCGTGCGCCTGGACCGCGAGCTGCGCGACCTGGAAGGCGCCCCCGTCACGGCCTTCGAGCGGGCCGCCGAATAGGCGGCGCCGCGGGCCCTTCGAGGCTCGCTCCGCTCGCACCTCAGGGCGAGGCCGAGCCAATTTCTTGACCTCATGCTGAGGAGGGCCGCAGGCCCGTCTCGAAGCATGGCCCAGGCTATCGGTCGTCGTCCGGCACCGGGAACGACCGCCCGTCGTAGCGGGTGACCGGCAGGGCGTCGATCTCGGCGCGGGTCAGGTTCTCCAGGCAGAAGGCGTTGACGGCGTAGGCCTCGGGCGCGACCCGCGGGCGGTGGAAGGTGTAGATGCCGCAGGTGCCGCAGAAGTAGTGCCGCGCCGTGCGGCTGCCGAACTGGTATTCCACCAGGTCGTCGGCGCCCTGCAGCAGGCGGAACTCGTCGGCCTGGGCGCGCACCATGACGGCGTTGCGCCGGGTGCAGATGGAGCAGTTGCACACCCCCGCGCCCTTGAGGTCCGTGTCGATCTCGAATTGCACCCGCCCGCAGTGGCAGGAACCGTGGTAGAGGGTCATGGTCGGCGTCTCCCGTCCCAGGTCACGCCGCGCCCTGGGCGTCGCCGCGGACGGCCCACAGGGCCGTGGCCGGGTCCTCGATCAGGGTGCGGAAGTGGCCGTAGGTGCGCTCGGCCGTTTCGCGCATCAGCGCCACCAGGGAGTTGAAGTCGGGCACGCCCGTCAACTGCGCCAGCTTGGGCTTGAGGGCCGCCGGGATGGCCTGGTCCGGGTCGTCGCTGTCGTGGGGGGTGCCGACGCCCTCCAGGGTCAGGCGCAGCATGCCCTGCAACGCCTGCCACAGGTCCAGCGCCGCGATCAGGTCGTTGGCCACCGCCGGTTCCAGCAGGCCGGCGTCGCGGATGCGGCCCAGGGCCCGGTGGGTGTTGGTGTCCAGCACCTCGGGGTGGTCGTGGGCGTGGCGCAGTTGCAGGTACTGGGCCATGAATTCCAGGTCCACCAGCCCGCCGCGCAGGTGCTTGACCGACCAGATGTCGTCGGTGTGGTGCTCCTTGTCCATGCGTCGGCGCATGTCGGCCACGTCCATCAGCAGGGCCTCGGGGTCGCGCCGGCGGGTCAGCACCTTGCGGATCTCGTCCTCGACCGCGTCCGCCAGCTCGATCGGCCCGGTGATCACCCGGCCCCGGGTCAGGGCCATGTGCTCCCAGGTCCAGGCGTCCTCGGCCTGGTACTTGGCGAAGGTCTCGAAGCTGCAGGCGATGGGTCCGGCGTTGCCCGACGGGCGCAGGCGCATGTCCACCTCGTACAGGCTGCCCTCCGAGGTCTGGGCGGTGATGGCGTTGATCAGCCGCTGGCTGAGGCGGGCGAAGTACTGGCTGGCGGCCAGGGGCTTGCGCCCGCCGCTGGACATCTCGGTCCCCGGCGGCACGTCGTAGACGAAGATCAGGTCCAGGTCCGAGGCCCGGGTCATCTCCCGCGCGCCCAGCTTGCCCATGGCGATCACCGCCATGCCCGATTTCAGGATCCGCCCGTGCGGCGCGGCGAAGGCGTCGATGATGCGCGGCAGCAGGCGGCGGATGGCGGTCTCGGCCACGTTGCTCAGCGCCTCGGCCGCCGGGCGCGGCTCGATCTTGCCGCTCAGCACCTGGATGCCGACCTGGAACCGCCGGTCGTTGGCCCAGCGGCGCGAGATGTCCAGCATGTCCTCCTCGTCGCGGGCCTGGGCCAGCTGGCGGTCGATCTCCTCGTCCAGGAACTCGGGCGACGGCGGCGGGTCGAAGAAGTCGCCGGTCAGCACGCTGTCCAGCACCGCCGGCCGGTTGGCCAGGTGGTCGGCCAGCTTGGGCGCGCTGCCCATGAGGTCGGCCAGCAGGTCCAGCAGCTCGGGCTTGGCGTGGATCATGGAGAAGAGCTGCACCCCGGTGGGCACCCGCGACAGGAACTCGTCGAACTTGATGAACGCCGCGTCGGGGTGGGCGACCCGGCCGAAGGCGGCCAGCAGCACCGGCACCAGCTCGGTCAGGATCTCGCGCGCCCGGGCGCTGCGCACGGCGCGGTAGCGCCCGTGGTGCCAGCCGCGGATGGCGCCGTCCACCGCCCGCGGGTTGGCGAAGCCCAGGGCCTCGAGGGTCTTCAGGGTCTCGGGGTCGGGCTCCGAGCCGGTGAACACGAGATTTCCTTCGGCATGCTCGCGCCCGCCCAGGGACGGCGCGTCCTCGAACAGCTCGGCGTAGTGGCTCTCGACCGTGCGCAGGCGCGCCAGCAGGGCGGCGGCGAACGCGTCGCGCCCGGCGAAGCCCAGGAACACGGCCAGGCGGTTCAGGGCCGCCGGGTCCCGCGGCAGGGTCTGGGTCTGCTCGTCGTTGATCATCTGCAGGCGGTGCTCGACCCGGCGCAGGAACTCGTAGGCCTCGGTCATCTCGGCGGTGGTGGCCGCCGACACCTGGCCCAGGGCGGTCAGGGCGGCCAGGCCGTCGACCGTGCGGCGGCGGCGCACCTCGGGCACCCGGCCGCCCCAGATCAACTGCTGGGTCTGGGCGAAGAACTCGATCTCGCGGATGCCGCCGCGGCCCAGCTTGACGTTGTGGCCGTTGACGGCGATGGCGCCGCCGCCCTTGTGGGCGTTGATCTGGCGCTTGATGGAATGGATGTCCTGGATGGCCGCGAAATCCAGGTTCTTGCGCCAGATGAAGGGGCGCAGGCGTTCCAGGAACTGGGCCGCGGCGGCCCGGTCGCCGGCCACCGGGCGGGCCTTGATCATGGCCGCGCGCTCCCAGTTCTGGCCCAGGCTCTCGTAGTACAGCTCGGCCGCCAGGGCCGACAGGGCCAGCGGGGTGGCGCCCGGGTCCGGCCGCAGGCGCAGGTCCATGCGGAACACGTAGCCGTCGGCCGTGCGCTCGTCCATGACCTTGACCAGGTTGCGCGCCAGGCGCACGAAATGGTTCTGCAGGCCGTCGGGCGCGTCGCTGCGCACCACCTCGTCGTCGTACAGCACGATGATGTCGATGTCGCTGGAATAGTTCAGCTCGCGGCCGCCGAACTTGCCCATGCCCAGCACGATCAGGCCCGAGCCCGCCTCGGGGTCGCCGTCGTCGGGCAGGGCGATGGCGCCGCGGGCGGCAAGCTGGCGCAGGGCCTGGGCGCAGGCGCAGCCCAGGGCCGCCTCGGCCAGGTCCGACAGGGCGGCGGTGACCCGGGCCACGTCCCAGGTGCCGGTGATGTCGGCGAGGGCGATGGCCAGGGACGCGCGGCGCTTGGCCCGGCGCAGCGCCCGCCCCAGGCCTTGGTCGCCGGCCGCGGTGCCGTCGCGCTTCAGGTCGACGAGGCCGGCCATGACGTCGTCCAGGCAGGCATCGGGCCCGCGCCCGAACAGGTCCAGCGCGAACACCGGCTCCTTGACCGCCACCAGGGTCAGGTAGTCGCTGTTGCCGAACAGGGCGTCCAGCAGGGCCCGCGCCGCCGGGTCGTCGGCCAGGGCCCGTCCGCGGGCCGCCGGGTCGTCCGCGGCGGCCTCGCCGGTCAGCGCCTCCAGGGCCTCGATCCAGCGCTGGCGGCCGGTCTCGGCGCGGGCCGGATCGGCGGCCCGCGGGCATTGCTTTTGCTCGGATGCGAAGCCGAAATGGTGCATATTTACCTGTCCCCGGGTTCGCTGCACACTGGGGGATCGTGCCACCCCGGTCAAGGCCAACCTGGGGCGGCCCACCGGGTGCGAGGGCGAGGGTGATCAAGCGCACGTTTCGGGGACTGATCCAGTTGACCGCCGGTCTGGCGGCGGGCCTGGCCATCGTCGCCGCGATCGTCGCCTGGAGGCTGTCGGCGGGGCCGATCTCGCTCGGCTTCCTGACCCCGTACCTGGAACGGGAGCTGAACGGGTTCCACGAAAGCTTCCGCATCGGCCTCGACGACACGGTGCTGACCTGGGCCGGGGCCGAGCGGGCCCTGGACGTGCGCGTGGTCAACGTGCGCGCCACCCGGCCCGACGGCTCGCTGATCGCCGGGGTGCCCGAGCTGTCGGTCTCGCTCAGCGCCCGGGCCATGCTGCAGGGCGTGGTGGCGCCGCAGCAGATCGAGCTGTTCCGGCCGCGCCTGCGCCTGCGGCGCAAGGAGGACGGCCGGCTGGAGCTGGGCTTCGCCGAGGCCGAGGGCGCCGGCACCGGCGGCGGCGCCGACCTGGTGGCCGTGGTGCTGGACGAACTGGCGGCGGCGCCGGCCCGCGACAATCCCATGAGCTACCTGACCCGGTTCAACATCGTCGACGCCGACCTGGTGGTCGAGGACCGGCGCCTGGGCACCACCTGGCAGGCGGAACGGGTGCAGATGACCCTGACCCGCTCGACCGCCGGGGTCGACGGGCAACTCTCCTTCGCCCTGCCCCTGGACGGGGCGACGGCCGACATCTCGGTGGCCGGCGAGTACAAGGCGGCCAGCCGGCGCACCGACGTGGGGGTCAGCTTCGGCCAGATCAATCCACGCGCCCTGGTCGCCCGCCTGCCCATGGCCGAGGACCTGCGCCGCCGCCTGCCGATGCTGGCCGGGCCGGTGCGCGGCACGGTGACGGCCTCGGTCGCCGCCGACGGCAGCATCGAGTCCGTGGGCTTCGACGTGACCGGCGAGGCGGCCGTGCTGACCCTGCCGGCGCCCGTGGCCCAGGACCTGCCGCTGCGCGCCCTGCACCTGCAGGGCCGGGTCGACGGCGCCCAGGAGACGGTGGAGGTGACGCACCTGGAGCTGGACCTGGGCCCCGACGGCGGGCTCGAGCTGCCGCCGCCGGCCAAGCACCGCTGGCCCCTGCGCACGGCGACCCTGAAGGGGCGCTACTTCATGGCCACCGGCCGGGCCGAGATCGACCGCCTGGAGGCCGACCTGGACGGCGCCAGCGTGGCCATCGCCGCCAACCTGGACGACCCCGGCCCGGCCATGGCCATCAACGCCAAGGGCATCCTGCGCAACGTCAAGGTCAACGAGCTGAAACGCTACTGGCCCAGGGCCTGGGGCACCGACGCCTGGAACTGGTGCGCGACCCACATGGCCGACGGGCGGATGTCCGAGGCCAGCGCCCACGTGATCCTGCGCGGCGACGGCAAGGGCGGCTTCGCGGTCGAGAAGCTGAACGGGGAGATGGCCCTGGACGGGGTCAGCGTCGACTACCTGCCGCCCATGCCCAAGGTGCGCAAGGCGGCCGGCAAGGCCCAGTTCGACACCAAGGTCTTCACCATCGCCGTCGAGCACGGCGAGGTCGAGGGCCTGACCGTGACCAAGGGCGACCTGTACTTCACCGGCCTGGACGAGAAGGACCAGTACCTGACCGCCAAGCTGGGCATCGAGGGCCCGGTGCGCAGCGCCCTGACCCTGATCGACCACGAACCCCTGGGCTTCGCCGGCGAGGTGGGCATCGACCCGGCGGTCACCCGCGGCCAGTCCTCGACGGTGCTGAACCTGCACTTCATCCTGGAGAAGGACGTGACCCTGGAGCAGGTCGACGTCTCGGCCGTGTCCCAGGTCACCGAGGTCGGCATCAAGAACGCCCTGCTGAAGCAGGACATCAGCGACGGCCGCCTGGACCTGCGCGTCGACAAGGACGGCATGGACGTGATCGGCAACGTGGAATGGGCGCGCATCCCGGCGCAGCTGGCCTGGCACGAGAACTTCGCCGCCGACGCCGAGTTCCGCAGCCGCTACGACCTGACCGCGTTCGTCGGCGAGGTCGGCACCCTGGGCCTGGGGTTCGACCTGGACCCCTTCCCCGGCGACTTCATCCGCGGCGCCGTGGGGGCCGAGGTCAACTACACGGTGTTCGACGACAACCGCCAGCGCCTGCAGGCCAAGGCCGACCTGGCCGACGTGTCGCTGGTGTTCCCGGCCCTGGGCTGGACCAAGGACAAGGGGGTCGAGGGCACCGCCACCATCGACGTCAACCTGCGCGGCGAGGCGGTCACCGGCATCCCCTATTTCGGGGTCACCGCCGGCGACCTGGCGGTGCTGGGCGCGGCCACCTACACCCAGCCCGACGGCGCCGGCCGGACGACCCTGAAGCAGATCGACTTCAGCCGCATCTCCTATGGCCGCACCGACCTGAAGGGCACGGTGGCGCCCGGCGCCGACGGCGTCTGGTCGGCGGCGGTCCAGGGCGCCAGCTTCGACCTGGCGCCCCTGTGGTCCGAGATCATGACCCAGGGCTCGCGCTTCACCGAGGAAGGCGAGGAGGGCATGATCACGGTCCCCTACCGCCTGAAGGCCCAGGTCGACCGGGTCTGGTTCTCCGAGGACAAGTTCGTGTCCAGCGTCAACGCGGCGCTGGAGCGGCGCGACGACATCTGGCGCCAACTGGTGTTCACCACCGAGTTCCCGGGCGGCCACGCCTTCGCCCTGACCATCTCGCCCAAGACCGAGACCACCCGCCAGCTCGCCGTGCACGCCGAGGACGCCGGCCAGGTGCTGAAGACCTTCGGCATCTACGACAACATGGTCGGCGGCGTGCTGGACGTGGCGGCGGTGATCAACGACGGCCAGGCCGGCTCGCCGGTGGGCGGCAAGGTCATGGTCGAGGACTTCCACGTGGTCGACGCGCCGACCCTGGCCCACCTGGTCAGCATCCTGGCCCTGACCGGCATCCTGGAGAGCCTGCAGGGCAAGGGCCTGAGCTTCCTGCAGCTCAACGCCCCGTTCGAGTTCCGCGACGGCGTGCTGACCATCGCCGACGCCCGCGCCTACGGCCTGTCGCTGGGGGTCACGGCCAGCGGCACCTACTACCGCGGCGCCGAGGTCATCAACCTGGAGGGCACGGTGGTGCCGGCCTACGCCATCAACAGCGTCGCCGGGCGCATCCCGGTGCTGGGCGACCTGCTGACCGGCGGCGAGGAGGGCGGCGGCGTGTTCGCCGCCACCTACACGGCCACCGGCCCGGTCGAGGCGCCGGACATCTCGGTCAATCCCCTGTCCGCCCTTGCGCCCGGGTTCCTGCGCAACCTGTTCGGCTTCTTCGACGCCCAGGAGGCCAAGGGCACCGGCGCCACCCCCGACGACGCGGTCGAGGACGCCGCCGCGGCGCGCCGCCGCGAGGACGAACTGACCCAGGGGAACTGAGGAAACGCCCGGCCCGGCCATGAGGTTCGACGTCTACGGCCGCTATGTCATCGAGGTGGTGCGCGAGGGCGACCGCTGGGCGGCCTGGCGCCTGGACGGCACCCGGCGCCGCCCGGTGCCCGACCTGGCCATTCCGCCGGACCTGCCGGCCCGCGACCTGGCCACCTACCTGGACGACATGCTGCACGAGCAGTCGCCGCCGGGCGGCGCGATCAGGGCGATCGACTAGGCGGCCTGTCCGGTCCGGCGCCTACACCGGCCGCACCAGCACGTGGCGCTTCTTTCCGGCCGACAGCTTGATGACGCCGTCGGCGTTGACGTCGGCGGCGGTCACCGGCTGGGTGTCGCTGGCGATGGCCAGGTCGTTGACCCGGCCGCCGCCGCCCTTGATCAGGCGCCGGGCCTCGCCGCCCGAGGCCGCCAGGCCGGCGCGGCGCAGCAGGTCGAAGGCCGGAATGCCGCCGGCCAGTTCCGCCGCCGGCACCTCGATGGTCGGCAGGTCGGCGGCGATGGCCCCCTCCTCGAAGGTCTTGCGCGCCGTCTCGGCGGCGGCCAGCGCCGCGGCCTCGCCGTGGCACAGGGTGGTCGCCGCGTGGGCCAGGACCTTCTTGGCGTCGTTGATCTCGGCCCCCTGGGCGGATTCCAGGCGCGCGATCTCGGCCACGGGCAGCTCGGTGAACAGGCGCAGGAACCGGCCCACGTCGGCGTCCTCGGTGTTGCGCCAGTACTGCCAGTAGTCGTAGGGGCTGAGCATGTCGGCGTTCAGCCACACGGCGCCGGCGGCGGTCTTGCCCATCTTGGCCCCGGACGCCGTGGTCAGCAGCGGCGTGGTCAGGCCGAACAGGGCCCGGTTCTCGACCCGGCGGCCCAGCTCGACCCCGTTGACGATGTTGCCCCACTGGTCCGAGCCGCCCATCTGCAGCACGCAGTTGCGGCGCCGGGCCAGCTCGACGAAGTCGTAGGCCTGGAGGATCATGTAGTTGAATTCCAGGAAGGTCAGCGGCTGCTCGCGCTCCAGGCGCAGCTTGACCGAATCGAAGGTCATCATGCGGTTGATGGTGAAGTGCGGGCCGTATTCGCGCAGGAAGTCGATGTACTTGAGGTCCGACAGCCAGTCGTCGTTGTTGACCATGACGGCGTCGGTGGGGCCGTCGCCGAAGGTCAGGAAGCGCTCGAAGATGCCCTTGATGCCGGCGATGTTGGCGTCGATCTGCGCCGCCGTCAGCATGCGCCGCGATTCGTCCTTGCCCGACGGGTCGCCGACCTTGGTGGTGCCCCCGCCCATCAGCACGATGGGCTTGTGCCCGGTGCGCTGCAGGGTGCGCAGCATCATGATCGGCACCAGGCTGCCCGCGTGCAGGCTGCTGGCGGTGGCGTCGAAACCGATGTAGGCGGTGACCACGCCGCCGGCGGCCAGGGCGTCCAGCCCCTCGGGGTCGGTGCACTGGTGGAGGTAGCCGCGCTCGGCGACGGTGCGCATGAAGTCCGATTTGAAGGTGCTCATGGGAGGACTGCCTGAAATCCGAGGGCCTTGCGGAAAGGGCGGTTCCTTAACACAATGCCCGGCTTCCGGCAACGGCGCGCGGGCGAGCGGCATGGACAGACCTTTCCTGACCGTCATCGGCATGATGAGCGGCACCTCCCTGGACGGCATCGATGCGGCCCTGATCCGCACCGACGGCCGGCGCGTGTCCGAGGTCGGGCCGTTCCGCACCCGGCCCTACGCGCCGGCCTTCCGCGAGCGGCTGCGCGCCCTGCTGGGCCGCGATCCGGCCGGGGTCGCCGGCGCCGGCGCCGTGGTGCGCGAGCTGACCCTGCTGCACGCCGAGGCGGCGCGGGCGCTGATGGCCGAGGCCGGCCTGGGGCCGGACCGGGTCGACCTGATCGGCTTCCACGGCCAGACCGTGTTCCACAAGCCGGCCGACGGGATCACCATCCAGGTCGGCGACGGCGCCCTGCTGGCGGCCGAGACGGGGGTGGCGGTGGTCGACGACTTCCGCGCCGACGACGTGCGCGCCGGCGGCGAGGGCGCGCCCTTCGCGCCGCTGTACCACGCCGCCCTGGCGCGGGACCTGGAAAAGCCGCTCGCCGTGCTGAACCTGGGCGGGGTCGGCAACGTGACCTGGATCGGGCCCGGCAAGGACGGCGGCGACGACGCGATGCTGGCCTTCGACACCGGCCCGGCCAACGCCCTGCTGGACGATTGGGCGGCGCGGACCATCGGCCGGCCCATGGACGAGGGCGGGCGCCTGGCCCGCGGCGGCCGGGCCGACGCCCTGCTGCTGGCCGGGCTGCTGTGCCACCCCTATTTCCGGCGCCGGCCGCCCAAGTCGTTGGACCGCGACGAGATGGCCACCGACCAGGTGGCGCGCCTGTCGCCGGCCGACGGCGCCGCCACCCTGGCCGGCTACACCATCGGCGCCGTGGTCCGCGCCCAGGAGCATTTCCCGGCCCCGGTGCGGCGCTGGCTGGTCACCGGCGGCGGCCGCCACAACGGCTATCTGATGGAAGGGCTGCGCGCCGAGCTGGACGCCCCCGTGGACCCGGTGGAGGCCGTGGGCTGGCAGGGTGACGCCCTGGAGGCCCAGGCCTTCGCCTTCCTGGCGGCGCGGTCGCTGGCGGGACTGCCCCTCAGCCTGCCCGGCACCACCGGCGTGGCGGCGCCGCAGACCGGCGGCGTGCTGCACCCCGCATAGGGCGGTCCGGAGGCGGATCAGGCGGCGGCGGTGGCTGCGGCCTTGTCCAGGTATTCCTCGACGTGGCGGGTCAGGGTGTCCATGTGCTCGCGGAAGAAGTGGTCGCAGTCGGCGATGACCCGGTAGTCGATGTCGATGTTCTTCTGCGCCGCCAGCTTCTGCGACAGCTTGTCCACCGCCGTCTGCGGCACGATGTCGTCGGCGTCGCCGTGCACGATCATGCCCGAGGCCGGGCAGGGGGCCAGGAACGAGAAGTCGTGCTGGCCGGCCGGCGGGGCGATGGAGATGAAGCCCACGATCTCGGGCCGGCGCATCATCAGCTGCATGGAGATCCAGGCGCCAAAGGAATAGCCGGCGATCCAGCAGGCCGAGGCGTTGGGGTTGTAGGTCTGCATCCAGTCCAGCGCCGAGGCGGCGTCGCTGAGCTCCCCCTGGCCGTTGTCGAACTTGCCCTGGGACCGTCCGACCCCGCGGAAGTTGAAGCGCAGGGTCGAGAAGCCGCGGCGCACGAAGGCCTGATAGATGGCATACACGACCGGGTTGTTCATGGTGCCGCCGTGCTGGGGATGGGGATGCAGCACCAGGGCGATGGGGGCGGCGGGCCGCTTGGAATGGTGGTAGCGGCCTTCGAGACGGCCCTCGGTACCATTGAAAATCACGTCGGGCATGGCGGCTGTTTTTGTCTCCGGGGCGTGGGGGCGAGGGAATTCATCGGTGGCGTGGGGGGTGAAAAAGTCCCCGATCACCAAAAGTTTCACCCATATACTTGACTAAATTGGTCGGGATTAATATATTCCTGGCACGTACGGCGGAGCGGCCCTGCCGCTCCCACACTCCCGGCCAACCTTGGGGCCGGACCGCCGTGGCGACCGTCGAGGCGGACGCCCCGTCGGGCCTTCCGAGCTTGGTCATAAAATATAGCAGCGCCCATGGTATTCAAGAAGATTCAAGACGATATCGATTCGTTCATGGCCCGGGACCCGGCGGCGCGGTCGCGCCTGGAGGTCCTGCTGTGCTATCCGGGCATGCACGCGTTGCTGTTTTACCGCCTGGCCCACGGCCTGTGGACGCGGAACTGGCGCCTGTCGGGGCGCGTCGTGTCGCACCTGGGCAAGGTCCTGACCGGCATCGAGATCCACCCCGGCGCGCAGATCGGCCGCCGCCTGTTCATCGACCACGGCACCGGTGTGGTGATCGGCGAAACCTCGATCATCGGCGACGACGTGACGCTGTACCACGACGTGACCCTGGGCGGCGTGGCGCCGTCCGTGGACTCCCACGCCCAGGTCAACGTCAAGCGCCACCCGACCCTGGAGGACGGGGTGATCATCGGCTCCGGCGCCCAGGTCCTGGGGCCCATCACCATCGGCGAGGGCGCCCGCGTGGGCGCCAACGCGGTGGTGCACAAGGACATCCCGGCCGGGGTCACCGCCGTCGGCATTCCGGCCCGGGTGGTCATGCCGCGCGACCGCGAGCGGGCGCGCGAGTTCGTCGCCTACGGCGAACCGGTGGAGGGCGTGCCCGACCCGGTGGTGCGCACCATCGATGCCCTGCGCGGCCAGGTGGCGACCCTGATGGACCGCATCGAGGAGCTGGAGGCGCGCCTGGAGGGCGAGCAGGGCGGCGCCCCCGAGGGCACCAACAAGAAGACGCCGCGCGTGGTCGAGGGCGGCAAACAATAGAGGGCGCGGTCCGACGGGGGAGGTCCCGCGGGCGCGACGAGGAGGAGACGACGACGTGAGACTGAGCACCAAGGGACGCTACGCGGTCATGGCCATTGTCGACCTGGCCTTCCACAGCGACGGCAAGCCGGTCGCCCTGGCCGACGTGGCGGCGCGGCAGGAAATCTCGCTCTCGTACCTGGAGCAGCTGTTCGGCAAGCTGCGCAAGGGCGGGCTGGTCAAGAGCGTGCGCGGCCCCGGCGGCGGCTACCTGCTGTCGCGCCCGGCCGGCGAGACCCGGGTCGCCGACATCATCACCGCCGTGGACGAGCCCATCAAGGCCACCCGCTGCAGCCCCGGCGCCCCGTCGGGCTGTCACAACGACAAGAGCCGATGTCTGACCCACGACCTGTGGGAGGAACTGGGCAACCAGATCTACCTGTACCTCAGCTCGGTGACCGTGGACGACATCTGCAACCGCCGCGTCCTGGGCACCTCGGGCGAGTTCTACCGCCGCGACGCGGTGCGTGCCGCCGTCGCGGCCCAGTAGGCCGGCGCGACACGCCCCCGGCCCCGCGAAAAGAACCCGCCATGACCGATCCCGTGTACCTGGACCATAACGCGACCACGCCGGTGCGGCCCGAGGCCGCCGCCGCCCTGGCCGCCGCCATGGCCGCGACCGGGAATCCGTCGTCGGTGCACGGGTTCGGCCGCGCCGCGCGCGAGGCGGTGGAGGCGGCCCGCGACGACGTGGCGGCCCTGGTGGGCGCCCGCGCCGGCGACGTGGTCTTCACCGGCGGCGGCACCGAATCGAATGCCCTGGCCCTGGCCGGGTGCGGGCGGAGGCGGGTCCTGGCCTCGGCCGTGGAGCATCCCTCGGTCCTGGCCGCCGCCGACGAATTGATCCCCGTGGACGGCGACGGCGTGGTCGACCTGGCGGCCCTGGACCGGCTGCTGGACGGGCGCGGCGCCGACACGGTGGTGTCGGCGATGCTGGCCAACAACGAGACCGGCGTGCTGCAGCCGGTGGCCCGGGTGGCCGAGGTCGCCCGCCGCCACGGCGCCCTGGTGCACTGCGACGCGGTGCAGGCGGCGGGCAAGGTGGCCGTGGACATGGCGGCCCTGGGCGCCGACCTGCTGACCCTGTCGGCGCACAAGCTGGGCGGGCCCATGGGGGCCGGCGCCCTGGTGCTGGCGCCGGGCACGGACCTGGCGCCGCTGTTGCGCGGCGGCGGGCAGGAGCGGGGCCGCCGCGCCGGCACCGAGAACCTGCCCGGCATCGCCGCCTTCGCCACCGCCGCCCGGGTGGCGCGGCGCGAATTGGAGACCTTCGCCGGCCTGGCGCGCCTGCGCGACCGGCTGGAGCGGCGCCTGCGGGCGGCCGCGCCGGCGGCACGGGTGTTCGGCGCCGCCGCGCCGCGCCTGCCCAACACCACCTGCGTCGCCATGCCGGGGGTCCCGGGCGCGACCCAGGTGATGGCGCTGGACCTGGCCGGATACGCGGTCAGCGCCGGCGCCGCCTGTTCGTCGGGCAAGGTGGCGCCCAGCCACGTGCTGGCGGCCATGGGCGCCGACCCGGCCGACGCCGACGGCGCGATCCGGGTCAGCCTGGGCTGGACCACGAAAGAATCGGACGTGGACGGTTTCGCCGCCACCTGGGCCGCCCTATATGGGCGGTTGGGGCATGGCGCCGGGGCCGCCCTGAAAACGGCACCCGCCGCCTGAGCGGGGATTGAAGACAACGAGGAACGAGATGATCAACGCCAACCAGAATTCGCCCGTCTACCTGGACTACCAGGCGACCACCCCCACCGACCCGCGGGTGGTCGAGGCCATGATGCCCTATTTCGGCGGCAAGTTCGGCAACCCGCATTCGCGCAACCACCACTTCGGCTGGGAGGCCGAGGCGGCGGTGGAGACGGCGCGGGCGCAGATCGCCTCGATCATCGGCGCCAACCCCAAGGAGGTGATCTACACCTCGGGGGCGACCGAATCCAACAACCTGGCGCTCAAGGGCGTGGCCCGGTTCCACAAGGACCGCAAGAACCACATCATCACCTGCGTGACCGAGCACAAGTGCGTGCTGGACACCTGCCGCCACCTGGAGCAGGAGGGCTTCGAGGTCACTTACCTGCCGGTGCAGGAGAACGGCCTGGTGGACCTGGACACCCTGCGCGCGGCCATCCGGGAGAACACCCTGATCGTCTCGATCATGGCCGCCAACAACGAGATCGGCGTGATCCAGCCGATCGCCGAGATCGGCGCCATCTGCCGCGAGAACAAGGTCTACTTCCACACCGACGCGGCCCAGGCCGTGGGCAAGATCCCGCTGGACGTGGAGGCCATGAACATCGACCTGATGAGCATCTCGGGGCACAAGGTCTATGGCCCCATGGGCATCGGCGCGCTGTACGTACGGCGCCGCCCGCGGGTGCGCCTGGTGCCCATGATCAACGGCGGCGGCCAGGAGCGGGGCATGCGCTCGGGCACCCTGCCGACGCCGCTGTGCGTCGGCCTGGGCGAAGCCTGCGCCATCGCCGAGCGCGAGATGGGCGCCGAGGCCGAGCGCCTGCGCATGCTGCGCGACCGCATGTACACCCGCATCACCGACCGCCTGGCCGAGGTCTACGTCAACGGCGACATGGACCAGCGCCTGCCCGGCAACCTGAACCTGTCCTTCGCCTACGTCGAGGGCGAGGGCCTGATGATGGGCATCAAGGAGCTGGCGGTGTCCTCGGGCTCGGCCTGCACCTCGGCCTCGCTGGAGCCGTCCTACGTGCTGCGCGCCCTGGGGGTCGAGGAGGAGCTGGCGCACACCTCGCTGCGCCTGGGCCTGGGCCGCTTCACCACCGAGGAAGAGGTGGACTACGCCGCCGACCGCATCTGCGCCGAGGTCGAACGCCTGCGCGAGATGAGCCCGCTGTGGGAAATGGCCCAGGAGGGCATCGACATCAAATCCATCGAGTGGGCCGAGCATTGACGGCCGCCGCCACCGAACGTTGACGTTTATCAAGGACACCAGACACGGACCCGGGTACCGGGACTGACGAGGAGATGAAAGCATGGCCTACAGCGACAAACTGATCGACCACTACGAGAACCCCCGCAACGTCGGCACCCTGGACAAGAGCTCCGAGGATGTCGGCACCGGCCTGGTCGGCGCGCCGGCCTGCGGCGACGTCATGAAGCTGCAGATCAAGGTCGACGCCCAGGGCATCATCGAGGACGCCAAGTTCAAGACCTTCGGCTGCGGCTCGGCCATCGCGTCCAGCTCGCTGGTCACCGAATGGGTCAAGGGCAAGTCGGTGGACGAGGCGGCGGCGATCCGCAACACCGAGATCGCCGAGCACCTGGCCCTGCCGCCGGTCAAGATTCATTGCTCGGTTTTGGCCGAAGATGCTATCAAGGCCGCCGTCGCGGACTACCGCGAGAAGAAGGGCATCAAGAAGGACGCCGCCGAGTAGGCGGCGCCCGGTCCTTGACCTGACCCGGCGCCGGAAGTTTGACTGCAGAACGGGAACAAGATGATGAACCGTCCACCTCCCATGACCGTGACCGAGGCCGCCGCCCAGCGGGTCAAGGCCTTGCTGGCGTCGCGCGGCAAGGAAAGCGTGGGCGTGCGCATCGGCGTGCGCACCAAGGGCTGCTCGGGCCTCTCCTACACCCTGGAATTCGCCGACGAGCGGAACGAGTTCGACGAGGTGATGGAGACCGAGGGCGTGACCATCCTGATCGATCCCAAGGCGACCATGTTCATCCTGGGCACCGAGATGGACTTCGTCGAAAGCAAGCTTGAATCGGGGTTCGTGTTCCGCAATCCCAACGAGAAGGGGCGCTGCGGATGCGGGGAATCCTTCCACGTGTGATGCCGCGGCCGGCCGACGGTCTGCCCCGGCGCTGACCGCCGGGGCGCGGCAACCGTCCCCGACCGCGGGGGCGGTTCGCCATTTCCGACCACGAAAAGGGTAAACGGTGCAGAAGGAAGCGCAAAAAGCCGACGCCGCCGAACGGCCACGGGTGTCGCCCTGCTGGTCCTGCCAAGGACCGGTGCCGGGCGAGGCGCTGTTCTGCCACACCTGCCAGGCGGTGCAGCCGCCGGGCGGCGACGACCACTTCTCGCGCCTGGGCCTGGACACCGACTTCGACGTCGACGTGGCGGCCCTGGAGCGGCGCTATTTCGACCTGCAGCGGCAACTGCACCCCGACCGCTTCGCCACCCGCACGGCGCGCGAGCGCCTGTTGTCGCAACAGCAGGCCACCAGCCTGAACGAGGCCTTCGAGACCCTCAAGGACCCCCTGCGCCGGGCCGACTACCTGGTCCACCTGAAGGGGGCCGGGGTGCTGCCCGAGGGCTGCGACGCGGTCAACGACCCGGTGATCCTGATGGAGGCCATGGAGCTGCGCGAGGCCCTGGCCGAGGCCGAGGCGTCGCACGAGGTGGACGCCATCGCCCGGCGCACCCGCGAGGACATCGACGAGTGCATCGCCGAGCTGTCCCGCGCCTTCGACGCCGAAGACCTGGAGGGCGCCTGCCGCCTGACCACGCGGCTGAAATACCTGCGCAAGCTGGGCGACGAGATCCGCGCCCGCCGCGCCAAGCTGGCGAGCAACGACTGATGGTCGACCTGCTGCAGATCCACGAGCCGGGCGAGACCCCGCTGCCCCACGCCGACGACGCGTCGGTGGCCATCGGCATCGACCTGGGCACCACCAACTCCGTGGTCGCCATCAGCACCGACGGCAAGACCCAGGTCCTGCGCGACGACGACGGCCAGGCCCTGGTGCCGTCGGTGGTGGCCTACGCGCCCGACGGCTCGGCCGTGGTCGGCGCCCTGGCCAAGCGCCTGCTGCTGGACCGGCCCGACTGCGTGGTCAGCTCGGTCAAGCGCCTGATGGGGCGCGGGGTCGGCGACCTGAAGGCCCTTGCCGGGACCCTGCCGTTCGAGGTCGAGCCGCCCAAGGAAGGGTCCGAAGGCGGCATGGTGCGCCTGCGGGTGGCGGGCCACAGCCTGACCCCGGTGCAGGTGTCGGCCGAGATCCTGACCGCCCTGAAGGAGCGCGCCGAGGAGCAGCTGGGCCAGAAGGTGGAGAAGGCCGTGGTCACCGTGCCGGCCTATTTCGACGACGCCGCGCGCACCGCCACCCGCGACGCCGCGCGGCTGGCCGGGCTGGAGGTGCTGCGCCTGGTCAACGAGCCCACGGCGGCGGCCCTGGCCTATGGCCTGGACAAGGGCGCCGAGGGCCTGTACGCGGTCTACGACCTGGGCGGCGGCACCTTCGACATCTCGATCCTGCGCATGGAGAAGGGGGTGTTCCAGGTGTTGGCCACGGGCGGCGACGCGGCGCTCGGCGGCGACGACTTCGACCATGCGGTGGCCGAGCATTTCCTGGGCCAGCGGGCCAAGCGCCTGGGCGCGCGCGCGATCACGCCCAGCGAGGCCAAGATGGCCCTGATGACGGCGCGCCTGGCCAAGGAGTGCCTCAGCCGCCAGACCGAGGGCGAGTGGGTCCTGGACGTGGACGAGCGCCAGACCGGCCACCGCATCGACCGCGCCACCTTCGAGGACCTGATCACGCCGCTGGTCGAGCGCACCACCGACATCTGCCGCGCCGTCATGGACGACGCCGGGGTCGGCCCCGCCGACGTGCGCGGCGTGGTCCTGGTCGGCGGCTCGACCCGGGTGCCCATGGTGCGGCGCCGGGTGGCCGAGCTGTTCGACGCCCGGCCCCTGTCCGACATCGACCCCGACGAGGTGGTGGCCTGCGGCGCCGCCCTGCAGGCCGAGGCCCTGACCGTGGGCTCGGACACCCTGCTGCTGGACGTGACGCCGCTGAGCCTGGGCATCGAGACCATGGGCGGCATGGTCGAGAAGATCATCCCGCGCAACACCCCGATCCCGGTGGCCAAGGCCCAGGACTTCACCACCTACCAGGACGGCCAGGGCGCCATGTCCATCCACGTGCTGCAGGGCGAGCGCGAGATGGCCGACCAGTGCCGCTCGCTGGCCAAGTTCGTGCTGACCGGCATCCCGCCCATGACCGCCGGCGCGGCGCGCATCCGGGTGTCGTTCGCCGTCGACGCCGACGGCCTGCTGACCGTGTCGGCGCGCGAGGAGACCACGGGCGTGGAGCAGAAGGTCGAGGTCAAGCCGTCCTACGGCCTGACCGAGGAAGAGATGGGCGAGATGCTGTACGACTCGCTGCGCAACGCCCAGGCGGACATGGACCGGCGCCTGCTGGCCGAGGCGCGGGTCGAGGCCAACCGGGCCCTGAACGCGGTGGTCTCGGCCCTGAACATCGACGGCGACCTGCTGGACGACGGCGAGCGGGCCCAGGTCGAGCGGGTCATGGCGGCGGTGCGCGACGCCGTGGCCGGCGAGGACCGCGACATCATCAACGCCGCCGCCGAGGACCTGGAGAAGGCCACCCGCGAGTTCGCCGAGCGGCGCATGGACCGCGGCATCTCGGCGGCCCTGGCGGGACAGTCCGTGGACGGGCTGGTGGACGACGACGAACCGGCCGGCAATGCGGCCACGGAACCGGAAAAGCAAGACCACTAAGGGAATGGGCTGAATGCCGAAAATGACTTTCATCGACGCCAAGGGCAACCGCAAGGAAGTGGAGGCCCCCGTCGGCCTGTCGGTGCTGGAGATCGCGCACCGCAACAAGATCGACCTGGAGGGCGCCTGCGAGGGCTCGCTCGCCTGCTCCACCTGCCACGTCATCGTCGACCGCGACTGGTTCGACGACCTTGACGAGGCCAGCGAGGAGGAGGAGGACATGCTGGACCTGGCCTTCGGCCTGACCCACACCTCGCGCCTGGGCTGCCAGATCAAGATGACCGAAGAGCTGGACGGCCTGGTGGTCACCCTGCCGGCGGCCACCCGCAACATGATGCTGGACTGACCTGACCGCAGAGGGAGCCGCCGCCATGGGCCTGCGCTGGACCGACGTGCACGACATCGCCATGGACCTGGAGGACGCCCACCCGGACGCCGACGTGGTCAACCTGCGCTTCACCGACCTGTGGCAGTGGGTCCAGGACCTGCCCGACTTCGACGACGACCCGCAGAAATCCAACGAGAAGATCCTCGAGGCCATCCAGATGGCCTGGCTCGACGAGCGCGACTGACCGCGCCGGATCCCCCCGCCGCCCCCCGCCCCCGGACCGATTCAAGGCGCCGCCGGCCCCGGCCGGAAACCCTGCGCTTGAACGTTGCAGTTTTATGACATTTTTGTTACAAGGGTCCCGTCGCCCTGGTCTTGACCGGCGTGCGGCGAATTCCAGGGGCAATCGGGGAAAGCGCGATGACACGATCGAATTCGGGTCCCGCCACCACCGCCGACAAGGCGGCCGACACCACCCAGGACGAAGCCGCGAAGACCCGACCATCGGGGGCCAAGGTCAAGGCCACCCCCCCGGACAGGGTGAACGGCGACGCCCGCCGGGCCGAACGCGACTCCGGCCCGGCGGGCATCGACTTCCGGCTGACCGGCACCGACAAGGAGAAGGGCAAGGTCAAGGCCAAGGACCCGGCCAAGGACCCGGCTAAGGACGCGGCCAAGGACCCGGCCAAGGACCCGGCCAAGGACAAGGCCAAGCCGGCCGAGGGCGCGCCGGCCGTCGCCCACAAGGACGACCGGTCGGGGTCCCTGAAGAAGATGAAGACCGAGCAGTACCTGCGCTTGATCTCGCCCCTGCACGTCGAACTGCTGAAGATGCAGAACTGGGTCAAGGAATCGGGCCATCGGGTGCTGTCCATCTTCGAGGGCCGCGACGCCGCCGGCAAGGGCGGCACCATCAAGCGGTTCATCGAGCACATGAATCCCCGCGGCTGCCGCGTGGTGGCGCTGGAAAAGCCCAGCGAGCGCGAGGTCAGCCAGTGGTACTTCCAGCGCTATGTCCAGCACCTGCCGGCGGCCGGCGAGATCGTGCTGTTCGACCGCTCGTGGTACAACCGGGCCATGGTCGAACGGGTGATGGGGTTCTGCGGCCACGAGGACGTCAAGGAGTTCCTGCGCTCGACCCCCGAGTTCGAGCGCATGCTGATCCGCTCCGGCCTGCAGATGTACAAGTTCTATTTCTCGGTCAGCAAGAACGAGCAGGACCGGCGGTTCCAGAGCCGCCTGGGCGACCCCCTGAAGCAGTGGAAGCTGAGCCCGGTGGACAAGGAGTCCCAGAACAAGTGGGATGCCTACACCCGGGCCAAGGAGGACATGTTCTTCTACACCGACACCGCCGACTCGTCCTGGACCATCATCAAGTCCGACGACAAGAAGCGCGCCCGCATCAACGCCATGCGCTACTTCCTGTCGCACATCGACTATCCGGACCGCAACGACGACCTGCTGGCCTATGACACCCGCGTCGTGCGCTCGGTGGACGAGGAGCTGCACGTCGAGGACTGATGCCGCCGGCCCCGTCCGGTGCCGCGGCTCAGACGAAGAAGATGCCGGCCACGGCCACGACCCAGACCAGCAGGCCCGAAGCCAGGATCTCGCACACCTTGGGCAGTTGCCATTGGCTGGGTGAATAATCCGTCAACATCCGACCATGTCCCTTGCTGTCAGGATTGATCTCGATGGACAGGGATCATAGGCCGGCGGCCGGCGGCGGTCCGTGAACCGCTTCACACAGGGGGCGGAATTTTCGCTTTTGAAAGCGGGGCGCGGAATCGATCAGCCGGCCTGGCGGCGCAGGAAGGCCTTGATGACCCGCACCGTCTCGCCCTCGCGCCAGCGCGAGAAGGTCAGGTTCAGGCCCTTGTCGGTCAGGGTGCGGTCGTACACCTGCATCTCGTAGCCGCCGTCGTCGCGGATGTGCAGGGCATAGACGGTCAGGGTCTTGCCGTGGATGCGGGACCAGATGTAGGGCTCGCCCTTGAGCGGGTCCAGCGGCACCAGGGCGCCGAACATGTCGCTTTTCATGGCCGAGCGGTAGATGCTGTCGCGCTGCGACGGGGCGAAGTTGACGCGGTGGGTCTTGCGGTCCAGGCTGCCGTCCTTGCGGTGGCGGATGGTGGTCCAGACCACCGAGAACCCCCGCTCCCACGGGCGGATGACGACGTCCAGCGACCGCATGGAGCTGGAACCGTCGTCACGCTCGATCGCGGCCTCGCCGGCGTAGACGCCGTAGAAGGCCGACAGGGGGCTGTCGCCCGCCGCCGCCGGGACCGGCCCGGCGAACAGCAGGGCCAGGGCCACGAGGCGGGCGGCGAGTCGAAGGCGGTGCGTCATGGGAACGGTTCCCGTGTGGTTGGCGTCGAACTGGTGGCGCCCATTATACGCCATTTCGCCGGAATCCCACCGCGCCGAATCGCCGCGGGCCGCCGCCGAACAGGCCGTCGGGGCGGAACACCAGGAACAGGGCCAGCAGGGCGAACACCGTGATGTCGCGGTACGAGATGTCGAAGTAGGCCGACCACAGGGTCTCCACCGCCGCCACCGCCAGGCCCCCCACCAGGGCCCCGGGCAGCGAGCCGATGCCGCCGACCACGGCGGCGGTCAGGGCCTTGAACCCGAACATGATCCCCATCTGGATGTGCACCGACCCGTACAGCAGGGCGATCAGGGCCCCCGACAGGCCGGCGAACAGGCCCGACAGGGCGAAGGTGACGCCGATCACCCGCCCGGGGCTGACCCCGCACAGGGCGGCCATGCCCGGGTCGTCGGCGCAGGCCCGCCAGGCGCGGCCGAACCCGGTCCGCGTCATCAGCCACATCAGGCCCAGGAACAGGATCCCGGCCAGGGCCACCATGGCCATCTTGAAGGCGGTGGCGACCACCGTGAAGCCGCCGTCGGACATCAGCACCTGGGGCGCGTTGAAGGCCGGCTGCAGCCACCGCTCGCTGACCTCCTGGGTGCGGTGCACGAACGACCGCAGGGCGATGCCCAGGCCCACGGTGGCGACCAGGAACACCTGCGGCCGCCGGTGGCGCAGGGGGCGGTACACCGCCCGCCCGGTGGCCCAGCCATAGACCGCCGCCGTGGCCCCGGCGCCCAGGGCGGCCAGGGGGACGGTGGCGATCAGCCGGAATCCGGCGGCGCCGGCGAACAGGTACACGGACAGCACGGCGACGAAGGCGCCGATCATGGCCAGCTCGCCGAAGGCCAGGTTGATGCGGCGGATCAGGCCGAACACCAGGGCGTAGGCCATGGCCAGCAGGGCATAGACGCTGCCGACCGAGACGGCGTTGACCGCCTGCTGGGCCAGGTACAGCCAGCCCGGCGGCGCCCCCGGCGGCGCCACGGCGGCGGTGCCCTGGACCCCGAAGGCGCCGAGCCAGAAGCGGCGCAGCATGTAGAGCCGCGCCACCCCCAGGTCGCCGTCGCGGTCCGTCGACACGGCGGCCAGGTCCAGGCGGTCGCGGTCGAATCCGGCGCCGGCGAAGCGGCAGCGGATCCAGTGGTCGCGCAGCTCGCCGCCGGGCGCCGCGAGCTGGTACCACACCGCCACCGTGCTGGACCCCACCGGGTCCTTCTCGGTGCGGATGCCGCTGGCCTCGGCGTGGCGCGGCTCCAGGGCCCGCAGCAGGCTCTCGCACACCCGCGCCTGTTCCGGGTCCAGGCCGTCGCAGGCGGCCAGCAGGGACGCCAGCAGCGGCGCCAGCAGCAGCGCCAGCAGCAGGGCCGGCCGGCGCCGGGGGCGGGGCGGGCGGCGGTTGCTCAACGTCCGCCCGAAACCGTCAGCACCGACCCGGTGCAGTAGGCGGCGGCGTCGGACAGCAGCCACAGGATCGACTCGGCGATCTCTTCGGCCTCGCCCGGGCGCCCCAGGGGGATGTTGGGGGCGTTGTCGGCGGCCCGGTCGGGCCGGCCGGCGTCGCCGTGGATGTCGGTGTTGACCAGGCCCGGGGCCACGGCGTTGACCCGCACCCCCTCGCGCGCCACCTCGCGGGCCAGGCCGACGGTCAGGCTGTCGACGGCGCCCTTGGTGGCGGCGTAGTGCACGTATTCCCCGGGCGAGCCCAGGCGCGCCGCCACCGAGGACACCAGCACGATGGCCCCGCCGGGCCCGCCGTGGCGGCTGGACATGCGGCGCACCGCCTCCTTGCAGGCCAGGATCAGGCCGACCACGTTGATGTCCACCACCCGGCGCAGCATGGCCGGGTCGATCTCGTCCAGGCGGGTGAAGGCGCCGGTGATGCCGGCGTTGCCGACGAAGGCGTCGAGGCGGCCGAACTCGGCGTCGACGCGGGCGAACAGGGCACGGATGTCGTCCTCGGACCCGGCGTCGGACACCAGCGGCAGGGCGCGCCGGCCCCGGGCCTCGATGTCGGCGGCCAGGGCCGCGGCGGCCCCGTCGCGGCCGCGGTAGGTAAAGCAGACGTCGTACCCCCGCGCCGCCGCCAGGCGGGCGGTGGCGGCGCCGATGCCGCGGGCGGCGCCGGTGATCAGAACGGTCTTGGCCAAGGCGGTCGGGCTCCCAGTGGTGCGTCGGCGCTACTCTAGCCCGCGCCCGGCCAAGAAAAAACCGGGTCCTTGCGGACCCGGCGAGTTTGACAGGGAGGCCATCCGCGAGTGGCGTGGGCCAATCTGAATGGTAGGGGCATTCTAGCGCCGCCGGCGGCGCCGGTCCGTGAAGGGGATCACAGTGGCGGAAAAAGCCACGTCCCGCTGGGTCGCCATGGACATTCGCCCCTGGCGCCCCATAATCGCCCCGGCAGCGCAACCACGAGGAAACCCATGGCCCCGCAAGACACCCTGTTCGCCCGCCTGCGCGGCGCCTGTGCCGGCGAATGGCGCGCCTACGTGGAGCACCCCTTCGTCGCCGGGCTGGCCGACGGCACCCTGCCCCAGGCCTGCTTCCGCCACTACCTGGTGCAGGACTACCTGTTCCTGATCCACTTCGCCCGCGCCTACGCCCTGGCCGCCTACAAGGCCGACACCCTGGACGACATCCGCCAGGCCACCGAGGGCCTGAAGGCCATCGTCGACGTGGAGATGGGCCTGCACGTGACCTTCTGCGCCGGCTGGGGCCTGGACGAGGCGGCAATGGCGGCGGCACCCGAGGCCGACGCCACCATGGCCTACACCCGCTACGTGCTGGAAAAGGGCCTGGCCGGCGACCTGCTGGACCTGCACGTGGCGCTGGCGCCCTGCATCGTCGGCTACGGCGAGATCGGCGCCCGCCTGGCCGCCGACCCGGCCACCCGGACGGACGGCAACCCCTACGCCGCCTGGATCGAGATGTACGCCTCGGCCGAATACCAGGAGGTGGCGGCCGCCGAGGTGGCGCATCTCGACCGGCTGATGGCGCGGCGCGGCGGCCCCGGGCGGCTGGACGGCCTGGTCACCACCTTCCGCCAGGCCACCCGCCTGGAGGCGGCGTTCTGGGACATGGGCATGTCGGCCCCGGCGCCGGGCCGGTGATCGCCGTCTTGACCATTGAAATTGTTCGGAAACACGGCCGCGGGATGATGCCCCCCGCGACCCCGCCGGCGGCGGGGCGGTGACAGCCAAGGAGGGACGATCGTGACGGCGACGGTGATGGTGACGGGCGGCGCGGGGTACATCGGCAGCCATGCGGTGCTGGCCCTGCGCGAGGCGGGTTTCGGGGTGGTGGTGCTGGACAACCTGTCCACCGGGCGCCGGGCCCTGGTGCCCGACGGCGTGCCGCTGGTGGAGGACGACGTGGGCCGCCCCGGGGCGGCCGAGGCCGTCCTGCGCGACCACGGGGTCTCGGCGGTGCTGCACTTCGCCGGCAGCATCGTGGTCCCCGAATCGGTGGCCGACCCGCTGAAGTACTACGGCAACAACACCTGCGCCAGCCGCACCCTGATCGAGGCCTGCGTGGCCGCCGGGGTGAACCGCTTCATCTTCTCCTCCACCGCCGCCGTCTACGGCGACGCCGAGACCCTGCCGGTGGTCGAGGACACGCCGCAGCTGCCCATCAACCCGTACGGCACCTCCAAGCTGATGACCGAATGGATGCTGCGCGACACGGCGGCGGCCTCGGACCTGCGCTACTGCGCCCTGCGCTACTTCAACGTGGCCGGCGCCGACCCCCAGGGCCGCACCGGCCAGGCCACCCCCGACGCCACCCACTTGATCAAGGTGGCCTGCGAGGTGGCGACCGGCAAGCGCGACCACATGATGATCTTCGGCGACGACTACGACACCCCGGACGGCACCTGCGTGCGCGACTACATCCACGTCACCGACCTGGCCGACGCCCACGTGGCGGCCCTGCGCTACCTGGAGGGCGGCGGCGACAGCGTGATCGCCAACTGCGGCTACGGCCACGGCTTCTCGGTGCGCCAGGTGCTGGACGCCGTGGGCCGCCAGGCCGGCGCGCCGCTCGACGCCCGCATGGCGCCGCGCCGGGCCGGCGACGCGCCGGCCCTGATGTCCGATTCCACGCGCGCGCGCCAGGTCTTCGGCTGGACCCCGCGCCACGACGACCTTGACCTGATCTGCAAGACCGCCCTGGCCTGGGAACGGATGCAGGACGCGCGCATCGGTTAAAGGGCGTCAGCCGCCGTCCAGCCCGCCGTCCCCGGCATCGCCGCCGCCGCCGTTGCGCCGGCCGCGGTTGGCGCGGTATTCGGCGTACAGGGCGCGCAGGCCGCCGCGCTCCTCCTTGGTGATCACCTGCAGGGCGATGGAGGCCAGGCCCATGGCCACCAGGGCGACCGCCAGCGCCAGCCAGGGCGACAGCGGCTGCAGGAACAGGTACGCCGCCAGTCCCGCGGCCACGGCGCCCACCGGCCGCACCAGCACCGCGTAGATGGTGATCCAGCCCTTGGCGACGGCAAAGGCGATGGTCACGACGGCCGGGACGGTCATGGCCAGGCCGGCGGCCAGAACCGCCCCCGGGGCGCCCAGGGCGTCCACCAGCACGGGCATCAGCACGGTCACGGCGGCGGCGCCGGCCAGGCTGCCGAACATGGCGACGTAGAAGTGGCCGCGGGCGACGATCACCGCCGGCAGGGCCGTCCGCGCCATCATCGGGATCAGGCACCACAGGGTCAGGCCGACCAGGTGGCCGGCGGTCTCGAACCGGGGGCCGAACAGCACGGGGAACAGCCAGGGGCCGAAGGCCATGCCGCAGAGTCCGGCGCCGGCCCCCAGCAGGAAGGACAGGCGCAGCAGGCCGCGGGCATAGGTCAGGTCCTTGCCGTCGGCGCGCTGGGCCGACCGGGCCAGCACCGGCAGGGCCGCCGCGGCCAGGGCCTCGGGCAGGGCCGCGGAAATGAACAGCGCCTGCATGGCCAGGGCGAACTGGCCCACCAGCACGTCGTCGGCGGACAGGTTGCGGAACATCACCACCGGGGCCTGGTTCTGCCAGCCCATGCCCAGCAGGCCCATGAAGAAGGGGAACGCCTGGACCACCATGGGCAGCCAGCGCGACGGCGACCAGGCCACCCGCAGGGGGACCAGGCGGCGGTGCACGATCAGCAGGGCGCGGATCGCCTGGACCCACCACACCGCGGCATGGGTCGCCACCAGGAAGATGATGTCGCCGCCCGCCAGCAGCACGGCGATGGCGATGGACACCTCGGTGACCCGGAACACCAGCTCCTGGCGCATGCTGTGGTGGCTGACCTCGAAGGCGGTGAACAGGTGCTGGGCCCACTGGGTCACGCCGCGCGCCACCAGGGCGAACACCAGCACCGAGATCAGCACCGGCGTCTGCGGGTCACGCGCCAGGACCCAGCCCAGGACGACGCAGGCGATGGCGGCCACGGTGGTGGACAGCAGACGGACCGTCAGGGCCCGGGCGGCGATCTCGGGCGCCTGGGTGCGGTCCAGGCCGATGGACCGGACCATCACGCCGCCCAGGCCGAAAATGGCGATGGGCATGAAGGCCAGGTACCAGGCCTGGCTGTAGGCCAGCATGGCGTACAGCTCCGGCCCCAGTAGCCGCGCCACCAGGATGACGTAGACCGTGCGCGTGCCCACGTTGACGGCGCGCGCCACGGTCAGGAAGGCGGTGTTGCGGGCGATGGAGCGGAGGCCGGGGTAGGGCATGGGCAGGGCAAGGGCTCGGCAAACCGGTTGCGATGACCTGTTCTAATCCCTCTTGGCCAGCATGTCTCGATAGAGATCGACGTACTGGGCCGCGATTGCGCTCCAGGCGTGCTTGCGCGCGGTTTCGATTTCCGCCGCCGCCAGGGTCCGGGCGCGGCCGGGATCGTCCATCAGGGATTCGATGGCTTGGACCATGGCCCCCCTGTCCCCGATCGGGCACAGGATTCCGTCCACGCCGTCAACGATGAGGTCGCCCACGCCGGTCGCCAGGGTGGAGATGATGGGGAGCCCGGCCGCCATGGCCTCGTAGATGACCAGGCCCGCCGCCTCGGAAAGGGTCGGGAACACCATCATGTCGGCGGCCTTGTACACGTCGACGAGTTCGTCCGGGGGGAAACGCCGGTCCCGCGGCGCCCCCGTGCCGCCAATGGGCGGATGGGAGACGACGACGTCGCCAAGCCCGGCCGTGCGCGCCATGTCCTCAATCGCGCCCGTCTCGGGTCCGATCACCGCCCACAGGAACTTGCGGCCGGATTTGGCCAGCGCGGCTGCCATTTCCGGGATGAACTGGAACCCCTTGCGACCGTCGTGCCGGCCGATGGACGCCAGAACGGTCGTGTCCTGGGGCCAGCCCAGCCGGTCCCGCACCGCCCGACGGTCGGTCAGGCGGCCATGGATGCGTTCGAAATCCACGCCGTTGGGAACGGACACGATTCGCGCCGGGTCGGCACCCAGGGCCAGCAATCCTTCCCTGACCGATGGCGAGATCGCCGTCAGGCAGGGTGCCCGGGGCACAAAATCCCGGATTCGACGATCATGCTTCTCATACAGCCGATAGCCGTAGTTGATCTCCGGCACCGTGTTGATGTCGGGCCCATGGGAAGTCATGGCGAACGGGATCCCCAACAGGCGCAGGGCGGGGGCCAGCAGCCATCCCGCCGGATAGATCTCGTGGACATGGACGAAATCGAACCGATTGAACAGGTACATCAGCGAGAAGACGGTGCTCTCGACCAGGGGAAAGCCGATATCGCCGTCGTATTTCCGCTTGTCCGGCAGGCGTGGCAGCAGGGGTAGGGCGCGGTAGGGGTAGTTCTCCTTGCGAAAGGCCAGCCACTGCCGCCAGCGCGTGACCAGGGTCATGTCGTGGCCCAGGGCCTGCTGCTCGCGGATCAGGTGGTCGACGACGATCTGCATGCCGCCGACTCGGGGTGGGGCGATGAAGCTGACGTGGGCGATCCGCAGTGGGCCGTTTTTTTTCATGGTCTTCTCAGGTTTCCGTTTCTTGTCGTGGCGACGGCAGCAACCGTGTTTCCCCGCACGGCGCACCGCCTTGTTTGATGCCGTGTGCCCAGATGATCAAGGGCCGTCGCCGGCGAGGGCGAGCAGCTCGTGTTCGATGTCCACCATCCCTTTGCCCGTGAACAGGTCGCCGAGGATGCGGTCGGCGACCCGGGGCGAGAAGCGTTCCGTCGCGTTTGCCGGCACGTTGGTCAGTTCGCCGATCATGATCCGGTCGCCGGCGATGTAGAAATCGACGCGAATGAAGTCGAAATCGGCCGAGACCGCCCGGGCCAGGCGCATGACCTCGGCCAGGTTGGCGGGGGCGTCGTCCAGGTCGTGGTTCGCATACGGCCACAGCACGGGCAGAAGCCGCCAGTCGGCGGTGTACAGGTTGCGGGTGTGGGTGGCGAACCGCCCCCGGTCCACCATCAGGAACTGCGGCTCTCCCCGGTAGCAGAAGACCTTGTAGTCCATGGGCGCCGAGTGCCCGTCGCCGACCAGTTCCTCGACGATCACCCGCTTTTCCAGGTCGCGGTAGTTCAGCTCCCGGTCCAGGTCGTAGTAGTTCAGGTCGAACCAGGACCTGACCTCGTCCAGGCCGGCCTGGTCCAGGGGCCCGTCCACGTACAGCACCTTGCCGCTGGCATGGGTCGGCTTGATCACGCACCGCTGGGGAAGGTCGGTTTCCAGGAACGATTCGAAGCTGTCGCAGCAGGCGAACGTCCTGGGGTAGTACTCGCCGACCTTTTCCCGGATGAAGTCCTTGACCAGCAGCTTGTCGCTGATCCGCCGCCGCAGGGGGTCGGCCATCAGGCCGGACATCTTGATGTGAAAGACATGCTCGTTGAAGGAGCGCGGGTTTGCCAGGCTGGGGAACCTCCGTTGCGTCAGCAGGAAATGCAGGACGTGGTAGACCTGGTCGAACCGTCCCCCCTTGGGAAGCGCGATCCTGACCGTTCCCCAGACGACATCCGAAAGCGAACGCAGAAACCTCTTCACGGCGTTCCCCTACGCCACCGGCCGGCGAAGGTCAACACTGTCCCCGGCCGGGCACGGAGCCCCGGTGGGCCGCCTAGGACGCATGGCCGCCGAGGGCGAACAACTTGCGCTCGATGTCCCGCATCACCTTGCCCGTGAAAAGGTTGCCGAGGATGCCGTCGACCTCCTGGGGCAGGAACCGCTGGGACGCGTTCGCCGGCAGGTTGGTCAGCTCGCCGATCAGCACCCGGCCGTCGGTGACGTAGAAATCCACCCGGATGAAATCGAACTCGGCCGCCACCAGCCTGGACAGGCGCACGATCTCGGCCAGGGATTCGGGCCTTTCGTCCTTGGCGTGGTTGGCGTAGGGCCAGCGGACGGGCAGCATGCGCCAATCGGTGGTGTACAGGTTGCGGGTATGGTCGGTGAACCGCCCGTCGTCCACCTGTACGAACTGCGGCTCGCCGTCGAAACAGAAGACCTTGTAGTCCTTGGGCGGGGTGATGCCGTCGCCGAGCAGCTCCTCGACGATGACCCTTTTCTCCAGGTCGCGGTAGTTCAGCTCCCGTTCCAGGTCGTAGTAGTTCAGGTCGAACCAGGACCTGACCTCGTCCAGCGCCGCCCTGTCCAGGGGGCCGTCCGCGTACACGACCCTGCCGCTGGCATGGGCCGGCTTGATCACGCATCTTTCGGGAAGGTCGGTCGCCAGGAACGACTCGAAGCTGTTGCAGCAGGCCAGCGTCTCGGGATAGTGCGCCCCGGCCCGTTCGCGGATGAATTCCTTGACCAGGACCTTGTCGCTGACCCGACGCCGCAGGGGATCGGACATGGTGCCCGACATCTTCAGCCGGAACAGATGCTCGTTCAGGGTCCGGGGGTTCCTCAGGCGGGGAAACCGATGCTGCGTCAGGAGGAAATACAGGACGTGGTAGACCTGGTCGAACCGCCGACCCTTCGGCAGGGCGACCCTGACGAAACACCAGACGACATCGCTGGCGTGGCGCAGGAACCGCCGCAGGGCGTTCCCGCGGGCCTCGGGGTGACGGACGTACATGTGCGCTGTCGCGCCGTCGGGATGGGGTGCGGCGATCATGGCGCCTCCGGGTCTGAGGAGGCCTTCGGCGGGGCCACCCAGTGGCTCAGGTCCCGGCCCAGCAACCGGCCGAGACGGTCGACGTCCTCGGCGAACACGGCGTTCAGCCTGGCCCGGGTTTCCGGGCGCATGGGCGGCCGCGGCTCGTCCACCGAGTTCAGTTTCTTGATCCATTGGCGGACGCGCCAGCGCGCCTCGCGCGAGAAGAACAGGCCGGTGATCGCGCCCATCCACTTGGGCGGCCGTTGCGCCAGGCGGTTCAGGCTGCGCGTGCGGGACCGCTGGTTCGGGTTCCGCACCGAGAACTCGACCGCCGTGTGGGGGTCGAGCCCCAGGAACGCCAGAACCGCGAGGTAGCTGGCCTGCGTGTCGGCCCGGAAGTCGTCGTAGATGATCACGTGCACGTTGTCGCGCCCGAAGGTGTCGAAATAGGTCTGCACGTGGTCGGCATACTTGCCGAGGAAGGTGTACTGGGTGTTAATGCGGAAATAGACGTTGGACGGGATCGACCGCCCGGCGGCCCGTTCCGGCTCCAGGTCCAGCGCCGCCTCGAAGCTGTCGGCGTCCTCGTTGCGGCCGTACTTGAGCTGGTAGAACAGGGAATAGGCCATCTCTGCCGGTTCGCGCAGCATGATGATGATCTTGGCGTCGGGCGAGCATTCCTTGATGCGCGTGTGGGCCTCGGTCGAGAACATGTACAGCGGCGAGGCGTCGACCGCGTACTTCTCCTTGTCCCAGTCCTCGAAGGCGAGCTTGAAACGCCATTCCGGCATGATCGGAACCTTGCGTTCGATGTCGTCGCAGTAGAACCAGAACTCCTTCTCCATGGGGACGAAGATGTCCGGGTGCTCGCGCAGGTAGTCGGCAAGCGCGGTGGTGCCGCATTTCTGGGCGCCGACGATGAACAGGTTGGGATGGCGGAAGGACGCGGCGGTGCCGGCCTCGGTTCGCTGCGGTTGGGGGGCCCGGATGTCCATGGTGTTCGCGCTCCTGGCCACCGCGGCCGCCGCCATGGGGGCGCCGCGGATGCGTCAGACCAAGCCCTTGAGTACAAAGGCGGTGTTTCATCCGTATTTCCGCCGGCCAACGGCCGGTCGATTGCCGGTCAGCCGCCGGTTCCGGCGCGGGGCCGGCGCCGGTGGGCCATGCGCTCGTCCCACATGCGCATGGGCAGCGGCGCCAACAGGGGAACGGCGTACCGGACCAGGGCCGTAAACGTGCCCGGGTCCCGGCCGCACCGGCCGCGGCGCAGCAGGGCCTCGGCCAGGATGCCCGCCGCCTGGCGGCGGACCCAGGTCCGCTGCGCCGGCGCCGCCTGGTGGCGCCGGCAGAACCCGTCGATCAGCGCCGCCATGGCCCGGGCCGCGCGCCGCACCGACTCCGCCGTGCCCCGCTCGGCGGCGAAGTACATGGCCAGCAGCGCGTCGAAGTCGTCGCGGACGGCGGCCAGTTCGGGCCAGCGCCGGTCCAGGTTGGCAAGGGCGATCCTGCGCATGTTGGCGAGCTGCCCCATGCCCGGCGACGCGGTGATGTTGGCGCCGTGGGCGCGGTAGTCCAGCAGCAGGTCGGGCAGGACCCTGCCGCGGCCGTGGTCAAGGATGCGCAGCCAGAAGTCGTAGTCCTGGGCCGAGCGGAAGGACTCGTCGTAGCGCAGGCCGTGCGCCGTCAGCACGCCGCGGCGGACCATGGCGCTGCTGTGCTCGACCGGGGTGCGGAACATGGCCACCCAGCGCGCCTGGAAATCGTCCAGCGGCTTGACCTTGGTGCGCACCACCTGGCCCCGGTCGTCGATCAGGCGGTAGCTGGAGCCGACCAGGGCCAGGTCCGGGTCGGCGTCCATGGCCGCGACCTGCCGTTCCAGCCGCTCGGGCGTGCAGATGTCGTCGGCGTCCATGCGCGCCACGAATTCGCCGCGCGCCGCCGCCAGGCCCACGTTCAGCGACGGGGTCAGGCCGATGTTGCGCCCGTTGGGCAGGACCCGGATGCGCGGGTCGTCGTAGGCCGCCAGGATTCCGGGTGCCGAATCGGTCGAGCCGTCCTCGACGATCACGAACTCGAAATCCGCGAAGGTCTGGCCGAGGATGCTGTCCATGGCCGCGCGCAGGAAGGTCTCGCCGTTGTACACCGCCATCAGGACGGTGACCCGCGGCGGCGCGCCCGTGGTCGCGCTACCGGTCATCGCCGCGGGCCGACATCGCGACGCCGAAGAAGGCCGCGGTCCAGATGCCCAGGCCCAGGACCAGCCCCGGCGTCAGCGCCAACAGCAGCAGGCGGTACCCGCGGCCCCAACGCATCACCCGGGCGTAGATCTGGGCCAGGCGCAGGGGGAACAGGCCCAGCGCCAGGACCGGGTGCCGCGCCGCGGCCGACCCGCGGAAGGCGTACTGCCGGCGCAGGCGCGCCGCGCCGGCGCCCAGGGGCCGCAGGTGGCTTCGGAAGTGCCCAAACCCGCTGATATTGAAATGGCGGGCGATGGCGCCGGGCCAGAACCGGATCTTCAACCCGCGCTGGCGCAGTTCGCGCTGCAGGGCGGCGTCCTCGCCGATGTGCAGGCCGTCTTTGAAGCCGCCGACGGCCTCGAAGTGGGCCCGCTTCACGAACCCGTTGGCACCGGCCATGGAAGGGACCTCGCCGCCCGGGAGGTAGGGATGCTGGCTTCCCATCTCGATCATCCACAGGCAGAGGCCCCAGTACCCGCCCGAGCGGGCGTAGGCCAAGGACCCGGCGAAATAGCAGTCCTCGCCATGGGTCCGCACGGCGTCGGCGAAGGACTCCAGCCAGGTGGGGTCGGGCCGGACGTCTGAGTCGACGAAGGCCAGCCAGTCGCCGCGCGCCTGGCCGGCGGCGTGGTTGCGCGCCGCGCCGGCGAACATGCGGTCGTCGCGGTGCAGGACCCGGACCCTGGGGTCCAGGGGTTCCAGGTCGCCGCTGGGGTCGTGGCTGCCGCTGTGGCCGACCAGGATCTGGTCCGGCGGCAGGGTCTGTCCCAGCAGGGCGGCAACGACGTCCGGAAGGTGCGGGCAATGGCCGTAGGCCGGGATGACGACGGTGATTCCGCTGTCGGCTCGAAGCGCCGGTGCCATGTGGTCAGTTCGTTCTTGGTCCGGTGGATCTTGGGGGCGAAGGAACGGCGACGGTGCCCATGACGTGCCAAAAAGGGCAATCTCGCCGGAGGCTTTCCAACCTGGGATGGTCCACCCGCAACCTAGCACGTAACCGGCGGCGGCCAAAGCCGGTTGTGCCCGCCCGGGCGCCCGCGCCGGTCACAGGCTGCGCACCACCCGCGCCAGGCCGTCCCAGGTGAGGGACTTCTTCAGGCCGTCGATGGCGCCGGCCACGTCGCCGGCCAGCAGGCCCGGCAGGTCCGTGATCGCCGCCGCCAGCGCGTCGGGCGAATCGGGCGGCACGATCAGCCCGGTGCGGCCCTCGTCCACCACGTCGGGCAGGCCGCCGACCCGGGTCACCACCACCGGCTTGCGGTAGTGGTAGGCCAGCGGGATCACGCCGCTGCCGGTGGCGCTGCGGTACGGCAGGACCACGGCGTCGGCGCGGGCGAACAGCGAGGCCGCCTCCTCGTCGCTGACGTAGCGGGGCAGCATTTCCACCCGGTCGCCCAGGCCCAGTTCGGCGATGCGGGCCTCGATCTGGTCGCGGCCCCACCAGAACTCGCCGGCTACGGTGGCCTTGTAGTCCAGGTCCGGCAGGCGGCCCAGGGCCTCGATCAGCACGTCGAGGCCCTTGTACTCGCGCACCAGGCCGAAGAACAGCAGCTCCAGCTTGGCCCGCCGGGGCGGCACCGACGGGGGATCGGGGAACTGGTCGTAGATGGGGTGGGGGTGCACCAGCACCGGCGTGCCGGGGTAGTCGCGGCGCAGGTTGTCGGCGTCCTGGCGGGTCTGGGCGACGAACGAGTCGGCCTTGCCCAGCGCCCACCGGGTCAGGGCCCCCTTCCAGCGGCTGCGCTCGTGGTCCGCCGAGTTGTGGCAGAACATCCGCACCGGCAGCCCGCGCCGGCGGCAGGCCCGGGCCAGGGACCCCATGCAGGGTGCCATGAAGAAGGTCCACCACGGCATCACCACCAGGTCGGGCTGCACCGCGGCGATGCGCGCCACGGCGCGGCGCCATGTCCAGGGCCCGATGGAATCAAGGACGAACTCGACCTCGCCCACGTCCAGCGCCGCCGCCGTCGGGTCGCGGTCGCTGGCGCCCGGGAACAGCACCCGCGGATACTGGCGCGAAAACGACAGCACCTTGACCCGGCACTGGGCGGCCAGGGCGCGGCACAGCATGGACGTGTGCTGGGCGATGCCGCCGCGGTAGGGCCACACGGGTCCGACCACGACCACGCTTCGGGCCAGGCCGCCGCCGGTGTCAGGCGGGTGGTCGGCGGTCGTGGGCGCGGGAGGCTGCGTCGCGGGGGGCTTCTGGGTCAAGGTTGTGGTCCACGGGCGTTTCGCCCGTGAAGCTTAACCGGTTTCGCCGTCGGGTCCAGGTCTGTTTCGGTCCGCGGTGCCGACCGGCCGGGCCGCCAGCTCCAGCCGCCGCACCTTTTCCAGGGTCATCTCCATGATCTGGCGGTTGAATCCGATCAGGTCGGCGATCAGGGCGATCAGGTAGGTGATGAAGCCCAGCGCCGCCAGGATGCCGCCCAGGACCAGGGACTGGACGTGTCCCTCGCCCTCGCCCAGCAGCCAGTAGAACAGAAACCGGATGATGGGCAGCATGCCGACCACGGTCAGGACCGTGCCGATGTAGAAGAACACGCGCATGGGCTGGTACATGGCGTACATGCGCACGATGGTCGACAGTTGCCGCTCGATGAACTTGGGGATGCTGGTGAACAGGCGCGATTCGCGGGTCTTGGGGTTGGTCTCAATGGGCACCGAGGTGATGGCCAGGTGCTTCTTGCCGGCCTGGATGATGGTCTCGATGGTGTAGCTGAACGGCGACACCACGTTCATCTGCAGGGCGGCGTCGCGGCTGAAGGCGCGGAAGCCGCTGACCGTGTCGGGGATGTCGGTCTCGGACAGGCGCCGCACCACGCCGCTGCCGAACCGCTGCAGCACCTTCTTGGGGCCCGAGAAATGGTCGATCTTGTGGGTCTGGCGGTCGCCCACCACGATGTCGGCGCGGCCGTCCAGGATCGGCTGGATCAACTTGGGGATGTCCCAGCCGGCGTACTGGTTGTCGCCGTCGGTGTTGACGATGATGTCGGCGCCCAGGCGCAGGCAGGCGTCGATGCCGGCGCGGAAGGACCGCGCCAGGCCCTTGTTGTTCTTGTTGCTGACGATGTGGTCGACGCCGACCTGGCGCGCCACCTCGACCGTGCGGTCAGACGAGCCGTCGTTGATGATCAGGATTTCCACCTGGTCGATGCCGTCGATCCGGCGCGGGATGTCGGCCACCGTTTCGGGCAGCGTCTTCTCCTCGTTGTAGCAGGGGATCTGGATGATCAGTTTCATGGCCCAACCCGCGCGGAATCCCGGCCCTGGCCCGCGCAGGCGGGACGGGGCCGGCGTCGTGACGATCAAGCCCCGGATTATGGTGCCGCTTCCTTAACATACACCTAAGCCGGCCGCGGCGCGGTGCTTGTGCCGCCGCGCCCGAGGGCCTATATGGCCCCCATGAACAGCCTGCACATCGACAAGGCGCCGCGCGACACGCGGGTGGTGGTGGCCATGTCGGGCGGCGTGGACAGCTCGGCCACGGCGGCGATGCTGGCGCGCGAGGGCTACGACGTGGTCGGCGTCACCCTGCAGCTCTACGACCATGGCCAGGCGACCGACCGGCCCGGGTCCTGCTGCGCCGGGCGCGACATCCACGACGCGCGGCGGGTGGCGGCGGCCATCGGCATCCCGCACTACGTGCTGGACTACGAGGACCGGTTCCGGGAATCGGTGGTCGAGGACTTCGCCGACAGCTACCTGCGCGGCGAGACCCCCATCCCCTGCGTGCGCTGCAACCAGACGGTCAAGTTCACGGACCTGCTGGACACGGCGCGGGACCTGGGCGGCGACGCCCTGGTGACCGGCCATTACGTGCGCTGGCGCCCCGGCCCCGCGGGGCCCGAGCTGTGGCGCGGCGCCGACCATGGCCGCGACCAGAGCTATTTCCTGTTCGCCACCACGGCGGCGCAGCTCGCCTTCCTGCGCTTTCCCCTGGGCGCCCTGGACAAGGACCGCACCCGCGCCCTGGCGCGGGAGTTCGACCTGCCGGTGGCGGAAAAGGCCGACAGCCAGGACATCTGCTTCGTGCCCCAGGGCCGCTACGCCGACGTGGTCGCCCGCCTGCGCCCCCAGGCCCAGCAGCCGGGCCAGATCGTCGACCTGGACGGCCGCATCCTGGGCCGCCACGACGGCCTGGTCCACTTCACCGTCGGCCAGCGCCGCGGCATCGGCATCGCCGCCGCCGAGCCCCTGTACGTGGTGCGCCTGGAGCCCGAGGCCCGGCGCGTGGTGGTCGGGCCGCGGTCGGCCCTGCTGCGCGACCGCCTGCGCATCGGCGGGGTCAACTGGCTGGCGCCGGCGGAATCGGGCGCCATCCGCGCGGCGGTCAAGCTGCGCTCCATGCAGGACCCGGCGCCGGCCACCGTGCACCTGGACGGGGCCGGCGGCGCCCGGGTGGTGCTGGACGAACCCGTCGCCGGCATCGCCCCGGGCCAGGCCTGCGTCTGCTATGACGGCGAGCGGGTCCTGGGCGGCGGCTGGATCCTGCGCGACGACCCGGCCGACCCCGCCCGCGGCTGAAATCGCGAGCCATTCTCGATTCACATTCCTGGCCACCGCGCGCCGTCCTTGAAAAGGGACGGTCTTGCGGACAACTATATCAAATCAAATCGGGCGGACCGGATCCATGGACGGCGAGGGCACGGGAACAACGGCGGCGCGGACCCGCCAGCGGTGGCTGGCGGGGTGGCAGGGGCTGTCCGGCAACCTGCGCGGGGCGCTGTGGATCCTGCTGTCGACGCTGCTGTTCTCGGTCATGGCGGCGGCGGTCAAGTACGCCGGCCAACGCCTGCCCAGCGTCGAGATCGTCACCTTCCGCGCCCTGGCCCAGATCGTGATCCTGGGGCCCCTGGTCCTGCGCGGCGGGTTCGACGGGGTCCGCACCAAGCGGCCGGGCCTGCACCTGCTGCGCGCGGTCATGGCCGTGGGGGCCATCAACTTCACCTTCTACGCCCTGACCCACATGCCCCTGGCCGACGCCACCGCCATCAGCTTCTCGCGCAGCCTGTTCCTGACCCTGATGGCCATCGTGTTCCTGGGCGAGACCGTGGGCCGGCACCGCTGGACCGCCCTGGCGGTGGGCTTCGTCGGCGTGGTCATGATCCTGCGCCCGGGCCTGGCCGGGTTCGAGCCCGCGGCCCTGGTGGCCCTGGCGGCGGCGGCCCTGGTGGCCGGCCTGGCGATCACCGTGCGGGTGCTGTCGCGCACCGAGCCCAACGTCCTGATCATGATCTTCCCGGCCACCATGACGTTGCTGGTGACGGCGCCCATGGCCGCCGCCGTGTGGCTGACCCCGACACTGGAGGAAGTGGCGGTGCTGGTGGTCATGGGGGTGGTCGGGGTCGCCGCCCAGGGGGCCCTGGTGCAGGCCTTCCGCGTCGGCGAGGCCTCGGCCCTGGCGCCCATCGGATTCGTGCGCCTGGTGTTCGCGGTGATCATGGGCGTGGTCCTGTTCGCCGAGGTGCCGGACCTGATCACCGTGGCCGGATCCCTGGTCATCGTCGCCGGCACCCTGTACACCATGCACCGAGAGAACCTGAAGAAGCGGGCCCTGGCCACGGCGCGGCCGACCCAGGAGCTCGGATAGGCGGCCGGACGACCGGCGGGAGGAACGAGACCATGGCCAGAACGACCCCCTTGCGCCTGGCGGCGCTGCTGCTGGCGGCGCTGCTGGGCGCGGCGCCGGCGGCGGCCGGGCCCGGGCCGGTGGACCTGATCGCCCACCGCGGCGCCCGCGGCGAACTGCCCGAGAACACCCTGCCGGCCTTCGCCCATGCCCTGGGGGTGGGGGTCACGGCCCTGGAGCTGGACGTGGGCATGACCCGCGACGGGGTGGTGGTGGTCAGCCACGACCGCCGCCCCAGCCCCTACCTGGCCCGCGGCCGCGACGGCCGCTGGCTGACCGAGGGCGAGGCCAAGCCCCTGATCCAGTGGGACTTCGCCGACCTGCGCCGCCTGGACGTGGGCCGCATCGACCCCGGCAGCGGCTATGCCGGCCGGCAGCCGCACCAGAAGCCCGTGGACGGCACCCCCATGCCGACCCTGGCCGAGGTCGTCGAGCTGGCGCGCAAGGCCGGCAACGGCACCGTGCGCTTCGACGTCGAGATCAAGCGCGACCCCGACCACCCAGCCGAGACCCGCGACCCCGAACCCTTCGCCCGCGCCGTGCTGGACGTGCTGCGCCAGGGCGGCGTGCTGGACCGCACGGTGATCCAGTCCTTCGACTGGTCGGTGCTGGCGGCGGTCGCCAAGCTGGCGCCCCAGGTGCGGCGGTCCTACCTGACGGCCCAGTTCCGCGGCCTGAACAACATCCAGAAGGGGCGGCCCGGCACCTCGGCCTGGACCGCCGGCCTGGACATCGACGACTTCGGCGGCTCGGTGCCGCGCCTGGTGGCCGCCGCCGGGGGCAAGATCTGGTCGGTGCACCACCGCAAGCTGGACGCCGCCGCCCTGCAGGAGGCCCACGGCCTGGGCCTGACCGTCCTGGTCTGGACGGTCAACGACCCGGCGGACATGGGGCGCCTGCTGGACCTGGGGGTGGACGGCATCATCACCGACCACCCGGCGCGCCTGCGCAAGCTGCTGGCCGAGCGCGGCTACCCCCTGCCGCCGGCCACCCCGGTGCCCTGAGGCGCGGCCGTCACACAGTGAAACGGCGGAGGCTTCCGCCGGCCGGGACAATGGCGATATACATGGTGCAGCCGCGCCCGCGCGCGCTGTCCGAGAACTGAACCGAGCCGTCCCATGATCCAAGACCTTTCCCCCGTCGCCATCCCGGCCGAGGACGAGGCCCTGCGCGGCGAGGTCCGCGCCTTCCTCGACCAGGCCCTGCGCGACGTGCCGGCCGACGTGCGCGCGCGCTCGTGGGGCGGCGCCGACGCCGGCTTCAGCCGCGCCCTGGCCCAGCGCGGCTGGATCGGCATCACCTTTCCCCAGGAGTACGGCGGCGCCGGGCGCAGCGCCTTCGCCCGCTTCGTGCTGGCCGAGGAGCTGCTGAACGCCGGTGCGCCGGTGTCCATGCACTGGATCGCCGACCGCCAGAGCGGGCCGCTGATCAACAAGTTCGGCAGCGCCGGGCAGCGGGCCTTCTACCTGCCGCGCATCTGCCGCGCCGAGGCGTTCTTCTGCATCGGCATGAGCGAGCCGGGTTCGGGCTCGGACCTGGCCAGCGTGCGCACCCGCGCCGAGCGCACCGGGTCGGGCTGGCGCCTGAACGGGCAGAAGATCTGGACCACCAACGCCTTCAACTGCCACTACATGATCGCCCTGGTGCGCACCTCGGGCACCGCCGAGGACCGGCACAAGGGCCTGTCGCAGGTGATCGTCGACCTGTCCCTGCCCGGGGTCGAGGTGCGGCCCATCACCGACATCGCCGGCGACACCCATTTCTCGGAGGTCTTCTTCACCGACGTCGAGCTGGCCGCCGACGCCCTGATCGGCGACGAGGGCGCCGGCTGGCAGCAGGTGACCTCGGAGCTGGCCTTCGAGCGCAGCGGGCCCGAGCGCATCCTGTCCAGCATCGTGCTGGTGGATTCCTGGCTCGACTTCCTGCGCGCCGACCCGGCGGCGGCCGCCGCCGCGGCGCCGGCCCTGGGCCGCCTGGCGACCCACCTGGCGACCCTGCGCGCCATGTCCATGGCCATCACCGAAAAGCTGACCCGCGGCGAGAGCCCGGTGGTCGAGGCGGCCCTGGTCAAGGACCTGGGCACGACCTTCGAGCAGGAGATCCCGGTGCTGATCGCCGACGCCCTGGGCGCCGATCCGGACCGGCCGGTGCCCGAGGTGCTGTGGCGCACCCTGGCCTTCGTCAGCCAGGTGTCGCCGTCGTTCTCGCTGCGCGGCGGCACCCGCGAGATCCTGCGCGGCATGATCGCCCGCGGCCTGGGCCTGCGCTGAGGGGGGAGGGGACCATGACCGACGACATGCTGACCGACGCCTTCGCCAAGCTGCTGGCCGAGCATTGCGGGCCCCAGGTGGTGCGCGCCGCCGAGGCCGGCGAAGACGTCTCGGACCTGTGGCGGGCGTTCGAGGACTCGGGCTTCCTCGACGCCCTGGTGGCCGAGGACGCCGGCGGCGCCGGGCTCGGCCTGACCGACGTCGCCGGGCTGGTGCTGGCGGCCGGGCGGGCGGCGGTGCCGCTGCCCTTCGCCCAGACCATGATTGCCCGCGCCGCCCTGGCCGAGGCCGGGGTCCGGGCCCCGGCCGGGCGCATCACCCTGGCCGCCGGCCGGCTGGCGGACGGGGCCGTGACCTGTCCTGCCGTTCCCTTCGGACTGGTCGCCGACTGGGTGGTCGCCGACCTGGGCGGCACGGCGCGGCTGGTGGACTGCGCCGCCGCCACGGTCACCGCCACCGGGGTCTACGGCAGCCTGACCGCGGCCGTGCGCGGGCCGGCCACGGCGACGGTGGAGGCCGATGTGGACTGGGCCGCCGCCGGCGCCGCGGTGCACGCCGGGCTGCTGGCCGGGGCCATGGAGGCGGTCATGGCCATGACCCTGGACTACGCCGCCCAGCG
Source organism: Hyphomicrobiales bacterium (assembly GCA_024236415.1). GTDB lineage: Bacteria > Pseudomonadota > Alphaproteobacteria > Rhodospirillales > JACKKN01 > JACKKN01. The sequence goes on from JACKKN010000007.1 coordinate 213,166, forward strand.
CAACCAGTTCGGCCGCCCGATCACCAGGTTCCAGGCCGTGCAGCAGCAGTTGAGCGTGATGGCCGAAGAGGTCTTCGCCGCGCGCATGGCGGCGCAGTTCGGCCTGCGCGGCCCGTCGTTCCGGCCGGGCCGGTTGCAGGCGGCCATGGCCAAGGCGCGCACCAGCGAGGCGGCGCCGCGGGTGGCGGCGGTGGGCCATGCCGTGCACGGCGCCATCGGCATGACCCAGGAGCTGGACCTGCAGCTGCACACCCGCCGGCTGCGCGAGTGGCGCTCGGCCCACGGCAGCGAAAGCCACTGGAACGCCGTGGTCGGCCGGGCCCTGCTGGCGGCCGGCGACACCGGGACCCTGGACTTCGTGCGCGCGGAGATGTTCCCGCCCCTGTGACACCGCGCGGTTTTTCCCCGCCGCCGGCCCGCGCTATACTGGCCGGGCCGAACAAGGAGGGAAGGCCATGTGCGTTTCACGCCGCGGATTCCTGACCGGGCTGGCGGCCTCCACGGCCGTGGCCGGGCTGTCGGGCTGCCTGTCCACCAACGCGGCCACGGGGCGTTCCAGCTTCACCGGGTTCGCGTCCCTGGACGACGACATCCAGCTCGGCCGCCGGGAATACCCCAAGCTGGTGGAATCCTTCGGCGGCGCCTACGAGGACCGGCGCCTGCAATCGCGCCTCGACGCCATCGGCCGCGCCCTGGCCCGGGGCACCGAGTACCCGGACCTGCCCTATACCTTCACCGTCCTGAACACCCCCATCGTCAACGCCATGGCCCTGCCGGGGGGCTACATCGGCGTCACCCGGGGGCTGCTGGCCCTGGCCAGCAACGAGGCCGAGCTGGCCGGGGTGATGGCCCACGAGATGGGCCACGTCACCGCCCGCCACACGGCCGAGCGCCAGGGCCGCGGCATGCTGGCGCAACTGGGCATCCTGGCCCTGGGGGTCGCCACCGGCAGCCGCGCCGTGGCCGGCCTGGCCGCCCAGGGGGCGACGGCCTATCTGCAGAGCTATTCCCGCGACCAGGAGCTGGAGGCCGACAGCCTGGGCGTGCGCTACATGGGCCGCGCCGGCTACGACCCCGAGGCCATGGCCACCTTCCTGGCCACCCTGCGCGAGCAGTCGATCCTGGAAAGCCGCGCCCGCGGCCTGCCGGCCGGGCAGGTGGACGAGTTCAACATGATGGCCTCGCACCCGCGCACCGCCGACCGGGTGCGGGCGGCGGCGGCCCAGGCCCAGGCCGGGCGGCCCGCCGACGCGCGCCTGGATCGGGACGCCTACCTGGCCCTGATCAACGGCCTGATGTACGGCGACGACCCCGACCAGGGCATCGTCGACGGCCCCCACTTCGCCCATCCCAAGCTGCGCTTCGAGTTCACGGCGCCGCCCGGGTTCCGCCTGACCAACAGCGACAGCCGCATCGTCGCCCAGCGCGGCCGCGACGCCGCCATCCTGTTCGACATGGGCCGCGGCGGCGGCGACATGGCCGTCTACCTGCGCGACCGCTGGGCCAAGGGGGTGCGCCTGGAAAGCCTGGAGCGGATCACCGTCAACGGCCTGCCGGCCGCCGCCGCCGGCACCCGCGGCCGCACGCGCAGCGGCACCGTCGAGATTCGCCTGGTGGCCATCGACCGCGGCGGCGGTTCGGTGGCGCGGTTCCTGTTCCTGGCCCCCGACCGGGCGTTCGCCGACCTGGCCACCGATTTCAAGCGCACCACCTATTCGTTCCGCAACCTGTCGGCGCGGGAGGCGGCGGCGATCCGCGCCAAGCGCCTGATCGTGGTCCGCACCCAGGCCGGCGACACCGTGGCCAAGCTGGCCGCGGGCCTGCCCCACGGCCGGTTCAACCAGGACTGGTTCCGCATGCTCAACGACATGGGCGCGCGCGAGCCCCTGCGCCCCGGGCGCACGGTCAAGGTGGTGGTGGGTTAACACCAATTCCCCATATCGGGTATGCGAGGCGTTCGCAGCCATGTTATCCTCGCCGGCCCTAGACAGGGGCCCGGCGGGGCAGCCGGCGGGCCCCGGACACCCATGGCCGCGCCGCCGCCGGCCCACGGAAAAGCAATGAGGGAACGATGATGCGTCGAATTCGGTTTGCCCTGGTCCTTGGTCTGATGGTGCCGCTCCTGTCCGGGCCGGCATGGTCCGAAGAGGCCAGTTCCTTCCTGCTGGACATGCTGCAGAAGCTGCAGCAGATGAAGGCCCAGGCCGACGCCGTGGCCCCCGGCGACCGCAGCGGCGCCGGCCGCCTGTCGCGGCAGATGCGCCTGTACAAGTCGCGCCTGGAGGGGGTGCGCACCAAGGACGCGCCCGAGTACCAGCAGGCGGTGGACCTGTTCAACAACATCAACGAGACCCTGCAGGCCAAGGCCAGCGGCCAGGCCGCCCCGGCGCCGCCGCGCCCGCCTGCCGCGGCGCCGCGCCGGCGGCCCAGCCGGCCGCGGCCCCGCCGGCAACCCGCACCCGGACCCCAAGCTGGAGGCGGCGCTGACCGAGATCATCCGCCTGGAAGGCGAGCTGGCGCAGATGCAGCCCGGCGACAAGACGACGGCGTCGCGCATGCAGCGCGAGCTGAACCAGCAGCGTACGCCCATCCAGGCGACCCGGGACAAGGCCCATCCGCGCTGGAAGGAGGCGGCCCACCGCTACAACGACCTGCAGAACGCCATCGTCGCCAAGGCCAACCAGCCGGCCCCGGCCGCCGCCCCGGCGTCCGCCGGCGCCGCCCCGGCGCCCGCTGGCGGCGCCCAGCCGGCCACGGCCCAGCCCGCCGCCGCCCCGTCCGACCCCAAGGTGGCCGAGGCCCTGGCCAAGGTCGTCGATTACGAGGGCAAGCTGAAGTCCCTGGCCCCCGGCGACAAGCAGACGGCCCAGACCTACCTGGACGACCTGAAGGGCGTGGTACCGCTGCTGCAGGGGGCGCAGGACAAGTCGCACCCGTCGTGGAAGGATACCCTGGCCCGCTACAACGCGGTCAACGACGGCATCAACGCCCGCGCCAACCAGAGCCCCGACGCCATCCCCACCGATGGCCTGCGGTCGCACGAGGTGGTCAAGGTCAAGCGCATGGCGCGCAAGGTGCTGAGCGCCGAGGCCACCATCCAGAAGGCCCCGGGGGCCGAGTTCCGCGACCCGGCCCGGGCCAAGGAAATGGAGGACGTGCTGGCCGGCGTGGACATGGAGATCCTCAACTTCTCGCAGCCCGACCACCCGTCCATGGCCGCCATGACCCGGCTGGTGCAGCGGGCCCGCGGCGTGCTGAAGGACAAGGTGGCGCAGGTCCAGAACGAGGTCGCGGCCCTGGGCAACCTGGACGCCAACCTGGACGCCATCCGCGGCCGCATGAAAAGCGGCGGCAACCCGCCCGCCATCGACGAGAACACCACGCCCGAGCAGGCCGTGGCCCTGGTCAAGGAGGCCATCGCCCGCGACGGCCAGTACGCCAAGGACCTGGCCTACCTGGACAAGGTCAAGCAGAGCGGCTACGGCCCCCGCGACACCACCAGCATGATCCACTGGATCGGCGACCGGCGGCAGAAGAACCTGGAATCGGTGGTGGGCTCGCGCGACCGCCTGGCGACCCAGATCGACGCCGACATGCAGACGGTGCAGTTCTACACCAACCTGGATCCCCTGAACGCGCACCAGCGGTCCAACAACTTCCTGATGGAGGGCCGGTCCGACGAGATCCTGGCCAACTACGACAAGTTCCAGAACCGCATCGCCGTGCTGGACGCCATCCTGACCACCCTGAACGACCAGAAGCGCCTGGCCGAGACGGCCAAGGCCAAGGACGCCATCGTCGCCTCGCGCGAGAAGTACAAGAAGAACTACATCGTCGCCCTGGGCGCCGTGCGCATGCCCCAGGCCGCCAAGCACGACGACGAGATGGTGGAGGCCGCCAAGGCCGTTCTGTCCAACCCCAAGTACGAAGGGGTGCACAAGATCCTGCGCATGGTCATCAACACGCCCAAGCGGCGCCAGGAGATCATGGAGACTTCCATCCGCGGCACCGTCACCGGCGCCTCGGCCACGTCCAACATGAAGGTGTGGGACGAGTTCCAGGTGACCACCGCCGAAGAGCTGCCGTCGGGCGAGGTGTACAAGTTCTTCACCACCATCAAGTACTTCCACAAGGGCGGCACCACCACGCCCACGGGGCGCTGGCTGATGAGCGGCCGGTTCAAGGGCGAGCGCATCCTGAAAGAGAACGTGGACAAGTAGGCGGCGCTTCCGCCGCTCCGCGCCGGCGCGCTTTTTTGCATTGAACGCGCCGGCGCGAGCCGCTAACACGGCGGCCATGGATTTCTCTGCCTGGAACGGACATCGGGCATGACCCGGGGCGCCCGGCGCCTGGCCTGGATCGCCGCCTGCTTCCTGCTCGTCTCCCTGGGCACCCGGGTCGGGCTGGCGCTGTTCGCGCACGGCGCCTTCACGGTGCCGCAGTGGAGCAAGTTCCTGACCGTGGGCCTGGTGTTCGACCTGGCCGTCCTGCCCTGGTTCCTGCTGCCCTGGGCGGTGTACGAGGCGGTCCGGCCCGGCTTTGCCGGCAACCCCCGCCTGGCCCGGTGGGAGGACCTGTGGGCCTCGCTTTGGGCGGCCCTGTACCTGTCCCTGTTCGCCGTCGTGGCGGCCGCCGAGTTCGCCTTCTGGGGCGAGTTCGGCAGCCGCTTCGACTTCATCGCCGTCGACTACCTAGTCTACACCCACGAGGTCGTCGGCAACATCATGGAGAGCTACCCCGTGGCCCTGTGGGCCGGGGCCCTGGCCGCCGTGGCCGTGGTGGCCACCCGCGTGACCTGGCCCCGCGCCGCCGCGGCCGGGCGCGCCGGCCCGGCCCGGCGCTGGGGCCGGGTGGCGGTGCTGGCGGCCTGGGCCGGCCTCGCCGCCCTGGGCCTGGACCCCGGCTTCGCCGAGGACGCCAACACCCAGGTGGCGCAGCTTTCCGGCAACGGCGTGTTCGCCTTCGTCCACGCCTACCGCCACAACCAGCTCGACTACGGGAAATACTATCCGACCCTGCCGGTGGCCGAGATGAACGACCGCATCCGCGCCCTGGTGCGCCAGGACGGCACCGAGTTCACCGCCGCCCGGGGGATCGAGCGGCGCATCCGCGCCCACGGCCCGGCGCGGCCGGTGAACGTGGTGCTGATCTCGGTCGAAAGCCTGTCGGCCGAATACCTGGGCCACTTCGGCAACACCCGGCACCTGACGCCCGAGCTGGACCGCCTGGCCGACCGGGGCCTGCTGTTCACCAGCCTCTACGCCACCGGCACCCGCACCGTGCGCGGGCTGGAGGCCCTGTCGGTGGGCACGCCGCCGACCCCGGGGCAGAGCATCGTGCGCCGGCCGCGCAACGCCGGGCTGGAGAACCTGGGCGAGGAACTGGAGGAGAACGGCTGGACCCCGTACTGGATCTACGGTGGCTACGGCTTCTTCGACAACATGAACGTCTACTTCGGCGCCAACCACTACACCGTGGCCGACCGCGAAGCGATGGACGCCGAGGGCCTGCCCATCCACGCGGAGAACATCTGGGGCATCGCCGACGAGGACCTGTTCTCGCTGGCGCTCAGCAAGTTCGACCGCGAGCACGCCGCCGGCCACCGTTTCTTCGCCCACGTCATGACCACGTCGAACCACCGCCCCTACACCTTCCCCGAGGGCCGGGTCGACTGGCCGCAGAAGCACCGCGAGGGGGCCGTGGCCTATACCGACTGGGCGCTCGGCGACTTCATCCGCCGCGCCGCCGCAAAGCCCTGGTTCGACGACACGCTGTTCATCATCCTGGCCGACCACACGGCCAAGGCCGCCGGCAAGACCGACCTGCCGCCGGCCCGCTACCACATCCCCATGATCTGGTACGCGCCCAAGCTGGTGAAGCCGGCCGCCATGGACCGCCTGATGAGCCAGATCGACGTGGCGCCGACCCTGCTGGGCTGGCTCGGGCTCGACTACACCAGCCGCTTCTTCGGCTACGACCTGTTCACGCTCGAACCGGGCCGCGAGCGGGCCTTCATCAGCACCTACCAGAAGCTCGGCTACCTGAAGGCCGGCCGCCTGGTGGTGCTGGACGTGAACAAAGGCCCGGCGGTCACGGCGGGCCTGGACGCCGCCGCCGGCCCGGACCGCGACGCCGACCTGGCCCAGGAGGCCATCGCCTGGTACCAGTCCGCCAGCCGCTACTTCACGGCCGGGCTGCTGAAGGACGTGGACGACGACTGAAGGACGCGCGGCCGGGCGTTGACGGGACACCGCCAGGGACCGCGGCTCGTTCGGCGGAAGCCGGACAACCTTCCATTGGGGCACGGCCCGGTCCGCCTTCGGCGACAGCACACCCGCGTTTCGACCGGCCGATCCGCATCGCATCCCGGGAACAGCCTGTCATGACCGATGGTTGGCCCGTTGGACCGGTCTGGAATTGAAAGGGGCAGCACAATGCGATTGGCACTGCGCAAAAACCGATCTACAAGTATAAATTGAGCAACGATTCCTGCGCCGGCATGGGTTGAACGGAGCCGTCATCGGGATCCCGGGCATTTTGATCCGACGCACGCCGAAATGCGCAGGGAATTGGGCATCCGGACGCACGGTTGACAGTGGCACACGAATTCGCGCGTCCGCGCAATTCCTTGGGAACGGTTTCATGAAGACGATACTGGACAGGTTTGCCGCCAAGATCGCGCGCAAAATCAAAAGGCGGAGGTTCGACAACAAGGAATTCTGGAATACCCGGTACAGGACCGATATGGAAATGGGAAGCGGCCCCGGGTCCAGGAACGAGAACCTCGTTCTCAAGCGCAATCTGATTGCCGACTGCATGGAGTCCTATGGCGTCACGTCCATTTTGGACCTTGGCTGTGGCGACATAGAAATCATCCGGGATTTGGAGATCGGCCAGTACCATGGAGTCGATATTTCGGATGTCGTCATCGACCGGAATCGCACGATCAGACCTGACTTCAATTTCGAATGCAATGCGATCAGGGATATCACCTTCGAGGGAAAGGCCGACCTGGTCCTGTGCCTCGACGTCCTGATTCATCAAAAGAGCAGGGAAGACTACGAAACCGTCATCAAGACGGCTTTCAAGCACGTGGGCAAGGTTGCCCTGATTTCCGGATACGCCAAATCGGATGGTGGATGGAATGTCTTCTTCTACGAGGATATCGAAGCCACGATCAGACGGATTGCGCCGGATTCATCCCTATCTCACGTTGCCAGCTACCGGGACACGGAACTGTTCGCCGTCGTGCCAAGCCGATCCCCTTGACGGGACCGTGCCGTGAAATGGCGAGGTTTTCTAACCCCTGGCGGTCGCCCGGGGCAGGACCACGGCTTCCGGTCAAACCGTCCGCGATGATCCGTCTGGTACTTTGGCGTGGGCAATTGGAATGAATTTGGTCGGGGAGAGAGGATTTGAACCTCCGGCCCCTGCCTCCCGAAGACAGTGCTCTACCAGGCTGAGCTACTCCCCGACCGGGGCCACGCGCGGGGCGCGTTGCCAGGAGGCCGCGTTATAGCGCCGTCGCAGCGATTGGGCAAGCGGGCAAATGGGGCCGCCGGGAGGGGAGCCGGGAGTCCGGGCGCTCAGTAGGCGCGCTCGATGCAGAAGTCGATCAGGTCGATCAGCGCCGTCTTCTCGGCGCCGTCGGGGAAGATGCCGAGGGCATCCCGGGCGATGGCGCCGTAGTGGCGCGACCGCTCCACCGAATCGGCGAGGGCGTTGTGGCGCTCCATCAGGGTCTGGGCCCGCTCCAGGTCGCCGTCCTCCTGCTTCAGGTCCTCCAGGGTGCGGCGCCAGAAGGTGCGCTCGTCGGCGTCGCCGCGGCGGAAGGCCAGGATCACGGGCAGGGTGATCTTGCCCTCGCGGAAGTCGTCGCCCACGGCCTTGCCCAGGGTCGCCTGCTTGGCCGAGTAGTCGAGCACGTCGTCGATGAGCTGGAAGGCGATGCCCAGGTTGACGCCATAGGTCTCCAGCGCGTCCTTCTCCACCCGCGGGCGGTCCGACACCACGGCGCCGACCCGGCAGGCGGCGCCGAACAGCTTGGCGGTCTTGCCGGTGATCACGTTCAGGTAGTCGGTCTCGCCGGTCTCGGTGTCGTTGGCGGTGATCAGCTGCGCCACCTCGCCCTCGGCAATGGTCGACGAGGTGCGCGACAGCACGTCCAGCACCTCCAGCGAGCCGTCCTCGACCATCAGCTCGAACGAGCGGCTGAACAGGAAGTCGCCCACCAGCACGCTGGCCTTGTTGCCCCACACGGCGTTGGCCGAGGCCAGGCCGCGGCGCAGGTCGCTTTCGTCGACCACGTCGTCGTGCAGCAGGGTGGCGGTGTGGATGAACTCGATGCAGGTGGCCAGCATGATGTGGCGGCGGCCGGCATAGCCGCACAGCTTGGCCGCGGCCAGGGTCAGCATGGGCCGCAGGCGCTTGCCGCCGGCGGCGACGATGTGGCCGGCGAGCTGCGGAATCAGGACCACCGGACTGGCCATGCGCTGCACGATCAGTTCGTTGACCGCCTTCAGGTCCTCCTCGACCAGGGCGGTCAGGGCGGCCAGGGACGGTTTGCCGCGCTTGTCGCGGTCCCCTTCCAGGCTGACGACTACACCCACGCCGACACTCCCCTCTTGTTTTGTCTGCGCCGGCCCTTCGCGGGCCGGGCCATTGATTCGGTTACAGGCGCATGACGGTCGGAGATTACGGAGCGGTCACCCGCCCGGTCAACCCCGCATGCGCCCGGAACCCCCCATTCACGGCCTTGTGTAGCACAGGAACGCGGCCGTTGGCAGTCCCTTGGTTGGTGCCGGCCCCGTCCTTGCGGCCGGACCGCCTATTGGAGCAAGATGCACCGGGCACCGACATGACACTGGTCAAGGCGGTCCCGGACCGGCGACGGGGACAGGAAATCCATGATCGAGCTGGCGCGCATCGACGACCCGGTGAAGCTGTCGTGGCTGACCGCGCGCCTGCGCGAGGCGGGCATCGAGGCGGTGGTGTTCGACACCCACACCAGCGGCCTCTACGCCGGCATGCTGGACACCGTGCGCTGCCGGGTCATGGTCGCCGAGGACGACGCCGCGCGGGCCCGGGCGATCCTGCGCGAGGCCCCGGCGGAGGCCCGTGAACGCCGGCGCCGGCGGCGGGCGGCGGCGCGGCGGGCTGCGACGCGGTCCTGAACGGCCGCCTGCGCCTGCGCCAGCCGGCGGCCGGCTACCGCGCCGCCATCGACCCGGTGTTCCTGGCCGCCGCCGTGCCGGCCCGGGCCGGCCAGCGGGTGCTGGACCTGGGCACCGGGGTCGGCACCGCCGCCCTGTGCCTGGCCGCCCGGGTGCCGGGGGTGGCCGTGGTGGGGCTCGAGATCCAGCCCGCCTACGCCGCCCTGGCCGCCGAGAACGCCGCCGCCAACGGCCTGGCCGACCGGGTCCGGGTCGTGCAGGGGGACCTGCTGCGGCCGCCGGCCGGGCTGGCGCCGGGCGCCTTCGACCATGTCATGGCCAACCCGCCGCACCTGCCCGCCGGCAGCGGCCACCCGCCGCCGGACCCGGCCAAGGCCGCCGCCAATGTCGAGGGCGAGGCCGCCCTGGCCGACTGGGTCGCCGCCGCCCTGGCCATGGTGCGGTCCCGCGGCACGGTGACCCTGGTGCACCGCGCCGACCGCCTGGACGCGGTGCTGGCGGCCTTGCACGGGCGCGCCGGGGCCATCGTCGCCTGCCCCCTGTGGCCGGGGCCCGAACCGGCCAGCCGGCCCGCCAAGCGGGTCATCGTGCAGGCCCGCGCAGGGGTGGCGACGCCGTTCCGCCTGTCCCCGGGCCTGGTCCTGCACGGGCCCGGCGGCGCCTTCACCGCCGCCGCCCAAGCGATCCTGCGCGGCGGGGCGGGTCTGGACCTGGGGGCGGCCTTGCCCGATGATGGGGCGCAGCATAGGCAAGGAACGTGACCCCATGGCCCTGGACCTGAAGAACCTGTTCAACCGCGCGCCGGTGGTGGCGGTGGTGCCCCTGCGCGGGGTGGTGGGCGGCGGCTCGGTGCGCCGGGGCCTGTCCGTGGGCGTCCTGGCCGGGGCCCTGGAGCGGGCCTTCAAGACCCGCCACGTCAAGGCCGTGGCCCTGGTGGTCAACTCGCCGGGCGGCTCGCCGGTGCAGTCGGCCCTGATCTGCAACCGCATCCGCGCCCTGGCCGACGAGCACAAGGTGCCGGTGCTGGCCTTCGCCGAGGACGTGGCCGCCTCGGGCGGCTACTGGCTGGCCTGCGCCGGCGACGAGATCTGGGCCGACGACAGCTCCATCATCGGCTCCATCGGCGTGGTCAGCGCCGGGTTCGGCTTCGTCGACCTGATCAAGCGCCTGGGGGTCGAGCGCCGGGTGCACACGGCCGGCGAGCACAAGACCCTGCTGGACCCGTTCAAGGACGAGAAGGCCGACGACGTCAAGCGCCTGCGCCAGATCCAGACCGACATCCACGACGCCTTCCGCGCCGCCGTGCGCGCCCGCCGCGGCGACCGCCTGAAGGGCGACGAGGCGGCGCTGTTCAGCGGCGAGTTCTGGACCGGGCGGCGGGCCCTGGAGCTGGGCCTGATCGACGGCATCGGCGACGTGCGGACGGTGGTCCGCGCCAAATTCGGCGACAAGGTGCGCCTGCGCCCGGTGGGGCCCAAGAAGCCGCTGCTGCGCCTGCCGCTGCTGCGCGGCGCCGCCGGGACCGACCCGGCGGCCGGCGGCTGGGACCTGGGCCGCGGCCTGCTGGCGGCGGTGGAGGAGCGGCTGCATTGGCACCGGTTCGGCCTGTGACGTTTCGGCCTGTGACGTTTCGGCCTGTGACGTTTCGGCCTGTGACGATGCGGAATCCGGCGTGATGGCGGTGCTGAAGGCCGTGGCGGCCCTGGTGCTGGCCCTGCTGGCGGTGGCCGGGGTGCTGCGCCTGACGCCGCTGTGGGACCGCCTGCTGTCGCCGGGGGACCTGCGCAAGGTGGATTTCGCCACCCTGGAGCTCGCGTCGACCCCGAACCAGTTCCTCATGTGCCCGCCGGACCTGTGCCGCGCCGCCACGCCCCACGCCGAGAGCCCCGTCTTCGACCGTCCCGCCGCCGACCTGCGCCGGGCCCTGGAGACCGTGGCCCTGGCCACCCCGGGGGTCGAGAAGGTGGCGGAGGAGGGTGACACCCTCTACCTGGTCGCCCGCACGCCGCTCATGCGCTGGCCCGACTGGATCACACTGCGGGTCATCGACCTGGGCGACCGGCGCAGCACCCTGGCCGCTTACGGCCGCGCCGTCTACGGCCGGCGGGATTTCGGCGCCAACCGGGCGCGCATCGAAGGCTGGTTCGCCGACCTGCCTTGACCGGCCCCGGGCGCGGCCTCTACAAAGGCGGGCATGTTCGGACTGAGCCTCACCAAGATCCTGTTCACCATCATTGCCGTGGCCGCCATCTGGTACGGCTTCAAGTGGCTGAACCGGGTCCAGGACAACCGCGACGCCCGGCCCCGCGGCCGCGTCAACGGTGGCGGGCGCCCCAAGGCCCGGGGCGGCCCGTCGCGCGCGGCGCCGGAGGCCGCCGATCCCGACGTCGAGGACATGGTCGCCTGCCCGACCTGCGGCGATTTCGTCACCGCCCGCGGGGCGCGCTCCTGCGGCCGCGACAACTGCCCCTACCCGGGCTGAATTCCGCGCGGAATCCCGGGGCCGGCGGGCCGCCGCGCCTTGACCGTCCCCCGGCCGCCCGGTATCTTGCGCCACCCCTCCAACCACGCCTGCCGAGACGACGGAGATCGGGGCCGTGCCCGAAGCGTCCAAGCCGAGCTTCCAATCCCTGATCCTGCAGCTCCAGTCCTTCTGGGCGGCCCAGGGCTGCGTCATCCTGCAGCCCTTCGACATGGAGGTCGGCGCCGGCACCTTCCACCCCGCCACCACCCTGCGCGCCCTGGGGCCCGAGCCGTGGAACGCCGCCTACGTGCAGCCGTCGCGCCGGCCCACGGACGGGCGGTACGGCGAGAACCCCAACCGCCTGCAGCACTACTACCAGTACCAGGTGATCCTCAAGCCGTCGCCGGCGGACCCGCAGCAGCTCTATCTGGAAAGCCTCTACGCGCTCGGCATCGACCCGGGCCTGCACGACATCCGCTTCGTCGAGGACGACTGGGAGAGCCCGACCCTGGGCGCCTGGGGCCTGGGCTGGGAGGTCTGGTGCGACGGCATGGAGGTGACCCAGTTCACCTACTTCCAGCAGGTGGGCGGCATCGAGTGCGACCCGGTCCCGGTGGAGCTGACCTATGGCCTGGAGCGCCTGGCCATGTACATCCAGGGGGTCGAGAACGTCTACGACCTGGACTTCAACGGCGCCCCCGGCGACGCCCGGGTCACCTACGGCGACGTGTTCCTGCGCGCCGAGCGCGAGTATTCGGCCCACAACTTCGAATTCGCCGACACGGCCATGCTGACCCGCCACTTCCAGGACGCCGAGAACGAGTGCGCCGCCCTGCTGAGGGAAAGGCTCGCCCTGCCGGCCTATGACCAGTGCCTCAAGGCCAGCCACCTGTTCAACCTGCTGGACGCCCGCGGCGTCATCTCGGTGACCGAGCGCCAGGCCTACATCGGCCGCGTGCGCGCCCTGGCCAAGGGCTGCTGCGAGGCCTGGCTGGCCGGCGGCGCCGCGCCGGAGGCCGCGTGATGGCCGAGCTGCTGCTGGAGCTGCTGTCCGAGGAGATCCCGGCGCGCATGCAGGCCCGCGCCGCCGCCGACCTGCAACGCCTGGTCTGCGACGGCCTCAAGGAGGCCGGGCTGGAGTTCGCCCGCGCCGACGCCTTCGCCACCCCGCGGCGCCTGGCCCTGGTGGTGGACGGCCTGCCGGCGGCCACGCCCGACATCTCGGAAGAGCGGCGCGGCCCCCGCGCCGACGCCCCCGAGAAGGCCATCGAGGGCTTCCTGCGCGGCAGCGGCATCACCCGCGACCAGGCGGTGGAGCGCGAGACCCCCAAGGGCACCTTCCTGTTCGCGGTGATCGAGAAGAAGGGCCAGGCCACCCGCCAGGTCCTGGCCCAGGTCCTGCCCAAGGCCATGGCGGCCCTGCCCTGGCCCAAGTCCATGCGCTGGGCCGACCGGCCCGGGCGCTGGGTGCGGCCCCTGCACCGCATCGTCGCCCTGTTCGACGGCGCCGTGGTGGGCTTCGACTTCAACGGCCTGCGCAGCGGCAACACCACCCTGGGCCACCGCTTCCTGGCCGTGGGCGAGATCCCGGTCACCGGCTTCGACGACTACCGGACCAGACTGCGCGCCGCCAAGGTGGTGCTGGACCCGGCCGAGCGGCGGGCGATCATCCTGGACCGGGCGCGCGAGCTGGCCGCCGCCGAGGGCCTGGTCCTGGGCGACGAGCCGGCGCTGCTGGACGAGGTGGCGGGCTTGGTCGAATGGCCGGTGCCCCTGGTGGGGCGCATCGACGCCGCCTTCATGGACGTGCCGGCCGAGGCCCTGGTGACCTCCATGAAGTCGCACCAGAAGTATTTTCCCCTGCACGACGGGGACGGCAACCTGGCCGCCCGCTTCATCGTCGTCGCCAACACCGAGACCCGCGACGGCAACGCCCAGGTGGTGGCCGGCAACGAGCGGGTGCTGCGCGCCCGCCTGTCCGACGCCAAGTTCTTCTGGGACCAGGACCGCAAGCAGACCCTGGCAAGCCGGGTGCCCAAGCTGGCCGAGATCACCTTCCACGCCAAGCTGGGCACCGTGGCCGCGCGGGCCGAGCGCATGGCCGCCCTGGCCCGCGACCTGTGCCGCCACCTGCCGGGCGCCGACCCGGACACGGCCGAGCGCGCCGCCCGCCTGGCCAAGTGCGACCTGGTCAGCGAGATGGTCGGCGAGTTCCCCGAGTTGCAGGGCATCATGGGCCGCTACTACGCCCTCAACGACGGCGAGCCCGCCGACGTGGCCCGCGCGGTGGCCGAGCACTACGCCCCCCAGGGCCCGGGCGACGCCTGCCCCACGGCCCCGGTCAGCGTCGCCGTGGCCCTGGCCGAGAAGCTGGACACCCTGGCCGGGTTCTGGGCCATCGGCGAGAAGCCCACCGGGTCCAAGGACCCCTATGCCCTGCGCCGCGCCGCCCTGGGCGTGATCCGCCTGATCATCGAGAACGGGCTGCGCCTGTCCCTGTCGGCGGTGCTGGAACGGGCCTACTGGCTGTACGACGACACCCACGCCGACTTCGAGTCGGTGGTCGACGCGGGGGTGGAGCCCAGCGCCGTGGTCGCCGACGCCGTCTCGTTCTTCGCCGACCGCCTCAAGGTTCACCTGCGCGAGCAGGGGGTGCGCCACGACCACATCGACGCCGTGTTCGCCCTGGGCGGCGAGGACGACCTGGTGCGCCTGCTGGCGCGGGTGGCGGCCCTGGGCGACTTCCTGGCCTCGGACGACGGCGCCAACCTGCTGACGGCCTACCGACGCGCCGCCAACATCCTGCGCATCGAGGAGAAGAAGGACGGCGCCAGCTACGAGTCCGAGGCCGATCCGGCCCTGTTCGAGCAGGACGAGGAGGCGGCCCTGGCCGCCGCCCTGGCCGATTCGGGGGCCCGGGCCCGGGCGGCCCTGGATGCGGAAAACTTCGCCGGGGCCATGGCGGCGCTTGCAATGTTGCGCGCGCCGGTGGATTCTTTCTTCGATCATGTTACGGTGAACTGCGAGGACGCGCGAGTCCGCGCCAATCGCCTGCGACTTCTGTCGCGCATACGCGCCGGCCTGGGGGGGGTGGCGGATTTTTCCAAAATCGAAGGCTAAGGGGTAACGATCATGACCAAATGGGTCTACAGCTTCGGCGACGGGGCGGCCGAGGGCCGCGCCGACATGAAGAACCTGCTGGGGGGCAAAGGCGCCAACCTGGCCGAGATGTGCGCCATTGGGGTTCCGGTTCCGCCGGGCTTCTCGATCACGACGGAAGTCTGCACCCACTACTACGAGAACGACGAGACCTATCCCGCCGACCTGGAGGCCCAGGTCGACGCCGCCCTGCACCAGATCGAGAAGATCATGGGGCGCACCTTCGGCAGCGTCGAGAACCCGCTGCTGGTGTCCGTGCGCTCGGGCGCCCGGGCCTCCATGCCGGGCATGATGGACACGGTCCTGAACCTGGGCCTGAACGACGAGACGGTCGCGGCCCTTGCCGCCGACAGCGGCGACGAACGGTTCGCCTATGACAGCTACCGCCGCTTCATCCAGATGTACGGCGACGTGGTGCTGGGGGTCGAGCACCACCACTTCGAGGAGATCCTGGAGAAGTACAAGGAGGAGAAGGGCGCCACCCTGGACACCGACCTGAACGCCGAGGACTGGAAGACCCTGACCGCGGCCTACGCCGCCAAGGTGCAGCAGGTCCTGGGCCGGCCGTTTCCGCAGGACCCGCGCGAACAGCTTTGGGGCTCCATCGGCGCCGTGTTCGGCTCGTGGATGAACCAGCGCGCCATCACCTACCGCAAGCTGCACGGCATCCCCGCCGACTGGGGCACCGCCGTCAACGTGCAGGCCATGGTGTTCGGCAACATGGGCGACGACTGCGCCACCGGGGTGTGCTTCTCGCGCAACCCGTCCAACGGCGACAACAAGTTCTATGGCGAGTTCCTGGTCAACGCCCAGGGCGAGGACGTGGTGGCCGGCATCCGCACGCCGCAGGCCCTGACCATCGCCGAGAAGGAGGCCAACCAGTCCTCCCTGCCGTCCCTGGAAGAGGTCATGCCGCCGATCTACGGCGAGCTGGTGGGCATCCGCGACCGCCTGGAGGCCCACTACAAGGACATGCAGGACATGGAGTTCACCATCGAGCGCAACAAGCTCTGGATGCTCCAGACCCGCACCGGCAAGCGCACCTCCAGCGCCTCGCTGAAGATCGCCGTCGACATGGTCGAGGAGGGCCTGATCAGCAAGGAGGAGGGCATCCGCCGCATCGACCCGGCGCAGCTCGACCAGCTGCTGCACCCCATGCTCGACCCCAAGGCCGAGCGCGACCTGCTGGCCACCGGCCTGCCGGCCTCGCCCGGCGCCGCGTCGGGCCAGGTGGTGTTCAGCGCCGAGGACGCCGAGGCCTGGGTCGCCGCCGGCAAGAAGGTGATCCTGGTGCGCATCGAGACCTCGCCCGAGGACATCGGCGGCATGCACGTGTCGCAGGGCATCCTGACCACCCGCGGCGGCATGACCA
The DNA here is from genome assembly GCA_024236415.1 of Hyphomicrobiales bacterium. Taxonomy (GTDB): domain Bacteria; phylum Pseudomonadota; class Alphaproteobacteria; order Rhodospirillales; family JACKKN01; genus JACKKN01. Next base: position 229,334 of record JACKKN010000007.1, read on the forward strand.
GCCACGCCGCCGTGGTCGCCCGCGGCATGGGCACGCCCTGCGTCGCCGGTGCCGGCGAGCTGCGCGTGAACTACGGCGCCAAGACCATCACCATCATGGACCGGGTCATCAAGGAGGGTGACGTGATCACGCTCGACGGCACCACCGGCCAGGTCATGGCCGGCGCCGTGCCGACCATCCAGCCCGAGCTGACCGGCGATTTCGGCAAGCTGATGGAATGGGTCGACGACATCCGCGTGCTGGGCGTGCGCACCAACGCCGAGACCCCGACCGACGCCGAGACGGCGCGCAAGTTCGGCGCCGAGGGCATCGGCCTGTGCCGCACCGAGCACATGTTCTTCGACCCCGAGCGCATCATCCACATCCGCGAGATGATCCTGGCCGACAACGAGGAGGAACGCCGCGCCGCCCTGGCCAAGCTGCTGCCGTACCAGCGCCAGGACTTCGCCGACCTGTTCCACATCATGGCCGGCCTGCCGGTGACGATCCGCCTGCTGGACCCGCCGCTGCACGAGTTCCTGCCGCACACCGAGGAGGAGATGGCCGAGGTGGCCGCCGCCGCCGGCACGGACGTGGAGACGATCCGCGCCCACGCGGCCCTGCTGCAGGAGTCCAACCCCATGCTCGGCCACCGCGGCTGCCGCCTGGCCGTGACCTACCCCGAGATCACCGAGATGCAGGTCCGCGCCATCTTCGAGGCCGCCTGCGACGTGACCGCCGAGGGCGGCCAGCCGGTGGTGCCCGAGGTCATGGTGCCCCTGGTCGGCATGATCAAGGAGCTGTCCATGCTGAAGGGGGTTATCGACGGGGTGGCCGAGACGGTGATGGCCGAGAAGGGCATCAAGCTGGACTACCTGGTGGGTACCATGATCGAGCTGCCCCGCGCCGCCCTGCGCGCCGGCGAGATCGCCGAATACGCCGAGTTCTTCAGCTTCGGCACCAACGACCTGACCCAGACCACCTTCGGCCTGTCGCGCGACGACGCCGGCCCGTTCCTGCAGATCTACCAGGAGAAGGGGGTGATCGACGTCGATCCCTTCGTCAGCCTGGACCGGGAAGGCGTCGGCGAGCTGGTGTCCATCGCCGCCGAGCGCGGCCGCGCCGCGCGGCCGGGCATCAAGCTGGGCATCTGCGGCGAGCACGGCGGCGACCCGTCGTCGGTGCACTTCTGCCACAAGATCGGGCTCAGCTACGTCTCCTGCTCGCCCTACCGCGTGCCCATCGCCCGCCTCGCCGCCGCCCAGGCCGCCCTGGGCGTGGACGCCGAGACCAACGCCTAAGGAATCCGCTCAATCGTCGTGGCCGCCCCAAGGGGTGGCCACGCGCATTCAGGAACCCAAACAGGATGGTCACCCCCGGGCTTGTCCCGGGGGTCCACGTCGCTGTACTGCGTGCCGCTGTTGCGGAAGGCGTGGATGCCCGTGTCAAGCACGGGCATGACGGTGAGGGATGGCCCGTTATTTACCGCCGGACCAATATCGTCCAGTCTGGCAGGGCGTCGCGGGGGATCAGCTCGACCCGCGGCGACAGGTGTTGGGCGCAGAAGTCCACGAACTCGTCCGGGTCGGCGTAATACAGGCCGTCCATGGGGCCGGGGGTGTGGTGGTCCAGCATGTTGAAGGCCATGCCCTTGGCGGCGTGCGCCCACAGGTGCTGGATCCCGGCCTTGACGTAGTGGTTCCAGCCCTCGGGGTCCGAGCCCAGGCACAGGTTGAAGGTGCCCGAGGCGAAGGCGTAGTCGGCGGCGCGGTTCATGCGGTCGGCGAACACGAACCGGGCCCGCGGGTCGCGCACCTGGGCGCGGGCGGTGTGCACCATCTCGGGGCACATGTCGTAGCCCACGTACCCGGTCACGTTCAGGCCCGGGTCGTCGTCCAGGTAGGTGAACAGGGCGCCGTAGCCGCAGCCGTAGTCGGCCACCGTGAACCCGGCGCGGGCGTCGGCCGGGTCCACCACCCGCAACAGCAGCTCGAAGCGCAGGGTCTGGCCGTCGCCGTCGGCCCAGCACACGCCCTGGGCGTTGGGCCCGAAGCGGCGCACCCGCTGGCCGTAGGCGGCGGTGATGTGGTTCAAGTGCGGGGCGCGGTCCACCCGCCGCCCGCGCCGGCCGCCCATCAGGCCGCCGATCAGGTTTGCGAATCCCGTCCGGTCGCCAGGTCCAGCCATTCCGGTTTCCATGGGTGCAGGGTGGCCCCGCCGGCCGACAGGTCGCCGGTCGCCGAGTCGGGGTCCAGGAATTCCAGGCGCAGCAGCGCCAGGCCGCGGTCGCCGGCGGACGAGCGCATCTCGCCGGCCTCGCGCCCGCCGGCCAGGATCGGGGTCCCCGGCTCAGGCGCCGGGCCGTCGATGGTCACCGGCAGCAGGCGCTTCTTGATCAGGCCCCGGTACTTGGTGCGCGCCGTCAGCTCCTGGCCCATGTAGCAGCCCTTGTTCCAGTCCACCCCGTGCAGTTCGTCGAAGCCGCTTTCCAGCAGGATGGACTTTTCCAGCTCCAGGTCGCGGCTGCCGTCGGGCAGGCCCAGGGCCAGGCGGTGCGCGTCGTAGTCGGCGGCGCTGGCGGCGGCCAGCCCGGCCCCGGCCAGGGCGGCCTCGGCGCCGTCGCGCGGCAGGATGGCGCGCACCCCGGCGGCGGCCAGGCGCGGGTCGACGAAGGCGACGCCGCCGGCGAACGGCGCCGCGGCGCCGGCCACGGTTCCGTCCAGGCCCGCGGCGGCGGCGGCGCCGTCGCCGAACAGGGCGGCCACGGCCCACACGTCGCCCAGGTCGGCCAGGTCCACCTTGCTGCGCAGGCGGTACATCTTCAGCCGCCGCAGCAGGTCGGGCAGGCGCGCGGCCTCGCCGTCCAGCAGCAGGCCGTCGCCGTGCGGGGCCAGGAAGAAGTCGTGCAGGTACTTGCCCTGGGGGGTCAGGAACGCGGCCCAGGCGGCGTGGCCGGGGTCGACCCGGTTCACGTCGTTGGAGATCAGCCCCTGCAGGAAGGCGCGGTGCTCCTCGCCGGCGATGGTCAGGACGCCCCGGTCGGGCAGGATGGCGTAGCGCGTCTCGGTCATGGTTTCGCAACCCGTGTTGTTGGTGCCGTCGCCCCACAGATGGTCGGCGCCGGGCCCGCCCGCAAGGCCGTTGTCGCAGGGCCATTGTCGCAGGGCATGTGGGCTTTGCAAGAGTCTTCGGCGGTCGTATAAACGCGCCATGAGAATCCTGTTCATCACCGCCACCCGGGTCGGCGACGCGATCCTGTCCACGGGGCTGCTGCACCACCTGTTGCAGCGCCATCCCGGGGCCCGGGTGACCGTGGCCTGCGGCCCGGCGGCGGCGTCCCTGTTCGACGCCGTGCCGGGGCTGGAGCGCACCATCGTGCTGCAGAAGATGCAGTTCTCGCTGCACTGGGTCGAGCTGTGGGCCGCCTGCGCCGGGCGCCTGTGGGACGTGCTGGTGGACCTGCGCAACGCCCCCCTGGCGCGCCTGCTGGCGACGCGCCGGGCCTACCGCGCGACCCGGGGGCGCCAGAACCGGCACCGGGTGGTGCAGCTCGCCGGCGTGCTGGGCCTGGACGACAATCCGCCGCCGCCGCACCTGTGGACCGGCCCGGCCCACGAGGCGCGGGCGCGGGAGCTGATTCCCGGCGAAGCCCCGGTCCTGGCCGTGGGCCCCACGGCCAACTGGATCGCCAAGACCTGGCGGCCGGAACGCTTCACCGAGGCCATCGGCCGCCTGACCGGATCCGACGGCATCCTGCCCGGCGCCCGGGTGGCCGTGTTCGGCCGCGACGACGAGCGGCCCCAGGCCCTGGGCCTGCTGGAATCGATCCCGGCGGACCGGCGCCTCGACCTGGTGGGCCACCTGGACCTGGTCGAGGTCTTCGCCTGCCTGCGCCGGTGCCACTTCTACCTGGGCAACGACTCGGGCCTCATGCACCTGGCCGCCGCCGCCGGCATCCCGACCCTGGGCCTGTTCGGCCCCAGCCCCGTGGACGAATACGCCCCCTGGGGCGGCAACACGGCCACGGTGCACACGGCCATTCCCTATCCCGAAATGTTCCCGCCGAACTTCGACCCCAAGAACACGGGCACCCTGATGGACAGCCTGTCCGTGGACGCGGTCGAGGCGGCGGCGCGGGCGCTCTGGAACCGCACCCGCGAGGCCGCGGCATGACCGCCCACCCCGTCACCCTTTCCGCCGTGGTCACCGTGCACGACGAGGCGCACCAGCTCGCCGACTGCCTGGCCGGCCTGCGCTTCGCCGACGAAGTGGTGGTGGGCCTGGACAAGTGCACGGACGGCTCGCAGGCCATCGCCGAGCGCCTGGCCGACAAGGTTTTCGCCGGTGCCTGGGAGCTCGAGGGCGACCGCCGCAACGCCGCCATCGCCCAGTGCGGCGGCGACTGGGTGCTGGAGGTGGACGCCGACGAGCGCGTGCCCGAGGCCCTGGCGCGGGAGATCCGCGCCACCATCGCCACCACCCCATTCGACTGGCACGAGATCCCGGTGGACAACTACATCGGCGGGCGGCTGGTGCGCTGGGGCTGGGGCGGCTCCTACGGCAAGCCGGCCTATCCCGGCCTGTTCCGGCGCGGGGTCAAGACGTGGGGGCGGCAGCGGGTGCATCCTTCCCTGCAATGGTCGGGGGAACGCGGCCACATGCTGCGCGAGCGCCTGGTCCACTACGTGGACCGCGACATCTCGGACATGATCCGGCGGCTGGACAGCTACTCCACCGCCCGGGCGCGGGACCTGCGCGCCTCGGGGCAGGTGGGGTCGTTCCCGTCCAACCTGCGGCGCCTGTTCTCGCGCTTCTTCAAGTGCTACGTCCTGCGCAAGGGCTACCGCGAGGGCGGCTACGGGTTCCTGATCGCCCTGTTCGCCGGGCTCTACCCGCTGCTGTCCCACCTCAAGGCCCGGCTGGAGACGGACTGACATGGCCCGCATCGTGCTCGCCGACGACGGCATCGAGTTCGATGGCCGCACCCCCGAGGAACGACCCCTGGGCGGGGTCGAGTCCTCGGTGGTCAACCTGGTGCAGGAGTTGGCGGCGCGGGGCCACGAGGTCAGCGTCCACAACATGTGCCGCGAACCGCTGCGGCACCGGGGCGTGCAATGGCGGCCGCTGGCCGACGGCCTGCCCGCGGCGGCGGACCTCTACATCGCCAACCGGGGCGACAAACTGATCCCGCTCATGCCGCGGGCCGGCAAGACCCTGTTCTGGACCCACAATCCCTGCCGCTACGTGCTCAAGTGGCGCTACCTGAAGCAGCTCTGGCGCCACCGCCCGGCGATCATCTTCATCGGCGCCTACCACGGCACCACCCTGCCGGCCTGGGTCCCCGACGGCGGGCGCCAGGTGATCCCCTACGGCATCCCCGACATGTTCCGCGCCGCGGCGCCGGGGCGGGACCTGCCGCCGCCGCGCGCCGTGTTCACCTCCAACCCCCTGCGCTCGCTGGACTGGCTGCTGGACCTGTGGGAAAGCCGTGTCCGCCCGGCGGTGCCGGACGCCGAGCTGCACGTGTTCTCGGGCGCCGCCACTTACGGTTCCGTGGGCGACGCCAAGGCCCAGGCCATGGCCCGGGTGCTGGACCGGGCCGCCGCCCTGGGCGACGCCGGCGTGGTCCTGCGCGGGCCGGTGCCCAAGGC
>JACKKN010000008.1 GCA_024236415.1 Hyphomicrobiales bacterium
GTCGCAGTGGCGCCGCCTGGGCTGGGGCGTGATCACCGTGTTCCTGGGCGGGTTCGTGGTGTGGGCGTCCTTCACCCGCCTGGACAGCGCCGTCATCGCCCACGGCGTGGTCGGCGTCGAGTCCAACCGCAAGACCGTTCAGCACCTGGAGGGCGGCATCGTCAAGGACATCCTGGTCGCCGAGGGCGAGCGGGTGGTGGCCGGCCAGCCCCTGGTCCGGTTCGACGACACCAAGGCCCGGGCGACCCTGGACCTGCTGCGCGGCCAGCGCGTCGCCGCCCTGGCCCTGAAGGCCCGTCTGGAGGCCGAGCGTGACGGCAAGCGCGAGATCGACTTCCCCGAGGAGCTGATGGTGCGCGCCGACGACGCCCGGGTCACGGCCCTGATGGTGGCCCAGACCGACGCCTTCGAGGCGCGCCGGCGCACCTTGACCCAGCAGGAATCCATCCTGCAAGAGCGGATCCAGAAGTTCCGCAGCGAGATCACCGGCCTGCAGGCCCAGACCCACGCCGGCGAGGAGCAGCTCGCCCTCATCAACGAGGAGCTGTTCGGCGCCGAGGAACTGCTGGCCAAGGGCCTGATCCCCAAGACCCGGGTGCTGGCCCTGAAGCGCCGCGCCGCCGAGATCCAGGGCGAGATCGGCGAGAACAGGGCCAAGGTCGCCCGCGCCGGCGAGTCCATCGGCGAACTGCGCCTGCAGCTCACCCTGCCCACCTCCAAGACCCAGACCCAGGTCACGGACCAGTTGCAGCAGGTGGTGGCGCGCATTGGCGACCTGGACGACAAGATCCTGGCCGCCCGCGACATCCTGACCCGCACCGAGGTGCGGGCGCCGCAGTCGGGCCTGGTGCTGGACCTGCAGTTCCACACCGCCGGCGGCGTGGTGCAGCCGGGCCAGAAGATCATGGACCTGGTGCCCGACAAGGACCGCCTGGTGGTCGACCTGCGGGTGGCGCCCAAGGACATCGACGCCGTGTACAAGGGCATGCCGGCCCGCGCCCGCCTGACCGCCTTCAGCGCCCGCACCACGGCGCCCCTGGAAGGCAAGGTCACCGCCGTGTCGGCCGACCGCGTGGTCGACCCGGCCACCGGCACCGCCTACTTCACGGCCCGCATGGCGCCGCGCGCGGACGTGCCCGGCCTGGACCCGGCCAAGCTGAGCCCGGGCATGCAGGCCGAGGTGTTCCTGGTGACGTCGCAGCGCACGGTGCTGGACTTCATGCTGGAGCCGGTGACCCGCAGCTTCCAGCGGGCCGGGCGGGAGTCCTGATCCCCGGGAACTGTCCCGGCCTTCGATCCCCTCTTTCCTGACCTGTCCCGGCGGGGGCGTCCATCGCCCCCGCCGTTTTTCGTGGCAGGCAGGGATTCGCCACCGCCTCGGCGTGGATGCCCGGATCAAGTCCGGGCATGGCATAATTGTTTGAAATATATACAATTTCGTCATGGCCGGGCCTGGCCCGGCCATCCACGACCGCCGCGGGAACGACGGCGTCGCGGTGCGGGCCGGGACGGTTCCCCCCGTGGAGACCTGACCGTTCCCGACCCCTCACAGGGGAATGGCGGCCGGGTCGGTGACGGCGTGCACGGGGATGGTCTCGACCCGGCCGCGGATTTCGGCGTCGTGGCGCGGGAAGGCGGCCATGTCCAGCCCCGCCGCCGCCGCCGCCGCGGCCGAGACCACCAGCGGACAGCCGAATTCCTTGGTCAGGGCCTCCAGCCGGGCGGCCACGTTGACGTTGTCCCCCACCGCCGACAGCAGCGGCGAGGCCGGCGGCCCCATGGTGCCGACGATGGCCTCGCCGGCGTGGATGCCGATGCCGATGCGCAGGGTCACGCCCAGCTCGCCGCGCAGTTGCCCGTTCAGTTCCTCCAGGCGCTCGCACATGCGCACGGCGCCGGTGACGGCCTGGCGACAGCCGGTCTCGAAACCCAGGTCCAGGCCGTACAGCGCCATCAGCCCGTCGCCCGTGAACTGGGCGTAATGGCCGCCCGTCTCCTCCAGGGCCTGGGTGATCTCGGTGAAGAACCGGTTCAGGATGAACACCGTGTCATAGGCCATGTAGGTCTCGGCCATCTTGGTCGATTCGCGCAGGTCCACGAACATCACCGCCACCGGCTGCTCGGACCCGTCCACCCCGCCGCGGCGCCGGCCCATGGCCACGGTGGCGTCCACCGGCAGCAGCGGCGTCGCCGCCAGGTCGCGGCGCGGCCGGATCTGGCAGGCCAGGCGCACGTTGGCCGGGGCTCCGATGCGGTCCAGGGCCGTCCGCTCGATGGCGCGTGGCGGCGTCAGGGCGTGCAGGCCGTCGGCGTCCACCCGCACCCGGCAGGTGGAGCAGCGGCCGCGCCCGCCGCAGACCGAGGCATGGGGGATGCCGGCCTGGCGCAGGGCGTCCAGCAGGGTGATGCCCACTGGCGCCGTGACCGGCCGCCGGTCGGGCAGGTGGATGCGGAACCGGCCGCGGCGGTTGCGGTACAGGCGACGCAGCCAGCGCGCCAGCAGCACCGCGGCCAGCAGGCCGGCATAGGTCCACAGCACGGTTCGGGTCATGGTCTCGGCCGTGGGCCCGGCTTCGTTGCCGGCCGGGGCGGCCTGTTTCCCGGCGCCGTCGCCGAAATCGTAGTCGCCGTAGGAATCCGGCGCCTGGGCCGCGGCCTGGCGGCTGTAGGTCTGGCCGGCCTGGTTGAAGCCGACCAGCGCCAGCACCGGCACCAGGCTGGCCACCACCAGCAGCGCCGGCGCCGTGCGCCCGTACCAGGGGTACAGCCGCAGCCAGAAGTGCAGGCCCACGCACATGTGCAGCCAGGCCACCACCAGGCCCGACAACTGGCGCGCCATGCCCCAGGGGTCGGCCCAGTAGAACAGGATCACGTCGCGGTAGCTGACCACCTGGCCCACGGCCATGAACATGCCCATGGTCCCGGCCGCATGCAGGGCCAGCAGCGGCGGAATCAGAAGCCCCAGCCAGAGTTGCGTCGCCTCCCAGGCCGGCATGCGCAGAGTGCTGCGGCGGAAGAGGGCCCATAGGGCCAGGAAGAAGTGGGTCAGCAGGGCCGTCAGCAGGGTTGCCGCGCCCACGGGCCCGGTCCAGACCGCGTGGTGGACCCGGCGCGCCGCCTCCATGGCGTCCAGGGACAGCAGGCCCAGGGCCAGGTTCAGCAGGTGCAACAGCACATAGGTGGCCAGGATCAGGCCGGTGATCAGGCGCAGGCGGCGAATGAACATGGCCCGGTCCCCGCGGCCGCCGTCAGGCCGGCGGCACCACCTTGCCGGGGTTGAGGATGCCGGCCGGGTCCAGCGCCGCCTTGACCCGGCGCATCAGCTCCACCTCCACCGCCGACTTGTAGCGGGCCATGTCGGGGATCTTGAGCTGGCCGACCCCGTGCTCGGCGCTGAAGCTGCCGTGCAGCTCGGCCACCAGGTCGTGGACCTTCTCGTTGATGGCCTCGCGCCCGGCCATGAACGCGGCCGGGTCGGCGCCCTCGGGCTGGGACAGGTTGTAGTGGATGTTGCCGTCGCCCACATGGCCGAAGGCAACCGGCCGCACGCCGGGGATCTCGGACTCGCACAGGGCAATCGCCCGGTGCATGAAGGCGGGCACGGCCGACACGGGGACCGAGACGTCGTGCTTGATGGACGCGCCCTCGCTCTTCTGCGCCTCGGGGATCGATTCGCGGATGCGCCACAGGTCCTGGCGCTGGCCCTCGCTGCCGGCGATGACCGCGTCCAGCACGGCGCCGTCCTCCATGGCCGCGCCCAGGACCGTCTCCAGCACCTGCGCCAGGTCGTCCTCGGCGCGCGGGCTGGTCAGCTCCACCAGGGCGTAGTAGGGGTGCGGCGCGGCGAAGGGATCGCGGCAGTCGGGGCCGTGGCGCACGGCGAAGTCCAGGGCCCGGTGCTGCATCATCTCGAACGCCGTCAGCAGGTCGCCGCAGGTGCCCTGGGCGCGGCCGAACAGGTCGATCACCGCGTCCACGTCGGGCAGGGCGACGAGCGCCGTGGCCGTGACCCGCGGCCGGGGGAACAGCTTCAGCACCGCCGCCGTGATGATGCCCAGCGTGCCTTCCGAGCCCAGGTAGAGCTGCTTCAGGTCGTACCCCGTGTTGTCCTTGCGCAGGCCGCGCAGGCCGTCCCACACGCGGCCATCGGGCAGCACCACCTCCAGCCCCAGCACCAGGTCGCGCGCGTTGCCGTATCGCAGCACGTTGACCCCGCCGGCGTTGGTCGACAGGTTGCCGCCGATGCGGCAGCTCCCCTCGGCGGCCAGGCTGAGGGGAAACAGCGCGTCGGCCTCCTCGGCGGCGCGCTGCACGTCGGCCAGGATGACCCCGGCCTCGACGGTGATGGTCTTGTTCACCGGATCGACGGCGCGCACGGCGTTCAGGCGCGCGGTGGACAGCACGATCCCGCCGTCGGGCACCGTGCCGCCGCACAGGCTGGTGTTGCCGCCCTGGGTGGCGATGGGCACCCCGGCGGCGGCGCAGATGGCCACCACCCGGGCCACCTCGCCGGTGCTGGCCGGGCGCACCACGGCGTCGCAGGTGCCCGTGAACATGCCCCGCTCCTCGGTGCGGTAGGGCGCCATGTCGGCGGGATCGTCGATCCAGCCCCTGTCACCGACGGCGGCGCGCAGGTCACGCAGCACGGAGTCGTTCACGGCCATGGGATATCCTTTTCCGGGCGGTCTCTTCGATGTCCTTGGTCGGGGGCAGGATGCTACCGGCTCGCCTCGCCGTCGTCCAGCGGCCGGCAGGGGGCGGCGGGGCCGCGGTCCTCGTGCCAGTCGTCATCGTCCCCGTCGTCCGCGGCCGGGGTGGCGGCGCGGCGCAGGCGGTCGTTGATGGCCCGGCCCAAACCCACCTCGGGGATGGGCATGACGGCGATGCCGCGGATGCCGGGCACGTCCAGCGCCCGCATCATGGCGAACAGGTTGGCCGCCGCCTCCTGCAGGTCGCCCTTGCGGCTCAGGTTGAGCGCCCGCTTGGGCGCCGCGGGGCCGAAGCCCAGCAGGGCCTCGCCCTTCTCGCGCTCGGTGACGTCCAGGCGCAGGGGGATGGAGGGGGCGTAGTGGCGGCTGAGCATGCCGGGCGACCTGGGCGACGCGGCGTCCTTGGGGTCGGGCTGGGCCAGGGGGCCGATCACCGCCTCGATCACCTCGGCCGGCACGCCGCCGGGGCGCAGCAGCACGGCGGCGGGGCCGCTGACGTCCACCACCGTCGATTCGATGCCCACCCGGCACTGGCCGCCGTCCAGCACGGCGGCGATGCGCCCGCCCAGGGACGCGGTGACGTGGACGCTGTTGGTGGCGCTGATCTCGCTGGAGCGGTTGGCGCTGGGCGCCGCCAGGGGCCGGCCGCAGGCCCGCAGCAGGGCCTGGGCGAAGGGGTTGTCGGGCACCCGCACGGCCACGGTGTCGAGCCCGGCGCTGACCAGCAGCGACAGTCCCGAGTCGGGCCGCCGGCGCAGCACCAGGGTCAGGGCGCCGGGCCAGAAGGTGGCGGCCAGCTCGCGCGCCCGGTCATCCATCTCGACCAGGCGCTCCACCGCCGCCAGGTCGGGGCAGTGGACGATCAGGGGGTTGAAGCGCGGCCGGTCCTTGGCGGCGAAGATGGCGGCCACGGCGGCGTCGTTGGTGGCGTCGGCGCCCAGGCCATAGACGGTCTCGGTGGGGAAGGCGACCAGTTCGCCGGCGCGCAGTAACTCGGCGGCGCGGGCGACGCCGTCGGCCGAGGCCGAAAGGATCTGGGTGTCCATGGCGCGCCGGTCCCGGGTCTACTTGCCGTCGGCGCCCCAGGCGATGAAGTGGGGGTTCTCGAAGCCCGGCTTGGCGTACAGGAACTTGCCGCCGTCGGCGGTGGTCATGCGGCCGCCGGCGGCGCGCAGCACGGCATGGCCGGCGGCGGTGTCCCACTCCATGGTGCGGCCCATGCGCGGATAGACGTCGGCGCGGCCCGTGGCCACCAGGCAGAACTTGATCGAGCTGCCCGACGAGATCTCCTCCTTGACCGTGTAGTCCTTGAGGAACTCGTCCACCTCGGGGGTGCGGTGGGACCGGCTGACCACGGCGACGATGCCGTCGGCGGCCGGGCTGCGCACGCCGATGCGCCGCGGCTTGGCGCCGTCGGTCTCGGCGAAGGCGCCGTGCACGCTGCCCCAGTAGGTGGCGTTCAGGGCCGGGGCGTGGACCACGCCCAGGACCGGCACGCGGTTCTCGATCAAGGCGATATTGACCGTGAACTCGCCCTTCTTGGTGACGAACTGCTTGGTGCCGTCCAGGGGGTCCACCAGCCAGAACGGGCCGTCGCCGACCTCGGGGATGGTGCCGGCGGCGACCGACTCCTCGGCGACGATGGGATAGGCGTCGGAAACCTCGGCGCGGATGGCCTTCAGGATCAGGTCCTCGGCATGCTGGTCGGCCAGGGTCACGGGCGAGGCGTCGGACTTGGTGTCCACGTCGAAATCGGTGCGATAGATCTTCATGATTTCGGCGCCCGCGCGCTTGGAGATGTCGCAGAGCTGTCGCGTCAGGTCGAGGCTGATGTTGAGCACGAGTCGGGGACTCCCATGGATTTCCGGCGCCCGGAGTGGCGCGGGGCGGCCCTTTGTTGTCCGCGCGGCGCCGCTTGTCAACCGGGGAGGGCGGCCCACAGGGCGGCCGGGTCGTCCAGGTCGGCCGACGAAACCTCCTCGCTGACGAAGCGCCAGGCCTTCAGGCCCGGCACCGCGGCCCCGGGCGACAGGCCGGCCTTGATCTTCAGGTGCTGCAGGAAGCGCACCGGCTCGGGCAGCTCGGCCCAGACCGCCGGCAGGAACAGGGCGCGGCGGCCGTGGTCCTCGATGATCAGGCCGTCGGTGCCCGGGCGCAGGGCCGCCAGCAGGCCGGCCTCGCCGTCGCAGGCGATGGGCGCGGGCGGGCTGAGCACGGCGATGGAAAGGGTCAGGTCCGCCACCTCGTCGGCCGCCAGCGGCGCGAAGCGGTGGTCGCGGAAGGCGGCGGCGAAGGCGTTCTCGGCCACGTCCGCCAGCAGCGGCCGGTGCGCCAGGGGCGAGCCGATGCAGCCGCGCAGCCTGCCGTCTTTCTTCAGGGTCACGAAGCAGGCGCCCTTGGCGGCCAGGGCCGGGTCGCCGGCCGCCGCCGGGTCCACGGCCAGGGGCCGGCCGTGTTGCAGCCCATGGACGATGGACCGGGCCGCCAGGCGCAGCAGGTCGGCGCCCAGGCGGTCCAGCAGGGCCCGGGTGCCGGCGCCGAAGTCCGCCTCGCCGCGCAGGGCCTGGGTGGCGCGGGGCTCGACGAACACCCAGGCGCCATAGCCCACCACCCGTGCCTTGTCGCCGGCGGTGTCGCCCGAGTTGCGCAGGTCCACGGTGCTGACCTGCATCCCCTTGCGCCGGGCCAGGGTCAGCAGCCCGCCCACCGGAATCCGGCCGCAGGCCTGGTCGCGGCCCAGGGCGGCGGGGTCCAGGGTCTCGATGGCGCGGCAGGTCTCGCCGTCCAGGCGCCGCGCCGTGTCGTAGTCCAGGTAATGGCTCAGGTCCGAGCTGACGACGATCAGCGTCTCGGGCCCGCCCCACAGGCGGTCCAGCACCTGGGCCACCTCCTCGGCGCCGGCCTGGCCGACTACCAGGGGCACCAGGGCGAAGTCGTCCAGGACCGTCTGCAGGAACGGCAGGTGCACCTCCAGGCTGTGCTCCTGGGCGTGGGTGGGGTCGAACTCGGCGACCTGGGGCAGGGTCAGGATGTCGGCGATGGCGGCCCTGTCCAGGGGCACCGGGCCCAGCGGCGTGGCGAAGGCGTCGGCGCCGCTGGCCGCCAGGCCGCGCACCGGCACCCGATGGCAGGGGCCCAGCAGCACCACGCGGCGGATCAGCCCGCGCGCCGGCCGCATCCGGGCATAGGCCGTGGCCGCCACCGGCCCGGAATAGACGTATCCCGCGTGCGGCGCGATGATGGCCTTGGGCACCGGGGTGCCGGCCGGGACCTGGACCTGGGACAGGTAGAACTGGACCGCGGCCGCCAGCTCGCGGCGGTCGCCGGGGTAGAACATGCCGGCCACGGCGGCCGGTCGAACATGGCCCATGGGACCCTCCGCCTGTGCTACAATATACGGTGCCTAGATGTGCATTCTAGCAAACGGTTCAAGGCCACGGCCATGCCCGATTCCGCCCCGCTCGAGACCTTCCCCGGCGCCGTTCCCGGGCGCCACTGGCACATGCTGGACGACGGCCGGGTGCAGTGCGACGTCTGTCCGCGCCTGTGCAAGCTGCACGAGGGCCAGCGCGGCCTGTGCTTCGTGCGCGCGCGCCAGGGTGACGCCATGGTCCTCACCACCTGGGGCCGGTCCAGCGGGTTCTGCATCGATCCCATCGAGAAGAAGCCCCTGGCCCACTTCCTGCCCGGCACCCCGGTGCTCAGCTTCGGCACCGCCGGCTGCAACCTGACCTGCAAGTTCTGCCAGAACTGGGACATCAGCAAGTCGCGCGAGTTCGACAAGCTGCAGGCCCAGGCCACCCCCGAGATGATCGCCGAGGCCGCCGCGCGCACCGGCTGCCGCAGCGTCGCCTACACCTACAACGACCCGGTCATCTTCCTGGAATACGCCGTCGACGTGGCCCGCGCCTGCCACGCGCGCGGCCTGAAGAACGTGGCCGTCACCGCCGGCTATGTCTGCGCCGAGGCGCGCCGGGACTTCTTCGAACACATGGACGCCGCCAACGTGGACCTGAAGGCCTTCACCGAGGACTTCTACAAGCGCCTGTGCACGGCCGAGCTGGCGCCGATCCTGGAGACGCTGGAATACCTGGTCCACGAAACCGGCGTGTGGACCGAGATCACCGACCTGCTGATCCCCGGCGAGAACGACTCGGACGACGAGATCCAGGCCATGTGCCGCTGGATCGTCGACCACCTGGGCCGCGACGTGCCGATCCACTTCTCGGCCTTCCACCCGGACTGGAAGATGCTGGACACCCCGCCGACGCCGCCCGAGACCCTGCGCCGGGCCCGGCGCATCGCGCTGGACGCGGGCATCCGCTACGCCTACGTGGGCAACGTCCACGACCCGGCCGCCGACAGCACCTATTGCCACGCCTGCGGCGCCATGGTGATCGGGCGCGACTGGTACCAGCTCTCGACCTGGAACCTGACCGACGACGGCAGGTGCGGCAGTTGCGGCGCCCCCTGCGCCGGGGTGTTCGACGGCCCGCCCGGCGACTGGGGCCGCAAGCGCCAGCCGATCCGCTTTCCGGCCCCCGCGCCGGCCTAGGCCCCCTGTTACTCGTCCGCCAGCGAGATGTCCGGCCCGCCGTGGCCGGCCAGCAGCCGTTCCAGGTGGAAGGCGGCCAGGCGGTCGTCGGGGTGGGTGCTGACGAAGGCGGCCAGGCTGGCCACGGCGTCGGCGTCGCCGGCGGCAAGCTTGTCGAAGGCGGCGGTGTATTCGGCCAGGGCGGCGCGGACCGCCGGGTCGTCGGGCAGGGGCTCGAACACGGCGATGGGGTTCTCCTTGCCCTTCAGACGCAGGGTGCCCACGGGCCGGCCCAGGAAGTCGGGGATCTGGGCCACCGTGTCGGCGCTGACGCAGACGCGGGTGCCCAGGCGCTTGTTGGCCGTTTCCAGGCGCGCCGTGGTGTTCACGGCGTCGCCGTGGGCGGTGTAGTGGAAGAACAGGTCGCCGCCGAAGTTGCCGATCACCGCCGATCCCGTGTGCACGCCGATGCGGGTCAGGCCCAGGGGCAGGCCCTCGGCGCGCTTGGCGGCGGCGAATTGGCGGGCGAAGGCGTCGACGGCCAGGGCGCAGGCGACGGCGCGGGCGGCGTGGTCCCGCTGCTCCATCGGCGCCCCGAACAGGGCGTGCACGGCGTCGCCGATGACCGCGTTCACCGTGCCGCCGTGGTCGAAGATGATGCCGGCGACGGTGTTCAGGTAGTCGTTCAGCAGGGCGACGATGCGGTCCGGGTCGCCGTGTTCCACCAGCGGCGTGAAGTCGGCCAGGTCGGTGAACAGGAAGGTGATCTCGCGCCGCTCGCCGCCCGGTTCCAGGCGTTCCGGATGGTCGGCCAGATAGTCGGCCAGGCTGGGCGAGAAGTGGCGCGCCAGGTTGGCCCGCGCCCGCTCGGCGCGGCTGCGCTGGTCCTGGGCCTCGCGCACGGTGGCCAGGTCGGCGAGGGTCTTGGCGATGGTCTTCTCCAGGTCCTCGAAGTCGATGGGCTTGGTGACGAAATCGAAGGCGCCGCAGTTCATGGCGGTGCGGATGTTCTCCATGTCGCCGTAGGCCGAGACCATGACCACGCGCAGCAGGCGCGGGAAATCCTGCAGCCGGTTCAGCAGGGTCAGCCCGTCCATGCGCGGCATGTTGATGTCGGTCAGCACGATGTCCAGGTCCGGGTCGGCCTTGACCATGGCCAGGGCCTCCTCGCCGTCGTGGGCGAAGGACAGGTCGTAGTCCTGCGCGCGGACCTGCCGGCGGAACTTCTGCCGCACCAGCAGCTCCAGGTCGGGTTCGTCGTCGACGACCAAGATGTGCGCCACCATCAGCCATCCTCCTGGTGATCGTCGGGCCGGCGCCGGGGCAGGCGGACGACGAACTCGGTGAACGCGCCGTCGCGGGTGTCCACGTCGATCGTGCCGCCGTGCTTGTGGACCACGATGTCGAAGCTGAGCGACAGGCCCAGCCCGGTGCCCTCGCCGGCCGGCTTGGTGGTGAAGAAGGGGGTGAAGATCTTGTCCCGCACCGCCGCCGGGATGCCGGTGCCGTTGTCGCGGACCCGCACCTCGACCGTGTCGCCCAGGTCGCGGGTGGCCACGGTGACCGTGGGCCGGTAGGCGCGGTCATCGCCGCCGCGGTCGCGCCGCCGGGTGGCGTAGAAGGCGTTGCTGAACAGGTTGAGAAACACCCGGGTCAGGTCCTGGGGCGTGCACACCACCTCGCCGGCGGCCGGGTCCAGGTGCAGGTCCAGGGTGACGTTGAAGGTGCGGTCCGTGGCGCGGGCGCCGTGGTAGGCCAGGTTGAGGCTTTCCTCGACCAGGGCGTTGACGGCCACAGCCCGGCGCTCGCCCGGCGCGCCGCGGGAGTGCGACAGCATGCCCTTGACGATCTGGTCCGCCCGCCGGCCGTGCTCGACGATCTTGCCCAGGTTGCCGTCCAGCATGGCGAACAGGTCGTCGACGGCGGTCCGCTGCTCGGGGTCCAGTTCGGCGAGGCGGTCGGCGATGGCCTCGCGGATCTCGTCCAGCAGCTCCCTCGACACGTCCGAGAAGTTGCCGATGAAGTTGAGGGGGTTCTTGATCTCGTGGGCAATGCCCGCCGCCAGCTGGCCCAGCAGGGCCAGCTTCTCGGAATGGATCAGGCTGGTCTGGGTCTGTTTCAATTCCTCCAGGGCCCGTTCGGCCGCCTCCTTGGCCCGGCTGACCGCCGCCTGCTGGTCCTTCAGCTCGGACACGTCGGTGTAGACGGCGACCCAGCCGCCGTCGCCGGTGCGCCGCTCGCTGACCTGGATCCAGCGGCCGTCGCTCTGGCGCTGCAGGAACGGCGGCCCGGGGTCCCGGTGGCGGGCGACGCGGTCCTCCAGCCAGGACTCGTGTGCCGCCGGATCGACGGCGATCAGCCCGCGGTCGGCGGCGGCGGCGACGACGTCGCGGAACGGCACCCCCGGGGTGACGATCTCGTCCAGGCCCGGGTAGAGCTGCAGGTAGCGGCTGTTGCTGACGATCAGGCGGTCGTCGGTGTCGAACAGGGCGAAGCCTTCGGAAATGCTCTCGATGGCGTCGGTCAGGCGCCGCCGGGCCTCGCGGATCTCGCGCAGGTTGGTCTCGCGGACCTCGACGGCGGTGTCGCGGAACACCTTCAGGGCCTCGGCCATGCGGCCGATCTCGTCGTTGCCGCCGTGGGGGATGGGGCTGTCCAGGCGCCCCTGGGCGATGGACAGCATGCTCTGGCTCAGGGCCACCAGCCGGCCGGCGATGTTGCGCCCCACGTACAGCCACACGATCAGGACCGAGCTGACGATGGCCAGCACGACGATGGCCAGCAGGGCGTTGGTGCTGAGGGACTGGGCCGCGCGGGCCTGGTCGCGGGCCCGGGCGATGCCGCGCCGGGCGCCGCCGACCAGGTTGTCGACGGCGGTGGTCAACTGGCCCGCCAGGTTGGCGTTCTCGTCCAGCAGCCGCTGCGCGTCGTGGACAAGTTGGACCTCGCGCGCCTGGGTCCGCGGGATGCCGTCGTCGGCGGTGGCCAGGGCGCGGAACTCGGAAATCCGCGTCATCAGCAGGGGCCGCAGCTTGGGGTCCAGGGTGGCGGCCAGGGTCTCCAACTCGCGGAACGAGCGGTTGAGGCGGAACACCATGACCGTAAGCTGGTCCGGGTCCTCCACGTCGGTGGCCTGCAGCAGGCTGTCGTTGACCAGCGAGGCCACCAGCTCGGCCCGGCGCAGGGCGCGGAACCGGGCGTAGGCCGCTTCAAGACGTGCCCCCGACTTTGCGCGCTGGGCGTCGGGAGCGGTGGTGTCGCCGACCGTGGCGCGCAGGCGGGCGATCTCGGCGTCGACGATCAGCAGCCAGGGGGCCAGCAGCTTGCGGGTCTCGCCGTGGGCCTTCAGCAGCCGGTCCTGCAGCGCCCGTTCCCGCTGCCGCACCGCCAGGCGCCCGGCGATGACCTCGTTCAGGGATTCCAGGTTGGTCCCCAGGCCGCGCACCACCGGGGCCAGGGCCAGAAAGGCGGCGTCCCCGGTGCGGTCCCGCTGCCCGGCGCCCAGGGCGTCCAGCAGGCCGTGCAGCTTCTCCACCTCGGCGGAAATGCGCGACGTGACCGCCGCCTGCTCGCCGGAGTTGGCGGCCGACAGCAGCGCCGGCGCCAGGTTGACGATGCGCTCGGTCTGGCGCGACAGGTCCAGCGAGGTCAGCGCCGAGGGCACCTGCTTCTCGGTGATGGCGTCCATCAGGTTGCCGACGGCGGTGAAGGAATAGATCGCCGCGGCGGCGGCCAGCAGGGCGAAGCCGGTGATGCCCAGGAACGCCAGCAGCAGGCGCGCGCCGACCCCCAGGCCTGCCGGCCGGGCCGGCACGGCGCCGGGTTCGGGCCCGGGTCCTGGCCCGGGCGGGTTCACGGTGCCCGCGGCGTCATCCGAGGGCGAGACTGCGTGCATTGTAGAACGCACGGCTGGAAATCTCCCCCCAGTCCATCAGCCGGCGCCGGTTGGCGACGAAGCTGTCATAGACGCGCCGGGTCAGCGGATCGTTGTTGCCCAGGTCGGCCAGCACCTGCTCGCTGATCCGGCCAAGCTCCTTGAGGATCGGGTCGCTGAACTTGCGGACCTGGACCCCGTGCTCGTCGACCAGGGTACGCAGGGCGATGCCGTTCTCGTAGGTGAAGTCGGTCAGGGACAGGCCGTATTCGGCCGCGGCCGCGACCTCGATCAGGCGCCGTTCCGACGGGGTGAAGCTGTCCCACAGCTTGCGGTTGATGCCCAGGGTCACGGCCGCCCCGGGCTCGTGGAAGCCGGGGTAGTAGTAGAACTTGGCCGCCTCGTGCAGGCCGTAGGCCAGGTCGAGCCAGGGGCAGACCCACTCGGCGGCGTCGATGGCGCCCGAGCGCATGGAGGGCACGATCTCGCCGCCCGGCAGGTTGACCACGATGGCGCCCAGGTGCTTGATCACCTCGCCGCCGATGCCCGGGATGCGGCAGCGCAGCCCGTTCCAGTCCGCCACCGAGGTCAGTTCGTGGGCGAACCAGCCGCCCATCTGCACCCCGGTGTTCAGGGCCAGCAGCGGCTTGATGTTGAACTGCCCGCTCAGCTCGTCCCACAGGGCCTGGCCGCCGCCGCGGTGGACCCAGGCCGCCACCTCGATGGCGGTCAGGCCGAAGGGCACGGCGGGGAAGAAGCTGAAGGCCGGCACCTTGGCCTGCCAGTAGTAGTCCGGCGAGTGGTACATGTCGGCGATTCCCGCCGCCACGGCGTCGAAGATCTCGAAGGCGTCGACGAACTCGCCGTCGCCGAAGACGGTGACCCGCAGGTGCCCGTCCGACGCCTCGGTGATCAGGCGGGCCAGGCGGCGGGCGCTGGAATCCAGGCCCGGCGACCCCTTGGGCCAGGGCGTGACCATCTTCAGCTCGCGGATTCCCTTGGTGATGGCGGGGCCAGTGGCGGGGCCAGGGGCGGGAGCGGGGGCGGAGAAGGACGGCGCGGCGGCGGCGGGCAGGGCCGCCAGGCCGGCCAGGACGGCGCGTCGTTTCATGGTCGACCTCCCAAGGTGGCGCCCGTTGGTGTTGTTCTTGGTTGTGGGCTGGTTGGTGTCGAACCCGTATGGTCGGGGTGGCGGGAGGCCGCGGCCATGGCCCGTGCGGGCGGGCGGCCAGTCCGGGCGCCGGTCGCGCGCGTCCAACACCCCCATTCATGATACGCCACCGGGGCCGGTGCGGTACAGTGAATTACGACAATTCGTTGTAAAATGCGGCCGGGCCGGGGCTCCCCCGGTTGCGCCGGGGGCGCGGCCGCCCGATCGTTCATGACAAATTAGGGTTCCTGGCGTAGGTTGCGCGCCATGGGCAAGCGGACCATCCTGTTCATCGTCAAGCTCGGCCTGTCGGCGGTCCTGATCTGGTACCTGGCCTCGGGAATCGACCTGGCCGGGGCCTGGGCGCGGGTGCGGCAGATGGCGCCGGACATGCTGCTGCTGGCCACCGCCCTGCTGCTGTTGCAGGGCGCCCTGGGGGCCGTGCGCTGGTGGCTGACCCTGCGCGCCGTGGGCGGCGTGCTGCCCTGGCCGCGGATCCTGGGGTTCTATTTCATCGGCCTGTTCTTCAACCAGGTGCTACCGTCGTCGGTGGGCGGCGACCCGGTGCGCATGTACCGCGCCTACCGTGCCGGCCTGCCCCTGGACAAGGCCATCAACGGGGTGATGCTGGAGCGGGTATCCCTGGTGCTGGCCCTGGTGCTGATGGTCACCGCCCTGCAGCCGGCCCTGGCGGCGCGCCTGGGCGGCCACGCCGTGCTGTGGGTGTTCCCGCTGCTGTCCCTGGCCGGGGTTGCCGGCGTGGTGGTGATGATGCTGCTGGACCGGATGCCGCCGGCGCTGCGCCGCTGGCGCCTGGTGCGCGGCCTGGGCCACCTGGCCGCCGACGGGCGGCGCGTGTTCCTGCGCCCCGGCAACGCCGCCGCGGTGCTGCTGTCGGGCGCGCTCAGCCATGCCAACCTGTCCATCGCCGTGTGGGTCATGGCGCGCGGCATGGACATCGCGGTGTCGCCCATGGACTGCCTGGTGCTGGTGCCGCCGGTGATCCTGGCCACCACCCTGCCCATCTCCATCGCCGGCTGGGGGGTGCGCGAGGGCGCCATGGTCACGGCGCTGGGCTTCGTCGGCGTGCCGGCCGAGGGCGCCCTGGTGCTGTCGGTGCTGCTGGGCCTGCTGGCGGTGGCCACCAGCCTGCCGGGCGGGGTCGTGTTCCTGCTGACCGGCGAGCGGACCCGCGCCGAGGAGGTGGAACGGCTGATGCAGCGTGAAAGGCCCTAGGGCCTTTCGCTTTCCCCCGGCCGCCATTACATTTCCGGGACCGGCCGCCATGGCCGCCGACCAGCGATGACGGGGAGTTTCCATGAAGATCACCTTCGCCAAGTCCCAGATGCCCAAGTCCGACGCCGCCGTGGTGGCGGTGCTGGAGGACCGGGTCCTTTCGCCCAGCGCCCAGGCCCTGGACGAGGCCACCGGCGGCGCCCTGACCCGGGCCCTGAAGGCCAGCCGGTTCACGGGCAAGCGGGGCCATGGCCTGACCATCCTGGCGCCGGCCGGCAGCGGCCTCAGCCGGGTGTTCCTGCTGGGCCTTGGCGCGGCCAAGGAGCTAGACGTGAAGAAGGCGCAGGCGGCCGGCGCCCAGGTGTGGCAGCGGCTGGCGCCGACCTCGCGCGGCACGGTCTCGGTGATGGTCGACGACCTGGACGGCTGCGACATGGACCCGGCCGAGGTGGCCGCCGAGATGGCCTTCGGCGCGCGCCTGCGCTCGTACCGCTTCGACAAGTACCTGACCAGGAAGAACGACCACGACAAGCCGGTGCTGAAGACCCTGCGCTTCCTGTGCGCCGGGCACAACCGGGCCAAGGCCCGGTTCGAGACCGCCGAGAAGGTGGCCGACGGCGTGTTCCTGACCCGCGACCTGGTCAGCGAGCCGGCCAACGTGCTCTATCCCGAAACCCTGGCCGACGCCGCCCGCAAGCTGACCAAGCTGGGGGTCAAGGTCGAGGTCCTGGGCCCCGGCGAGATGAAGAAGCTGGGCATGGGCGCCCTGCTGGGCGTGGCCCAGGGCAGCGCCCGCGACCCGCGGCTGGTGGTCATGCACTGGGACGGCGCCGGCAAGGGCAAGAAGTCCAAGGACGGGCCGCTGGCCTTCGTCGGCAAGGGCGTCACCTTCGACACCGGTGGCATCTCGCTGAAACCCGCCGCCGGCATGGAGGAGATGAAGTGGGACATGGGCGGCGCCGGCGTGGTGATCGGCCTGATGAAGGCCCTGGCCGGGCGCAAGGCCAAGGCGGACGTGGTGGGCATCGTCGGCCTGGTCGAGAACATGCCGTCGGGCACGGCGCAGCGGCCCGGCGACGTGGTGACCTCCATGTCCGGGCAGACCGTCGAAGTGATCAACACCGACGCCGAGGGCCGGCTCGTGCTGGCCGACGCCCTGTGGTACTGCAAGGAGCGGTTCAAGCCGCGCTTCATGGTCGACCTGGCGACCCTGACCGGGGCCATGATCATCGCCCTGGGCCACGAGCGGGCCGGCATCTTCACCCCCGACGACGACCTGGCGGCGCAGCTTTCCGCGGCCGGCGACGCGGTCGACGAGCCGGTGTGGCGCCTGCCCCTGGGCGACGCCTACGACAAGGCCCTGAAGTCCGACATCGCCGACATGAAGAACGTGGGCGGCCGCCCGGCGGGCAGCATCACCGCGGCCCAGTTCCTGAAGCGGTTCGTCGGCGAGACCCCCTGGGCCCACATCGACATCGCCGGGGTCGCCTGGTCCAAGAAGGACGCAGCCCTGGTACCCAAGGGCGGCACCGGGTACGGCGTGCGCCTGCTGGACCGCATGGTGGCCGACAACTACGAGAAGTAGGGCCTAGGCGTTGCCGGCGGGCGGCTTGAGGAAGGCCGCCAGCACCACGGCCAGGGCCGTCAGCCCGGCGGCCAGGCCGTAGGCCGGGGCGAAGCTGCCCAGTGCCTCGGCCAGGGCCCCGGCGCTGAGCGGACCCGCCACCTGGCCGACGGCGAAGAAGAGGGTGATGAAGGACAGCCCGGCGGCGGCGCGCAGGGGGCCCAGGTAGTCCCCGGCGGCGGCGCTGGCGATGGTCGGCACGCTCCAGGCGGCGATGCCGAACAGGCCGATGGACAGGTACAGCAGCGGCTCGCCCGGCTCCAGGGCCGCCAGCAGGAAGGCCGCGGTCAGCACCGAGAAGGCGGCCATCAGCCCGCCGCGGCGGCCGATGCGGTCCGACAGGGCGCCGAACGAGGCGCCCGAGAATATGCTCAGGAAACCGATCCAGGCCCACAGGGTGCCGGCGATGTCGGCTGGGTAGCGGTAGGCGTCCACCAGGGTGGTGACGATGAAGGTGCCATAGATGATGTAGGTGGCGCCGAACAGGGCGTAGACCAAGCCCAGGTGGACCAGCAGGCGCCGCTCGGCCGCCCGCGACGGGGCCGGTTTCGCGGCGGTGGCCGCGGCCAGAGGCCCCGCGCCCACGGGGCGCAGGCCCAGGTCCGCCGGGTCGTTGCGCAGCAGGGTCCCGGCCACCAGGGCGACCCCCGCCGTCAGCCCGGCCAGGATCAGCCAGCTCGCCCGCCACACTTCGCCCACCCCGGCGTCCTCCAGCAGCGGCACCAGGACCCCCGACAGGATGATGCCGACCCCATTGCCGCCCAGGACGATGCCGGCGGCGCGGCCGCGCATGGACGGCGCGAACCAGCGCGAGATCAGGGCCACCATGGTGATGTTGGCCATGCCGCTGCCGACCCCGGTGACCGTATAGAGGGCCAGCACCGGCCAGAACCCGGTGCCCCGTGACAGCCCGGCCAGGCTGGCGGCGATCAGCGCCAGGCCGGCGGCCACCAGGACGCGGCTGCCGACCCGCCCCAGCAGGAACGGGATGGCCACCACGACCGCCAGGTAGCCGACGAAATAGCCGGTGCCGATGGCGCCGCCGTCGGCGTAGGACAGGGCCAGGTCGGCGCTCATGGACGGCAGCAGCATGCCGTAGGCGAACCGCGCCAGCCCCAGGCAGGCGAACAGCACCAGCGACCCGCAGGCAACGACCACCCAGCCGTAATGCAGCCTTCCCCGCGGGCGATCCATGGCTCCGTTCCCCTCCCCTGGCGCGGCCGGCACCACGCAGCGATTTTTCTACCACGCCACGGTGGCGATCGGGCTAAAATCCCGGCCCAGACCCGCCGTTTTCCATGCCGGGAGTGATCCGTGACCGAGGTCTCCTTCTACCACCTGCAGCGCTGGCCCCTGGAGCGGGCCCTGCCCAAGCTGCTGGAAAAGACCCTGCAGGCCGGCAAGCGGGCGGTGGTCATGGCCGCGTCCGACGAGCGGGTGGAATACCTGAACGGCTTCCTGTGGACCTACGACCCCAACGCGTGGCTGCCCCACGGCAGCCGCCGCGAGGGCCAGCCGGCGGAGCAGCCGGTGTGGCTGACCAGCGCCGACGAGAACCCCAACGGCGCCGCCTTCCTGTTCCTCACCGACGGCGCCGGGTCGGACCGGGTGGCCGACTACGAGCGCTGCTTCGACCTGTTCGACGGCAACGACGCCGGCGCCGTGCAGGCGGCGCGCGAACGCTGGAAGGCCTGCAAGGACGCCGGCCACGAGCTGACCTATTGGCAGCAGACCGACCGCGGCGGGTGGGAGCGCAAGGCCTGAGCCAGGCCAATCTTCGACGTCAAGAAGCAGCGGCAACCGACTGAAAAACAGGGATACGATGGCCCGTGCGGGCGGTCCATGGTCGGTGCGGCGCGCCTTTCAGTCTCGCATGCGGAAATTCTTAAGATAAATCTTCTCACAATAGGAGAAGCGGATCGGTATCGGAGAATCCCATGCAATTCCTCGTTGGCGCCATAATCCTGTTCGTCGCGGCCATGATCGTGCCGACGTTCCTGACCCAGAGGTTCCTGAAGATCGCGGTGCGCAGCGCCGGCGTGCTGGCGGCGGTGTTCGCCGTGGCCTCCACGTCCTTCGTGATCATCGACGCCGACGAGGTCGGCCACCTGAAACGGATCTACGGTGGCGGCCGCCTGGCGGCCGGCAAGGTCCTGGCCGCCGAGGGCGAGAACGGGCCCCAGGCCCGGGTCCTGCCGCCCGGGTTCAACTTCGAATTCATGCTGCGCATCTTCAACGAGGTCGAACGCCGGCCGGTGACCGAGGTGCCCGAGGGCCACTACGGCATCATGGTGGCGCGCGACGGCCGGCCCCTGCGCGAGGGCCAGTTCCTGGCCGACGGCTGGAACGAGACCCAGTTCTCGAACATGCTGAACGCCGCCTACTTCCTTAAGAACGGCGGCCAGAAGGGGCCGCAGCTGACCGTGCTGCGCCCCGGCAAGTACCGCCTGAACCGCTACCTGTTCGACGTGGTGATCGAGAAGGCGACGACCATCCGCGCCGGCGAGGTCGGGGTGGTGCGCTCCAACGTCACCGAGGTCACGGACTGCGCGCCCATCCACGTGGGCAACGCCGAGGCCCTGGCCGTGCCCCTGGTGCCCAGGGGCTGCAAGGGGGTATGGAACGAGGCCCTGCTGCCCGGCACCTACTACATCAACGACCGCGCCTATGACGTGACCATCATCAGCACCCGGGTCCAGGCCTGGACCTACAAGGGCGGCTACCTGCGCCGGACCATCGACCTGACCCTGGACCAGAACGGCCGCATCGAGCAGCGCGAGCGCACCGAATCCGTCGCCGTGCCCAAGGACGCCGCCGATTCGGCCATCCTGACCCGGGTCGAGGGCTGGCTGGTGCCCCTGGAACTGCGCGCCCTGGTCCAGGTGACGCCCGAGAACGCGCCCATGGTGGTGGCCGCCGTCGGCGGCATCGAGGAGGTGGAGAACCGCATCCTGACCCCGGCCCTGCGCAGCGTGGTGCGCACCGAGGTGCAGAAACTGAAGGTGTTCGACCTGCTGGACCATCGCCGCGAGCTGGAGGACCAGGTCGAGAAGGTGATCCGGCCCGAGGGCAACAAGGCCGGCGTGGCCATCAAGGAGGTCCGCTTCGGCGACCCGGTGATCCCGCCCGAGCTGCTGACCTCGCGCCTGCGCGAGCAGCTGGCGCGGCAGTTGCAGAAGACCTATGGCGAGGAGAAGAAGGCCCAGGACGAACGCATCCGTACCGAGAAGGCCCGCGCCGAGGCCGACAAGCAGCCCGACCTGGTGGCCGCCGAGATCGCCGTCAAGGTGGCGGCCCAGGAGAAGGAGGCCCAGAAGCTGCGCGGCGAAGGCCAGAAGCTGGAGCTGCAGCAGGTGGCCGAGGGCCAGCGGGCCCAGGCCGACGTGCTGGGCGCCGACCGGGTCATGGAGCTGGCGATCCTGGAGAAGGTCCTGGCCAAGGCGGTCGAGAACCCCGAGATCATCAAGGTGCCGCAGGTGCTGGTGGGCGGCGGCCAGGAGACCGGCCTGGCCGGGGCCGCGGCGATCCTGGGCGCCAGCAACCTGGCCAAGGCCCTCAGTCCCGCCGCGCCGCCGCCGGCCGGCCGGTGATCCGCCGGACCGCCGGTGTCACTTGATCCCGGCGGTCATGAAGGACTGCATGAACTGGCGCTGGAACAGCAGGAAGGCCACCAGCAGGGGCGCCACCGACAGCAGGGTGGCGGCCGAGATGATCGACCAGTCGACCCCCGATTCCGGCGCCCCGAACACGCCCAGGCCCACGGTCAGGGGCCGGGTTTCCAACGAGTTGGTGATCACCAGCGGCCACAGGAAGTTGTTCCAGTGGTGGCTGACCGAGACCAGGCCGTAGGCCAGGTAGGTGGGCCGCGCCAGCGGCACGTAGACCCGCCACAGCACGCCCAGCACGCCGCAGCCCTCCAGCCGCGCAGCCTCCTCCAGTTCCTTGGGCGTGGACTTGAAGGCCTGGCGCAGCAGGAAGATGCCGAAGGCCGAGGCCATGTACGGCAGGCCGATGCCGGTGATGGTGTCCACCAGGCCCAGGCGGGCCAGGGTGCCGTAGTTCTCGACGATCAGGATCTCGGGGGTCACCATCAGCTGCACCAGCACCAGGGCGAAGGCCGCCTCGCGGCCCCAGAAGCGGAACCGGGCGAAGGCATAGGCGGCCAGGGTGCACAGCACCAGTTGCGCCGCCAGCAGCATGGTCACCAGGATGAAGGTGTTCAGGCCGTAGCGCAGGAACGGCGCCTGGTCCAGGGCCTGGCGGAAGTTGTCCAGGGTCAGGGGCGCCGTGGGGTCGAAATGGGTGGCGTAGGCGCCGCCGTGGAAGGCCGCCCACAGGGCGTACAGCAGGGGCGAGATCCAGACCACGGCCAGCAGCCAGGCGGCGGACACCTCGAGGGCGCCGGCGAACCGGCCGCCTGCGCCCGCCGGCGCCGTCACCAGTAGTGGATCCGGCGGTCGAGGGCGAAGAACTGGGCCAGGGCCAGGACCGCCAGCAGGGCCAGCAGGACCACGGTCAGGGTCGCCGCGTAGTTGGTGTCGAAGTAGGAGAAGGCGGATTCGAAGATGTAGTACAGCAACAGGTTGCTGGCGTTGTCGGGCCCGCCCTTGGTCAGCACGAACAGGTGGTCCACCAGCTTGAACGAGTTCAGCACCGCGTTGATCAGCACGAACAGCGTGGTCGGCATCAGCAGCGGGAACAGCACCCGGCGGAAGTAGGTCCAGCGCGACGCGCCCTCCAGCCGCGCCGCCTCGCCCAGCTCGGGCGGGATGTTCTGCAACGCCGCCAGGTAGAAGATCATGAAGAACCCGGCCTCCTTCCAGATGGTCATGGCGATGATGGCCGGCAGCACGGTTGCCGTGTCACCCAGCCAGTTGTGGCCGGGCAGGCCGAACACGGACAGCACCTGGTCGATCAGGCCGATGTCGGGCGTGTAGAAGAACAGCCAGATGTTGGCCACCGCAATCATGGGCAGGATGGTCGGCGTGAAATAGGCCATGCGCACCAGGGCCCGGCCCGGCAGGGCGCGGTTGACCAGCAGGGCCATGGCGATGGCCAGGGCGACCGAGGCCGGGATCGTGCCCAGGGCGAACCAGGCGTTGTTGGCCAGCACCTTCCAGAAGATGGGGTCGTCGGCCAACTGGGCGTACTGGCCCAGGCCGACGAAGCGCGAGGGCCGGATGGCGCTGCCCTTGGAATACAGGCTGTCCAGCACCGTGGCGACGGTGGGGTAGTGGGTGAAGGCGACCAGCAGGATGGCGGCCGGGGTCAGCAGCAGCCAGCCGTAGACGTGGCGCATGGCGTCGCGCGTCATCGGTGCCGGGGCCTCCTTGCGGTTGGCGAAATCGCGGGGGAGGGCGAGAGGGCAGGGCCCTCCCCCGCAGTGGGGCGCTCCTGATCGCCCTACATGTACGGCTTCAGGAAGCGTTCGGCCGTGGCCTGGGCTTCCTTCAGCGCCGCCTCCGGCGTCTTGGCGCCGGTCAGGGCGGCCTGGATGGCGTCATCCAGGGCCTTGCGCACGCGGCCGGTCTGGAACGTGGACAGCTCGGCCGTGGCGTACTTGAGCTGGTCGCGGGCCACCGCGGCGTAGGGGAAGGTCTTGACGTAGTCCTTCAGGGCGGCGGTCTCGTAGGCCGCCGGGCTGACCCCCATGTAGCCGGTGGCCATGGACCACTGGGCGGCGCGCTCGGGGCTGGTCATGAAGCGGATAAGCTTCATGGCCGCCGTGCGCTCGGCCGGGGTGGTCTTCTTGAAGATGTAAAAGTTGCCGCCGCCGGTCGGCGTGCCGCGGCGCTTGTTGGCCGGCAGCATGGCGACGCCGAAGTCGAAGGTGGCGCCCTTCTTCACCGCCGTCAGGTTGCCGGTGGAGTGCCACATGATGGCGGTCTTGCCCTCCAGGAAGTTCTTGCGCAGGGTGCCCCACTCGATGGTGCCCTCGGGCATCACGTGGTGCTTGCTGCCCAGGTCCTTCCAGAACCGCAGGGCGCCGACCGTGGCCGGGGCGTCGAAATAGGTCTCGTTGCCGGCGCCGTTCATCAGCACCTGGTCGTTCTGCATGGCCAGGGCGCCGAACATCCAGTACGGGTAGCCCGTGGACGGGATCATCAGGCCCCACTGCGACCCGTCGGCCTTGGTCAGCTTGCCGGCCGCCGCCACCAGGTCGTCCCAGGTGGCCGGCGCCTTTTCGGGGTCCAGCCCGGCGGCGCGGAACATGTCCTTGTTGTAGTACATGACGATGGTCGAGCGCTGGAACGGGATGCCCCAGGTCTTGCCGGCGGTGCGGCCGTTCTGCATCAGGGTCGGATAGAAGGAGTCGAGCCAGGCCTTCTCCTCGTCGGTTTTGACGATGTCGTCGAAGGCGACGATGGCGTCCTGCTCGATCAGCTCGTAGATGTCGATGGAGAACATGACCGACAGCTGCGCCGGCTGGCCGCTCTTCAGGGCGGCCAGCGCCTTGATGCGGGCGTCGTTGTAGTTGCCGGCATAGATGGCGTTGACGTCGATGTCCGGGTTGGCCTTCTCGAAGTCGGCCACCATGCCGTCGACGATCTTGGTCAGCGGGCCGCCCACGGCCACCGGATAGTACATGGTCAGTTCGGTCTTGGCGTCGGCGGCGGCGGACATGCCGGCCAGGGCCGCCGCCACGCCGGCGCCCAACAGCGCCTTCTTCACAGCGTGAAACATGGGTTACACTCCCTCTTGTCTGGGCTCCATTCAGTTGGGCGGGGTTCTCCCCGTCCCGCTCGGACAGCCCGGCCGGCGCGGCAACGCTAGCCGGGCAGGGGCGGGGCGGTTATCCGGCCGTCCCGCCTTATTCCCTTGTCGTCGAACACGTGCACCCGGCCGCGCGGCCAGGCCGCCACCACGGTGGCGCCGGGATCGAGGCGCAGGCGCCCTTCGCGGCGGGCCATCAGGGTCTCGCCGTTGCGGTGCAGGCGCACCACGGTCTCGGCGCCCAGGTAGTCCACCGCCGCCACGGTCGCCGCCAGGCCGCCGCCCTCGCCGCAGCCTTCCAGGTCCACGTGCTCGGGCCGCACCCCGACCCAGCCGCCGCCGGCGCCGCCGCCCAGGTCCGGCGGCAGGCGGTCGCGGCGCAGGATGTTCATGGGCGGCATGCCGATGAATCGCGCGGCGAAGGCCGTGGCCGGGCGTTCGTACAGGTCCGCCGGCGGGCCGGCCTGCACCACCCGGCCGTCGCGCAGCAGCACCACCTGGTCGGCCATGGTCATGGCCTCGGTCTGGTCGTGGGTGACGTAGACCATGGTCAGGCCCAGGCGCCGCTGCAGGTCGCGGATCTCGTCGCGCATTTCGGCCCGCAGCTTGGCGTCCAGGTTGCTCAGCGGCTCGTCCATCAGGCACACGGGCTGTTCCGACACGATGGCCCGGGCCAGGGCCACGCGCTGGCGCTGGCCGCCGGAAAGCTGCGCCGGCTTGCGTTCCAGCAGGTCCGCCAGGCCGACCAGGGCGGCGGCCCGGTCCAGGCGCCGGCGCCGCTCGTCCGCCGCCACCCGGCGCACCCTGAGCCCGAACAGGATGTTCTCGCGCACGCTCAGGTGCGGGAACAGGGCATAGGACTGGAACACCATGGACACGCCGCGCCGCGCGGCGTCGGTGCGGCCGACGTCGCGGCCGCCGATGCGGGTGCTGCCCGCGGTGGCCTCCTCCAGCCCGGCGATCAGCCGCAGGATGGTGGACTTGCCACAGCCCGACGGCCCCAGCAGCACCGTCAGGGCGCCCTCGGGCACCTGGAACGAAACCCCGTCCACGGCCCGCTGTTCGCCCCAGGCCTTGACCAGGTTCTCGACCTCGATGCCGCTCATCACCCCTCGCAGACGATCAGCTCGGCGCCGCCGCGGCGCAGCAGGGCGACGATGTCGTCGGGCGGGCGGCGGTCGCAGAACACCTTGGTGGCGTCGCCGATGTGGCCGCCGCGCACGTGGGCGCCGCGGCCGAACTTGGTGTGGTCCAGCACCAGGAACGAGGCGCGGCTGTTGTCGCGGATGGCCTGCCGCGCCCGCACCTCCTCGGGGTAGAAGTCCAGCAGGGTGCCGTCCTCCTCGACGCCGCCCACGCCGTAGACGCCGATGTCCACCTTGTAGCCGGCGAAGAAGGCCTCGGTGCCGGCGCCCAGGACGTCGCGGTCGCCGTTGCGCAGGTGGCCGCCGGCGATGTGCACGTCGAAGGTGGGGTTGGCGCAGGCGGTGACCGCCACGTTCAGGTTGTTGGTGAAGATGCGCAGGCCGTCGTGGCCGCCCAGGGCCTGGGCCACCACCTCGGGCGTGGTGCCGATGCTGAAGGCCAGCGAGGCGCGATTGGGCACGTGGTTGGCGACCTCGCGGGCGATGGCCAGCTTGGCGCCGATGTTCAGGATGCGCCGCGACGGGTAGGCCAGGTTACCGCCGTCGGCCAGGCGCTC
Organism: Hyphomicrobiales bacterium; assembly: GCA_024236415.1. Taxonomy (GTDB): domain Bacteria; phylum Pseudomonadota; class Alphaproteobacteria; order Rhodospirillales; family JACKKN01; genus JACKKN01. The sequence goes on from JACKKN010000008.1 coordinate 25,544, forward strand.
GACCCCGCCGTGGCGCCGCCGCGCCAGGCCGTGGTCGCACAGGGCGTTCAGGTCGCGGCGGATGGTCTGGGTGGTGACGTTGAACCGGGCGGCCAGTTCCTCGACCCCCAGGAATTCCGATACCCGCACCAGTTCCGCGATCTGGACCTGCCGTTCGCTGAGTTCCATGGACGCCCCCTTGGACCTGACCTGTCCTCGGCGCCCTTTAGATCACGCGACCATGACTTTCATATGAAAGAAATGTTGGACCTTTGTGTTTTCACATGAAGTGGCGCCCGAAAACGGGCCGGGCCGCGGCGGTCAGGCGGCGGCGTCCTCGGCGCCGTCCTCGGGCAGGGCCTCGGCGGCGGCCGGGCCGGACAGGGCCAGGTCCTTGAGGGTGCGCCCGGCCAGGGCGTCTTCCAGGGCCCGGTCGATGCGGCCCACCACGTCCTCCACCCCGGCCTCGCGGGGCAGGATGCCGACGCTCAGGTTGGCGTTGGCGTCGGCCATGCGCACGGCGTCCAGCACCTCCTTGACCGTGGTGGCCTCCATGGGCCGCCCCGGCAGGAAGGTGGTGGGCTCGTCCTTGGTGCGCTTCAGCAGGCCGGCGCCCTCCAGGGCCAGGATCACCACCTCCAGCGCCGTGCCCGGCACCCGCAGGCGGTGCGACAGGGCCTCCATGGTCCAGGCCGGTCCGTCGCGGTAGTAGTTGTGGCCCACCAGGTACATGACCAGCAGGCCCATCTTCTCCTTGAAGGCGTTGCCCAGGCGCAGGGGGCCGCGGCGGGTGGCCAGGTATTCCGGGTTCTGGTGGTAGAACGAGATGCTGGCCCCCACCAGCAGGATCAGCCAGCCCACGTACAGCCAGATGATGAACAGGATCAGGGTGGCGAAGCCGGAATAGACCGCCGTGTAGTTGGTGGACGACACCACGAAGGACGAGAAGATCCACCCCACCACCTTCCACAGGAAGCCGGCCACCAGGGCGCCGACGATGGCCGAGGACATGTGCACCCGGGTGTTGGGCATGAACACGTAGATGAAGGTGAAGGCGGCGACGATCAGCAGGTAGGGCAGCACGACGCCGACCCAGGCCACCACCGAGCCGACGCCCCAGATCTGGGTCAGGAACAGCACCGCCTCGTGGCTGCGCGCCACCGTGGTCGCCGAGGCCGAGGCCAGCACCAGCAGCGGGCCCACGATCAGCACGCTCAGATAGCCGCTGAACCGCTGGGTGAAGGTGCGGTCCTGGGTCACCTGCCAGATGTGATTGAAGGCCCCCTCGATCTTCTGCATCATCGACAGCACGGTGAAGATCAGGAAGGCGAGGCCGATGGCCCCCAGGACGCCGACCTTGATGTTCTCGACGAAGGCGATGATCTGGTTGGTGATCTCCAGGCTCTTGTCGCCCAGCGGCGCCAGCATTTCCAGCAGGAACGGCTCGACCCGGTTGTGCACGCCGAAACCCTTCAGCACCGAGAAGCTGATGGCCAGCAGCGGCACCAGCGACAGCAGGGTGGTGTAGACCAGGCTCATGGCGCGCAGGTTGAGCTGGCCGTCGGCCAGGTCCCGCCCCACCGCCAGGACGATGCGCAGCAGGTGCAGGGGCCAGGCGTTCCACCACGGCACCAGCGACAGGTCCATCTCCCAGACGGTCCGGGTCAGGAAGACCTTGGTGTTCGGCCAGGAATATTTCGGGTTGATGCTCACGCGCGGCCCCATGGTCTGCCGGTCTCGCCAATGGTTGGAAATTTAGCCGACTTTTCGGGGACTTGCCAGCCACGCGCGCGGCCAGGGCGGGGCCGGGGCGGGGAAAGGGGGGACTGCACCTCCGGCGCCGATGTGCTAGAACGCCTCTTCGGCCGAGGAGAGGATGCATGGCGGCAAGCGAGGAAAGCCTGGTTTTCGCGAAGATCGTGCGCTACGTGGCGCAGCAGATCGAGGACGTGGCCGCCGCCGACGACCCCGGGGCGGCCGGCGGCTACGCCGCCGTGCTGGCGGAGCTGGCCGACGCCTTCGAGTACACCGGCGGGTTCAAGTACAGCTACGAGCAGTCGCGCCACCTGGTCGAGGTGTTCGCCCTGCTGGAAGGGGCCATGCACAACCTGGCGCACCAGGCGACGCGGCTGGAGCAGCACAACGCCGCCGCCAAGATGCAGTGGGCCGCCGGCCAGGCCGGCGAGATGCGGTCCGAGGTGCAGCGCCGCCACGATGATGGCGAGGGCGGCGTGGTGGCCTTCGTCGGCGAGGACGACGGCGCCCCGAACTGACCTACCTTTTTTGTGCCACCCGCAGGCGGGCCAGCAGGTCCTCCATCTCGCGCTTCTCGAACCGCAGGCTGTCGCGCAGGTGCCGGTCGGTCGGTTTTGCCCGCAGTTCGCGGTCCAGGCGCCGGATCACCCCCTCCACGGCGGTGGCCACCTCGGCCACCTGGGCCGGGGCGCAGTCCACGGTGACCTGGCGGTCCATCATCAGCTCGGCATAGGCGTCCGGGTCCGACCCGGCCAGGGCGGCCAGGCGGCGGTCCAGCTCGGACCAGACCTCGGCCCAGGCGGCGTAGACCGACCCCTTGGGCCGCCGGCCCGCCTCCAGGGCGTCCATGACGCGGACGAACTGCCAGACGTCGAATTCCAGGGTTACCGCCACCTCAGTCTCCTTTCGCGTCGCCGTGGCGCCACAGCAATACACCGGCCAGGACGCCGCCGCCAAGGCACAGGACGGCCATGGCCAGGTAGGCCAGGCGCCCGTGGGCGTCGTAGATCAGCCCCGACACCCGCAGCGACAGCCCCATGACCAGGCCGGCCACCACGGCGGCGTAGACCGCCTGCACCGTGGCCGACAGGGCCGGCGGCGCGGTGCGGGCGATGAAATAGATGGCCCCCAGGTGGGCGGCGGCGAAGGTCAGGGCGTGCAGGGCCTGGACCACGAACAGCACCGGCAGCGACACCGTGGCCGCGGTGATTGACCAGCGAACCGCGCCGCCCAGGCCGGCGGCCACCAGCAGGGCCACGGGCCCGGTGCGCGCCACCAGGGCGCCGCCCACGGCGAACAGGGCGATCTCGGCGATCACCCCCTCGGCCCACAGCCAGCCGATGGTGGCCTCGGACAGGCCCGCGGCGCGCCAGTCCAGGGTCGAGAAGCCGTAGTACACGCCGTGGCCGCCCTGGATGCAGGCGCAGGCGCCCAGGAACAGCAGGAAGCGCCCGTCGCGCAGCAGCACCAGCGGCGCCGGCCGCGGGCCGGGCGACGGGTCAGGGCGCAGGTCGGGCAACAGCCAGGAGGCCGCCGCGGCCAGGCCGAAGGCCGACAGGCTCATCCAGTAGATGGCGTCGGCGCCGGCCTGGGCCAGGGCCCAGCCGCCGCCCACCGAGCCGGCGATGAAGGTCAGCGACCCCCACAGGCGCACCCGGGCGTAGTCGACCCCGTGGCGCCGCACCGCCAGCATGCTCAGGGTCTCGGCCAGGGGCATGACCGGCGGCGAGACCGCCTGCACCAGCAGGGTCACCGCCAGGATGGTCCAGAACCCGTGGGCGCCCAGGTACAGCGAGAACCCGGCAAAGGCCGCCGTCGACAGCACGATCATGGGCCGCCGCCGCTCGCCCAGGCGGTCGGCGACCATGGCCGCCAGGGGGTTGGTGACGACCTTCAGGCCGACCCCCAGGCCCAGCACCAGGCCGATCTCGCCGGCGTCCAGGCCGCGGCCCGCCATCCACACCGGCCAGAACGGCAGGGTGATGCCGATGGGCAGGAAATAGGCGCCGTAGAAGGCCGACAGGCGCGTCGCCGGCAGTCGCGGTGCGGCGGCGGGGTCGGGCATGGGGGGCGCGCTCCTTGCGGCATGTGGGGGCGGTAAACCTATGGTATTGTCGCGGCGCCGGCCACGGGATTCTGCCCGGCCGGCGCAGGTCAGGGGGATCCCGCATGGCACGCATCATCGTGGTCGGTTCCGTGGCCCTGGACCAGGTGGTGTGCCTGGACGGGCCCCTGGTCCCCGGCACCCACATGGAGGCCCGGGACAGCGGCGCGCGCCTGGGCGGCGGCGGCGCCAACACGGCCCTGCCGCTGGCCGCCGCCGGCCATGCCGTGACCCTGTGCAGCGGGGTCGGGACCGACGGCGACAGCGACCGCCTGCTGGCCGACCTGACCGCCGCCGGCATCGACACGGCGCTGGTGACGCGCCAGGCCGGCGGGCCCACCCGGTCCCTGGTCATGGTCGACCCGGGCGGCGAGCGGTCCATCGTCAACCTGCGCCGGGTGCAGGGCGCCGAGCCCTTCGCCGGCCTGGCCCGCCAACCGGCCGACTGGATCTACGTGCGCAGCCGCGCCGACGGCCTGGCGCCGGTGCTGGCGGCGCGCGCCGCCGACACCCGCGTTGTCGCCCACGTGCCGCCCTGCGGCCCGGGCCTGCGCCCGGCCCATGTCCTGGTCGGTTCGGCCGCCGACCTGGACCCGGCGTTCCTGGCCGACCCCTTCGCCGCCGGCCGCGCCGTGGCCGGCCCGGCGCTGGAATGGGTGGTGGTCACCCGCGGCGCGGTGGGGGCCGAGGCGCACGGGCCCGACGGCATCCTGCGCCAGCCCGCCGTGCCGGCCCGGGCGGTGGACTCGACCGGCGCCGGCGACGCCTTCGCCGCCGGCCTGGTGCACGCCCTGGCCACGGGGTCGGACATGGCCGGCGCCCTGGCCACCGGCGCGGCCTTCGGCGCCGCGGCGGTCGAGCAGGCGGCCTCGGCCCTGCCGGCGGCGGCGGTGCGCGGCCTGGTCGCCTAGGCCAGGGCGGCGGCGAAGTCGCGCAGGTAGCCGAGGCCCAGGATGGCGCGGCTGCCGTACCAGGACACCATCTCGCCGTCGATCAGGCGGCCGCGGGCGCCGGCGAAGGCGGCGGCGTGGCGCTCCTTGAAGGGAAACGGCTCGGTGGCGAACAGGACCAGGTCCCGGTCGGCGAATTCGGGCCCCTCCAGGTCCACGGGCGGATAGCGGCCGCCGCCGGGCCAGTCGCCGGTGTCGATGCCGACCAGGGCCAGCATGCGCGAGATGTAGGTGTCCCGCGACACGGTCATCCACGGGTCCTTCCAGATCAGGTAGGCGGCGCGGCGCCGCGGCCAGTCCCGGCCCTCGACCCCGGCCAGGGCGGCCTCCAGCCGCCGGCACAGGTCTTCGGCCGCGTCGGCCCGGCCGAACAGGCCGCCCAGCAGGCGGTACAGGTCCAGGTTGTCGCGCACCTCGATGGGGTGGGTGACGACCACCTCCAGGCCCTCGGCGGCCAGTTCCTCGGCCAGCGCGCGCGGCGTCTCGTCCACGTTGACGATCACGTGGCTGGCGCCCAGGGGGCGCAGCTTTTCCCGGTTCACGGTCTTGGTGCCGCCGACGCTGGTGACCTGCCTGACCCGGTCGCGGGGGTGGACGCAGAAGGCCGTGCGCCCGACCACCGCGTCGCCCAGGCCCAGGTCGAACAGCAGCTCGGTGATGCTGGGTACCAGGGAGACGATGCGGAAGCCCGGCGCCGCCGGGGCATGGGCGCGGCCGGCGGCGTCGGCCAGGGTCACCGGTTGTCGCCGTCCACGAACTTGCCGACCTGGCCCAGCAGCGAGCCCTCGCCCTTGTCGGCCAGGTGGGCCTGCAGCATGCGCCCGGCCAGGCGCGAGAACGGCAGGCTCTGCATCCACACCTTGCCGGGGCCGGTCAGCTTGGCGAAGAACACGCCCTCGCCGCCGAACATCATGGACTTGATGCCGCCGGCGCGGGTGATGTCGTAGTCCACCGATTCCGTCATGGCGGCCAGGCAGCCGGTGTCCACGTGCAGGGTTTCGCCGGGGCCCAGCTCGCGCTCGACCACCGTGCCGCCCATGTGCACGAACACCCAGCCGTCACCCTCCAGCTTCTGCATGATGAAGCCCTCGCCGCCGAACAGGCCGGTCAGGATCTTCTTCTGGAAGGCGATGCCGACCGAGACCCCCTTGGCCGCGGCCAGGAAGCTGTCCTTCTGGCAGATCAGGGTGCCGCCCACGGTCGAGAGGTCGACGGCCATGACGTTGCCGGGGTAGGGCGCGCCGAAGGCCACCCGGGCCTTGCCCGAGCCCTGGTGGGTGAAGGCGGTCATGAACAGGCTCTCGCCGGTCAGGATGCGCTTGCCGGCGCCCCACAGCTTGCCCAGGATGCCTTCCTCCGAGCCGTCGCCCAGCAGGGTCGCCATCTCCACGTCGGCGTCCTTGAACATCATGGCGCCGGCCTCGGCCACGGCGCTCTCCCCGGGGTCCAGCTCGATCTCCACGAACTGCATCTCCGAGCCGTGGATGGCGTAGTCGATCTCGTGGGCGTTGGCCATGGCGGCGTTCTCCTGCTGGTGGTCGGTGGGTGGCCAGATGCTTAGCAGAAACGGGCCGGCGGCGGGAGTCCCGGTTGGCGACGGTTTCGTGATAGGCTGGGCCGCCATGACCCTGCTCGCGCGCCTCGCCCTGGTGGCCCTGTCGCTGGCGTCCGCCCCGGCCGCGGCCGCCGACCCGGCCCTGGACTGGGCCCGGGCCTTCTATGGCGGCGGGCCGTTCTGCGGCACCGCCCGGGTCACCGCCGTCGGCCGCGACGGCGACGACATCGCCGTGACCCTGGAGATCGACCCGCGCTGGTCCGAATCCCTGGCCGGCCTGGCCCCGGCCCGGCGCGGCCGCTGGTTCGCCCTGCACTGCCCCTACGTCACCGACGCCATCTGGGCGATGCCCGGCGCCGGCGACGTGGTGGTCACGGGACGGGCGGAATTCCTGGGCCCGTTCCGCTTCGCCTGCCGCCGTCACGTGTTCGCCCCATAGCGCCCCAGCAAGGAGGCCCCGGCCATGAAACTGGAAGGTTCCTGTCACTGCGGTCGGGTCAGGTTCACCCTTGAATCGGCCCATCCGTACCCCTTCAACCTGTGCTACTGCTCGATCTGCCGCAAGACGGCGGGCGGCGGCGGCTTCGCCATCAACCTGGGCGGCGACGCCGCCACCCTGGCGGTGACCGGCGAAGAGCACGTCACCCTGTACCGGGCGACCCTGGAGGACGGCCGCGAGAGCCCGGCCGAGCGGCGCTTCTGCCGTCATTGCGGCAGCGCCCTGTGGGTCTGGGACCCGCGCTGGCCCGAGCTGATCCACCCCTTCGCCTCGGCCATGGACTCGCCCCTGCCGGCGGCGCCCGAGCGCACCCACCTGATGCTCGGTTCCAAGGCCCCCTGGGTGCCCGTCGACCCCGGGCCGCGGGACAAGTGCTTCGACGCGTACCCCGAGGAATCCATCGCCGACTGGCACCGGCGCCTGGGGGTGGCATGCTGAGGCGCCTGGGCGCGGTCCTGCTGCTGCTGGCCCTGGCCGGCGGCTGCGTGCCGGAATCCGAGAACCCCCTGTCCGACCCGGCCGCGGCCAAGGCCGACCCGCGCCTGTCCGGCCACTGGATCGGCCGCCTGGGGGATGCCGACACCGACAGCCACCTGCATTTCGTGCCCCGCCCGGGCGGCATGACCGAGGTGCTGCTGGTCGCCGAGGCGCCGGCCGACAACGCCACCGATGGCGGCTGGGCCGCCTACCGCTTCTTCCCCAGCCATCTGGGCGGGCGCGACTACATGAACCTGCGCCTGCTGACCATGGACGGCAAGCCGCCCGGACCCGACGGCGACAACTACCTCTTGTGCCGCTATGCCATCGACGGCCAGGGCCGCCTGACCGTCTGGCGCCTGGCCCAGCAGCCGGCCCTGGCGGCGGTCGAGGCCGGCGCCGTGGCCGGCCGAGTCGAAAAAGGCCGCTACGTCGCCGACGTGGTGCTGACCGCCGCCACCCCGGACCTGGCCGCCTTCGTCGCCGGGGCCGACGCCGAGGCCCTGTTCGCCACCCTGGTCGGCACCTTCGCCCCTGCCGCCGGTGGCCGTTGACTTGGGCCGCGGCGACCCCAGATAGGAGAGACCGGGGCCCGCCGCCCGCGGTCCCGCGCAACGAGGAGGAAACGAAACATGCGCACCCTGGTTCTCGCGGCCCTGCTGGCCGCCGCCACCCTGCCGGCCACCGCCCCCGCCCGGGCCGGGGAGACCCCGGCGCCCGAGGGCGCCCGCCTGTACATCATCGCCCCCGCCGACGGCGCCGTGGTGACCAACCCCGTCACCGTTCAGTTCGGCCTGTCGGGCATGGGGGTGGCCCCGGCCGGGGTCGAGAAGGCGGGCACCGGCCACCACCACCTGCTGATCGACGCCGCCGTGCCCGACCTGGACGCCCCGGTGCCCAGCGACGACAACCACCGCCACTTCGGCGGCGGCCAGACCGAGGTCACCCTGCGCCTGACTCCGGGTCAGCACACCCTGCAGCTGCTGCTGGGGGACCAGAACCACATTCCCCACAAGCCGCCGGTGATGTCGCGCAGGATCACCGTGACCGTGAAGTAGGTCGCCGCCTAGAAGCGCATGGAGAGGCTGAGCCCGCCGAACTGGTCGGGGCGGTCCTGGCCGTAGAATTCCTCGGTGCGGATGACGTGGGTGTAGGCCACGCGCACGGGGCCGTAGGTGATCGCCAGGCCGAGCTGGAAGTCGGCGACGATGGGCCGCTTGTCGACGCTGGGGCTGTCGCGGAAGGTGTTGCCGTCCAGGAAGATGTTGCGGGCCACGGCGCGCACCTCGATGCCGCTGAACAGGTACCAGCCCAGCTTGCTGTAGGGCGAGGCCTGGAAGTAGTCGTTGCCCGGCAGGCTGGGCCGGATGCGCGGCGGGCCGTAGTCGTTGGGCAGGTCGTCGCCCAGGCGGAAGGTGGCGCCCGCCGACAGGTAGGTGAACACGTTGCCCAGCGCCCCGCCCACGTGGGGCGACACGTCGACCCCCAGGTTGTCCAGCAGGCCCAGGTGGCTGATCACCGGCAGGTCCCTGACCAGCGGCAGCTCGGGGATGTCCAGCGCCAGGCCCTTGCGCCACTTGCGCTCGTAGTACAGCACCACCCCCGGCTCGTTGTGGATCTGGTGGTCCCAGCCGCGCGGGGTGGTGAAGCCGAAGGTGCGGTGCCAGCGGGTCTGGGTCTCGTCGGCCAGGGACGCCGGGCCGACCACGCCGATGTCCATGGCCAGGTTGTCCAGCCGGTTGCCGTTCTCGCTGACCAGGCCCACCGTGGCGTACAGCCAGCCGGCATAGGGCCGGTCCGCCGGGTCGGGCACCGGGCGCGTGATGTCGCGCGGGGTGAAGATGTTCTGGCCCAGGGCATAGCTGACCCGGCGGGTGCCGCTGGGGTCGAACACGGGCACATAGCTGGCCAGCTTCTCGACCCAGTCCTGGCCCCAACCTTTTTCCCGGGGGGGCGACAGCCAGGCGAACCGGGTGCCGTGGGTGAAATGCTGGTCCGAGCCGCTGAACAGGTCGTTCTCGAACTGCACCGTGAACACCCCGCGCTTGTCCTCCTTGGGCGCCGCCTCCTGGGCGGCGGCGGGGGCCGGCGACAGCAGGGCCGCCGCGGCCAGGGCCCAGACGGCCAGGGCGCAGACGGGAAGGGACGGGGTGCCGGCGAGGGGAAAGGGGGGGGTGTGCACCGACGGGCGCGCTCCAAAATGATTCCTTGTCGTTGGTCCGCTTATACCAGCCTAGGCGGCCTTTAGGGCGGAAATGTGGACGGCGGGCGGCCGCGGGCGCGGGCCGGCGCGGAAATGACGACGGCCAATGCCGGCCGGGGCCGCCGCGGCCCCGGCGGGGCGCGGCCCGGGGCGGGCGGGGGCCGGATGTCGTCATGCCAACCCCTTGAAGAACAAGGAAATCGGGGGCTTCAGCCGGAAAAAAGTCGTCGTTTGTCGTCATCCCTGCGTTCCCCTGTCCGGCCGCAACCCCGCGCCGGCGGGGTTGGCCATGGAAATCATGATAGGAATATGGTCAGCAAGAATGGGAAAATCAAGACGTTCCGCCGGGGGTTCCTTCAAGGTTTTTCCCGCCGACGGGTTCGGCTAAACTCCGGCCGACTCATGTGGCAGAAGAGGGCGTGCGGGGCCATGGATCCCATCGAGAAACTGACGGCCGGATACCGGGGATTCCGCGCCGGCCGCTTCAACGAACAGCGGCAGACCTACGAGGAGCTGGTGGACCACGGGCAGCGGCCCAAGGTGGCCCTGATCGCCTGCTCGGACTCGCGGGTCGACCCGGCCACCGTGCTGCAGGCCGATCCGGGCGACCTGTTCATGGTGCGCAACGTGGCCAACCTGGTGCCGCCCTACGAGCGCGAGGGCCACTACCACGGCACCAGCGCGGCCCTGGAATTCGCCGTCCAGCACCTGGAGGTGGACCACGTGGTGGTCCTGGGCCACGCCCACTGCGGCGGCATCAAGTCCCTGTTCGAGGAGCGCGAGCGGGGCGGCGACGGCAACTTCTTCGTGCCGCCGTGGATGAGCCTGGTGAAGTCCGCCTACCTGCGGGTCCAGGGCACCATGCCCGACGCCGACGAGGAGGTGAAGGCCCGGGTCTGCGAGCAGAGCGCGGTGCTGGTGTCGCTGGAGAACCTGATGACCTTCCCCTGCATCCGCGAGCGGGTGGGCGCCGGGCGCCTGCGCCTGCACGGCTGGTACATCGACATCCGCGCCTGCACCCTGCACGTCTACGACCCCGAGCGCCAGAGCTTCGAGGTCGTGACCTGATCCCGGCCGCCGCCGCGGCGGCGGCCCGGGCCGCGCGCCCCAATGGACATTCCGCGCCCCCCTGGTTACCCTTGGGGGCACCGAATTCTCGCCATGGGGAGGCCGGAACGTGCGCCCTGCGGTCGTCCTGATCCTGCTGTTGGCCGGGCTGCTGCCCGGGCTGTTCGGGGTGGCCGCCCCGGCGGCCGCGGCCGATGCGCCGGGGGCGCGCATCGCCGGCTCGTACCACGCCCTGGTCATCGGCATCAACGACTACACCAACCTGCGCAAGCTGAAGACCGCGGTCGGCGACGCCCGCGCCGTGGCCGCCCTGCTTGGCGACAAGTACGGCTTCAAGACCACCCTGCTGGAGAACGCCACCGAGCACGACATCTTCCGCGAGATCGGCCGCCTGACCCGCGAGCTGACCGAGAACGACCGCCTGCTGATCTACTACGCCGGCCACGGCGACCTGGACGAGGCCGCCAACCGCGGCTACTGGCAGCCGGTGGACGCCGAGCCCAACATCAAGGCCAACTGGATCTCCAACGCCGACGTCACCGACGCCCTGAAGAGCATCCTGGCCTGGCACATCCTGGTGGTGGCCGATTCCTGCTATTCCGGCAGCTTGCTGCGCAGCGGCGGCAAGGACGCCGGGCGCGGCCGCGGCGACCGCCTGGCGTTCCTGGACTCCCTGGCCGCGCGCAAGTCGCGCACGGCCCTGACCTCGGGCGGCGAGGAGCCGGTGCAGGACGCCGGCGGCGGCGGCCATTCGGTGTTCGCCCAGGCCCTGCTGGAGGTGCTGGGCGAGAACGACGACGTGCTGGAGGGGCAGGAGCTGCACCGCCGCCTGGGCGAGCGCATGGCCTACAAGACCGGGCACCAGAGCCCCGAGTACGCCGTGGTCCAGGACACCGACCACGGCGGCGGCGACTTCCTGTTCGTGCCCAGGGGCTGGACCCCCGAAAAGACTCTGGCGGCGGGGCAGGACGGGGACGGCGGCGGCGCGACCGCCGCCCTGTCGCCCGAGCAGATGAGCAGCCTGGAGCGCAAGGTGCTGGAAAAGCTGCAGGCGCGCGACCAGCACGCGGCCGAGCTGGCCGTGTGGCAGGAGGCCAAGGCCATCAACACGGCCGAGGCGTACCGCGCCTTCATGCGCACCTATTGCACGGCGCAGAAGGAGAGCAACCTGTGCCCCTACGCGCGCATGAACCTGGTGCGCCTGGCGCCCAAGGCCGGCGACCCGGTCACCGACTGCGACCGCTACGCCGCCGACCCGCGGGACCCGGGCCGCAATGCCCGCGACGGCATCGACACCGCGCACCTGGCCGGCAACCGCCGGGCCCTGGAGCGCGCCGACACCGCCTGCCGGGCGTCGATCAAGGAGAACCCCGACAACCCGCGCATCATGTACCAGTTCGGGCGCGTGCTGGGCGCCAGCCGGCGGTATGAGGACGCCGCCTTCTGGTACGGCCGCGCCGCCGACAAGGGCTACGTGGCGGCGCAGTACGCGCTCGGCCTGCTGCACCTGCGCGGCAACGGGGTGCGGCAGTCGGTGGACGAGGCCGTGGCCTGGTTCGCCAAGGCGGCCGAGCGGGACTTCCCGCCGTCGCTGACCCTGCTGGGCATCCTGCACGGGCGCGGCCACGGCGTGCGCCAGGACGTGGACCGGGCGCTGGTGTACCTGCGCCGGGCGGCCCAGGCCGACCCGCCCGAGGCCCTGGCGCAGCTTGAGCTGGGGATCATGTTCGAGGAGGGGCGCGGCGGCCGCGCCCCGGACCTGCGCCGGGCCCGCGACTGGTACGCCAGGGCGGCGGCGGCGGGCAACGCCCAGGCCAAGGAGCGCCTGGCCCGCCTGGGCGGCAAGTGACCGGGCGGCGACCGATGTTCATACCGGCCCGCGGGACTCGGGGGCCGCAAACGGGGTAAGACTACAGGGAACGAGGATCAGCAGGGTGGCGATCATGAAAAGAGGACTTCTCGCATTCCTTCTGGCGGCGGGCCTTCTGGCGGCGGGCTGCGCCGTGGCGGCGCCGGCGGCGGCGCAGCAGCTGGGCATGGTCACCGGCGGGCCCAAGGGCACCTACATCCAGATCGGCAACAACATCCGCGACCTGGTGGCGCCCCAGGGCATCAAGCTGGACGTGCGCACCTCGGCCGGGTCGATCGAGAACATCCTGGCCGTGCGCCACACCCCCGGCGTGCAGATGGGCATCGTGCAGCAGGACGTGCTGGCCTTCGTCAAGCGCCAGGCCAAGGAGAAGCCCGAGACCAGCGCCGACATGCTGGACCTGGTCGCCAAGGTGCGGCTGATCTTCCCCCTCTACAACGAGGAGGTCCACATCCTGGCCAACGACGGGGTGCGCCGGCTGGAGGACCTGAACGGCAAGCGGGTGGCCATCGGGCCCAAGAACAGCGGCACTTTCCTGACCTCGGTGGTGCTGTTCGACAAGACCGGCATCAGCCCGGCCCAGACCTTCGCCTACAAGGCGGTCGAGGCGGTCGAGGCCCTGCGCAAGGGCGAGATCGACGCCATGGTCTACGTCGCCGGCTATCCGGCCAGCGTGTTCACCAACAACGTCACCGCCGACGACCGCCTGCACCTGGTGCCGATCCCGGTCGCCGACTACTCGCTGCTGACCGACACCTACACCTTCTCCTCGATCCCGAAATGGACCTATCCGTGGCAGGACGCCGACGTGGAGACGGCGGCGGTCAAGGCAGTGCTGGTGTCCTACAACTACCGCGGCGACAACTGCGGCGCCGTGGGCAAGCTGGCGCGCCTGGTGTACACGGGGATCGACGAGCTGCGCCGCACCGGCCACCCCAAGTGGAACGCGCTCGACCTGGACACCCCGCTGGAAAGCTGGGAGCCCTACGACTGCGTCCAGGACGCCCTCGAGGGCGTGCGCCACGGCCCGGCCGCCGCCACCGGCGGCAAGCTGCCCGACATCCTGAAGCAGATCGGCGACTAGCCCCCATAAAAGGTGCCAGGCACCTTTTATTGTTTCAAGAATCGCCAGTCGATTGTTCGATTAAAAGGTGCCTGGCACCTTTTTGGCCCTTTTTCAGGGGAGGTAGGCGGCGACCGGGGGTTCCACCAGGGCGGTGCCGAAGTTGGGCTCCACCGGCAGTTGGCGGGTCGGGCCCTCGGCCTTCTGGGTGGTCTGCTGGGTCTGGTTCTGGGCGGTCTGAGTCCGGCCGTCGTCGGGCGGCGGCTTGCGCTGCTGCTGGCCGTCGCCGCCGCCGCCGCTGCTACCGCCGCCGCCGCCGCCGCCGTTGGACGGCTGCTCCATGGGCAGGTCCACCAGCACCCAGTTGTTCTTGCGCGACACAATGCCGCGCCAGACGATGTCGCGGCCGACCACGCCGTACAGGACCGCGTCCTCGATCTGCACCTGGTCGCAGACGAAGCCCAGCGACGCGCGGGCGCCGCCGATCACCCGCTGCAGGGGCCGGCGGTTGCCCTGGAAGGCCTGGGCGCTGGGGGCGACCACATAGAGCTTGATGCGCTCGGCGCAGGCGAAGTCGTCGGGCATCATCACCTTGAGGTCCAGGTGCTTGACCAGGGTCTTGGCGGCCCCGGCCGGGCCGGCGGCCAGGGCGGCGGCCAGCGCCACGGCCGCGACCGCGCCGAGTGGCCCCAGGCGGCGGATCAGGTGATCTCCCATCCGTCGGGCCCCTTGCAGGCCTTCACCTTCTCCGTCTTCTCGCTGCCGTCCTTGAGCACGATGGTCTGCTCGATGGTGCGGCAGGTCTGGCTGTTGCGGACCTGGGACACGGCCACGTTGGGCTGGCTGGCGGCGGAGTCGCCGGCCAGGTTGATCTCGTCGCCGGTGCGCTGCAGCAGCGGCGCGTAGCCGTAGCCCTGGCCGATGCCGTCCTGGCTGAGCAGGTACCAGTTCTTGCCCTCGACCTTGCCCACCACCTCGACCGACTCGCCCTTGGCCAGCTTGCCGACCACGGCGTAGTCGGTGCCCGGGCCGCCGCGCACGTTCATGCTGCCCGACGACACGAACCGCTCGCCGATGTAGTCGATGGGCGGCACCTCCTTGATGCGGTCGGTGCGGTAGGCGACGTTGTAGCTCTGCTCCTTGGTCTCGGTGTCGACCACCCGGGTGCGGCCCGAGACGCCGGTCTCCGGGTTCTTCCAGGTCTGGGACTGGCCGGTGACGGCGGTGCGCTGGGTCGACTCGGCGAGGCGCTTCTGGTCCTGCTCGTCCAGGTACTTGCCCAGCTGGCCGCCCAGCCAGGCGCCGGCCACGGCGCCGCCGACGATGGCCAGGATCTTGCCCGCGCCGCCGCCGAACTGGGCCCCGATCAGGGCGCCGGCGCCGGCGCCGACGATCATTCCGATGTCCTTCTTGTTGGCCTGGCAGCCGGACAGCACCAGGGCCGCCACCGCCAGCCCGAGTACCGATTTTCCTGCCACGGTCCTGGTCATGCTCGTCATTTCGTCTCGATCCCCTCCGCCGGCCGGCGTGGCCCGTCCGCCGGCGCGGGTCACTGCGGCTTGAACAGCTTGTTCATGTCGAAGGCGTAGCAGATGATCTGCCGCGTCATGTTCTTGGCCACCGCGTACCGCTCGCGCCGCGACAGCCGCGTGTCGCCTTCGGACTTGGCCTCATAATAGGTGATCCCGTAGCGATTCAAAAGCTCGCGAAGCACCGTATGCTTGGCCGCGAAATTCACGTTCTGGTTCACGATCTTCTTGGCGTTCAGGCCGCCCCAGACGACGCCGATGATGGCCCCCTTCTCGTCGACCACGGCGCTGCCCGAGTTGCCCGGCTGCACCGGCGCCGAGATCTGCAGGAACCGCTGGTCGTTCTGCCCGCGCCAGCCCGACAGCGCGTTCAGGGTGCCCACCGTCAGCACCCCGTCCTTGTCCAGGTACTGGGTCAGGGGGAAGCCGAAGATGGTGACCTCCTCGCCGACGAAATAGTCGTCCCAGCCCGACAGGCGGCCGACCCCGTAGTCGCGCTTGCCCCCGGTGGGCGGGCGCATCTGGATCAGGGCCAGGTCCACGTCGGCGTTGGCGAACACCAGGTCGGCCGGCACGATGCCGTCGGCCAGGCGCACGCCCAGGCGGTCGCAGCCGTCGACCACGTGGTGGTTGGTGACCACCCCGCCGCCGAAGTTGATGACGAAGCCGGTGCCGCTGCTGGTGTGCTTCAGCTCGTCCACGGTCCAGGTGTCGCGCCAGCGGCGGGCCTTGCTCTGGGCCCGCAGGATGGATTCCTGGGACATGCGCCGCTCCAGGGCCTGGCGCGCCGCCGGGGCGGCGGCATGGCCGCGCACGGCGGCCAGGTTGAACAGGGCGTGGGCGTTTTCGCGGCTGCTGTCCTTGTTGCCGTTCTGCAGCAGCATGGCCAGGTTGTACTGGCCGGTGGGATCGCCGCGCACGGCGGCGCGCAGGAACTGGTTGGCGGCCTTCTGGGCGTCCTGCTTGACGGCGATGCCCTGGGCCAGCATGTAGCCCAGCATGTTGATGGCCCGGGCGTCGCCGGCGCCGGCGGCGCGGTTGTACCATTTCAGGGCCTGGCCATAGTCCTGCAGCACGCCGATGCCCTGGAACAGGTGGTGGGCGTAGGCCGTCTCGGCCGGGCCGTAGCCGGCCTCGGCCGCGGCCTTGAACAGGGCCACGGCGCGCGCCGGGTTGCGGTCCACGCCGCGCCCGCTGTCGTACATCTGGCCCAGGCGCATCTGGGCGTAGGGCAGGCCCACGGCCGCCGCCCGCTCGAAGTCCTGGACCGCGGCGTACAGGTCGGGCCGGCCGGCCAGGCCGCGTTCGGCCATGTCGCCCAGGTGGTACAGCGCCAGGCCGTCCTCCTTGTCCGCCGCCGTCCGCAGCAGGCGCTCGGCCGTCGCCGGGTCGGGCCGGCCGAAGGACCCCTTCAGGTGCGCCAGGCCCAGCCAGCGCTGGGCGGCGACGCTGCCGCCGTCGGCGGCGCGCTCCATCCAGCGGCGGCCGCCGGCCGGGTCCGGGGCCATGGCCCGGCCCGAGAACAGGCTGGCGCCCACGGCCAGGGCCGCGGCGGTGTCGCCCTGGGCGGCCAGGCGCTCGATCTCGGGCACCAGGGACTCGCCGCCGTCGGTCAGAAAGCGGACGAAGCGGTCGCCGCCGGTGACGGCGCCCGACGGCGGCGGGCGGCGGGCGATCTGCTGTTCGCCGCCGCGCAGGGCGCCGTTGCCGCCGCCGTTGCCGCCGCCGTTGCCGCCGCCGTTGGTCGTGCCGCCGCGGGTCGCCTGGCCGCCGCAGTCGGGGGCGAAGCCCAGCTTCTCGCGCTCGGCCGGGGCCACGTCGGCGCAGCGGTGGGGCGGCGCGCCGTCGGCCAGGTAGGGGTCGCGCAGGGGCGGGAAGTCGACCGCCATGCCGGCCGCCGCGGCCGGCGCCGGGGCAAGGGCCAGGATCGCGGCCAGGGTCGCGGCCAGGGTCGCGGCCAGGGGCGCGGCCAGGGTCACGGCCAGCGCCAGGGCCTGCGCCGCCGCCGGGCCCGTCATGCGCGAATAAACCCGCCCCGTCATCGCTCGCATGGGTTTCCCATTCCTGGCCATGGGTCGCATTCAATCATACCCCATGGCCCGTTCCAAACGAAACAGGCGCCGCGCCTGCCGGCGGCGCCCGGTTTCCCGCCCGGTCCGGCCCGTGCTAGACTGGCCGTCGGCCCTGGAGGGTGCCCCGGAGACATTCATGGAACACATCCTGCTGATCGTCCTGTCCTTGGTGCCGGCCCTGTTCCAGGCGCCGACGGCGCTGGCCGACGGCAACGGACCCATCGTCAACTGCTATGACGAGGCGCGCCAGTCGGTGGTGCGGACCACGCCGGCCCAGTGCCAGGGCAAGATCCTGTCCGACGCCGAGGCCAAGGAGGTCAAGGAGCGCCGCGCCGCCGCCATCCGCCGCGCCATGCAGCCCAAGAAGCAGGCGGTCCAGGGGCGGCGCATGTCGGGCTACGGGTCGGGCTTCTTCGTCCACGCCGACGGGGTGGTGGTGACCAACGTCCACGTGGTCGCCGGCTGCCGCGAGGTGACCGTGGCCGCCACCAACGGCCAGGAGGCCAAGGCCGCCCTGGTGACCCACGACGAATCCAACGACCTGGCGGTGTTGCGGGCCCAGATGCCGGCGCCGGCGGTGGCCACCTTCCGACCCGCCGACGAGCCGCCGGCGGACGGCGCCGCGGTGCATGCCGTGGGCTACCCCACCCGCACCCTGCCGACCATCCGGCCGCAACTGGCCAGCGGCACCTACCTGCTGGGCGGCGACGCGGCGATCGGCAACCTGCGGGTGCCGCACAACTTCCACAAGGCGCGCATCAAGGTGTTCCCCGGCAACAGCGGCGGGCCGGTGCTGGACGCCCACGGCCGCATCACCGGGGTGGTGGTGGCCCAGGTCAACACGGTCAAGATGTTCGAGCGCACGGGCACCCTGATCCGCGACCTGGGCTTCTTCATCGACCTCAAGCCCCTGTTCAGGCTGCTGGACGACAAGCAGATCCCCTACCGGGTGGCCTCCGCGGCCCAGGTCGCCGCCGACGCGCCCCTGGACGGCCCCGCCGTGGCCGAGCGGGCGCGCCCGTTCGTGGCCCGCATCAACTGCTGGAAATAGCCCGGCCGGAAACGGAAAAGGGGCCCATGAAGGGCCCCTTGCGCATGTCCGGCGACCGCCCTGTTCAGTGCAGCTTGCCGGGCAGGTCCTTGATGGCGGCGTCGATCAGGGTGTCGGCCTTGGCCTCGTCGATCTGCTCGGTCAGCAGGCGGCGGGTGGCCGAGACGGCGACCTCGATGGCGGCGTTGCGCACGTCCTCCACCGCCTGGGCCTCGGCCTGGGCGATGCGGTCCATGGCCTGCTTCTCGCGCCGCTTGAGGGACGATTCCAGGTCGGCGGCGGCCTTCTCGGCCAGGCGCGCGGCCTCGGCCTTGGCTCGGGCGACGATCTCCTCGGCCTCCTTGGCGGCGTCGCGCTGTTTGCGCTGGAAGCTGGCCAGGGTCTCCTGGGCCTCCTCGCGCAGGCGCACGGCCTCGTCGATCTGCGCCTTGATGAGGTCGGCGCGCTCGTCCAGGCCCTTGGTGATGGCCCGGAACACGGGCTTGCCCACGGCCACGATCAGGATCACGAAGGCGACCAGGACCCAGAAGGTGGGCTCCTCGTAGAAGGCGTGGGCCGCCCCGTGGGCGGCGTCGTGGGCGGTTTCCGCTGCGAATGCCTGCATCAGCCGCGCTCCTCAAGAACCGCGTCCACCGCGCGGCCGGCGGCGGCGGCGTCGGCCTCCTGCCCCACCAGCTTGGCGGCGGCCTCGCGGGCCACCTCGACGGCCATGTCGCGCAGGCCGGCGAAGGCCTCGTCGCGCTGGCCGGCGATGCGGGATTCGGCCGCCTGCACGTCGGCGGCCAGCTTCTCGCCCAGGTCGGCCTGGCGCTGCGCCGCCTCGCCGGCGGCGGCGTCGCGCACCGCCTTGATGGCGTCCTGGGCCCGGGACCGGGCCTCGGCCAGGGATGCCTCGTAGGCCTCGGCCACGGCACGGGCCTCGGCCTCCAGCTCGGTGGCGCGCTCCAGGCTGTCCTCGATGCGCCGCTGGCGCTCGTCCAGGACCTCGCCGACCTTGGGCAGGGCCACCTTGGCCATGATCAGGTAGAGGGCCACGAAGGCGATGGCCAGCCAGACAAGCTGCGGCGAGAAGGTGTTCGGGTCGAGCTGCGGCAGGCCGGCGGCCAGGGCCGGCCCGGCGGCGGTGACCGCGAGGGTGAGGCCGATCAACGATCCGCGTGAAAGCGTCCGCATGAGTCGCTCCTGCCTAGGTGGGGAACCCAAAGTGGGACCCCGCCGCCCGCGGGCGGCGGGACGGCCCGGGCGTCCTCAGGTGAACAGGATCAGGAACGAGATCAGCAGCGCGTACAGGGCGACCGCCTCGACCAGGGCGAAGCCCAGCATGGCGAGGCCGAACACCTGGCCGCGCGAGGCCGGGTTGCGGGCGATGGAGCCGATCAGGGAGGCGAAGATGTTGCCGATACCGGCGCCGACACCGCCCAGTCCGATGACGGCAAGGCCCGCACCAATCATTTTTGCGGCAAGTACTTCCATGATCCTATTTCCTCAATTTACCTAGATGGATGAAAGTTCAGACGGTGGCGCCATGCGCCCCTTGGGGGTCTCTCCGGCGCCTAGTGAAGGTGAACCGCGTCGTTCAGGTACAGGCAGGCCAGCACGGTGAACACGTAGGCCTGCAGGAACGCGACCAGAAATTCGAAGCCGGACAGGGCCACGGCCATGGCCAGCGGCGCCCAGCCGCCCAGGATGCCCAGCGGGATGATGAAGCCGGCGAACACCTTCAGCATGGTATGGCCGGCCATCATGTTGGCGAACAGCCGGATCGACAGGCTGACCGGGCGCGACAGGTAGGACAGCACCTCGATGGGGATCAGCAGGATCCACATCACCGGATGCACGCCCTTGGGCACGAAGAAGCCCAGGAAGTGGACCCCGTGGCGCAGGAAGCCGATCACCGTCACCCCCAGGAACACCACGATCGCCATGGCGAAGGTGACGATGATGTGGCTGGTGAAGGTGAAGGCGTAGGGGATCAGGCCGATCAGGTTGCCGAACAGGATGAACATGAACAGCGAGAAGATGAACGGGAAATACCGCCGCCCCTCGTTGCCCACGTTGTCGCGCACCATGTTGGCCACGAATTCGTAACTCAGCTCGGCCATGGACTGCCAGCGGCCGGGGACGATGGCCCGGCGGCGCATGGACAGGACCAGGAACAGGGTGACCGCGGCCACGGTCAGCACCATGAAGGCCGAGGAGTTGGTGAACGAAGCGTCGAAGTCGCCGATCTGGATTTCCGCGATCGGCTTGATCTCGAACTGCGCTAACGGATTGGCCACGTCGTTTCCCGCCTCAATCGGGGCCGTCGGGCGATGCCCGCGTTACCCCTTTTCTGCCGGACCCTTGCCGTCCCCGTCGGGTGTTTGGTCCCCGATCAGGCGCGGCGCCGTCCCCATTCGGTTTGCCGCCCGGTAGACGTTCAGGATCCCGGCCCCAGCACCCAGGAAGAAGAACACCACCAGAAACCAGGGCGCCGTATCCAGCCATCCATCCAGGACCAGCCCGAACCCCACGCCCACCAGCAACGCAGCCACCAGCTCGGTCCCGATGCGGAACGCCATGCCGAAGCCGGACATGGATGCCCCTCCGCGGGGGCCGTCCGGTTCGTGCTGGTGCTGCTCGGCTTTCGCCTTGCGCAGCCGGGCGTCAAGCTCGTCCAGGGACAGGGGGGGTTTTTCGTCGCTCATACCGGTCGACCGAACCCCCCGTGACTGGACGGCGCGCCATATGTGCGACGCAACATAGAAGCCGCACCCGACCCTGTCAAGACCGAAAAGCGGCTTGTTAATGCATTGAAATCAAGGAAAAAATTTTACAATCCGCGGGGCCCGCCGAGGGCCTATTCCGGATTGGCGGAAATGGGCCCCGTTCGCGGCCAAAAACGGCAAAAAACCATGCTGCACCGCATCATACGGCCTCGCGCATCTGGGCCGCCCGCTGCAGGTCGACGGAGACCAGTTGCGACACCCCGCGCTCGGCCATGGTGACGCCGAACAGGCGGTCCATGCGGGCCATGGTCATGCGGTGGTGGGTGATGACCACGAACCGGGTGCGGCCCGACGCGGCCATTTCGTCCAGCAGCGTGCAGACGCGGTCCACGTTGGCGTCGTCCAGGGGCGCGTCCACCTCGTCCAGCACGCAGATGGGGGCCGGATTGGTCAGGAACACGGCAAACAGCAGCGACAGGGCGGTCAGGGCCTGCTCGCCGCCCGACAGCAGGGACAGCACCTGCAACCGCTTGCCCGGCGGGCTGGCCATGATCTCCAGGCCGGCCTCCAGGGGGTCGTCGGATTCGATCAGGGTCAGGTGGGCGCGGCCGCCGCCGAACAGACGCACGAACAGCCCCTGGAAGTGCTTGTCCACCTGGTGGTAGGACTCCAGCAGGCGCTGGCGCCCCTCGCGGTTCAGCTCGGCGATGCCGCGGCGCAGCTTCTCGATGGCCTGCAACAGGTCGTTGCGCTCCAGCTCCAGGGTGTCGATCTGCTCGCGCTGCTCGGCGGCCTCCTGCTCGGCGCGCAGGTTGACCGGGCCCATGTTCTCGCGCTCGCGCTGCAGGCGTTCCAGCTTGCGCTCCACGTCGGCCATGTCGGGCAGATCCTCGTCATCGCCCAGGCCGGCGATCTCGCGGGTGTCCTCGGGGCGGCAGTCCAGGCGCTCGGCGATGCGCTCGGTCAGGGCGGCGGCGGCCTGGCGGTCCTGCTCCACGTGGCCTTCCAGGCGGACCATGTTCTCGCGCGCCTTGGCCATGTCGGCCTCGGCGGTGCGCAGGGCGGACTCGGCCTCGCCGACCCCGTTCTCGGCCTCGGCCAGGCGGTCGCCGGCCTGGCGCCGGGCGGCCTCGGACTCCTCCAGCTGCTCCATCAGGGCGCGGCGCTGCTCGGCGATCTCGGCCGGGCGGGCGGCCAGGCGCTCCAGCTCGGCCTCGATCTCGGCCCGCCGCGCCCGCAGCTCGGCGGCGCGCCGGTCGGCGCCGGCGTTGCGCTGGCGCCAGGAGTCCAGCTCCTGGGCGATGGCCTGCTGGCGCCGGGCACGCTCGCCGGCCTGGCGCAGCAGGTTGGCGTGGGTGCTCTGGCGCTCCACCAGGATGGCGCGCAGGCGCGCCAGCTCCTCGCGCTCGGCGGCGATGCGATCGCGCGCCACCTGGGGGTCGGGCATGGCGGCCAGGGCCTGGCGGGTCTCGTCCAGGCGCCCGGCGGTCTCGGCCAGGTCCGACACCACGGCGTCGCGGGATTCGGTCAGGGATTGCAGCCGCGCCGCCTGGGCCGTGGCCCGGTGCTGCAACTCGGCCAGGGCGTCGCGGGCGCGCCCAGGGCGGTGTCGGCGGCCTGCACCGCGTCGCGCGCCGCGCGGGCGTCCTGCTGCGCCGGCCGCGGCCTGGCGCGCCGATTCCAGGCCGGCGGCGGCGTCCTCGGCGGCGGCGCGCACGGCGCCCAGGCGGCCGCGGGTCTCGGCCAGGCGGTTGCGCTGTTCCAGCCGCGCCGCGGCGGCGGCGGCGGTGTCGCTGCCGGCGGCGGCGGTGAAGCCGTCCCACCGCCACAGGCCGCCGTCGCGGCTGACCAGGCGCTGGCCCTGAAAAAGGTGGTCGGCCAGGCGGTCGCCGGCGGCGGCGTCCTCGACCACGCCGACCTGGGACAGGCGCCGTTGCAGGGCCTTGGGCGCGCGCACCACCTGGTCCAGCGGGCGGGCGCCCTCGGGCAGGGGCGGCGGCGCGGCGAAGGCGCCCAGGGTGCGCCAGCGCAGGGGCGCCGGCTGGTCCACGGGGGCCGACAGGTCCTCGCCCAGGGCGGCGCCCAGGGCGGCCTCGAACCCGGGCTCGACGGTGACGGAATCGATCAGGGCCGGCCATTCGCCGCCCTCGCCCTCGCCGCCGGCAGCAGCGCTGGCCAGGATGCCGGCCAGGGCCTGCTCCTCGGCCTCCAGGCGGGCGCGGGCGCCGTCGGCCTCCTGGTGGGCGGCCAGGGCGGCGGCCACCGCCTCGTCGGCGTGGTCGCGGGCGGTCTCGGCGGCGGCGGCGTCGGCGCGGGCGGCCTCCAGGGCGACCCGGGTATCCTCCTGGGCCTGGCCGGCGCGCGCCAGTTCGTCGGGGTCCACGCCCTCGGCGGCCAGGGCCTCGAGCTGCGCCGCCACCTCGGCGGCGCGGGCGGCCAGGCGGCCGTGGCGCTGCTCCAGTTCGCCGCCGGCGCGGTTCAGGCTGGCGCGGCGCGCCTCCTCGGCGGCGGCGGCGTCGGACAGCTCGGCGACCCGGCCCTCCAGGGCGTCCACGTCGGCCTGGGCGGCGGCCAGTCCGGCGCCGGCCTCGGCCTGGCGCGCGTCCTCGCCCTCGCGGTCGCGGGCGATGGCGGCGTCCTCGTCCTGCAGGCGGGCCATGGCGGCGGCGGCGTCGGCGGCCAGGGCGGTCTCGCGCTCGATGTCCACGGCGGCCTGGTTCAGGCGGTTGCGGCCGTCCTGCTGGGCCGCCTCCAGGCGGCGCTCGTCCTCGTCCAGGCGCTCGCGGGCCAGGACCAGGCGCTGCAGCCGGGCGGCGGCCTCGGCCTCGTGCTGGCGCAGGGACGGCAGCAGGGCGGCGCCCTCGGCGTGGCGGGTCGAGACCGCGGCCACCAGGGCCGTCAGTTCGATGACCTGGGCCTCGGCGGCGCGCAGGGTCTCCTGGTGGACCTCGGCCTGGCCGCGGGCCAGTTCCCAGCGCAGGTGGAAATAGGTGGCCTCGGCCTTGCGGATGTGTTCGCTGAGGTTGCGGTACCGCGACGCCTGGCGCGCCTGCTTCTTCAGCGCCGCGAGCTGTGCCTCCAGGGTGATCAGCACGTCGTCCAGGCGTTCCATGTTGGATTCGGCGGCGCGCAGGCGCAGCTCGGCCTCGTGGCGGCGCGAGTGCAGGCCGGTGATGCCGGCGGCCTCCTCCAGCAGCATGCGCCGGTCCTTGGGCTTGGCGGCGATGACGGCGCCGATGCGGCCCTGGCTGACGATGGCGGTGGAGCGTGCGCCGGTGGCCGAATCGGCGAACAGCAACTGCACGTCCCGCGCCCGCACGTCCTTGCCGTTGACCCGGTACAGCGAGCCCTTCTCGCGCTCGATCTTGCGGCTGATCTCAAGCTCGTCGAAGTCGTTGAACACCGCCGGGGCGCTGCGCTCGCGGTTGTCCAGGTGCAGGGTCACCTCGGCGATGTTGCGCGACGGGCGGCTGGCGGTGCCGCCGAAGATGACGTCGTCCATCTCGGTGCCGCGCATCTGCTTGGCCGAGGTCTCGCCCATGACCCAGCGCAGGGCCTCGACCAGGTTGGACTTGCCGCAGCCGTTGGGGCCGACCACCCCGGTCAGGCCCTTGTCGATGAGCAGTTCCGTCGAATCGACGAAGGATTTGAAGCCCGAGAGGCGGAGTCTGTCGAATCGTAGCAAAGCCGTGTACCGTCCCAGTCGTTGCCGTTGTCGTTGTCGTTTCTTGTTGTTGCCCGCGCCCTACTTGGCGTCGGCCAGGGCCTTGTCGATCACCGAGCGGAAGTCCTCCAGGGCCATGTTGCCCTCGATGACCTGATCGCCGATGACGAACGACGGCGTCGCCTTGATTTTGTACTTGTTCTGAGCTTCCTGGGCCTTGGCCAGGATCGCCTTCTGCAGGTTTTCGTTGTCCAGGCAGGCCTCGAAGTTCTGCGAGGACATGCCGGCAAGACGGGCGAGCTTCTCCAGGTCTTCCCTGGGCGTTTCGGTGAAGGCCCAATTCTTCTGCTGGCGGAACAGTACGTCCAGAAAAGTGAAGAATTTCTTATCCGTGTCGCTGATGCAGTGGTTGATCATGGACCCGGCCAGGGCCAGGCCGCCCAGGGGGAAGTCGTTGAAAACGAACCGAACCTTGCCGGTGTCGATGTAGTCCGTCTTCAGCGTCGGCAGGACGTCGCGGTGGAACGCGGCGCAGTGGCTGCAGCTCATGGAGGCCCATTCGTTGATGGTCACCGGCGCGCCCGGGTCGCCCAGGGCAAAGGTCCTCAACTCGCCCGACGCCGGCGGCAGGCTGGCCACCTGGGGCGCCTCCTTGGGCGCCTCGGCCGCTGGCGCCGGGGCCGGAGCAGGTGCCGGGGCAGGAGCAGGCGCCGGCGCGGCGGCTGGCGCGGGCGCGGGGGCCTGCCCCGCCTGCTCGGCGGGCTTGTCGCCCTGGAAGAAGACGAAAAACGCGACCACGGCGGCGACGATGATGGCGGCGAGCACGGATACGACCTTCATGTTCAAGACCAATCTCCGGGGTCAGCGGCGGTGGAAACCGGGCATGTTTCGGGCAAGCTCCATACCATGGGGTCCAGGCCGGTCCTACTACAAAGTGCGTGATCCTGCCGCACCGTGCCACAAGATGTAGTGACTATAACTTTCACACAAACGGGCGACAAGCGCGGGCGGCGCAATTCCTGTGGATAAGTCATTGGCATGAACGGCGGAACTCCGGCCGTTCACGGGCGGTCCGGCGCCGGGCCGCGGGCGCGCAGGGAGCGGCCCAGCCGCTCCAGCGCCGCGCGCAGTTCGGGGTCGGCGACCTGGTCCAGCTCCGCCGCCAGGGCCCGCTCCTCGCCGGCCTCCAGGGCGCGCGGCGGCGCCGGCGGCTCGGGGCGGCGGGGCAGGGGGCCCTGGATCAGGGTCACCCGTTCGACGGCGCGGTAGCCGAAATAGCCGTTCACCCGCTCCACCAGTTGCGGTTCCAGGTGCTGCAGCTCCAGGGCGATGGCGCCGGAATCCACCCGCAGGTGCAGGGTCCCGCCCTCGCCCGACCGCGGCGAGTAGGCGATCCGCTCGGGCAGGCAGTGACGGGCGATGACGGGGCCGACGATGCGCTCCCACTCGGTGGCCACGGCGCCCTCGGCCAGGCCGCGCTTGCGGAACAGGGGGCGGGTCACCGGGTCCACGGCCTCGGCCAGGGCGCGCACCTTGCCGCGGCGCGGCGGCGGCGCGGGCTTGCGTGGGGCGGGTGGGCGGCCGGTGTCGGTCATGGGTCCGATCCTGCGTTGCGGGGGCGGCCGATCATGGTACGGTCGGCGCCCGGGAAGGACAACCACGGCCATGGGACACCGGAACATGGGCGGCAGTATGACGAAAGCGGCGCCGGCGCCATCACGATTGCGCGAGCGTCTGCTGCGCTGGTACGACGCCCGCGGCCGCGACCTGCCCTGGCGCCGCCGCGACGGCGTGCCGCCGGCCCCCTACGGCGTCTGGCTGTCCGAGATCATGCTGCAGCAGACCACCGTCGCCACCGTGCGCGGCTACTACGGCCGGTTCCTGGACCGCTGGCCCGCGGTCGGCGACCTGGCGGCGGCGCCCCTGGACGACGTGCTGCACGCCTGGCAGGGCCTGGGCTACTACGCCCGGGCGCGCAACCTGCACAGGTGCGCCCGGGTGGTGGCCACGGACCACGGCGGCCGCTTCCCCGACACCGAGCACGGCCTGCGCGCCCTGCCGGGGGTCGGCCCCTACACCGCGGCGGCCATCGCCGCCATCGCCTTCGCCCGCCCGGCGGCGCCGGTGGACGGCAACATCGCCCGGGTGGTCACCCGTCTGCGTGCCCTGGACACGCCCTGGCCCAAGGTGCGCGAAACGGTGGAAGGCGAGGTGCGAGCCCTGGTGGGGACCCGCCGCCCCGGCGACTTCGTGCAGGCCATGATGGACCTGGGGGCCACCGTCTGCACGCCGCGCGACCCGGACTGCGGCGCCTGCCCCTGGGCCGGCGCCTGCGCCGCGCGGGCGGCGGGGCGGGCGGCGGACTTCCCGGTCAAGGCGCCGCGCCGGGCCAAGCCCGTGCGCCGGGGGGTGGCGTTCTGGATCACCGACCCCACCGGCGCCGTGCTGTTGCGCCGGCGGCCCGAGCGGGGCCTGCTGGGCGGCATGATGGAGGTGCCGTCCACGGACTGGGCCGAGCAGGGTGTGGCGCCCGAGGACGCGCCGGCCCAGGCCCCCGCGGGCGGCGGCTGGACGGCCCTGCCGGGGCTGGTGCGCCACACCTTCACCCACTTCCACCTGGAGCTGTCGGTGCTGGCCGGGCGGGCGGCGGGGCGCGAGGCGGTCGACGGGGTCTGGTGCCCGGTCGGCGACCTGGGCGCCCACGCCCTGCCGACGGTCATGCGCAAGGTCTGCGACCACGCCCTGCGGTTCGGCTGAGGCGCCGGTCTGGCGTTGCCGGCGCCGGGCTGGGATAGTGGGGGGCGGCCGAGGGGTTCGGAGGGGTGCCTTCCGGGCCGGGTCGCAAAGTCTGCTGGGACGTGTCGGAACAGGCGAGGTGATCGATGAACAACGTGACTGAGTCGGTGGAAAACGTGTCGGCGTGGAGCGCGGCCCTGATCGCCGAGCTGACGGACCTTTTCAAGCAGGTCATCGATTATCTGCCGCAACTGCTGGGCGGGATCGTCCTGATCCTGCTGGGCCTGGTGGTGGCGCGGCTGCTGCGGTCCTTCGCCGTCCGCTTCATCGGCGGCTGGGGGCGGCTGATCCAGCGCTTCACCCTGGGCGGCAAGGCGGGCGACGCGGAGAAGGCCCGCCAGTCCTACGCCCGCTGGGTCGGCGGCGGCGTCTACTGGCTGACCATCCTGCTGTTCCTCCTGGCCGCCGCCAACACCCTGGACCTGCAGATGGTGACGGCCGGGTTGCAGCGGATCATCGCCTACGTCCCCAACATCGTCGTCGCCGCCCTGATCATGGCCGTGGGCGTGGCCCTGGGCAACACGGCGCGCGAGACCGTCGCCGCCGCCCTGAAGACCGGATCGGCGCAGCAGCAGGCGCTGTTGCCGGGCGCCGCCAAGGTCCTGGTCGTGGTCACCACCGGGGTCATCGCCGTCGGCCAGATCGGCATCGATTCGACGGTCCTGGTAACGGTGCTGACGGCCACCGTGGCGGCGGTGCTGGGCGCCGGCGCCCTGGCCTTCGGCCTGGGCGCGCGGACCCTGGTCAGCAACCTGATCGGGGCCCAGGACATGCGCCGGGCCTGCACCACCGGCCAGGTGGTGCGCATCGCCTCGGTCGAGGGGCGGGTGGTGCAATGCGGACAGACCTTCGCCGTCCTCGAGACCGCCGCGGGGCGGGTCACGGTCCCGGCGCGCTTGTTCTCCGAGGAGCCCAGCGTCCTGGTCGAGGAGGGCGAGACCCATGGCTGACGTCATCGACCTGGCCCTGGAATTCGTCCGCCAGCGGCCGCGCGACGCGGCCCGGGTGCTGGAAGACCAGCCGCCGGACATGGTGGTCGACTTCCTGACCCGCATCCCCATGGCCACCGCCGGCGGCCTGCTGTCGGCCATGGCGCCGCGCAGCGCCGCCGCGATCGTCCGCCACCTGGACCCCGAAACGGCGGCGGCGGTCCTGCGCACCCTGGCGCCGGCGGTCGGCGCGTCCATGCTGCGCCACATGGCGCCGGACCTGCGCGACCCCGTCCTGGGCCGCCTGCCGACCAAGGTCGCCGTGGTCTGCCGCCTGCTGCTGCGGTTCTCGGAGGACACCGTGGGGGCCTGGATGGACCCCCGCGCCATCGCCATGCCCGACGACCTGACGGTGGCCGAGACCCTGGCCCGCATCCGCCGCGACGACGAGGCGGCCTCGCACCGGGTTCACGTGCTGGACCGCGCCATGCGCCTGCGCGGCAGCGTCGCCATGCTCGACCTGGTGCGGGCCGACGACGACCGCCCGCTGGTGGCGCTGATGCACCGGCGCCGCGACACGGTGTGGGGCCGGACCGCGCTGGAAACCGCCGCCACCCATGCCGTGTGGGAGGACGAGATGGAGCTCGCCGTGGCCGACAGCGACGCCCGCTTCATCGGCGTGCTGACCTACGCCGGCCTGCGCCGCGGGCTGCGCCAGTCGGCCACCGTCCACGTCCGCTGGGACCTGGGCGAGGCCCTGACCGAGGTCTCGGGCGCCTTCGCCGCCGGCATGCAGGGCGGCCTGGAGGCCGCCGCGGCCCTGGTGGCGCCGGTCCTGGCGCCCCGTGAGGGTGCGCGCCGGGGGACGCATCGGGGGACGCATCGGGGGACATATCGGGGGACACGGCCATGACCGCCGCGGCGCCGGCGGCGGTCGACGTCCTCAACCGCCGCTACCTGATCGACTTCCCGCGCGAGGCGGCGCGTACCATCGAGGGCCTGCCGGTGGACGATTCCGTCGCCCTGCTGGCCGACCAGCCGCCGCGCCTGGTGATTCCCATCTGGGAAGCCCTGGCCCCCGGCGTTTCCGACGCCCTGATCCAGCACCTGGACGACGCACCGGCGTGCGAGGTGCTGTCGGGGATGGAGGTGGGTCGGGCGGCGGCGATCCTGGGCCGCCTGCCCGACGAGCGGCAGGACCACCTGCTGGCCCTGCTGGAACCGGGCCGGGCCCGGGACCTGCGCGAGATCATGACCTATCCGCCGGATTCGGCGGGCGCCCTGATGGACACCCGGTTCCACGCCTTTCGCGGCGACGTCACCGTCGAGGCGGCGATCCGGCGCATGCGGGCGGCCAGGCAGATGCCGACCCGGCAGCTCAAGCTGATCGACGCCGACAACCGTTTCAGCGCCATCATACCCATCGAGCGTCTGGTGGTGTCCGACCCGCACGAGACCCTGGCCGCCCTGTCCCAGGCGCCGGTGGCGGCGGTGACGGCGACGGCGCCGCGCGAGGAGGTGGTCGAGAACCTGGAACGGCTGAAGCTGGAGGAACTGCCGGTGATCGACGCCGACGGCCGGCTGCTGGGCATCATCCGCTATTCCGGGCTGATCGGCGCCCTGCAGGAGGAAGCCAGCGTCGACATCCAGACCATGGTCGGCGCCAGCAAGGACGAGCGGGCCCTGTCCAGCAGCTGGTTCGCCGTGCGCAAGCGCCTGCCGTGGCTGCAGATCAACCTGCTGACCGCGTTCCTGGCGGCCTCGGTGGTCGGCGTGTTCGAGGACACCATCGCCCGCTTCACCGCCCTGGCGGTGCTGCTGCCGGTGGTTGCCGGCCAGTCGGGCAACGCCGGCGCCCAGGCCCTGGCCGTGACCATGCGCGGCCTGGCCCTGCGCGAGATCGGCCTGCGCCACTGGTTCACGGTGATGACCAAGGAAACCGTGGTCGGCGCCCTGAACGGGGTCGGCATCGCCGCGACCACGGCCATCGGCGTCTATGTCTGGAGCCGCAGCTTCGGGCTGGCCCTGGTGATCGCCATTTCCATGGTGCTGTCCATGGTCGCCGCCGGCATCGCCGGCGCCCTGGTGCCCATCGGCCTGCAGCGGGTCGGCCAGGACCCGGCCACCTCGTCGTCGATCATCCTGACCACGGTCACCGACATCGCCGGCTTCTTCTCGTTCCTGGGCATCGCCACCGCGCTGTCGGGGATGCTGGAAGCGGGCTGAGCGGCCCGGCCGGGGCCTATTCGTCGTACGAGATCAGGGCGTCGAAGGGGACGTCCAGCTTGCCGCGGCCTTTGAGGAAGGTCAGCTCGATGATGCAGGCGGTGCCCACCACCTGGGCGCCGACCTTGTCGAACAGCGCGCAGGCCGCGGCCATGGTGCCGCCGGTGGCCAGCAGGTCGTCCAGCACCACCACACGCTGCCCCGGGGCCACGGCGTCGTCCTGGATCTCGATGGTGTCGCTGCCGTATTCCAGGTCGTACTCGTAGGGGATGGTGCCGCCCGGCAGCTTGCCCTTCTTGCGCACCATGGTGAACCCCAGCCCCAGCTTCAGGGCCAGCGGCGCCGCCACCAGGAACCCGCGCGACTCGATGCCGGCCAGGATGTCGGGCTGGTGGCGCGAGATCATCTTGGCCATGCGCCCCATGGCCACGCCCCAGGCGTCGGCGTGGGACAGCAGGGTGGAGACGTCGTAGAACAGGATCCCCGGCTTGGGGAAATCCGGGATGGCGCGGATGTAGTCCTTGATATCCATGGTCGGGCTCTGGTGCTCCCCTGGTTTCCGGGCCTGGCGGCGCGGCCGCCGGCCCCCCGGGTGTACCCCCTTTCCCGCCGCCGCGCAACGCGGCCCGGCCCGGGCCCGGGGATGCAACATTTGTCGCAAAACGATTCATAAATCATTCGAATGTTGCAACAGGCGGGGAAGCTGCTATGATCCCGGCAAAGGGGAAAAACCCCGGTCGGTTTACAGGCGGTCCATGAACAGGGAGAGGTGCGCGGTGGAATACGGCGCGCTGAGCATCAAGCTTTCGCAATCCTTCTCGACCCTCAGCCCGCAACTGCGGCAGGCGGCCCGGCACGTCTCGAGCCGGCCCGACGACGTGGCGCTGATGTCCATGCGCGCCCTGGCCGACGAGGCCGGGGTCCATCCCTCGACCATGGTGCGCCTGGCCCAGGCCCTGGGCTTCCGCGGCTACCGCGAGTTCCGCCGCCCGTTCCAGGAGCGCCTGCGGGTGCGGCCCCGGGGCTATCTGGCCCGGGCCCGCGACCTGCAGGGGCGCGAGGACCGCGCCACCGCCAGCCTGCTGGCCGAGGTGGCCGGCGCCGCCGAAACCAACCTGAAGGAGGCCTTCGGCCGCAACAGCCCCGAGCAGTTCGCCCGCGCCGCCGCGGCCCTGGCCGGGGCGGCGCGCATCTTCGTGGTCGGGCAGCGCGGCTCGTACCCCATCGGGTTCTATTTCCACTACGCCTACAGCATGTTCCGCGGCAACGCCGTGCTGGTGGACGGCCGCGGCGGCACCTTCGCCGACGAGCTGCGCTCGCTGACCGGGGCCGACGCGGTGCTGGCGCTCAGCTCCACCCCCTACGGCGCCGAGACCGTGCGCGCCGTGGCCTTCGCCCGCGACCGCGGCGCCACGGTGGTGGCCATCACCGACAACCGGGTGTCGCCCCTGGCCAAGAACGCCGACCACACGCTGCTGGCCAGCATCGACAGCCCGTCGTTCTTCCAGTCCGCGGTGGCGGCCATGGCCACGGCCGAGGCCCTGGTGCTGCTGATCCTGGCCGGAGCCGGCGGCGAGGCCCTGCGCGCCATCGCCGACAGCGAGCGGCAGTTGGACAAGTTCCGCGCCTATTGGCGCGACGGCGAGTGAAAGGCTTGCACACCATGACGTCCCAGACCCCCACCCACGTGTTCCACCGCGACCTGAAGGGCACCATGCCGGTCGCCTCCCACGGTGACGGCATCCGCATCGTCGACACGGCCGGCAAGGCCTATATCGACGCCTCGGGCGGCGCCGCCGTCTCGTGCCTGGGCCACAGCCACCCGGTGGTGATCCAGGCCATCAAGGACCAGCTCGACCGCATCCCCTTCGTGCACTCGGGGTTCTTCACCTCGCCGGTGGCCGAGGAACTGGCCGACCTGATGATCGAGGACGCGCCGGCCGGCATGGCCAAGGTGTACTTCACCTCGGGCGGGTCCGAGTCCATGGAGGCGGCGCTGAAGATGGCGCGCCAGTACTGCATCGAGGTCGGCCAGTCGCAGCGCACCCGGTTCATCGCCCGCCAGCAGAGCTACCACGGCAACACCCTGGGCGCCCTGGCCGTGGGCGGCAACGTGTGGCGGCGCGCGCCGTACCAGCCGATCCTGATCGAGACCACGCACGTGCCGCCCTGCTACGCCTACCGCCACCAGCGCGCCGACGAGACGGCCGAGGAATACGGCCGGCGCGTCGCCGACGAGCTGGACCGGACCATCCGCGAACTGGGGCCCGAGACCGTCTGCGCCTTCATCGCCGAGACCGTGGTCGGCGCCACCGCCGGGGTGCTGCCGCCGGTGCCGGGGTACTTCCAGCGCATCCGCGAGATCTGCGACCGCCACGGCGTGCTGCTGATCCTGGACGAGGTCATGTGCGGCATGGGCCGCACCGGCACGCTGTACGCCTGCGAGCAGGAGGGCGTGTCGCCCGACCTGCTGACCGTGGCCAAGGGATTGGGCGCCGGCTACCAGCCCATCGGCGCGGTGGTGGTGTCGGGCAAGGTGCACGACGCCTTCGCCCGGGGCTCCGGCGCGTTCCAGCACGGCCACACCTACATGGGTCACGCCACCGCCTGCGCCGGGTCGCTGGCGGTGCAGAAGGCGATCCGCGACGGCGATCTGCTGGAAAACGTGCGGCGCCAGGGCGCTTACCTGGGCGAGCGCCTGGCGGCGCGCCTGGGACAGCACGCCAACATCGGCGACATCCGCGGCCGCGGCCTGTTCTGGGGCGTCGAGCTGGTGGCCGACCGCGATTCCAAGGAGCCCTTCGACCCCAAGCTGGGCCTGCACAAGCGCATCAAGGCGGCGGCCATGGACCGCGGCCTGATCTGCTACCCCGGCGGCGGCACCGCCGACGGGGTGCGCGGCGACCACATCCTGCTGGCGCCGCCGTTCATCGTCGAGGCCGGCGACATCGACGAGATCGTCGAGCGCCTGGCCGGCGCCATCGGCGACTCCCTGGGGCAGATCGGTGCCTGACGTGGCGGCCAGCCCCGTGGCCAGCCCCGTGGCCAACCCGGGGGCCGGCGCGGCGCCGGCCCCGGCGCCCTGGACCCCGTTCGTGGTGTCCGTGGCGCCCAACGGCGCCAAGCGCGGCAAGGCCGACCACCCGGCCCTGCCCGTCACCGCCGACGAGGTGGCCGAGGCGGCGGCGCGCTGCCACGCCGCCGGGGCGGCGCTGCTGCACCTGCACGTGCGCGACCGTGACGGCGGCCACCTGCTGGACGCCGACGCCTACCGCGCCGCCACGGCGGCCGTGCGGGCGCGGGTCGGCGACGGCCTGATCGTGCAGGTGACCACCGAGGCCGTGGGCATCTACACCCCGGACCAGCAGATGGCCGTGGTCCGCGACCTGCGGCCCGAGGCGGCCACCGTGGCGATCCGCGAGCTGGTGCCCGACGCCGCCGCCGAGGCCGCCGCGGGCGACTTCTTCGCCTGGATGCACCGCCAGCGGGTGATGGCCCAGTACATCCTCTATTCCGCCGACGACCTGGCCTGGTTCCGCGACCTGCGCCGCCGCGGCGTGGTGCCGGGCGCGCGGGTGTCGGTGCTGTTCGTGCTGGGGCGCTACACGCGGGGCCAGGTCTCGACTCCGGCCGACCTGGTGCCCTTCCTGGCCGACCCCGGCGACGGGTCCGAGACCTGGTCCATGTGCGCCTTCGGCCCGCGCGAGGGGGCCTGCGCCCTGGCCGCGGCGGCCCTGGGCGGCCACGCCCGGGTCGGGTTCGAGAACAACATGGCGCTGAACGACGGCACCCCGGCGCCGGACAACGCCGCCCTGGTGGCCCAGGCCGCCGCCGGCGCCGCCGCCCTGGGCCGGCCCCTGGCCGACGCTGCCGCGGCCCGCGACCTGTGGGCGGCGGCATGAACGGGCGCGGCGCGGGGGCGGCACGCCCGGGTTTTGCCGACAAGGGGGTTGTTCGCCCCCCAGGCGTTTGTAAAATAACGACAAGCGGCCGCGATCCCCATTCGACGGCCCAGGGAGGAGAGAACAGGTGACCGGACCCATGCAACCGGCACGACCGGAACGGGCGCCGCCGCGGCGGACCCGCACCGCGATCCTACGACCCATGGCCGGCGGCAGCCGGGAGGCCGCGGGGCGATCCGCCCCGGGACCAGGACGTTTCACTCGAACCCATTGCAAAAAGGGAGGTATTTGACTCATGAAGCGACTTTCCGTTTCCCTTCTCGCCCTGGCCCTGACGGCCGGCGCGGCTTCGATCTCCGGCGGCACGTCCGCCACGGCGGCCGAATTCATCACCATCGGCACCGGCGGCGTCACCGGCGTGTACTACCCCACCGGCGGCGCCATCTGCCGCCTGGTCAACAAGGGCCGCAAGGAGCATGGGGTGCGCTGTTCGGTGGAGAGCACGGGCGGTTCCGTCTACAACCTGAACACCATCCGCGCCGGGGAGCTGGACATGGGCGTGGCCCAGTCCGACTGGCAGTACCATGCCTACCACGGCACCTCCAAGTTCGCCGAAGCCGGCCCCGACAAGGAGCTGCGCGCGGTGTTCTCGGTGCACCCCGAGCCGTTCACGGTGGTGGCCCGCGCCGACGCCGGCATCAAGGATTTCATGGACCTGAAGGGCAAGCGGGTCAACGTGGGCAACCCGGGCTCGGGCCAGCGCGGCACCATGGAGGTGCTGATGCAGGCCCTGGGCTGGACCATGGACGACTTCGCCCTGGCCTCCGAGCTGAAGTCCTCGGAGCAGTCCAAGGCCCTGTGCGACAACAAGATCGACGCCATGGTGTTCACCGTCGGCCACCCCAGCGGCTCGATCAAGGAGGCCACCACCTCGTGCGACAGCGTGCTGGTCAGCGTCACCGGCCCGGCCGTCGACAAGCTGGTGGCGGACAACGCCTACTACCGCTATGCCACCATCCCCGGCGGCATGTACCGCGGCACCCCCGACGACGTGAAGACCTTCGGCGTCGGCGCCACCTTCGTCAGCTCGACCCGGACCCCGGCCGACGTGGTGTACACGGTGGTCAAGGCCGTGTTCGAGAACTTCGACCAGTTCCAGAAGCTGCATCCCGCCTTCGCCAACCTGAAGAAGGAGGAGATGATCAAGGACGGCCTGTCGGCGCCCCTGCACGACGGCGCGATCAAGTACTACAAGGAAGCGGGCCTGATGTAGGCCCGCACGCCTTCGGCGGGGGAGCGGCGGCGCCGCTCCCCCGGCCCTTTCATCGACACTTTGGCGGCGGCCCGCACCGGAAACGCGACGTGCGAGATCGCGGGGCCGCCCTCGTTCCTTGGGGGAGGGGACAGGGCCCGGCCGCGCGCGGCGCCGGACGGCCCGATCGTGGTGCAGAGAAGGAACGGCGGACATGAGCGACGAAACCAAGGCGGCCGAGGCCATCGACGAGCGGGCCCTGCAGGACATGATCGCCGAGGCCGACACCGGCGCGCGGTCGCCGGGCGGCCTGCCGGCCAGGATCCTGTGGTGGGTGCCCCTGATCTGGTCCGTCTACCAGCTCTACGTCTCCTCGCCCCTGGTGCTGGAATGGTCGCCGTGGATGAACGAGGACGTGGTCAAGCGGTTCCACCTGACCTTCGCCATCTTCCTGGCCTACCTCAGCTATCCGGCGCTCAAGAGCTCGCCGCGCACCTACATCCCGGTCCAGGACTGGGTGATGGCCGTCGTCGGCGCGCTGAGCTGCGTCTACCTGATCGTGCTGAAGGACGACCTGGCCAACCGCATGGGCGCGCCGACCACCGGCGACCTGGTGTCGGCGGTGATCGGCGTGGTGCTGCTGCTGGAGGCCACCCGCCGGGCCCTGGGGCCGCCCCTGATGGTGGTCGCCATCGTGTTCCTGGTCTACACCTTCGCCGGCCCCTACATGCCCGACGTGATCGCCCACAAGGGGCAGTCGCTGAGCAAGGGCGCGTCGCACTACTGGATTACTACCGAGGGCGTTTTCGGCGTCGCCATCGGCGTGTCGGCGACCATGGTGTTCCTGTTCGTCCTGTTCGGCGCCCTGCTGGAGCGGGCCGGCGCCGGCAACTACTTCATCCGCGTCGCCTTCGCCCTGATGGGCCACATGCGCGGCGGGCCGGCCAAGGCGGCGGTGGTCAGCTCGGCCATGACCGGCATGATCTCGGGCTCGTCCATCGCCAACGTGGTGACCACGGGCACCTTCACCATCCCGCTGATGAAGCGGGTCGGCTTCCCGGCCGAGAAGGCCGGCGCCGTCGAGGTGGCGTCCTCGACCAACGGCCAGCTGACCCCGCCGATCATGGGCGCCGCCGCCTTCCTGATGGTGGAGTACGTGGGCATCTCGTACGTCGAGGTCATCAAGCACGCCTTCCTGCCGGCGGTGATCTCGTACATCGCCCTGGTCTACATCGTCCACCTGGAGGCCATGAAGGCCGACATGCAGGGCCTGCCGCGGGTCCACCGCATGGACCTGAAGGCCAAGCTGATCGGGGTGCTGAGCGTGATCATCCTGCTCGGCTTCCTGGTCTGGGTGCTGCCGCCGGCGGTCGAGCTGCTCAAGCACCTGGCCGGCGACTTCACCGGCTGGGCCGCCGCCGTGATCCTGGCCTTGGCCTATGTGGCGCTGCTGTTCTACGCCTCGCGCTTCCCCGACCTGGACACCAGCCACGAGATCACCGAGCTGCCGCCCGTGGGGCCCACGGTCAAGGTCGGCCTGCACTTCCTGCTGCCGGTGGTGGTGCTGGTCTGGCTGCTGACCGTCGAGCGCCTGTCGCCCGGCACCTCGGCCTTCTGGGCCACCGTCTTCATGGCCTTCGTGACGGTGACGCAGAAGCCGCTGATCTCGCTGTTCCGCGGCCACACCCGCGAGGAGTCGGCCAAGATCCACGAGGGCGTGGTCGACCTGCTGGAAGGCTTCGTCGCCGGCGCCCGCAACATGATCGGCATCGGCGTCGCCACCGCCGCCGCCGGCATCATCGTCGGCACCGTGACCCTGACCGGCATCGGCCAGGTGATGACCGAGTTCATCGAGTTCGTGTCGGCCGGCAACATCCTGCTGATGCTGCTGTTTACCGCGGCCATCAGCCTGATCCTGGGCATGGGCCTGCCGACCACGGCCAACTACATCGTCGTCTCCAGCCTGATGGCGCCGGTGATCGTGACCCTGGGCTCGGACGCCGGGCTGGTGATCCCGCTGATCGCGGCGCACATGTTCGTGTTCTACTTCGGCATCCTGGCCGACGACACGCCGCCGGTGGGGCTGGCGGCCTTCGCCGCCGCCGCCATCTCCAAGGGCGACCCCATCAGGACCGGCCTGCAGGGCTTCGCCTACGACATCCGCACGGCGATCCTGCCGTTCCTGTTCGTGTTCAACACCGAGCTGCTGATGATCGGCATCGGCAGCTGGTTCCACCTGGTGATCGTGGTGGCCGCGGCGGTGGTGGCGATGATGGTGTTCGCCGCCGCCACCCAGCACTTCTTCCTGGTCAAGAACCGCATCTGGGAGACCGTGGCCCTGCTGCTGGTGGCCTTCACCCTGTTCCGGCCCGGGTTCTGGATGGACATGATCTATCCGCCGCTCGAGGTGCTGCCGGCGGCCCAGGTCTACGAGGTCGCCCAGCGCCTGCCCGAGAACGCCCGCATCCGGGTCGCCATCAAGGGCATCGATTTCGACGAGCAGAAGGTGGACAAGGTGGTGCCGCTGCCCCTGGGCGCGCCCGGCGCCGGGGCCGACCGCCTGTCCGAGGCCGGCCTGACCCTGCGCCAGGAGGACGGGCGCATGGTGATCGACGCCGTCGGCTTCGGCACCCCGGCCGAGAAGCAGGGCCTGGCCGACCTGGACACCGGCGAGGTGTCGGGGGTGTACGTGGACGCCGACGTGCCGGCCAAGCAGCTCATGTACATCCCGGCCCTGGCCCTGCTGGGGCTGATCATCGTGCTGCAGCGCGGGCGGCGGCGCCAGCCGGCGCCGGCCGTGGCCTAGGAGGGAACCCGCCATGTACAAGGAAATCCTGCTCGCCGTCGACCTGCAGCACGACAGCTCGTGGACCCGGGCCCTGCCCGTCGCCGTGGACCTGTGCCGCAGCGGCGGCGCCCGCCTGCACGTGATGACCGTGGTGCCCGACTTCGGCATGAGCATCGTCGGCCAGTTCTTCCCCAAGGGCTACGAGGAGGAACTGTCCAGGCGCGCCATGGCCGAGCTGCACGAGTTCGTGAAAAACCACGTGCCCGACGACGTCAAGGTCCAGCACGTGGTCAGCGACGGCACCGTCTACGAGGCGATCCTGAACATCGCCCGCAAGGTGGGCGCCGACCTGATCGTGGTCGCCGCCCACCGGCCCGAGCTGAAGGACTACCTGCTGGGCCCCAACGCCGCCCGCGTGGTGCGCCACGCCGACTGCTCGGTGCTGGTGGTGCGCGAGTAGGCCCCTGCCGGTTACGATCCGCTTGTGTTGTCGTTCCCGCGCAGGCGGGAACCCATTCCGTCGCCTTCACGGCCAGGGGCAGTGGTGCTGACTGGCCATCAATCCGGCTCGTGTGTGCGGATGCCCGGTCTCCTGAAACCTTGGCGGAATGGGCTCCCGCCTGCGCGGGAGCGACGGGTATTTCAGGCGGAAGGGCGGATCAGACCTCCGCCGCCTCGGCGGTGAAGTCGCCGCCGGCGCCGCGGGTGCCGTCGCCGAACAGGTCCCTGTAGCGTTCGCGGAAGTCGGCGACGATCTCGTCCACCGGCACGTCGGCGTAGACGCCGCGCTGGGCCTTGTACTCCATGTGCCGGTTGCCGGCGTGGTCGAATTCCTGCAGCAGGGAGTCGGCGCGGCCGTCGAACTCCAGGGTCTTGACCCCGAAGGTCTCGCACAGGGTGCGGTTGAAGGCCGGCGTCGCCTTGGCCCAGCGGCCGTCCAGGAAGATGTCGGTGTAGCCGTGCCAGGTGAACAGGTCGGTGCCCATCAGCTTGCGCAGGCGCGGCGTGCACAGGTGGTTGCGCACGTCGGCGTAGCCGACCCGGGCCGGGATGCCCACGGCCCGGCAGGCGGCGGCCAGCAGCGAGGCCTTGCCGACGCAGAACCCGCGCCCGGCGGCCAGCACCGAGCTGGCGCGGTAGGTGGCGTCCTGGCCGTAGGCCACGTACAGGTCATACAGCACGTCGTCGCGCACGGCGTAATACAGCCGCACCGCCCGCTCCACGTCGGTGCCGCCGTCGCCGGCCACCTGCTGGGCGTAGGCCACCACGTCGGGGTGGTCGCTGTCGATGTAGGTGCCGGGTTTCAGGTAGTCCTGCAGGTCGTCCGCCACGGGCTTGCTCCTCGGTTGCCGCGGCGATGGTAGTGGATCGGGGGTGGGTGTGGCAACATGTTGCGATAACTGCGCGGGCGACAGGCCCGCCCCGCCCGTCTATGCTGGCCGCCGCGGACGGAGGGTTCCCCCATGACCAGCGACAACGGCGGCGAGCACGGCGGCGGCACGGCCGACGAGGCCCTGATCGGCCACATGACGGCCCTGGAAAGCAACCTGAAGACCATCGCCGACGACCTGCGCGCCCTGGGCGAGCAGGCCGGTGGCCGGGTACGCGAGATCGAGAACCTGGCCACCCACGTATTGGCCATCGAGGCGGTGCTGGCGGCGCTGCTGAAACGCCACCCCGTGGACCCCGGCGATGTGGACGCCGAGGTCCGCCGCGCCACCGCCGAACTGTCCGGCGACCCCGACGGCAGCCCCCAGGTCCGCGCCGTGGCCCGCGGGCTGGCGCGAGGCGCGGCGGGGCAGGAAGGAGATGGCGGGGATGGCGACCCGGGGGCGTAGGCACAGGTGCTGGGCGCCCGCTACTCCGGCGATCCGTAATCCGCCGCCGCTTGGTGAATGTGGTCCAGGAAGTCGGTCAGGCGGTTTGCGGTCATACGGGGCGCGCTTCGCCCAGCACGCGGGCACGGACTTTGGCCGGCAGGTCGCCGGGGGTCAGCAGGTCGACGGGAACCCCCAGCAGGTCTTCCAGATCGGCGTGCAGACCGCCCAGGTCGAACAGCGTGGCGCCGGGCAGGGGGTCCACCAGGATGTCCAGGTCGCTGCCGTCACGGTCGGTTCCATGCACCACGGACCCGAACACCCGGGGATTGACGGCCCGGAACTGGGCCATCATTTCACGAATGGCCGTCCGGTGTCGGTCCAGCGCGGTGGATGGCTTCATGATCTTTCTCCTCGACGGGTAGGTGGCCGCGACAAGGAATGCTTGTTGGCAGACATGGCATAGGGCCGCGCCAGATCAAATGGTCGGCCCACGCCGCCGATCATATCGGCTTCTTGCCAAGGTCCCTCAGGATGCCGTCCAGGTCGCGGGCGCCGTGGATGAAATCGATGACCTGGATCGCGACGTCCGTTTCCCGGTAGACGATGAAGTGGCCGCCCTCGCGGACGTAGAGGAGGCCGGCGGCGGCGGTCAGTCCCGGCGCCAGCAGACTGCATGACCGGCCCCGGGGCGGATCACCAGCGGCGAGGGCGTTCAGGCGGCGGATGAGCTGGCCTTCGTACTTGCTGGCCTGGGCGGGGCCGAAATGGTCGATGGTCCAGGCGGCGATGTCCTCAAGTCGGCTGGCGGCACGCCGGGTCAGCCGGACGGATTTCACCCGGCGCGGGAGGCGCGCGCGCGTTCGAAGGCGCGGGCCACGGCCTCGGCGGCGTCACCTTCGGCAAAGTCGCCGGTGTCGGCCTGGGCAAGGCCCTCCAGGACGCCGGCGCGGATGTCTTCAAGTTCCGCCTTGCGCCGCTCGACTTCATCCGCCAGTAGGCGAAGTCCCGCGCGCATGACCTCGCTGGCGCTCTTGTAGCGGCCGGAGTCCAACAGGTCCGCCACGAAGGCGTCCTGCTGGTCGGTCAAGGCGATGTTGCGGGTCGGCATGGACGGATCACCGTTTGTTGGATTCGGTGATGACTCTAACCCGATTGGCAAAAATTGACAATCGTCCCGCCGCCCCTACGCCGCCTCCACCTTGACCGCGCAGAACTTGAACTCGGGGATCTTGCCGAAGGGGTCCAGCTTGGGGTTGGTCAGCAGGTTGGCCGCCGCCTCGTGGAAGCAGAAGGGGATGAACACCATGCCGTCGGGCACGTCGCGGTCGGCGCGGGCGGCCAGCTCGACCGTGCCGCGGCGGCTGGTCACCCGCACCCGCCGGCCCGGCTCCAGGCCGAGCGCCGCCATCTGGCGCGGGTTGACCCCCACCACGGGTTGGGATTCGAGAGAATTGAGAACCCCGGCGCGGCGCGTCATGGCGCCCGTGTGCCAGTGTTCCAGCATGCGCCCGGTGGTCAGCACGATGGGGTAGTCGGCGTCGGGCAACTCGTCGGGCGGGATCAGGTCGGCGGGCACCACCTTGGCCCGGCCGGAG
Organism: Hyphomicrobiales bacterium; assembly: GCA_024236415.1. Lineage (GTDB taxonomy): Bacteria > Pseudomonadota > Alphaproteobacteria > Rhodospirillales > JACKKN01 > JACKKN01. The sequence continues at coordinate 67,399 of JACKKN010000008.1, forward strand.
GGGGTGGGGTAGCCGTCGCCGAAGATGATGACCTGGCCCGGGGCGTCCTCGTCGGCGCAGGGGTAGGTGACGGCGCCTTCGCGCTCCAGACGGGTCCAGGTGATGCCGGCGATGGAGGTCATGGTCTTCTTCATCTCGGCGAACACGTCGCGGGGGTGGGCGTAGGTCCAGCCCAGGCCCAGGCGGTTGGCGATCTGCTGGATGATCCACCAGTCCTGGCGCGCGTCGCCGGGCGGGTCGACGGCCGGGCGGGCGAGTTGCACCTGCCGGTTGGTGTTGGTGAAGGTGCCCGTCTTCTCGGGGAAGGCCGAGGCCGGCAGCACCACGTCGGCCAGGGCCGCCGTCTCGGTCAGGAAGATGTCCTGCACCACCAGGTGTTCGAGCTTGGCCAGGGCCGCGCGGGCGTGGTGGGCGTCGGGGTCCGACATGGCCGGGTTCTCGCCCATGACGTAGAGCCCCTTGATCACGTCGTCGTGGACCGCGTCCATGATCTCGACCACGGTCAGGCCCTTTTCGGGGTCCAGCTCGACCCCCCACAGGTCCTCGTAGACCTTGCGGACGGCCGGGTCCTCCACCGACTTGTAGTCGGGGTAGACCATGGGGATCAGGCCCACGTCGGAGGCCCCCTGCACGTTGTTCTGCCCGCGCAGGGGGTGCAGGCCCGTGCCCGGCCGCCCCACCTGGCCCGTCACCATGGCCAGGGCGATCAGGCAGCGCGCGTTGTCGGTGCCGTGCACGTGCTGGCTGACCCCCATGCCCCAGAAGATGATGGCCCGCTGGGCGGTGGCGTATTTGCGGGCCACGGTGCGGATGGTGTCGGCGTCGATGCCGCACACGGCGGCCATCTTCTCGGGCGCGAAGTCGGCCACCTTGGCCTTCAGGTCCTCGAACCCGTCGACCCGGGCCTGCACGTACTGGGTGTCCACCAGGCCCTCGGCGACGATCACGTGCAGCATGGCGTTCAGCAGCGCGACGTCGGTGCCCGGCTTGAACTGCAGCATGTGGGTGGCGTGGCGGGTCAGGCCCTGGCCGCGGGGGTCCATGACGATCAGCGTCTTGCCGGCCTTGGCCGCGTTCTTGATGAAGGTGGCGGCCACCGGATGGTTCTGCGCCGGGCGGGCGCCGATGACGATGATTACGTCCGACTCGGTGGCGGCGTTGAAGGGCGCCGAGACGGCGCCCGAGCCGATGCCCTCCATCAGCGCCGCCACCGACGAGGCGTGGCACAGCCGCGTGCAGTGGTCGACGTTGTTGGAGCCGAAGCCGGCGCGCACCAGCTTCTGCACCAGGTAGGCCTCCTCGTTCGATCCCTTGGCCGAGCCGAACCCGGCCAGGGCGCGGCGGCCGTCGCGGTCCTTGATGGTGCGCAGGCCGGCGGCGGCGCGGTCCAGCGCCTCGTCCCAGGTGGCCTCGCGGAAGTGGGTCAGGGGGTTGCCCGGGTCGGGCGGCGCCGCCGGATCCTTGGCCGCGCCGTCGCGGCGCACCAGGGGCACGGTCAGGCGGTGCGGATGGTGCACATAGTCGAAGCCGAAGCGGCCCTTGACGCAAAGCCGGCTCTCATTGGCCGGGCCGGGGCGGCCCTCGACGGCCACCAGGCGGTCGCCCTTGACCTGGAAGGTGAGCTGGCAGCCGACCCCGCAATAGGGGCAGACCGAGTCCACGGCGCGGTCGGGGTTCCCGGTGTGGCGGCCGGCGCCGTCCACCAGGGTCGCCGGCATCAGGGCGCCGGTGGGGCAGGCCTGCACGCATTCGCCGCAGGCGACGCAGGTGCTGTCGCCCATGGGGTCGCCCTGGTCGAACACGATGCGGGCCTGGGCGCCACGCCCGGCCATGCCGATCACGTCGTTGACCTGGACCTCGCGGCAGGCGCGGACGCAGAGGTTGCAGTGCACGCAGGCGTCCAGTTGCACGGCCATGGCCGGGTGGCTGCGGTCCGCCGCCGGCGCCGGACGGGCGGGGAAGCGGCTGGCCGCGAGCCCCGCCCTGCCGGCCCAGTGCCAGAACAGCGAGTCCGGGTCGTGGGCGTCGGCGCGCGCCGGCTGGTCGGCCAGCAGCAGTTCCAGCACCATGCGCCGCGCCGCATCGGCCCGGGCGCTGTCGGTGCGGACCACCATGCCGGGGGTCACCTGGCGGCGGCAGCTGGGCGCCAGCACGCGCTCGCCCTCCACCTCGACCATGCAGGCGCGGCAGTTGCCGTCGGGGCGGTAGCCCGGGGCGTCGCGGTGGCACAGGTGGGGGATAACCCGGCCGTGGCGCTTGGCCACCTGCCAGATGGTTTCGCCCGGCGCCGCCGCGACCTCCTCGCCGTCCAGGGTGAAGACCAGAACCTCGCTCATGACAGGTCCCCCTCGAAGAACCGCAGCATGCTCAGCACCGGGTTGGGCGCGGCCTGGCCCAGGCCGCAGATGGAGGCGTCGCGCATGGCCGCCGCCAGTTCCCGTATCAGGTCGGCATTGCCGGGCGCGCCGTCAAGCAGGGCCAGCATCTTCTCGCAGCCAACCCGGCAGGGCGTGCACTGGCCGCAGCTTTCGTCCTCGAAGAACCGCACCAGGTTGGCGGCGATGGCGCGGATGTCGTCGGCCTGGGAGAACACCACCACCGCCGACGAGCCGACGAAGCAGCCGAACTCGTCCAGCGTGCCGAAGTCCAGCGGCACGTCGGCCTTGTCGGCGGGCAGGATGCCGCCCGAGGCGCCGCCCGGCAGAAAGCCTTTCAAGACATGGCCCTCGGCCATGCCGCCGCAGCGGCGGATCAGCTCGTTCAGGGTCACGCCGCAGGGCGCCTCGATGACGCCCGGGTTGCGCACCCGCCCGGAGACCGAGAAGAAGTGCGGCCGCCCGGCGTTCTGGTACCAGTCGGCGCCGCGCGCCAGGATCGCCGGCAGCCAGTACAGGGTCTCGACGTTGTGGATCAGGGTCGGGCGGCCGAACAGGCCGGCCTGGGCCGGGAACGGCGGGCGGTTGCGCGGCAGGCCGCGCTTGCCCTCGATGCTTTCCAGCATGGCCGACTCCTCGCCGCAGATGTAGGCCCCGGCGCCGCGCCGCAGGTGCAGGGCGGCGTGCGGCGCCAGGCCGGCGGCGGCGACCTCGGCCAGGGTCCGTTCCAGCACGGCGCGGACGTGCGGGTATTCGTCGCGCAGGTAGATGTAGACGTCCTCGGCCTCCACCGCCCAGGCGTCGATCAGGGCGCCCTCGACCATGCGGTGGGGGTCCGTCTCCAGGCAGTAGCGGTCCTTGAAGGTGCCGGGCTCGCCCTCGTCGGCGTTGACGGCCACCACCCGGGGCTTGGGCGCCGCCGACAGGAACCGCTTCTTGGTGGCCGACGGGAAGCCGGCGCCGCCCAGGCCGCGCAGGCCCGAGGCGGCGATGGCGTCCAGCACGTCGTCCCGCTGCCGCTCGCCGGCCAGGCATTGGGCCAGGATCGAATAGCCGCCGTCGGCGCGGTAGGCGGCCAGGCCGCGCGGGGCCGCCGGCGGGGCCGCCGCGGTGCGGCCGGCGGCGACCGCCGCGCCCACCCTGCCGGCGTCCGCATGGCCCAGGCGGTGCTGCCCCACCACGGCCATGGGGGCGGTGTCGCAGCCGCCGATGCAGGGCGCGGGGATGACCCGCACGCCGTCGCCCAGTCCGTCCTTGAGGGCGTCCAGCAGGCCGCGCGCCCCGGCCAGGTCGCAGGCTATGCCGTCGCACACCCGCACGGTCAGGGGCGGCGGCGGCGCCTCGCCCTCGGCCAGCACGTCGAAGTGGGCGTAGAAGGTGGCGACCTCGTAGACCTCGGCCTGGGCGAGGCCCATCTCGGCGGCCAGGGCCGCCAGGTGGGCCGGGGTGATGTGGCCGCGGGCGTCCTGGATGCGGTGCAGGTGCTCGATCAGCAGGTCGCGGCGGCGCGGCGCGTCGCCCAGCAGGGCGCGCATCTCGGCCAGGGCGCCGTCGTCCAGCTGCCGCCCCTTGGGGAAGAACCGCTTGTCGCCGCTTCGCTTGGCCATGCCTGTCCCCTGGACCTCGCCGCCTGTCCCGTGCCCGCCACCGAGCCGTGCATTATGCCCGCCACCGGCCCCGGGTCAATCGCAGGGGAACCCGGGCGCGGCCCTGTTCTCGCGCCGGGCCATGGGCTAGATTGACGCTACCAGCGGCGTGCCGCGGGCAATGTCCGGAAAGCGGCATCCGGTGCGGCGAACACGAACGAGGGGGCGTGGCGACACCCATGGACGACGACCTGATCCTGGCCCAGCTCATGTGCTCGCGCCTGTGCCACGACCTGGTGGGCCCGGCCGGTGGGGTCGGCGCCGGGCTGGAGCTGTTCCGCGACCAGGGCGGCGGCGACGACGCGGCGCTGGACCTGGCCCAGCGCAGCGCCGGCGAGGTGACCCGGCGCCTGGCCTTCTACCGCGCCGCCTTCGGCTTCGGCGGCGGCAACGACGGCACCGTCGCCGTCGCCGCCCTGCGCCGCGACGCGGCGCGCCTGTTCGAGGGCGGCAAGGTGGCGCTGGACTGGCCCGACCCGGGCGACGGGCCCGCGGTGCCGGCGGTGGCCGGCAAGCTGATCCTGACCCTGGTGCTGATCGCCGCCGACGCCCTGGGGCGCGGCGGCCGGGTGGCGGTGGGCCTGGCCCACCTGGAGGACGGCCTGGGGGTGGCCGTGGCGGCGCGCGGCCCCGGCGCCGCGGTCAGGGAGGAGGTGGCCGGCGCCCTGGCCGGCGAGTTAACCCTGGACCGGGTCTCGGCCCGGGGCATCACCGGGTTTCTGGCGCGGCGCCTGGCGCGGTCCCTGGCCGCCGAACTGGAACTGGACACCAGCGCGGACGAACCGCGCCTGGCCCTGCTGATCCCGATGGTCGATTAGGGCGGGGAGGGGAGAAGCGGCGGCTCAGCCCGCCGCGGCCTTGGCCGCCGGCTCGGCCTCGCTGTCGCGCAGGACGTAGCCGCGCCCCCACACCGTCTCGATGTAGTTCAGGCCGCCGGTGGCCGCCGCCAGCTTCTTGCGCAGCTTGCAGATGAAGACGTCGATGATCTTCAGCTCGGGCTCGTCCATGCCGCCGTACAGGTGGTTCAGGAACATCTCCTTGGTCAGGGTCGTTCCCTTGCGCAGGGACAGCAGCTCGAGGATGCCGTATTCCTTGCCGGTCAGGTGGATGGGCTGGCCGTCCACCTCGACCGTGCGGGCGTCCAGGTTCACGGACAGGCGGCCGGTCTCGATGATCGACTGCGAATGGCCCTTGGAGCGGCGCACGATGGCGTGGATGCGGGCCAGCAGCTCGGCCTTGTTGAAGGGCTTGGTCAGGTAGTCGTCGGCGCCGCCGCCCAGGCCGCGCACCTTGTTCTCGGCCTCGGTCAGGCCCGACAGGATCAGCACCGGGGTGGTGACGCGGGCGTCGCGCAGGCGGCGCAGCACCTCGAACCCGTCCATGTCCGGCAGCATGATGTCCAGGACCACGATGTCGTAGTCGTAGAGCTTGCCGATCTCCAGGCCGTCCTCGCCCAGGTCGGTGGAATCCACGACCATGCCCTCGGACTCGAGCATCAACTCGATGCTCTGGCGGGTGGTGGCGTCGTCCTCGACCAGAAGTACCCTCATCCCAGACCCCATACGCAATTTCTAAACGAATCGCCCTTGTTAACCATATTCTTTGCGATTCGATCATTCAAGAGTCCTTATTCGACATATTGATAATTTCGACCCCATCCGGCGTTATTTTACCCGACTTTAAAGATTCACGGAGATACTGCGGCCAATACCTGCACGGATGACGAGTCCTTCCGTCCGCCGCGCCGGTTCCCGGGAGGTTCCGCGTGTCATCGTTGGTTAACAATATCGTCACGGAAATCGCCGTCCTGCCCGACTACACGGTGCACGGGCGGGTCGCCGCGGTGACCGGCCTGATGGTCGAGGTGGCCGGCCTGCGCGGCGCCGTGTCCATCGGCGACCGCTGCCGCATCGGTGGCCGCCGCGGCCGCCGGGTGGTGTGCGAGGTGGTGGGCTTCCGCCACGACCGGGCCCTGGTCATGCCCTATGGCACGCTGGACGGTATCGGCCTGGGCGACCGCGCCGAGGTCGGCGGGTCCGAGCCGGTGATCTACCCCGACCCGAGCTGGCTGGGCCGGGTGGTCAACGCCTTCGGCGAGCCGGTGGACGGCAAGGGCCCCCTGGGCGCCGGGCCGGTGGCCTACCCGGTGCGCAACGCGCCGCCGCCGGCCCACCTGCGCCAGCGGGTGGGCGGCAAGATCGACCTGGGGGTGCGGTCCCTGAACACCTTCCTGACCTGCTGCCGCGGCCAGCGCATGGGCATCTTCGCCGGCTCGGGGGTCGGCAAGTCGACCCTGCTGTCCATGATGGCGCGGCACACCGACGCCCAGGTCAACGTCATCGGCCTGATCGGCGAGCGCGGCCGCGAGGCCCGCGAGTTCATCGAGGACGACCTGGGCGACGAGGGCATGGCGCGCAGCGTGGTGGTGGTGGCCACGTCGGACGAGCCGCCGCTGCTGCGCCGCCAGGCGGCGCATCTGACCCTGGCCGTGGCCGAGCACTTCCGCGACGCCGGCAACGACGTACTGTGCCTGATGGACAGCGTCACCCGCTTCGCCATGGCCCAGCGCGAGATCAGCCTGTCGGCGGGCGAGCCGCCGGCCAGCAAGGGGTACACGCCGTCGGTCTTCGCCGAGCTGCCGCGCCTGCTTGAGCGGGCCGGCCCGGGCATGGCGGGGCAGGGCTCGATCACCGGCCTGTTTACGGTGCTGGTCGAGGGCGACGACCACAACGAGCCCATCTCGGACGCCGTGCGCGGCATCCTGGACGGGCACATCGTCCTCGCCCGATCCATCGCCGAGCGTGGCCGCTTCCCGCCCGTGGACATCCTGCGCAGCGTGTCGCGGACCATGCCCGACTGCAACGCCGCGCACGAGAACGCCCTGGTCGACCGGGCGCGCCGGCTGATCGCCGCCTACGAGGAGATGGCCGAGCTGATCCGCCTGGGCGCCTATCGCCGCGGCACCGACCCGCGCATCGACGAGGCCATCCGCCTGTACCCGGACCTGGACGCCTTCCTGGCCCAGGCCAAGGACGAGCGCGCCGACCTGGCGGCGGGCTACGCCGGGTTGGAGCGCATCCTGGGCGCGCCGCCGCCGGCCGACGACGCCGCCGCCGGCGGGGCGGCGGTGATGCCCGACCGGCCGCGCATCGGCTAGGCGGAACGGGGGATAGGGGGCCATGGCGCGCGGACTGCAGAGCCTGATCAAGATCCACGAGTGGAAGGTGACCGAGGAGCAGCGCAAGCTGGCCGAGGTCAACCGCGCCATCGAGGACATGGAATCGCGCATCGCCCGCCTGGACACAGACCTGGCCCACGAGCAGGCCGTGGCCGCCAGCGACCCGCACCAGGCCGGCCGCTACCTCGCGTCCTACACCGCCGCGGCGCTGGAGCGGCGGCGGCGCCTGGTGCAGTCCCTGGCCACCCTGGAGGAGCAGGCCGCCGGCGTGCGCGCCGACCTGCACGAGGCCTACCGCGAGCGGCGCAAGTACGAACTGGCCGAGGAGGCCCGCCAGCGCCGCGAGGCCGAGGACCGCGAGCGCCGGGAGCAGATGGACCTGGACGAACTGGGCACCCAGGGGGTGGCGCGGCGGGGGAAGTAGGCCGCCGTCCTTGCATTTCGACGCAAATGAAATCCTTTTTCGTCACCACCGGGCTTGACCCGGTGGTCCACAATGCGGTGCAGGGCGACGGCGGGAAAAAAGACGTGGATGCCCGTGTCAAGCACGGGCATGACGGCGCATTTCGGATCGAAAGGGAAACGGGGTCTACCCGGGCCCCAGGCGCGCCAGCAGGGCCGGGTTGTCCCATTTCGGCTGGCGGTCTTCCAGCAGTACGCTGTGGCCGGCCAGGCCGTCGCCCATGGTCACCTCGACCTGGATCCAGCGCGCCACGGTCTCGTTGTTGACGTCCTCCAGCACGCAGACGGCCAGGTGTTCCAGGCCCTTCCAGTCCATGTCGGCCAGGCGCAGCAGGTAGGCGTTCAGGCTGGGCGCCTCGATCACCAGCTTGTCGGGCACGTAGCGCAGGCGCAGGCCGGCGCCGGTGCCCAGGCTGCCGCGCAGGGTGACCAGGTAGTCGTGGCGCCGGTCCGGGTTGGGGCGGGTAACCAGGGCGGCGCGGCGGGCGGCGGGGTCCATGTCCTTCGTTCTCCCCTATACGGTCATGCCGGCCCAGGCGCCCAGGGCGGCGGCGGCGGGCAGGTCCACCATCCGCTCGGGCGCGGCCTGGAAGCCGACCCCGCCCTTCAGCCCGGTAATCTCGGCGGCCTCGCGGTAGATGGTGCGGATGCCCTCGCGCACGGCCGGGGGCAGGGGCGTCTCGCTGCGCACGATCAGGTCCAGGTGCTTCTTGCCGTCCTTCAGCAGGCCGTCCAGTTGCAGGCGGCCCAGGCGGCTGAGCGTGACGTCGATGATGAAGCGGGTGCCGCGGCCGCCGGCGTCGTCGCCGTCGTCCTCGTCGCGCTGGCGCCGGGCGAACAGCATCAGGGGCTCCAGCTCGCGGCCGTTGTGGAACGGCACCGGGGTCAGGCGCCAGTCCCCCGGCGGCGCGTCGTCGGCCAGGCGGCCCAGGCGCGCGAAATCCTCGCCCAGGCGCGCCGCCAGGTCCGGCCGCGCCCGGTGCAGGGCGCGCAGGGGCGCCTCGCCCAGCCAGCCGCGCAGGTCGCCCAGGCCCAGGGCCGAGAGGAAGAACAACAGGTTCGCCGCCAGTTGCCGGTTGGCCTGGGGCAGGGCCGTGGCCACCAGGTGCCGCGCCGCCTGGGGGTCGGCGGCCTGCACCGCCTGCAGGGCCTCGCGCAGGTCCGGCCAGTCGCGCTGCAGCAGCACCTGGCGCAGCAGCACGGCCTCGCGCCGCAGCACCGATTCGGCGGCCGGGACCGGCGCCGGCACGGGGCGCGACAGGACCTCCAGCGTCGCCGTGCTGCCGGCCGGCAGGGCCGTGCGCGCGTTGACGGCGATGGCCGCGTCGCGCACCTGGAAGATGGGCTGGCCGGTGGCCGTGCGGCCGACCAGGGTCGCGGGCAGGCGCTGACCCAGGGACAGGTCGGGCACCCCCGTGGCCGTGGCCGTGGCGGTCACCGCCGCCTCGCGCGGCGCTGCCGCCAGGGTGGCCACACGCAGGCTGACCTGGGCCCCGGCCGGCAGGGCCGCCGTGCCGGGCGCGGCGCGGGCCGCCGCCGCCACCACGCCTGGGGCCGCCGGCGTGCCTGCCGGGCCGCCTGGGGTGGTGCCGGCCGCGGCCGGACCGCCCGGCGTTGCAGCCGTGGCGGGGTTGCCGGCCCCGTGGTCCCCGGCGCCGTAGTCCCCGGTCCCGCGGGAACCGTTCCGGGCCCCGCCTGGCCCGGCACGGGCGCTCCCGGCACGGTCCCGCCACCGGCGCCGGGGGCGCTGCCCAACTGGGCCACCACGGGGCGCAGCAGGGTGCCCTGGACCACGGCGCCCACGGCCAGGAGCGGCGGCGCGGCGGCGCCGGACGGCGCAACGGTGGTCGAGGTCGCGGCGGACCCCGGGCCGCCGGTGGCCAGCAGGCGCAGGCGCACCGCGACCGGCTCGCCGGGCAGCAGTTGCAGGGACAGGCGCGCCCCCTCGGGCAGGGGCAGGCGGCTTTGCAGGACCAGCACCCCCAGGTCCGTTTGCACGGCGACCTGGCCGGCCGGGAGGGGAGCGGGCGGCAGGGTTGACGCCGGCAGGGCGGATGCCGGCGGCGTGGCGGCACCGGTCCCCTCGGCCGCGGCCGCCGCGGCGGCCGTCGCCTGGGCCACGGCCTGGGACGCGGCCTGGGATGCGGCCTGGGATGCTGCTGGGGCGCCGCCCTGCGCCGGGGTCTGGCCCTGGCCCGCGGGTTGCGGCGGCACCACGGCGTCGATCACCGTGCCGGCCGGCAGTTGCGTCAGGGCCGGCGGCGGGTTGACCACGGTCAGGGTCACGGGGGCCGGCGCCGAGCCGCCGGCCGGCGGCGGCGGTGGCGGGGTCGGCGGGGCGACGTCGCTCATGGCCCCGCCGCTCCTACCGCTCCAGGGCCTGGGACAGCTTCTTGGCGATGGCCTCCACGTCGGCCACGGCCTCGGTGTTGGGCGAGCGGGTCAGGGTCGAGACCTGGCTGCGGATGGCCTCGCGCACGCGGCGGTCGCGGCGCACCACGCCCAGCAGCGGCGGCGAGATTTTGAGGAACCCCTCGCAGGCCTTGTGCAGGGTGGCGTAGGTGCGCTCGCCCTCGCGGGTCGAGTTGGCCATGTTGACCACGATCTGCAGATCCGTGCCCGGCCGCTCCATGTGCGTGACCTTGATGTAGGCGTAGGCGTCGGTCAGGGAGGTCGGCTCCTCGGTCGAGATGACCACGCAGGTGCCGGCGCTGTCCGCCAGTTGCAGCACCGACCGCTCGACCCCCGCCCCCAGGTCGACGATCACCATGTCGTAGCTGGCGGCCACCAGGGCCATGTCCTCGTTCAGCATCTGCAGCCGGCTGGTGCCGATGTTGGCCAGCCGCCCCGAGCCCGAGCGCCCGGCGATGATGTCGAACCCGCCATCGTCGTAGCGGCTCGCCGCCTGGGCCAGGGTCAGCCGGCCCGAGACCACGGCGCTGAGGTCGTGCTTGGGCATCAGGCCGAGCTGGATGTCCACGTTGGCCAGGCCCAGGTCGCCGTCGAACAGCAGCACCCGGCGCCCGGACCGGGCCAGGGCATGGGCCAGGGTGATGGCGAACCAGGTCTTGCCGACCCCGCCCTTGCCGGAGGCGACGGCCACCATGTTCTGGATCTTGGGTCGCGGGATCGGTCGCAGATGGGAGACGTTGTTGGCGGTCATGATGCGGCCTCGGATTTCCTCGGGGACCCCGCCTCCTCGGCGGATGGGGTGCGGTGGGACGGGCGCGCCGCCGCCGCCGGGTCCGGCAGCAGCAGCCGGGCCAGGGCGGCGGCGTCGATGGCGGTGACGGCGCGGCCCGCGTCGGCGTCGCCGGTGACGGCGGCCAGGGCCAGGCGCGCGGCGTCGGCGGCGGCCAGCAGGCTGCCCAGGCGGCGGGCCACGTCGACCCGGGTGGCCAGCAGGCGCCGGGCGCCCAGGGCGGCGAAGGCGCGGGCGTGGTCGGCGGCCTCGACGGCGGCGTCGCCGCCGGGCCAGGACCAGGACCGGCTCGGCCCCGCGGCGGCGATCAGGCGCCCCAGGGGCGGCCATGTCGCGTCGCGGGCGTTGTAGGGGTTGGCGGCCGGGGTGTCGATGAACAGGGCGGTGCCGGTCCCTGCCGCGGCCACGGCGGCGGCGGCCAAGGCGTCGGCGTCGGCCGCGGCCTGCACCGGCGCCAGGTCCCACGGGCGCAACAGGGCGGCCAGGCGGGCGCCGTCGCCGGTGCCCGTGTCGGCGCTGACTGGCCGCGCGCACGGGCCGGCCGGCCGCGCGCGCCGCCGCCGCGCCAGCTTGGCGGTGGCCAGGGTCTTGCCGGCGCCGGGCGGGCCGACCAGCATCAGGGTTCCGCCGGCGGTCGCCCCGGCCAGGGGCGCGAAGGCCAGCACCCGGTCCAGGGCCGCCGCCAGCACGGCCACCGGGTCGGGCCCGCCGGCTGCCGCGGCGGCCGCCAGCAGGCGCCGCGCCGTGCCCTCGGGGACGCCGTGGAAGGCCAGGGTCTGGCGCACCCCGTCCACCATGTCCGGCGCCGCCCAGGTCTCGGCCTCGGCCGGGCCCAGGTCCAGGTCGGGGTCGTCGTCCACGGCGGCGGTGACCCGGGCCGCCTGGCCGCCGGCCGGCTCCTGGGCCGAGACCACGATGGCGTCGGCGCCTAGGTCGGCGTGGGCCAGGTCCCTGGCCTCGGCGACGGTGGCGGCGGTGAAGACCTTCAGGCGCATCAGATCTGCCCCACCGTCTTGATCCGCGCCTTGGGGTGGATCTCGTTCTGGGACAGCACCGCGGTCATGGGCCGGAACCGCTCGACGATCGAGCGCACGAAGGGCCGGATCGGCGGGCTGGTCAGCAGCACCGGCGTCTCGCCCATCAGGGCCTGGCGCTCGAACACGTTGCGCATCTGGCCGATGAACTCCTGCAGGCGCGACGGCGCCATGGCCAGCTGCCGCTCCTCGCCCTGGCCGATGATGGATTCGGCGAACGCCTGCTCCCAGTCGGGGGTCAAGGTGACCAGCGGGATGAAGCCCGATTCCGAGGTGTTCATGTCGCTGATCTGGCGCGCCAGGCGGGCGCGCACGTGCTCGGTGATCAGCATCACGTTGCGGGTCAGGCCGCAGGCCTCGGACACGCCCTCCAGGATCGTCGGCAGGTCGCGGATCGACACCCGCTCGGCCAGCAGGTTCTGCAGCACCCGCTGCACCCCGCCCAGGGAGATCTGCGACGGGATCAGGTCGGCCACCAGCTTCTGCTGCTCCTTGTCCAGCTCGTCCATCAGCTTCTGGGTCTCGGCGTAGGACAGCAGCTCGGACATGTTGTCCTTCACCACCTCGGTCAGGTGGGTGGTGATCACGGTCGCCGGGTCGACCACCGTGTAGCCGCGGAACATGGCCTCCTCGCGGTGGGATTCGTCGATCCACATGGCCGGCAGGCCGAAGGTGGGCTCGGTGGTCTTCTCGCCGGGCAGGGTGATCTCCTCGCCGCGCGGGTCCATGACCAGCAGCATGTTGGGGCGCAGGTCGCCGCGCCCGGCCTCGATCTCCTTGACCCGCATGACATAGCTGTTGGCGGCCAGCTGCATGTTGTCCTGGATGCGCACGCTGGGCATGACGAAGCCGATGTCGGCGGCCATCTGCCGGCGCAGGGCCTTGATCTGGTCGGTCAGGCGCTGCCCCTCGCGCGGGTTGTTGATCAGCGACAGCAGGCCATAGCCCAGTTCGAGCCGCACGTAGTCGATCTTCAGCGCCGAGGCGATGGGCTCCTCGGCCGCCGGCGGCGGCAGGGCGGCGGCGGCCTCGGCGGCCTCCTGCTCGGCCCGGCGCACGGACTGGGCCCGGTTCTGGAAGAAGGCCACGGCGCCGGTCATGCCGGCCAGGGCCAGGAACGGCACCGCCGGCGTGCCCGGCACCACCGCCAGGGTCAGCAGCAGCAGGGAACTGAGGGCCAGGGCCCGGGGCTGGCCGCCGAGCTGCTTGAACAGCGCCTTGTCGGTGGCGCCGGTGATGCCGGCCTTGGTCACCACCATGCCGGCCGAGGTCGACACCACCAGGGCCGGGATCTGGGTCACCAGGCCGTCGCCCACGGTCAGGCGGGTGTAGGTGTCGGCGGCGTCGGCGAAGGTCATGCCCTGTTGCGCCACGCCGATGATCATGCCGCCGATGATGTTGATGAAGGTGATCAGCAGGCCGGCGATGGCGTCGCCGCGCACGAACTTGGCGGCGCCGTCCATGGCGCCGAAGAAGGTGCTCTCGTCCTCCAGCTCGCGGCGCCGGGCGCGGGCCTGGTCCTCGTCGATCAGGCCCGCCGACAGGTCAGCGTCGATGGCCATCTGCTTGCCCGGCATGGCGTCCAGGGTGAACCGGGCCGAGACCTCGGCGATGCGGCCCGACCCCTTGGTGATGACCACGAAGTTGACGATCACCAGGATGGCGAAGACGATGATGCCGATGACGAAGTTGCCGCTCATGACGAAGCCGCCGAAGGCCTCGATGACGCGGCCGGCGGCCGCCGTGCCGGTGTGGCCCTCGGCCAGGATCAGGCGGGTCGAGGCCAGGTTCAGCGACAGCCGGACCATGGTCGCCAGCAGCAGCACCGTGGGGAAGGCGTTGAAGTCCAGCGGCTTCTCGATAAAGAGGGCGGTCATCAGCACCAGCACCGAGAAGGTGATCGAGAAGGCCAGGCTCAGGTCCAGCAGCCAGGCCGGCATGGGCAGGATAAGGACCGCCAGGATCGTCACCACGCCCAGGGCCAGGGCGATGTCGCCGCGGTAGACGGCGGAGATCACCCGGTCCCTGACGTCGGCCAGGGCGACCGCCTGTGTTCCGTTCTGGGGCGTGGTGTCGGCCATGTCCTACCGGTTGTCGTGCAGGGGGGGAGCGGCCGTCACAGGGCCGGCCGCTCGCCTTCGCCGGGCATGGGCACGGTGATGCCGGCCTCGGTGTACTGCTTCAGCTTGTTGCGCAGGGTGCGGATCGAGATGCCCAGGATGTTGGCGGCGTGGGTGCGGTTGCCCAGGCAGTGGTGCAGGGTGTCGATGATCAGGTCGCGCTCCACCTCGGCCACCGTGCGGCCGACCATGCCGGCGGTGGCGCGGCCGTCGTCGTCGCCGCCGCCGGCCGCGGCCGGGGCGCCCTGGACGCGCACGGCGTCGGCGCCGATGGCGGTGCCGCGGGCCAGCAGCACGGCCCGGTGCATGGTGTTCTCCAACTCGCGCACGTTGCCGGGCCAGGCGTGGGCGGCCAGCACCTGGCGCGCCTCGGGCGACAGGGGCAGGGCCGGCACCTCGTTGGCGGCGGCGTACTTATCGACGAAGTGCTCGGCCAGCAGGGGGATGTCGCGCGGCCGCCGGCGTAGGGGCGGGATTTCCAGGTTGACCACGTTGAGGCGGAAGTACAGGTCCTGGCGGAAGGTGCCCTTGGCCACCTCGGCGTCCAGGTCGCGGTTGCTGGTGGCGACGATGCGCACGTTGACCTTGACCGGCTTGCCGCCGCCGACCCGGTCGATCTCGCGCTCCTGGATGGCGCGCAGCAGCTTGGCCTGCAGGCGCGGGTCCATCTCGCTGACCTCGTCCAGCAGCAGGGTGCCGCCGTTGGCCTCCTCGAACTTGCCGATGCGCAGCGCCACGGCGCCGGTGAAGGCGCCCTTCTCGTGGCCGAACAGCTCGGATTCCAGCAGGTTCTCGGGGATGGCGGCGCAGTTGACGGCGACGAAGGGGCCGTCGCGGCGGTTGCTCTTGGCGTGCAGGAAGCGGGCCATCAGCTCCTTGCCGGTGCCCGACTCGCCGGTGATCAGGATGCTGGCCTCGCTGGCCGCCACCTGGCCGGCCAGGTCCATGACCTCGGCCATGCGCGGGTCCTCGGACACGATGTCGCTGCTTTCCTCGGTCACCGCCGCCAGCACCGCGGCGATCAGCTCGGCGTTGGGCGGCAGGGGCACATACTCCTTGGCCCCGGCCTTGATGGCGGCGACGGCGGCGCGGGTGTCGTTGCCGATGCCGCAGGCCACCACCGGGACCGAGATGCGCTCCTGCTTCAGGCTGCGCACCAGCAGGCCCACGTCCAGGGCCACGTCCAGCATCACCAGGTCCGCCCCCTGGCCCGCGCGCAGGGCGGCGAGGCCGGAGTCGATGTCGTCCACCTGGGCCACCTTGGCGCCGCGGGCGATGGCGATCTGGCTGGCGGCGCCGATTTGTCCGTTCAGGGTTCCGATGATCAGCAGGCGCATGGCTCGTCTCTTCCGTCCGGGTCGTCGTTCAATCGAAGTACTGCACGCGCTTGGCCGGCGGCAGCACGCTGTTCAGCAGCATTTCCAGGCGGCGCGGGTTTTCCTGCCGGCCCACCGAGGCCGCGCCCATGATGTAGATGTTGCTGACCAGCGCCTCCTCGGCCGAGTTGCGCTCCAGCTTGTTGGCCATGGGCGAGAACACCATGTTGGCCAGCACCGCGCCGTAGAAGGTGGTCAGCAGGGCCACGGCCATGCTGGGGCCGATGGTCGAGGGGTCGTCCAGGTTGCCCAGCATCTGCACCAGGCCGATCAGGGTGCCGATCAGGCCCATGGCGGGGGCGAACTCGGCCGCCTTGCGCAGCACGTTGCCGCTTTTCTGGTGGCGCTGCACGGTGGCCATCAGGTCGCGGCGCAGGATCTTCTCCACCTCCTCGCCGGGGGTGCCGTCCACCACCATGGACATGCCCTTGAACAGGAACGGCTCGCCCTCCATGCGGGTCAGCTCGCCCTGCAGCGACAGCACCCCCTGGCGGCGCGCCATCTCGGCGATCTGCAGCACCTGGGTGGCGGCGGTCGAGGGGTCCTGGGCGGTGTGCGAGATGGTCTTGGCGATGACCCCGATGCTCTGCAGCATCTCGCGCAGGGAGAAGCACATGGTGACCACGGCGAAGGTGCCGCCGAGGACGATCAGGATGCTGGGCAGGTTGATGAACGAGCCCGGCGAGCCGCCGACGATGATGGCCGCGGCCACCAGGCCGAAGCCGCAGACCAGGCCGACGATGGTGGCCAGGTCGAGCTGCGACCGGGCCGGCTTGACTTCGATGGTGGTGGTGCCGGTTTCCGCCATGGTCGGGTTCCAGGTTCTGCCTCGGGGCCGCGGGCGGTCAGCCGCGGTCGGTCTTGATGATCTCGGTCATGGTCACGCCCAGCCGGTCCTCGACCACGACCACCTCGCCGCGGGCCACCAGCCGGTTGTTGACGTAGATGTCGATGGCCTCGCCGACCTTGCGGTCCAGCTCGACCACGGCGCCGCGGCCCAGCTTCAACAACTGGCTGACCTGCATGGTCGTCTTGCCCAGCACCGCCGAGACCTGGACCGGGATGTCGTACACCGCTTCCAGGTCCTGGGCGCTGCCCGGCAGGTCGGGGATGTCGGGGCCGCCACTGTCCTCGGCGGCGCCGTCGGTTTCCGCTTCCTCCGCCGCGTTGGCGTCGGCCGTTTTCGCCTCATCCAGCTCGGAGAGTTCGAGATCGGTTTCGTCAGCCATCATTCGGTCCTCGGTTCGGGTTCGGAACTAGGGGGGCCGTCGCCCCCCGGCGTGTCGTCGCTGTCGTCGGTGTCTGGGGCGGCCTCGGCCGCCGGCTCGGTGTCGGGGGGCGTCAGGCCCAGGTTGCGTTCCAGGATCTCGTCGATGCGCCGCCACAGGGCGGCCACGTCGCGCTCGGCGCCGCCGTCGCCCCAGTCGATGCGGCAGTCGCCCGGCGCCAGGTCCGGGGTGCCGATCATGGTGACCCGGCCCATGTGGCCGCGCGCCGCGGCCAGGGCGTCGATGCGGCGCCCGACCTCGTCGGCCAGGTCGGCGTGGACCTCGACCCGCACGGTCTCGGCCTCGGCGATGTGGTCCAGCACCGAGCGCGCCAGCCGCTCCACCTCGTCCAGGGCGTTGCGCGCGTTCATGGCCGGCAGGACCTTGCGGGCGATGCCCACGGCCACGGCCACGGCCTGCTCCTCTGCGCGGCGGTCGGCCGCGTCGCGGGCGGCGAACAGGGCGTCCAGGCGCTCGCCCAGGGCGGCCAGGGTCTGGTCGATGCGCTGGGCCACGGCCTGGGCCGACTCGCGCAGGGCCTCCTCGCGCCCGTCGGCCATGCCCTGGGTCCGGGCGGCGTCCAGGTCGGCCTGGGAGAAGGTGGGCTCGGGCGGCGGCGGCGGCTCCTCGGCCACCGGCGGCGGCGCCGCGGCGGCGGCCTTCTTCTTCGGCTTGTCGTCGAAGGAGCGGTCGAACATGTACTTGGTGACGGAGGCCATGGGTCAGTACACCAGCTCGTCGTCCTCACCGCCGCCGGCGATGACGATCTCGCCGGCGTCGGCCAGGGCCTTGGCGGTGCTGACCACGGCGGCCTGGGCCTCGTCCACGTCCTTCAGGCGCACCGCGCCCATTGCGTCCATGTCCTCCTTCAGCATCTTGCCGGCGCGCTCGGACATGTTCTCGAAGAACAGCGCCTTGACGTCGTCCGAGGCGCCCTTCAGGGCCATGGCCAGCTGGTCCTTCTCGACCTGGCGCAGCAGCATCTGGATGCCGCCGCCGTCGACCCGGATCAGGTCGTCGAAGGTGAACATCAGGGCCTTGATGCGGTCCGCCGACTCGCGGTTGCGCTCCTCCAGCGCGGTCATGAATCGGTTTTCGGCGTTGCGGTCCAGGTTGTTGAAGATCTCGGCCATGGATTCGTGGGAATCGCGGCCGGCGGTGCGCGCCAGGTTGGTCATGAACTCGCTGCGCAGGGTCTTCTCGACGTTGTCCAGCACGTCTTTCTGCACCGCCTCCATGCGCAGCATGCGCATGATCACCTCCATGGCGAAGTTCTCGGGCAGCAGGGCCAGCACCGACGCGGCGTGGGCCGAGCTGACCTTGGACAGGACCACGGCCACGGTCTGCGGGTATTCGTTCTTCAGGTAGTTGGCCAGCACCGCCTCGTTGACGTTGCCCAGCTTCTCCCACATGGTGCGGCCGGCGGGGCCGCGGATCTCGTCCATGATCTGCGACACCCGGCCCTCGTCCATGGTGCTGCGCAGCAGGCGTTCGGTGGTGTCGTAGGTGCCGACCAGCGAGCCGCCCATGCTGAGGCTGTCGGTGAACTCGATGAACAGGCGCTCGACCGTCTCGGCGTCGATGCGGCCCAGGCTGGCCATGGCCTGGGACAGCTCGCGGATCTCCTCGTCGGCCATGCGCTGGAACATGGCCGCCGTGTGCTCCTCTTCCAGCGCCAGCATGAAGATGGCGGCCTTCTGCAGACCGGTCAGCCGTCGATAGCCTTCGCGGATCTGGGCCATGCCGCCGCCCTAGTCCTGGTACAGCCAGGAGCGGATGATGGCCAGGGCCTCCTCGGGGTGCTTCTCGACGATCTCGCCGACCTTCTTCACCGACGACGCGCGCACCCGGCCCTCGACCCGGTCGATGTCGATCAGCTCGTCCATGTCGCCGTCGCCGCCCAGCTCGCCGGGCGGGCGCGGGCCGGTCAGGGCCGGGGTGGCGTCGGACTCGTCGGTCAGCAGGGCGCCGTCGGGGCCCACGGCGGCCACCGCCGGGGCGGCCTCGAAGGCGCGCGAGATCAGCGGCCGCACCACCATCAGCACCACCAGCACCACGACGATGGCCAGCACCAGGATCTCGGCGATGCGCAGCATCTCGTTCTTGCTGAGGCCGAAGAAGAATTCCAGCGGCTCTTCCATGCCGGCGTCCAGGTCGGCGAACTGCATGTTGATGACCTCGATGGAATCGCCGCGCTCGGCGTTGAAGCCGATGGCGCCGCGCACCAGGGTCGCCAGCAGCTCCATCTCCTTGGCGTCGCGCTGCTGGTAGGCGCGCTGCCCCTGTTCGTTGACGTTGTACAGGCCGTCCACCAGCACCGCCACCGACAGGCGCTTGACCACGCCGACCTCGCGCACGTGGTTCACCACCTTTTTCGAGTTGGCGAAGTTGGTGGTCTCCTCGGTGCGGGTCTCGGCGTTCTGGCTGTTGGCCTGCTCGCCGGCGGCGCTGGCACCGTCGGGCAGGTTGGCGGCGACGGTGACCGGCGGGTTGCCCTCGGCCTCGCGCGCGGTCGACGACTGCTCGGTGGACTGGGTCGAGACCACCACCTGGCCGTCGGGGTCGTAGACCTCCTCGCTGGTGCTGACCCGGTCGAAGTCCATCTCGGCGTTGACCTGGGCGCGCACCTTGCCGAAGCCGACGGTGCGCTCCAGCAGCTCCTCGATGCGCCGCTTGATGCGGAACTCGTAGGCGCGGCGGCGCTCCTCGGCCTTGGCGGCCATGACCCCGGGGTCGTCGCCGTCCTCGTAGCCGCGCGCCAGCAGGGTGCCCTTGCCGTCGATGATCGACACCCGGTTCGGGGTCAGGCCCGGCACGGAGGTGGCCACCAGGTGCTGGATGCCGGTCACCTGGGCCTGTTCCAGGCGCTTGGCGCCGTTCATCTTCAGGATCACCGAGGCCGACGGCTCCTGGCGCTCGCGGCTGAACAGCTCGCGCTTGGGCAGGACCAGGTGGACGCGGGCGGTGCGCACCGATTCCAGCGACCGGATGGTGCGCGCCAGCTCGCCCTCCAGGGCCCGCACCAGGTTCACGTTCTGGATGAAGTTGGTGGTGCTCAGCGAGTCGGCCTTGTCGAACAGCTCGTAGCCGATGCTGCCGCCGTTGGGCAGGCCCTGGTCGGCCATGGACATGCGCAGGCGCAGGACCTGGTCCGCCGGCACGTAGATCTGGGCGCCGTTGCGGCGCACGTCGTAGGGCACGTCCATGCCGTTGAGCTGGCTGACGATGCGCGCCGAGTCGTCGGCCTCCAGGTCGCTGTACAGCAACGACATCTGCGGCCCGGCGACGCGAGTGATCAGGAAGATGAAGAACACCACCAGGCCCAGCAGGACGCCGCCGATCAGCGCCAGGCGGAACGGGCCCAGGTTGCGCAGGGTCTGCAGAATGGCTTCCAAGGTGTTCGTCCCTCCCGCGGTTTCCGGCCCGGGCGCGCGGGCATGCGCCGGCGCGCGCCGGGCCATCCCGCGCAGGCTATCGGGGGAGGGTGAAGAAGTGGTTAACGACCCGGCAAAATTTGCCTAGCCGGCGGCGCCAACGCCGCGGCCGGCAAGGCCTTTCCGGGTCGGGGCGGCGCGGCGCCGGCTAGCGGTACTGCTGCCCGCGGGTGGTCCGCAGGCCGGCCAGCCCATGCTCGTCCAGCAGCCGTTCCCAGGACAGGAACTCGTCGATGGACAGCTTGTAGCGCCGGCAGGCTTCCTCCAGGGAGATCAGCCCGGTCCGGACCCCGGCGACGACCTCGGCCTTGCGCCGCACCACCCACCGCTTGGTGTTGGGCGGCGGCAGGCTGTCCCTGGTCAGGGCCGTTCCGGATGGGCTGAATGGGGGGGCTGCGCGATCCTTGCCAAACTCGATTTCAGCGTTCTGCTCTGACATATCCACTTCTGGTGACTCGTTGTTTCTCAAGGCACACTGTGATTAGCTCGCAGCCTACCCAGGCCCTGTTAAAGAAACCCTAAAGAACAAGGTTAATGAGTGGCTAAGCAGACGCCCGCACCGGACCGCGCCATGGCCGAGGCCGTCGCCCTGCACCGGGCCGGACGCCTGGCCGAGGCGGCGGCCCGGGCCGAGGCGGTGCTGGCCGCCCGCCCGGGGTTCGCCGACGCCCTGAACCTGCTGGCCATCATCGCCAGCCAGCGCGGCGACGGCGACCGCGCCGTGGCCCTGTTCACCGAGCTGGCGGTGCGCTTTCCGGGCTCGGCGGACCACGCCGTCAACCTGGGCGCCGCCCTGACCGCCGCCGGCCGCGCCGGCGAGGCGGTCGAGGCCCTGCGCCGCGCCGTCCAGCTGGACCCGCGGCGGGCCGATGCGCGCCACCTGCTGGGGCTGGCCCTGACCGCCCTGGGCCGCGGCGACGAGGCCCGCACCAGCCTGCGCCGGGCCCTGCGCCTGGCCCCCGGCCACGCCGGCGCCCTGTCCGCCCTGGCGGCCCTGGACCGGGGCGCGCGGGCGCCGGCTCAAGAACCGGCACCCGCGCCGGCGCCTGCGCCGGCCGCGGCACCGTCCCCGGCCCTGGCCGGCGACCTGGCGGCCCTGGGGCAGCGGGCCCTGGACCTGCACCGGGCCGGGCGCCTGGACGAGGCCGAGCCCCTGTACCGCCGCATCCTGGCGGCGGCCCCCGGGCATGCCGAGACCCTGCACTACCTGGGGGTGATCCGGTTCCAGCGAGGCGACTTCGCCGGCGCCGCCGAGGACATCGGCCGCGCCGTGGCCGGCGACCCGGGCAACGCCGGGGCGCTGGTCAACCTGGGCAACGCCCTGAAGGCCCTGCGCCGCTTCGCCGAGGCCGAGGACGCCTACCGCCGCGCCCTGGCCCTGGCCCCGGACTCGCCCGAGGCCCACAACAACCTGGCCGCCGTGCTGCGCGACCTGGACCGGTTCGACGAGTCCGAGCGCCACTGCCGCCGCGCCCTCGCCCTGCGGCCCGACTACGCCGAGGCCGGCGCCAACCTGGGCAACGCCCTGGTCGGGCAGGGGCGGCTGGAGGAGGCGGTGGCCGCCTACCAGGACAGCCTGGCACGGGCGCCGCAGTCGGCCGAGGTGGTGAACAACCTGGGCTCGGCCCTGGTCGGCCTCGACCGCGGGGTCGAGGCCCGGGCCTGCTTCGAACGGGCCATCGAGCTGGACCCCGGTTCGGCCCTGGCGCTGAACAACCTGGGCACGGCGCAGGCCAACCTGGGCGAGTTCGAGGCCGCCGCCGGGGCCTTCCGCCGGGCGCTCGACCTGCAGCCCGAGTCCGTGGAGGCATGGTCCAACCTGGCCGCCGTGCATGAGCGGGCCAGCGACCTGGCGGCGGCGCGGGTGGCGGCGGACCAGGCCCTGGCCCGGGACCCGGGCAACGTGCTGGCCCACCTGGTGCGGGCCAAGTGCGACCGCCGCGACGGCGACCTGGCGGCGGCCCTGGACCGGTTGCAGGGGATCGACCTGTCGGCCGCCGGCTGGCGCGACCGCGCCTTCGTGGCCCACGAGCTGGGCGCCGTGCGCGACCGCCTGGGCGACACCGACGGCGCCTACGCCGCCTTCGCCGAGGGCAACCGCCTGTCGGCCGAGGGGCCCCGCGGCCGGGCCATCGACCGCCAGGCCTACCCGCGCGAGATCGCCGCCCTGCGCGCCCGCTTCACGCCGCAGTGGGTCGCCGGCTGGACCCCGGCGCCGCCCGAGGACCGGCCGTCGCCGGTGTTCCTGGTCGGCTTCCCGCGCTCGGGCACCACCCTGCTGGGGCGGGTGCTGGACGCCCATCCGCGGGTGCGGGTGCTGGAGGAGCGGGCAACCTTTTCCGCCGTGCTGGACCGCCTGCGCGGCCTGCCCGGCGGCTACCCCGATTGCCTGGCGGCCCTGGACGGCGACGAGATCCGGCGCCTGCGCGGCCTGTACTTCGAGGCCGTGGGCCTGTTCCTGCCCGACCTGGCGCGGAGTCAGGTTCTGGTCGACAAGATGCCCTTCAACCTGGTCGAGGCGGGGCTGATCCGGCGCCTGTTCCCCGGCGCCCGGTTCCTGCTCGCCCTGCGCCACCCGGCCGACGCCTGTCTCAGCTGCTTCATGCAGGACTTCCGCCTGAACCGGGCCATGGTCAACTTCGACACCCTGGCCGGCACCGTGGACATCTACGGCCGGGTCATGGACCTGTGGCGCCACTACCGCGCGGTGCTCGATCCGCCGGTCCACGCCGTGCGCTACGAGGACCTGGTGGCCGACCTGGAGCGCGAGGCGCGGCGCCTGTTCCCGTTCCTGGACCTGCCCTGGGACGACGCGGTGCTGGACTACGGCGCCCGGGCCCGCAGCGCCGAGGTGCGCGCGCCCAGCTACCACCAGGTGGCCGAGCCCCTCTACACCCGCGCCCTGGCCCGCTGGCGGCGCTACGCGCCGCACTTCGCCGGCCTGCTGCCGACCCTGGCCCCCCACCTGGCCGAATTCGGCTACCCCGCCCCGGAAAAGGGGTCACCATAAAAGGGGTCAGGCACCTTTTAATTGGAAAGTCGCGGTGGGTTTTCTTGAAACAATAAAAGGTGCCTGACCCCTTTTCCGGGGCGGGTCTCGCGGCGTGGAAACGCCCGGCCGGTCGTTCTGACCGTGCCGGGCGGGGATCAGCCCTGGGTTTGGGATTGCGGGCTAAACCGGGGGGACCGCGCTAGCGCTTGGTCCGCATCAGTTCCTCGAGCATGGAGTCCGCCGTGCTGATGATCTTGGTGCTGGCCGAGTAGGCCCGCTGCACCACGATCATGTTGGTGAACTCCTCGCCGATGTCCACCGTCGAGGCCTCCAGCGCCGCCTGGATCACCTGGCCGGCGGGGCCGTTGTCGGCCACCCGCAGGGTGTAGTCGCCGGACCGCTCGGTGGAGTTCCAGACGTTGCCGGTGCGGCCCTCCAGGCCGTTGGGGTTGACGAAGGTGGCGATGGGGATCTTGAAGATGGGCCGCCGTTCGCCGTTGTCGAACAGCGCCGTCATCAACCCGTCGACGTCGATCGAGACCCCGGCGAAGGTGCCGAAGCGGGACCCGTTCTGCTGGATGAAGGTGGGCGAGAACTCGGCCCCGAACTGGGTCATGCCGTTGGCCTCGCCGACGTTGCCGAAGTCGATGTCCATGCGCGGGCTGTTGGCGGTGGCGTTGTCCATGTCGGCGGCGCCGTTGGCGAAGCCCAGGATCTCGATCTCGGCCACGTTGAAGGCCGAGGGCAGGCCGTCGCTGTCGAACTCGATGGCCCGGTCGGCGTTGGCGACGGCCCGGTCCTGGACCGTGAAGGCGGTGGCCTGGGTCACCGCGCCCGAGGCGAAGCCCGACGGGTCGACGGTGAAGTCGCCGCCGCCGCCGAACAGGTTGCCGAACACCAGGGTGGTGCTG
Organism: Hyphomicrobiales bacterium; assembly: GCA_024236415.1. Taxonomy (GTDB): domain Bacteria; phylum Pseudomonadota; class Alphaproteobacteria; order Rhodospirillales; family JACKKN01; genus JACKKN01. Next base: position 91,397 of record JACKKN010000008.1, read on the forward strand.
CTGCCGGCGCTGACCGCCACCGTGTTCGAGGTGGTGCCGGTGCCGAAGGCGGCGTCGTTGGCGGCGATGGCCGCGGCCAGGGCCGACACGGTGGCCGCCGCGGTGGTGCCCAGCGCCACGGTCACGGCGCCGGCGCCGCTGCCGAAGTCGTACACCGTGCCGTTGATGGTGACCGTGTCGGTGGTCGCCGGCTGGGTGGTGAATTCGAGCTGGCCGGTGCTGCTGTAGACGTCGCCGTTGCCGTCATAGAGGGTCAGCACGTTGGTGCCGGTGGGCGGCTCGATCGACAGGTCCCACTCGTTGGCCGCCGCCTTGGTGTAGACGAAGCTGATGGTGTTGGCGTTGCCCAGGGTGTCGAAGAACTGCACGTCGGTGCGGTGGGTGTCGCCGACGGCGTCGTTGGACGGCAGGTTGGCGCCGATGGAGATGTTGGTGGTGGCCGACGCCGTGCCGCCGACGCGGGACAGGTTCACCGTCTCCAGGTAGTCGGTGGAGATGATGTTCTGGTTGGCGATGGTCAGGGCGTCGTTGGCCGGGATCACGTTGCCCTGGGCGTCCACCGGCCAGCCCTGCAGGTAGAAGCCGGCGGTGTTGTACAGGAAGCCCTCGTTGTCCTGGTAGAAGGACCCGGCGCGGGTGAACAGGTATTGGTTGGAGATGGTCGGCCGGCTGGCCTCGTTGACCACGAAGTAGCCGCTGCCCGAGATCGAGATGTCGGTCTGCGAGGTCGAGGCCTGCAACAGGCCCTGCACGTCGTTGGCGCCGCGCGGCCGCGACTGCACGCCGCCGGCCGAGTAGAAGGTGGTCGACGTCTGCTTGGTGACCAGGGTCTGGAAGTCCACCGACGTGTTCTTGTAGCCGATGGTGCTGACGTTGGTGATGTTGTCCGAGATGGCGCCCATGGCGCTGCTCTGTGCGGTCAGGCCGGAAACGCCCGAAAACAACGCGCCGTACAAACTCATGGTTCAGTCCTCCTTCTGTCGCGCGGCCCGGTTCCGGGCGGGCCGGCGGCGGCCTGCGTCAGGACGCCGAGTCGTCCTCGGTGTCGGTTTGGGTGGTGTCGGTGGTTTCGTTGTCGTTGGCGGCGCCGTCGCCGGTGGTGGTGGTCGTGGCGGAGGCCGGGGTCTCGGCCACCGACAGCACGTCGTCGAGCGAGAACTGCAGGCCGTCCACGTACAGCGACACCTCGCCGTCGTCGGATCCGGCGCCGGTCACCTTGCCGAACACCGTGGTGGTCACGTCCAGCGGCTTGCCCTCGGAGTCCTTGGCCAGGACCGTGACCTGGTAGAGGCCGTCCTCGACCTTGTAGCCCAGCGAGTTGGTGCCGTCCCACACGGCGCCGTGCTTGCCGATGTCGATCTCGCCGTCGAAGGTCGCGATGGTGGTGCCCGAGGCATTGCGGATGGTGATGGTGGTCGAGGCGGCCTTCTCGGCCAGGGTGTAGGTGAACTTGGAGGTGCCGTCCTCCAGGTAGAAGGCGTCGCCCTTGGCCTCGATGGTGGTGCCCAAGTAGTTGACCATGGACACCACCTGCGAGTTCTTCTGCAGGGTGTAGAGCTTCTCCAGGTTCGAGTTCTGGTAGATCTGCTGTTCGACCGAGGCGAACTGCACCAGCTGCGAGGTGAACTCGGTGGCGTCCATGGGGTCGAGCGGGTCCTGGTTCTGCAGCTGGGTGGTCAGCAGGGTCAGGAACTGGTTCAGGTCCTCGTCGAGCTGCTGCTTGCTCTGGCCCGACTGGGTCAGGGTGCTTGCGGACGACGTGGCGGCGGCGGAACTGAGAATGGCCATGGGGGTCCTCCCTGCCTAGGCCCGGATGTCGATGCGGTTGGCCAGGCCGCGGGCGCGCGCCAGCAGCAGGGCCAGGCGGTCGGCGGCGTCGCCGTCGGGCTCGGCCTCGGCGGCGGTCTCGCCGCCCTCGCCCGTGGCCAGGCGGCCGTCCGGTTCGGAATCGCCGCCCTCGCCGCCCTGCTCGCCGCGCAGGTTGAACTGCAGGTCGTCGGAGTCCGCCTGCAGGCCGGCGTCGCGCAGGGCCTGTTCCAGGGTGTGGGAGTCCTTCTGCAGGGCGTTCAGGGTCTCGCGGTTGTCCACCGTGACCACGGCGCTGACCCGGCCGTCCTTGGCGATTTCCATGTGCACGTCGACCCGGCCCATGGACTCGGGCTTGAGCTGGATGTGGATGCGGTCGACCCCGGCGCGCACCGCCTTGGCGATGTGCACCGACACCTGCTCGACCACCGGCGGCCGCTGCGCCGTCGCCGCCTTGGGGTTCTGGGCCGCCGCCGTGTGCTGGGCCTGGCGCGCCTCGCCGGTGGTGCCGGCGTTGCCGGGGCCCAGGGCCTCGCCGCCGCCGGCCGCCGCGCCGGCGGACACCGACTGCACCGCCACCGGGCCGGCGGCCTTGGCGGCGCCGGCCGCCGCCGCGGGCGCCGGGGACTGGACCTGGACCGGGGCCTGGGCGCCGGCCTGGGCCGCCGCCTGCTGGCTGGCGGCGTTGGCCTGGCCCGCCGCCGCGGTGCGGCCGTTGCGGCCCTGGCCGGTGCCGGTGCCGGGCTTGCCGTTGGCGCCGGCCACCGTGGGCGCGGCGATGGAGGTGCGCGGCTGCGACGCCACCGCGGCGCCGTCGTCCTCGACGGTGACCGAGACCTGGGCGTTGGTCTTGCCGCCCAGGCGGTTGGACAGGTCCGAGGCCTGGCGCCCGGCGGCGTTGTCGCCCTGCTGCTGTTGCTGGCCGGCCTGGGCCGCCGCCGGGGCCTGCTGCCCGGCCGTGGGCGCGCGCGCGGCCTGGGCCGTGGCCGAAGCCGCCTTCTTGGCCGGGGCCGCGACCGTGGCGGCGTCGTTCTGCGTGCCGGCCTCCGGCGTCTGCCCCTGGGCGGCGTTGGGGTTGGCGGCGGCCTGGGCCTTGGCGGCGGCGCCGGGGGCCGCATCCTGGGCCACGGCGCTGTTGGGCGACGCGCGGCGCTGCGCCGGTTCGGCGGCGCGGGTGGCGGCCACGGCGCCGGCGATGGCTGCCAGGTTGCGCGGCGCCTCGGCGCCGGTGCCGCGCGGAGGCGGCGGCGGTGGTTGCCGTGTTGGTCTCGCCGGTGCCGGACCGGCCGTCGGTGTTGGGGCGGGTGGCGCCGGGGTCGCCGGCGGTCTCGGCCACCGGGGCCACCTCGGGCTCGGCGGCGCGCCCGGTGTCGGCCGGCGGCGGGCGGTCGTCGTGGCGCGGGGCGGGGGCCTCGCGCGGCGCCGTGGACCAGTCGTCGCGCCGGTCCTCGGTGCGCTCCCGCGGCCGGTCGTGGGACCAGTCGTCGCCGCCGTCGTCCTGGTCGTCGCGGGGCGCCGCGCCGCTTTCGCCCTTGCGCGCGTTGACCCGGTCGACGACGCCGCCCAGCTCGCCCTCGTCGCCGGTGCGGTCGGTGCCCGAGCCGGCGGTCTTGCTGGCCTGCTGCAGGAGCTGGTCGAAGGGCACCATGGCCACCTCGTCGCCCTTGGACTGGCTCGGGGTGACCTTGGCCAGCATGGCGGCGGCGGTGCTCGACTTGGGAACGATGACGTTGCTTTCCATGGCGCGGCTTCCGTGCGGGTCGTTGCGGGTCGCCACGGCGCGGGGGTCGTGGCTTCGGTTCCTCCAAGCAAGGGCCGGGCCAACGGAGCCGAATCGGCAAGCCGTTGAAAACAGGCATTTTCTCCGCCAGGCCCCGGGGCCGGGGCCGGGGCCGGACCTGCCGGTGGGCAAAAATTGCTGGGTCGCCGGGGGTAGTTTGTGCCCCACGAGTCGTGCGACAACTGGGGGCGGACTGGATTCGGGGGACGCGGTGGCGGGGCCTGAGGGCATGCACCTGTTGATCGTGGGCTACGGCAGCGCCGGGCGGCGCCACCTGGCGGCGGCCCGCGCCCTGGTGCCCGGCCTGCGCGTCACCCTGCTGCGCCGCCCCGGCGGCGATACCGGGGCCGGCGCCGGCGCCGAGGCGGTGGTCCACGACCTGGCCGCGGCCCTGGCGGCGAAGCCCGACCTGGCCGTGGTCGCCACCCCCGCACCCCTGCACCTGGAGGCGGCCACGGCCCTGGTGGCGGCCGGGGTCCCGGTGCTGGTGGAGAAGCCCCTGGCCGACTCGCCGGCCGGGGTACCCGACCTGCTGCGCGCCCAGGCCGCCCGCGGCACGCCGCTGCTGGTCGGCTATTGCCTGCGCCACGACCGGGCCTGGTCGGCGGTCGGGCGGGCCCTGGCCGACGGGCGCATCGGCGCGCCGGTCTGGGCCGGGGCCCAGGTCGGCCAGTACCTGCCCGACTGGCGGCCCGGCACCGACCATCGCGCCGGGGTCAGCGGCCGCGCCGACCTGGGCGGCGGCGTGCTGCTGGAGCTGAGCCACGAGATCGACCTGCTGCGCGCCGCCCTGGGCGAGGTGGCGGCGGTGACGGCGTCCCTGGGCCGGGTCGGCGGCCTGGGGGTCGAGGTGGAGGACTGCGCCGACCTGATCCTGCACTTCGCCGGCGGCGCCATGGGCAACCTGCACCTGGACATGGTGCAGCGCGCGCCGGTGCGCCAATGCCGCATCGCCGGCGCCGAGGGCACCCTGGAATGGGACGGCATCGCCCGCACGGCGCGCCTCTATACCGCCGCCGCCGGCCGCTGGCAGGTGCTGGACGACGGCGCCGGGGCCGACGTCGACGCCATGTTCCGGGCCCAGTTCGCCCACTTCCTGGACTGCGCCGCCGGCCGCTGTCCGCCCCGGGTCACCGCCGCCGACGGCCTGCGCGTGCTGGAGGTGGTGGCCGCGGCGCGCCATTCCGCCCGCGCCGGGCGCGAGGCGCCGGTGCGCCGGGTGCCCCTGGGCGAGGCGGGCGGGGCGGCGGCGCCATGAGCGGGCAGACCGTGGCCTTCGTGTTCGCCCGCGGCGGGTCCAAGGGCCTGCCGGGCAAGAACCTGCGCGACCTGGCCGGCCGGCCGCTGCTGGCCCACGCCATCGCCGACGCCCGCGCCGCCGCCGGCATCGACCGGGTGGTGGTGTCCACCGACGACGCGGCCATCGCCGACGCCGCCCGCGCCTGGGGCGCCGAGGTGCCGTTCCTGCGGCCGCCCGAGCTGGCCTCCGACGCGGCGCCCGAATGGCTGGCCTGGCAGCACGCCCTGGACGCGCTGGAAGGGGAGGGGCCGGATCTTGCACGGTTCGTCAGCGTGCCGGCCACGGCGCCGCTGCGCCACCCGGCCGACATCGAGGCTGCCCTGGCCCGCTTCGACCGCGGCGACGTCGACGTGGTGCTGACGGTCAGCGAGGCCCACCGCAATCCCTGGTTCAACATGGTCACCCTGGACGACGCCGGCCACGCCGCCCTGGTGATCCCGCCCCGGGGCCGGGTCGAGCGGCGCCAGGCGGCGCCCGCGGTGTGGGACGTGACCACGGTCTGCTACGTGGCCGATCCCGCGTTCCTGCGCCGCGCCGGGGGCCTGTTCGAGGGCCGGGTCGGCGCCGTGGTGGTGCCGCGCGAACGGGCCGTCGACATCGACACGGAATTTGACCTTCGGGTGGCCGAATCGCTGTATGATTCGGTCAAGGGGATTCGAGGGGACGGGTAATGGACGGCGCCAAGACCATCGGCGAGATGATGTCCCTGGACGGGCGCGTGGCCCTGGTCACGGGCGGCGCCGGGCACATCGGGCGGCGCTGCGCCGCGGCTCTGGCCGAGCTGGGCGCCCGGGTGGCGCTGGCCGACCTGGACGGCAACGGTTGCCAGGACGCGGCGTCGGCGATCCACGGCGAATTCGGCAACGAGACCCTGGCCCTGGCGGCGGACCTGGCCGACGAGGCGGCGGTGCGCGACCTGCCCGGCGCGGTCGCCGAGGGGCTGGGCGGGCTGGACATCGTCGTCACCTGCGCCGCCTTCGTCGGCACCAGCCGGCTCAAGGGCTGGGCCGTGCCGTTCGAGGGGCAGTCGACGGAGACCTGGCGCGCGGCCCTGGAGGTGAACCTGACCTCGGTCTTCGCCCTGGTCCAGGCGGCGGCGCCGGCGCTGCGCAAGTCGGGCCACGGCAGCGTGATCACCCTGGGCTCGATCTATGGCCAGGTGGGGCCGGACTGGGGGCTGTACGCCGGCACCGGCATGGGCAACCCGGCGGCCTACGCCGCGGGCAAGGGCGGGCTGTTGCAGCTCACCCGCTGGCTGGCCACCACCCTGGCGCCGCGGGTGCGGGTCAACATGGTCAGCCCCGGCGGCATCGCCCGGGGCCAGGACCGGGCCTTCGTCCGGCGCTATTTGGAACGCACGCCGCTCGGCCGCATGGGCCGCGAGGACGACGTGGCCGGCGCCGTCGCCTACCTGGCCGGCGGCCTGGCAGGCTACGTCACCGGCCAGAACATCGTCGTCGACGGGGGGTGGACGGCATGGTGAGCCCGCTGACCATCGGCGACCGCCTGGTCGGTCCCGGCCATCCCTGCTACGTCATCGCCGAGGCCGGGGTGAACCACAACGGCGACCTGGACCTGGCCCACGCCCTGATCGACGTGGCCGCCGGCGCCGGCGCCGACGCGGTCAAGTTCCAGACCTTCTCGACCTCGCGCCTGGTCACCCGCCGCGCCCCCAAGGCCCAGTACCAGATGGCCGACGTGGCCGACGCCGAGACCCAGTACGACATGCTGGCGCGGCTGGAGCTTTCGGAGCTGGACCACGTGGAACTGCGCGACCACTGCGCCGACCTGCGGCTCGAATTCCTGTCCTCGCCGTTCGACGCGCGCTGCGCCGACATGCTGCACCGCCTGGGGGTGCGGGCCTTCAAGCTGCCGTCGGGCGAGCTGACCAACCTGGACCTGCTGCGCCACGTGGCCTACCTGGGCCGGCCCATCATCCTGTCCACCGGCATGGCCGACCTGGAGGAGGTGCGGGCGGCGGTGGACGTGATCCGCGGCGTCGGCAACGACCAGTTGGCCCTGCTGCATTGCGTCAGCAGCTACCCGACCCCGGTCGAGGCGTGCAACCTGCGCGCCATGGCCACCATGGCCGAGGCCTTCGACCTGCCGGTGGGCTGGTCCGACCACACCGAGGGCACGGCCGTGGCGGTGGCCGCCGTGGCCCTGGGCGCGTCCATCGTCGAGAAGCACCTGACCCTGGACCGGGACATGCCCGGCCCCGACCACAAGGCGTCGCTGGAGCCCGACGAGCTGGCCGAGCTGGTGCGTGCCGTGCGCGCCGTGGAGCCGGCCCTGGGCGACGGGGTCAAGCGGCCCCGGGCCTGCGAGGAGGACACGGCGGCGGTGGCGCGAAAGAGCCTGGTGGCGGCCCGCGACCTGGTGGCCGGCGAGATCCTGGATGCCGACTCGGTGGCCGTGCGCCGCCCCGGCACGGGCATGCCGCCCTGGCGCCTGGACACCACCCTGGGCCGGCGCGTGACCACCACGGTGCCCGCCGGCACGCCCCTCGACGAGGACATGCTGGAACCCTCATGACGGGTGGCCGCCGCATCGCCGTCGTCACCACCAGCCGCGCCGACTACGGCATCCTGCGCCCGCTGCTGCGCCGCCTGGACAAGGATCCGGCCTGCGACCTGCGGATCATCGCCGGCGGCATGCACCTGTCGCCCCGGCACGGCAACACGATCGACGAGATCATCGGCGACGGCTTCGCCCCCGCCGCCCGGGTGGACCTGCTGACCGGCGACGACTCGCCCCTGGGCACGGCACGGTCCATGGCCCGGGGGGTGGAGGGCTTCGCGGCCGCCTTCGCCGACCTGGCGCCGGACCTGGTGGTGGTCCTGGGCGACCGCTTCGAGGTTCTGGCGGCGGTGGTGGCGGCCCAGCCCCTGCGGCTGCCCGTCGCCCACCTGCACGGCGGCGAGCTGACCCTGGGGGCGCTGGACGACGCCTTCCGCCATGCCATCACGAAAATGAGCCACCTGCATTTCGCCGCCGCCGAGCCCTATGCCCGTCGCCTGCGCCAGATGGGGGAGGAGGAGTGGCGCGTCATCGTCAGCGGCGCCCCGGGCCTGGACAACCTGCGTGGCCTCGACCCCCTGGACGACGCCTCCCTGGCGAACCGTGTCGGCCTGCCCCTGGACCCGGCGCCGCTGCTGGTCACCTACCACCCGGCCACCCGCGAACCGGCCTCCGTGGCGGCGCAGGTGGCCGAGCTGCTGGCAGCCCTGGACGGGGCCGGGCGGCCGATGGTGTTCACGGCACCCAACGCAGATCCGGGCGGCGAGGTCGTGCGCCGGGCGGCCCTGGCCTTCGTTGCCGGGCGCCGGGACGCCGTCATGTGCCCGCACCTGGGCACCCGGGCGTATTTTTCGCTCATGGCCCGGGCCGCGGCCATGGTCGGCAATTCCTCCAGCGGCCTGATCGAGGCGCCGTCCTTCCAACTGCCGGTGGTCAACGTCGGCCGCCGCGAGGCCGGCCGCCTGCGCGCCGCCAACGTCATCGACGTGGCCGAGGACCGGGCGGCCATTAAGGCGGGCATCGCCAAGGCCCTGGACCCGGCCTTCCGCGCCGGCCTCGCGGGCCTGGTCAACCCCCTGGCGGCGGACCGCCCTGCCGCCGACACGATCGCCGAGCGCCTCCTGTCCGTGCCCCTGGACGACCGGTTGCTCGACAAGGGGTTCGTGGACCTGCCCGCGGTTTGACCGCTCTCCCGACGGGTACGTGCCCAAGTTCGATACCGCATTCCTGAAAAAAAATGCACCTGCTGGTGTGTCGTTGTCACACCTGGGGCGAGGCATGCCGAATATACTATTATGTAGAGTATTTTAAGTTTGACATTGCGCTCTTTGAGGGCATCTTGGTCTAAGAAACCTGCCAAAGCGATTCGAAGCAAAGCTTGAAATTTTCTTGGGGGATGGGGGAGCAAGTGCGGGTTCTTGCCGTCGGGACTGAACGGAGTGGTACGTCTTCATTGAGCGACTCGCTGGACAGGTTGTTCGCCACGAATGGCGTGACAGGCCGGGTCGGTCACCAGACGGATGAACCCCGTATGTATGGCCATGCCTTCACCGCGACGATGGCCGGAGGGCCGGGCTGTGAAGGTGTACCGTCCGATGCGCTGGAAGCCCTGATCTCCCGGGAACTGGCTGGCGAAGTTGGTACGGCCATCGCCTTTCTGTTGCCGCTGGTCCGCGACGTGTTCGGGCCTGACCTGAAACTGATCCACCTCCGCCGGGACAAGGACACCTGCGTGCGCTCGCTGGTCGCCCACGCCCACATCCGACCCGAAGTCTTCGTTGGATTTACGGATTGGGACGCGGAGGCGGAGAACACGCCACCTACGGCCGTTTCAGTGGGTGAGATGGACGAGGCCACCTGGACCGCCCTGCCGATCAAAGACAAAATGGGTTGGCACTACGACCACTTCCACAGGGTGGTTGAAAGCCACAGGCACCTGTTCCGGGATGTGCTGGATGTGCGTACGGAGGATCTCAACGACCCGGCCACCATGACCCGAATTCGCCACTTCATCGACCCCGCCTGGGAATCCGATGTCACTGCCGCCTACCTGAACCGCGCGGACATGGTCAACTTTCTGGACTTCGAGCCGAAACAGGCGATGTTGTTCAACCATCTTTTCCGGAACTACGACTGGAACAGGGCCTGCCGCGATCCACTTTACGCTTTCTCTTTCTTTCCCCGCAGGGTCATCTTCGGCTGCAGGAGCGTAGAGACTCTGCGTGGGGAAACGGAAACGACCCGCCTGTTCAAGCGGGAACTGCTGGCCGTGGCCGAAGACATCGTGAAGCTTCTGAACGACCCAAATCCCAAAGAAAGCACCTGATCGCCTAGTCCAGCAACTCCGGGTGCGCCGCCAGGAAGTCACGCCCCAATCGTGGAGTGAGGCCGACGCCATGGGGGTCGGCCAGTGCGCGGTAGCGGGCCTGGCGGGCGTCGTCCTCGGCGGTGTCGGTCCAGGTTCCGTCCAGGCGGTCCAGCATCTCGCGGGTGGCGGCGCGGATCTCGTCGGCGGTGTTGTCCACGGGCTCCAGGCCGCGGGCCTGGAAATACAGCGGCGCCATGGCCGAGAACAGGGGCGGGGCCAGGGACTCGGCGATGCCCAGGAAGCGGCCCGTGGCCGTGTCGCGCAGGCGCTTGTGGATGAAGATGTCGCCGGCGCAGTAGGGCCAGGGCCCCAGCGGGAACCAGTTGGTGCCCAGGGTGGGCACGCCGAAATTGACCGCCACGCTGCTTGGCCCCGAGGCCATGCCCAGGTAGAAGCGGGCCTCGGCGACGCAGACCAGGTCCATCCAGTCGGCGCGCAGGTCGTCGCCGCCGTGGGCGTAGTCGATCAGTCCCGGCACGCCGGGCAGGGGGGTCATGGTGGGATCGCCGATGCGCACCACATGGCCGCCCCGGGCCACCACCTCGGCCACCGCCGGCAGGTAGGTCTCGACCCGGGCGTTGCGGTGGCGGTTGTTGCTCCAGGCCACGTCCTCGTCGAAGAAGCCGGCCTCGCGCACGTGCAGGCAGACGAACCAGGCGTCTTCCGGCAGGCCGGCCCGGGCCAGCCGTTCGCGGCCGGCCCGGCGGTGGCCGGGGTCCAGGGTCAGCAGCGGCCCGCGTCCGGCCGCCTCCCACAGGGCCTGCACCACCCGGTGGGCCACGTCCCGGTGCAGGGTGCGGCCGTCGGGCAGGGGGATGTAGTCCAGGTAGACCTGGCTGTCGGCCAGGTCGGCCTGGACCTGCGCGATCTCGGCCGGGTCGCGGACCACGCGGGCGTGACGTCCCCAGTAGTCGAACAGGGCCGGGTTGGCGACGTCGGCGGCCGGGGCCAGCAGCACCGGATCGGCCCGGTCCAGCAGCCCCAGTTCGCGCGCCTTCAGGTACAGGTCCAGCTTGGCCGCCGTCTCGCCGAAGTAGCGGGCGATGACCTTGTGCGGCGACAGCAGGTGGGTGACGGGCCCGCCGCGCCGGGCGGCGGCGGCCCGGGCCGATTCCCGCATGCGGGTCAGGGTGCGGGCGAAGGCGTCCGATGCCTCGGCCACCCGGCCCAGGCGGAACAGCACGTCGCCCCAGCGGAACCACAGCTCGGGCACCCCCGGGGCCAGGGTTACGAGCTGGGCGGCGATGTCCTCGGCCGCCGCGTAGTCGCCCTTGGCCATCAGCAGCATGGCCAGGCGGTCGAGCATGGCCACCGCCTGGTGGTCGCGCATCTGCCCCGCCGCCGCCTTGTGCGCCAGCGCCCGCAGCAGGAACGGCTCGCCGTGGATCTGGGTCTTGCGGATGCCCGACAGCAGCATGCCCAGCTTGCGGTTGGTATCGTAGTCCTCGGGGTCCGCGGCATGCCGCGCGTACAGGTCGCGCAGGGTTTCGGGGCCGGCGGAATCTGGGTCGGGCGAATCGGACATGACCCAGGAATAGGCGCCCCCCGGGCCCCGGTCAATTGCCCCGCGGCCGCGCTGGACGGGCGGAGAAACGGCGGTGTATGGTTTGCGCGGAGATTCGCATGACCGACCAGCGTTCCCCCGAACCGTCACCCAAGGACCTGACCGCGCGGGAACAGGAGGCCTTCGAGCTGTCGCGGGCCGCCATGGTGCTGGACGTGGCCCGCAACGAGGGCGACGCGGCGGCCCTGGCGGCGGCGCTGGAGGCCAACATGGAGATCTGGATCGCCATCCGCACCCTGGTCCGGCGCGCCGACATGGGCCTGCCGCCGGACACCGCCGCCAACCTGGAGCGGCTGGGCCGCTATGTGGCCGAGACGACCCTGAACCACGGGGTCGACATGCCGCCCCACGTGCTGGACACCCTGATCAACATCAACCTGCAGATCTCGGAAGGGCTGCTGGAAGGGATGGCGCCGTGAGCGCGAGCGACGCGCCCCGCGACGCTCCCCGTGACGCCATCGCCTGCCTGGTGCTGGGCGGCGGCGGCCACGGCAAGGTGGTGCTGGAGGCCCTGCTGGCGGCGCCCGGCGTGGGGCGCCTGGGGGTGCTGGACGTGCGCCCCGGCACCCGCGGCCAGTCGGTCATGGGGGTGCCGATCCTGGGCGACGACGGGTTCCTGGCCCGGGCCGGGGTCGAGGGGTATACCCACTTCGTGTGCGGGGTCGGCGCCGCCGGCGACAACCCGCGCCGGGTCGCGGTGTTCGACAAGGGCGTGGCCGCCGGGCTGCAGCCCCTGGCCGTGTGCCACCCGGCGGCGGTGGTGTCGTCCCACGCCGGGCTGGGCGCCGGGGCCGTGGTGCTGGCGGCGGCGGTGGTCAACCCGGGCGCCGCCATCGGCGCCAACGCCATCGTCAACACCGCGGCGGTGGTCGAGCACGACTGCGTGGTCGGCGAGCACGTGCACCTGGCGCCGCGCTGCTGCCTGCTGGGCGGGGTCAAGGTCGGGGCCGGGGCGGTGATCGGCGCCGGCGCCATCGTCCGCCAGGGGGTCGGCATCGGCGAGAACGCGGTGGTCGCCGCCGGCGCCGTGGTGGTGCGCGACGTGCCCGCCGGCGGCCGCGTGGCCGGCATCCCGGCCAAGGCCATGCGGCCGGCGTCGTAACGAATTCTTAGCCATGGCCGGCTTAAGACTGACCGCCTAGGATTGCCTGAACAAAAGAAATGACCGTCCGCATCATCCCGCGCCTGGAAATCAAGGGGCCGAACCTGGTCAAGGGGATCAGGTTCGAGGGCCTGCGCGTGCTGGGCAAGCCCGAGGCCTTCGCCCGCGCCTACTACGAGGCCGGCGCCGACGAGCTGATCTATGTCGACGCCGTGGCCAGCCTGTACGGCCGCAACAGCCTGCTGCACATGGTCGAGCGCACGGCGCGCGAGGTGTTCGTGCCGCTGACCGTGGCCGGCGGCCTGCGCAGCCTGGACGACATCCGCGCCGTGCTGCGCGCCGGCGCCGACAAGGTGGCCCTGAACACCGCCGTGGTCGCCGACCCGGACCTGATCCGCGCCGCGTCGCGGGCCTTCGGCTCGTCCACCATCGTGGTCTCCATCGAGGCCATCCGCCACCCCGACGGCCGCTACGAGGCCTACACCGACTTCGGCCGCGAGAGCAGCGGCGTGGATGCCTTCGAGTGGGCCGACCGGGCGGTGGACCTGGGCGCCGGCGAGCTGCTGGTCACGGCCATCGACCGCGACGGCACCGGCACCGGCTTCGACCTGGACCTGACCCGGCGCATCGCCGACGCCGCGCCGGTGCCGGTGATCGCCGGCGGCGGCGCCGGCACCATGGACCAGGTGGCCCGGGTCATCGCCGAGAGCCACGCCGACGCGGTCAGCCTGGCCTCGATCCTGCACTACCACCTGGCGGCGACCCTGCCCCATGACGGCGACGCCTTCGAGGGCGAGGGCAACATCGAGTTCCTGCGCAAGGGCGGCGCCAGCGGCCGGGTCACCGCCTGCGCCCTGGAGGCCCTGAAGGCCGACCTGGTGGGCCGCGGCGTGGACGTGCGGCCGCAGGCGGCGGAGGCCGCGTGATGGCGCGCCTGGCCATCGTCGACTACGCGCTTGGCAACCTGTTCAGCATCGAGCAGGCCTGCCGCCACGCCGGGCTGGACACCGTGGTCACCGCCGACCCCGGCGACCTGGCGGCGGCCGACGCCGTGCTGCTGCCGGGGGTCGGCGCCTTCGCCGACGCCATGGCGGCCCTGCGCGACCGCGGCCTGGTGGCGCCCCTGCACGACCTGGCGGCGGCCGGCAAGCCCCTGGTGGGCATCTGCCTGGGCATGCAGCTGTTCATGTCCGAGAGCCACGAGTTCGGCACCCACGCCGGCCTGGACCTGATCCCCGGCACGGTCGAGCGCCTGCCGTCGGCGCCGGGCCTGAAGGTGCCCCAGGTGGGCTGGCGCCCGGTGCGGCCGCCGTCGGGCGCCTGGGCCGACCCGGTGTACGACGGCATCGACCCGGGCACCTACATGTACTTCGTCCATTCCTACCACGTGCGCCCCGCCGACCCGGCGGTGGTGACGGCGGTCAGCGGTTTCGGCAACATCGAGTTCTGCGCCGCCCTGCGCCGCGGCAACATCCTGGCCTGCCAGTTCCACCCCGAGCGCAGCGCCGGCCCGGGCCTGCGCTGGTACGCCAACCTGGCCCGCCTGCTGGCCCGCGGCGAGCTGGCCCGGGGGGCGGCGGCATGACCAAGACCAAGTCCAACCTGCCCGAGGCGTACTACGGCCTGCCGCAGGAGGTCACCTACTGCACCCGCTGCGTCATGTCCAACCAGCGCCCGGCCTCGACCCCCGAGTTCAAGCACACGACGCACCGCAAGGCCACGGCCCTGCGCATCTGGGACGACGGCGTGTGCGACGCCTGCCGCTATGCCGAGGTCAAGCGCGAGATCGACTGGGAGGCGCGCGAGAAGGAGCTGCTGGAGCTGCTGGACCGCTACCGGCGCAGCGACGGCGGCTACGACTGCCTGGTGCCCGGCAGCGGCGGCAAGGACAGCGCCTTCGCCGCCCACCTGCTGAAGTACAAGTACGGCATGAACCCGCTGACCGTGACCTGGCCGCCGATCCTGTACACCGACGTGGGCCTGACCAACTTCCGCAACTGGATCGAGGTCGGCGGCTTCGACAACATCACCTTCAAGCCCAACGGGCGGGCGCAGAAGCTGCTGACCCGCCTGGCCATCGAGAACCTGATGCACCCGTTCCAGACCTTCATCCTGGGGCAGAAGAACCTGGCGCCCAAGATGGCGCTGAAGATGGACATCCCGCTGGTGTTCTACGGCGAGTCCGAGGCCGAGTACGGCAACCCCATCGCCGAGACCAACAGCTCCCTGCGCGACAAGTCCTACTTCGCCATGGACGACCTTTCCGAGGTCTACCTGGCCGGGGTGTCGATCCCCGAGCTGATGGAGAAGCACGGCCTGCGCCTGAACGAGATCACGCCCTACCTGCCGCCCAGCAGCGAGGAGCTGGCGGCCAAGCCGATCGAGGTGCGGTACCTGGGCTACTACGTCAAGTGGACGCCCCAGGAGGCGTACTACTACGCCGTCGAGCACACGGGGTTCGAGGCCAACCCGGTGCGCACCGAGGGCACCTATTCCAAGTACAACAGCCTGGACGACAAGATCGACGGCTTCCACTACTACACCACCTGGATCAAGTTCGGCCTGGGCCGGGCGACCTACGACGCCAGCCAGGAGATCCGCAACCGCCACCTGACCCGCGACGAGGCCATCGCCCTGGTGCGCCGCTTCGACGGCGAGTTCCCGGCGCGCTACTTCCGCGAGGTCATGGACTACATCGGCATGGACCCGGACCATTTCCTGGAGCTGGTGGACAGGTTCCGCTCGCCGCACCTGTGGATGCAGGACGGCGACGACTGGGTGCTGCGCCATCCGGTTTGGAACCATGCGGATTGACCGGATCGACATGGCCGCGGTGAGCACCGATTCCGTCACCGCCCTGATGGACCGCTTCGCCGTGTCCCCGGGGGTCTCCATGTGGGAGGTCCTGGCCAAGATCGACGCCAACGGCGAGGGCGTGGCCCTGGTGTTGGACGGCGACCGGCGCCTGCTGGGCCTGGTCACCGACGGCGATATCCGCCGCGCCATCCTGGCCCACGCCGACTTCGCCCGGCCGGTGGAGGAATTCCTGAAAAGCGGCACCGGCCGGCGCTGGGCCGAGACCCTGTCGGCGCCGGTGGACGCCACGGCGGCGGACCTGCTGACCCTGATGGAGGTGCGCCTGGTGCGCCACCTGCCGCTGCTGGACGGCGACGGCCGGGTCGCCGGCCTGGCCCTGAAGGAGGACCTGGCGGCCGAGCCCGAACTGCCCCTGCGCGCCGTGGTCATGGCCGGCGGCCTGGGCACCCGCCTGCGGCCCCTGACCGAGGACACGCCGAAACCGTTGCTGCGGGTCGGCGACAAGCCGGTGATCGAGCACATCGTCGGCCAGCTTCGCAACTCGGGGGTGCGGCGGGTCAGCATCACCACCCACTACCAGGCCGACAAGATCCGCGACCACTTCGGCGACGGCGACGGCTTCGGCGTCCAGGTCAGCTACACCCACGAGGAGGAGCCCCTGGGCACCGCCGGGGCCCTGGCCATGGTCGAGGACGCGGGCGAGCCGCTGCTGGTCATCAACGGCGACATCCTGACCGCCGTCGATTTCCGCGCCATGCTGGCCTTCCACCGCGAGCAGGCGGCGGACATCACCATCGCCGTGCGCAAGTACGACCTGCCGGTGCCCTTCGGCGTGGTCGAGGCCGACGGCCCCCGGGTCACCGCCCTGGCCGAGAAGCCGGTGGTGTCGCACTTCATCAACGCCGGCATCTACCTGCTGGAACCGCGCGTGCTGGCCATGATCCCGCGCCGCGCGCGCACGGACATGACCGACCTGATCCACCGCCTGCTGGACGGCGGCGGCATGGTGGCCAGCTTCCCCATCCACGAATACTGGATCGACATCGGCCAGATGCGCGACTACATGCGCGCCCAGGCCGACGCCGCGGCCGGGAAGCTGGGGCCGTGACCTGGTCCGGCAAATCGGTCCTGGTCACCGGCGCCGGCGGCTTCATCGGCAGCCACCTGGCCGAGCGCCTGACGGCCGAGGGGGCCCGGGTGCGCGCCCTGGTGCACTACAACGCGCTGGGCTCCGCCGGCTGGCTGGGCGGGTCCGACATGCGCGGCGACATGGAGGTCCTGTTCGGCGACGTCACCGACTCCGACTTCATGCGCGGCGCCGTGCGCGGCTGCGACGCCGTGTTCCACCTGGCGGCCCTGATCGGCATCCCGTATTCCTACCACGCCCCGCGCTCCTATGTGCGGACCAACGTGGAGGGCACCCTGAACCTGCTGGAGGCGGCGCGCGACGGCGGGGTGGGGCGCCTGGTCCACACCTCGACCAGCGAGGTCTACGGCAGCGCCCTGAGTGTGCCCATCGCCGAGGACCACCCGCTGCAGGGCCAGTCGCCCTATTCGGCCAGCAAGATCGGCGCCGACAAGATGGCCGAGGCCTACCACCGCGCCTTCGCCCTGCCGGTGGTCACCCTGCGCCCGTTCAACACCTTCGGCCCGCGCCAGTCGGCGCGGGCGGTGATCCCCACCATCATCACCCAGGCCCTGGCCGGCGCGGTGGTGCGCCTGGGCAACCTGGCGCCGACCCGGGACTTCACCTTTGTGGCCGACACCGTGGACGGCCTGGTGCGGGCCGGGTCCGTGCCCGGCATCGAGGGCCGCACCATCCACCTGGGCACCGGGCGCGAGATTTCCATCGGCGACCTGGTGGGCCTGGTGGGCGCCGCCCTGGGCCGGGACCTGGCGGTGGAGGGCGAGGCCGGCCGCGCCCGCCCGGCGGACAGCGAGGTGGACCGCCTGCTGTCCGACAACGCCCTGGCGCGGGAGCTGCTGGGCTGGGCCCCGGCCACGAGCCTGGAGCAGGGCATCGCCCTGACCGCCGCCTGGATCCGCGACAACGCCGGGCGCTACCGCGCCGGGACCTATGCCGTCTGACCCCTTCATCCCCCTGTCCGAGCCCTGGCTGGCCGGCAACGAGGCCGCCTACCTGGCCGACTGCGTGGCCACCAACTGGGTGTCCTCGGCCGGGCCCTACGTGGACCGCTTCGAGGGCATGGTGGCGGGCGCCGTCGGCGCCGCCCACGCCGTGGCCACGGCCAGCGGCACGGCGGCCCTGCACACGGCCCTGATGGTGGCCGGGGTGGGACCCGGCGACCTGGTGCTTACCTCGACCCTGACCTTCATCGCCAGCGCCAACGCCATCGCCTACACCGGCGCCGAACCGGTGCTGGTGGACGCCGACCCGGCCACCTGGCAGATGGACCCGGCGCGGGTCGCCGCCTACCTGGCCGAGGACTGCGCCCCGGGTCCCGACGGCCCGGTGGAGAAGGCCAGCGGCCGCCGCGTGGCGGCGGTGATGCCGGTGCACATCCTGGGCCATCCGGTGGACATGGACCCGATCCTGGCCGCCGCCCGGGCGCACCGCCTGGTGGTGGTCGAGGACGCCACCGAGAGCCTGGGCGCCCGGTACAAGGGCCGTGCCGCCGGCACCCTGGGCGACCTGGCGGCGTTCAGCTTCAACGGCAACAAGCTGGTCACCTGCGGCGGCGGCGGCATGGTGGTTACGGGTGACGGCGCCCTGGCCGCCCGGGCCCGCCACCTGACCACCCAGGCCAAGTCCGACCCCGTCGAATCCGAGCACGACGCGCTGGGCTACAACTACCGCCTGACCAACATTCAGGCCGCCGTGGGCTGCGCCCAGATGGAGCGCCTGGACACCATGGTGGCGGCGCGGCGGCGCATCGCCGCCGCCTACCGCGACGCCTTCGCCGGGGTCGCCGGGCTGGCCTTCATGCCCGCCGCCGACTGGGCCGAGCCGGTGTTCTGGCTGTCCACGGTGCGCATCGACCGGGAAATTTTCGGCGCCGACCGGCGCGCCGTGTTGGCGCGCCTGGCGGAAAAGGGCATCCAGGCGCGGCCCCTGTGGCAGCCCCTGCACCGGGGCGCGGTGCACGGCGGCGCCCGCTGCCTGGGCGGCGCCGTGGCCGAAGCGTTGCAGGATCAGGCCCTGAGCCTGCCGTCGTCGGGCAGCCTGACCGACGCCGACCAGGCGCGGGTGGTGGCGGCGGTGCTGGCGTGCCGGGCATGACCGCGTTCGGCCGCGACCCCGGCCGCGTGGTGATCGGCGCCGCGGTGGGCTACGGCTACGCCGACCTCAAGCCCTTCGTCCTGTCCCTGGCCGACACCGGATACGACGGCCACGTCTGCCTGCTGGTGTCGCGCGCCGAGACCGACACGGACAGCATCGCGGCCTTGCAGGCCCTGGGGGTCGACGTGGAGTCCTTCGAGACCTGGCGGTTCATGCCCATGTGCGTGCATTTGGCCAGGTATATCAAATACTTCGAGTACCTGGACGGGCACTCGTTCGAGCGCGTGATGCTGTCCGACACCCGCGACGTGGTGTTCCAGAAGGACCCCTTCGACATCGGCCTGCCCGGCGACCTGCACTACTTCGCCGAGGACCGCGGCGTGCGCATCGGCAACTGCCGCGACAACTCCAACTGGGTGCGCAGCGCCTTGGGCCAGGCGGCCCTGGACGCCATCGCCGCCAAGGCCATCTCGTGTTCGGGCATCACGCTGGGCAACCGGCGCGGCATCATGCGCTATCTGATCACCATGCTGCAGCTTGCCGGGCAGGCCGACGCCGGGTCGCTGCGCATCGACGGCATCGACCAGGGCCTGCACAACGTGCTGGTCCACGGCGGCATGGTCGACGGCGCCCTGCTGGTGGAGAACGCCCGCCACGTGAACACCATGGGCCACCTGCCGGGGGAGGCGATCCGGGTCTCGGACCGGGCCATCGCCGAGAACGCCGACGGCACGGTCAGCGCCGTCCTGCACCAGTACGACTACGACCCCCACCAGGCCATCCACGATGCGGTGCGGCGACGCTATGGTTGAGGCCGCCGGGGGCGGTTAACTGGGTATTCAAGAATCCCTATGGCATTGTCGTAACGGATATGTTAACGTTCTGCCTGAATCGAGTGGCATGCCAAGAAAGGCGTGTAAATTCAGAAGTTCTCTAGAATAGGAGAATCCACGTGGCCGATATCACTCTATCGACAGCAGTCCGTTCGAACCTGCTGGCCCTTCAACGCACGACTGGACTGATCGACCGGACGCAAGGCCGTCTGGCGACGGGTCTCGCCATTTCGAGCCCGGTTGACGACGCGGTGAAGTTCTTCCAGGGCAAGGCCCTGAGCAACCGTGCCGCCGACCTGTCCGACCGCAAGTCGGCGATCGACCAGGGTGTCAGCACCCTGGAAACCGCCCTCCAGGCGGCGGACGCCATCGAAAGCCTGACCGAACAGCTCAAGGGTATCATCGACAGCGCCCGAAGCGGTTCGACCTCGCAGCGCGCGGAGTTCGCCAAGCAGCTTCGCGAAGTGGCCAAGCAGATCGAGAAACTGGTGAACGACGCGACGTACCAGGGCCTCAACCTGCTGAACTCCACGTCCTCCAAGCTTTCGGTCCGGTTCAGCGACAAGACGGACTCGAAACTGGATGTGGACGGCGTCGACTTCCAGTCCAGCGCCTACTTCCTGGACTCCGCCGGCGCGGCGATCGGTGCACCGGCCGTCAGCACCGACGCGGTGGTCAGCGGCGCCCTGGGCTTCGATACCACCCTGTCCGCGTACAACTTCGACGACGCCGTCGAGCTGGCGTCGTTCAACGCGCGCGCCGACGTCGCGGTGACGCGTATCGAGAAGACCATCGGCAACCTGCAGGCCAAAGCGGCCTCGCTGGCCAACAACGTGGCCATCCTGCAGGTGCGGTCGGACTTCACCCAGGAGTACGTGAACGTGCTCGACTCGGGTGCCGGCAAGCTGACCGTGGCCGACCTCAACGAGGAAGGCGCCAACCTGCTGGCCCTGCAGACGCGCCAGCAGCTGGGCATCCAGGCCTTGGCCTTCGCGGGTCAGTCCGAGCAGTCCATCCTTGGTCTGTTCCGGTAAGTCCCGCCCAACGTCATCGGAGGCCGAGCGGGGCGCGGGCCCCCTCGGCCTCCGTTACGTTTAGGCCGGGGCGCCGTGGTGCCGGTGACCGTGCAACTGGCCATGGGGCGACCCGGGGGGCGATGAATGCCGCTGAAAATCCACCTGCGCAAGGGGCAGAAGATCATCATCAACGGCGCGGTCCTGGAGAACGTGACCACCCACAACGTGTCGCTGCTGGTCATGAACGACGCCGCCATCCTGCGCGACACCGACGTGCTAACCCCGGACGACGCCGTCACCCCCTCGGCGCGGGCCTATTACGCCCTGCAATGCCTGTATCTGTTCCCCGGCGATTCCCAGAAGCATTTACCGGTTCTTAAAGAGTTTCTTGAAAGCTACCTGCGTGCGGCACCCAGTTCAAAACCCATCATCGACGAGATCTTCCGCCTCGTCGATGATGGGCGTTTGTACAAGGCCCTGAAGAAGGGGCAGGACCTCATCGCCCACGAACAGAAGGTGTTGTCTCATGTACACCAAACACTTAGTGAAGAATTACGAGACGCCGCCTCCGGGGGGGAATCCGAGGGAGACGGAGGCCTGGGCGCTGATGCAGGCGGCCGTGCGCATGAATCAGGCGAGGGAGACCGGTGACAAGGGCGCCATGCTGGCCGCGGTGCGGCTGAACTGGCAGCTCTGGACCATCATCCAGGCCGATCTGCTGGCCCCCGATTGCCAGGTCGAGTTGGAGTTGCGCGGCAACGTCCTGTCCCTGGCCAAGTTCATCGACAAGCACACGGTGCAGTTCCTGGGTGACCCCCAGGGCGACAGGCTGGACGTGCTGATCAACATCAACCGCGAACTTTCCGCCGGCATGTACACCGTGCCCGCCGGCGACGGCGAGACCGAGGCCGCGGCCCAACAGCCGGCCGCCCCGGCCGCCGAACCGGGCGCGTCGGCGCCGGGGCCGAAGTTCGAGGACACCCTGGCATGAGCGAAAGCGTGGTCGAACTCGACCAGGCCAGCGGCGCCGACCGCGACAGGTTCCTCCAGGCCGCCGAGCACCTGGTGGCCGACGGCCGCTGGGCCGAGGTGGGCGACCTGGCCGAGACCTTCATCAACGGCACCGGCGGCAGCGCCGACTCCTTCTTCCTGCTGGCCCTGTCGGCGTTCATGGACGAGGACTTCGCCAGCGCCCTGGACTTCGGCCAGACCGCCTTCGACCTGAACGCCGACGCCGCCGAGGTGGCCGGCTTCCTGTCCACCACCTTCGCCCTGGTGGGCAACATCCACCAGGCGTCGTTCTTCGCCAAGATGGCCTCGGCCCTGCCGCCCGATGCGCGCCTGCGCGCCTGGATCCCCGACGCGGTGCCCGATTTCGCCAACGCCTTCGCCGAGATCCGCGAGCGGCCCCTGTTGCAGCGCGCCGCCGTGGCCGCCGGCCAGAACCGCATGCTGGACGCCGAGCACTGGTTCCGCCAGCACCTGCAGGTGGACCCGGCCAGCCGCGACGCCTACCTGGGCCTGGCCCACTGCCTGATGTCGCAGGAGCGGTTCCAGGAGGCGGTCGAGAACCTGCGCGCCGGCCGCCACACCCTGCCCGGCGACGCCGAGATCGCCAGCCAGCTCGGCGCCGGCCTGGGCGCCCTGGGCCGCTTCGCCGAAAGCCGCGGCTGCCACCGCGCCGCCATGGCCGCCGCGCCCGACGACCCGGTGATCCACGCTCGCGCCGCGCAGGACCTGATGCTGGACCCCGACGTCCCGGCCCGCGACCTGCCGCCGGTCTTCCGCGCCTGGGGCGCGCGCTTCGGCAGCACCGTTTCCCTGGGGCCCGAGCGCGCCCGCGACCCGGGCAAGGAGCGCCTGACCCTGGCCTACCTGGTGGGCGGCGTCGGCGGCCGGCCCGGCGCCTCGGCCCTGGCGGCGACCCTGGCCCGCCATGACCCGCAGCGGTTCCGCGTGTTCGGCTTCGGCTTCGGCGCCCTGACCGACGCCCAGAACATCGAGTTCCAGAAGTGCTTCGAGGGCTGGCAGGACGTGCGCGACGTGGACCCCATCACCTTTGGCACCATGGTCGGGGCCGAACAGGTGGACATCCTGGTCGACCTGTCGGGCTTCCGCGCGCCCAGCCTGCTGACCGCCTTCGGCGCCCGCATGGCGCCGGTCCAGGTCTCGTGGGGCGGCGGCAAGGCGGGCACCGGCCTGGCCTGCATGGACGCCCTGCTGTCCGACGCCTTCCTGGACCCCGACGACAGCGACGATTATGCCGAGCGGGTGCTGCGCCTGGACCACGGCGCCGTGGTGGTGGACCTGCCCACGGACGGCGTGCTGGACGAGGCCGCCGGCCGCGACGGCGGCCTGGTGTTCGGTGCCGACGCGCCGCTGTCCGAGCTGTCGGTGCAGACGGTCGAGGCCTGGGCCGGGGTCCTGCACGGGGCGCCGGACAGCCAGCTTCTGCTGCTGGACCACAACTTCCGCGCCGAGGAGAACACCCAGCGCCTGCTGGAGATGTTCGGCAACTTCGGCCTGGCGCACCGGGTCGACGTGGTCAACGAGAAGTCCATGGTCAACTTCTTCCGCACCGTGGACGTGGCCCTGGTGCCGGTGCGCTCGACCCGGCCCGAAGTGGTGGTCAACGCCCTGTGGGCCGGCGCCCCGGTGGTCTGCCTGGCCGGCGAGGGCCGCACCGGGCGCGAGCCGGGCGCCGTGCTGGCGGCGCTGGACCTGGGCGACACCTGCCTGGCCGACGACGCCGGCGACTACGCCGCCAAGGCCCTGGCCTGGGCCGGCGACGCGGCGCGGCGCACGGAATTCGCCCAGGGCATCCGGGCGCGCCTGCGCGCGGCCCCGCTGTTCGACGCCGGCGCCCGCGCCGCCGACCTGGAACGCGCCTACGAAACGCTGTGGCGGGGCGCCTGACGCCGCCGCCGGAGGGGGCGCCCACCATGGCCAATGCCGGGGCCGGACCGCACGGCGACTCCCTGTTCCGCCGCAACTGCGCCGCCTTCCGGGCCCGCCAGCCCACGGTCTGGGCCCTGCTGGAGACCTTCGCCGAGCCGGACTCGCGCCTGGTGCGCGATGGCGACACCGCCGTCAACATCGACCTGGGCGAGGTGCGCCTGTACCCCAAGCCGGCGCCGGACTGGTCCAGGGCCCAGGTCGAGGCCCACGTCGCCGACCCCGACCACATCGGGTTCTCGGACCCGGCGCACTGCAACCTGTCGCCGATCTCGCGCCGCCTGCTGGCCGAGGTGCGCGACCACTTCGCCGCCCATCCCCAGGTGGCGGTGGCGCCGGCGCCGGTGGTGGACGTGGGCTATGGCTTCGTGTTCGGGGTCGGGCTGGGCCACCACGTGGCCGAGCTGGTGCGGCGCGCCGCCTGCCGCTACCTGATCCTGGTCGAGCCGGTCCCCGAGTTCCTGCGCCATTCGCTTCATGCCGTTGATTGGGAAGAGATTTTCAGCACGGCCGAAGGCCAGGGAATGGAGCTGCACTTCGTCGTCGGCGCGGACCCGGAGGGCTCGGTCCTGGGCATCGAGCGGGTCGTCTTCCTGCGCAACCAGACCTTCCTGGACGGGTCCTTCGCCCTGATGCACTATCTGTCCTGGGAGCTGCGCCAGGCGCGCGAGATCCTGAATCGCAAGATCAAGACCTACTACCTGTCGCGCGGCTTCTTCGAGGACGAGCTGCTGATGACCGGCAACACCTATGGCAACCTGCGCGGCGGGCCGTTCCACGTCATCGGCCACAAGCCCTACGTGGAGCAGAAGACGCCGGTGTTCATCGTCGGCTCGGGGCCGTCGCTGGACGCCGCCCTGCCGCAGATCGCCAAATGGGCCGACCGGGTGGTGATCATCTCGTGCGGGTCCAGCCTGGGCATCCTGCTGAAGAACGGCATCCGCCCGCACCTGCACATCGAGAACGAGAACACCGAGCCCCTGGTCAAGAACCTGCAGGACTTCAAGGCGGCCCACGGGCTGGACGGCATCACCCTGGTGGCCTCCACCTCGGTGCGGCCCGAGGCCGGGGCCCTGTTCGACAGGCGCTGGTTCTACTTCCGCACCCACCTTTCCTGCACCGCCATCTTCAACCGCGGGCTGCGGCCGCTGCCGGGCGCCGCGCCCCTGGTCGCCAACGCCGCCTTCGCCGTGGCCACGGCCACCGGGTTCCGCGACATCTACCTGTTCGGTGTCGACTGCGGCCGCCGGGCCGAGGACGGCCACCACGCCGGCGACGCCATCTACTACGACGCGGATTACGACAACTACCTGGAAGGCGAGGGGCTGGAGCTGCTGGAGACCGAGTTCACCCGCACCGTGCCCGGCAACTTCGGCGGCGAGGTGCTGACCACCTGGTACCTGGACATGTCGCGGGTCGACATGGCGGCGCTGCAATCCATCACCCGGGCCAACCTGGTCAACTGCTCCAACGGCGCGCGCATCGACGGGGCCCGGCCCATGGCCCCGGCGGCGGTCAACATCACGGCGCCGCCGGGCGGCGCCGCTGCCGCCCTGGCCCTGGTCGAGCAGCAACTGGCGGCCTTTGCGCCGGACGAGTTCCTGGCGCCGCTGGACCTGCCGGGCCACGTCGCCGGCTGCGACACCTTCGCCGCCGCCTTCGACGCCGAGGTCGACCGCGCCCTCGAAGAGGACACCGGGTTCTGGGAGTTCGAGCGCCGCATGAGCCGCTTCCGCAGCGAGCGGGCCGGCGACTGCCTGGCCGTGCTGACCATCCTGGGCGGCACCTTCATGTCCATGATCCGCCTGGGCGCCTTCGGCGGCACCCGCATCACCGACCCCGCGGCGCGGCGGCGGTTCCTGCGCCATTTCATGGAACGCTACCGCGCCTATTGCCAATGGATGGCGGCCGAGACCCGGGCCATGCTGGCCGAGATGGCGGCGGGGGCGGACCGCCTGTCGCCCGTGGGCCGGGCCGACGACTTGCCGCAACCCGGGCCGGGCGCGGCGGCGCCATGAGCGGCCTGCGCGACCGCAACGACGCCCTGTTCCGCGCCCGCTTCCCGCACGCCTGGCACCAGCTCGCCGCCCTGGGCCCGCCGCAGTCGCGCCTGGTGGTCGAGGACGGGCGCCCGGTCAACATCGACCTGGGCGAGGTGCGCCTGTACAGCGACGGCGCCCCCGACTGGACCCGGCGCCAACTGGACGACTTCTTCCGCGACCCGGACCGGGTGCGCCTGCCGGCGCCCGAGACCCTGCGCCTGTCCGAGGCCGCCCGGGCCGCCCTGCCGGCCATCGACCGGGCGGCGGCCCGCGGCGGCGCCCCCCTGGCCGAGGCGCCGGCGGCCGACGTGGGCTTCACCTTCGTGTTCGGGATCGGCCTGGGGCTGCACCTGCGCGAGCTGCTGACGCGCACGGCGTGCCGCAACCTGGTGCTGGTCGAACCCTTCGCCGAGTTCGTGCTGCACAGCCTGTCGGCGGTGGACTGGGGCGAGCTGGCGGACCTGGCGGCGCAGCGCGGGGCGCAGATCCACTTCCTGCTGGGCGGCGAACCCGAGGGCATCCTGCGCGGCATCGAGGGCCTGCTGATCCGCGGCCAGGGGCGCACCTTCCTGGACGGCTCGTACGCCTACGTGCATTACCCGTCGTGGCCGCTGCAACAGGCGCGGCTGTTGCTGAACGAGCGCATCGGCAACTTCTTCGTCCACGGCAGCTACCTGGAGGACGAGACCCTGATGCTGCGCAACGCCGGCGCCAACCTGCGGCGCTGGGACCACCGGCGCATCGACGGCGGCGGCGCCCCGCCGGCCCCGGCGCCGGCGCTGATCGTCGGCTCCGGGCCGTCACTGGACCGCGACCTGCCGCTGCTGGCGGACCTGGCGGCGCGGGCCCTGGTGTTCACCTGCGGCAGCGCGCTGGGCATCCTGCTGAAGAACGGCATCCGCCCCGATTTCCACGTCGAGAACGAGAATTCGCGCCCGCTGGTCGAGAACCTGCGCGGCTTCGGCCAGGACTTCGACCTGTCGGGCATCGTCCTGGTGGCGTCCTCCACCGTCGACCCCGAGGTCAGCGCCCTGTTCGCCGAGCGCTGGTACTACCACCGCGCCATGCTCAGCCCGGCCGCCATCCTGGCGCCCGGCAGCACGCCGCTGATCTATGCCGGTCCCATGGTCGGCAACGCGGCGGCGGCGGCGGCGGCGGCCCTGGGCTTCACCGCCGTGCACCTGTTCGGCCTGGACTGCGGCCGCCGCCCGGGCACCGGCCACCACGCCAGGGACGCCGTCTACAACACCGCCGGCTACAACAACTTCATCCCCGGCGAGAGCAGCGCCACCCTGGACGACGAGTTCACCCGCACCGTGCCCGGCAACTTCGGCGGCGAGATCGAGACCTCGGCCTACAAGGACCTGTCGCGGCGCACCCTGACCGAGCTGATCCGCCGCCAGCCCGGCACCTGGATCAACTGCGGCGACGGCGCCCGCATCGATGGCGCCGCGCCCAAGGCCGCCGCGGCCCTGGGCCTGCCGCCCCTGGCCATGGACCGGGGGGCGGCCGTGGACGCCCTGCGCCGCCGCCTGCCGGTCTTCGCCGCCGGCCGGTCCCTGGACCGCGACGACCTGGCCCTGCAGCTGCGCGCCTGCGATTCCTACATCGCCGAGCACCGCGACCTGGTGGCCCGGGCGCGGGCCGCCGGCGACGGCGCCTGGGACTTCGAAGGCCGCCTGCGCGCCTTCCGCGACTCCCGCCCAGGGGCCTTCGACGGCATCAACCGCATCGCCGCCGGGTCGCTCGATTCCGTGCTGCGCCTGGCCGTGCACCGCGCTGGGCGCATGGCCGACCCCGGCACCCGCGCCGCCTTCTTCGCCGAATTCCTGGGGGTCTACGCCGAGGTGTCGGAATCGGTCCTGGCCCGGGCCCGGGACCTGTTGGAGGGGCTTGCGGAGCCCTAGGATGCCGCGTCGCGGATCTGGGTCAGGGTCATGGGCCGGCCGCCCAGGTCGTTCAGGAAGAAGTGGAAGTACCGGCGCAGGGTGTCCAGGAAGGCGTCCAGCTCGGCCCGGTCGCGCACATAGGGGGTGTGCCCTGGGTCCAGGGACGGGCTGTGGTAGCTGATGGTGAACACCCGGTGGCCGCGCCCCAGCAGGGCCGTGGTCAGGCGCCGCAGGTCGTCGAACGGGATGCCCTCGGGCGACAGGCGGATGCGTTCCAGCAGGCCCAGGCGTGACAGGATGCCGGGGATGCGGAACTTCTGTCCCAGGGGGCCCGACAGGGGCCAGTACAGGCGCTTGCCGGCGTCCCCCAGGATGCCCACGTAGCCGGCGGTGACGGGGATTTCCAGCAGCCGCCCTTCGCCGTTGCCGCCGAACCAGTAGGGATCGGGGCCGCAGGCCAGGAAGTCGGGCCCCTCGTCGCGGCGGAAGTCCGACCCGGGAACGACGCTGGAATCCACGTCGAAGCCCAGCTTGCGCAGGATTCCCGTGCTGGCCCGGCCGACGCCGTAACGCCCGGCCCGGTAGGCCCGCACGGGGCGGCCGAAGTTGTCCTCGATGGTCTTCTTCAGGACCTCCAGCTTGCGCGCCTCCAGGTCCGGCGGCAGGTTGCCGGGATAGGAGTTCAGGTTGCACACCGGCTCCTCGTGGGGCGGGTTAACCCAGGGGTGCAGGTGGGCGCCGATCTCGCAGGCGCCGTCCGCCAGGAATTCGCGCAGGGGGCCATAGCCGTCGGGCTGGCTGGCCACGGGGTAGTCGACCACGTAGGTGGGCACGATGCCGAACTCGGCGAACAGGGCCTGGGCCCGGTCCTGGTGGCGGATCGAGGCGACCCCGGTGCTGGCCCGGTCCACGGGCCTGCCCCAGTCGAATTCCTCTTCGGTGTCGATGACCACGGCCAGGATGGGCCCCTGCCGCGTGTCGAGGGTGGCCGGCTGCCAGGTGGAGGGATCGAGCATAAAGAGCTGTGAATTCCGTTGCTCTGCCGGTCCGCGGGAAAAGCTGCGCGGACAATTCTTTTGATTTATAATCCTTTTGGACTGTCCGCAACAGTGCTGAAAGAAAAGGCAAGTATCACGTCCAGGGCGTCCGTGACAAAATCGGGTGAACCGGTACTGCAATGATCGATCGTGTGCTCTTGTGCCTGCTGGCCGCCGTCCTGTGCGCGCCGGCATCGTTGGCGGCGGCGGCCGGCAAGGCCCCCGCGCCCGCCGCCGAGAAATCCCCGGGCGAGCGGCTGCTGAGCGACGGCGCGTGCCGGTCTTGCAACCTGCGCGACTTCGCCCTGGGCGGGCGCAAGCTGCCCGCCGCGGTGGACCTGGAAGGCGCCGACCTGGCCGGCGCGACCCTGGACGGCGCCATCATGATCGGCGCCAACCTGCGCGGTGTCCACCTGACGCGGTCCAGCCTGAAGAACGCCCTGCTGAACGAGGCCGACCTGTCGGGCGCCGACCTGGAGAAGGCGGCGCTCAGCGACAAGCCCACCATCACCCGGGTGGTGGACGGCGTGGCGGCCCAGGCCTCGGCCGCCAACCTGAAGCGGGCGCGCCTCAGCCGCGCCAACCTGACCGGCGCCACCATGGTCGGCGTCGACCTGAAGGAGGCGCGCCTGGACGCGGCGGTGCTGTCCCTGGCCGACCTGAGCGGCGCCGAGCTGACCGGGATTTCCCTGCGCCATGCGGTGCTGACCAGCGCCACCCTGCGTGTGGCCCGCATCAGCGGCGACATCCAGTTCGCCAACTTCGGCCAAGCCGACCTGACCGGCGCCGACCTGCGCGGCACCCAGGCCATGAGCGCCGACTTCACCGGCGCCAAGATGGCCAAGACCAACCTGTCCGGGGTCGACCTCAGCGGCGCCGACCTGACCGGGGCCGACCTGACCGGGGCCAACCTGCGCGGCGCCGTGCTGCGCGGCGCCACCCTGTTCGGCACCGTGCTGCGCGACGCCGACCTGCGCGGCGCCAACCTGGGCTCGGCCGAGGCGCGCACCGCCAACCTGGCCGGCGCCCAGTTGCAGGAGGCGCGGCTGGACTTCACCAACCTGGAGGGCGCGGACATGACCGGCGCCCAGGTGGAGAACGCCGACTTCCGCTTCGCCCAGCTCAAGGGCGCCAATGTGCAGGACGCCGACCTGGCCACCGCCAACATGTGCAACGCGGTCATGCCGCTGGGCAACGTCAACCTGGCCGACTGCGCCAAGGAAAAATAGCTACCAGCTTTTCAGCCAGTCCAGGGTCCAGGCGGCGATGCGGTCGCGCCATTCCCGGCGCGAGAAGGTGTGGTCGGCGGCCTCCAGGTCGCGGCGCACCACCCGCGGCGCCGCCAGCAGGTCGCGCCAGCCGCGCGACGCCTGGGCCGCGTCCAGGAACTCCTTGGCCGTCAGGTCCCGGCCGCTGACGATCAGCAGCACCGCCCCCTCGAAGGCCGCCATGGCCGCCAGCATGCGGTCGGGCAGGGGGGCGGCGTCGGCCGGCGGCGCCGGCATCAGCACCGTGGGCAGGCCCTCGGCCGGCGACGGCTCCTCGGGCGCCGGGTCCTCGCCGCCGCGCCCGGTCGCGCGCGCCACCAGGCCGGCCATGGATTTCAGCACCGTCGCCGGGTTGACCCCGCCCGAGGCCAGCTTGCGCCAGAACTCGGGGTCTTTCAGGCGCGCCACGTAGTAGTGGCGCAGGTAGGCCTTGGCCTCGCCCTCGACGGTGCGGACCCAGGGGTTCAGCAGCGCCACCCCGGCCACCCGCGGGTCGGTGGCGGCGTAGAACAGGTTGGCCGACGCGGCGTCGCACAGGCCCCACAGCACCACCTCCGCGACCTGGGGGCAGTGCGCCACCAGGGCGTCGACCCCGGCGGCGATGTCGTCGTGCACGTGCTCGAAACCCAGGTAGTCGCCGTCGGAATCGCCCATGCCCCGGTAGTCCATGCGCAGCACGGGGATGCCGTGGTCGGCCAGGTGCCGGGCCAGCAACAGGAATTGGCGGTGGCTGCCGACCCGGTACTGGGGCCCGCCCACCACCAGCAGCACGCCGCGCGCGGCCGGCGTTTCCGGGTCGTGCAGGATGCCGATCAGGCTGTCCCCGGCGCAGGGGAAGACCAGGGGGATCTCGCGGCTCATGGTGCGCCTCTGGTCAGGGCGGCGACCGTTGCGGCGATCAGGTTGGGGGCCAGGGCGATCTCCTGCAGGGACCAGAAGGGGTCGCCGACCACAGGATCCACGGCGACCCGGGCGCCGGCCCCGGTCCAGGCCTCGGCGGCCTTGCGCGCCCCCGGGGCCGGGTCGCGGCCCTCTTCCGCCACCAGTTCGAACCAGTCCACGGGCAGGGTCGCCGGCGGCGGCGCGTCGGCCAGGGCGGCGGCGTCCATGGCGGCGGCCAGGGCCGGCGCCACCTCGTAGCCGGCCACCTCGACGGTTTCGCCGGCGTCCCAGGCGGCGCGCAGGGCCTTGGTGCTCTCGCCGCCGCCCGCCTGGCCGTCCCCCATGGCGGCGGCGACGCGGATGCGCAGGAACTGGGTCAGGAAGGTCTCGCCCCGGGCCACCGGCGCCCACAGCACCAGGCGGGCGAAGCGGGCCGGCGCCGCGGCCACCGCCTGGGCCGCCAGCAGGGCCCCCAGGCGCAGGCCCCACAGGCCCACCGGGCCGCCGGTTTCGGCCTCGGCCCAGGCGGCGGCGGTCTGCACGTCGGCCAGCCAGGTCGGCCAGCGGGCGTCGGCGAAGTCGCCGCCCGAGTCGCCGGTGCCGTGGGGGTCCAGCAGCACCACCCCGACCCCGGCGGCGGCCAGGGCCCGGGCGGTCAGCGCCACCATGCGGCGCGACCGGTTCATCTCCTCGGCGAAGGGGGGCAGGAAGATCAGGGTTTGCCGCGCCGGGCCGGCGGGGGCGAGGTGCAGGGCAAACAGGGGGCCGGCGGTGCCGTCCAGGAACAGGGGGCGCGGCGGCGGCGTGTCGGTCAGGTCTTGGACTCCACGAACTCGGCCAGGCTGCCCACGGTCTCGAACACCTCGGCGGTGATCTCGTCGTCGTCGACCACGAAGTCGAACCGCTCCTCCAGCGCCGTGATCACCGTGACCACGGCCATGGAGTCGAATTCGGGCAGGCTGCCGAACAGGGGGGTCGAGGCGTCGAAGGCGTCGGCGCGGGCGCCCAGTTGCAGGGTGTCGCGCAACACGTCCTTGACGTCTTCGAGGGCACTCATGCGTCCGGGTCTCCTGCGGTTGGGGCGGGGCGGCCGGAGGGCCGGTCCGCGGCATCATAGTTAAAAGGCAATTGCAAAAAAAGGACTAACGCCGGGGGCGCCGGGTTCCGGGCCCGGCGCCGCCCGGCGCCCCGCAACTCCTTGACACTGGCCGTTTAATTCATGATTCAATGGGGCTGCGAAATATCGCCGAAACATTCATCGCCCATCTTGAGCGCCTGGATCCACCGTGGGGGCCCCATGAGCGAACTGCTGCACGACCTGATCCGCCTGGGCGCCGCCCGCGACCCCGGCCATGCCGCCCTGGTGGGCGGCAAGGGCGCGGCCCGCACCTATGCCCAGCTGTGGGCCGAGGTGGACGCCGTGGCCCGCGGCCTGTCGGGCGGCCACCTGCACCGGGGCGAACGGGTCGCGGTTTACCTGGACAAGCGCATCGAGACGGTCAGCGCCTGCTTCGGCGCCGCCGCCGCCGGCGGCGTGTTCGTGCCCCTGAACCCGCTGCTGCGGGCGCGCCAGGTGGGCTACATCCTGCGCGACTGCAACGTGCGGGTGCTGGTCACCTCCAAGGACCGGTATGCCGGCCTGGCCGAGGAACTGGGCGAGTGCCCGGACCTGCGCGCCGTGGTGCTGGTGGATGGCCCCGACGGCGCCGGTCGCGCCCTGGGCGAACCCGACGTGGTGTCCTGGGACGACCTGCTGGCCGCCGCCGACCCGGCGCGGCCGCCGCACCGGGTGATCGATACGGATATGGTGGCCATCCTCTACACCTCGGGCAGCACCGGCATGCCCAAGGGGGTGGTGCTGTCCCACCGCAACATGGTGGCCGGGGCCCGCAGCGTCAGCCAGTACCTGGAGAACGACGCCGACGACGTGATCCTGTCGGTGCTGCCGCTCAGCTTCGACGCCGGCTTCTCGCAGCTCACCACCGCCTTCCACGTGGGAGCCAAGGTGGTGCTGATGAACTACCTGCTGGCCCGCGACGTGGTGCGCAAGTGCGCCGCCGAGGGGGTGACGGGCCTGACCTGCGTGCCGCCCCTGTGGATCCAGCTTTCGCAGCAGGACTGGCCGGCCGAGGCGGCCGGCAAAATGCGCTATTTCGCCAACACCGGCGGGCACATGCCGCGGCCGACCCTGGACCGGCTGCGCGGCCACTTCGTCAACGCCAGGCCGTACCTGATGTACGGCCTGACCGAGGCCTTCCGCTCCACCTTCCTGGACCCGGCCGAGGTGGACCGGCGCCCCGATTCCATCGGCAAGGCCATCCCCAATGCCGAGATCCTGGTGGTGCGCCCCGACGGCACCCCCTGCCAGCCCGGCGAGCAGGGCGAACTGGTGCACCGCGGCGCCCTGGTGTCCCTGGGCTACTGGAACGACCCCGAGCGCACGGCGCAGCGGTTCAAGCCCGCGCCGGGGCAGCCCGAGGGCATCGTCAACCCGGAGCTGGCGGTCTTTTCCGGCGACCTGGTGCGCACGGACGAGGAGGGCTTCCTGTACTTCGTCAGCCGCAACGACGAGATGATCAAGACCTCGGGCTACCGCGTCAGCCCGACCGAGGTCGAGGACGTGATCTACGCCTCGGGCCTGGCCGGCGAGTGCGTGGCGCTTGGCATCCCGCACCCGGTCCTGGGCCAGGGCATCGTGGTGGTGGCCACGGCCCCCGAGGGCGGCGGCCTGGACCCGGAGGCCCTGCTGACCCACTGCAAGCAGCAGATGCCCCAGTACATGGTGCCGACGGTGATCGTCCCGCGCGACGCCATCCCGCGCTCGCCCAACGGCAAGATGGACCGCAAGGCCCTGGCCGCCGAGCAGGCGGACCGCTTCAAGGACCTGCCGGCATGAGCGGCGAGCGGCACCCGGCCCTGGACGGCTGGCAGACCGACGGCGGCGAACTGCTGGTGGGCGGCGTGCCGCTGTCGCGCCTGGCGGCGCGGGTCGGGCAGACCCCCTTCTTCGCCTACGACCGGGCCCGCCTGACCGCGCGGGTCGACGAGCTGCGCCGGGTCCTTCCGGCCGGCCTGCACCTGCACTACGCCGTCAAGGCCAACCCCATGGCGGCGGTGGTGCAGCATCTGGCCGGCCTGGTGGACGGTTTCGACGTGGCCTCGGCCGGCGAGATGACCACGGCCCTGGACACCCCCATGGCGGCGGACCGCATCAGCTTCGCCGGCCCCGGCAAGACCGACGCCGAGCTGGAACAGGCCATCGCCGCCGGCATCGTCCTGCACCTGGAATCCGAGGGCGAGATGGCCCGCGCCGCGGCCATCGCCGAGGTCCAGGGCCGCCGGCCCCGGGTCGCCATCCGGGTCAACCCGGACTTCGAGCTGAAGGCGTCGGGCATGAAGATGGGCGGCGGGCCGCAGCAGTTCGGCGTCGACGCCGAGCGGGTGCCGCAGATGCTGGGCGAACTGGCCAAGATGGACCTGGACTTCGCCGGCTTCCACCTGTTCGCCGGGTCCCAGAACCTGCGCGCCGACATCCTGATGGACACCCAGGCCAAGATCGTCGACCTGGCCATCGCGCTGGCCGCCCACGCCCCGGCGCCGGTGACCCACCTGAACATCGGCGGCGGCTTCGGCATCCCCTACTTCCCCAAGGACCAGCGCCTGGACCTGGGCCCCGTGGGCGACCACCTGGCCGAGCTGGCGGCGCGGGTCGCGGGCGAGCTGCCCGAGGCGACCCTGATCACCGAACTGGGCCGCTACATCGTCGGCGAGGCCGGGGTCTACGTGACCCGGGTGGTGGACCGCAAGGAGAGCCGCGGCCAGGTGTTCCTGGTCTGCGACGGCGGCCTGAACCACCATCTGGCGGCGTCGGGCAACTTCGGCCAGGTGATCCGCCGCAACTACCCCGTGGCCGTGGGCACCCGCATGGACGGCGCGGTCGAGACCGCCTCGGTGGTCGGCTGCCTGTGCACGCCCCTGGACCTGCTGGCCGACCGGGCCGAACTGCCGCGCGCCGACGTGGGCGACCTGGTGGTCATCTTCCAGTCCGGCGCCTACGGCCCCAGCGCCAGCCCCGCCGCCTTCCTGGGCCACCCGCCGGCGGCCGAGGTTCTGGTGTAGATCGAAAAACAGGCTTGAAGTCGTCAAAAAAATTTGTCTGAATACTTAAAATACAGTTGAAATAATCGTGATATGAAGATGCATTTTTACTAAAATAAAAAGTTTTGACTTCATGAAATTATTCAATAAAATTTGATGCATTATTTTCGTGATTTTGACCATCAGCATCCGGAGAAGACCATGACCCGTTTCGACCTGAAGGAATTCATCGCCGACGAGAGCGGTGCCTCGGCCGTGGAGTACGGCCTGATCGCCGGCCTGGTGTCGGTGGCCGGCATCGCCGGGCTGCACACCATGGGCGGTTCCCTGCAGACCCTGTTCACCGACGTGGCCGGCGCCATCGTCGAGGCGCTGAGTTAGAAAGGGCGGCCGCCCGCTAGCCCTTGCCGCCCCGGCGGTCGCGGCCCTTGAGGTTGAGGGCCAGGATCAGCAGCACCGTGAACACCAGGATCAGGCCGCTGTAGGGGCGCAGGAAGATGGCCGGGAAGCTGCCGTCGGTGACGATCAGGCTCTGGCGCAGGCTCTCCTCCACCAGGGGCCCCAGGATCAGGCCGATGGCCAGGGCGGAGAGCGGGAAGCGGTTGATGCGCAGCAGGAACCCCACGATCCCCGCCACCAGGCAGGTGACCACCTCGAAGGCGCTGCCCGACAGGGAATAGGTGCCGACGAAGGCGAAGATGGTGATGGCCCCCATCAGCAGTTCCGTGGGGATCTTCAGAATGCGCGTGAACACGGGGGTCAGCAGGGCGCCGAAGACCACCATGATGAAGTTGGTCAGGAAGAAGATCCAGTACACGCTGTAGACGAACTGGGGGTTCTCCGTGAACAGGAAGGGCCCCGGCTGCACGTCCTTGATGACCAGCAGCGACACGATCAGCGCGGTCACCGCGTCGCCGGGGATGCCCAGGGCCAGGCTGGGCACCAGGGCGCCGCCGGTGACGGCGTTGTTGGCGGCCTCGGAGGCGACGATGCCCTCGGGCTCGCCGGTGCCGAACTTTTCGCGGAAGCGGCCGGCGCGCTTGGCCTCGATGTAGCTGACGAAGGACGCCGCCGTGGCCCCGGTGCCGGGCAGGATGCCGATGAAGGTGCCGATGGCCGAGGACTTGACGAAAGTCTTCCACCGCGCCGCCAGGGGGCCCCAGGCCGGCAGGCGGAAGCCCAGGCCGGTGTTGGGGTATTCGGCCGTGTCGTGCAGCTGCACGGCCTGCACGAACACCTCGGACAGGGCGAACACCCCGATCAGCACGGCGATGCGGTTGACCCCGCCCGACAGCTCCAGGATGCCGTAATCGAAGCGCAGGTCGCCGGTGATGGGGTCGCCGCCCACCACCGCCACGAACAGGCCGATAAGCCCCGCCAGCAGCCCCTTGACCATGCTGCCGCGCGACACGGCGGCGACGCAGACCAGGGCCATGAGGGTCAGGGCGAAGAACTCGGGCGGGCCCAGTTGCAGGGAGAAGTGGGCCAGCGGGCTGGCCACGGTCATCAGCACGAAGGCCGAGAAGGTGCCGCCCACCAGGGAGGCGACGGAGGCCCAGCCGATGGCCAGGCCGGCCTGGCCGCGCCGCGCCATGGGGTAGCCGTCCAGCGACGTGGCCGCCGACTGGGGCGTGCCCGGCATGTTGATGAGGATGGCCGAGATTGAGCCGCCGTACACCGACCCGGCGTAGACCCCCAGCAGCAGGGCCATGCTGGGCAGCGTGCCCAGGCCGAAGGTGAAGGGCAGCACGATGGACAGGCCCAGGATCGACCCCAGGCCGGGGATGGCCCCCACCACCACGCCCAGCAGGGTGCCGCCGACCATGGCCAGCAGGATGTCGGGACTTGTCACCAGGGCGAGGGAGTCGAACATGGCCTCGGGTCACGTCAGGTCAGGTCAGGGCAGGGGGATTCCAAGCAGGTGTTCGAACACGAGCGCCACCGCCACCGGTACCCCAACCCCGGTGGGGACCAGGAACACCAGGCGGCGGTAGCCCAGCAGGTAGCCCAGCAGCAGGGAATAGGGGATGGACGTGGCCAGGAACGGCAGGCGGGCGAACAGGGCCGCGAACAGGGTGGTCAGCCCCAGCACCACCGCCAGGGGCGCCAGCCGGCGGGCCAGGGGCACGGCGGCGGCGGTTGTCTCTGCCGTGTCGGCCGCCGGGGCCGGGGCTGGTGCCGGCGCCGCCCCCCGCCGCCGGACCAGGCCCTGGGCCAGCAGGACCAGGCCCAGCAGGGCCAGCAGGGCGATCAGGATCTTGGGGTAGAAGACCGAACTGCTGTTGAAGCCGATGCCGGTGTCGGCGTAGTAGTCCGACCGGGTCTCCACGAACAGCAGCCCGCAGGCGAGCAGGATCGCCAGCGCGTAGACGGCGTCGGCGGCCCTGCCCTTCACGGCGTTGCGGTCCCGGCCCGGGCGTCCCGGCCGCTCAGTCCTTCTTCTTCATGCCGGCCTGCTCGAACAGCACCTTGAACTTGTCCGACTCGGCCTTGGCATAGGCGGTCAGGGCGGCGCGGCCCTTGAAGGTGTCCGGCACCCGCACCTTCTTCAGCAGGGCCTTGTAGGCGGGGGTGGCGGCGGCCGTCTGGCAGGCGGCCTCGAACTCGGCCAGCTTGGCCTCGGGCGTGCCCTTGGGGGCGACCATGGCGTTCCAGATCACGTGGCTCACGTCGTAGCCCAGCTCCTTCATGGTCGGCACGTCCTTCAGGTCGTCCAGGCGCGCGTCGGAGAACACGGCCAGGGCACGGATGGGGTTGGACGCCAGCGGCAGGATCTGGATCGGCACCATGTCGATGTGGCCGCCCAGCAGGTTGCGCACGTTGCCCATGTCGCCGCCCTTGGCCGGCAGGTGGGTCCACTTGACGCCGGCCTTCAGGCCCAGCTCGACCATGGCCAGGTGGGGCAGGGAGCCGGGGCCAGGCGAGCCGTACTTCAGCTTGCCCGGGTTGGCGGCGGCGAACGTGACGGCGTCGGCCACGGACTTGAAGGGCGACTCGTCGCGCACCGCCAGGACCATGGGGCTGGCCGCCGGCTCGCAGACGTAGGCGAAGGAATCGGCGTCATAGGCCAGCTTGCGCAGGTGCGGCTGCATGGTGAAGGGCGCCAGGGCCGAGAAGCCGATGGTGTTGCCGTCGGGCTCGGCCTGGGCCACCAGGGTGGTGCCCAGGGTGCCGGCGGCGCCGGGCTTGTTGATGATCACGATCTCGCGGCCCAGGGTCTCGCGCATGGACAGGGCCAGGGTGCGGGCGAAGGTGTCCGACGAGCCGCCGGCGCCCCAGGGCACGATCACCTTCAGCGGCTCGGCGGCGCGGGCGCCGGGCAGGGCCAGGGCGGCAAACAGGGGCGCGGCCACGAGCAGCGCCCGTGCCGCGGATCGAACCCAAGTCGATTTCATCGGTGGTCTCCCTCTAAACCCAATAATGGTCACCGGTGTGATGGTCACCTGTGCGGATCTGGACGATTCCCGGGCGGCAGGAACGTTGATATAATATCAACGCCGTTGATTTCTTAATGACACGGTAAATCCGGCCATGCTACCTGTCAAACAAATCCGAGCCTCCGTCCACCAGGGGTCCGCCGGGGCATGAAGACCGTCCGCAACGCCATCACCATCCTCAACGCCTTCAGCGTGGAGAAGCCCGAGCGCGGCCTGGCCGACCTGAGCCGCGCCGTGGGAATCGACAAGGTGATCGTGCACCGCCAGCTCAAGACCATGAAGGAGTTGGATTTCGTGGAGCAGGACCCGGAGACCCGGCGCTACCGCCTGGGCCCGGGCGTCGCCACCCTGGCCGCCGTGCGCCGCGCCTTCATCAAGCCCCTGGACCACGCCGTCGAGCACCTGGCGGCGGTCCACCGCGCCACCGACGAAACCGTGCACCTGGCCCAGTTGGAGGGCGACCTGATCGTCGTCACCTACGCCCGGTTCAGCCCCCAGGACCTGCGCGTGGTGCTGGAGGTGGGCGAGATGATCCCCGCCTACTGCACGGCGCCGGGGCTGCTGTTCCTGGCCCATGGCGGCGCCCCGTTCCGCGACCGCCAGTTGGCCGGGCGCCTGCGCCCCCGGGCGGCGCGGACGGTCACCGACCGGGCGTCCATCGAGGCCCTGCTGCCCGCCATCCGCGACCAGGGCCACGTCATCGTCGACCAGACCTACAGCGACCAGGCCAAGGGCATCGCCGCCCCGGTGTTCGGCGCCCAGGGACAGATCGTGGCCGCGGCCACGGTCCTGGGGCCCAGCTTCCGCCTGGCCGGCGACCGCGAGGCCGAGGCCATCGACTTGATCAAGGCCGCCGCGGCGCGCATCTCCCGCGACCAGGGCTACGACCCCGCCCGCCCTTTGGACACCACCGGCAAGGAAGAACAGCATGGATAAACCGGCCCCCACCACCGAGGATCAGGTCGAAACCGAGCTGTCCGTGCGCCTGCTGGGTTCGGGCGGGCCGTGGGTGGACGCCCACCGCTTCGGCCCCTCGACCC
The DNA here is from genome assembly GCA_024236415.1 of Hyphomicrobiales bacterium. GTDB lineage: Bacteria > Pseudomonadota > Alphaproteobacteria > Rhodospirillales > JACKKN01 > JACKKN01. The sequence continues at coordinate 130,392 of JACKKN010000008.1, forward strand.
TGATCCGCTTCGGCGACGAGCGGCTGCTGTTCGACACCGGGCGCGGGGTCGGCATCCGCATGGTCCAGGCCGGCGAGGAGCCGGGGGACCTGGACACCGTCTTCATCACCCACCACCACCTGGACCACATCAGCGACCTGGCCGACGTGATGATCACGTCCTGGCTGCGCGGCCGGCGGCGCGAGATGACCATCTATGGCCCGCCCGGCACCAAGGCCATCGTCGACGCCCTGCTGAACCTGGTCTATGCCAAGGACATCGAGTGGCGATCGGTGGGCGAGCCCACCTGGGGCGGCTGGCAGCCGGTGCGCGCCGTCGACGTGGAGCCGGGCGTGGTGGTGGCGAACGACCGCTGGACGGTGTCCTGCGACTATGTGGTGCACGGCCACAAGCTGGGCTTCCGCAAGGAGTTCGTGAAGAACTGGAAGTGCCTGGGCTACCGCTTCGAGGACGCCGGCGGCCGCGCCATCGTGGTCAGCGGCGACACCATCGACTGCGGCGGCATCCGCCGCCTGGCCAAGGACGCCGACGTGCTGGTGCAGTGCTGTTTCGCCAACCGCGGCGAGTGCGAGGGCAACCCGCACCTGGACCGGGTAGCCGAGTTCACCCTGGCCGACACCCGCCAGGCCGCCACCATCGCCCAGGAGTGCAACGTGCGCCACCTGGTGGTCACCCACATCCGCCCCAAGTCGCGCGAGCGCATGGCCGAAATGCGGCGCGAGATCCGCCAGGTGTTCCGCCGCAAGCTGACCGTGGGCAGGGACATGGCGCTGGTCCGCCTGTAGGGGCGCCTTTCCGGTTCCCACGCCGGGCCCGACGGGGCAGACTGGAAACGGCGGAACGACGGGGAGGCGGCCATGGCGGACAGGAAATTCGGATTCATCGGGCTCGGCCAGATGGGCGCGCCCATGGCGGCCAACATCGCCCGGGGCGGATTTCCCCTGGCCGTGTTCGACCGCGCCGGCACGGCCGAGCGGGCGCCGGCCGGGGCGCAGGTGCTGGACAGCGTGGCCGCCGTGGCCCGGGCCGCCGACACGGTGTTCCTGTCCCTGCCCGACGGCGCCGTGTCCCTGGCCGTGGTGGGCGAGATCGCCGACACGGACGGGCGCCGGACGGGGGTGGTGGTGGACCTGTCCACCGTCGGGCCCGAGGCGGCGCGGGCCGCCGACGCCCGCTGCCGCGCCGCCGGGGTCACCTATGTCGACGCCCCGGTCAGCGGCGGCCAGGCCGGGGCCCGGGCCGCCACCATCACGGTCATGTGGGCCGGGCCGCGGGATGTCATGGACGGCCACATGGACGTGCTGCGGTCCTTCTGCGGCAACCCCTTCCACGTGGGCGAGGCCCCGGGCCAGGGCCAGGCCCTGAAGATCCTCAACAACTTCCTCTCGGGCACGGCCATGGCGGCGACGTCCGAGGCGGTGCTGTACGGCCTCTCCCAGGGCCTGGACATGAAGACCCTGCTGGACGTGGTCAACGCCTCCACCGGCCAGAACACGGCCAGCCGCGACAAGTTCCCGCAGCGGGTGCTGACCGGCACCTTCGACGCCGGCTTCACCACCGCCCTGCTGGCCAAGGACCTGGGCCTGTACCTGGACAACGCCGCCGCCGCCGGCACCCCCACGGCGGTGGCCCGGGCGGTGATGGACCTGTGGCGCGCCTGCGATGCGGCCCGGCCCGGGTCCGACATCACCCGGGTCTACGAATTCATCCGCGACGGCGCATAGGGGCCGGGCCATGGACCACGACCGCCGCGTCGCCGGCCACTACCACGGCGAGGCCATCGCCGACACCCTGCTGGCGGCCCTGGCCGCCCAGGGGGTGGACCTGGACCGCCTGACCCCCGAGGACCTGGCCCCGGTGGACCAGTTCCACGGCCGCGGCCTGGCGGCGACCCGCGACATGTGCGGCCTGCTGGATCCGCGGCCCGGCGAGGCGGTGCTGGACATCGGCTGCGGCATCGGCGGGCCGGCGCGCTGGGTGGCGCGGACCCACGGCTGCCGGGTGACGGCGGTGGACCTGACCCCGGCCTACTGCGACGCCGCCCGGGCCCTGAACCGGGCCACGGGGCTGGACGACGCGGTCGCGGTCCACTGCGCCAGCGCCACGGACCTGCCCTTCGCCGACGGCGCCTTCGACGCCGCCTATTCCCAGTTCGTGGTCATGAACGTGGCCGACAAGGCGGCCTTCCACCGCGAGGCGTTCCGCGTGCTGAAGCCGGGCGGGCGGCTGGTGGTGTCGGTGGTGGCGCGCGGCCCGGCCGGCGAGCCCGACTACCCGGTGCCCTGGGCCGAGGGGCCCGAGACCAGCTTCCTGTCCACCCCCGACGAGGCGCGCGCCCAGGCCGCCGCCGCCGGGTTCCAGGTGCTGGCCTGCCACGACATGACCGGGGTCTACGCCGCCGCCTACGCCGAGATGCGGGACCTGGTGAAGCGCCACGGTCCGCCGGCCCTGGGGGTGCACCTGTTCATGGGCCCGCGCATGAAGGCGATGCAGCGCAACCTGGCCGGCGCCGTGGCCGCGGGCCGCGCGGCGCCGCTGGAGCTGCTGTGCCGCCGGCCCTGACGGGAACGCTCATTCGCCCCCGTTCATTCGCCCGTGAAGTCGGCCCGCCGCTTCTCGACGAAGGCGGTGACCCCCTCGCGGAAGTCGCGCCGCACGGCGCAGGACGCGAAGGTCTCGGCCTCCATCTGCAGCTGGCTCTCGAACTCGTTCTCCAGGCTGCGGTACATCAGCCGCTTGCCCTGGCCGTAGGCGAAGGTGGGGCCCTTGGCCAGGCGGCCGGCCAGCTTGGCACAGGCGTCGTCCAGCTCGGCCCCGGGCACGACGAAGTTGACCAGCCCCATGTCGGCCATCTGCTGCGCCGTATAGCGGTCGCCCAGCAGCATCATCTCCATGGCCCGCTTGACCCCCACGGCACGCGGCAGGTGGAAGCTGGACGAGCCGTCGGGCGTGGTGCCGATGTGACAGTAGGCCAGGGTGAAGAAGGCCTCCTCCTCGGCCATGATCAGGTCGCAGGCGGCGGCCATGGACACGCCGGCCCCGGCCACGGCGCCGCGCACCTTTGCGACGATGGGCTTGGGCATGCGCCGCATGGCGAACATGATGTTGTGCAGGTTGTGGATGCGGTGGATGAAGTAGGATGCCAGGTCGTCGGCCTCCTCGCCGCTGAACAGCCCGTGCATGCCCTTGACGTCGCCGCCCGACATGAAGTGCTCGCCGGCGCCGGTCAGCACCACGCAGCGGACCGAGTCGTCGCGCTCGATGCGGTGCAGGGCCTTGTCCATCAGCGTGCGCATCTCCAGGGAGAGGGCGTTGCGCGTATCCGGTCGGTTCATGGTCAGGGTCGCGACCCCGCCCTCGACGCTCACTTCCAGTTCGGCCACGGGCTTCCTCCTCCTCGGCGGTTATTTGATTAGCATGCGAACGATATGCTAGCCGCAAACGGGGCGGTTGTCACCGGTCGACGGAAACGCCGGACAAGGTGTTGGTGGGATTTACCGTCCCGTCGGCCCCGTGCGCGCTACTCCCACTCGATGGTCCCGGGCGGCTTCGACGTGATGTCGCAGGCCACCCGGTTGATGCCGCGCACTTCGTCGATTTCGATGATCCAGGTGATCAACCAGGTATCACCGCTTGCCTGGCAGCGGCGCGGGCTCTTGTCAGCATTGAACGTATTGACAATGTCAATACAAATGAGTATATCCTCGGCCATGCCAGCACGCCGCTCTACACCCCTTGAAAGTCCGGAAATCCCGATGGATACCATCGCGGAACGCGCTGTGGCGGCCGATACGAAGGGCAGCATCAACCTCCGAATCGAGGCCGGTATCCGACAGATCATCGACGAAGCCGCGGCGATCTTGGGTAAGACCCGCACGGAGTTCATGGTCGAGAGCGCCCGGCGTCAGGCGATTGACGTGCTGCTGGATCAACGTCTCTTCGTGCTAGATCCCGAACGCTATGACGCCTTCGTGCAGGCGCTCGACAATCCTCCTGCACCGGGGCCCAAGCTGCGTTCGCTGCTGCGCCGAGTTCCGGCATGGCAGAAATAGGGGACGGACCGGAACGTTCCGGACCTTCCCTTTCGGCCCCGGTTCCGCTGACCGCCGAGCATGACCTGACCGCCTTCGATTGCGGCGAACCGGTGTTGGACGACTGGTTGCGGCAGCGGGCCCTGAAAAACGAAAGCCGCTTCTCGCGCACCTTTGTGGTGTGCGAAGGCAATCGGGTGGTCGCCTATTTCTGCATTTCAGCCGGCGCGGTGAAACGCGCCGACGCGCCGGGTCGGATTCGCCGCAACGCACCCGATACGATCCCGGTATCGGTGATCGGACGGCTCGCGGTGAGCCGCGACCATGCCGGACTGGGGCTTGGCGCCGATATCCTCGCCGACGCCCTGCGCCGGATCGCCGTCGCGTCCCAAAGCATCGGCATCGGCGCGGTCATGGTCCATGCCAAGAACGACGCGGCGAAGCGCTTTTACCTGAAATACGCCGAGTTCATCGAGTTTCCGGCCGACAGCCGGATCCTGTTTCTGCCGATCGAAACGGTGGTTGCGGCGTTTGGCTGATTTCGATCGTATTGGCGATACGTCATATTCAACACTTGGCAATTCGATACCCGTTTAACAGTTCGCGGTGGTGCAGCGACGAAATTCGCGTTGCCTCAAACATGTCCGAATAGTCTGACGAGCAGGTCTCGTTGCTTCTTCGTAAGATAGCGGCCTTGTGACATGGCCGGCATCCGTCGTCGCTTTACGGCGGCACGGCCCAAGGTTGAAATTAAGATGTTCTTCCCGAAATCGAAGAGATTGATGAAATCGGACTTGCGATGTGGGGGAATGCCATGGGCTTCCACCATTGGCCAGACGTCTGTGCCTTGCAAAGGGAGCCGATTGCGCCAACATGAATCGATCACCCCAATCAGCGAATCGCCAACCGATTTTTGGTCTTTCGCTGCTGCCAAAACGGCAAGGGAATCTATGAGGCTTTGGTGCAGGAGAGCATTGTCTTCAATTGAGACTGGCGGCATCCAAGGAGGGACAGAAAACCGATTAACGTCCAAAAAAAGCTCGCGTCCAGGCGTCACAATTCGCAATGTGCCTTCTTTGGCATAAGGCATTTTGACCAAGAATTTGTCGAAAGGGCATGTGTCCCACTGGTCTGCCACAACCAGACCTGAATGCCCGACGTCGATTCCGTTCAGAAACAAGATCGATGTTCCAACTGGTGGCCAAAGATTGAGCCTTGCCAAACAATAGGGACACGCATTCTGCGGTTCGGAATGAGGAATAGAGACGTTGGTCAACTGGATTGCTCTGCCGCACGTTCGTCTGCAATTCTAGATGATTCGTGCAAAGCGAAACACCACTGTGCACGGTGCTACGCTGTTACAGCCGTTCCGATTGAAGAACCGGAGACGACCAGTCAGTCAGATACTCGAAATGCCAAAAAAAAATGTTCGTCAGCCGCGCGGACTCACTCCCACTCGATGGTCCCGGGCGGTTTTGACGTGATGTCGTAGACGACGCGGTTGATGCCGCGCACCTCGTTGATGATGCGGTTCGAGACCCGGCCCAGGAACTCGTGGTCGAAGGGGTAGTAGTCGGCGGTCATGCCGTCGGTGGAGGTGACGGCGCGCAGGGCACAGACGAAATCGTAGGTGCGGGCGTCGCCCATGACCCCCACCGTCTGCACCGGCAGCAGCACCGCGAAGGCCTGCCAGATGGCGTCGTACAGGCCGGCGGCGCGGATCTCTTCCAGGTAGATGGCGTCGGCCCGGCGCAGGATTTCCAGCTTCTCGCGGGTGATGCCGCCCGGCAGGCGGATCGCCAGGCCGGGGCCGGGGAAGGGGTGGCGGCCGACGAAGGTGTTGGGCAGGCCCAGCTCGCGCCCCAGGGCGCGCACCTCGTCCTTGAACAGCTCGCGCAGGGGTTCGACCAGGGCCATGTTCATGCGCTCGGGCAGGCCGCCCACGTTGTGGTGGGACTTGATGGTCACGCTGGGCCCGCCGATGAACGAGACGCTCTCGATCACGTCGGGGTAGAGCGTGCCCTGGGCCAGGAAGTCGGCGCCGCCCACCTTTTTCGCCTCCTCCTCGAACACGTCGATGAAGGTGGCGCCGATGATCTTGCGCTTGCGCTCGGGGTCGTCCACGCCGTCCAGCTTGCCCAGGAACAGGTCGCCGGCGTCGCGGTGCACCAGGGGGATGTTGTAGTGGTCGCGGAACAGGGTCACCACCTCCTCGGCCTCGCCCATGCGCATCAGGCCCGTGTCCACGAACACGCAGGTCAACTGGTCGCCGATGGCCTCGTGCAGCAGCACCGCCACCACCGAGGAGTCGACCCCGCCCGACAGACCGCAGATGACCCGCCCGTCGCCCACCTGGCCGCGCACCTTGGCGATCTCGGTCTCGCGGAAGGCGGCCATGGTCCAGTCGCCGCCGCAGCCGCAGACCCGGTGCGTGAAGTTGCGCAGCAGCCGGGCGCCGTGCGGGGTGTGTACCACCTCGGGGTGGAACATCAGGCCGTAGTAGTGGCGCGCGTCGTCGGCGATGACGGCGAAGGGCGCGCCCTCGGACTGGCCGACCCGGCGGAAGCCGTCGGGCAGGCCGATCACCCGGTCGCCGTGGCTCATCCACACCTGTTCGCGCCCGCCCGCCTCCCAGACGCCGTGGAACAGGTCGCAGTCCTCCAGCACGTCGACGTAGGCGCGGCCGAATTCCCGGTGGTCCGAGCTTTCCACCTGGCCGCCCAACTGCTCGACCAGGGTCATCTGGCCATAGCAGATGCCCAGCACCGGGATCTCCATGTCGAACAGGGCGTCGGGCGCCCGCGGCGTGCCCATGTCCACCACCGAGGCCGGCCCGCCCGACAGGATCACCCCCTTGGGGTCGTAGGCGCGCAGGGTTTCCGCGGTGACCTGGTTGAAGGGGTGGATCTCGGAATACACCCCGCTCTCGCGCACGCGCCGGGCGATGAGCTGGGTCACCTGGGAGCCGAAATCGATGATCAGGATGCGGTCGGTCATGGGCGGCGGGACCTTCACCGGACGGGGTGGGAATCGGCGGTGCCGGACTCATAGCCCATAGGTCGGCGCTCCGCCAGTGCGAAGCGCGCCGGCGCCCTCAGTCCGCGCCCAGGTCCTTGACCATGACCGTCTCGGGGATGGGGTGGCCTTCCAGGTCGAAGGTGCCGCGGCCCACCGCCGACCAGCCGCGGGAGCGGTAGAATTCAAGGGCGCGGTCGTTGCCGTCGAACACCTCCAGCCGCGCCTGGCCGTGGCCGGCGCGTCGGATCGCGGTCTCGGCCAGGTCCAGCAGGCGGCGGCCGACCCCGGTCCCCTGGGCCGCGGGAGCCACCCACAGGTTGGCGATGCGAGCGTCCAGCACCTGCACGAATCCGACCACGGCGGCGCCCGATTCGGCCACCCACATGTGCGGCCAGCCGGTGGCGGCGAGGCGGCGCAGGCGGTCCGCCGCCCGGCAGGCGGCCAGGGCCGCCGGCGGCAGGACGCCGGCATAGGCGACGGGGAAGGTGCGGTCCAGCACCGCGGCGATGGCCGCCACGTCCGATTCCCGGGCCGGCCGCAGGGTGGGCGCCGGCGTCGCCGTCACCCCCGCGCTTCCGGCGCCGTGGCCGAAGGCAAATTCCGGCCCCTACCTGGCACCCTTCCGGGCGCGGCGCCGATAGAGCAGCCCGAGCACGCCGGTTGCCAGCAACAGGCCCGTCGAGGGCGCGGGTACCGGGTTCCGGAATTCACTGGCGGAAATCGAGGTGATGTCGAACGTGAACTGCGGATTTACTTTCGTTGTGAAATCCATCACGCCGTACGCGCCCGGCAACCGATTGGCAAGGAGGTTCTGCAACGCGGCCAGGTCTGGCTGCACGAGCGTGTCCGGGATGTTGGTTTTGCCGGCCTCCCCGAACACGACATAGAAGCCGTCGGGAAGCTGGCCTCCTGTCGTCGCCGGCCCTGTGACATCCGCATCCAATTGGACATATGTCTTGTCGGTCGGCGCAGGCAAGTAGTCGAGGCGCAGCACGTTGCCCGCAGGAGGGGGGACTGATTCCCAGATGTTCAAGCCCGTGGTGAGGCTTGCAGATATGATCGAGAAAAATCTATGGCTGCCCATGTATGGCGGAACGTCACTGTCATACACGACCTGACCACTGACCGAGTCCCCCGAGTTGATCGCACCGCTTGCCGTGACGACCGAAGAAGACGTCACCACCCCTTCGTAGTCGACCTGTATCAGCATGGCATGGGCGGCACCCGTCAGGTTCAGCGAGGCGGCCAGCACCAGGGTTTTCAGGATGCGGGTCAGCATTGTGATTCCTTGTTCGGTTGCCAAATCTCGCTTCGATTTGATGGTTGATGTTCCCTGTCGGAGGCGGTTCGGGCTCAACCGGCCCGGCGCCACGCATTTCGCGGGTTGAAGCAAAGGTTGTGCCAGGCCGGGATGCTGCGCGTAGATCTTTAAAATATACAACGGGTTGGCAACAGTCGGACGGCAGCAGGCAGCCGACGGAAAGCGTGATGACTGTAAATTTTTCTGACAGACTTTCGTGAATTTGACTGTCTTGGCAGCGGTGGTTGCCGCCGTATAGGGCGGTTTGTTCGACAATGACAAGCGTTTTCAGGGTGTTAATCCGTGTAAGGAATTCCGGCAAGGGTGGTGCGGTGTGGGCCTTGAGCCCGCTGGCGACGTCGGTGAGTTCGGCCGGCGGCCCCCGGCCCTGAGGCCCGTCATTCCGTTGGGCAGGTCGTTGCCGCCCGGCGCCGCCGTCACCCCCGCGTTTCCGGCGCCGGGGTGGCCAGGCCGACGACCGCGCCCGAGGCGTCGGCGACCATGGCGATGCGGCCCACGGTGGGGATGTCGAAGGGCGGCTGCAGCACCGTGCCGCCGGCCCCGGCCACCTGGGCCACGACGGCGTCCACGTCGTCGACGGCGATGTAGGACATCCAATTGTCGGGCGCGCCGTCGAACCGTTCGTCGTTGATGTCGAGCATGCCGGCCACCACCTCGTCGCCGGCCTTCCACACCACGTAGGGCCCGGCGCCCACGTCCATGGTCTCGTGGCTCCAGCCCAGGATGGCGGTGTAGAAGGCCTTGGCGGCCTCGGTGTTGCGGGTCATCAGTTCGTTCCACCAAAACGTTCCGTGCGCGGTCATGGTCGTCTCCCGTGTCCTCGGCAGGGTTGAAGGAAAGGCCATTATAGCGGAAGAATGTTTCGGTTTTGTTCACGGTTGCGTGAGGGCCCGCAGGGGGCGGTGACAGGGGGGCAGGGATATGCTAATCATTATCACATACAAAGCCGTCCTGGGAGGTCATCGAACGTCCTGTTCGCAATCGAGCGGCGGTAAACCATGAAGTACTTTATCCTGGTTTTGTTCACCAACCTGGCGACCAGCGCGCCGGATCACATCAACAATACTTCGGTCATGTTCGCGGACCTGGGCACGTGCCAGGAATACTTGGCCGCGAACAATCACCGCCTGCGCATGAGCGTGGGCGGCTACTTCGACGACCGCATCGGCTCGGGCCGCTGGAAGCTGGACCACATCACCTGTGTCGAGAGCGACCTGCTGTTCAAGATGAACGCCATGCGCGCCCAGGCCCAGGCCGCCGCCGACCCGGCCGCCGACCCGGCCGCCGAGGAATAGCCGGCGTCAGAACACGCCGGCGTCCAGGCCGGCGGCCATGAACAGACCCAGCTCCTGGCACTGGGCCGGGAAGGCGTCGTCCCAGGCGCCGCGGCAGGTCAGCGGCGGGTGCACGGCGCGCCAGCGCAGGCCGGTGACGATGGTTTCGACGGCGCGGCGGGTGCCGGTGCCGTCGTGGCCGGCGCGGATGTAAAGGGCGTAGGGCAGGCCCTGGGTCCGTTCCAGGCAGGGGTAGTAGCAGCGGTCGAAGAAGTCCTTCAGGGCGCCGCTCATGTAGCCCAGGTTCTCGGTGGTGCCCAGGATCACGGCCCGGGCCGCCAGCACGTCGTCGGGGCCGGCCTCCAGCGGCGCCCTGGCCACCACCTCCACCCCCTCCACCTCGGGATGGCGGGCCCCGGCCAGCACCGCGTCGCGCAGGCGCGCCGTGTTGGGCGACGGGGCGTGGGCGACCACCAGCAGGCGTTTGCGCGCGTCCATGGCGCGATGATCCCGCACCCGTCCGGCCCGATCAACCCCGACACTGCCACGGCTGACAAAAGTGGCCGGATGGCCTAGCTTCATATTCCTGCCATCCTGTTCCGGGAATTCGGCCCATGCTCAAGTCCGTGATGATCGAGATCGACCAGATCTACGTCCCCGCCAAGTGGCGCGGCACCCTGGACGAGGCCAAGGTGCAGGAGATCGCCGAGAGCATCATCGAGGTCGGCCAGAAGACGCCGATCCAGGTGCGCAAGGGCCAGGGCCGCTACGTGCTGGTGACCGGGTTCCACCGCCTGGAGGCCATGCGCGCCCTGGGCGAGCCGCGCATCGAGGCCCTGATCGTGCAGGCGCGCCAGCACTGAATTTCCCGTTGCCGGGTCAGATGGAGTAGTCCAGGGCCTCGTACTTGCCGCCCTGGGTCTCGAACCCCGCCTTCTTCCAGGCGTCCAGGCCGCCGGTCAGGTTGTAGATGTTGGGCAGGCCGCTGTCGGCCAGCTGCTTCTGCGCCGCCGCCGCCCGCTTGCCGATGGCGCACAGCACGATCACCTTGCGGTCGGTGATGGGCGGGAACACGTCGGGGTCCAGGAACGACAGCGGCAGCAGCACCGAGCCGGGCACGTTCTCGTACTCGAACTCGTTGGCCTCGCGCACGTCCAGCAGCACCGCCTCGCGCGCGTCCATCCAGGCCCGCGCCGTGGCGGCGTCGATCTCGGGCAGGGGAGCCGCGGCTCCGGTTGCGGGGGCGCCGTCGCTCATGGCGCCGGCACGCTCACCGCACCGTCACCTCGACGCGGCGGTTGCGCGGCTCGGCGACACCGTCGGCCGTCGGCACCACGGGGTTGTTCTCGCCGTGGGAGGTGACCTCGATGAAGTCCGGCGGCACGCCGATTTCGACGATCAGGTCGCGCACCCGCTGCGCCCGGCGCAGGGACAGGGTGTAGTTCCACTTGCTGGACCCCGAGCGGTCGGAATGGCCGACCACGGCCACGTCGGGCAGCACCCAGCGCTCCACCGTGGCCAGGATCTCGGGCAGGCGCTTGCGCGACTCGTCGGTCAGCGCGGTGGTGCCGGACTTGAAGTGCAGCACGAACGAGTACGGCTTGACTGGCAGGGCCGCCAGGGCGTCCTTGAAATCCTTGTCCACGGAGCCCTCGTCCAGCACCTTGGGCGCCTGGGGCGCCGCCGAGGCGGTGGTCAGCTCGGTGGCCTCGCGGGCCTGGTCCAGGACCACGCTGCCGCCCTGGTTGGTGACCACGGCCCGGCCCACGGTGCCGTCGTCGTCGGGCATCAGCACGATGACTCCCTTCTGGGCGCAGGCGCCCAGGGTGGCGACGGCCAGCACCACGGCCAGGGTGCGCAAGGTCTTGATGGCGGTCATGGCTCAGGACCCCTTCGGCACTTTGACGAGGATCTTGGTGCCGCGCAGGCCGATGGACCCCATGGGGGTGTCCAGCTTGACCTTGTCCGGCGCCAGCTTGCCGATCTGCCCCGACACGAAGGACATGGTGCCGTAGGCGATCTTGCCGGTCAGGGACAGGTTCTGCTCCTTGGGGTCGAAGGCGTATTCCTCCAGGGCGAAGCGGCTGTTGGGGCCGAAGGACATGCGCGTGTTGTCCTTGAAGGTAATGCCCAGCTTGCCGTCGGCGCCGGTCTCGATCAGGTCGCTGGCCTGGACCGGCATGCCGGCCTGGGCCGGGATCCGCTCGGCGCCGCGCAGGATGTGGGCGGTGCCCGAAACGCTTTTCACGGTGCCGTCCGAGGCGGCGGCCGGCGAGGACCAGGGAACCTGGGTCACGGCCAGGCCGGCGGCCAGGGCCAGGACCGCGGCGGGGCGGCGGAAGGGGGCAGGGTGGGGCACGGCGGTGGCCTCCCGGTTGTTGCGCGCAGGTGTTCTTGGTGTACGGTAGTGAATCGGGTGCAGCGGGGCAACAGCCTTGCGCCCCGGTAGGAAAACCCGGGCTTCGCGTCAACCGCTGTGGTGGAAGGGCATGGAGGGGGATTCGCAAGGCGCCGCCGCGGCGGCACCCTGGTGGCGGGACGGCATCCGCTGGACCGCCCTGGCCGTCCTGGCGGCCCTGCTGGCCCTGCGCGCCGTGGACCCGGCGGCGGTGCAGACCCTGCGCCTGAAGGTGTTCGACGCCCTGCAGGCGGCGGCGCCGCGCCAGGCCGCCGAGCACCGGGCGGTGATCGTCGACATCGACGAGCGCAGCATCGAGGCCCTGGGCCAATGGCCCTGGCCGCGCAACGTGTTCGCCGCCGTGGTCGAGCGCCTGGTGGCCATGGGCGCGGCGGTGGTCGGGTTCGACGTGGTGTTTTCGGAGGCCGACCGCACCTCGCCGGCCCTGCTGGCGCGGCGCCTGGACAACCTGGACGACGCCACCCGGGCCCGCCTGGCCGCCCTGGGCGACCACGACGCGGCCCTGGCCGACGCCATCCGCGGCCAGCCCGTGGTGCTGGGCCAGGTGGTGCGCTACGGCGCCGCCCGCGCCAACGGCGAGTCCCCGGCCAAGGCCCTGATCGCCACCACCGGCGACGCCGCGCCGTTCCTGCCCCGGTTCGACAACCTGGTGCGCAACCTGCCGGTCCTGGCCGAAGCCGCCACCGGCCTGGGCATGCTGACCATCTACCCCGAGGTGGACGGCCTGGTGCGCCGGGTGCCGGCGGTGATCCGCGCCGGCGACACTCTGCACCCGACCCTGGCGCTCGAGATGATCCGCCTGGCCCTGGGCCGCAAGGGCATGCTGGTGGTGGTGGACGAGGGCCGCGGCCTGCAGGGCGTGGCGTTCGGCCGGCAACTGGTGCCCACCGACACCCTGGGCCGCATCTGGGTCGACTTCGCGCCGCTGGACCGGTCGCGCTATGTCTCGGTCATCGACCTGCTGGAAGGGCGGGTGCCGGCCGACTTCTTCCGCGGCCGCCTGGTCCTGATCGGCGCCTCGGCGGCGGCCATCCTGGACCTGAAGACCACGCCCCTGAACGCCTCGGTGCCCGGGGTCGACGTCCACGCCCAGCTGATCGAAACCATCCTGGACGGCACCCACGTGGGCCGGCCGCCCTTCGCCGCCGCCATCGAGCTGTCGGTCCTCGCCGTGCTGGGCGTGCTGGCCATCGTGGTGGTGCCCATGGTCGGCGCGCGGCTCGCCCTGGGGGTGCTGCTGGCGGCGCTGGCGGCCCTGGCCGGCGGTGCCTGGTACGCCTTCTCGGCGCACCACCTGCTGCTGGACCCGGCCTATGCCGCCGCGGCCACGGTGCTGGTGTTCGTGCTGGTGGGCTACGGCGGGTTCCGGCGCGAGGAGCGGCGGCGCCAGTGGGAGGAGGCGGCGCGGCGCGGCCTGGCCCAGTACCGGACCCTGGTCGAGAACATCCCCGGCATCGTCTATCGCGGCGACCCGGGCGGCGAGCGGGCCATGCGCTTCATCAGCCGCCCGGTGGCCGAGATCACCGGCTACCCGGACAGCGACTTCACCGGCGAGGACGCGCGCGGCTACGCCACCGTGATCGACCCCGAGCACCGCGACACCGTGCTGGCCGGCATGCGCGACGCCCTGGACGCCCGCGCCCCCTACGTCATGGAATACCCCATCGTCACCGCCGCCGGCGAGCGGCGCTGGGTCCACGAGAAGGGCCAGGGCGAGTTCGACGCCGAGGGCGCCGTGCAGGGCATCGACGGCACCATCTACGACGTCACCGAGCAGTACGAGGCCCGCGAGGCCATCCGCATCGCCCACGAGCAGATCCGCGAGAGCGTGGAGTACGCCTCGCGCATCCAGCGATCATTGCTGCCGGCGGCCGACGCCCTGGCCGCCCTGGCCGACGACGCCTTCATCATCTGGGAGCCGCGCGACCAGGTGGGCGGCGACTTCTACTGGGTGGCGGCGGTGGGCGAGGACGGCCCCGACGGCCCCGGCGGCCCCGGCGGCCCCGGCGGCCCCGATGGCTACGTGGTGCTGCTGGCCGACTGCACCGGCCATGGCGTGCCCGGGGCCCTGATGACCACCATCGCCATGACCGCCCTGGGCCGGGCCCTGGGCGAGACCGCCGATCCGGCCGAGCTGCTGGCGACCCTGAACCGCCAGATCAAGACCGCCCTGGGCCAGGACGGCGCGGCGGGCCTGTCCGACGACGGGCTGGAACTGGGGATCTGCCTGGTGCGTCCGGCGGCGGGGACCCTGCGCTTCGCCGGCGCCCGCTTCTCGCTGTTCGTGGCCGGCCCCGACGGCGGCGAGATCGAGGAGGTCAAGGGCGACCGCAAGGGCATCGGCTATCGCGAGGTGCCCATGGACCAGACCTTCTCGGCCCAGGACCTGGACCTGGTCCCGGGCCAGTCCTTCTACATGACGTCGGACGGCCTGATCGACCAGGTGGGCGGGCCCAAGCTGCGTGGCTTCGGCAAGAAGAAGTTCAAGGCCATCCTGACCGAGGCCGCCGACCAGCCCATGGCCGAGCGGGGCCGCCGCCTGCTCGACGCCCTGGCCGAGCACCAGGGCGCCGCCGGGCGCCTGGACGACGTCTCGGTGATCGGCTTCCGCCCGTGACGTCCGGCCGGGTCAGGCCGCCTGGTCGTGGAAGTAGCGCCCCGGCGTCACCCCCAGGGCCTTGCGGAACATGGCGATGAAGGCGCTCTGGCTGTCGTAGCCCAGGTCCAGCGCCACGGTGGTCACCGGCGCGCCGTCGGCCAGCAGGGTCAGGGCCGCCAGCAGCCGGGCCTGCTGCCGCCACTGGCCGAAGGTCATGCCCGTGTCGCGCACGAACAGGCGCGCCAGCGTGCGTGCGCTGGCCCCCACCCGGCGCGACCAGTCGGCCAGGGTGCGGCCGTCGGCCGGATCGGCGGCCAGGGCGTCGGCGATGGGGCGCAGGCGCGGGTCGGTCACCAGCGGCAGGTGCAGGGGCGCCACCGGCAGGGTGCGGATCTGGTCCAGGATCACCGCCATCAGGCGGCCGTCGGGGCCGTCCTCGTCGTAATGCGCCGGCAGCCGCGCGGCGGCGCGGATCAGCTCGCGCAGCAGCGGCGACACGGTGACCACGCAGCACTGCCCCGGCAGGCCGGTGGCGGCGGCGGGCTCCAGGTACAGGTTGTGCATCACCGCCTTGGCGCTGACCGCGCGCACCTGGTGCGGGGTTTCCGGCGGCACCCACACGGCGCGCTGGGGCGGCACCACCCACAGGCCCCGGTCCGTGTCCACGGCGATCACCCCGTCGACGGCGTAGACCAGCTGCGCCCGCCGGTGGTGGTGGCGGTCGGTGGCCTCGCCCTGGCGGTGGTCCAGGGCCTTGACCACCAGGGGACGGGGAATGCGGTCGCGCTCGCCCAGGGTATCGCGCAGGGGAAGGTCGCGGACCAGTTCTGTCCATTTTGCGGTATTCTTTGTCATCCTAGCCTGTATATGCCAAATTTCCGGCGCGGTAAATTGGCGATTATGCGAACGGCTCGCAACGGTGCGGGCCGGGACGGGGATCCGAGACATGTTCGACAAGTCCGCCGCCGACAGGAATTCCACCGCCGCCACCGGCTGGCGCCGGCCCGAGGTGCTGCTGGTCATCATGGCCGTGGCCATGTCGGTGGCCTTCAGCACCTGGATGGACATGATCAACAACTTCGCCGTCGAGCGGGCCAAGTTCACGGGGGTCGAGATCGGCTTCCTGCAGTCCTTCCGCGAGATCCCCGGGTTCCTGTCCTTCGCCGTGGTGTTCCTGCTGTTCCTCATGCGCGAACAGACCATTGCCCTGGCGGCCCTGGTGCTGCTGGGCCTGGGCACGGCGGCCACCGGGTTCTTCCCCAACTTCGTCGGCCTGTGCGTCACCACCATGGTCATGTCCGTCGGCTTCCACTACTACGAGGCGGTGGCCCAGTCCCTGGCCCTGCAATGGCTGGACAAGGACAAGGCCGCCCACACCCTGGGCAAGATCATCGCCGCCGGCTCGTTGGCCTCCCTGGGCGCCTTCGCCTTCATCTACCTGGCCATCGAGATGGGCGGCCTGGACATGGTCTGGGTCTACGTCATCGGCGGCGGCGCCACCGTGATCGGCGCCCTGGCGGCCTGGACCCTGTTCCCCCACTTCCCCGAGGCGGTGGAGCAGAAGCGCAAGCTGTTCCTGCGCAAGCGGTACTGGCTCTATTACGCGCTGACCTTCATGCGTGGCGCGCGGCGGCAGATCTTCGTCGTCTTCGCCGGCTTCCTGATGGTCGAGAAGTTCGGTTTCAGCGTGTCCGAGATCACGCTCATGTACCTGGTCAACCACGTCATCAACATGGTGGCGGCGCCGGCCCTGGGCCGCCTGATCGGCAAGTGGGGCGAGCGCAAGGCCCTGAGCCTGGAGTACCTGGGCCTGGTCGGCGTGTTCGTGGCCTACGCCTTCGTCGAGACGCCGTGGATCGCCGTCGGCCTCTATATCGCCGACCACTTCTTCTTCGCCATGGCCATCGCCATCAAGACCTACTTCCAGAAGATCGCCGATCCCGCCGACATGGCGTCCCAGGCCGGGGTCGCCTTCTCCATCAACCACATCGCCGCCGTGGTCATCCCGGCCGCCTTCGGCTTCCTGTGGCTGGTGTCGCCGTCGGCCGTGTTCCTGGTCGGCGCCGCCATGGCCGCGGCCTCGCTGGCGCTGTCGCTGCTGATCCCCGAGAACCCGTCGCCCCAGCGGGTGGCCCTGGTCGGCCGCTGGAAGGCCCTGGCCCCCCTGGCGGCGCGCGAGCCGGCGGAGTAGGGGGGGCCACCCGCGAAGCCCCCCGGCAAAATATTTTTTTTTCGTTCAAACCGAAAAAAATCGCTTCGGAACGGTTCTGAAACTTTCAGGAAATTGGGTCGAAATGCCGGGCCTCCATATTTGTTCTCACGGCACGAACGCCGCCACACACATCATGGAGGATGTTATGAAACTCGAGACCCTGACCAAGTTCTTCTCCGACGACTCCGGCGCCACCGCCATCGAATACGGCCTGATCGCCGCCCTGGTTTCCGTCGCCGCCATCGGCGCCCTGAAGGGCATGGGCGGCTCCCTCGAGACGATGTTCACTTCGGTGGGCGGCGAGCTCGACCAGGCCGTCAACAACTAACACCCGGTTTCCCGCGGCGCCCCCGCCGCGACCCAGTTCGTCAAGCCCTCGGGTCATGACGCCTCCACCGGGGAGGGGATCACGGAAAGATCGCCTCCCCGGAAAGGCCCCAGACCCCGGAAAAAAGAAGCGCCAGAACGGCGCTTTTTCTTTTGCCCGCGTCGCCGGCGTGGATGGCCGGGGCAAGCCGGCCATGACGGCAAATACCGATATTTCGGAGTGCGGCGTCAGGCCGGCACCGGCAGGGCGCCGGCCAGCCAGGCTTCGGCGGCGGCCGGGTCCAGGTCCGGGCGCGGGCCGATCATCACCAGTTCCGTTTGCCGCGGCCCCGCCGGCCAGGGGCCGTCGGGCGCCAGGGTCCAGCGCCGGCCGACCAGTTGCAGCAGGTGGCGCCGGTCCGTGTCGCCGGCCAGCAGGACGAACCCCTTGGCCCGCGCCAGGCCCGGCGGCGGCCGGTCCAGCAGGGCGCGCAGGCGGCCGCCTTCCAGCGGGCGCGGGTCGCGGAAGGTGGCGGTGGCAAAGGCGTCGCCGTGGTCCGCGGCACCGGACGGGGCCGGGTTGGCGGCGGGGCCGCGCCGGGACAGCAGCCGCCACAGGGGCAGGTCGCCGTGGGCTGCCTCGACGATGCGGGCCCCGGGCACCCGGTCGGCGATCCAGGCGCGCAGGGGCGGCAGGTCCGCCGCCGCCACCAGGTCGGTCTTGTTCAGGATCACCATGTCCGCCGCCGCCATCTGGCGCAGCACCAGGCCGCCCACGAACTTGTCGCCGGCCCGTGCCCGGATGGTCTCGGCGTCGGCCACCACCAGCACCGAGTCCAGGGTGAAGCCGGGCCAGCCCATGCCGTACATGGCGATCTTGGCCGGGTCGGCGACGCCGCTGGCCTCGATCACCACATGGTCCGGCGGCGGGTCCCAGGCCGCGACCGTGGTCATCGCCTGTCCCAGGTCGTCGGCCATGGCGCAGCAGGCGCAGCCGTTGGTCAGGGCGATGGTGTCGCCGTCGCGGCCCTGGATCAGGGCGGCGTCGATGTTGACGGCGCCGAAGTCGTTGACCAGCACGGCGAAGCGGATGCCGTGGTCGCCGGCCAGCAGGCGGTTCAGCAGGGTGGTCTTGCCGGCCCCCAGGTAGCCGCCGATGACGGTGACGGGGATGCGGTCCGGCGCCGTCACGGCTAGCCCGCGATGGGGAAGGGCCGGCCCTCGAACACCGTGCCCCAGATGGGGATGTCCTTCAGGGCCTCGACCGGGGTTTCGTAGGGGTCGGCCTCCAGCACCGTGAAGTCGGCCTTCTTGCCGGCGCGGATGCTGCCCACCTGGTCCTCCAGGCCCAGCATGTAGGCGGCGTCGATGGTGATGGCGCGCAGGGCTTGGTGCAGGTCCAGGCGCTCCAGCGGCGCCATCACGTCGCCCTTGTCGTTGATGCGGTTGGCGGCCACCCAGGCGCTGTTCAGCGGCAGGGCCGGGGCCATGGTGAAGTCCGTGTGCAGGGCCGTGCGCACGCCCTCGCGCACCAGGGTGCCCAGGCGCGACATCTGCGACGCCCGCTCGTAGCCGATGCTGTGGCGCCAATAGGCGTCGCCCAGCTCGTACAGGTAATAGACGTTGGCCGAGACCATGGCCCCCAGGTCGGCGATGCGCCGGCACTGCTCGGGGGTGGACAGGCCGAAGTGCTCGATGGTGAAGCCGTGGTTGAAGCGCGGCCGCTCCCATTGCAGCTTCTCCAGCACGTCCAGCGCCAGCTCCAGCCCCAGGTCGCCGGTGCAGTGGACGTGGATCTTGAGCCCCGCCATCCAGTAGGCGCGGGCCGCCTCCTCGAAGTGCTCGGGCGCCATCAGCCACTCGCCGGCGTGGCCGTCGATGAAGCCCGGCGCGCCGACCTGCATCAGCTGCGCGAAGTAGCCGCCGTCGGTGAACAGCTTGACGTGGTCGGAAAAGAACAGGCGGTGGGTGTTGCGCTTGGCCAGGTCGCCGAAGGTGTCGGGGTTGATCCGCGACTGGTCCAGGGTCAGGCCGCGCTCGACCCCGCGCGGGGTCATGTGCACGCGGAACGGCGTGTCGTCGTTCTCCAGCACGGCGGTCAGGGCCTGCCACTCCATCTCCAGGTCGAACAGGCCCACGGCCATGTCGCCGATGGTGGTGTGGCCGCCGAAGTGGGTCACCTGGCGCACCCGTTCCAGCCCGGCGCGGAACCGCTCGGGCTCCAGCAGGTAGGGGCGGAACCGGGCCAGGGCCACGGACAGGCCGGTCTCGTAGAACCGGCCGGCGGCGAAGTTGACCTGGGGATGGTCGGCCACGTCCGATTCCTGCAGCCCCATCCAGGCCAGGGCGGCGCCGTTGACGAAGATCTCGTGGAACGACCGCTGCCAGACGATGATGGGCCGGGTCTCGGAAATCCCGTCCAGCACCTCGCGGCCCATGGGGCCGTGCCAGATCTCGTGGTAGCCCCACGAGAACAGGGGCTCGTCGGGGGTCTTGAGGTTCGCTTCGATGTCCGACAGGCGGGCCAGGAAGGCGTTGTGGCCGTGCACCGGGGCGCTGGTGCGCCAGGGCAGGCGCCACTCCATGGCGGTGATGAAGTGCATGGGCAGCAGGATGGCGGCCATGGACGGGTGCAGGTGCGGGTCGATGAACCCGGGCATCAGCACCTGGCCGGCGAAGCGGTCGTCGATGACGTGGGGGTGGGCCTCCAGCCAGGGCGCCATGGTGTCGAGGGTCCCGACCTCGACGATCAGGCCGTCGGCCACGGCCACCGCCGTGGCGTCGGGCTGCGACGGGTTCATGGTGTGGATCTTGCGCGCGGTATAGACGGTCAGGTCCATGGTCTGCTCCCGGCCGGACGGGGCCCGGCGCCTGGATGAGGATAGGGCCCCGCGGCGGGCGGGGTCGAGGGTGTCGTGGTCGGCGGGCGGGCGCCGCGGGGGCGCCCGCCGGGGGAAGGGCCGGTGGGCCCTACTTGTCCAGGTAGACCTCGTCCCAGGGCGACAGGGCGCCCCAGGGGCCCAGGGGCACGCCCTTGACGTAGTTGTGGAACACCGTGGTGAACTTCTCCTCGGTCAGGTAGACGAACGGCAGGTCCTTGGCCAGG
Source organism: Hyphomicrobiales bacterium (assembly GCA_024236415.1). Lineage (GTDB taxonomy): Bacteria > Pseudomonadota > Alphaproteobacteria > Rhodospirillales > JACKKN01 > JACKKN01. Next base: position 150,678 of record JACKKN010000008.1, read on the forward strand.
ATGCGCTGGAACTCGCCGTACAGCTTGGCCCGCTCGGCCTGGTCCAGGCTGCTGCCGGCCTTGGCCATGATGGCGTCGACCTCCTTGTTGCAGTAGCCCTCGGTGTTGGTCCAGATGATGTTGCGGATGTTGTCGCAGCTGTACAGCCGGTGCACGCCGATCAGCGGATCGGGGTAGTTCCAGGCGGCGTTCATGGTGGCGTCGTAGTCCCAGCTGGACACCCGCTTGACCCAGGTGCCGAAGTCCGGCGACTTGCGGCCGACCACGTCGATGCCGACCTTCTTGAGCTGCGGCCGCAGGTACGACGCCATGACCCCCAGGTAGGCGCCGCCCCAGTTGGGGATTTCCAGGGTCATCTTGAAGCGCACCCCGTCGGGGCCGGGCTTGAGGCCGGCCTCGTCCAGCAGGGCCTTGGCCTTCTCGATGCCGCCATTGTACTTGGGCAGGCCGTCCACGTAGAAGGCGCCGCCGGAATGGATCGGCCCCAGGGACACCCGCGACACGCCCTGGAACAGGGTGTCGACGATGAAGTCGTGGTCGATGGCGTGGGCGATGGCCTCGCGCACCCGGACGTCGTCGAACGGCTTGCGCCGCAGGTTCAGCTCCAGGTAGTTGACGTGGCCGATGGCGCCGTAGCCGGCGTCGGTGACCGTGACGTCCTTGCGCTCCTGCAGGCGCTTGACCTCGCGCGGGGTGTAGCCGGTGAAGGCGTAGTAGTCGGCCTCGCCGGTGTCGAAGGCCAGGAACCGGGTGCCGGCCTCCTTCATGGTGCGGACCACGATGCGGTCCAGGTACGGCCGGCCCTTGCGGAAGAAGCCGTCATACCGTTCCAGGATCAGGTGCTCGCCCTTCTTGTTCTCGACCACCTTGAACGGGCCCGAGCCGACCACGTTCTCGTTGTTGCGCGGGTGCTTCTTCACGTCCTGGCCGTCGCCGTAGACGTGCTTGGGCATGATCGGCATCAGCAGCGGCTGCAGGGACTGCATGAACGACGGGGTCGGCTTCGACAGCTTGACCACCACGGTGTGGGCGTCGGGGGTGGTCACCTGGTCCAGGTTGCCGAACATCAGGCGGCCGAAGGGGTGGTTGTTCTTGACCACGTCGAAGGAGAAGGCCACGTCCTCGGCCGTCACCGGCTTGCCGTCGTGGAAGGTGGCGTCGGTGCGCAGCTTGAAGGTGAAGGTCAGGCCGTCGTCCGACACCGACCAGCTTTCGGCCAGGTAGGGCTGCGGCTTGTAGCCGTCGCCGACCTGCACCAGGCCGGCGAAGATCTGCGACCCCGGAACACCCGTGGCGGCGCCCGACTGGACCCCCGGGTTCAGGGTGCGGAAGCCCGTGGTGATGGTGGTCAGCGTGCCGCCGCGCTTGGGCTGGGCGGTGGCGGGGGCGGCGACCACGGCGGCGGCGACCAGGCCGGCCAGGACGGCGCCGGTGGCGGCCCGCAGGGAAGGTCCTCGTTTCATGACGCAAAATCTCCCGGTTTGTGGCCGGGCGGCGGTCCCGTCCGGCGAAAAATTCATGATAGCGAAAAATTTTATCGCAAAAATGAAGATATTCAATAAAATTTCATTTACACTAAAAACAAGACCAGAAATAACACATTGTTAGGTGTGAAATTTGGTCAAGCCGATCCGGCCACCGTGGCCGATCCGGCCGGGCGCGGCGGTTCTGCCGCCGGGGCCGCCGCCGGGGCCGCCGCCGGGGCCGCCGCCGGGGTCGCCAGGCGGGGCCGCGCCGGTTCGCGGCTTGATTTTTGACGACAGGGATTGCAGGTTGAGGCCATGCGCCAGCAGAAGTCCCAATCACCGGACGCGGCCCGGACGGGCGAGCCCGCCCCCGACGGGCGCGGCACGGCCGAGCAGACGCCGTCCATCGGCGCCCAGATCCGCGATCTGCGCAAGGCCCGCGGCCTGACCATCGCCGAGCTGGCCGAGGGCATCGGCCGCTCCAGCGGCTATGTCAGCCAGATCGAGCGCGAGCTGTCCGGCGTCTCCATCTCCAGCCTGCAGCGCATCGCCAACGTGCTGGGCGTGCAGATCAGCTGGTTTTTCCAGGGCCAGGTGGTGGCGCCCCAGGAGGAGCGCGACATCATCGTCCGGCGCCACAACCGCCGCCGCCTGGACTATGGCGAGACCGGGATCATGGAAGAGCTGCTGTCGCCGACACTGACCGGCAGCTTCGAGGTCATCATGACCACCTTCGAGCCCGGCTCGTCCACCGGCCAGCGCGAACGCCAGCGCAAGGGCGAGGAGGCGGGGGTGGTGTTGAGCGGCGCGCTGGAGCTGTGGATGGACAACAAGTGCTTCCTGCTGCAGGCCGGCGACAGCTTCACCCTGCGCGAACCGGGCTGGCACCGCTGCGTCAACCCCGGCGACGTGGACGCCGTGATCCTGTGGATCATCAGCCCGCCGTCCTACTGACCGCGCCGCCGCCAGCTTGATCCCCGGCCGCAAGGCGCCTACCCTTTGCGGGCGGAACCGCGGCCGCGACGGCGGCGGGCATGGGGCAGGCAAAGGGCGACCCGTTGGAAGGCATTCCCGAGCTTGAACGGCTGCAATCGCTGGTCCTCGAATACTGGGCCTTCGCCACCACCTGGCTGCGCGACAACGCCCTGGTCCTGTCCAACCTGGCCCAGGCCCTGATCGTCGGCATCGCCTTCGTCATCGCCCGACTGCTGGACCCGGCCTGCAACCGGCTCATGAAGCGGGCCGAGCGGTTCCCCGTCTTCTCCGAGAAATACCTGGCGCAGCTGCTGACCAACCTGCAGTCCCTGACCCTCCCGGTGCTGTGGCTGATCGTGCAGTGGGTTTCGGTCTACCTGGCGGCCCGGGCCGGCTGGCCCACCCACCTGCTGCGCGGCGTGGTCAGCCTGCTGACCGCCTGGGTGGTGATCCGCCTGGTCACCTCCCTGGTGGGCAACCCGGGCCTGTCCAAGTTCATCGCCGTGCTGGCCTGGACCGTGGCGGCGCTGAACATCGTCGGCCTACTGAGCCCGACCATGGCGCTGCTGGACGGCCTGGCCGTCAACGCCGGCGACGTGCGCATCTCGGTGCTGGGGCTGATCAAGGCCGCGGTCATGCTGGCCGTCCTGCTGTGGGGGGCCAGCGCGCTCAGCCGCCTGGTGGAACGCTGGCTGGGCAAGGCGGTGGCCCTGTCGCCGTCGGCCCAGGTGCTGTTCGGCAAGCTGGCCAAGATCGTGCTGATCACGGTGGCGGTGATCCTGGGCCTGGAGAGCGTGGGCATCGACCTGACCGCCTTCGCCGTGTTCTCGGGCGCCCTGGGCCTGGGCATCGGCTTCGGCCTGCAAAAGGTGTTCGCCAACCTGGTCAGCGGCGTGATCCTGCTGCTGGACCGCTCGGTCAAGCCCGGCGACGTGATCGCCGTCAGCGGCACCTACGGCTGGATCAACACGCTCAGCGCCCGCTACGTCTCGGTGGTCACCCGCGACGGCATCGAGCACCTGATCCCCAACGAGGAGCTGATCTCGCAGAAGGTGGAGAACTGGTCCTACAGCAACCGCCGGGTGCGCCTGCGCATGCCCATCGGCGTGGCCTACGAGTCCGACGTGCCGCGGGCCATGGAGCTGGCGGTGGAGGCCGCCACCGGCATGGACCGGGTGCTGTCCAACCCGCCGCCGGTGTGCCAGCTGCTGGGCTTCGGCGACAACGCCGTGGACCTGGAGCTGCGGGCCTGGATCCAGGACCCGCAGAACGGCGTCGCCAACGTCAAGAGCCGCATCCTGTTGCAGGTCTGGGACCTGTTCCACGCCCACGGCATCGGCTTCCCGTTCCCGCAGCGCGACCTGCACGTGCGCGGCACCGTGCCGGTGCGTCTGGAGGCGCCGGCACCGAGCGAGGAGGCGGCGGAGGCAACGGCGGAAGGCGCGGCGGCGGGCGCGGCCCCGGCCGACTGACCGCTTCCATCCGCTGCGCCGCGTGGCCATAATGGCCGCAGCAGACATGACAGGCCGCGGTAGTTACTTTATAAATTAATTACCGGCGGGGAGGACGCACCATGGGCAATTCGACGATCACGGACCTGGACGACCTGGCCGCCCGCGTGCCGGACGGCGCCCAGGTGGTGGTGCCGCCCGACTACTCGGGGGTGGCCATGGCGGCGACCCGGGCGCTGCTGCGCCGCGGCGTGCGCGGCCTGCACCTGGTCGCCATGCCCACCTCGGGCCTGCAGGCGGACATGCTGGTGGGCGCCGGGGCGGTCGCGATGGTCGAGGCCGCGTCCATCACCATGGGCGAGTTCGGCGGCGCGCCCTGCTTCGTGCGGGCCCTGCGCGAGGGCCGCATCGCCATGCGCGACGCCACCTGCCCGGCCCTGCACTCGGCCCTGCAGGCGGGGCAGAAGGGGGCGCCCTTCATGCCCATCCGCGGCCTGCTGGGGTCCGACATCCTGGCCCACCGCGACGACTGGCGGGTGATCGACAATCCCTTCGCCGATGGCAGCGACCCGGTGGTCCTGGTGCCGGCGATCCGCCCCGACGTGGCCCTGTTCCACGCCCCCCTGGCGGACCGCGAGGGCAACGTGTGGATCGGCGTGCGGCGCGAACTGCTGGTCATGGCCCACGCCGCCCACGCCACCCTGGTGACGGTCGAGCGGGTGCAGGACGAGAACCTGCTGGACGATCCGCGCACGGCCGCCGGCACCATCCCGGCGCTCTATGTCTCGGCCGTGGCCGAGGCCGCCCAGGGCGCCTGGCCCCTGCAGTTGTGGGGCCACTACGGGCTGGACGGCGAGCACCTGCGCACCTATGTGGCACAGGCGCGCAGCGACGAGGGCTTCGCCGCCTACATGGCCGAGCATGTGACCGGCAAGGCGGAGGCCGCGGAATGAGCGCCGGCCACACGCCCCAGGAACTGCTCATCGCCGTGGTCGCGCGCCTGCTGGAGGGTTGCGGCCACGTGGCCGTGGGCGCGTCGTCGCCCATCCCCGGCGCCGCCGCCCTGCTGGTGCGCGCCCTGTCCGGCGGCGCCACCCGGGTCAGCATCCTGGGCAGCACCCGCAACAACTTCTTCACCAACGGCGGCACCGAGCTGTTCGACTGCGCCGCCCAGGGCCGCATCGACGCCTTCTTCCTGGGCGGCGGGCAGATCGACGGCCAGGCCAACATCAACCTGGTGGGCGCCGGCGGCGAATATCCGCGCCACAAGGTGCGCTGGCCCGGCTCCTTCGGCTCGGCCTTCCTGTACTTCGTGGTGCCCAAGGTGATCCTGTTCCGCGAGGAGCACACCCGCCGCGTGTTCGTGCCCCGGGTCGAGTTCATCAGCGCCCCGGGGGTCAGCGAGCCCGGCGTGTACCGCCCCGGCGGGCCGCAGGCCATGGTGACGCCCCTGTGCCTGTTCGCCTTCGACCGCGACCGCGGCCGCTTCCGTCTCGCCAGCCTGCACCCGGGGGTGACGCTCGAGCAGGTGCGCGACAACACCGGCTTCGACTTCGACGTCCCCGACGCGGTGCCGACCACGGCCGTGCCCGAGCCCGACCGCCTGGACCTCCTGCGCAACTCGATCCGCGGCGAGATCGCCGAGATCTATCCCCGGTTCGCCGCCGGCGCCTTCGCCGACGCCGCGTGACAACCCCAGCCCAACGTCCCGAAAGAACCGACCCCATGACCCAGCAGTCCCCCACCGGCGCCCTCGCCGGCGTCAAAGTGATCGACCTCTCGCGCGTCCTGGGCGGGCCCCTGTGCGGCCAGATCCTGGCCGACCACGGCGCCGACGTGATCAAGGTGGAACCGCCCCAGGGCGACGAGACCCGGGACTGGGGCCCGCCGTTCAAGGACGGGCTCAGCGCCTATTTCGCCGGCCTCAACCGCAACAAGCGGTCCCTGGCCCTGGACCTTTCCAGGCCCGACGGGCGCGAGGTGCTGCTGCGCCTGCTGGACGGCGCCGACGTGCTGCTGGAGAACTTCAAGACCGGCACCCTGGAACGGTGGGACCTGGGCTACGACGCGGTGCTGTCCCGGATGTTCCCCAGCCTGGTCCACTGCCGGGTGTCGGGCTTCGGCGCCGACGGCCCGTTCGGCGGCATGCCCGGCTACGACGCCGCCATACAGGCCTGGGCCGGGCTGATCAGCGTCAACGGCGAGCCGGGGTCCGACGGCCTGCGCCTGGGCATCCCCCTGGTCGACCTGGGGACCGGCATGAACGCCGCCTTCGGCATCGCCATGGCGCTGTTCGAGCGCGAACGGTCGGGCCAGGGCCAGTTCCTCGAGGTCTCGCTGTTCGACACGGGTATCGCCCTGCTGCACCCCCAGGGGGCGAACTTCCTGATGTCCGGCAAGGCGCCCACGCCGACCGGCAACGCCCACCCCAACATCTCGCCCTACGACCTGTATCCAACCAAGCGGCGGGCCATATTCCTGGCCGTGGGCAACGACCGCCAGTTCTCCCGCCTGTGCGCCGAACTGGGCAAGCCCGAGCTGGCCACCGACCCGCGGTTCCTGAGCAACGCCGACCGGGTGGTCAACCGCGCCGACCTGACCGCCGAGCTGACGGCGCTGCTGGTGGACCACGACGCCGAGGCCCTGGCCACGCGGCTGATGCAGATCGGCGTGCCCGCCGGCGCCGCCCTGACCCTGCCCGACGTCATGACCCATCCGCACACCCTGCACCGCGAGATGAAGGTCGAGGTCGACGGCTACACCGGCATCGGCGTGCCGGTGAAGATGTCGCGCACGCCGGGCGCGGCGCGCACCCGCCCGCCCCTGTTCGGCGAGCAGGGGCGCGACATCCTGGCCGAGGCCGGCTACGCCGAGGACGAGATCGAGGCCATGCTGGCGGCCGGCCTGGTGCTGCGCGAGCGGCGCGGCCTTTGATCCGGTCGGGGCCGAGGGATGGGGATGGGCATGGGCATATGATCTTGCCCTTGCCCTTCGACTCGGGGGCGTGATTTTGCTATAATCCAGCAACCGGAAACCGGATCAAGGAGGCTACGACACTGACACCACCCGACTGTTCAGACTGCATATCACAACACACGAACTTGACCCGATCATCATCATCGGGTGGCGCCCGGAGCGCCAAATAGGAAAGCCCCGCCGAAAGACGCGGGGCTTTCGGCGATTCCGGGGGTCGCCTGTTTCCGCCGCCGTTGCTTCGCATGTGAACGGCCCTTGATCCCCGGCGCCGGCGCGCCTACCCTGCGCGGACCGGAATTGCGAGGATGGACTCCAGCATGGCTTCGAAATTCACAGGCACCGACTCCTTCGTCGCCACCGAGGACCTGACGGTGGCGGTCAACGCCGCCGTGGCCCTCGAACGGCCGCTGCTGGTCAAGGGCGAGCCGGGCACGGGCAAGACCATCCTGGCCCACGAGATCGCCCGCGCGCTCGACAAGACGCTGTTCGAGTGGCACGTGAAGTCCACCACCAAGGCGCAGCAGGGACTGTACGAATACGACGCCGTGTCGCGCCTGCGCGACTCGCAGCTCGGCGACGAGAAGGTGCACGACATCTCCAACTACATCGTGCAGGGAAAACTGTGGGAGGCGTTCGAGGCCGAGGACCGGGCGGTGCTGCTGATCGACGAGATCGACAAGGCGGACATCGAGTTCCCCAACGACCTGCTGCTGGAACTGGACCGCATGCAGTTCCACGTCTACGAGACGCGCCAGACCATCGCCGCCCGAAGCCGGCCCATCGTCATCATCACGTCGAACAACGAGAAGGAGCTGCCCGACGCCTTCCTGCGCCGCTGCTTCTTCCACTACATCAAGTTCCCTGACCGCGACACCATGACCGAGATCGTGGACGTGCACTATCCGGGCATCCAGAAGCGCCTGGTGGCCGAGGCCCTGAACGTGTTCTACGACCTGCGCGAGGCGCCGGGCCTGAAGAAGAAGCCGACCACGTCCGAGCTGCTGGACTGGATCAAGCTGCTGATGGTCGAGGACATCCCGCCCGAGGCCCTGAAGATGACCGACAAGAAGGACCTGATCCCGCCGCTGTACGGCGCCCTGCTGAAGAACGAGCAGGACGTGCACCTGCTGGAACGCCTGGCCTTCCTCAACCGCCGCGACGGGCGCTAGGACCCGTGGCGGGGAGCGTGGCCCTGCCCGAGCTGGCGGTGGTCATTCCCAGCTTCAACGAGGCCGACAACATCGAGCCCATGGTCGAGCGCCTGGAGCGGGTGCTGGACGGCATCGCCTGGGAGGCCGTGTACGTGGACGACGATTCCACCGACGGCACCCGCGACCGCCTGCACGCCGTGGCGCGGCGCGACCCGCGCGTGCGCTACATCCACCGCATCGGCCGCCGCGGCCTGTCGTCGGCGGTGGTCGAGGGCATCCTCAGCACCTCGGCCCCCTACGTGGCGGTCATCGACGCCGACCTGCAGCACGACGAGGGCAAGCTGCCCGCCATGCTGGACGCCCTGAAGCAGGCGGACACCGACATCGTGGTCGGCAGCCGCTACACCGCCGGCGGCGGCGTCGGCGAGTGGGACCGCAAGCGGGTGCTGATCTCGCGGGTCGCCGGGATGCTCAGCCGGGCCGTGGTCAAGGTCGACCTGAGCGACCCCATGAGCGGCTTCTTCATGGTCCGGCGCGCCAGCTTCGAGCGCTGCGTGCGGCGCCTGTCGGAGCAGGGCTACAAGATCCTGCTGGACATCTTCGCCTCGGCCCCCGAGCCCCTGGCGTTCAAGGAGGTGGCCTACGAGTTCCGCACCCGCCAGCACGGCGAAAGCAAGCTCGACGCCATGGTGACGCTGGAATACCTGCTGCTGATCATGGACAAGCTGATCGGCCACGTGGTGCCGGTGCGCTTCCTGATGTTCGGCCTGGTGGGCGGCAGCGGGGTGGTGGTGCACTTCCTGGTGCTGTGGCTGGCGCACCGGGTCGCCGGCCTGGATTTCGCCCTGTCCCAGACCCTGGCCACCTTCGTCGCCATGACCTCGAACTTCTTCCTCAACAACACGCTCACCTACCGCGACCGGCGGCTCAAGGGCTGGGCCCAGGTGCGCGGGCTGGTCACCTTCTATTTCGTCTGCGGTCTGGGCGTGGTGGCCAACGTGGGGGTGGCCAACTTCGTGTTCGAGCGCGACTACCTGTGGTGGGTCGCCGGCGGCGCCGGCGCCATCGTCGGCGCGGTGTGGAACTACGCCGCCAGCTCGGTCTTCACCTGGGGCAAGAAATAGGCGGCGCGGGTCAGACGATCCGCACCGCGATTCCGCCGACCCCGGCGACGCTGCCGGTCAGGGTGTCGCCGGCCACCACCGGGCCGACGCCGGCCGGGGTGCCGGTGAAGATCAGGTCGCCGGCGGCCAGGGTGAACAGGCCCGACAGGTGCTCGATCACCTCGGGCAGCTTCCAGATGAGCTGGTTCAGGTCCCCCTCCTGGCGGCGGGCGCCGTTCACGTCCAGGTGGATGTCGCCGGCGTCGGGGTGGCCGATCTCGGCCGCCGGAACGATCTCGGAGCAGGGCGCCGAATGCTCGAACGCCTTCCCCACCTCCCACGGCCGGCCCATCTTCTTGCACACCCCCTGCAGGTCGCGCCGGGTCAGGTCGATGCCCACGGCGTAGCCGAACACGTGGTCCAGGGCCCGGTCGCGGGGGATGTCGCGGCCGCCTTCGCCCAGGGCGGCCACCAGCTCGATCTCGTGGTGCAGGTCCTGGGTCAGGGGCGGGTAGGGGACGTCGCCGCCGCCGGGGACCAGGTTGTCAGGGTTCTTCTGGAAGAAGAAAGGCGGCTCGCGGTCCGGGTCGAAGCCCATCTCGATGGCGTGGGCGGCATAGTTGCGGCCGACGCAGTACACCCGGCGCACCGGGAAGCGGGCCGCCATACCGCGCACGGCCAGGCTGGTGACGGGGGGCGGGGCGAAGACGAATTCCATGGGGGCACTCCTTGGCTGCGCGACTTTGTTACGCCACGGCGGCGCGGTTGTCGATTGGAAACGGCAGCCGGCGGGCGGGGCCGGCGGACGGGCGGTCCGCCGGCCCCGGAAGTCCCGCTGGATGCGCCCGCTCAGCAGAACGTGGGGGCCACCATCTCGACCCGCGCGCGGCCGCTGGCGGACAGGCCGCCCAGGCTGTCCAGGAAGTTTTCGTGGGTCATGCCCGAGCCCAGGAAGGTCCAGCGCGCCGTCTGGCGCTGCGCCGCCACCATGCGGGCCCGCTCGTCGTCGGCCAGCACGCGCCCGGTGGCGCGGGCCATGGCGTCGATGTCGAACTCCACCTGCTGGGCGATGCCGCCGTCCAGCAGGCCGCCGATGGCCAGGTAGCCGCCGATGGCCTGGTCGATCTCGTCGCGGTCGCACTCGGCGGCCAGGTTCTCGACCATCAGGGTGTCCAGCTTGGCGTGCTGGGCCTCCTCCATCCAGTGGTGCTTCAGCAGGCTCTTGAACTGGGGGTCCAGGTCCCGCTCGTCGCGCACGCTGTCCAGGTAGTGGCGCTGGGTCATCCATTCGATGTGCAGGATCACCAGGGCCACGGCCAGGGGATGGTGCGACAGCACCGCCTTGGCGATGTCCTCGGGCGGGCCGATGACGTCGCAGGTGCTGCCGAACCCGCGCAGGAATTCCTCGCGGAAGCGTTTGAACAGGTGGATGTGCTTGGCTTCCTCGCTGGCGAACTGCAGGAAGGCGCGGGTGCGGAAGTCGTCCCCCGACAGCCTGGGCCGCGCGTGGTCGACCACGAACGGCAGGATGAACTCCTCCACCAGGCCGAACAGGTACAGGTAGGTGTGGCCGCGGATCTGGTTCATGGCCAGGCGCTCGTCCGGCGACAGGAAGGTCAGGTCGGCGACCCCGGCCAGGGATTCGGGCAGGAAGGGCCTGCTGAAGTCGAGCTTCCGGTCGCCGCCGATGATGTCCTCGATGCGCCAGTTGACGCGCTGCGACGCGGCCAGGGTGTCTTGGTACGAATAGGGGGCGGACTTGCCCGCCCGTTGGTTGATGTGGCTCATGTCATGTCTCCCGTTGGGGCGGCCCCATGGCCGCGGCTGGACGGCACCATGGCCCTCGGGCGTGTGAGCGGGCGCTTGAGCCAGCGTGGTAATGGCCGTGGCGAAGCGTTGAATTTGCCGTCCGACGCGTGGAATCCGCGCGGCATGACCTGTCATCCGGGTGTGGTATGATCGCCGGGCGCGCGACGGACAGGCAGATGGGGGACGTGGCGCATGCTGACACTGAACCTGCTGGGCAGGCTGGAGGTGCTGCGGGACGGGGCGGCGGTGGAATTGCCGCCGTCGAAGAAGACCCGCGCCCTGCTGGCCTACCTGGCCGTCACCGGCCGGCCGCAGCGCCGCGAGCGCCTGTGCGAGCTGCTGTGGAACATCCCCGACGATCCCCGCGGCGCCCTGCGCTGGAGCCTGAGCAAGCTGCGCGCCGTGGTCGACGACGGCGGCGAGGGCCGCATCCTGGCCGACCGCGAGACGGTGGCCTTCGACCCCGCCGGGGTCGAGATCGACCTGCGCGCGGTGGCCGGGCGCCTGGGCCGCGACCCGGGCAAGGTGGCGACGGCGGACCTGGCCGCCCTGGCCGGCCGGTTCCGCGGCGATTTCCTGGAGGGCACCGACTTCCCCGAGCTGCACGACTTCCAGGCCTGGCTGGTGGCCGAGCGGGAGGAGGCCCGGGCCCTGCACGCGCGCATCCTGGACGAGCTGTGCCGCCGCCTGGCCGGCGACCCCGAGGCGGCGCTGCCCCACGCCCGGACCCGGGTCGAGATCGACCCCTACAACGCCGCCGCCCGGGCCGAGCTGTGCCGCCTGCTGGCGGCCGCCGGGCGCCACGAGGAGGCGGCCCGCCAGGCCGAGACCGCGCGCCTGCTGCTGGGCGAGGAGGCGGTGCCGGCGGCGCCCGCCGCCGCGGCCGCCGAGCCGCACCAGGAGATCCGCTTCTGCACCGCCGCCGACGGCGTGCGCCTGGCCTACGCCACCGTCGGCGGCGGCCCGCCCCTGGTCAAGGCCGGCAACTGGCTCAACCACCTGGAATTCGACTGGCGCAGCCCGGTGTGGCGCCACATCATCCGCAACCTGTCGCGGGACTTCCAACTGGTGCGCTACGACGCCCGCGGCAACGGCCTGTCGGACTGGGACGTGGACGACCTGTCGCTGGAGGTCTCGGTGCGCGACCTGGAGACGGTGGTGGACGGCCTGGGGCTGGACCGTTTCGCCCTGCTGGGCATCTCGCAGGGGTCCTCGGTCTCCATCGCCTACGCCGCCCGCCACCCGGACCGGGTGTCGCACCTGATCATCCAGGGCGGCTACGTGCAGGGCTGGGCCATCCGCGGCAACGACGCCGACCACGAGATCCGCAAGGCCATGATCACCCTGATCGAGAAGGGATGGGGGGCCGAGAACCCGGCCTTTCGCCAGGCCTTCACCTCGCTCTTTATCCCCGGCGGCAGCGAGCAGCACATGCAGTGGTTCAACGAACTGCAGCGCATCACCACTTCGCCCGCCGGGGCGGCGCGCCTGCAGCAGGCCATGGCCGGCATCGACGTCAGCGACCTGGCACCCTTGGTGCGGGCGCCGACCCTGGTGCTGCACGCCCGCGGCGACGCCGCCGTGCCCTTCGACCAGGGGCGCCGGGTGGCGTCGCTGATCCCCGGCGCCCGGTTCGTGCCCCTGGAGGGCAACAATCACCTGATTCTGGAGCACGAGCCGGCCTGGCCCATCTACATCGCCGAGCTGCGCAAGTTCCTGGGCGTGGCGTAGGGCCGCCGCCGCAAGCCGGAGGCCCGCCGCCGGAACATGTCCACCTGCGGCCCGGACTCGTTTCGCCTCACGTCACTTCGCCTTTTTCCCTTGAATCATTCTATTATTGGAATGTATATCTGACCTATGGAACACAGCCCCGTGGACATCGCCGACCCCCACGCCCTGGGCGCCCGCCTGCGGGCCGAGCGGGGGCCGCTGTATTTGAAGCTGGCCACCTGGCTGCGGCGGCGGGTGCGCCGCGGCGACTGGGCCCCGGGCAGCCGCCTGCCGGCCCTGGACGCCCTGGCCGCCGACCTGGGGGTGGCCGTGGTCACCCTGCGCCAGGCGGTGGCGGTGCTGGAGCGCGAGGGCCTGCTGGTGCGCCACCAGGGCAAGGGCACCTTCGTCGCCGAGGGGCCGGGGGTGGGGCGCTGGGTGGTGCTGCGCTCGGACTGGTCGTCCCTGCTGGGCCACCTGGAGGGCAAGCAGCCGCGCCTGCTGAGCATGGTCGATTCCATCGCCTCGCCGCGCCTGCAGCCGGGCGAGGGCAGGGCGGCGCCGGTGTACCGATACATGCGCCGGGTGCACCACGCCGACGACCTGGCCTACGCCCTGATCGACATCTACCTGGACCGCCGCGTCTACCGCCGGGCGCCGGAGCGGTTCGACGGCGCCATGGTCATCTCCACCCTGGCCGGCCTGCCCGGAATCGAGATCGCGCGCGTGCGCCAGAATGTGTGGTTCACCACCGCCGACGTGGACACCGCCGACCTGCTGGGCATCCCCGTCAACGCCCCGGTGGGCGAGGTGCGCCGCGTCATCACCGGCACCGACGGCACCGTGCTGTACGTGGGCGAGGCCAAGTACCGCGGCGACCTGGTCAAGCTGGAATTCGACATCGAGAGGCCCCATCCATGAACGACACGGACGCCAAGACCGTCACCGGCGAGCGGCTGTTCACCTTCGCCGTCATCGCCGACACCCACATGAACCAGAAGGAGGACTATTCCTCCTCGCCCTATCCCTGCAACAGGCTGGCCAACGCCCGCACCCGGCGGGTGATCGCGGAGCTGAACCAGGCCCGGCCCGAGTTCGTGGTCCACCTGGGGGACATGATCAATCCGGTGCCCGAGCTGCCCACCTATGGCGAGGCCACCGCCAACTTCCACCAGTTGGCCAAGGACCTGGCGGCGCCCCTGCACGTGGTGGCGGGCAACCACGACATCGGCGACAAGCCCGTCTCGTGGATGCCGGCGGGGCGGGTCAACGACGAGCACATCGCGCTCTACGAAAAGCACTTCGGCCGCCACTTCTATTCCTTCGACCACCGCGACCTGCATTTGGTGATCATCAACTCGCCCATCATCAACTCGGGCCTGGCCGCCGAGGCGGCGCAGCGCCACTGGCTGGAGGCGGACCTGGCCGCCGCCGCCGAGGCCGGCAAGCGCACCTTCTGGTGCATCCACTACCCGCCCTATGTTTCCAATCCCGACGAGAGCAGCTCCTACGACAACATCGACGAGCCGGGGCGCGGCTGGCTGCTGGACCTGATCGACCGGTTCCGGCCCGAGGGCGTGTTCTGCGGCCACGTACACAATTTCTGGTACGACCTGCGCGGTGACACGGAAATCTACCTGCTGCCGTCCACGGCCTTCGTGCGCCACGACTACAGCGAGTTTTACCGCATCGAGCCGGGCCCCGATAACGGCCGCGACGACGCCGCCAAGCTGGGCTACTTCCTGGTCCACGTGCACGCCCGCGGCCACGTGGCCGAGAACCTGCGCAGCTACGGCCGCACCCTGGAGCCCGGCGAGACCCTGCCGCCGCCGGCGCCGCGCCTGCGGCCCCGCCACAGCAAGGAGAACCGGGTCGCCAACGTCGGCGTCGACCTGCGCCACCCCTGGGCCGAGGAGATGGAGATCGCGCCGTCGGGCGCCCTGGACGAGTTCGAGCGCAAGCGGGCGCGCAACGACTACCCCCTGCTGGCCCTGTGGGAAACCGGCCTGCGCCGCCTGCGGCTGCCGATCCAGGACCTGCTGGACCCCCGCGTGCGCGACCGCATGGCGATCCTGCGCCGCCTGGGCCACACCTTCCAGGTCTATGCCTACGGCCTGCCCGAGGGGGCGGCGCGGGCGGCGGTGATCGCCCACGCCCACCTGATCGACGCGCTGGAGGTGGTGATCGGCTGGGACGGCGCCGGTGCGGCCCTGGCCGGCCTGGCCGCCCTCAAGGCGGCGGGCGGGCCGCGGGTCTACCTGTCGCGGGTCAACCGCAAGGACGCGGCCAAGGTCGAGGGCGCCCGCTACAACCACCTGATCAGCCACGGCTTCGTGTTCGCCGAGGAGGACGAGATCGCCCAGGCCCTGGCCGCGGCGCCGGGCGCCGTAGACGGCCTGGTGTTCAAGGTGGCGCGCGACACGGCGCCGGCCGGCGCCGTGGCCGAGGGGGCGCGGCTGGCGGCGCGCCTGGGCCTGACCGCCTGCCTGTACCTGAAGTCGACCTCGGCCAGCCCGGCCGAGGACTTCATCGACGATGCGGCCAACGCCGCGCGCATGGCCGAGGCGGTGGCCGCCGCCGCCGGCACGCCGGCCGCCGACGGTGCGGTGGAGCTGATCCTGGACACCCTGGCCGACGCCGACCGCGGCTATTTCGTGCGCACGGGCCTGGTGGACCGGCGCTACAACCCGCGCCTGGCCAGCCATGTGGTCGGCCACCTGCTGGCCGCCTTCCACGCCCGCGACTGGACCGTGGATGGCGAAGCGCGGGAAGTGGCCGGCGGCCGCGTCCTGTTCCTGCGCGACGGGGACGCGCGGGCGGCCGTGGTCACCGGCGCGGCCGAAGCCGCCGCGGTGGCGGCGGCCCTGGCCGGCGAGGGAAGGGCGCCCGCGCGCTGGACCGACCTGGGCAGCGGCCGCATCCATGGCGCCGAAGACCTGTCGGGCGCCGGCCTGCCGGCGCTGCTGGAATTCGCCTAGGAGTCGAGAGGGGGGGAGTCGCGGGAGGAGGGGCCGGTCAGTCGGCCTTTACGGCGCCGGGCTTGGCCGCGGGCTCGCCCTTCTGCGGCCCGGCCGCGGGCGAGAACTGCTGCAGCTCGCGGGTTTCGCTGTCGCCGGCCATCTTGGCCGAATCGTTCGGTGAGAACACCGAGAACAGGAAACCCACGGCCAGCCAGCCGAGCACGGAAAACACCACCAGCAGGCCCATGGCGCCGCGGCCCGAGAGTTTCTTGATGGCCACCTTGGCGCCCATCACGCGATCCGCCGGAACGCGGCGCGCGGCGCGGGGTGGTCGGCGGGGACGGTCCGCCTGGTCTCGGTCATCGCCTGGGTCATTGTGTGGCCCGATCTCTTCGTGTCGTTTTCAGGTCCGTCCCATTACCAAAGGACACCCTTGGACGAACCATCAAGCAAGATCCAGGCCAGTTTATGAAAAATATGTGAAATCAAAGTGCTGTTCGGGCCCATTGGGTATTTCGCACAAGGGCTTGTAAAGCATCCCGACAAGGCGCGCGATGGATTCTACAACCAGCGGACGTATCGCAAATGCCGTCTTGGATCATCTGACTGATCTTATCTCGTCAATTTCAGTTTCATGAAATGCTTGTACATTAGAAAATTCTAAAGTAAAGTAGAGGTCCATCGCATCCCCTGCCGTGGTCCCGCGCCCGACCGGCGCGTCCGGACCGCGGTGCCGGTGCGAGGGGGGGGGAAACAGCGACGCCGCGAAGCGGCGGTCCAAGGAGGCCGGGAACCATGTACAGGAAAGTCACCAACAGCCGCGCCATGGTCGCGGCCACCGCGGGAATCGTGGTCGTCATGTGCGTGTTCACCTGGCTCATCTACGGCGTCGCCCAGGAAATCTCCACCATGGCCGCGACCATGCGCCAGATGCAGGCGACCCTGGAAAAGATCAACGACACCCAGGTGCGCATGGCCGACGACATGGCCGGGGTCAACCGCACCATGGCGTCCATGAACGGCCAGGTGACCGACATGGCCGGCAACGTGGACACCATGTCCGACAGCGTCCGCTCGGTGGCCGGCAACACCCAAACCATGGCCGGCAACATGGCGCAGATGAACGGCAGCATGCGCGGGATCGGCTATGACATGAACCGCTCGGCCCACGCCTTCTCCTCGCCCATGAACTATTTCCGCCAGATGTTCCCCTGACCGCGGCGTGGCCGGCCCTCAGCCCGTCTTCAGGCGGCGCAGCAGGCGGCGCAGGCCGCGTTCCGATCCCGGTTCCGGGCGCGGCACGAAGCAGTCGATCAGGTCCTCGATGGCCGCGCCGGCGATCTCCAGCTTGCCCGCCGAGTCGCAGTCGTACAGGTAGTCGGCCAGGGGCACGATGGCCTCCCGGAAGCGCGGGTCGCTGAAGATCTGGCCGGCCTGCTCCTCGAGCCGGAAATAGATGTCCTCGGGGTTCTCCTCGCCGCCGCCCAGCCCGGCCATGATGCGGGTCAGCTCGTCGATGCGCGAGATGTCGCCGGCGCAGCAGGTGGTGGAGCCGCAGGCGATGTCCTCGGCCAACTGGCCGCCGAACAGCTCCAGCGCCCGTTCCTCCAGCACCGCGTAGAACGAGCCCCAGTCGTTGCTGCGGAAGACCTTGTCGGTCACCGTCTCGGGCGGCCGGGGCAGCATGCGCACGCGCAGGATCTTCTTGTCTAGGGCCCGCGCCACCAGGGCGTGTCCGGCTTCGTAGACACAGAGCCGGAACACCGGGTCCGTGACCTTGTCGTCGAGGTCCATTCTGTTGTTTGCTCCGTTTCCCCTGACGGCGGACGGTAACTGTGGTGCCCGGGGGAGTCCACACCCGAACGGGTCGGTGGGGCGGGAAAGTTTGCGCCGGCGCCGGCGCGCCGCGTAATGTGGGCGGCGCACACCCCGGCGAAGGAGGCACGCCCGTGGCCGAGACCAGCCATACAGTCCGCGCCCACCTGTTCACCCACACCCGCACCTACGTCCTGGGCGAGACCGCCCTGCGCTGGCGGCGCGGCGAGAGCGCCGTCGGCGACCCCGAGGGCGAGCTGGCCTACGCCGACGTGCGCAAGCTGCGCCTGTATTCGGCGCCCGGGCTGGGGGTGGACGTGGGCCTGTGCGTGCTGCGGCCCCGGCGCGGCGCCGGTTCCAAGGTGGTGATCAAGTCGGCCCACTACGTCTCGCTGGGCAACTTCGAGGACCGGCGCGCCAGCTACGGCCCGCTGGTGCGCGAGCTGCTGGTCCGCATCGCCGCCGCCAACCCGGGCGCCCGCATGGTGGCCGGCAACTCGGCCCTGTGGGTCACCTGGCTGGTGCTGCTGGCGCTGACCGGGCTGATCTTCCTGGGGCTGGCCGTGTCCCTGCTGTCGGGCGACATCATGGCCGCCGGCGGCTGGGGCGCGGTGGCGGCCCTGGCGCTGATGCTGCCGCTGATGGTGCGGGCCGTGCGCGGCGGCCGCGGCCGGCCGCTGGACCCCCACGACCCGCCCGCGAGCCTGGTCTAGACAGGTCGGCCCGGTCGGCTAGACTGGCGGCGGTCACCGAACGCGCGGGAGGAAACGACATGAGACTGGCGGCCAAGCTCGCGGCGGTCCTGGCCCTGGCCCTGGCACCCGTCCTGGCACCCGTCCCGGCGCCGGCCGGCGCCGGCGCGGCCAAGGAACCGGACGCCAAGCTGGCCGAGTGCGCCCGCATCGGCGACAACATGGCGCGGCTGGCCTGTTACGACCGCCTGGCCAAGCGCCGCGGGGCGGCGCCCGGGGACGGCCGCGACAGCGCCTGGATCGTGCAGGAGGAGGAGGTCGCCGGCGGCCCCGACAACGTCTACCTGCACGTCAACGCCACCGCCCCGGTCACCGTCGGTTGGGAGACGGCCCTGCCCGAGCTGTGGCTGACCTGCGCCGGCGGGGTGGCGCAGATCTATGTCAACATGGGGGTCTTCCTGCACAGCGAGAAGGTGCACCTGACCATCCGCCTGGGCCGCAAGCGCCCCCTGGCCGACACCTACCCCGTGTCCAAGGACGGCAAGACCGCCTTCCTGGCCCTGGGCGACGGCGCCGCCGTGATCGCCCGCGGCATGGCCGGGCACGACTCTCTGGGCGTGCGGGCGCAGCCCTACAAGCAGAAGCCCATCAACGTGGATTTCCCCATCGCCGGCCTGGACCGGGAGTTGCCGGCCCTGACCGAAGCCTGCGGCTGGTAGCCGGCGTCAGGCCGCCGCGGCGCGCCCGTCGGCGTCCGGGCTTTCCAGTTCGCACCAGACCGGGGTGTGGTCCGACGGCTTCTCCCAGCCGCGCGGGGTGCGGTCGATGCCGGCGCCGCGCAGGCGGTCGGCGGCCTGGGGCGACAGCAGCAGGTGGTCGATGCGCAGGCCCTGGTCGCGGCTCCAGGCGCCGGCCCGGTAGTCCCACCAGGAATAGCGCCCCTGCTCGGCGTTCACGGCACGGAAGGCGTCGGTGTAGCCCAGGAAGCAGGTCTTGCGCCAGGCGGCCCGGGATTCCGGCCGGCACAGGGCGTCGCCGGACCAGCCCTCGGGGTCGAACACGTCGCCGTCGTCGGGCGCCACGTTGTAGTCGCCGCCCAGGATCACCGCGTCCTCGGTCGCCAGCAGGTCGCGGGCGTGGGCGTACAGGCGGTCCATCCAGGCCAGCTTGTAGTCGAACTTGGGGCCGTCCGTGGGGTTGCCGTTGGGCAGGTAGATGGAGGCCACCCGCACGTCGCCGGTGACCGCTTCCAGGTACCGCGCCTGGTCGTCCCCGGGGTCGCCGGGCAGGCCCACCTGTGCGACCTCGATGGGCCGCTTC
This sequence comes from Hyphomicrobiales bacterium, assembly GCA_024236415.1. Classification (GTDB taxonomy): domain Bacteria; phylum Pseudomonadota; class Alphaproteobacteria; order Rhodospirillales; family JACKKN01; genus JACKKN01. The sequence continues at coordinate 170,106 of JACKKN010000008.1, forward strand.
GACAGGATGGCGACGCCGTTGTAGGTCTTCTGGCCATGGGTCGCCAGGTTGTAGCCCAGGTCCCCCACCTCCAGCCCCGGGAAGGCCTCGTCCACCACCTTGATCTCCTGCAGCAGCACCACGTCGGGGGCGAACTCCTTGAGCCAGCGCAGCAGGTGCGGCAGCCGCGACTTGACCGAATTGACGTTCCAGGTGGCGATCTTGATCACGGCCTTCCTCTCCTTGCCTCGCGGGATCGCCATCATAGCCGGGGCGGCGATGGGAGCAAGCGGGCAAGGCCCATCCCTCGGTTCGCCGCCGTCAGCGCGCGGGCTCCACAACCTTGAGCCGCTTCAAGGCCGCCGCGCGGATGGTCTGGCTGTCGTCCCGTGCCAATCGGCGCAGCAGATCCGCATCGGTCAGCTTGCCGATGGCCGCCTCGCGCACGGCGGGGGTCAGGTCGTGCCGGGCGATCCGGGCCAGCACCGCCTGGTCGTCGATGCGCGCAACCACCTCCAGGCGAACCAGGTGGTCGTCGTCGCCGGCGGCCGCGATCACCGCCTCCCGCGCCGGCACGACGCGCACCGCCGCCGCCCGCAACAGCGCCGACCGGGCCGAACCGGCCAGGGCGGCCAGCCGGTCCTTCGGCACGGTGGCCAGCAGGTGGGCGGCCAGGGGATACACCAACTTGGCACGGTCGATGTCCAGCGGGACACTGACAACCTTGTTCTTCTGGCCCGCCGAGATGACGATGGTCGTGGGCAGGGGCGAGACGAAGGTCACCTGGCGCCTGCCGCCGCCGTGCGGGTCGGTGACGGTCAGGGTCACCTTCTCGCCCAGGGCCCGGGCGCCGGGGGCAAATAACCCGTGCAGGGCATAGCTTTTCTCGACGACGCCCCATTTCACGTGCAGGTCCGCCACGGGTCCGCCCGCGGCCGCCTCCACCAGGGCATCGCGCAGTTGCGCCACGGGAACCTGCGTGCCGATTCCCCTTCGGCCTGAGCCACGATCCTCCTGGCGATACATCAGCTCGCCGAGCAGCGACCGGTCGTTGAGCCGCGCCGTGGCCACCACCCGTTCCCACCGATGCTTGCCATCACGGGCGGCGCGGGCGAGAAGGCGCTGATCGGTGACCCGTCGCAGGGCCTCGGCGCGCACCTGCCACGAGGTGTCTTCGCCGGCGATCAGGCGAAGCCGATCCTGGCCCGTGATCCGGGCGGTCGCCGCCTGGCGCGCCGCGCTGTCGACCCGGCCGGCGGGCGGGCCCGACCGGGCCACGCGGAACAGGGCCTCCTGGCCGCTCAGGCGGCTGACGGCGGCCAGCCGGACCGTCGGATCGTCGGTTGCCAGGGCGATGCGAAGCAGAACCGCCTGGTTCGTCAGCCGCTTGGTGGCCTGTTCGCGCACCTTGGCATCGACGCTGCCGTCCTCGGCCAGGCCGGCCAGCAGCGCCTGGTCTCCGATCCGGGCCAGGGCGGCCAGGCGTACCTTCTGGATGTCGCCGTGCCGGGCCGTCTCGGCGAGGGCTGCCTGGTCCCGGCTTCGCCGAACTGCCGCCACGCCGCGGTCCGTGCTCACTTTCTGCAGCCGCCGGGCGGCGGTGTCGCGGAAGTGCTTTTGCGGGTGCTCGGTGCTGATGCGGCGCAACAGCGCCTCGTCCTCGAGATGTTCCAGGGCGTACATGCGCACGAACGAAGCGCTGCCTTGCATGGCGACGCGATACCGGCGGTTCTGGTCCGTGATGGCATCGATGGACGTGTATGGACAGGTCGAGCCGAGTTGGCTCCAGGTCATGGCGTACGAGAACAGCAGATCCTGGTCGGTGACCTGCTTGCAGGCCGGATTGACCACCGCCGGCTCCGTGGCCTGTCGGACGATGCGGTCCAGCAGGCCGTTGTTCTGGATCCTCCAGACGGCGGCGACGCGCTCCTTCATCGGCGCGGCGGACAGGGCAATTTCGGCGTACCGCTGCTGTTCCGCCAGCGGCGGCGGTCCGGGCGGCACCCGTTTGGGCGCGGCGGCGCGATTGGGCGACCCGCAGGCGGCCACGGAAAGGACGGCCAGCAAGGCCGCGAGCAGCCGGCCCGCGCCCCTCATCGGCCCGCGCCCGCCGCCGCGCGCAGCAGGGATGACCGCGCCGAACGGGCCAGGGCGGATCGCGTGGCGGCCGGCACGGCTTTGCCCAGGTGGTCGGCCAGCAGCGCCACCAGGTCCTGGCGAGGCACCTTGGCCGCGAAACGATAGGGGCGCTTGTCCTTGTCGTCCGAGGGTATCTGGATCGAATGGGGCAAGCCGGCGGCGAAGAATTTCTGGTGGCGCCGGCCCGTGCGCGGGTCGGTGATCGTCAGGGTCATGCGCTCGCCGACGACGATCGCCTGGCGCCGGGACCGCGGGTCCATGTACCGCCGCCTGGTTTCGGACCAGGTCACGGCCAGGTCGAAGGGGACGCCGGCGGCCGAGGCTTCCACCAGGGCCTCCGCCAGCTCGGCCACGTGGGCCTGCTTGCCCTTGCCGCGCGCGAGTTCTCCCAGGAGGACCGGGTCCCGGACCCGCGCCGTGGCCACCAGCCGCTCCCACGGCGGTTCGCCGACCCGGGCCGCGCGGGCCAGGGTCGCCGGGTCGGTGACGCGCCGCAGGGCCTCGGCGCGCACGGTCCAATCGGGGTCGTCGGCGGCGATGGCGCGCAGGTCGCCCTGGTCGACGACGCCGCCGGCGGCGGCGGCGCGGGTCTTGGCGTCGACCGATCCGCGCGGCGGCCCCGACCGGGCGATGACGGCCAGCTCGCGGGGATCGGTGATCCGTTTCAGCGCCGCCTGGCGGACCGAGTCGCTGTCGGTCTCCAGCACGATCCGGCGCAGCACCACGGGGTCGTCCAGGCGGTTGGTCGCGCTGGCGCGGACGCGGGTATCGACGCCGTTGTCCAGGGCCAGGCGGGCCAGGTAACCGGGATCGGTCAGCCGGTAGGCGGCGACCCGCCTGTCCATGCCCGTGGCGCCGTGGCGCGCGACCTCGTACAGGGCCGCCTGGTCGCCCGTGTCCTTGCCCCGGGCCAGCAGCGCCGTGGTGCGCTTGTTCGCCAGCCAATGGTCCATCCACTGGCGCATGCCCGGTTCCGGGTGTTCGCGGGCGATGCGCGCCAGGACCGCCGGGTCCTTGATGCGTTCCACGGCCGAGATCTGGCGGGTCCTTCCCTGGCCTTCCATGGCGATGCGCACCAGCCGCCCCTGGTCCGTGATGGACTCGATCGCCGAGAAGGGACAGGTGGAAACCCGTCCGTCGAGGGTGAGCGCGTAGGCGAACAGCAGGTCCTGGTCGGTGACCCGCTTGCAGGCCAGGTTGACCACGTCGGCGTCCTCGGCCTGGCGCACGATGCGGTCCAGCAGCCGGTTGTCGTCGATCCGGTTGACGGCGGCGACGCGCTGCGCCCGCGGCGCCGCCGACAGGGCGACGGCGGTGTCGCGCCGCTGCTGCGCCAGGTCCGCGCGGGCGGGGGATGCCGACCCGGGTTGCGGGGGCCTTGGCGCGGAATTGCAGCCCGCCATCGACAGGGCGGCCAGCCCGATCACCACCAGGCGGGCGGCCGCGGTCATGGCGGCGGCGCCGTCCCGCACGGGCGCCGCGCCACCGAGCCCGCCCTGTTTTCGACCATGGCCTCCCCGCCGTCTTGCCGGTGTTCGTCCGCTCGCGGCATGGTATCATTGCGCCGCGTTGCCGGAAACAGGCGGCGCGCGACAGGGGCGGCACCGATGGCGGAACGGCCGCGCCCGCAGAAGGGGGGGAAGGTCACATGCCTGCCGACGACTACGACGACGACGGTTTCGAACAGCGCCCCAACGTGCGCTGGGAGAACGACTTCGGCCCGCGCACGCCCATGTGGCAACGCTACCTCATGGCCGCCGGCGCCGTGGTCGTGGTGGGGCTGTTCCTCGGCTTCGCCCTGTTCAGCGGCCTGGGGTCGCCGCAGCGCGACGCCCCGGACGGCGGGCCCAGCGTCTGGCTGTTCCTGGTCGTCATCGCGGCGGTGGTGGTCATCGCGCTGGGCGCCGAGGGCTGGGTGCTGCGCCTGCGCCGCCGGTTCGGGCGCGGCGACCCCGAGTGACGCAAAAAGGCCCGCCGGAGCGGGCCTTGCATGCGCGCCGTGGAACGCCGTCAGACGGCGAACGAGCTGCCGCAGCCGCAGGTCGACGTGGCGTTGGGATTCTTGAGCGCGAAGTACGAGCCGATCAGGTCCTCGACGTAGTCCAGCTCGGAGCCCTGCACCAGGTCCAGCGACATGTCGTCGACCACCACGGTCACGCCCTTGTCCGCGAACACGATGTCGTCGTCGTTGCGCTGGTCGTCCAGGCTGAACCCGTACTGGAAGCCCGAGCAGCCGCCGCCCGAGACGGCGATGCGCAGCATGGTCTGGGGGTTGCCCTCCATCTCGGCCAGCACGCCGATGCGCTGCGCGGCGCTGTCCGTGATCGTTACCGTGCGGTCACCCGCCGTGGCGCCGTCAGGCATGGTCCACCTCGTTCCCAATGTCGGCCGACGCCATGGCGGCGTCGGACCGAGTGTAACACGTTCCACCCCCTATGTAAGCCGCGGCCGGCGTTTGTCAATCGCGGCGCCGGCGCCATCGCCGTTCCGCCGTTGCCTGCGGCGCGGCGGACGGGTAGTTTCCCCCCATGACCCGATTCCCGCCGCGCGAAGAGCATCTGGCGCCCTATGCCTGCCGGTCCGACGAGAGCCGCGGGCGCCTGTGCGACGAGCCGGAGAGCGCCACCCGCGGCCGGTTCCAGCGCGACCGCGACCGCATCATCCACTCGGCCGCCTTCCGCCGCCTGGAATACAAGACCCAGGTCTTCGTCAACCACGAGGGCGACTTCTTCCGCACCCGCCTGACCCACAGCCTGGAGGTCAGCCAGATCGCGCGCTCGGTGTGCCGGTCCCTGAACCTGAACGAGGACCTGGCCGAGGCCCTGGCCCTGGCCCACGACGTCGGCCACCCGCCGTTCGGCCACGCCGGCGAGGACGCCCTGAAGGACTCCATGCACGGCTTCGGCGGCTTCGACCACAACGCCCAGAGCCTGCGCGTGGTGACCAAGCTGGAGGCGCGGTACGCCGACTTCGACGGCCTGAACCTGACCTGGGAAACCCTGGAAGGTGTGGTCAAGCACAACGGTCCCCTGGTGCGCGGGGCGGGCGGCGACCTGCCGCGCGCCATCGCCGACTACATGGCCGCCGGCGGCATGGACCTGGAGCTGGACACCTTCGCCGGGGCCGAGGCCCAGGTGGCGGCCCTGGCCGACGACGTGGCCTACAACAACCACGACATCGACGACGGCCTGCGCGCCGGCCTGTTCACGGTCGCCGACCTGGACGGCCTGCCCCTGGTGGGACGGGTCTTCGCCGAGGTGCGCAAGACCTATCCGGGCCTGGACGACTCGCGCCTGATCCACGAGGCGGTGCGGCGCATCTTCGGCACCATGGTCGGCGACCTGCTGGCCGAGACCGAGTCGCGCCTGCGCGACGCGGCGCCCCGGACCCCCGACGACGTGCGCCGCCTGGGCGCACCGGTGGCCGCCTTCTCGGACGGCATGCGGGAAAACGAGCGCGCCCTGAAAAACTTCCTTTTCGAAAACATGTACCGGCATTACAAGCTGAACCGCATGACCAGCAAGGCGCGGCGCGTGGTCAAGGACCTGTTCGCCCTGCTGGTCGCGGAGCCCGAATGCCTGCCCACCGAATGGCGGGGCCGGGCCGAGGGCCCCAACTCCGTCGCCACGGCGCAGCTGGTCGCCGACTACATCGCCGGCATGACCGACCGCGCCGCCCTGGACGAATACCGCCTGCTGTTCGACGTGCAAGCCAGAATATCATGAACCTTTTTCAGCATTTTCGCGCAGAACTCATTCAGATCATCGATGACTTGTGCCGCTCGGGCGCCCTGCCGGCGGACCTGGACACGGCCCGCGTGGCGGTCGAGCCGCCGCGCGATCCCGGCCACGGCGACATGGCCACCAACGCCGCCATGGTACTGGCCAAGGCCGCCGGCGCCCGGCCCCGCGACCTGGCCGAGACGCTGGCCGCCGGCCTGCGCGGCCTGGACGCGATCCGCGAGGTCGAGGTGGCCGGCCCCGGCTTCATCAACATGCGCCTGGGCGACTCGTTCTGGCGCGACCGCCTGCGCGAGATCCTGGCGGCGGGGCGGGCCTATGGCGAGTCCGGCCTGGGGGCGGGGCAGGCGGTGAACGTGGAGTTCGTGTCGGCCAACCCCACGGGCCCCATGCACGTGGGCCACGGCCGCGGCGCCGTGGTCGGCGACGCCCTGGCCTCCCTGCTGGCCAAGGCCGGCTTCCTGGTGACCCGCGAGTACTACATCAACGACGCCGGCGCCCAGGTCGAGGCTTTGGCGCGGTCCCTGCACCTGCGCTACCGCGAGGCCCTGGGCGAGGCGGTGGGCGAATTCCCCGACGGACTCTATCCCGGCGACTACCTGGTGGCCCCGGCCCGGGCCCTGGCCGAGGCCGACGGTGACGCCTGGCTGGGCCGGGACGAGGGCGACTGGCTGGAACCCTTCCGCGCCTACGCCGTGGCCGCCATGATGGACCTGATCCGCGACGACCTGGCGGCCCTGGGGGTGACCTTCGACCGCTTCAGTTCCGAGCGTGCGCTGGTCCAGGCCGGCGGGGTGGACGCGGCCCTGGCCGAGCTGCAGGACCGCGGGCTGATCTACGACGGCGTGCTGGAGCCGCCCAAGGGCAAGACCCCCGAAGACTGGGAGCCGCGCCAGCAGACCTTGTTCCGGGCCACGGACTTCGGCGACGACGTGGACCGGCCGGTGCGCAAGTCGGATGGGTCGTGGACCTACTTCGCCACCGACATGGCCTACCACCTGGACAAGTTCCGGCGCGGCTACGCCACCATGATCGACGTCTGGGGCGCCGACCACGGCGGCTACGTCAAGCGCATGGCGGCGGCGGTCAAGGCCCTGACCGAGGGCCGCGGCGAGCTGGACGTCAAGCTGTGCCAGATGGTCAACCTGTTGGACGGCGGCGCGCCGGTGAAGATGTCCAAGCGGGCCGGCACCTTCGTCACCCTGCGCGACGTCATCGACCAGGTCGGCAAGGACGTGGTGCGCTTCATCATGCTGACCCGCAAGAACGACGCCCACCTGGACTTCGACCTCAAGGCGGTGACCGAGCAGTCGCGCGAGAACCCGGTTTTCTACGTGCAGTACGCCCATGCCCGCATCTGTTCGGTGATGCGCCACGCCGCCGACGCCTTTCCCGACGCCGACCTGTCGCCGGATGCCCTGGCCGCGGCGCCGCTGGACCGCCTGGCCGATCCGGCCGAACTGGCCCTGGTGCGGACCATGGCCGGCTGGCCGCGCCTGGTGGAGAGCGCCGCCGAGGCCCACGAGCCGCACCGAGTCGCCTATTTTTTGGATGAGGTGGCGACTCAGTTCCACATGTTGTGGAACAAGGGCAAGGACGACGCGAGCCTTAGATTCATTGCCCTAGAAGACCGGGACCTGACCCTGGCCCGGCTGGCCTTGATCCAGGCCACCGCTTTCGTGCTAGCCTCGGGCCTTGACGTGTTCGGCGTGCAACCGGTCGAGGAATTGCGGTGATGGGCAGCCTGCCCGTTGACCTGAACGAAATCGCGCCCACGGCGCCGGAGTTCGAGGAACACCGGCGGCCCGTGCGCCGGCCCTGGCTGACCTGGGGCGCGGTCGGGTTCCTGGTGGTCGCCTCGGCCGGTGCCGGCTGGTACATGGCCGGCACCCGCTTCGTCGCCGAGACCGGCGGCGGCGTGCCGGTGGTGCGCGCCGACCCGTCGCCCATCAAGACGCGCCCCGACGACCCCGGCGGCACCAAGGTGCCGGACCGCGACAAGCTGGTCTATGGCCGCCTGCAGGGCCACGCCAGCCCGACCCGGGTCGAGCGCATGCTGCCGCCGCCCGAGGCGCCGCAGCCCCTGAGCGAGCTGGAGACGGCCGCCGGCCACCCGGTCCCGGCCGACGGGGCCGCCGCCCAGCCGGCACCCATGGATTCGGCCCCCATGGGCCCGGCCCCCATGGACCCGGCCCGCGCCGCGCCGCCGCCGCCCCCGCCGCCGCCCGACACGGCGGCCGAGGCCGACGCCCGGCCGGAAAGCCTGCTGCCGCCGCGGACCACCTCGCCGGTGGTGCGCGCCAGCCTGGAGCGGCCGCCCCGGACCATGGCCGAGCTGGTGTCGGCCACGGTGGACGGGGACGCGCCCCCACCCGCCGCCAAGCCCGCCGCCAAGCCCGCCGCCAGGAAATCCGCGCCGTCGGATAGCGCGCCCGAGAAATCCGCCGCGGCCGACCCGGCGGAGAAGGCCGTGACCGTGGCCAAGGCCGAGCCGACCGTCTCCGCCGCGCCGCCGCCACCCCCGCCGCCGCCCGCCGAGGCCCGGGAAGTGGCCAAGGACCAGGCCAAGGACGCGGTCCAGGAGGTGGCCAAGGCCGACCCGGCGCCGGCGCCACCGGCCAAGCCCGCCCCCGCCGCCGCCACCCAGCCGACCACCCAGCCGACCACCCAGCCGATCACTGGCACCGACGGCTTCCGCATCCAGATCGCCGCCGTGCGCTCGGCCGACTCGGCGGCGCGGGAATGGGCCCGCCTGCAGAAGAAGCACGCCGACCTGCTGGGCGGGCTGACGTCGATGGTCGAGAAGGCCGACCTGGGCAAGAAGGGGGTCTACTACCGCCTGCGCGCCGGCGTGCTGCCCCAGGAGGCGGCGGCCAAGGACCTGTGCGCGGCCCTGAAACTGCGCAAGGTCGGCTGCATCGTGGTCCGTAAGGGCTCCTAGGGTGGCCGCACCTTCCGCGAAGGCCCCGCTGGCGGCGGTCCTGGGCTGCGCCGGCCCGCGCCTGGACGGCGACGAGCGCCGCTTCTTCCGCGACGCCGACCCCCTGGGCTTCATCCTGTTCCAGCGCAACTGCCAGGACCCGGACCAGGTCCGCGCCCTGGTGGCCGACCTGCGCGACGCGGTGGGCCGCGCCGATGCCCCGGTGCTGATCGACCAGGAGGGCGGCCGCGTCGCCCGCCTGAAGCCGCCGCACTGGCGCGCCGCGCCGCCGGCCGCCGACTTCTGCCGCCTGTTCAAGCGCGACCCCGACCGGGGGGTCGAGGCCATGGCCCTGAATGCCCGCCTGCTGGCCGCCGAGCTGGCCGACCTGGGCATCACCGTCGACTGCGCCCCGGTGCTGGACCTGCCGCGCCCCGACGGCGACCCGGTGATCGGCGACCGGGCCTGCGGCGACACACCCGAGACGGCGGCCCTGCTGGGCCGCACCCAGGCCGAGGGGCTGATGGCCGGCGGCGTGCTGCCGGTGATCAAGCACGTGCCCGGCCACGGCCGCGCCACGGTGGACAGCCACGCCGCCCTGCCGGTGGTGCGCGCGCCCCGGAGCGAGCTGGAGGCCACCGACTTCGCCCCCTTCAAGGCCCTGGCCGACATGCCCTGGGCCATGACCGCGCACGTGGTCTACACGGCCATCGACCCGGACCGGCCGGCGACCCTGTCGCCCGAGGTCATCGCCGACGTGATCCGCGGCCACATGGGGTTCGACGGGGTGCTGGTGTCCGACGACCTGTCCATGGGCGCCCTCAGCGGCGGCCTGGGCAACCGGGCCGGCGACTGCCTGGCCGCCGGCTGCGACCTGGCCCTGCACTGCAACGGCGACAGGACCGAGATGGCGGCGGTGGCGGCCGGATGCCGGCCCCTGGACGCGGCCGGTCTGGCGCGGGTGGCGCGCGGCGCCGCGCGGCTGCCCGGCGCGCCGGCGCCATTTGACCGGGACGCCGCCGCCCGCCGCCTGGCGGCCCTGCTGGAGGCGGCATGAACCTGCAATCCATGGCCCTGACCGCCTCGGTCTGGGCGATCCCGGTGCTGCTGGCCGTGACCCTGCACGAGGCCGCCCACGGCTGGGCCGCCTGGCGCCTGGGCGACGACACGGCCAAGCGCCTGGGGCGGGTCACCTTCAACCCGTTCCGGCACATCGACCTGTTCGGCACCATCCTGCTGCCGGCCCTGCTGCTGCTGGCCTCCGGCGGCCAGGCCATGTTCGGCTTCGCCAAGCCGGTGCCGGTGAACTTCGCCCGCCTGCGCAACCCGCGCCGCGACATGGTCCTGGTGGCAGCCGCCGGCCCCGGAATCAACCTGCTGCTGGCGGTGGCGGCGGGGCTGCTGTTCCACCTGGTCAACCTGCTGCCGGCCGAGGCGCAGCGCTGGGTGTTCTTCAACCTGATGAACCTGATGGCCTTCAACCTGATCATCGGGGTGTTCAACATGCTGCCCATCCCGCCGCTGGACGGCGGCCGGGTGGCCGTGGGCCTGTTGCCCTTTCCCCTGGCCGTGCGATTGGCGCGGCTGGAGCGTTTTGGTATCTTCATCGTCCTGGGCGGGCTGTTCCTGGTGCCCTTCATCGGCAGCCGGCTGGGCATGGACCTGGACCTGTTCACGCCGCTGATCCTGGTCCCGGCCCAGTTCCTGCAGACCCTGATCTTCGCGCTGGTGGGATGACGGCGGCCATGGCGGTGGACAATTCCGGCTTCGAACTGGTGGTCGACAACCCGCCCGGCGCGGCCGAGGCCTTCGTCGTCGACCTGGACGGGTTCGAGGGCCCCATCGACATGCTGCTGGCCATGGCCCGGGACCAGAAGGTGGACCTGGCCCACATCTCGATCCTGGAGCTGGCCGACCAGTACCTGGCCTTCGTGGTCGAGGCGCGCAAGCGTAACCTGGAGCTGGCCGCCGACTACCTGGTCATGGCGGCCTGGCTGGCCTACCTGAAGTCGCGCCTGTTGCTGCCGGACCTGGAGGCCGAGGACGAGCCCACGGGCGAGGAGATGGCCGCCGCCCTGCAGTTCCAGATGGCCCGCCTGGCGGCCATGCAGAAGGTCGGCGCGCGGCTGATGGCGCGGCCGCGCCTGGGCCAGGACTTTTTCCACCGCGGCGACCCCGAGCGGTTCCTGGCCGACACCCAGACCGTGTTCGAGGTCACCCTCTATGACCTGCTGAAGGCCTACGGCGGCCAGCTCAACCGGGCCAAGCCCGAGACCCTGCGCATCGAGCAGTTCGAACTGTTCACCGTCGACGACGCCCTGCAGCGCCTGCGCCGGGTGCTGGGCAGCACGCCGGACTGGTCCAGCCTGGAACAGTTCCTGCCCGACGAGTTCCACGCCGGCACCCTGAGCCCGGTGGTGGCGCGCTCGGCCCTGGCGTCGACCTTCACGGCGACCCTGGAGATGGCCCGCGAGGGCAAGCTGCGCCTGCGCCAGGGCGAGACCTTCGGGCCCATCTACGTCAAGGCGGCCACGGGCGAGCCCCACGCCGCCGGCGGCGCCGACAACGCCACGGATTCGGGACAGACGGAAGAATGAGCGAGATCGACCCCCAACACCTGCGCCTGCTGGAGGCGATCCTGTTCGCCTCGTCCTCGCCCCTGTCCGAGCGGGCCCTGGCGGCGCGTCTGCCCGAGGAGGCGGACCTGAAGGCCCTGCTGGCCGAGCTGAAGTCCATCTACGCCGAGCGCGGGGTGAACCTGGCGCAGGCCGGCGGGTCGTGGGTGTTCCGCACCGCGCCCGACGTGGCCGCCATGCTGACCGAGGAGCGCACGGTGGCGCGCAAGATGTCGCGCGCGGCGGTCGAGACCATGGCCATCATCGCCTTCCACCAGCCGGTGACCCGGGCCGAGATCGAGGAGATCCGCGGCGTCGGCCTCAGCAAGGGCACCCTGGACGTGCTGTTCGAGGAGGGCTGGATCCGGCCCAAGGGCCGCCGCCGCACCCCGGGCCGGCCGGTCACCTGGGGCACCACCGACGGCTTCCTGGACCACTTCGGGCTGGAGAGCCTGAAGGACCTGCCGGGCCTGGACGAGCTGAAGGCCGCCGGCCTGCTGGACCGCCGCGCGGCGATCGAGGTGTACCGCGTCACCGGCGGGCTGGAGCCGGCCGCCGCCGCCGGCGACGACGACGACGCCGAGGACCTGTTCACCGCCGATCCCCTGGACGACGGCGACGAGCGCGACGCGCCCCTGGACCCGGGGGCCGAGCCGCCGTCGGCCTAGCCGGGCAAACCGCGGACCGCTGCCGGCGGCCCTTGTATCGCCGGTTCGGGGCGGTCATAAAGGGCCTTCGAGCATCGTTGCGGCGGTGGGGGCTTTCTGCCATTATCCGCCGCACCGACCTCCCCGCGAACTAGCGAGAATGACATAATGGGTACTTTCAGTATTTGGCATTGGTTGATCGTCCTGGCGGTGGTCCTGGTGCTCTTTGGCGGCAAGGGCAAGATCTCGTCGCTGATGGGTGACTTCGGCAAGGGCCTGAAATCCTTCAAGAAGGGCATGAAGGAGGACGACCCCGAGGAGGCCGCCGCCGACGAGCCCAAGGTGATCAACGGCGCCGCCGAACGCAGCGACGCCGCCGCCGCGGAAACGGACAAGACGAAGAGCGCCTGAACGGCGTCCCGCGGGCCGTCGCCGCGGGCGGCTTCCCCCCGTTCCCGCGCCGGCCCCTGCTTCCGGAGTTCCTCGCCGCATGCTGGACATCGGCTGGCAAGAAATCTTCATCATCGGCGCGCTGGCGATCATCGTCGTTGGCCCCAAGGACCTGCCCAAGGCGATGAAGACCATCATGCAGTGGGTGCGCAAGGCGCGCAGCCTGGCGCGCGAGTTCCAGTCCGGGGTCGAGGACATGGTGCGCGAGGCCGAGCTGGACGAGATCCGCAAGGAGGTCCAGGACGTCAACCCGCGCGCCATCGGCGCCCAGATCAAGGATTCCATCGACCCCACCGGCGAGGTGGCGCGGGAGATGAACCTGGACGACGTGCAGCGGTCGCTGGACGACGCCGGGCGCGACCGTTCGGCGAGATCGGCCAAGGCCGCCCCCAAGGCCGAACCGTCGCCGGCCGACGAGATGCTGGGCGAGGACGCGCCGGCCCCGGCCCCCGCACCGGCCCCGGCGCCGGAACCGTCCGGCGACACCGCCGCCGCCGATCCCGAATCCCAGCGCAAGGCGGACGGGTAGGCGGCCGTGGCGGACCAAGAGGAAAACCTGGACGACAGCAAGATGCCGCTGCTCGAACACCTGGTCGAGCTGCGCCAGCGCATGGTGCATGCCTTCGTCGGCATCATGGTGCTGTTCTTCGTCTGCTACTACTTCGCCCAGGACATCTACGAGTTCCTGGTGCAGCCGCTGGCCGACATCGTGCACGAGAGCGGCGGCAGCCAGCGCATGATCTATACGGCGCTGCACGAATACTTCTTCACCCAGATCAAGGTCGCCTTCTTCGCCGCCCTGTTCATCGGCTTTCCGTTCCTGGCCATGCAGTTCTGGAAGTTCGTGGCGCCGGGCCTGTACAAGCACGAGCGGCGCGCCCTGCTGCCGTTCCTGATCGCCACCCCGGTGCTGTTCTTCATCGGCGGCGCCCTGGTCTACTATTTCATCTTCCCGCTGGCCTGGAAGTTCTTCCTCAGCTTCCAGACCACCGGCGGGCCGCACACCCTGGCGGTGCAGCTGGAGGCCAAGGTCGACCAGTACCTGTCCCTGGTCATGCGCCTGATCTTCGCCTTCGGCCTGTGCTTCGAGCTGCCGGTGATCATGACCCTGCTGGCGCGGGTCGGCCTGGTGACGGCCAAGGGCCTGCGCGAGAAGCGCAAGTACGCCATCGTCATCGCCTTCATCGCCGCCGCCATCCTGACCCCGCCCGACGTGATCAGCCAGATCGGCCTGGCCGTGCCGACCATCGCCCTGTACGAGATCTCGATCCTGTCGGTGGGCCTGATCGAGCGCCGCCGCGGCGACGTCCCCGAGGAGGAGGACGACGACGACGAGGACGACGACGACGACGAAGCCAAGGGTGACGACGAAGCCAAGGACGGCGGCGAGGCCAAGGATGACGGCGAGGCCGGGGACGACGGCGGCCGGAAGGACAAGGACCGCGGCCCCGAAGACCACGGCCCCTGAGCGAGCGGACGATTGACCCATGCATGACATCAAGTGGATCCGCGAGAACCCCGACGCCTTCGACCGTGGCCTGGCGCGCCGCGGCGGCGAGCCGGCGGCGGACCGCCTGCTGGCCCTGGACGCGCGGCGGCGCGACCTGCAGACCCGGGCCCAGGATATCCAGACCAGCCGCAACGCCCTGTCCAAGCAGATCGGCGCCGCCAAGGCCCGCGGCGAGGACGCGGCCGCGATCATCGCCGAGGTGGCCAAGTCCAAGGACGACCAGGCCGCCGCCGAGGCCGAGGCCGCCGAGGCCGAGCGCGAGTTGGACGCCGCCCTGGCGGCCCTGCCCAACCTGTTGGCCGACGACGTGCCCGACGGCGCCGACGAGACCGACAACATCGAGGTGCGCAAATTCGCCGCGCCCACGGCCTTCGACTTCGCGCCGCGCGACCATGTCGACATCGGCGAGGGCCTGGGCATGATGGACTTCGGCCGCGCTGCCAGGATGTCGGGCGCCCGGTTCGTGGTGCTGACCGACGCCCTGGCGCGGCTAGAGCGGGCCCTGGCGTCGTTCATGCTGGACCTGCTGACCGGCAGCTTCGCCTACACCGAGGTCAACCCGCCGGCCCTGGTGCGCGACAACGCCGTGTTCGGCACCGGGCAGTTGCCCAAGTTCGCCGCCGACCTGTTCCACACCGACGACGGGTTCTGGATGATCCCCACCGCCGAGGTGCCGCTGACCAACCTGGTGGCCGACGAGATCGTCGAGGCCGAGAGCCTGCCGCGCCGCTACACGGCCATGACCTGGTGCTTCCGGTCCGAGGCCGGGGCCGCCGGCAAGGACACCCGCGGCATGATCCGCCAGCACCAGTTCACCAAGGTCGAGATGGTCTGCGTCACCGCGCCCGAGACCTCGACCCTGGAGCTGGAGCGCATGACGTCCTGCGCCGAGGCGGTGCTGCGCGCCCTGGGCCTGCCCTACCGGGTGATCACCCTGTGCAGCGGCGACACCGGCTTCTCGGCGCGCAAGACCTATGACATCGAGGTCTGGCTGCCCGGGCAGGACCGGTACCGCGAGATTTCGAGCTGCTCCAACTGCGGCGATTTCCAGGCCCGGCGCATGAAGGCGCGCCTGCGCAAAAAGGGCGAGAAGGGGACCCGCTTCGTGCACACCCTGAACGGGTCGGGCGTGGCCGTGGGCCGGGCCCTGGTGGCGGTGCTGGAGAACTACCAGCAGGCCGACGGCTCGGTCCTGGTGCCCGAGGTGCTGCGGCCCTACATGGGCGGGCTGGAGGTGATCCGGCCCCTGGACTCGTCCCGTGACGGTGCTTGACCGGCCCCTGGCCCAGTGCCGGGTGCTGCTGTCCAACGACGACGGCATCCACGCCCCGGGCCTGGCCATGCTGGAAAAGGTGGTGCGCGGACTGGCGCGCGAGGTCTGGGTGGTGGCGCCCGAAACCGAACAGAGCGCCGCCAGCCATTCCCTGACCCTGCGCCGGCCCCTGCGCATCCGCCACCTGGAGGGGCGGCGCTACGCCGTCGACGGCACGCCCACGGATTCGATCCTGATGGCGGTCAAGCAGGTCATGAAGGACCAGCTTCCCGACCTGGTCATCTCGGGGGTCAACCGCGGCGGCAACCTGGGCGAGGACGTGACCTATTCCGGCACCATCGCCGCGGCCATGGAGGGGACCCTGCTGGGCATCCCGTCCATCGCCACCAGCCAGGTCACCGACGACCGCACCCGCACCCCCTGGTCGGTGGCCGAGCACTGGCTGCCCGAGGTGCTGACCCGCCTGGTGGCCATGCCGTGGCCGCCGGGGGTGCTGATGAACGTGAACTTCCCCGACACGGCGGCGGCCAAGGTCACCGGCATCGAGGCCTGCCGCCAGGGCCGGCGCAAGCTGGGCGGCGAGCTGGTGCAGGGCATCGACCCGCGCGGCCAGCCCTACTACTGGTTCGGCGGCTACCGCCACGAGAAGAGCTTCCCCAAGGGCACCGACCTGGAGGCCATCCGCCAGGGGGCCATCTCGGTGACGCCGCTGAGCGTCGGCATGACCCACCGCGGCGGCCTCCGGACCCTGCGCGAGGCGCTGTCGTGAACCAGCCCCCGTCGCGCAAGATCCGGCTGTTGCTGGAATTGCGGCGGAAGGGCATCACCGACACCCGGGTCCTGGCGGCCATCGAGCGGGTGCCGCGCCAGGAGTTCATTCCCGAGCAGTTCCACGACCAGGCCTACATGGACCGCACCCTGCCCATCGGCCACCACCAGACCATCAGCGCGCCCAGCGTGGTGGCGCGCATGAGCGAGGCCCTGTGCGTCGGCGAGCGCATGAAGGTGCTGGAGATCGGCACCGGGTCCGGCTACCAGGCGGCGATCCTGGCCGGCCTGTGCCGGCGCCTGTACACCATCGAGCGCCACAAGCCCCTGCTGGAGGTCGCCGAGCGGCGCTTCGCCGCCCTGCGCCTGACCAACATCACCGCCATCGCCGGCGACGGCTACGCCGGCTGGCCCGAACAGGCCCCCTTCGACCGCATCATCATCACCGCCGCCGCGCCCCAGGTGCCCGTGGTCCTGGTCGGGCAGTTGGCGGTGGGCGGAATCCTGGTCGCCCCCATCGGCGACGAGGGGGCCGAGCAGCGCCTGGTGCGGGTGCGCCGCACCGACGACGGCGGCGAGGCCGAGGACCTGGGCCCGGTGCGCTTCGTGCCCATGGTGCCGGGCCTGGCCTGACCCGGCCCGTCCCGGCCCGACCCGACCCGTCCCGCCCCGCCCCGCCCCGCCCCGACCCGACGCGTCCCCGGGGGGGGCTGGCCGTTTGCTAAGCTTTTTTTGGTATTTTGCCCCTAGACTCCGCCCAGGGACGAACCGATTTCTACGAAACGGTCCGCAACCAATTGACAAGAAAAGGAATCGCGGCAGATGGCGATCGAATGGCGGGAACAACTGTCCATCGACAACGGCGTGATCGACGCCGACCACCGTCACCTGATCGATATCGTCAACCGGTTCGAGGCCCTGTCGGAATCCTTCGATGACGTGTCCCAGGCCCTGGAAATCCTCATGTCCATGCGCCTGTACACCAAGATCCATTTCGAGCGCGAGGAGCACCTGCAGCGGGTCAGCGGCTACCGCTTCGCCGACGCCCACCGGCGCGAGCACGCCGACCTGATCCGCCAGCTTGAAACGGTGGTGGCGCGGGCCCAGGACTGCGACCTGCGCGACCTGCCGCGCCTGTCCCGCGAAACGGCGCTGCTGCTGCGCGACTGGCTGGTGGGGCACATCATCAAGTCGGACCTGCGCATGAAGCCCTACGTCGCCGCCATGGACGAGACGGCCAAGGGCATGACCCGCCTGGACAAGGTGGACACCGGGGCCATGGAGATCGACTGGTCGTGACCATCCGACGCCCGGCAGGACGCGCCGCCGGCGCCCGTTGCGTTCCGCGCTGGAGCGGGCTGATGCCCCTTGTGCTGCTGGTCCTGTCGGCCTGCGGCAACGTGGGGGTCGATGGCTATGGCGCGCCCGAGCCGCGGCGCGGCACCGGCGGCCCGCCGGCGCCCCGGGCGGCCCCGTCCCAGGGCGTCACGGTCGAGCCCCTGGGCGGGTCGGACCCGGCCTTCGTCAACGCCACCGCGGTGATCGTCGGCCGCGGCGACTCGGTCTATGCCCTGGCGCGGCGGCATCGGGTGTCGGCCCGGGCCATCATCGAGGCCAACAACCTGCGTCCGCCCTATCACCTGATCATCGGCCAGCGCATCATCCTGCCCCGCGACCGGGTGCACGTGGTGGCGCGGGGCGAGAGCCTGTACGGCGTCTCGCGCCGCTACGACGTCAGCACCTATGCCATCGCCCGGGCCAACGACCTGCGCCCGCCCTACGGCCTGGACCCGGGGCAGCGCCTGCGCATCCCCGCCGCCGGCACCGACGCCGCCGCCGGCCCCGGCGCGGCCTCGGCGCCGGTGACCGCGGCGCTGGACCCGCCGGCGCGGGCCCGGGCCGCCGGGCCCCAAGCAGCCCAGCGAGGCCCGGCGCCTGCCGGCCCCGGCGCCGCGGCGCGGCTTCATCTGGCCGCTGCAGGGCCAGGTGATCTCGGACTTCGGGACCAAGGCCCGGGGCCTGCAGAACGACGGCATCAACATCGCCGCGCCGCGCGGCACGCCGGTGCGGGTGGCCGAGAACGGGGTCGTCGCCTATGCCGGCAACGAGCTGCGCGGGTTTGGCAACCTGCTGCTGGTCAAGCATTCCGACGGCTGGGTCACGGCCTATGCCCACAACGACGTGCTGCTGGTCAAGCGCGGGCAGCGGGTGACCCGCGGCCAGGTCATCTCCAAGGTGGGAAAAAGCGGCGCCGTGACCGAGCCGCAACTGCATTTCGAGCTGCGCCGCAACAACAAGGCCGTGGACCCGACCCGCTACCTGCGCCGCGGCGAGGTATGAGCGGACAGGCGGGATGACGGCCGTGTTCACCCTGGTCCGGTTGTGGGTGCTCGCCGCCGTCCTCGCCGAGGCGGGGGTGCTGCGCGCCGGCCTGGCGGCGGAGTAGCGGCTATTCGGTCTCGCCGACGATGCGGTCCAGGTCGTTGCGGCGCCAGTGGCGTTCCGAGGTGCCCGACCGCTCGCCGGTGACGCGGCGGAACAGGCGCCGGTCGGCCAGGGCGGATTCGGCCAGCATGATGGTGCGCCGCCGCGGCCGGTGGCAGGTCAGGTAGAAATGCGGCGGCAGGCCGGGCATGTCCACCGGGTGGTCCACCACCCAGACGGTGGCGGGGTCCTCGGCCTTGACGAACTGGTCGCCCGGCGCGACCTTCTGCTTTCTGACCAACGGGGGTCTCCAGTGGCTGGCGGTTTCGGCGGCGTCGGGGGCCCGCCCGCGGCGAACCGTCAAATCCGTTGTATTTGAGGATGATGGCGAAAAAAGGGCGCTTTGCCCTGGGTTCCCGGGGGCCTGCCCGGGGTCTTGGCGGCGGCCCGTCCTAGTTGGTCTGGGCGTTGACCAGCACGTACTTGCCGTCCTTGAGGCCCGAAAAGATGCTGGACACGTCGGGGTGCGACACCGGCTCGCCCGACTCGTCGGGCAGCAGGTTCTGCTCCGAGACGTAGGCCTCGTAGGTGGTCTCGGCGTTCTCGGCCAGCAGGTGGTAGTAGGGCTGGTCCTTGGCCGGACGCACGTCCTCGGGGATGGACAGCCACCACTCCTCGGTGTTCGCGAACACGGGGTCGACGTCGAAGACGACCCCGCGGAACGGGTAGAAGCGATGGCGGACGATATCGCCGATCCCGTATTTGGCCATTCTGAACGGCATGGTCTGCTGTCCTGGTACCGGTTGCGCGCCTGTTACCCGCGGCGCTTGTGCCCCTAATTTGGAGCAGTCGGGGCGTCGGCACAAGCCCCCGGCCCCGATTCCCGCAATTTCCTGTGCACTTCCGCCGCCGCCGCTGGTACCCTGGGAACCCAGGGAGGCAACGAGAAATGGGCTTCATCGTCGAGCTGATCGACCAGTTGCAGGAGGGCCTGGAGCGGCACAAGAACCGGCCGCTGCTGCGCGCCACCATGGCCGCCTGCGCCCTGATCGCCGTGGCCGACCGCGAGGTCTCGTTCAGCGAACGGGTGCGCGTGGACCAGATCCTGGAAACGCTTGAAAAGCTGCGCGTTTTCGACCCGCACGAAGGGGTCAACCTGTTCAACGCCTTCTCCGACGCCATCCTCAAGTCGCCCAAGAAGGGGCGCGCGCTGGCCCTGGCCGAGATCTCGCCCATGGCCGAGGACCCCGAGACCGCGCGCCTGCTGGTCCGCGTCTGCCTGGCGGTCAGCGCCGCCGACCCGGGCGACCACCTGGTGGACCAGATCGAGATCGTCAGCCTGTGCGGGGTCATCGGCGTCGATCCCAGGAACCTGGGCCTCTATCCGGACACGGGGATCGAGTCCGTCACCGCCGACACCTGAGGATTCCCGCCCATGGGCCCCATCTACCTCGTCCGCCACGGCGAGACCGTGTGGAACCGCGTCGGCCGCCACCAGGGCCACGGGGATTCGCCCCTCAGCCTGCGCGGCATCGGCCAGGTCCGGGCCGTGGCGGCGCTGCTGGGCGGCCTGCTGGACGGCGGGCGGCGGGCCGGCCTGCGGGTCCAGTGCAGCCCGCTATTCCGGGCCCGCCAGACCTGCGCCATCCTGTGCGACAGCCTGGGCCTGGACTACGAGGCGGTGGCATTCGACGACCGCCTGAAGGAGCGCGCCTACGGCCACTGGGAGGGGCTGACCCACGGCCAGATCATGGCCGCCCACGGTGACGAGTGGGCGGCCCGGGCGGCCGACCCGTGGCACCACGCCGCCCGCGGCGGCGAGACCAACTTCGATGTCGCGGCCCGGGTGCGCGCCTGGCTGGACGACCAGCACGGCGCCGGCCCGGTGCTGGCCGTGGCGCACGGTTCCATGGGCAAGGTCCTGCGCGGCGTCTACGCCGGCCTGGACGCCGCCGCCATCGCCGCCCTGGACGAGCCCCACACCACCGTCTATCGCCTGGAAGGGGGCGGGGTTACGGCCTTCGACGCGGCCGAAGAACCCTAGGAATCCGCGGCTCCGGCCTCTATATAGAGGCGGCAAGAACCAATCCTTGGGAGGCCCGACCATGCCCGCATACCGTTCCCGTACCTCGACCCACGGCCGCAACATGGCTGGCGCCCGCGGCCTGTGGCGCGCCACCGGCATGACCGACGGGGACTTCGGCAAGCCCATCATCGCCATCGCCAACTCGTTCACCCAGTTCGTGCCCGGCCACGTGCACCTGAAGGACCTGGGCCAGATGGTGGCGCGCGAGGTCGAGGCCGCCGGGGCGGTGGCCAAGGAGTTCAATACCATCGCCGTGGACGACGGCATCGCCATGGGCCACGACGGCATGTTGTACAGCCTGCCGTCGCGCGAGCTGATCGCGGACTCGGTCGAATACATGGTCAACGCCCACTGCGCCGACGCCCTGGTCTGCATCTCCAACTGCGACAAGATCACGCCCGGCATGCTGATGGCGTCGCTGCGCCTGAACATCCCCACCGTGTTCGTCTCGGGCGGGCCCATGGAGGCGGGCAAGGTGATCCACCGCGGCGCCGAGCGGTCCATCGACCTGGTGGACGCCATGATCGACGCCGCCAACCCCGACGTCACCGACGAGGAGGTGGAGACCATCGAGCGCAGCGCCTGCCCCACCTGCGGCTCGTGCTCGGGCATGTTCACGGCCAATTCCATGAACTGCCTGGCCGAGGCCATCGGCCTGGCCCTGCCCGGCAACGGCAGCATGCTGGCCACCCACGGCGACCGCCGCGACCTGTTCCTGCGCGCCGCGCGCCAGGTGGTGGACCTGTGCCGGCGCTATTACGAGCAGGACGACGAGTCCGTCCTGCCGCGGTCCATCGCCAGCTTCGACGGGTTCGAGAACGCCATGACCGTGGACATCGCCATGGGCGGGTCCACCAACACCGTGCTGCACCTGCTGGCCATGGCCCAGGAGGCCGGGGTCGACTTCACCATGAAAGACATGGACCGCCTGTCGCGCCGGGTGCCGCACCTGTGCAAGGTGGCGCCCTCGACCCCCGACTTCCACATGGAGGACGTGCACCGCGCCGGCGGCATCATGGCCATCCTGGGCGAGCTGGAGCGCGGCGGCCTGATCCACCGCGCCGTGCCCACGGTGCACGAGGCCACCATCGGCGACGCCATCGACAAGTGGGACGTGCGCCGCGCCAACGACGAGGCGGTGCACAAGTTCTACATGGCCGCCCCCGGCGGCGTGGCGACCACGGAAGCCTTCAGCCAGTCCAAGCGCTACAACGCGCTGGATCTGGACCGCGAGGCCGGCTGCGTGCGCGACCTGGACCACGCCTATTCGTCCGAGGGCGGGCTGGCCGTGCTGTACGGCAACCTGGCCGAAAACGGCTGCGTGGTGAAGACCGCCGGGGTCGAGGAATCCCTGTACCGGTTCCAGGGCAAGGCCAACATCTGCGAGAGCCAGGACGAGGCCATCGCCAAGATCCTGGGCGGCGAGGTCCAGGCCGGCGAGGTGGTGGTGATCCGCTACGAGGGGCCCAAGGGCGGCCCCGGCATGCAGGAGATGCTGTACCCCACCAGCTATTTGAAATCCATGGGCCTGGGCAAGGCCTGCGCCCTGGTCACCGACGGCCGCTTCTCGGGCGGCACGGCGGGCCTGTGCATCGGCCACGCCTCGCCCGAGGCCGCCGAGGGCGGCAACATCGCCCTGGTCGAGGCCGGCGACACCATCGAGATCGACATCCCGGCCCGGG
>JACKKN010000009.1 GCA_024236415.1 Hyphomicrobiales bacterium
AGGTTGTCGTTGTAGGAATTGGCGATCCCCGACAGGGTCTTGATCGAGCAGGGGGCCACCACCATGCCCCGGGTCGGGAACGAGCCGCTGGCCAGGGCGGCGCCGATGTCCTTGACGGCGTGGACGGTGCCGGCCAGGGCGCGCACGTCGTCCAGCTTCCAGTCCGTCTCCAGCGTGATGGTGCGCGCGCCCGACTCGCTGAGCACCAGGTGCGCCGGCACCTGGGCCGCCGCCAGGGCCTGCAGCAGGCGGATGCCGTAGATGACGCCCGAGGCGCCGGTGATGGCCACCGCGAGCGGTGCGTCGGCGTGCGGGCTGGCTGACGGCATGGCGGGACTCCCTGGTGCGTCGCTGTCGGCACGAACATGACCGCGGGCGGGTCGGAATGCAACGATTCCCGCCAAGGCCGCGGCGGCGCGCGTGTTCCTTGTCGCGGACAGCGGGACGCGCTATGCAGGGGCATGCGCAGGATCTTTCACGTGGTGCCCCTGGCGGGCCTGGCGGCGGCGATGATGGCCCTGGCCGCCTGTTCGGGGACCGCCCCCTACGTGTACCAGGAGGACGAGTTCGACCGGTCGCGGCCCGGCTTCGGGCAGCCGCTGAAGGACCGCACCGAGCTGACCATCTGCTACAACAAGCGCAGCACCACCCCCGACGAGCTGGCGCAGATGGCCCGCGCCGAATGCGGCCGGTTCGAGAAGAAGCCGGTCTATGTGGACCAGGACTTCACCAAGTGCCCCCTGATCACCCCGGCGGCCATCAACTTCCGCTGCGTCCGTCCGGCGGGCGGGCGCCACTAGCGGCCCGTGTCCCGGCCCATGGGGTTCCTGCCATACCTCCTCGTGCCCCTGGCCGTTTACGGCCTGCTGGTGGCCTTCCTGTACCTGAACCAGCGCAACATGATGTTCCACCCCGACCCGACCCTGCCGCCGCCCGCGGCCGTGGGGGTGGGCGACATGGCGGCGGTGCGGGTGACCACGGCCGACGGCCTGGACCTGACCGGCTGGTACAAGCCGGCCCAGCCGGGCCGGGCCACGGTGCTCTATTTCCACGGCAACGGCGGCAACATCGGCTACCGCGCGTTCAAGGCGCGGCGCCTGCTGGACGCCGGGTACGGCGTGCTGCTGGCCGGCTATCGGGGCTATGGCGGCAACCCGGGGCAGCCGGGCGAGGAGGGGTTCCACGCCGACGCCCGCGCCGCCCTGGCGTTCCTGGGCGGGCGCGGGGTCGCGCCGGCGGACGTCGTGCTGTACGGCGAATCCCTGGGCACCGGGGTGGCGGTGCGCCTGGCGGCGGAGACGGCGAAGACCCAGCCGGTGGCGGCCGTGGTGCTGGAGGCGCCCTACGATTCCATCGCCGAGGTGGCCGCCGCGCACTATCCCTACGTGCCCGTCGGCATGCTGCTGAAGGACCGCTTCGAGTCCGCCGGGCGGGTCGCCGCCATCGGCGCGCCCCTGCTGGTGGTCCATGGCGAGCAGGACGGCGTGGTCCCCGTGGCCCACGGCCTGAAGCTGTTCAAGGCGGCGGTGGCGCCCAAGGAGGCCGAGTGGTTCCCCGACGCCGCCCACAACGACCTCTACGACCACGGCGCCGGTGAACGTATCCTGGCCTTCCTGGACCGGGTGACGGGTGGCGGCAAAAATCAATAACGCCGTCCAAGTCTTTGCACGGAAGCGATCTTAAGCTTAAATTAACCATACCAGCGCGCCGACCGGCCCCTGTGGCCGGACCGCGCGCGCCCCGTGCAACGCGAACGAGGTCCGCGACCCGACCATGGCCCTGGCACCCCTGTCCGCCACCCCCGTTCCCCAGCCCGCCGGGGCGACGACCACCAGGTCGGCGCCCGGGAACCGGCTGGTGGGCGGCAGCGAGACTCCCGCCGTGGCCCTGTACGGCTCGCAGGCGGCGGGCTCCTACGAGCGTGCGGCGCGCCTGACCGAGGATTTCGGGTCCGAGGACGACCGCCGCCGCGCCGCCCAGCGCGCGGCCCTGTTCTCGGGCGAGGCCCGGCGCGGGGCCGCCGCCCGCGCCGCCAGCGGCGTGTCCCGCGGCGGCCCGGTCCTGGAGGCGGGCGAGGGGACGTTCCTGTCCGGCGTCGGCGGCGCCACGACCGGCGGCGGCCAGGCCCACGCCCTGGCCGCCCTGGTCACCGGCATCTACGAGGCCACCGGCCGCGCCGTGGCCGGCGCCTTCGCCGCCAAGGGCGCGGTCCTCGACCTGGCGGTCTGACCGGGGTGGTCCGCAGCCCCGGTGCTGTGACGCCCGTCACTTCCTTCCTGGCCTGAATTCAATAGGATACTGGCATGAGCTTGACCAGTGTATTGACCATTGCGGCCTCGGCGCTGCGCCTGAACGCAGCCAAGGTCGCGGCATCGGCGGACAATGTCGCCAACGTCACCACCGACGGCTACCAGGCCGTGACGGTGGAGGGCGTGACGACCGTGTCCGGCGGTGGGCAGCGGGGCGCCGACCGAGGCGTAACCGGCGTCCTGCGCCCGTCCGTGCCGGTCCAGGGATTGCGGATCGACACCACCACCACGCAGACCGACCTGGCCGGCGAGCGGGTGCGCCAGATCCTGGCCCAGAACGCCTACAACGCCGCCATCCAGACCCTGCGCACGGGCGACGAGATGCTGGGCGAAGTGATCGACATCAAGCAATAGCGCGCAGGTCGTCCGCCGCCCGCGCATCCTTGCCGTGGCGCGCGGCGATGACCTCGGCCAGGATGGCCACGGCCACCTCGGCCGCCTCGCGGCCGCCCAGGTCGAGGCCGATGGGGGCGTGGATGCGCCCCAGCGCCGATTCATCCTCCACCGACACCCGCAGGCGGTCCAGGCGCTTGGCGTGGGTGCGCCGGCTGCCCAGGGCGCCGATGTAGAAGGCGTCCGAGTCCAGGGCCACCAGCAGGGCCGGGTCGTCGAACATGGTGTTGTGGCTCAGGGCCACCACCGCCGTGCGGTGGTCCGGCGCCATCTGTTCCAGGATTCCGTCGGGCAGGCCCCGGACCACGTGGACGCCGGGGAACCGCTCCTCGGTGGCGTAGGAGTCCCGCGGGTCGGCGACGGTGACGGCGAACCCGGCGCGGGCCGCCATGGGCGCCAGTTCCTGGGCGATGTGCACGGCACCGACGATGAACATGCGCAGGGGCGGGTTGAAGGTGCGCACGAAGACCGGGCCGGCTGGGTCGTCCAGGGGGGTGCTGCGGTCGCGCAGCAGGGCCTCCCGCGCCTGGGTCAGGGTATCGGCGGCCGGCGCCAGGTCGCCGTCGGCGGCGGCGCCCGGGCGCAGGACGGCGTGGCGGCCGGCCACCAGGTCCGTGACCAGGGCCGCCGGCCGGCGGTCGCGCAGGCCGCGCCACATGGCCGGGTCGTCCAGGCGCTCGACGAACACGCGGATCTCGCCGCCGCAGGCCAGGCCCACGTCCCAGGCCTGCTTGTCCGACACGCCGTAGTCCAGCAGCAGGGGGCGGCCGCCGGCGATCACCGCCTGGGCCTTCTCGACCACGTCGGTCTCGATGCAGCCGCCCGAGACCGAGCCGAAGAAGGCGCCGTCGCCGCTGACCGCCAGCAGGCTGCCCGGCGGCCGCGGCGACGAGCCCCAGGTGTTGACCACGGTGGCGATGGCCACCGCGCGGCCCTCGTCGACCCAGGCCAGGGCCCGGGCCAGGGCGTCGTCGCCGTCGCCGGACGTCGCGGCCATGCTACTTCTTGATCCAGGCGCCGCTGGCGTCCATCACGTAGCTGCCCGGCGCCGCCATCTCGATGGCCTTGGCGCCGGCCAGCAGGCCCACGTTCTTGACGCTGGCGCCGGTCTTCTTGGCGATCTCGGCGTAGCGGGCCTTGCGCTTGGCGTTGATGTCGTCGACCATGGCCCGCACGTCGCCCGGCGGGCTGCCGATCAGGCCCAGGTACCCGTCCGTGCGCTCGCCCACCTGGCCGGCGGACTTGGCCTGGCCCAGGTCGGCGGCCCAGGCGGGGACGGTCACGGTGCCGGCCAGGGCAAGGGCCAGCACCACCAGCGCCGCCGCCGCCAGCTTGGCCGGCGCGCGCAACAGGCTTTGCATCATCATTGGAACAGCTCCTTATCCTTGGCGAACAGGTCGTCCAATTCCTTCTCGACCTTGACCCGGACCTCGTGCTCGATCTTGACGTTCAGGTTGATGACGATGGGCTTGTCCGACGGCTCGACCTTGACCGTGGGCGAACAGGCCCCGGCCAGGATCAGGGCCGCGCAGAGGGCGCCAAGCGTCGCGAAACTGGTTGCCCGTGGGTTCATGTGACTCACTCGACTGGTTTCAAGGTTTGCCGCCGCCCTGGATCGAGCGGCCGATGTTCTCCGGCAGGTGGTAGGTGGCCAGCCCCTGGCGCAGCAACTGGCCCAGGGCGCCGCTGACATTCAAGTTGAATTCAAATGGATAACCATCCATGAACTCGGGATTTCTTCCCTCGATGTGCAGCACCGCCGTCAGGTCCTTCGACAGGTTTCCGTCCAGGGTCAGGCGCATGGCGTCGTAGTGGAAGTTCTTCAGCGCCGACAGCATCAGGCTAACCCCTTGCCCGCCCCCTTGCAACGCGGGCGGCGGCACCGCCGGGGCATACCGGATGACGCCCGGGGCCCGGGTGGCGAGCACGCCGCCGGCGATGGTCAGTTCACCGTTCTCCAGGGTCACCGGCACCTCGCCCTCCAGCACGCCCGAGCCGCTGGCGTCGTCCAGCTTGGCCACTTCCAACAGGTTTGTGACGTTCAGGGCGCTGAGGTTCAGTTTCAGGTCCTGGCGGCCCGACGCCGGGTCCAGGTCCAGGCCGTCGGCGTGCAGGCGGCCGCCGGCGAATCCGGCCGAGACCTCGGCCACGCGCACGTGGCCCTGGTCGCTGACCCCGATGACCAGGCGGGCGTCGGCCAGGGGCAGGCCGGCGTCGATGAGCCGGGCCGTCAGGGTCTGGTCCGGCGCCGTGGCCAGGGGCCAGGGGCGGGTGACCCGCACCCGGCCCGACAGGCCGTCGACCCGGGTTCCCTCGGCGGTGAAGGACAGGTCCTCGGCGCTGACGTCCAGGTCCGACGACAGGGCGCCGCCCGACCACCGCACCGGCCCCTTGGCCGCCAGGCCGCCGGTGACCTTGTCCAGCAGCCGGCCGTACTGGGGCGACAGGTCGCGGGGCTGCAGCAGGCCGGGCAGGAACGTCATGGGGTGCAGCACCACCTGGGCCGCGCCGGCGCCGGTGGCCGGGTCGTGGCGGCCGCTGGCCTCCACCACCGCGCGGCCGGTATGGGCCGACGCCTTGGCGGCGAAGGTCAGGGGCCCGCCTTTCCAGCCCACCTTGCCGGCCAGGCGCAGGGGCGCGAACAGGGCCGGCTTGGCGCCGTGGGACAGGGTGACGCCGTCCCATTGCGCGTCGTCGGCCGTCAGGCGCAGGTCCAGGCCCCGCGCCACCAGGGGCAGGTCCTTGACCTTGCCCGCGACCTCGTCCAGGGCGATTCGGGCCGCCGGGGCCTTGGCGGTCAGGTCGGCCTCCACCGCCGGCACCTGGCCATCGGTGGCGCGGGCCTTCAGGTCGGGGCCGGCCAGGTCCAGGGGGCCGTCCAGGTCCAGGCGCAGGACACCGCCCGCCAGCCCGGCCTTGAACCTGCCCGCCAGGGTGACGGGTCCGTCCAGGGCCGCCACCGGCAGGCCCTTCACGTCGGCGGCCACGTCGCCGCTCGCCTTGACCGCGCCCAGGGTGCTGCCGCCGGTCAGGTCGGCCTGGACCCTGGCCGTCAGGTTGCCATGGCCGTCGGGCAGGGTCGCCGTGGCGTCCAGGGCCACCTTTCCGGCACCGTGGCTGGCCTTGCCCGCAAAGGCGACGGCCTGGGGCAGGGCGGCCAGAAGTCCCTTGCGAGTCCGGCCCTGGAAGGTGGCGGCCACCCGGGGCTCGGCCATGATGGGGGTCTCGGCGTCGACCCGCGCCGTGAACCAGGGGGTGGTCAGGTCCGCGCCCAGGGCCGCCCGCTCGGCGGTCAGCGCGCCGCCGCCGCGCATGGCAACGGGGCCGGGCAGGGGCAGGGTGGCCGAGGGCCGCAGGTCGGCGGCCAGGTCGGCGGCCACCCGCCAGGGCCGGCCGGCCAGCATCTCGGCCACCGGCACCAGGGCCGACAGGCGCAGGTCGCCGAAGGCGCCGCCGGCGCGGCCGTCCACGGTCATGTGCGGGCCTTCCAGGCGGGCGTTGAGGGTGACCCGGGCCGGGTCGGCCAGGCCCGGCACCAGGCCCGGCACGGCGTCGCCCTCGGCGAACAGGATCCAGGTGGCCTCGGCCAGGGTCAGCCCCGGCGGCACCCGGGCCTCGGTCCACAGCCCGACCCGGCCCTGGCCGTGGTCCAGGTGCCCCTGGGCGAACAGGGACCCGTCCTCGGCGTAGAAGGGCAGGTCGAGGGACAGGGGGGTGGGAACGCCTTCGCCCAGGGACCGGTGCCAGGTGCCTGCCAGCCGGCCGTGGCCGCGGATGGTGGCCGGGGTCAGGCCCAGGGGCATGGGCGCCTCGAACCGGGCCCGGGCCTCGCCCTCTTCGGCCTGCACCTCGAGGGCCGAGTCCAGGCGCCCGCCCTCGATCGCCGCGCGCAGGCGGGCGGCCCGGGCGTGGACTCCGGGCAGGGGCGGGGCCTGGGCGTCGATGTCGGCGTCGAGCTGCTCGACCTCCGATCCGGCGATGCGGAACGCCAGCCGGCCGGCGAGCGGGAAGGCGCCGCGGCCCATGCCGTCGGCCCGGCCGGTGAAGGTGAACACGCCCTCGAACACCTGCGGCGCCGGCAGGGCCACGCCGCCGTCCACCTGGGACGACAGGCCGCCCCAGGGGGTGCGCAGGGTCAGCCCGGCGCCGTCCAGGTTGACCTGCCGCACCTGCCACCCCGGGCCGCCATCGCCGCCGCCGCCCAGCACCGGGTCCAGGGCCGGCACGTGCAGGCCGTCGGGCCCCAGCGACGCGGTCACGCTGCCGCCTTCCACGTCCACCGTGTCGATGCGCTTGCGGGCCAGGCCGGCCAGGCTGTAGGCGACCGTGACCCGGCGGGCGCGCAGGGGCTCGTCGCCGCCGATCCGGACGTCGCGCAGGACCAGGGTCGTGGAATCCACCGCCTCCACCGCCAGGGCGCCGTCCAGGCCGGCGGCGTCCAGTCCCCACAGGGCGGCGGTCTCGACGATGCGGGGCAGGAACAGCAGGGCCGCCGCCGCTGCCGCGGCGAGGACCACCAGCAGCGCCACGGCGCCGGCCAGGACCCTGCGCGCGGCCGTCCCGGCCACGGGCCTAGCGTCCGAAGAGGAACAGCAGCAGGGCGACGGCGGCGATCAGTGCCGGCGCCCACAGGGCCGGCGCCAGACCTCCGCTGCGGGCCGGTCCGCTGTCCGGGTCGAGACTGTCCACGGCGGTGCCCCTTAAGCTTTTGTTTTCATTCTCAGCCTATAGTCCGATACCCTGTTAGGCAAGGCGGCGGCGCGGACCCGGGCATGGAACCGGGCGCGGCCGCGAGGTAAGTTGGGAGAGCCCCATGACACCCGCCGTGAAGTCCGCCTTCGACGTGGCGTTCTGGTTTTCCGACACGGCCCTGAACCACAACGAATACCTGCAGCCGCAGAAGCTGCACCGGCTGCTGTTCCTGGCCCAGGCGTACTACGCCGTGGCCTATCGCGGGCAGATGCTGATGCCGGCGGTGTTCGTGGCCGACGAGATGGGCCCCATCGAGCCCAACCTGTACGTGGCGTTCTCGCGCGGCCGGCCGGACGTGGAGGTGGACATCTTCCTGACCGAGTCGGTGGAGGCCTTCCTGGACGGCATCTGGCGCCGCTTCGGCCACCGCGGCGCCGACAGCCTGACCCGCCTGGCCAAGGAGAGCGACGCCTACCGCCAGGCCTTCGCCAAGGGCAACCGCAGCCACATCCCGCTCGCCTCCATGCAGGTCTCGTTCACCCGTGCCGAGCGCACCCCCAGCGTCAACCAGGTGATGCGGCCCAAGGTGCTGCGCTCGCAGACCGGGCGGCCGGTCAGCGTCAGCGCCTGGTCGCCGCCCACCCGCGACCCGGCGCCGCACACCATCCTGCGTTACCAGGAAGACGAATAGTCCGGCCGAAAGCGGTTTGCAACGCAAACCGCTTTAAAGTCCCTGGGCCACGAAGCGCGCCGCCTCGTCCAGGCCCGGCGCCGGGTCCTCCAGCAGCCATTCCGCCATCTGGCCCTCGCGGTCGGCGTCGCCCTCGGCCAGGGGGTCGGCGACGTCCAGGCGGTGGTCGTAGACGGCGCGCGACAGCACCAGGCGGCGGGCGTCGCCCGTCTCCCGCGCCGTCATCACGCCCTCCCAGGCCATCAGCACGGCGCAGGCCACGTTGTACATGGCGCTGGACGCCTGGCGGGTCAGGCGCGGCTCGCCGTTGCCGTCCAGTGCCCGGTCCACCAGGGCGGTGGCCCGGCCCAGGGACTGCATCACCGCGTCGCGGTAGGCGTCGGGCACGCCGTCGCCGGCGGCGTCCAGCCGTGCCTCCAGGGCCGCGGCCAGGCGGGTGTGGGCGTGCAGCTTGCGCGACGAGCGCAGCACGTCCTGGGCCACCACGTTGGAGGTGCCTTCCCAGATCGAGCCCAGGTGGCTGTCGCGCAGCAGGCGCGGGTTGATCCACTCCTCGATGTAGCCGCTGCCGCCGCGCACCTCCATGGAATCGCCGGCCACCTTGCGGGCGTCGCGGCAGGCGCGGAACTTGATCAGCGGCGTGAGGATACGGCCCAGGGCCTTGGCCTCCTCGTCGGTGCCGTCGGCGTCGGCGCGGCCCAGCACCTCGGCGGTGTAGAAGGCGAAGCTGAGGGCCTGTTCCGTGGGCAGCAGGATCTTCATCAACTGGCGCCGCATCAGCGGCATGTCCAGCAGGCGCCGGCCGAAGGCCACCCGCTCGCGCGCCACGTGCAGGGCCTCGTGCCACGAGCGGCGCATCAGCCCGGCGGCGCGGATGCCGTTCGACAGCCGCGAGTTGTTGATGCCGTCGGCCATCTGGCGCCAGCCCTGGTCCAGTTCGCCGATGGGGTAGGCGACGGCGCCCTCCAGCGTCACCTCGCCGCTGGGCATGGCGCGGGTGCCCAGCTTGTCCTTCAGGCGCACGATGCGGTAGCTGTTCTGGCGCCCGTCGTCCAGGTGCCGGGGCAGCAGGAACAGGCCCAGCCCCCTGGTGCCGCCGGGCGCCCCCTCGGGCCGGGCCAGGACCAGCACCAGCTCGGCGTCGGCGTTGGAGCAGAACCACTTCTCGCCGTAGATGCGCCACTGGCCGTCCTCGTGGCGGGCCACGCATTCCACCGCGCCCACGTCCGAGCCGGCGCCCTGCTCGGTCAGGAACATGGCGCCCTGGCCCAGGCGGTCCAGGTCGTTGCTCAGCAGGATCGGCAGGTACTTCTCCTTCATCTCGTCGCTGGCGAACTTGATCAGGTTGCGGGTCAGCGAGTCGGTCATGTTGACCGGGCAGCACAGGCCGAACTCGGACTGCACGAACAGGTAGGTCAGGGCGTACTTGGCCGCCGGCGGCATCCGGGCCGGCCAGCCCAGGACACCCTCCTGGTGCGACATGCGCGCCAGGCCCAGCTCACCGAAGGCCAGGCGCTCCATCTCCCGGTAGGCGGGATGCTTGTCGATCCACTGCCACGCCGCGCCGGTGCGGTCGCGGTGGCGCAGGGTGGGCGGGTTGAAGTCGGCGGCGTGGGCCAGGTCGTCCAGGTGGTCGCCGACCAGGCCGCCCAGGCGGCGCATGTGCGGCTCCAGGTGGGCCAGCAGGTCGCCGGGCATGTAGCGCGGCAGGACCTGGTGCAGGGAGCCGTCGATGTCATAGAAGTTCAGGCCCCGGGTGTCGGGCACGCGGGTGTCGACGTTGCGGCGGATCATGGCGCGTTTCCCCTTGTCGAGATGGGTTCTTGGAATTAATTAATAAATTAATTAATCTCAGGATAGCAGAAGCCGCGCCTTTCCTCAAGGCGGGTCGGCCTCAAGTTGGGTCCGGCGCCCAGCCTAGGGAAAAAAGGCCGGGTCCGAAAGGACCCGGCGAGTTTGACAGGGAGGTGGGCCGGTGCAAGGGGGGAGGGGAGTGCCCCGGCCCAGTGTCATCATGTAATATTGCCCGTTCCGCCGCAGTGACAAGGGTCACAGGCCGAAAAGGGCGGCGCGGAAAAGAAAACCGGACCTGGACGGTCCGGCGAGTTTCACAGGGAGGCTGAAATGGGATGAGAAACGGATCCCGAAGCCACGACCATGATGCCACGGCGGCCGGCCCAATGACTTGACCTTTGTCAATCGCCCGGCCGGTGCCGCGGACTTCCCGCCCCCCGCCGCTTGTTTCTTCATTCTTTTCAGGTTGTTGCGCCCATGGAACCCACCGACCCCCGGCCCGCCGAGAGCAGCCTCACCGACCTGCTGGCCGGCCTGCCCGCCGCCGCCACGGCGCTGTGGTGCGGCGAGTCCACCTGGACCTTCGGCGACCTGGACCGCGCCGTGCGCCGCGCCGCCGCCGGCCTGCGCGCCCTGGGCATCGGGCCCGGCGACCGGGTCGCCCTGTGGCTGCCCAACACGCCCGAGTGGTACGTGCTGTTCCTGGCCCTGGCGCGCCTGGGGGCCGTGGCCGTGGCCGTCAACACCCGGTTCCGCAGTCACGAGGTGCAGGACATCGTCGGCCGTTCGGGCTGCAAGGCCCTGGTCCTGTGGCCCGGGTTCCGGGGCATCGATTTCCCGGCCATCCTGGCCGGGGTCGACCCGGCGGCCCTGGGCGCCCTGGAGCATGCCGTGGTGGTGGGCGGCGGCGCGGCCGCGGTCGGGCTGGACGTCGCCACCGTCGCCTACGAAGCCCTGCTGGACCACCCGCCCCTGGACCAGGCGGTGGGCGGCGCCGGCGACGGGGTGGTCCTGTTCACCACCTCGGGCACCACCAGCGCCCCCAAGTTCGTCTGCCACCGCCAGGGGGCCATCGTCCACCACGGCCGCGACGTGGCCGCCGACTTCGGCCTGGACGGGGACGGGGACGGCGAGGGGGTGCTGCAGGTCCTGCCCCTGTGCGGCGTGTTCGGCTTCACCCTGGCCATGGCGGCCCTGGCGGCGGGCCGCCCCATGGCCATCCAGCCGGCCTTCGACGGCGCCGCCGCCGCGGCCATGATCCACCGCCACCGCCTGACCGTGTCGGTCGGCACCGACGACATGGTCCAGGCCCTGCTGGACGCGGTGCCCGGCGACGATCCCTTTCCCAGCCTGCGCTTCATGGGCTACGCCGCCTTCAACCCGGCCCTGGAGGACATCGCCGCCCGTGCCGGCGAGCGCGGGGTCAGGTTGTGCGGACTCTACGGCATGAGCGAGGTGCACGCGCTGTACGCCCGCCAGCACGAGGACGCGCCGCTCGCCGAGCGGGTCAAGCCCGGCGGCCGCCCGGTGTCGCCCCTGGCCGCGGCCCGGGTCTGCGACCCGGATACGGGCGAGGTCCTGGAGCCGGGGGTCAAGGGCGAGCTGCAATTGAAGGGGCCCAGCCTGATGGTCGAATACTGGGGCAACCCGGCCGCCACCGCCGCCGCCTTCACCGCCGACGGGTTCCTCAAGACCGGCGACTTCGCCACCATGGAGCCCGACGGCCGCTTCCACTACCTGGGCCGCATGGGCGACGTGCTGCGCCTGGGCGGCTTCCTGACCAGCCCGCTGGAGATCGAGGAATACCTCATGACCGCCCCCGGCGTGGCCGCCTGCCAGGTGGTGGGTGGCGAGCGGGACGGCAAGCCCGTGGCCGTCGCCTTCGTCATCGGCGAGCCGGGCGCCGCCCTGGACGAGGCCGCCCTGACCGCCCATTGCCGCGCCGGGCTGGCCGGCTACAAGGTGCCGGCCCGGGTGTTCGTGGTCGACCGCTTTCCCACCACCGACGGCCCCAACGGGGTCAAGATCCAGCGCGCCGAGCTGCGCCGCATGGCCGCCGAGGGGATGGCCGCCGGCGCGAAATGACGACCCGCCGGCCGATTTGACCCCGTCAGGGGCCGGTCGGGCGCGGTTTCGGGCCACAAATTGCCCGATGTCGTCATGCCAACCCCTTGAAACGGTTCAGGACCAGGGGCGCGGCTGGAAAAATGTCGTCATTTGTCGTCATTCCCGTGCCACCGAACGGGTCTCGACCCGTGGACGCGCGAGGGACAGGGCCAACCCCACGGGTCGCGCCGCGCCTGTCGAAAATATTCACCATGTCAAAGAGCTGACAGGAATATAGTCCAGAAATTTCGGGATTCAAGGGCAGGGCGGAAATTCGGCCGCCGCCGTTGCCGCCCTGTCAGCCGGGATGGGCCGCCCCTGGCGGGGCGGCTCTCCGGGTCCTTTGGCGGCGCGGCGGCCGGGTGGGCCTAGTCGCGCAGGTTGCGGTCGTGCTCGACGGCCCAGCGCAGGGACTGGCGCGAGAAGCCCAGGTCGGCCAGCTCCTGGTCGGTCATCTTGGCGACCTGGTCCAGGGACCGGTTCTTTTCGCGCCAGGCCTTGACGGGCGCGACCAGGTGGGTCCGCAGGAAGGCCGCGGCGGCGGCGCGGAAGCTGCCTGTGCCGGCGGGCGCGGCGGTCAGCATGCCGCCGGGGTGGAGGGTCGTGGCCATGGTGTCAGCTCCTTTCTAGGTGGGGGCCGACCGCGCCGGGGGGGCGGCGCGACGGTCCGAAAAGGACGACTTCCCGTTCGCGCCTGGTCCGGTGTGTCCGCACCGGGCCGTGGCGCGCAACAGACGGTGTTGGTTCCCGTCCTCAGTCGGCGCCGAGGCCGGTGGTCCAGCGCGGGGCCGACAGGGCGGCGCCGGCGGCGTGCAGGGAATGGGCGATCTTCTTGCGCAGCCCCGCCGCCCAGGTCTGCATGGCCTCGGCCCGCAGGCGCTTGGCGGTCAGGACGTAGGCCTGCATTTCCGCGTCGCTGGGAATGCGCACGTCCGCGTCGAAGAAGGTGTTGCTCATGGTCTTGGTCTCCTTGGCCCGCGACCCGGACTTGGCGGCGTCTCGAAGGCGCGGCGGGCATGGTGCGTCGCCGTCCCCGGGCGCCGGGGGGGTGATGCCGGGTCGGGCATCGTTCCGTCCTGGACGGTCCTGGGACCGCCCGATGTCTGTGCTGGTGGCGCCGGTCCGCCTGTTGGTCTTGTTCGGCTTGTCGGACCTGTCATCCGGCCGTTGGCCGGCATGCGCCTCTTGGACGTAACCCGGGTGCCTGTCCCATCTCGCTGGTCACTTGCGCACCCGCCTTGGTTCCGTCGGGGTTCCGGGGGAGGGGGGGCCTACCCTGGATCCGACACCGGACCTTGGTCCGGTCGTTTGAACCGTTCTAAAGATAGGCCCAGTCCGTATGGGGCGGAACGCACATTATTGCAGTGCAGCATTCCGTTTTTGCATAGCTCGGCCGGCCGGCCCGGCGATTCCGGGCCAACGGGCCGGTTCAGGCGCCCAACGACCTGATCTGGGCCAGGATGTCGGGGGCGTCCCACTCGCGGCCGCCGATGGCGCGCAGGGCCATGTGCCCCTGGGGGTCGACGACGATGGTGGTCGGCAGGCCGAGCACCGGCCACTGCCGGATGACGGTGGAATCCGGGTCCAGGAGGACCGGGAACTCGACCCCGTGGTCGAAGGCGAACACGGCCACCTCCTCGGCCTCGCCGCCCACGTGGACGGCCAGCATGGCGATGCCGTCGTCGCGGGTGCGCAGCCAGGCGCGCTGCATTGAGGGGATCTCGAACCGGCAGGGCGGGCACCAGGTGGCCCAGAAGTTGACGATCACCACCCGGCCGCGGAAGTCGGACAGGCGGACCTCGTGGCCGTCCAGGTTGCGCAACGTGAAGTCCCGGGCCGGGCGGCCGGGCAGCTTGGCCAGGGGCAGGGCCTGTGCCCGCGCCGGACCGGGGGCCAGGGCCCAGGCCGCGGCGGCGCCGGCGGCCAGGCGCAGCAGGCGGCGGCGGGGCAGCGGGGCGGTCACGGGCCGGAACATGCCAGTCCTTCCAGGATCGTTTCGTGCCGCGTCTCGCCCAGGCGCCATACGGCCCGCAGGTCGAACACGGTGCCCGGGGCCAAACCGAAGGCGTGGATGCCCCAGTTGTAGTCGCCGGCGCCGAAGGTCTGGCGGGTGGGGAACAGGGCCCACTGGAAGGCGACCAGGGCCTTCTGCGGCACGGTTTCCGGGTCGAAGGAGGCCAGCCAGTCCTCCTTGGTGCGGTAGGGCCGCCACTGCCCGCCCACGGCGATTTGCCACTGGGTCAGGTCCAGGTGGACCGGCAGGTCCGCCGGCGCGCCGGCATGGCCGATGGCCGAGCGGAACACGCAGCCGGTTTCGGCGATGCGCCGGGCCTCGGCCAAGGGGAAGCCGCGGTTGAGGAAGAACGCCGCCGCCGGTTCACGCGGCAGCGGCGCCAGTTCCATCCGCAGGCCCTGGTCCCGCCACAGGGTGGCGTCGGGGCCGGACGGACGGGGCGGCTCCTGTGCCGGTGCGCCGCCGGTCCCGAGGACGACTGTCCAGAGGAAGACGGCCAACCCCGCCCACAGCCCCGTGGACGGGCGGCCGCTTGCCCCGTGCGGACCGGGTCTGCGCACCGGCACCGGACGCCGGGCCTATTCCACTTCCATGTAGGCGTAGCCCTTGTTCTGCAAGGCGATCAGGTTCTCGAACACGTTGTCGACCTGGGTCACGTATTCGATGACGTTGTCAGACTTGATCTTGGTCCGGCTCATGGCGATGCCGCACAGGCGGACAGGGATGCCGATGTCGGTCAGGGACTTCAGCTGCCCCTGGGCCTTGCCCATGTCCTTGACCGGGGCCTTCTCGAACTTGGTGCCGGCCAGGGACTTGGTCGCGAACTTGGACGCCTTGCCGTGGATCAGGACCACGAACTTGGGTTCGATTCCCTTGCTGCGCAGGCCGTCGGCAGTCTGCTTGATCAGGCCCATGCGGTCGTTGAACCGGGCCTCGTCGCCGGTGGTGACATCCCACACGGTCTTGGCCTCGGAAACGCCGCCCAAATCCTCCATGGTGGCCGCCCGGGCGCCGGTGGCGACCATGGCGGCGGCGAAGCAGGCCAGGAGCGAAAGCCGCAGGGTATTCATTTTCAACATGTTCTATCTCCCAATGGTGTTGCCGTTGTTCTTCCGGTTCCATCCCGGACTTTGCCCCGAAAGGAGATCATAGTACCGCGCCAATAACATTCAAAGACCGGAATCATTCCGCCAAGAAGACAACCTTTCGTTCCTTATCTTTCGTGAATAATTCGTTTTCTTGTCTTGCACTGCAAAAATACCGGCCAAGGGAATTGCGACCGGCCGCGGCCCGCGAACCGGGTTCCTGCGCCCAGCGCCGCGCAGTAGATTGACGCCATGTCGGACACTGGACCCCAGCAACCGCAACGCCGTCTGGCCGCCATCGTTGCCGCCGACGTGGTCGGCTATTCGCGCCTGATCGGCGCCGACGAGGCCGCAACGCTGGCGGCCCTGCGGGCCCTGCGCGCCGCCGGATTGGCGGGGTAGCGGCGCCGGCTACAGGAAGTAGATCACCAGGTACCCGGCCAGGACCACCAGCACCCAGGACACCATGGTGCCGGCGTGGGAGGTGCGCGACAGCACGCCCAGCTCGCTGGCGTGGCCCTGCAGGAACTCGACGATGCTGTTCAGGCCGCCCAGGACGCCGCGGCGCCAGACCCCGTCGGCGGTGGCGATGGCCGGCACGATCTCGCGCACGGCGCGCGGCAGCAACCGCCGGTAGGTCCACTCGGCGTCGATGTTGATGCCCGGCAGCTCGGGCGGATAGAGCCCGGTCAGCTTCAGCGCGGTGAAGGCGAGCGCCGAGAAGAACAGCAGCTGGCTCTGGGTCAGCACGTGGGCGGCGGTGTAGGGCTCGTAGTCCACCGGCATGGGCAGCAGGCTGTACAGCACCCAGGGGTAGGAGCCGTTGAAGATGCAGATCGCCGCCGCCAGCCCCATGGCCAGCAGCATGTTGCGCGGCGCCTCCTGGCAGCGGATGCCGGAATCGTGGGCGAAGAAGGCGAAGAACGGGATCTTGATGCCGGCGTGGTGGAACACGCCGGCCGAGGCGAACAGCAGCGCCAGCCAGACCCAGTCGTGGCCTTCCTCCAGCGCCGAGACCATGACCATGGACTTGGACACGAAGCCCGAGAAAAGCGGGAAGGCCGAGATCGACGCCGCGCCGACGATGCAGAACGTGGTGGTCATCGGCATGGACTTGTACAGGCCGCCCAGCTCCGATCCGTTGATCTTGCCGGTGCGGTACAGCACCGCGCCCATGGACATGAACAGCAGTCCCTTGAAGATCACGTCGTTGAAGGCGTGGCTGACGGCGCCGTTGATGCCCAGGTCGGTGCCCAGGCCGACCCCGACCACCATGAAGCCCACCTGGTTGATCAGGCTGTAGGCGAGCACCCGGCGCAGGTCGTTCTCGATCACCGCGAAGAAGATGGGGAACATGGCCATGGTGGCGCCGATGTAGATCAGCAGATCGGTACCCGGGAAGCACCGCGCCAGGGCGAACACCGCGACCTTGGTGGTGAAGGCGCTGAGGAACACGGACCCGGTGGGCGTGGCCTCGGCGTAGGCGTCGGTCAGCCAGTTGTGCAGCAGCGGCCAGGCGCTCTTGATGCCCAGCGCCAGGAAGATCAGCCAGGCGCCGGCCCCGTGCAGGGCGATGGTGTCGAAGGCGATGGACCCGGTGTCGTTGAGGCGCACCAGCACGCCCGCCAGCAGCATGACGCCGGACAGGACCTGGATCAGCAGGTAGCGCATGGCCGAGCGCCGGGCCCGGTCCGTGCGCCGCGCCAGCACCAGGAAGGCCGAGGTGACGGCCAGCATCTCCCAGAACAGGAACAGGGTGATCATCTCGCCGGCGAACACGGCACCCAGGGCGCTGCCGGCGTACAACAGCCCGGCCACGTGCTGGGTCGTGTCGCGCAGGTGCAGGGAAAACAGGATGCCCAGGAACGCCGCCAGGTGGAACAGGTAGCCGAACAGCAGGCTCATCTTGTCGACCCGCAGCAGCTGCAGCGACTGGTCGAACAGGGCGACGGACAGCAGGTCGCCCGACGGCAGGCCGGCCAGGTTCACGGCGCCGGCCACCGGCACCATCAGCATCAGGGCCGTGCGCAGCCAGCCGCGCGTGACCAGGGCCAGCAGGGCGCCGACGTAGAAGATGGCGAACGGGGGCAGGCTAGTCATCGTAATAGTCTTCCCCGCGCATCAGCACCTTGCGCAGTTCCTTGGCCACCAGGACCAGCACCACGCAGGCGCAGAAACCGTAGATGGCGTGGAACCCGAACAGGGCCTCCCACGGATGGTCCACGTGGCGGTGGATCACGAAATCCAGCACGAAGGTGACCACGCAGGCGATCCCCAGGGCGTAGATGACCAGGCGCACGTTGCGCGGATTGTCGAACACGTGGCGCTTGCCGTCTTCCGGGTGCGGTGTGGTTTCCTGCATGGCACGCTTCCCAGTGCTGGTTGGCTAGTGTGGGCTCACCACCTGTCGCATCAGGTCGAACAGGGGGTCCGGATAGAAGAACAGGACGACGCTGCCGGTCACCGTGATCGCGATGGCGATCAGGCAGGCCAGCGGCGCCTCGCGGATGCCGTCGGCCGGGGCGGGCGCGTGGCCGTGGTCCCCTTCATCCTGCCCGTCCGCCGCTGGCTCGGGCTCGGGCGGCGCCGCGAAGAAGCCGCGCAGGGGGATCGGCAGCAGGTAGGCGACGTTGAGCAGGGAACTGAGCATCAGCACCCCGACGAAGAACATCTTGTCGGCCTCCAGCGCGCCCAGGGCCAGGTACCACTTGCTCCACAGCCCGCCCATGGGCGGCAGGCCGATCAGGCTCAGGCTGCCGATCAGGAACGCGGCCATGGTGAACGGCATGGCCCGGCCCAGCCCGCGCATGTCGCTGATCTCGGTCTTGTGGCTGGCGACCAGGATGGCGCCGGCGCAGAAGAACAGGGTGATCTTGCCGAAGGCGTGCATGGCGATGTGCATGCCGGCGCCAACCACGCTCCACGACGTCACCAGGGTCGCGCCGAGGACGATGTAGGAAAGCTGGCTGATGGTGGAATAGGCCAGCCGCGCCTTCAGGTTGTCCTTGCCCATGGCCACCAGCGAGGCGATGACTATGGTGGCGGCGGCCATGTACTGCAGCCATTCCGATCCGCCCACGGTGCGCAGCAGGTCGATGCCGAAGACATAGACCGTGACCTTCAGCACCGTGAACACCCCGGCCTTGACCACGGCCACGGCATGCAGCAGGGCGCTGACCGGGGTCGGCGCCACCATGGCCGCCGGCAGCCAGCGGTGGAACGGCATCAGCGCCGCCTTGCCGATGCCGTAGACATAGAGCGCGAACAGCACGCCGATGACCAGGGCCGAGGCCCGCCCCTCCAGGATGCCGCCGTCGGTGAAGTCCAGGGTCCCGGTCAGGGTCCAGGTCCAGATGATGGCGAACAGTTGAAAACAGATCGAGGTGCCCAGCAGGATGCCCAGGTAGGTGCGGCCCGAGCGCCGCGCCTCCTCGGTGCCGTGGTGGGTGACCAGCGGGAAGGTGGAGACCGTCAGCACCTCGTAGAACAGGAACAGGGTCAGCATGTTGCCGGCGAAGGCGATGCCGAGGGCTGACGCAATCGCCACGGCGAAGAAGGTGTAGAACCGAGTCTGGTTTTCCTCGTGGTGGCCGCGCATGTAGCCGATGGAGTACACCGACGTGACGATCCACAGGAAGCTGGCGATGAGGGCGAAGATCATGCCCAGGGGCTCGACCCGGAAGGCGATCGAGAGGCCCGGCAGCATCTGGAACAGGGTCGCCTCGGGCCGTGCCCCGGCGGCCACGGACGGTAGCACCTGGACCACCAGCAGGAAGGTCGCCGTGGCGGTCAGCAGGGTCACGGCCTCGCGCAGGTTGGGCCACGGGCCGGCAAGCTGGATCCCCGCCGCCCCCACCAGGGGCAGGGCCATGGCCAGCAGCATGGCGGTCTCGGGGCTCATGGTCCGTTCCCCAGCAGGGCCGCCGCGGCGTCGCGGGCGATGCCCAGGGTGGTGGCGGCGTCGATGCCGAAATAGATGCTGCACCCGGCCAGGAACCACATGGGCAGCACCATCGACAGGGGCGCCTCGCGCACGTCGCCGCGATAGGACGGCAGGGGCTGGAAGTAGGCCACCTCGACCACCTTCCACACATAGACGATGGCCAGCAGCGAACTGAGCAGGATCAGTACCGCCAGCGGCCAGGCGCCCGTCTCCAGGGCCGCCTGGATCAGGGTCCACTTGCTGATGAAGCCGACCGTGGCCGGCACGCCGATCAGGCTCAGCCCGCCGACCACGAAGGCGGCCATGGTCACCGGCATGGCCCGGCCCAGGCCGGCGAAGGCCTCGACCCGCACCGACCCGGTGCGCATGAACACGCAGCCCACGGCCATGAACAGGGCGCCCTTCATGATGGCGTGGTTGAACAGGTGGATGATGCCGGCGCTGATGCCGGTGGCGGTGGCCATGCTGACGCCCAGGATCATGTAGCCGACCTGGGCCAGGGACGAGAACGCCAGCAGTCGCTTGACGTTGTCCTGGAAGATGGCGACCAGCGAGGCCACGAACATGGCCAGCAGGGCCAGCACCATCAGCACGTCGCCGATCTCCTGGGCGTGGATCACGTCGGCCTTGCCGAACACCGTGAACAGGATGCGCAGCAGCACGTAGATGGCCACCTTGGTGGCCGTCGAGGCCAGGAACACGGTCACCACCGACGGCGCGAAGGCGTAGGCGTTGGGCAGCCAGGTGTGCAGGGGAAACAGCGCCAGCTTGAGGCTGATCCCCACGGTGAGGAAGCCCAGCGCCACCAGGATGGTGCGCGTGCCCGCCACCTCGGGCACGCGGGCGGCCAGGTCGGCCAGGTTGAGCGTGCCGGTCATCATGTACATGAGGCCGACGCCGATGATGTAGAAGGTGGCGCCGATGGTGCCCATGATCAGGTAGCGGTAGGCCGCCGTCAGGGCGCGCCGGTCGCTGGCCAGGCTGATCAGCACGTAGGACGACAGGGACGAGATTTCCAGGAACACGAACAGGTTGAACGCGTCACCGGTGACCGAGATGCCCAGCAGCCCTGCCAGGCTGAGCAGGAACATGGTGTAGAACAGCGGCCGGCGGCGGACGCCGATCTCGTGGGCGATGCTGCGCCGGGAGTAGGCCAGCGACAGGGCGCCGATGCCCGACACGATCACCGCCATGAAGGCGCCGATGCGGTCGATGCGGTACTCGATGCCCCAGGGCGCCGCCCAGTCGCCGATGGAATAGATGATGGTGCCGTGGTCCAGCACCTGGGTCAGGACCGCCAGGGCCAGGGCGAACGAGGTCCAGGTGACCACCAGGGCCAGGCTCCAGGCCGGCAGGCCGCGCCGCATGACCGCGCAGAACGGCGCCGACATCAGCGGCAGCACCACCATCAGGACCGGCAGGTGCGGCGAGGTCAATCTTCCTGCTCCTGCTCGTAGCGGTCGATCTCGTCCTCCTCGACGCTGCCGTAGGCGTCGCGGATGCGCACCACCAGCGCCAGTCCGAGCGCGGTGGTGGCGACGCCGACCACGATGGCGGTCAGGATCAGCACGTGGGGCAGGGGGTTCGAGTACAAGGTGACCGCGTCGCTGAGGATGGGCGCCGAGCCTCCCTCGACCTTGCCCATGGAGATGTAGAACACGAACACCGAGACCTGGAAGATGTTCAGGCCGACGATCTTCTTCACCAGGTTGCCCTGGGCGATGACTACATAGAACCCGGCCATCATCAGGATCACCACGATCCAGTAGTTGAACAGTCCCCAATCGACGCTCATGACCGCTTCTCGTCGTTGGGGTCCACCGGCAGCAGGCGGGCGAAGGTGAAGAAGATGGTGACCATGGCCGCGGCCACGGTGATGCCCACCCCCAGCTCGATGGTGAAGATGCCCCAGTGCTGGCCGTGCAGGTGGTCGTGGGCCAGCACCGAGTAGTTCAGGAAGTTGCCGCCCATGACCAGCCCGGCGACGCCGGTGCCGGCGTACATCAGCACGCCCAGGGCCAGGCCCAGGCGGGTCATCCATTCGGGCACGGCGCGCCGCGCGGTGTCGATGCCGAAGATCAGCCCGTACAGGATCAGGGCGCTGGCGAAGATGACCCCGGCCTGGAACCCGCCGCCGGGGCCGTAATCGCCGTGGAACTGGACGTACAGCGCGAACAGCATGATCAGGGGGATGATCAGCTTGGTCAGCACGCGCAGCACCGGCTTGCTGCTCATGGTGTCGGCCCAGCGCTCGTTCAGGCGCGCGTCGTGGTTCAGGGACCGGCGCCGGCGGATGCGGCCGATCAGCGCGATGACCCCGACCGCGGCGGTGAAGATCACGGTCACCTCGCCCAGGGTGTCGAAACCGCGGTAGCTGGCCAGCACCGAGGTGACCACGTTGGGCGGGCCCACCTCGTGCGCCGAATCGTTCATGTAGCGGGGCACCACGTGGTGGTGGATGGGCGCGTCCGGGTCGCCGTATTCGGGCATGTCCAGGGTGCCGTAGACCAGGGCCGCGCCGGTCACGGTGACGATGGCGATGGACAGCAGGTTGGTGTGGCGCGACGGCTTCTCCTGGGTGCCGGTCAGGGCCAGGGTGGCCAGCATCAGCACGGTGGCGATGCCGGCGCCCACCGCGGCCTCGGTGAAGGCCACGTCGACGGCGTCCATGATCAC
Organism: Hyphomicrobiales bacterium; assembly: GCA_024236415.1. Classification (GTDB taxonomy): domain Bacteria; phylum Pseudomonadota; class Alphaproteobacteria; order Rhodospirillales; family JACKKN01; genus JACKKN01. The sequence goes on from JACKKN010000009.1 coordinate 21,704, forward strand.
GTACAGGAAGGCGGCCAGCAGGCTGTAGATGCCGCTCAGCATCACCACCGCGAACAGGTTGCGCATGCGGATCAGGCCGATGCCGATCACCGTCATGAAGAACAGGATGACGAAGTGGATCGCGTCCTCTATGGCGCACCGTCCCCGCCGGGCCCGGCGCTGCTGGAGTCCTCGAGTTCTCCGTCCACCTGCGGCTCGACCCCGCCCTGCAGGGCGGCCCGGGCCAGGGCGTGGGTGGCGGTGGGGCTGGTGAAGACGATGAACACGACGATGAAGATCAGCTTGACGGTGACCAGGGTCGGCCCGGCCTGGAACATGAGGCCCAGCAGGATCATGCCCATGCCCATGGTGTCGATCATGCCGGCGCCGTGCATGCGCGCGAACACGTCCGGCAGGCGCAGCAGGCCGATGGCGCCGATCAGGCAGGTCACCGATCCCAGCACGATGCAGATCCAGCTCAGGACGTCGAACAGGGTGTCCATCACGGCTCGCTCCGCCCGTCGTGGTCGCCGGGGGCGCCCAGGCTCGAATACTTGGTGTACTTGGTCACCGCCAGGGTGGCGATGAAGTTGATCAGGGCGTAGACCAGGGCGATGTCCAGGAACTCGGGCCGGCCGCTGAGGAATCCGTATACGGCGATCAACATCACCGTCAGGGTGCCGACCGTGTTCACGGCCAGGATGCGGTCGAACACCGTGGGCCCGGCCAGGGCGCGAATCATTGCCAGGCCGGTGACCACCAGCAGGGCGGCAGTGGCGGCGGCAAACATCAGCCCGTCCCCCCGGTCCGGTCTCCGGCCCGGTCCTTGGGCAGGGCGCCGGGCCCGTCCACCAGGGCGGTCGCGCGGCGGTCCATTTCGCCGTTGGCCAGGCCCTCGGCCGCGCCCCGGGTCAGGGCATGGACCGTGATCTCGCCGTCGTTGACATCGATGCTGACGGTGCCCGGGGTCAGTGTGATGGCGTTGGCGTAGACCACATGGCCCAGCTCGTCGCTCTGGCCGGCCTTGACCCGGAACACCAGGCGCTGGATCGGCAGCTTGGGGTCCAGGATGACCTTGGCCACGTCCAGGTTGGCCTTGATGATCTCCCACGTCAGCCACGGCCAGAACCAGGTGCCGCGCAGGGTCAGGTGCACGGGATGACCCTCGTGGTCGATCACCTCCATGCGCAGGGCGACCACCACGGCAATGCCGACGGAGATCAGCCCGAGGATCAGCAGAAGCGCCTTGAAGTAGCCCGACAGCAACAGCCAGAAAAGGGAAAGGAAAATGCCCAGACTTATGGCGTGGATCAATGAATTCCCCCAGTCATTTGATTCAGCGTCATTTTATTCTTGCGGCGTCCTGCCGTGGCAGCGCCGTCGTCCCCGGGTCCAGGAACGCCGACGAGAATAATTTCGCCGCCTGAGGGAGGCCAGAAAAAAATGGCCCGGAACGCCGATTTCTGGCGTTCCGGGTTGGTCCGCCCGGATTGGACAACGGTCGCGCGTGGTTCAGGGCAGTTCGACGGCGTAGTCGGCCAGGGGCGGCACCTGCTTGACCATGCCCTGGTCCTTGAGGAAGGCGGCGAACCGCTCGTACCGGGCCCGGTCCAGGGCCGCCGGGCGCAGGGCGAAGCGGGGCAGGGTGTCGCGCCAGGCGCGGCGGTTCAGGTCGTCGTCCAGGTCCTTGTGGGCGGCCACGAACAGCCGCCACGACTCGTCGGGGTGGTTGACCAGGAACTGGGTGCCGCGCGCCAGGGCGTCGACGAAGCGGCGCAGGGCCGGGTCGCCGGCGCGGGCCCTGTTGGCGACCACGATCAGCTCGTCGTAGGGCGGCACGCCCTGTTCCTCGGGATAGAAGGCGCGGCCCGGCTTGCCGACGATGTCCATCTGGTTCAGCTCGAAATTGCGGAAGGCGCCGATCACCGCGTCCACCTGGCCCGAGATGATGGACGGCGACAGCGAGAAGTTGACGTTGACCAGGGTCACGTCGTCCAGCGACAGGCCGTGGCGGCGCAGCATGGCGCCCAGCAGGGCGTCCTCGAACCCGCCCACCGAGAAGCCCACCTTGCGCCCCTTCAGGTCGGCGACGGTCTTCACCGGGCCGTCCTTCAGCACCACCAGCGAGTTCAGCGGCGTGGCCACCAGGGTGGCGACCCGCACCAGGGGCAGGCCCTCGGCCACCTGGACGTGCAGCTGCGGCTGGTACGAGACCGCCAGGTCGGCCTTGCCGGCGGCCACCAGCTTGGGCGGGTCGTTGGGGTCGGCCGGGGCGACCAGTTCCACCTCCAGCCCGGCGTCGCCGAAGAAGCCCTTCTCCCTGGCCACGATCAGCGGCGCGTGGTCGGGGTTGACGAACCAGTCCAGCAGCACCGTCAGCTTGTCGGCGGCGCCGGCCGGGGCGGCCGTCAGGGTCAGCAGCGCCAGCGCCGCGAGAAGGCGCGCGAGGGGCGAATTCATGGTCAGTCCTTTCGTTCCGTCAATCCAGGTCGGGGGAGGTTTCGCGCTGCCAGAACACCAGCCGCCTGAGGCCGGCGTCCATGGCGAAATAGAGGGTCACGGCCATCACCGCCAGGGTGGCCAGGGCCGCGAACATGACGTCCACCTGCATGCGCGCGTTGGCGTGCAGCATCAGGTAGCCGAGGCCGGCGCTGGACCCCACCCATTCGCCGACCACGGCGCCGATGGGGGCCACGGCGGTGGCCACGCGCAGGCCCGAGGCCAGCGCCGGCAAGGCCGCCGGCACCCGCACCTGCCACAGGATGGTCCAGCGGCCGGCGTCCATGACCCGGGCGATGTCCAGCCATTCGGCGTCGGTGCGGCGCAGGCCGTCGTGGAAGGCCGCGGTGACCGGGAAGAAGATGATCAGCGTCGCCATGGCCACCTTGGACGCCATGCCGTAGCCCAGCCACAGCACCAGCAGCGGCGCCAGGGCGAACACCGGTATCGCCTGGCTGATCACCAGCACCGGCAGCAGCCAGCGCCGCGCCGGGCGGAAGAAGGCCAGGGCGATGGCCCCGGCGCCGCCCAGGGCCGCGCCCAGGACCAGGCCCATCAGGATTTCGGCCAGGGTCAGCCCGGCGTGGCCCAGGATGATCCCGGCCCGCGCCCACCAGGCCACGGCCACCCGCGCCGGGTCGGGCAGGATGTAGGGCGGCGCCCCGGTCAGCCAGACCAGCGCCTGCCACAACAGGACCAGCCCCAGGGCGATGGTCAGGATGCGCGCCGGGCGGTTCATGCCCCGGCCTCCGCCAGCTCGCGCAGGATCTGGCCCTGGGCCTCCAGCACCGCCGGGTCGTCGACCCGCCGCGGCGGCGCGCCGGCCGGGATCAGGGCCGGGTTCAGGCGCGCCGGCCGGCCGGCCATGACGTGGATGCGGTGGCCCAGGCGCAGGGCCTCGAGCGGGTCGTGGGTGACCAGCAGCACCGTGCGGCCGGCCAGCAGGCGCGCCGCCAGGTCCTGGACGCGGATCCGGGTGATGGCGTCCAGGGCCGAGAACGGCTCGTCCATGAACACCGCCGGGCGGTCCTCCATCAGGGTGCGCGCCAGGGCCGCGCGCTGGCGCATGCCGCCCGACAGGGTGGCCGGCAGGTCGCCGCCGTTGCCGTCCAGGCCCACCGCCGCCAGCATGGCGTCGATGCGGGCCCGGGTCGCCGTGTCGTCGGCCGGCTGGCGCCGCAGGCGCCGGCCCAGGGCCACGTTTTGCCGCACCGTCAGCCAGGGGAACAGGCCGTCGCGCTGGGCCATGAAGGCGGCGCGGCCGGCCAGCGGCGCGCCGTCCGAGCAGGCAATGGCGTCGCCGGCGCCGTCGCCTGGCTCCAGCCCCAGGATGTGGCGCAGCAGGGTGCTCTTGCCGACCCCGCTGGGCCCCAGCAGGCAGGTCCACTGGCCGCCGGGCAGGCGCACGTCCAGGTCGTCGAACAGGGGCTGGCCGGCGAACACGACGCGGGCGGCGTGGACCTGGACGGAGAAGGCGGGTGTTGTCGAAGAGTCCGGCATGCGGTTCCACTAGTCCCTACGCCGGCACGAACCGGATCAGGTTCAAGGGGTCGTCTCTTCTGCGCAGGAGACCTCTCAGCCGGCGTGACCGGCTCCCCCCAGTGAGGATGCAAGATATTTAGTGGCCCGGCGCGCCCTTGGCAAGGACGGAGATTTGCCTTGCGCGGCGCGGTGCGCTAAGCAAGGCGCCATGAAACGCCTGCGTCTCCTGTTCCCGGCCCTTGCCGCCGTGCTGCTGTTCGTGGTCGCCGCCGACGCCGCGGCGCCCGGCTTCGAGACCTCGGATCTGCGCATCCGCACGCCGTCGGGCATCTTCGGCTTCACGGTGGAGATGGCGGTGTCGCCCGAGCAGCGCGAATACGGCCTGCAGAACCGGCCGTCCCTGGCGCCGGACCGGGGCATGCTGTTCGACTTCCGCACCCCGGTCCACGTGGTCATGTGGATGAAGAACACCCTGATCCCCCTGGACATGGTGTTCATCACCGGCACCGGCCGGGTGCACCGGGTGGAGGAGGGGACCCAGCCCGGCTCGCTGACCTACATCCGCTCCGGCGCCCGGGTGCGGGCGGTGCTGGAGCTGGCCGCCGGCACCGCGCGGCGCATCGGCCTGCGCACCGGCGACCGGGTGCTGCACCCCATCTTCAGCAACGGGCACCACAAGGAATAGGCGCCGCGCGGGCGCCGGATTTCAGAGATGGCGGCCGAGGGCCGCCGGCGGGCTCAAAGATGGCGGCCGAGGGCCGCCCGCGGGCTCAAAGATGGCGGCCGAGGGCCGCCGGGTCGGCGCCGTCCAGGCTCTGCCAGCCGTTGCCGGCGGCCACCAGGCAGCTACGCCCGTCGGGCCAGGTGACGATGATCGACCAGGTGCCGCCGGTGGGGCTGGCCAGCACCTCGACCACCCCGCCCGAGCCGGTCACGCCCAGGCCCAGGGGCAGTTCCTCGTAGACCCGCGACAGGCCGTCCACCACCTGGGACCGCTGCCCGCAGGCGGGCAGGTCGGCGCCGCCGGCGGCGGGGCCGGCGGCGAGGATCACGGCGGCGGCGAGGGCGAGGGTCTTGACCATGGGGCGGCAGGCTACCCCAAGGACCTTTATAAATCGTTAGATGGCGGGCGGGCCGAAAGATCAGCGTGGCGGCTGGTCCGTGCCGGCGGCCGCGGGCGCGTCGTCGCCGGCGTCCTTGCGCGGCCCGCCGGCGGCGGTGGCGAACTTGTTCAGGTCCTCGCCCGACGGTGCCTCCTCGGCCACCATCTGCCCCTGCTTGGGGTTCAGGATGCCGCTCAGGTTGGTGCCGATGGAGATGCTGATCATGATCAGCCCGGCGATGAAGGCGATCTTGGCGGCCAGGGGCCAGGCCTGGCGCTGGGCCGCGGCGGCGATCCGCTGCGCCGGCGGGATGCGCAGCGGCGCCTCGTCCGCGGACGGCGCCTCGCGGGTCGGCTCCACGTGGCGGCCGCGCAGGATGATGGGGTCCTGCGGCGTGGCGCGGGTGGCGTTCTCCTCGGCGTGGCTGCCGTCGTGGATGTCCGGCGAGTAGACGCGGAAGTCGTTCCGCCCGCGGCGCTTGGACTGGTACATGGCCAGGTCGGCGTTGTGCACCAGGGTCTTGGATTCGTCGCCGTGCTGCGGGTACATGGCGATGCCGATGCTGACCCCGACGTAGACCTCGTTGTCCTTCAGGAACATGGGGTCCTGCATCTTGACCAGGATCTTGCGCGCCACCGCCTCGGCCGCCACCTCCTGGTCGACGTCGGTCAGCACGATGGCGAACTCGTCGCCGCCGATGCGGGCCACGGTGTCGGACTCGCGGATCGAGTCCTTCAGCCGCTGCGACGCCTCCTTCAGCAGCTTGTCGCCGGCGGCGTGGCCCAGGTTGTCGTTGATCCACTTGAAGTGGTCCAGGTCCAGGTACAGCAGGGCGACCCCCGATTCCTGGCGCTTGGCCCGGCGCAGGGCGTGCGACAGGCGGTCGAAGAACAGGCGCCGGTTGGGCAGGTCGGTCAGCGGGTCGAAGTTGGCCAGGCGCCAGTTCGAGGACTCGGCCTCCTCCTTCTGGCGCGAGATCTCCATGCTGCGCATCTCGCGCCGCACCGCCGCCGGCAGGTTCTCCAGGTCCTCGTACAGCACGAAGTCGTTGGCGCCCATCTTCATCAGGGTCACGGCCCGGGTCATGGCCATGGTCTCGGACACGATGATGAAGGGGATCTGCTGGCCGCTGGCGACCACCACCAGCAGCACCTGCGAGGCGTCGATGTTGACCAGGTTGTCGTTGGACAGGACCACGTCCCAGGTCTCGGCGAACAGGGCGGCGCGCAGGTCGTCGCGGTTGTCGACCCGGGTGCTGCGGGCGTCGATGGCGCCGGCCTCCAGGGCCTCGATCAGGCTCGCCGCGCGCTCGGGCGAATCCTCGACGACCAGGACCTTCAGTTCCTGCGGCATTTCCTCAGACATGGCCGATCCCGCTCCACGGGCAGGACAGTGCCGCGGCGCGCCGGGCGCCGGGGCCGTCCACGGATGTTGCTCCACGCTCTATTTTAACCAATTCCGATCGTACAAATTCTCGCCGTGTTTCCATAAATGAATCGTTAACGGCCGCCGGGCCGCGGCCGCGCCGCAACCGGCCGACCGGCAAAGCATGGTCCGCCAATGTGGCGAGATCGGGGCGACGCCGCCCGCGGGGCCCGTCCCTGAATTTCACAAGCAAGATTTGTGCCTGGCAACGTCGGTATTGTTATTTCAATATGTTGCGAGGCCATTCGAATGTTGTTTTGCAATTGAAATGTAAGAATTCCCGACAAGTTTCCTAGATCACCGCGCCGATCTGCCAGGGCAGGAATTCCAGGTCGCCCAGGCCGTGGCGCTCGCTGCGGCTGGGCGTGCCCGAGGCCAGGTCCAGGACGCGGTCGAAGATCTCGGCTCCCATGGCGGCGACGGTGGCCTCGCCGTCCAGGATTCGCCCGCAGTTGACGTCCATGTCGTCGGTCATGCGGTCATACATGGGTGTGTTGGTGGCCAGTTTCAATGACGGCGCCGGCTTGCAGCCGTAGACCGAGCCGCGGCCGGTGGTGAAGCACACGGCGGTGGCGCCGCTGGCCACCTGGCCGGTGATCGAGCAGGGGTCGTAGCCGGGCGAGTCCATGAACACCAGGCCGCGGGCGTCCACCGGCTCGCCATAGCGGTAGACCCCGTTCAGGTTGGTGGTGCCGCCCTTGGCGGCGGCGCCCAGCGACTTTTCCAGGATGGTGGTCAGGCCGCCGGCCTTGTTGCCGGGCGAGGGGTTGTTGTTCAACTCGGCGCCGTTGCGGGCGGTGTAGTCCTCCCACCAGGCGATGCGCGCCAGCAGCTTCTCGGCCACCCCGGGGCTGGCGGCGCGGCGGGTCAGCAGGTGCTCGGCGCCGTAGATCTCGGGCGTCTCCGACAGGATCGCCGTGCCGCCGTGGCGCACCAGCAGGTTCACGGCCTCGCCCAGGGCCGGGTTGGCGGTGATGCCCGAATAGGCGTCCGAGCCGCCGCACTGCAGGGCCAGCACCAGGTCGGCGGCGGAACAGGTCTGGCGCCGCGCCGCCGCCGCCGCCGGCAGCATCTCGCGCACCAGGGCCACGCCCCGGTCCACCGTGGCGCGGGTGCCGCCGGCGTCCTGGATGACCAGGGTGCGGAACCGCTCGCTCTCCGCCAGGCCATAGGCGTCGGTCAGGAAGCGGATCTGCGCCCCCTCGCAGCCCAGCCCCACCAGCACCACCCCGGCCAGGTTGGGGTGGCGGGCGTAGCCCCACAGCACGCGCTGGAAGTTGTCCCAGCCGTCGCCGGACCCGGCCATGCCGCAGCCGGTGTGGTGGGGGAAGGCAACCACCCCGTCGACGCCGGGGAAGTCGTCGGCCACCTGGCGCGCCACCGCCTCGGCGATGAAGCGCGCCACGCTGGCCGAGCAGTTGACGCTGGTCAGCACGCCGATGTAGTTGCGCGTGCCGACCCGGCCGTCGCCGCGGCGGTAGCCCTGGAAGGTGGCGCGCTCGCCCTCGGCCACGAAGTCGGTGTCGCGGGCGGCGCTGCCCACGGCCGGGTCGCGGTCGAAGGCGCGCACCGCCACGTTGTGGGTGTGCACGTGGGCGCCGGGGGCAATGTCGGCGGCGGCGAAGCCGATCACCTGGCCGTACTTGCGCACGGCCTCGCCCGCGGCAATGGCGCGGGTCGCCAGCTTGTGCCCGGCGGGGATGGGCTCGGCGGCGGCCACCCCCTCGCCGGCGACGGTGCGGCCGGCGGCGATGGCGTCGCGCGCGGTCACCACGTTGTCCTCGGCGGCCAGGCGGATGGCCGCGGCGTCGCCGCTGGCGGTCATGGCGGTTTCCTCCCCGTGGATGCACTGCCGTTGCGCCCAAGTCTCCGCCCTGGGCGGCCGCCGCGCAACGGGAAATGCGGCGCCCGGCGGCGGCCGCGCCGGGCCGGGCGGCTAGACGTTTACGGTTTGCAAACGGGTCCTGCCACATCCTCCGATTGCGGTGGCGGGCCGCCCGCCATTTCAAATTGGGTGTGACGCAGGCCGCCGAAACGATTAGAATTGTTCGAAACAACAACAAATGAGGCTTTCATGGTCGAAGCCCACCCCCTGGACGACCGGTTCCTGAAGCGGTTCGGGGCCTACTGGTACCTCGACCGCGGCGGCGCCGGGTTCGACCACGGCCTGGACTGGTCGTTCGGCTGGACCCTGCCGCGGCTGGCCGGCCAGCGGGACCTGCCGGGGGATCCAATGGGTGACGAACCACGGACGGACGCCGGCGGCTGGATCACCCTCGCCGACACCGGGGCCGCCCGCGACGACTCCACCCCGGTAACCGCGCCCGCGGTCCTGCCTGGCGATTCCGGCTTCACCTACCAGTGGCACCTGTGGAACCCCTCGGGCGTCGACCTGAACGTGGCCCCGGTGTGGGACGACTACACCGGCGCCGGGGTGGTGGTGGGGGTGATCGACGACGGCATCCACTACAACCACCCGGACCTGGCGCCCAACTACCGTTCCGACATCGACTGGGACGCCCGCGACAACGACGCCGATTCCCTGGCCGGCAGCGGCGATTCCCACGGCACCGCCGTCAGCGGCGTGATCGCCGCCGAGGAAAACAACGGCGGCCTGGTGGGGGTGGCCTACGACGCCGACCTGACCATGTTCCGCATGGGTTTCGGGGCCAACGGCTCGCAGGCCCAGGAACTGGCGCAGATGCAGAACATCGCCGGGGTCGACGTTTCCAACAGCAGCTGGGGCTACAACGGCTACTTCTACGACAACTTCGACTCGCCCACCTTCGCCGCCATCGGCCAGGCCATAGAGGACGCGGCGGCCAACGGCCGCGGCGGGCTGGGCACGGTGATGGTCTTCGCCGCCGGCAACGAGGGCGGGGAGGGGCAGAACACCAACTACCACAGCTACCAGAACAGCCCCTACGAAATCACCGTGGGCGCGCTGGACTCCAACGGCGACGCCGCCTCGTTCACCACCCCGGGGGCCACGGTCCTGGTCTCGGCGCCGGGGGTCGGCATCTACACCACCTATCCCGACCCGTCCTACTACGCGGTGGCCAGCGGCACCTCGTTCTCGGCACCGGCGGTGTCGGGGGTGGTGGCCCTGATGCTGGAGGCCAACCCCGACCTGGGCTACCGCGACGTACAGCAGATCCTGGCCTATTCGGCGTGGAACACCGACCCCACCGATCCGGGTTGGCAGACCAACGGCGCCGCGGACTGGAACGGCGGCGGCCTGACCGTCGACGACAGCTACGGCTTCGGGCTGGTGGACGCCCATGCCGCCGTCCGCCTGGCGGAGACCTGGTCGGCCCAGTCCACCTTCGCCAACCTGCAGACCGTTTCCCAGTCCTCGTCGCCGGGAACGGCCATCTCCAGCACCCAGACGGTGGTGGACACGGTCACCTTCTCGGCCGGCCTGGACATCGACTGGGTGCAGGTGGACCTGGACATCTCGCACACCTGGATCGGCGACCTGACCGTGTCGCTGACCTCTCCCGACGGCACCGTCAGCCTGCTGGTGGACCGGCCCGGGGTCGGCGACCCCGACCTCACCAGCCTGGGCACCAGCCAGAACAACATCTCCTTCACCCTGGGGTCGGTGCAGTTCTGGGGCGAGGACGGGGTCGGCGACTGGACCCTGGCCGTCAGCGACGCCGTCGCCGCGGAGAACGGTACGCTCCTTTCGTGGTCGCTCGTGCTGCTGGGCGACGTACCGGGCGATGACGACACCTATGTCTTCACCGACGAATGGAGCGGCCTGGGCACCCTGGCCGGTCGCCAGACCCTGGTCGACACGGCCGGCACCGACACCCTCAATTTCGCGGCCCTCACCGATGGCCTGACCATCGATCTGACGCCGGGGTCGACCCAGTCGCTGCTGGGAAATCCGCTGACCTTCGACGCGGGCAGCCTGTTCGAGAACGCCTGGGGCGGCGACGGCGACGACGTCTTCACCGGCAATGCTGCCGGCAACGCGCTCTACGGCATGCGCGGCGACGACAGCCTGAGGGGCGGCGGCGGCGACGACCTGCTGGACGGCGGCGCCGACGGCGCGTCCGGCGACACCGCCGTCTTCGCCGGCGTGCGCGGCGACTATGCGGTGTCCCTGGACCAGGGCGTCTACACCCTGGTCGGGCCGGACGGCACGGACCAGGCGGTGGGGATCGAGTGGTTCGCCTTCGACAACGGCACCTCGACGGAAACGATTTCGGTCGACGACATTCTCACGGTGCCGACGCTTCCCGACCTGACCGTGCAGTCCCTGTCGGCGGACAACACCAACCCCGACGCCGGCGCCACCATCACCGTGGACGTAACGGTGTGGAACCAGGGCGACGGTGCCGCCGGGGCGAATGAGACCCGGATCTACCTGTCCGACGACGCCACCATCGACGCCTCGGACACCCTGCTGGCGACGGCGGCCACGGGCGCCCTGGCGGCCGACGCAACGGAAGGCGAGAGCGAGCAGGTGACCCTGCCGGGCGGGCTCAGCGGCACCTACTACATCGGCGCCCTGACCGATGCCGGCGCGGCGGTGGCGGAATCCGACGAGACCAACAACGCGGCGTCCCTGACAATCGACATCGCGCCGGTGGTGCAGCCGTTCGCCCCGTCGGCCATTTCCGGGCTGGTGCAGTGGCTTGACGCGGCCGACGCGGCGACCCTGACCGACGCCGGCAGCGACGGCGACCTCGACCTGTGGGCGGACAAGGGGGGCTCGGGCAACGACGGCCTGGGCCTGGCCGGCGGGCGCGACCCGATGCTGGCGGCGTCGTCGTTCAACGGGCTGGACGCGGTCTCGTTCGACGGGGTGGACGACGCCCTGCAGGTGGCGGACACCCTGGACCTGAACACGGGGGCGTCCTATGACGGGCGGACGATCGCGGTGGCGTTCCAGACCGGCGCGGACGTGGCGGCGCGGCAGGTGGTGTACGAGGAGGGGGGCGCCCTGCGCGGTCTGAACCTCTACATCGACGGCGGCAGCCTGTACCTGGGCGGGTGGAACCTGGCCGAGACGGTCTGGGGCCCGTCGTTTTTGGACGCGGCGGTGTCGGCGGACACCGGGTACGTGGCGACGCTGACCTTCGACGGTGCGGCCGGGACCCTGTCGGGGACCCTGAACGGGGTGTCCATGGGGACGGTGGCGGCGGACACCCTGTACATCCACAGCGGCGACATCGGCCTCGGCGCCATGCTGGACGCCAGCTACTTCCACGACGGCGCTGCCAGCGGCAGCGGCTTCTCCTTCGCCGGCGACATCGGCGAGCTGGTGCAGTACGACCGGGCCCTGGGCGGGGCGGAGCAGGCGCTGGTCGAAGGCTACCTGATGGACAAGTGGGTCGGTGACTACACGCCGCCGCCGTTCGCCCCGTCGGCCATTTCCGGGCTGGTGCAGTGGCTTGACGCGGCCGACGCGGCGACCCTGACCGACGCCGGCAGCGACGGCGACCTCGACCTGTGGGCGGACAAGGGGGGCTCGGGCAACGACGGCCTGGGCCTGGCCGGCGGGCGCGACCCGATGCTGGCGGCGGCGTCGTTCAACGGGCTGGACGCGGTTTCCTTCGACGGGGTGGACGACGCCCTGCAGGTGGCGGACACCCTGGACCTGAACACGGGGGCGTCCTATGACGGGCGGACGATCGCGGTGGCGTTCCAGACCGGCGCGGACGTGGCGGCGCGGCAGGTGGTGTACGAGGAGGGGGGCGCCCTGCGCGGTCTGAACCTCTACATCGACGGCGGCAGCCTGTACCTGGGCGGGTGGAACCTGGCCGAGACGGTCTGGGGCCCGTCGTTTCTGGACGCGGCGGTGTCGGCGGACACCGGGTACGTGGCGACGCTGACCTTCGACGGTGCGGCCGGGACCCTGTCGGGGACCCTGAACGGGGTGTCCATGGGGACGGTGGCGGCGGACACCCTGTACATCCACGGCGGCGACATCGGCCTCGGCGCCATGCTGGACGCCAGCTACTTCCACGATGGCGACGCCAGCGGCAGCGGCTTCTCCTTCGCCGGCGAGATCGGCGAGCTGGTGCAGTACGACCGGGCCCTGGATGGCGCGGAGCAGGCACAGGTCGAAAGCTACCTGATGGACAAGTGGACCGGCGACTACACGCCGCCGCCCAACCAGCCGCCGATGGCCGTGGACGACGGGCCGGTGAAGACGGTGGACGGCGCCGCCGTGGTCATCAACGTGCTGGCCAACGACACGGACGCCGAGGACGGCCAGCCGACGCTGGTCGGGGTGCAGACCCAGGGAACCCACGGCCTGGCGGTGGCCAACGTCGACGGCACCATCACCTATACCCCGGACGATCCGGCCTATGTCGGTGCCGACAGCTTCGTCTACGAGGTGACCGACAGCGATGGCGAGACCGACCAGGCCACGGTGACCATCGACTCGACCGTCGCGCCGCCGTTCGCCCCGTCGGCCATTTCCGGGCTGGTGCAGTGGCTTGACGCGGCCGACGCGGCGACCCTGACCGACGCCGGCAGCGACGGCGACCTCGACCTGTGGGCGGACAAGGGGGGCTCGGGCAACGACGGCCTGGGCCTGGCCGGCGGGCGCGACCCGATGCTGGCGGCGTCGTCGTTCAACGGGCTGGACGCGGTCTCGTTCGACGGGGTGGACGACGCCCTGCAGGTGGCGGACACCCTGGACCTGAACACGGGGGCGTCCTATGACGGGCGGACGATCGCGGTGGCGTTCCAGACCGGCGCGGACGTGGCGGCGCGGCAGGTGGTGTACGAGGAGGGGGGCGCCCTGCGCGGTCTGAACCTCTACATCGACGGCGGCAGCCTGTACCTGGGCGGGTGGAACCTGGCCGAGACGGTCTGGGGCCCGTCGTTTTTGGACGCGGCGGTGTCGGCGGACACCGGGTACGTGGCGACGCTGACCTTCGACGGTGCGGCCGGGACCCTGTCGGGGACCCTGAACGGGGTGTCCATGGGGACGGTGGCGGCGGACACCCTGTACATCCACAGCGGCGACATCGGCCTCGGCGCCATGCTGGACGCCAGCTACTTCCACGACGGCGCTGCCAGCGGCAGCGGCTTCTCCTTCGCCGGCGACATCGGCGAGCTGGTGCAGTACGACCGGGCCCTGGGCGGGGCGGAGCAGGCGCTGGTCGAAGGCTACCTGATGGACAAGTGGGTCGGTGACTACACGCCGCCGCCGTTCGCCCCGTCGGCCATTTCCGGGCTGGTGCAGTGGCTTGACGCGGCCGACGCGGCGACCCTGACCGACGCCGGCAGCGACGGCGACCTCGACCTGTGGGCGGACAAGGGGGGCTCGGGCAACGACGGCCTGGGCCTGGCCGGCGGGCGCGACCCGATGCTGGCGGCGGCGTCGTTCAACGGGCTGGACGCGGTTTCCTTCGACGGGGTGGACGACGCCCTGCAGGTGGCGGACACCCTGGACCTGAACACCGGGGCGTCCTACGACGGGCGGACGATCGCGGTGGCGTTCCAGACCGGCGCGGACGTGGCGGCGCGGCAGGTGGTGTACGAGGAGGGGGGCGGCCTGCGCGGACTGAACCTCTACATCGACGGCGGCAGCCTGTACCTGGGCGGGTGGAACCTGGCCGAGACGGTCTGGGGCCCGTCGTTCCTGGACGCGGCGGTGTCGGCGGACACCGGGTACGTGGCGACGCTGACCTTCGACGGTGCGGCCGGGACCCTGTCGGGGACCCTGAACGGGGTTTCCATGGGGACGGTGGCGGCGGACACCCTGTACATCCACGGCGGCGACATCGGCCTCGGCGCCATGCTGGACGCCAGCTACTTCCACGATGGCGACGCCAGCGGCAGCGGCTTCTCCTTCGCCGGCGAGATCGGCGAGCTGGTGCAGTACGACCGGGCCCTGAATGGGGCGGAGCAGGGGCAGGTCGAGGGCTATCTGATGGACAAGTGGCTGCCCGGCGGCGCGCCGGCGGCGCTGGCGGAGACCGAGGTCGAGGTGCCGCCGCCGCCCATGGTGGGGGAGGCCGACGGCGGCTATTCCGTGGTCGCCGCCACCACGCCCCTGACCCTGACCATCGACCCCCTGCTGGCCGGCTAGGGCGGCGCCGGGCGCGGCGACGCCGACCTTGCCTCGGCGCCCGAAAACCCGTACTTAGTCAGCGGATCCGGGTTCCGGGGAGTGGCGCAGCCTGGTAGCGCATCTGCTTTGGGAGCAGAGGGTCGCTGGTTCGAATCCAGTCTCCCCGACCAACAGCGTCGGCGCCCCCTTGGGGGCCCGGGGGCGACCAGGGCGGAGGTGAGGATGGTCAAGGTGCGAATCTACCAGCCGGCGAAGACGGCCATGCAGTCGGGCCGCGGCAACACGCGCCGGTGGGTCCTGGAATACGAGGCGGTGGCGCCCAAGCGCATCGACCCCCTGATGGGGTGGATCGGCTCGCCCGACACCGGCGGCCAGGTGCGCATGAAGTTCGACAGCAAGGACGACGCCGTCGCCTTCGCCGAGAAGAACGGCTTCGAGTACCGGGTGGTGGAGCCCAAGCAGCGCCGCATCCGGCCCAAGAACTACGCCGACAACTTCAGCTACGAGCGGGTGCGCTGACCCGCGCCGTCGGCGTTGCCGAGCCGGCCTTGGGGCCCCGTAGCTCAACTGGATAGAGCAGCGGACTTCTAATCCGCAGGTTGCAGGTTCGAGCCCTGCCGGGGTCGCCACCGCCGCGCCGCCCGGCGGGCGCTGCCCGGTGCCGGCCAGGATGGGCGGCGCCAGAACGGCGAAAGCCGCCGGTCGCGGAACCGGCGGCTTTCCTGCGCGATTCCAGGGACAGATTGGAAAGAGCGCGCAAACTTAGTCCTGTGTACCCGGGGCATATGTTAGCCAAAGGCGACAAATCCTTTTGTTACCGTTTTCGGAAGGTTTTGTGACAACCTGCCCCCTGTTCCCCGACCCCTGGCCCCCGACCCCCGATCCCGGCCCGGGCGCGGGGCGCCGGCGGGCTATCGCCGGGCCCGCGGCTCGCCTATGATCGCCGCCGCATTGGCCGACCCGGGGAGGCAGGACCACCATGAACCACGGTATGACCCACCGCATGAACCACGGCATGATCAGCGCGCCGCAGCCCGAGGCGGTGGAGGCGGGCTACCTGGTGCTGCGCGACGGCGGCAACGCGGTCGACGCGGCGGTGGCCTGCGCCCTGGTGCAGACGGCGGTGGACCCGCAGATGAGCGGCATCGCCGGCTTCGGCTGCATGCACATCCTGGCCCCGCGCCAGGGCGTGCACCAGGTGCTGGACTTCCACGGCCGCGCCCCCCTGGCGTCGCGCGAGGACATGTGGGCCGACCTGGTGGAGCGCGAGACCGAGGACGGCTTCGGCTTCGTGCTCAGGGGCCGGGTCAACGAGATCGGCTACGGCTCCATCACCACGCCCATGACGCTGAAGGCCCTGGCCACGGCGCTGGAGCGGTGGGGCACCCGGCCCCTGGCGGAGCTGATCCGGCCGGCCATCGCCCACGCCGAGGAGGGCGTGCTGGTGCGCCCGCACATGGCCTACTACTGGAACCTGGTGTCCGACGCCGGCCGGGTGTCGACCCTGGACCGGTTCCGCGCCCACCCCGAGGCGCGGCGCATCTACCTGAAGGACGACGGCACCCCGCGCAAGCCCGGCGAGGTGCTGCGCAACCCGGACCTGGCGCGCACCTACCGGCGCATCGCCGAGCACGGCGCCGACGACTTCTACACCGGCGCCCTGGCCGCCGAGATCGCCGCCGACATGGCGGCCAACGGCGCCCTGCTGGGGGCCGAGGACCTGGCCCGGGTGGCGCCCGAGGACCGGCAGCCGCTGTGGGGCACCTACCGCGGCCGGCGCGTGGCCACCAACCCGCCGCCCGGCGGCGGCATCATGGTGCTGGAAATGCTGAACATCCTGGCGCATTTCGACCTGGCCGCCATGGGCCACAACTCGCCCGACTACATCGCCACCGTGTCCGAGGCCATGAAGATCGCCACCGTGGACAAGGACCGCCACGTCGGCGACCCGCGGTTCGTGGACGTGCCGGTGGACCGGCTGCTGTCGGCCGACCACGCGGCGGCCATGGCGGCGCGCATCCGGTCGGGCGAGAAGACGGCGGTGCCGCGCTACCGCGCCGACGGCGCCGGCGCCCACGCCGAGTCGCGCGACACCACCCAGGTCTGCGCCGTCGACGCCCAGGGCACCTGCGTCACCATGACCCATTCCCTGGGCATGCCGGCGGGGGTGGTCACGCCGGGGCTGGGCTTCATGTACAACGGCTGCATGGGGGTGTTCGACCCGCGCCCGGGGCAGACCGGGTCGGTGCAGCCGGGCAAGGCCCGCTTTACCGCCATGTGCCCGACCATCCTGTTCGACGGCGACGGACCCGAGCTGCTGATCGGTGCCCCGGGCGGCACCTACATCACCATGGGCGTGCTGCAGGGGATCCTGAACGTCATCGACTTCGGCATGGACGCCCAGCAGGCGGTGTCGGCGCCGCGCTTCTGCACCACGTCCGAGGTCATCGACGTGACCAACCGCATCCCCCGCTTCGTGCAGCGCGACCTGGAGGCCCGGGGCTACGCCGTGCGCCGGTCGTACCTGAACTACCACTTCGCCGGGGTGCACGCCCTGCGTTGCCGCGGCGGGGTGTGGGACGGCGGCGCCGACCCGGCCCGCGACGGCATGGTCATGGCCTGCTGAGCCGGCCCCGGGCTCACGGGTCCCCGGGCACGGCCCGGGTCAGGGCCTCCAGGAACACGGGCAGTTCGGCGGGTTCGACCCGGCCGTGGCCGGCCAGGAACCCGGCCACGTCGCGGCCGGTGTAGCGGCCCACCAGGCGGCCGTCGCGCAGGGCCAGGAAGGCGCGCGCCAGGTCGCGGGCGCGGCCGTGGCAGATGGCGCATTTGGCGCGGAACTTGCCTTCGGCCAGGACCTGGAAGCGGAACAGGTCCACCAGCAGGGCGATCTCGGCATCGGTCAGGCGGCCGTAGTGGCCGGCCAGGAAGACGGCGATGTCCTCGCCCGACTGGCGGCCGACCAGGTGCGTGCCGGCCGCCACCCCCAGGCGTTCCCGCGCCAGGCCGCCGGCGTGGGCGTGGCAGCGGCCGCAGCGGGCCTCGAACAGGCGGTGGGGGTCGCCGGCGGCCGACACCGGCCCCGGGGCCGGCGCCAGAACGGCGAGCACGGCCAGCAACAGGGCAGCGGACAGGTGGCGGCGAGCCTGCATGGCGGCACCAGGGCAAAGGGCTTACCGATGACCTATGCCCGTCGGGACCGCGAATCAAGCGGCCCGGGACCGCGGCAGAAAAGAAAAGCGCGGCCCGGGGGCCGCGCCGTTGGGGCCGCGGGGGCGGCGTCAGGACGCCGGCTGGCCGGCGGTCTTCTCCGCGTCGTGTTCGTCGTGGGCCAGGCGGGTCATGCCCTGCTTGGGGGTGTAGTAGATGTGGCGGCCGATCTTGGCCACCCGCGTCATCTCGGGCACCCACTTGGGCTTGACGTAGTCGGCGTGGTAGTACAGCGCCCCGCCGGTGGGGTCGTTGTTGTCCTTCAGCAGGCTGATCCAGGCGACGATGCGCGCGGTTTCCCAGGCGGCGTCGTTGCGCGGCTCGTCCTTCTTGCCGTCGCACCACCACGAGAACTGGCAGGCGTGGCGCTTCTTGTTGCCGCCCTGGCGCACCACCTCGCAGATGGAATTGGGGAAGCGCGGGTGGGCGACCCGGTTCAGGGTCACGGCGGCCACGGCCAATTGGCCGGCCGGCGACTCGGAACGGGCCTCGTGGTAGATGTTCAGGGCCAGGCAGCGCAGCTCGCTGGCCAGGTCGTTGGTGGGTTCGCCGGCCTGGGCCGGACCCCAGCCCCACAGCGCCATCACCACACCGGCGGCCAAGGCGGCCAGGGCCGGAATTCGGTTCAGTCGACGCAACTCCATGGTTCGATCCTCTGACACTCGGGTCGTCTTTCTGGAGCCCCTGGGGTCGGAAGGCCCGCGGACCGGCCGCAGCTTTGCCGCCCAATGCGTCAAAATCAGGGCGGCCGGTTCCCCTAATGCACAGCAAAAAGCGGGCCAATTCCGCATAACGGGTTGATTTGTATGACATTCGGATGACGACGGCGGCCGGCGCCGGCGGTGGTCTGTAAAGAGTCCCGACAAGGGCGCCGGGTCGGGAATGGGGGTTAAAAGTGGCGGAAATCGGGCCTTTCCGCCGGTTCCGCCGGCCCCACCCATTTTTTGCTGGCGGCGGTGGGGCAGATTTGTTTAGACATGCGCAGGCACCGCGGTGCGGGCCGACAGGGAAAACGAACGGGCGGGACGATGAGTCTGGGTCTCCGTGAGAGCAGGCGGGCGCGCAAGCAGCGGTTCCGCCGGGCCGTGGTCAAGTGGCTGTTCGTGGTCGCCCTGATCGGCGCCGCCGGCTACTACGCCTACGAGACCGGATCGGTGCTGGCCCAGCGCAAGGTCACCAGCCTGGAGAAGGAGGTCTCCGAGCTGCAGGCCAAGGTGGACGGCCTGCAGGCCAAGGCCACCGAGCTGGAAGGCGCCCTGGGCGACAGCCGCCGCACCAGCGCCGAATGGCGCAGCCGCTACCAGCGCGAGGTGCCCACGGGCCAGGCCAAGGAGCTGTTCGACCTGCTGCAGGGCAAGATCGCCGCCGGGGTCGCGGCCGACCGCCTGGCCTTCGTCGTCAAGTCGGCCGAGAACCCGCGCGACTGCGAGGAAGAGCCGGTGACCAAGCGGTTCATCGCCCAGACGCCGCTGTACCAGGGCGCCAACGATTCGGTGGGCTTCCACAACAACACCATTACCGTCACCGCCGTCGGCGAGTCGGCCAAGGACCCCGAGGGCAACCCCTTTGCCTGGGTCGACACGGCGCTGCCGCTGAAGATCAGGTTCACCACCATCGGCGGCAAATCCGAGGAGATCGAGGGCAAGCTGCCCATGCACCACTCCGTCATCGCCGGGGAATGGGAATACCGCCTGACCCTGGTCGCCGGCGGGCAGGGGTTCGTGCGCGTCTCCACCACCCGGTGCAAGTACCCGTGACGGGCGCGGCGCCACGGCGGCACGGGACGGCCCTGGCCCTGGCTGCGGCCCTGGGGCTGGCCGCCCTGGGCCTGGCCGGCTGCGACGAGGGGCCGGCGGTGACCGTCAACTTCTCCCAGGGCACGGTGGTGTGGGACGATTTCGCCTACGCCGCCCAGAAGGGGCCCGTGCTGGTGGAGATCCACGGCAATCCCCTGGGCACGCGCGACGTCGAGACCCTGGTGCGGATGGTGCGCGGCGAGCTGAAATCGGCGGTCATGGGGCGGGTGGTCGAGTTCACCGTCTATCCCGAGGAGGCGCCGGCCCCCGGCCACCGGGTGGTGCTGGCCTTCGACCCGGCGGCGGACCAGAGCGGCGCCAGGCTGTGCGCCGGCCAGGCCCCGGCGCCGGCCACCGGCGACGACGGGCGCATCCACCTGCGCGCCGTCTACTGCGCCGACGGCCAACGGCTGTCCGACGTCCAGGGCTGGATCAAGCGGCCGCGCACGCCGGGCGAGGACGAGCACCTGCGCAAGCTGATCTGGCAGGTCGGCCAGACCCTGATCGGACGGCGCGAAGAGCCGCGCTGAGGTCAGTGCGTCTGGCTGCGGGCGCGGCGCCGGGCCCGCGACCGGGCCAGCAGGCCCAGGGTCCAGCGGTAGCCCAGCCAGGCCGCCAGCAGGGCCCAGGGCAGGCTGCCCAGGAACATGGGCACGCCGAAGGCCTCGAACAGCCCCACCGTATACACCCACAGGGATTCCAGCGGCCCGGCGTCGGCGCCCAGGCGGGCGTCCAGCTCGGTGGCGAAGGCGGCCCAACCGGTCAGCTCGTCCCAGTGGCCGGTCATGACCCGGCCGGTGACCAGGAACAGGTAATAGAAGGGCGCCACGGTGAAGAAATTGGTGGTCCCGGTCCACGCCAGGCCGATCACCAGGTTGAAAGACAGGCGCGGCACCACGGCGCGCACGAACATCCAGATTCCCAGCACCATCAGCATCTGCACCCCCACCGTGGGGGTCATGGCCACGAACAGGCCGAACCAGACCCCGCGCGCCGTGTGGTGGGGGTTGTCGCGGGCGCGCAGGATGGGGATCACCAGCTTCAGGCGCGCCAGCCGCCGGAAACGGGTCCACCAGTCCGTCCTGCCCCTGTCGGCCCTTGTCGCCACGTTTCTTCTCCGCCGCCTCCGTCCGCTGCCGGCGCCCGGGATGGGCGCGGGCGGCGGTGTCCAGGATGGACGCGGGCGCCAGCGTCCAGGATGGACGATTCGGCGGAAAAACACGACCGGTATCGGCGGTTTCAGGGGCTGAAACGGTCACGTCATCCGGTTGAAACCCGGCGCGGCTACTTTTGCTTCCAGGCGATTCGCGGGACCGGCCGGCGCGGTGCCTTCGGCCGCGGGCCGTTTGTCGGTGGCCTTTACACCCGCGGGGCGTCCGCGACGGACCGCCGATCCTATGGCGTTGATATGATGGAGAAAACCAGTTTTGGCGCGGTTCTTGCTTTTTCCCCATGCATCCCCCGCGTCGGCGGTGGACGCGGCGATTGCGGCGCCGCGGTCCAATCGCCGCCCGTCCGGTGCGGGGCGCAAGGAAGGAATCGGGGCCGAACGTCCAGAGACCGGGTTTTCGACCGGCAATGACAGGACGACGAATCGTGTGGTATCGTTGGCCTTCCCCGGAACAGTAAAAGCTCCGGGGGCGGGTAATAGAAATACTCGGTACGGGAAGTAGATATGCAGGCTCAATACGACGGATGGACGGCGGTCCTCGAAGAGTCAGAAGGCTCGCAAGAAAAGACCGAAGGCCGCAAGAGCAAGGTCTGGTCAAAGGCCGCCGCGACGGTAACGGCGGCCCTTGTATTGGCGGTCGGTTTCTCGGGCTACGAACAGGCGACCGGCATCCTGTCCGGGTCGGACCGCGGCAGCGAGGACCTGTCGGGATTCGAAACGGCGGCCGGCCCGGGGGTGACCTCGATCCCCGACCACGCCACGGCCTCGCTGCAACTGGTGGTGTTCGACGCCGCCGGCCGGGCGGGGCAACCGATCCCGCTGCAGATCATGGCCAATCCCAGCGCCGGCACCGAGATCTCGGGCATCACGGTCAGCGGCCTGCCCGAAGGCGCGCGCCTGTCGTCGGGCCGGGCCGGAGACGGCGGCAACTGGACCCTGACCACCAAGGACCTGGAAGGCCTGTTCCTGACCACGTCCGACAAGGCGGCGGGCGAGATCGACCTGATGGTCAGCGCCGCGGCCAAGTCTGTGGACACGGACAGCGCGGCCACGGCCATGGGCAACCTGCGGGTCAAGGTGCGGCCCAAGGGCTGACCGAAAAAAGCCCCTCTCAAGGGAGACGCATGGGGAGGCTCCGGCACCGCGCCGGGGCCTTTTTCGTTGGCTCGGTCGGTCAGACCCGCGGCCGGGCCATGGAAAAGATGTCGTCCACCACCGCATAGTCCATATAGCCCAAACGGCCGATGGGGCGGATCTTGCGCAGGTCGACGATGCCGTCGGTCAGCACCGAGTCGTCGATGTGGATGCCGATCACCCGGCCCAGGACCAGGGCGTTGCGCTGGTTCGGGATGGTCGAGGGCAGGTCCACGGTCTGCTGGTACAGGCACTCCATGTGGATCGGCGACGCCTTGACCCTGGGCGGCTTGACCAGGCGCGAGGGCAGGGATTCAAGGCCCGCCAGCTCCATCTCGTCGACCTCGGGGCCGACCGCGGCGCAGGAGGTGTTCATCTGGTCGCGCAGGTCCCAGGTGGCCATGTTGACCACGAACTCGCCGGTCTCCTCGCAATTGCGCAGGGTGTCCTTGATGCCGCCGTGGGGCTGGTTGCCGTTAATGCAGAACAGCACCTGCGGCGGGTCCGAGGCGGCGCCGTTGAAGAAGCTGAACGGCGCCAGGTTGACGACGCCGTCGGTGGACAGGGTGCTGACCCAGGCGATGGGCCGCGGCACGATGCAGCTCTTGAACGGGTCGTGGGGCAGGCCGTGGTCGTTGGCGTCGGTCTCGTAGAACATGGGGTGGGGCCTCACTGCTTGCGGATCAATACGTTCCTGAGGATCACCTCGAGGCAGCGCCGGTCGGCGAAACCCACGGCGCCGTCGCCGGCGTACTTGGCGCGCAGCTCCTCGTACAGCGCGCTCTCGTTGGGCAACAGCTCGCCGGCCACGGCCTCGACCTGGACCAGGAGGGCGCGGATGGCCGCGATATCGTCGGTTTCGCTGTCGGACACGCCCCAGAGCCTAGCCCGCCTCCCGCCGCCGCTCAAGCCGCCTCAGAACGACGATCCCGGCTGGGTCAGGAACGCGGCCTCCTCGGTGCTGCTGGCGCGGCCCAGCACGGCGTTGCGGTGGGGGAAGCGGCCGAAGCGGACGATGATGTCGCGGTGGCGCTGGGCGTAGTCCAGGTAGTCGGCGTCACCCAGGGCGGCGAACAGGGCCACCGAGCGGTCCTGGTCGGCCAGGTCCTCGCCGTGCTCGAAGGGCAGGTACAGGAACAGGCGCTGCACCACCTGCATGTCGCGGTCGAAGCCGCGGTCCAGGGCCCCGGCGGCCACCTGGCGGGCATGGGCGTCGGTGGCGAAGGCGCGCGGGTCGCCGCGGAACAGGTTGCGCGGCGCCTGGTCCAGCAGCAGCACCAGGGCCAGGGCGCCGTCGGCGGTGTCGGCCCAGCGGTCCAGCGCGCCGGCGGCGGCGCGGGTGTGCCAGGGGCCCAGCACCTCGGCCACCCGGGTGTCGAAGGCGGGCCCGCCGCGGAACCACTCCTCGCGCTTGGGCAGGGCGCCGTCGGCCCCCGGCGGCCCGAACCAGAAGTCCAGGATGGCGGCGACGGCGGCTCGGTCGGTGTCCATGGCAGTCTCCTTCGGTCGGTCAGCGCCGCGCGGTGCCGCGCCAGCCCAGGTTATGGCGGTCGATGGCCACGGCCTTGACCAGGGCATGCACGGGCCGGCCCACGGCCAGGCCCAGCTCGGTCAGGGATCGGCGCGTGATGCGCGCCACCAGGGGCGTGCCCACGTCCACCAGCACGTCCACCTGGGGCCCGTCCTCGGCCGCCTCGATGGCCGCCACGGTGCCGGGGAACACGTTGAGGATACTGATGCCCGTGGGCGCCTGCAGGCTGAGCGCCACGTCGCGGGCGCGGATGCGCACCCGCAGGCCGGTCCCCGCCGGCAGGTCCAGGCGCGGCACGTGCAGGCTGTGGCCGTGGAAGGCCAGGCGGGTCAGGCCGTATCCGGCGTCGGGCTCGGCCACGGTGGCGCCGATCACCGCGCCGGCCTCGTAGCGGCCGGTCAGGGGGCGCAGGTCGAGGCGGCTCATCAGTTCCTCGACCCCGCCGCTGGCGACCACGGCGCCGTCGGACAGCAGCACCATGGTATCGGCCAGGCGGATCACCTCGTCCAGGGAATGGCTGACATAGACGATGGGCATCTCCACCTGGTCGCGCAGGCGCTCGATCAGGGGCAGGATCTCCTGCTTGCGCGGCGCGTCCAGGGATGCCAGCGGCTCGTCCATCAGCAGCAGGCGCGGACTGGCCAGCAGGGCACGGCCGATGGCCACCCGCTGCGCCTCGCCGCCGGACAGGGTGCGCGGGTGGCGGCCCAGCAGCGCGCCCAGGCCCAGCAGGTCGACGACGGCGTCGAAGTCCAGGCGCCGCTCGGCCGGCGGCACCAGCTTCATGCCATAGGCCAGGTTGCCGCGCACGGTCAGGTGCGGGAACAGGCGTGCGTCCTGGAACACGTAGCCGACCCGCCGCCGCCGCGCCGGCACGTGGACCCCGGCGACGGAATCGAACAGCACCCGCCCGTCCAGGGCGATGCGGCCGGCGTCGGGCCGCGACAGCCCGGCCAGGGCGTTGACCACCGAGGTCTTGCCCGAGCCCGAGCGCCCGAACAGGGCCGTCAGCCGGCCGCCGGCGGTGAAGGCGGCGTCCAGGCGGAAATCGCCCAGGCGCTTTTCGATGGCCACCTCCAGCATGTCAGGGGTCCGCCCCGTGGCGCGCCACCCGCCGCGCCAGCACCTCGGACAGGACCACGGCGGCCATGGCCAGGACCACCGAGATGACCACCAGGCGCAACGCCGCCGCCTCGCCGCCGGGGACCTGGGTCTGGGTGAACAGGGCCAGGGGCAGGGTGCGCGTCTCGCCGGGGATGTTGGAGACGAAGGTGATGGTGGCGCCGAACTCGCCGACGCTGCGGGCGAAGGCCAGGATGGTGCCGGTCAGGATGCCGGGCAGGATCAGCGGCAGGGTGACGGTGGCGAAGATGCGCAGGGGCCCGGCGCCCAGGGTGCGGGCGGCGTCCTCCAGCCGCCGGTCCACCCCCTCGATGGACAGGCGGATGGCCCGCACCATCAGCGGGAAGGCCATGACCGCGGCGGCGATGGCGGCACCCTTCCAGGTGAAGGCCACGGTGACGCCGAACCAGTCGTGCAGCCAGGCCCCGACCACGCCGCGCCGCCCCAGCAGCACCAGCAGCAGGTAGCCGACCACCACCGGCGGCAGGATCAGGGGCAGGTGCACCAGGCCGTTGACCAGGGTCTTGCCCGGGAAACGGCGCCGCGCCAGCACCAGGGCGGTCAGGATGCCCACCGGCAGGCTGCCGGCCACCGCCCACAGGGACACCCGCAGGCTGAGGCCCAGGGCCTCCATCTCCAGCGGCGTCGGGGCGAGGGCGGCAAGGTCCATCAGGGCTTCGCGAATCCATGGCGGGCGAACACGGCCGCCGCCTCGTCCGAGAACAGGTACGCGAAGAAGGCGCGCGCGGCCGGCGCCGGCTCGTCGGCGACCAGGGCCGCAGGATAGAGGATCGGCGGGTGGGAATCCGCCGGAAAATACGCCACCACCCGGACCCGCGGCGTGACCCGGGCGTCGGTGGCGTAGACCACGCCGGCGGCGGCCTCGCCGCGCTCGACCAGGGCCAGGGCGGCGCGCACGTCGGTCATGGGCGCCGTCCGTGCCCGCACGGCGGCCCACAGGCCCAGGGCCCGCAGCGCGCGGCGGCCGTAAATGCCGGCCGGCACGTGGTCCGGGTCGCCCATGGCCAGGCGGCCGTCGCCCAGGGCCCCGGCCAGGTCGGCGCCCGGGGCCAGGTCCAGGGTCCAGGCCGTGTCCGCCGGCGCCACCAGCACCAGGCGGTTGGCCAGCAGGGGGCGGCGGGTGGCGGCGGCGGTGGCGTTGCCCTTGGCCAGGTAGTCGACCCAGCCCACGTTGGCCGACAGGAACAGGTCGGCCGGGGCGCCGTGGGCGATTTGCTTGGCCAGGGTCGAACTGGCGGCGTGCACGGCGACGATCCGGTCGCCGGTGCGCGCGGCGTAGGCGGCGGCCAACTCGGCCAGGGCGGTGGCGGTGCTGGCGGCGGCGAAGACGCGGACCTCGGCCGCCGCGGCGGGCCCGCCGGTTGCCACGGCGGCGGCCAGGGCCAGCGCCGCCAGGCAGGCGGCGAAGAGAACGCGGACGGGCCGGCGCGGGCGGCGGCGGGGCATGGCGGGCGTCTCACCTGGGGCGGCAATCGGGCCGCAATCGTTATATCTGACGGTATATAACGATTGCGGGCGAACCGCAAGGCGCGGGGCGAATTTTTAGAAGGATTAGGAACTTGGCAAGATTCCGGGCAGAATATTACGATGTGTTGACCGAATCGCCGGCGCGCGGGGCAAGGCCGGGGCGCGGTCACAGGGGCTGAGCAAAGGGGAAGTGGGACGCAACCGTGGGTGTAGAAGAGTCGACCCCCATCCGATCCTACGAGGAACGGCGCCGTCACGCCCGGGCCGAGAACCCGGTCGTCAACATGACCTTCGGCGGCGAGACCTACAGCGTGCGCAACTGGAGCCTGGGCGGCTTCATGATCGACGGCTACCAGGGCCGGCTGACCCCGGGCGCCCTGTTCACCGTGTCGCAGATCCATACCGTGGACGGCGAGCCGGTGGACGTGAAGATCAAGGCCCGGGTCCTGCGCCGCGACCCGTCGCGCCAGGAACTGGCGGTCAGCTTCCACGACGTGGACGGCAAGGCCTACCGCATCCTGCACGATCTTTTGGCGGTCGTGGACAAGCCGCACTATACCTAGGCCGCTTACCGCCTAGCCGACCCCCAGGCTGAGGAACACCTTCTCCACCGCCGCGCGGCCCAGGTCGCGGGTGATGAACACGATGCGCGAGGTGCGCGGGCCGGCGGGCCAGGCCGGCAGGGCCACCGGCGGGTGAAACACGTGCTGTACCCCGTGGACGACCACCGGCCCGTCCTCGCCCTCGACGTTCAGGATGCCCTTGACCCGCAGCAGGTCGCGGCCCTTGGTGGCCAGCAGGATGTCCAGGCAGTGGGCGAAGGAGTCCCAGGGCAGGGGCCGCTCGAAGGTCAGGCAGAACGACGCGATGTGGTCGTCGTGGCGGTTCACGTCGGCGGGGTGCCCATGGTCATCCCCGTGGTCATGCCCATGATCGTGCTCATGATCATGCCCGTGATCTCGATCGCGGTAGGCCTCCTCGTTCAGCCAGCGCGCCACGTCGGGCGACTTGTGCGCGGCGTCGAACAGGCCGGCGTCGAACAGGCGGTCCGGCGCCACGTCGCCCATGACCGCGGCGATGATCGGCGCCGCCGGGTTGAGGGCGCGCAGGCGGTCCTGCAATTCCCGTGATGCCGCCGGGTCGGCCATGTCGGTCTTGGTCAGGACGATGCGGTCGGCCACCGCCGCCTGCTTCACCGCCTCGGGATGGTCGTCGAGCTGGCCGGCGCCGAGCGCCGCGTCCACGGTGGTGACGATGCCGTCCAGGCGGAAGCGGTGGGCCAGCATCAGGTCGGTCATCAGGGTGTGGATGATGGGGGCCGGGTCGGCCAAGCCCGTGGTCTCCACCACCACGCGGCGGAATTCGGGCACCTCGCCCATGACCCGCTGGCGGAACAGGCCGCGCAGGGCCTCGACCAGGTCGCCGCGGATCGAGCAGCAGACGCAGCCCGAGTTCAGCACCACCACGTCCTCGCCGGCCTCGCGCACCAGCAGGTGGTCCAGGCCCACCTCGCCGAACTCGTTGACCAGCACCGCCGTCTCGCCCATGTCGGCGCGGGCCAGCAGGGCGTTCAGCAGGGTGGTCTTGCCGCTGCCCAGGAAGCCGGTCAGGACGGTGACGGGGATGGCCGCCGCGGCCTCCGACTGCAGGTCCCGCTCGTCGGGGGCGCCGGCCATCAGCCGTACAGGTCCTCCGGGTCGATCTCGACCTCGGCGATCACCGCCGGGGCGCCGTCGCGGACGGCATTGAAGAAGCAGTTGTGGCGGCCGGTGTGGCAGGCCACGCCGGTCTGGTCCACCAGCACCAGGATGGTGTCGCCGTCGCAGTCCCAGCGGAAGTCCACCAGCTTTTGGGTCTGGCCCGAGCTTTCGCCCTTGCGCCACAGCTTGCCGCGCGAGCGGGACCAGTAGCACACGGTCCCCGTGGCCAGGGTCTCGCGGATCGAGTCGGCGTTCATCCAGGCCATCATCAGCACCTCGCCGCTGTCGTGCTGCTGGGCGATGGCCGGCACCAGGCCGTCGGCGGTGAACTTGATCTGGTCGAGGACCGCCCGGGCGGTCGTGTCGTCGTTGGTCATGGTGAAATGTCCCGTCTAGGCGGCGGCGTTCAGGCGGTCGAACCCGGCCTCCAGGTCGGCCTTCAGGTCGTCCGGGTCCTCGAGGCCGATGTGCAGGCGCAGCAGGGCGCCGGGCGTGGTCCAGGGGGTGGCCGTGCGGCACCGCTCGGGGTGCTGGCGCAGGATCAGGCTTTCGTACCCGCCCCAACTGGCGCCGATGGTGAAAAGGTCCAGGCCGTCGACCAGGGCGGCCACGGCGGCGTCGGAGTAGCCGTCCTTCAGCAGCAGGCCGAACAGGCCGGTGGAGCCGGTGAAGTCCCGCTTCCAGAACTCGTGGCCGGGGCAGGACGGCAGGGCCGGGTGGTAGACCGCCGCGACCTCGGGCCGGGTTTCCAGCCAGCGGGCCATGGCCAGGGCCGAATCCCGGTGCCGGGGCAGGCGCGCCGACAGGCTGCGCAGGCCGCGCAGACCCAGGTAGCAGTCGTCCGGCGCGGCGTGGAAGCCATAGACCGAGGCCGTGGACTTGACCTGCCTGTACAGGTCGCCGGCCATGGTGATGGTGCCCAGCATGACGTCCGAATGGCCGCCGATGTACTTGGTGGCCGCCTGCACGGTCAGGTCGGCGCCCTGGTCCAGGGGGCGGTAGTAGTAGCCGGCCGACCAGGAGTTGTCGATCACCACCCGGGCGCCGCCGGCGTGGGCGGCGGCGATGATGGCCGGCATGTCCTGCACCTCGAAGGTGAGCGAGCCGGGGGATTCGCAGAACACCACCTTGGTCTGGGGCCGCATCAGCTCGGCGATGCCGGCGCCGACCATGGGGTCGTAATAGGTAACGTCGACGCCGAAGTTGGCCAGCACCCGGTCGCAGAAGGTGCGGCTGGGCTCGTACACCGTGTCCACCATCAGCACGTGGTCGCCGGTCTTGACGAAGGCCAGGATCGCCACCGTCACCGCCGCCAGGCCCGAGGGTAGGGCGACGGTCCGCTCGCCGCCCTCCAGCTCCGACACCGCCTTCTCGAAGGCGCCCTGGGTCGGCGTGCCGCCCAGGCCATAGGCGTAGACGCCTTCCTGGAACCGGTTGGCGCCGCGCCAGTCGCGCTCGTCCAGGGTCGCCGAGGCGATGGTCGAGGCGTGGTAGACCGGCGGGTTGACGACGCCGTGGTTGTTGGCCGGGTCGTTGCCGGCGTGGGTCAGGCGGGTGTCCTTTTTCATGCCGGGCGCGATCAGGTCTCGATGGGCACGTCGTCGCGGTTGCCCCACTCGGCCCACGAGCCGTCGTAGACCGAGACCCGCTTCTTGCCCAGCAGGTACAGCGCGAAGGCGTTGACGCAGGCGGTCACCCCCGAGCCGCAGGAGGTCACGATGGGCTTGGAGATGTCCACCCCGGCACGCTCGAAGGCGGCGGCGATCTCGTCGGCCGAGCGCATGGTGTAGCCCTTCAGCGGATTCATCAGGTCCGTGTAGGGCACGTTGAAGGCGCCCGGCATGTGGCCGAAGTGCTTGGTCGGGCGCGGCTCCTCGCCCTTGCCGGCGAAGCGTTCGCGGCTGCGCACGTCGACGATCTGGGTGTGGTCCTTGCCGATCAGGTCCTTGACCTGGTCGCAGGTGCGCACCAGCGTCGTGTCCACCCGGGCCGAGAAGTGGCGCTCGCGCGGCATGGGCGGCACGTCGTCCACCGGATAGCCGTCCTTGACCCACTGCGGCAGGCCGCCGTCCAGCACCGCGATGTCCTCGTGGCCGAACACGCGGAAGGTCCACCACACGCGCATGGCCGCCACGTGGCCGCCGGCGGTGTCGTAGACGACGATGCGGTTGCCGTCGCCCAGGCCCAGCTTGCGCACCTTGCTGGAAAACTTCTCGGGGCTGGGCAGCATGTGCGGCAGGTCGGTGTCGGTGTCGGCGATGTCGTCGATGTCGAAGAACACGGCGCCGGGGATGTGCCCGGCCTCGAACTCGGCGCGGGCGTTGCGGTCGGTGCCCGGCAGGTGGTAGGTGGCGTCGACGATGCGGATGTCGGGCGCGCCCATGTGCTCGGCCAGCCAGTGGCTGCTGACCAGGGCCCCAGGGTTCGCGTATTCTGTTGGCGTTTTCTCGTTATCCATTGTTCTTATGACCTTTTATCACGTCGGCGATTCGAGCCAATCGGGGGTCGGCAACCCCTTCTCGCGCAGGAAGGCCGGGTTGAAGATCTTGCTCTGGTAGCGGGTGCCGAAATCGCACAGCACCGTCACGATGGTGTGGCCCGGCCCCATCTCGCGGGCCAGGCGGATGGCCCCGGCCACGTTGATGCCCGACGAACCGCCCAGGCACAGGCCCTCGTGGCGCAGCAGGTCGAAGATGATGGGCAGGGCCTCGTCGTCGGGGATCTGGAAGGCGCCGTCGATGGGCGCGTCCTCCAGGTTGCGGGTGATCCGCCCCTGGCCGATGCCCTCGGTGATGGAGGTGCCCTCGGCCTTCAGCTCGCCGTGCGCGTAGTGGTGATAGAGTGCCGAGCCCAGGGGGTCGGACAGCATGATGCGCACGTTCGGATTGCGCGCCTTCAGCGCCATGGCCACGCCGGCCAGGGTGCCGCCGGTGCCGACCGAGCAGGTGAAGCCGTCGACCTTGCCGTCGGTCTGCTGCCAGATCTCGGGGCCCGTGCCCTCGACGTGGGCGCGGCGGTTGGCCACGTTGTCGAACTGGTTGGCCCAGATGGCGCCGTTGGGGTCGGTCTCGGCGTATTCCTTGGCCAGGCGCTCGGACACGTGGACGTAGTTGTCGGGGTTCTTGTACGGCACCGCCGGCACCTGGCGCAGGTCGGCCCCGCACAGGCGCAGCATGTCCTTCTTCTCCTCGCTCTGGGTGTCGGGGATGACGATGACCGAGCGGTAGCCGCGGGCGTTGGCCACCAGGGCGAGGCCGATGCCGGTGTTGCCGGCCGTGCCCTCGACGATGACCCCGCCGGGGCGCAGCAGGCCGCGCTCCTCGGCGTCGCGGACGATGAACAGGGCGGCGCGGTCCTTGACCGAGCCGCCGGGGTTGAGGAACTCGGCCTTGCCCAGGATGGTGCAGCCGGTGGCTTCCGAGGCCGCGCGCAGCTTGATCAGCGGGGTGTTGCCGACCGATTCCACGAATCCGTCGCGAATGTCCATGGCTGCGTCGTTCCTTTCGCGATTTCCCCCTGCTGCTGCGGACTGTAGCGGCGCACCCACGGGGGATCAAGGACCCGTGGTTGTGCCGCCGCCGCCCTCGCGCCCGCCCTGGCCGTCGCCTGCGGGTATGCCGGCCCAGGCCCGGCGCAGGGCGTCGCGGCGGCCGCGGAACCAGTACAGCGGGATCAGAGTCATGGCGTTGATGATGTCGCCGCGGTCCAGCATGGCCAGGGCCTCGTCGGCGGAAACCGTGAACACGCGGATGTTCTCGTGCTCCTCGCTCAGGCCGTGCACGCCCTCGACCCCGCGCGAATCCACCCGGCCGCAGAACAGGAACACCGATTCGGTGCTGCCCCCCGGGGTCGCCAGGTAGTGGGTGATGGGCACGATCTCGCGGATCTCGCAGCCGGCCTCCTCGACCGCCTCGCGGCGCACCACCCCTTCGGGGTCTTCGCCGGCCTCGATGATGCCGGCGATGCACTCGATCAGCCAGGGCGAGTCGTCCTCGGCGTACCAGGGCGAGTTCAGGGCGGCGAAGGCGCCGACCCGGAACTGCTCGATGAACACCAGGCGGTCCAGGTCCGGGTCGTACAGCAGGGCGGCGGCGGCGTGGCCGCGCTCGAACACCTCGCGGGTCATCTCGCCCGACCAGCCGCCCTCGAACAGGCGGTGGCGCAGGCGGTAGCGGTCGATGCGGAAATAGCCCGCGTAGGGGTTGGTGCGCTCCACCACCTCCACGTCGCGGCGGGTCTTCTTGTCGGCGTCCATGGATCTTCCTTTCCCCGCGGGTCTGGCCTGCGCCCTGGCGGCCCGCGGGTTGTGCCACAGGCACCCCTGGTATGAAAACGACTTTGTGCCCCGGGCCGCCCAATCTGGTATGACGTAGCGACCATCGACCGCCGCCAATCACGGGAAAGCCCATGGACCTGCTCAGCATCTTCTCCGCCATCTTCGTCGCCGAACTGGGGGACAAGACCCAGATCGCCGCCCTGCTGTTCTCGGCCGGCGGGCGGCACCATCCCATGGCCGTGTTCGTGGCCGCCAGCCTGGCGCTGTGCCTGTCCACCGGGATCGCCGTGTTCGTGGGCACGGCGGCCAAGGGAGTGCTGGAACGGGTACCCGTGGGGCTGATCGCCGGCATCTGCTTCATGGCCCTGGGCGCCTGGATGGTCTTCGACCACCTGCGCGCCTCGGCCTGAGCGGTCGGAACCGGACGGGAAAGGGAAAAGCCATGGCCACCAGCACCAAGATCGACTTCGCCGGCTCGACCGGCGAGACCCTGGCGGCGCGCCTGGACCGGCCCGACGGCCCGGTCACGGCCTACGCCTTGTTCGCCCACTGCTTCACCTGCACCAAGGACGTGTTCGCCGCCTCGCGCATCTCGCGCGCCCTGACCGACCACGGCATCGCCGTGCTGCGCTTCGACTTCACCGGCCTGGGCGCCAGCGAGGGGGAGTTCGCCAACACCAACTTCTCGTCCAACGTGGGCGACCTGCTGGCCGCCGTCGCCCACATGCGCGCCGAGTTGGAGGCGCCCAAGATCCTGATCGGCCACAGCCTGGGCGGCGCCGCCGTGCTGGCCGCGGCCAAGGCGGTGCCCGAGGCCCGGGCCGTGTGCACCATCGGCGCCCCGGCGGCGCCCGAGCACGTGCTGCTGCACCTGAAATCGGCGCGCGAGGAGATCGAGACGACGGGCGAGGCCGAGGTCGAGCTGGTGGGCCGCCCGTTCCGCATCAAGAAGCAGTTCCTGGACGACATCGACGAGCACGACCTGGGCCAGGCCATCCACGACATGCGCAAGGCGCTGCTGATCTTCCACGCGCCGCTGGACACGGTGGTGGGCATCGACAACGCGTCGCAGATCTTCCTGGCCGCCCGCCACCCCAAGAGCTTCGTGTCCCTGGACGACGCCGACCACATGATCAGCCGGCGCGAGGACGCCGTCTATGTGGCCGACGTGATCGCCGCCTGGGCCGACCGCTATGTGGGCACCAAGCCCGAGAACCGGCCCATGCCGGCGTCGCAGCCGGGCACGGTGGTGGTCCAGGAGGCGGGGCAGGGGCGCTACGCCAACGACATCTCGGTCGACGGCAAGTTTCCCCTGCGCGCCGACGAGCCCGCCGGCTACGGCGGCACCGACACCGGGCCGTCGCCCTACGGCTTCCTGCTGGCGGCCCTGGGCGCCTGCACCACCATGACCGTGCGCATGTACGCCCAGCACAAGGGCATCGCCCTGAAGAAGGCCAAGGTGACCCTGCGCCACGAGAAGATCCACGCCGAGGACTGTGAAAGCTGCGAGACGCCGTCGGGCAAGATCGACCACATCACCCGCGAGTTGGAGGTCAGCGGCGACTTCGACGAGGCGACCCGGCAGAAGCTGCTGGAGATCGCCGACAAGTGCCCGGTGCACCGCACCCTGCATTCCGAGGTCCTGGTCGAGACCACCCTGAAGGAATAGGTCTTTTCCGTTCGCGCGGCGATTGTGGCGGCTCCGCCTTTCGGTTAGCATTACGAAAACGTAATATTAAACACCACCTATCCATCGGTCGGGACTGCGGGGAAACGGAACATGAGGACGAGAGGGGCTGCGTGGCTGTGGGCGGCGGTGTTCGCCGTGGCGGTATGGGCCGCGCCGGCGGGCGCGGAATTCGTGGCGGAAAGCCTGGACAACGACTTCCGCGGCGAGATCGAGGCCGCGGCCCAGGACGGCAAGAACCTGGTGATCATGTTCCACCAGATCGGCTGCCCCTATTGCGACAAGATGCGCGCCCGGGTGCTGCCCAGCAAGAAGGTGATGGAGTTCTACGACGGCAAGTTCGTGCTGATCGAGAGCAACATCCGCGGCGACCTGGAGGTGGTGACCCCCAAGGGCGAGCAGACCGTGGAGAAGAAGTTCGCCCGCGCCATGCGGGTGCGGGCGACGCCGGTGTTCGTGTTCTTCGACAAGGACGGCAACGACGTGCTGCGCCTGGTCGGGTTCATCGACGTGGACGGGTTCGTCAAGGCCGGCCGATACGTCCGCGACGGCGTCTACAAGACCGACAAGTCTTTCATCCGATACCTGGCCGACGGCGGCTGAGCCGTGCCCGCCCTGGCCTCCCGGCGGGGGGCGGCGGCGCTGGTCCTGGCGGCCGCGCTGGCCCTTGCGCCCGCGGCGCTCGCCGCCGACACGGACCCCAAGGACCTGGACCCCAACGACCTGGACGGGGCCCGGGTGCTGGAGCTGATCGCCGCCAACGGCCGCTTTGCCTTTGATGCCGCCGCCGCCGACCTGGACGCGGCCCGGGCGCGCCTGTGGACCGCCCGCGCCGGCCTGCTGCCCAGCCTGACCTTCGCCGCCGAGGGGTCGCGCCTGAAGCCGTCCCAGGAATGGCAGGACGACGAGTACGACGCCCACGGCGGGCTCGAGGTGGTGCAGCCCCTGTTCGACTTCGGCCGCACCTGGGGCCGCCTGGGCGCCGCCCGGGCCCGGGTTGACGCCGCCGAGAACGAATTCGCGGAGGCGCGCAACACCGTGCTGCTGGAGGGCCTGGCCCTGTTCTACGACCTGCACGCCTCGGAGCTGGCCCTGCGCGCCCTGAACGAGGCCCATGCCTCGGCCTACGTCACCTGGGAGCGGGCCAAGGAGCTGCAGTCCATGGCCCGGGTCGACGCCGTCGAGGTGGCCGACCACCTGGCCCGGGTCGAGGAGACGCGCCTGGCCTACCACCGCGAGCGCACCCGCAACCGGGTCCTGCGCCTGCGCCTGCAGGGGCTGACCGGGGTGGCCTTCGGGCACGAGCTGATCAACCCGCCCCGGCCGCCGTCGGACCGGCCGCCGGCGGTGGACGTGGACAAGGCCCTGGCCGCGGCCGAGGCCAACAACCCGCGCCTGCGCGCCCTGGCCGGGCGCCGCGACGCCCTGTCGCACGAGCGCGGCGCCACCGGCCCGTTTCCGCGCCTGGAGGCGTTCGGCAACCTCAACCGGTCCAGCCGCGAACTGCGCGGGCGCGACGACTGGAACGTCGGCGCGCGGGTGGTCTGGCCCCTGTTCGACGGCGGGCGGACCCTGGCCCGGCGGTCCGAGCTGGCGGCCCTGGAGGGGCGCGCCGGGGCCGAGCACGAGCTGTACCGCCGCCAGTTGCGGGTCGGGGTGCAGGAATCGCTGATGAACCTGAACGACGCCTGGCAGCAGGTGGTGGCGGCCCGCGCCGCCCTGGACCACCGCAAGCGGCGCCTGTTGCAGCGCCAGCGCCTGTACGAGCAGGAGCGGGTGGCCGACCTGGGCCCGGCCATGGGCCAGACCACGGCGGCCGAGGCCGAGGTGGTGCGCGCCGTCGGCGCCTTCTATGTCGAGCGCGCGCGCCTGGCGACCCTGGTCGGGGACACGCCGGCGGCGGGCCTGGACCCGGATTTCCTGGACCGGCTGGCGGGCGCCGCCGGCGGCCAGGACTATGTGCCGAAATCGGGGAGTGGGTTTGGACAGGATGACCAGAAGAAGCTCAATCGCAAGGCCCAGTAGGGCGGCCGGCCGGGCGGCCGCGCTGCTGCTGGTGGCCCTTGGCGCCGCGACCCTGGCCCCGGCGGCCCTGGCGGCGGACCGCAAGCTGGCCTTCGCCGTGGCCGGGGTGGTGGACAAGGTGCTGGTGCGGAGCGGCCAGCGGGTGGCCGCCGGCGCGCCCCTGGCGCAGCTCGACCCGGCGCCGTTCGAGGCCCGCGCCGCCGCCGCCGAGGCGGCCCTGGCCGCCGCCGACCTGGACCTGAAGCATGCCGAGGAGAACCTGACCCGGGTGCGCCAGCTGTACGACGACCTGTCCACCTCGGGCCAGGCGCTGGAGGAGGCGGAAAGCCGGCTGGCCCACGCCCAGGCGACGCAACTGCGGGCCAAGGCCCGGTCCGACCTGGCGGCCTGGCGGCGCGACCGGGCGACCTTGCGGGCGCCGCGGGCCGGCACCGTGGCCGCCGTGCCCGCCTATCCGGGCATGGTCGTGGACCCGCGCGCGGCCATTACCACGGCGGTGGTGCTCAGCTTCTAGCTTGAATTCTGAAAAGGAAGCCGCGTCACCGCGGAGGCGTTGGCCTCCGCGGGTCCGGCTAAACGCGGTCCGGCGTCAGTCGAGCGCCGAGAGGTTTTCCGCGGATTCCTTGCCGTTGCGGCCCGGGACAAGGTCATAGGAGACCTTCTGACCCTCGCGCAGGGTGTCGAGACCCGCGCGTTCGACGGCGGAGATGTGCACGAAAGCATCCTTCGAGCCGTCATCCGGCTGGATGAAGCCGTAGCCCTTGGTGGGGTTGAACCACTTAACGGTTCCTTGCGCCATGATAGATTCCTTGAAAGCTTAAGGTCGCAAATCCGCACACCTGTGCGGACGGGTTGTGTAACGCTCACAATGTCTGGGAGTAATTAGCCGAGACCCGCGAGGGACCTTTCCGAATACGCACCACGACTGTGCAACGTGTCATGGGACTATGCGCAAACGGTGCGTAAAGTCAAGCTATTCCGGGACTTTGGGTGGCTCCTTCGCACCTGCACCCTTGGCCGCCGCCGCCGCCGCCGCGGGCCGCACGGGGGCCGGCGGCCCGAAACATTGACCACCCCGGCGGTTTCAATACTATATCTGGTGGTTTTCAGGCCGATTCGTTGGGAATTCAGCATGTCAGACACCGCCCCGGCCGGGGAGATTCGCGAAACCCGGCTCGCCGTCGCCCTTGGCGAACGGTACCTGTCCTACGCCATGTCGACGATCATGTCGCGCTCGCTGCCCGACGTGCGCGACGGGTTGAAGCCGGTGCACAGGCGCCTGCTGTACGCCATGCGCCAGTTGCGCCTGGACCCGGCGCAGGGCTTCAAGAAATGCGCCCGCGTGGTGGGCGACGTGATCGGCAAGTACCACCCCCACGGCGACACCGCGGTGTACGACGCCATGGTGCGCCTGGCCCAGGATTTCGCCGTGCGCTACCCCCTGGTGGACGGCCAGGGCAACTTCGGCAACATCGACGGCGACAACCCGGCGGCCATGCGCTACACCGAGGCGCGCCTGACCGCCGTGGCCATGGCCCTGCTGGAAGGCATCGACGAGGACGCGGTCGACTTCCGCGCCACCTACGACGGCGAGGACGAGGAGCCGGTGGTGCTGCCGGCGCGGTTCCCCAACCTGCTGGCCAACGGCGCCGCGGGCATTGCCGTGGGCATGGCCACCAGCATCCCGCCGCACAACGCCGGCGAGCTGTGTGACGCCCTGATCCACCTGATCAAGCATCCTGGCGCCACCTTCGACAAGCTGGTGGACCTGATCCCGGGGCCCGACTTCCCCACCGGCGGCGTGCTGGTGGAGCCGCGCGAGTCCATCGTCGAGTCCTACCGCACCGGGCGCGGCAGCTTCCGCCTGCGCGCCCGCTGGGAGGTGGAGAGGCAGAAGCACGGCACCTACCAGGTGATCGTCACCGAGATTCCCTACCAGGTGCAGAAGTCGCGCCTGATCGAGAAGATCGCCGAGCTGCTGCTGGCGCGCAAGCTGCCCCTGCTGGCCGACATCCGCGACGAATCCGCCGAGGACGTGCGCATCGTGCTGGAGCCGCGCAACCGCACGGTGGATCCCGAGCATCTCATGCAGCAGATGTTCCGCCTGACCGACCTGGAGTCCCGCTTCTCGCTGAACATGAACGTGCTGGACGCCGACAACACGCCCCGCGTCATGAACCTGCGCGAGGCCCTGCAGGCGTTCCTGGACCACCGCCACGTGGTCCTGGTGCGCCGTTCCGAGCACCGCCTGGAGAAGATCGAGCACCGGCTGGAAATCCTGGGCGGGTTCCTGATCGCGTTCCTGAACCTGGACGAGGTGATCCGCATCATCCGCGAGGAGGACCACCCCAAGCAGGAGATGATGAAGGTCTTCGGCCTGACCGAGGTGCAGGCCGAGGCGATCCTGAACATGCGCCTGCGCCAGTTGCGCAAGCTGGAGGAGATGGAGATCCGCAAGGAGCACGAGGGTCTGACCGCCGAGCGCGCCGACATCCGCAAGCTGCTGGGCGACGAGAAGCGGCGCTGGAAGGCCATCGCCCAGGAGATCGCCGAGACCCGCAAGGAATTCGGCAAGGACACCGAGCTGGGCCGCCGCCGCTGCGAGATCGGCGATGCGCCCAGCGCCGAGGTGGTGCCGCTGGAAATCATGATCGAGCGCGAGCCCATCACCATCATCTGTTCCGAGAAGGGCTGGATCCGCGCCGCCAAGGGGCACCTGGCCGAGACCTCGGACCTGAAGTTCAAGGAGGGCGACCGCAGCAAGTTCGTGGTGCAGGCGCAGACCACGGACAAGCTGCTGGTGTTCGCCTCCAACGGCCGCTTCTATACGCTCGGCTGCGACAAGCTGCCCGGCGCGCGGGGCCATGGCGAGCCCCTGCGCCTGATGATCGACCTGGGCAACGAGCACGACGTGGTGGCCATGTTCGTGCACGTGCCGGGGCGCAAGCTGCTGGTGGCGTCCGAGAACGGGCGCGGCTTCGTGGTCGCCGCCGACGACGTAATCGCCCAGACCCGCAACGGCCGGCAGGTGCTGAACCTGGGCGCCCACGAGGAGGCCGAGGCCTGCGCCATCGTCGGCGAGGGCCACGACGCCGTGGCGGTCATCGGCACCAACCGCAAGCTGCTGATCTTCCCCATGGCCGAGCTGCCCGAGATGGCGCGCGGCCGCGGCGTGATCCTGCAACGCTACGCCAAGGGCGGCCTGGCCGACGTGACCACCCTGACCCTGGCCGAGGGGCTGCCCTGGCGCACCGGCGCCGGGCTTCACATGGAGAAAAAGATCGACGACTGGATCGGCAAGCGGGCCCAGGCCGGACAGTTGCCGCCCAAGGGCTTCCCGCGCGCCAACCGGTTCTCCTCCTGACCGCAGCCGCAGGGGTCGGGTCCCGGCGCCGGCCCGCAACGGGGCCCGCAACGGAGGAGGAATGCTCGCCCACGCCGTCACCGATCTGAGGGCCTACCTCCTGGGCCGCTGGCGCCTGTCGCGGCGCATTGTCGACCACGGGCGCGGCGTCACCGGCACCTTCGACGGCGAGGCCCTGTTCACGCCCCGGGGCGACGACCTGCTGTACCGGGAGCAGGGGGTGATGCGCCTGGGCGACTTCTCCGGTTCCGCCTTCCGCGACTACCTGTACACCTTTCCGGCACCGGCCCGGGCCCGGGTCCTGTTCGATGACGGGCACCCGTTCCACGAGGTCGACCTGTCGCAGGGCGCCGCCGAGGCCCGGCACCTGTGCGGCGCCGACACCTACCACGGCCGCTACGACCTCGACGGCCCGGCCGCCTGGACCCTGGCCTGGCGGGTGACCGGCCCGCACAAGGACCTGGACCTGACCGCCGTCTACCGGCGGCCCGCCGAGGCGCAGGCGGCCTGTCGGTAATCGTGGGGCGATTGTCCTTTGTGACAAAGCCGCGCCGCGCTAGACAGGGGGCATGACCCAGTCCGCCGCACCCCGCCAGGTTCTGATGCTGGCCTATCCGCAATGCCAGGTGCTGGACGTGGCCGGCCCCATGGAGGCCTTCGCCATGGCCGACGCCTGGGCCGGTGGCGGCGCCTACCGCCTGCGCCTGGTCAGCCCCGGCGGCGGCCTGGTGGCCACCAGCGGCCCCCTGCGCCTGGCCGCCGACGCGGCCATGGCCGACGTTTCCGGCGCCGACCTGGCCGGGCTGGACACCTTCATCGTCGCCGGCGGGCAGGGCAGCCTGGCGGCCAAGCGGGACCCGCGGGTGATCGATTTCGTGCGCCGCGCGGCGGCGGCGGCGCGGCGGGTGGCGTCGGTCTGCACCGGTGCCTTCCTGCTGGCCGAGGCGGGCCTGCTGGACGGCCGCCGCGCCACCACCCACTGGTTCGACGCGGCCAGCCTGGCCCGGTCCTATCCGGCGGTGGCGGTGGACGCCGACGCCGTCTTTGTCCGCGACGGCAGCGTCTGGACCTCGGCCGGGATCACCGCCGGCATCGACCTGGCCCTGGCCCTGATCGAGGACGACCTGGGCCGCGCCGCCGCCCTGGCCGTGGCGCGGCGGCTGGTGGTCTACATGATGCGCCCGGGCGGCCAGTCCCAGTTCTCGGCCCAGCTCAGGATGCAGGCGCCGGCCAGCCGCCGCCTGCGCGAGCTGGTGGACTGGATGGTCAGCCACCCCGACGGCGACCTGTCGGTGGCCGCCCTGGCCGGCCGCTGCGGCCTGGGCGAGCGCACCTTCCTGCGCCGCTTCGCCGCCGAGACCGGCGCCACCCCCGCCAAGTACGTGGAACACCTGCGCTTCGAGGCCGCGCGCCAGGCCCTGGAAACCTCGACCGCCGGCCACGACCGCATCGCCCGGGCCTGCGGCTTCCGTTCGGCCGAGGTCATGCGCCGGGTGTTCCAGCGCCGCCTGGGCATCAGCCCGTCGGACTACCGCAGCCGTTTCCAATCCGCCATCCGCGCCACCGCAACCGGAGGAACCGAACCGTGAAAAAGCACACCATCGGCCTGTTCCTGTTCAACCACGCCGAGGAGCTGGACTTCGTCGGCCCGTTCGAGGTCTTCACCATGGTCAACGAGGTGGCCCGCCACCGCAAGGAGGACGAGCCCAACCAGGTGGTGCTGATCTCGGAAACCGGCGCCGACATCCGCGGCGCCAAGGGCATGCGCGTGGGGGTGCATTGCGCCATGGCCGACGCGCCGCCCCTGGACGTGTTCTGCATCCCCGGCGGCGATGGCACCCGGGCCCTGATCCGCAATCGGGCGGTGCTGGACTGGGTCGCCGCGGCGACCCGGCCCTGCACCTGGATCACCAGCGTCTGCACCGGCTCGTTCGTCCTCGCCGCCGCCGGCCCGGCCAAGGGGCGGCGGGTGACCACCCACTGGGCGACGGTCGAGGAGCTGCGCGCGCTCGACCTGGGCTGCACCGTCACGCCCGGCGAGCGGTACGTGCAGGACGGCAACCTGGTGACCGCCGCCGGCGTGTCCGCCGGCATCGACATGGCCCTGTGGCTGACCGGGCAGATGTACGGCGAGGCCACGGCCCGCCACACCCAGAAGGCCATGGAGTACGACCCGGCCCCGCCCTACGGCCGGGCCGCCTGAACCTGCGCCCGCCGCCGCCGATCCCCGGCAAACAGGTTTACTTGGCGCGGTCATCCTGCTAGGCATGGCCGTCGCCGGGAACAAGCCCGAAGGGCGACGGGAGATTGCGGCCGGGTGCTGATCCGGCCGCCTGCCGCGGGGAGGAAAGGCGAGGTCAGGCCATGGCGGTGGTGGTGTGGCTGGTCCGGATTCTGGACCTGATCAACGAATGGGTGGGCCGGATCGTATCCTGGCTGACCGTCACCATGGTGATCACGGTCTTCGTCGTGGTCGTGCTGCGCTACGGCTTCTCGCTGGGCTGGATCTGGATGCAGGAAATCTACGTCTGGATGCACGGCGCCTTGTTCATGCTGGCCGCCGGCTACACCCTGCTGCACAACGGCCACGTGCGCATCGACCTGATCTACCGCACGGCCAGCGCCCGCTACAAGGCGGTGGTCGACTTCTTCGGCTCGCTGCTGTTCATCCTGCCGCTGGTGTGGCTGACCTGGGAGAAGTCGGTGCCCATGGCCGAGCGGTCGTGGATGCGCCTGGAATCCTCGCCCGAGGCCGAGGGCATGCCGGGGCTGTTCCTGCTCAAGACCGTGATCCCCATCTTCTGCGTGCTGATGGGGATGGCCGGGGTGTCGATGATGCTGCGCAGCCTGCTGCGCTTCTTCGGCATCGAGATCGAACCCGACTACGCCGACGACAAGGACTCGGGCGGCGCCGACACGGCGATGGAAGGAGCCCGGGAATGAGCGCCGAGATCCTGGGCGGGATCATGTTCATCAGCACCCTGCTGCTGCTGATCCTGGGATTCCCGGTGGCCCTGACCCTGGGCGGGTCGGCCTTGCTGTTCGCCTACCTGGGCCACACCATGGACCTGTTCCTGTGGGGGTTCACCGGCGCCTATCCGACCCGCATCTTCTCGGTCATGACCAACGAGGCCCTGGTCGCCGTGCCGCTGTTCATCTTCATGGGCGTGATGCTGGAGAAATCCAAGGTCGCCGAGGAACTGCTGTACACCATGGGCCAGATGTTCGGCCGCATGCGCGGCGGCCTGGGCATGTCGGTGATCATCGTCGGCGCCCTGCTGGCCGCGTCCACGGGCATCGTCGGGGCGACCATCGTCACCATGGGGCTGCTCAGCCTGCCGCCCATGCTGCGCGCCGGGTACGACCCCAAGCTGGCGACC
The DNA here is from genome assembly GCA_024236415.1 of Hyphomicrobiales bacterium. Classification (GTDB taxonomy): domain Bacteria; phylum Pseudomonadota; class Alphaproteobacteria; order Rhodospirillales; family JACKKN01; genus JACKKN01. Next base: position 64,120 of record JACKKN010000009.1, read on the forward strand.
GGCATCATCAACGCCTCGGGCACGCTGGGCCAGATCATCCCGCCGTCCATCGTGCTGATCCTGCTGGGCAACATCCTGGGCGACGCCAACCAGGCCGCCGGCGAGATGCGCGGCAACCTGGCGCCCGATCCGGTGTCGGCCATCGACCTGTTCGCCGGGGCCCTGTTCCCGGGCCTGCTGCTGGTGCTGCTGTACCTGGTGTACCAGGCCTACATGGCCATGTTCCGGCCCAAGACCTGTCCGGCCATCCCCACCGACCTGTCGGGCCCGCAACTGTGGCGCCGCTTCGCCAAGGTGGTGGTGCCGCCGCTGGCGCTGATCGTGCTGGTGCTGGGCTCGATCCTGGTGGGCGCGGCGACACCGACGGAATCCGCCGCCGTGGGCGCCGTGGGCGCGACCCTGCTGGCCATGCGGGCGCGCCAGTTCTCGCTGCCCATCCTGCGCGACGTGGCCCAGGCCACGGCCAAGATCTCGACCATGGTGTTCGTCATCCTGGTCGGCGCGTCCATGTTCTCGCTGGTGTTCCGCGGCTTCGGCGGCGACCGGGTGGTGGAGGGCTTCCTGCACGACCTGCCCGGCGGCGCCGTCGGCGCCATGACCCTGGTGATGGCGGTGATCTTCGTCCTGGGCTTCTTCCTGGACTTCATCGAGATCATCTTCGTGGTGGTGCCCATCGTCGCCCCCAGCCTGATCGCCATGGGGCTGGACCCGCTGTGGCTGGGGGTCATGATCGGCATCAACCTGCAGACCAGCTTCCTGACCCCGCCGTTCGGCTTCGCGCTGTTCTACCTGCGTGGGGTGGCGCCGGAATCGGTGCGCACCTCGGCCATCTACACCGGCGTGTTCCCGATCATCCTGATCCAGCTCATGGCCCTGGGGATCATCGCCCTGTTCCCGCAGCTCGCCACCTGGCTGCCGCGCGCCCTGTTCTGACCCCCGGCACCTGCGGCGAAAGAAAACGGGCCCCGCGAGGGGGCCCGTCCGTGAACCGCGCCGGGGCGGTGTCCGATCGCGATCAGATTTCCTTGAAGTCGGCGTACTGGCGGGCCGCCGCGAAGGCCGACTCGGAATAGCCGTTCCACGAGATCATGGTCTTGCGGAAGCCGACCAGGGCGTTGTAGGTCTCCTTGGCCAGGGCGTTCTTGCCGGCCCGGGCCGACATGACCTCGGGCGCCCGGCCGCCGATGGCGGTCAGCAGCTCCTCGCCGTAGTTCTTCACCTGCACCCCGTGCTCGCCGATCAGCTTGGCCATGGCCGCGTTGTTCAGGGCCTGGAACTGGGACAGCAGCTCGACGTTGACCGCGGCGGCACCGGTCGACAGGATGTCCTTCAGTTCGGAATCCAGGCCCTCCCAGGCCTTGATGTCGAAGAAGCCGTCCAGCACCGTGGCCGGCTCGTGCCAGCCGGGGTAGTAGTAGTACTTGCAGACCTTGTACAGGCCGAAGCCCATGTCGGCCACCGGGCCGATCCACTCGGTGCCGTCGATGGCGCCCGAGGTCAGGGCCGGCTGCACCTGCGGTCCCGGCAGGTTGACCACGTTGACGCCGAAGGTCGAGAGGATCTCGCCGCCCAGGCCGGGCATGCGGAACTTCAGGCCCTCCAGGTCCTTGACCGTCTTGATCTCCTTGTTGTACCAGCCGCCCATCTGGTTGCCGGTGTTGCCCATGGCCAGGAACTTGGTGCCCAGGTCCTTGTACACCTTGTCGGCGATCTCCTGTCCGCCGCCCTTGTAGATCCAGGCGTTCTGCTCCTGGGCGTTGAGGCCGAAGGGCATGGCGGCGATGAACGAGACGGCGTCCGACAGGCCGGCCCAGTAGTAGGGGGCGCCATAGCCCATCTGCGCGGTGCCGCTCTGCACCGCCTCCATCTGGCCGTAGCCGGACACCAGCTCGCCGGAATGGTACGGCTTCAGGGTCAGGCGACCGCCCGAGGCGGAGGTGACGAAGGCGGCGTACCGTTCCAGGGCGCGGCCCAGCAGCCCGGCCTTGCCGAAGGCCGAGACCGCGATCCATTGCATTTTGCCCTGCGAGATGGCCGGAGCCGGGAAAGTCGAGGCGGCGGCACCGGCGACACCGGCAGCGGCCGCGCCGGTCAGGAAATTACGGCGTTTCATTGTCGAGTATCCTCCCGTATCAGGATTGGTCGATCGCTTATACTTGATTCTTGCACCGCGAGAGACGGCACGGAAAGTCGGCCAAAAGTAAGCATTTCGGCAACCGGCAGACCTTATCCCCGTTGACTCCCCGACGCAATAGCAGGTCCCGGCCCGACGCCATCGCCGGCGCCGTTGCCGTCGGGACCGGCGTCGAAGGGAACCCAGCCGGCGCCGGTGAACACCTCCAGCGGGCGGAACCGGGACTTGTAGGACATCTTGCCGCAGTCGGCGATCCAGAAGCCCAGGTAGACGTGGTCCAGCCCCAGGTCGCGGGCCCGCTCCACCAGCCACAGGATCATGAAGGTGCCCAGGCTGTGGCGGGCCATGGCCGGGTCGAAGAAGGAGTACACGGCCGACAGGCCGCCACGCACGCGGTCGGTCAGGCAGGCGGCCACCAGGTTGCCGTCACGGTCGCGGAACTCGACCACCATGGTCTCCACCGCGGTGTCCTCGACCAGGGCCTGGTAGTCCTGCGGGCCCATCTTCTCCATGTCGCCGCCGGTGTGGCGCGACCGCTGGTAGCGGGCGAACAGCTCGTACTGCTCGTCGGTGGCCACCGGGTCGCGCTCGGCGGCGGTCAGGTCGGCGTTGACGGCCCAGATGCGGCGCTGGGTGCGCGACGGCAGGAACCCGGCGGCGTCGATGCGCACGGCCTTGCAGGCGTCGCAGGTGGGGCAGGTGGGGGAATAGGCGATGCCGTGGCTGCGCCGGAAGCCGGACAGGGACAGGACGTCGTGCAGGTCGCCGGCCTCGCGGCCCACCAGTTCGGTCACCAGGCGGCGCTCCATGCGGCCCGGCAGGTAGGGGCAGGGCAGCGGCGCGGTGGCGAAGAAGAACTGCGCCGGATGGATGTTCTGATGCTTCATGCCCGGGTTCGGCGCCGCGCGCCCGCTCTCTCCGTTTATTCTAGCCCTTCTCCGGCGCCGGCGCCTTTTCGGGGTGCCCTTTTCAGTACCCGGCTGGCCGGTGCCCCGCAACAGTATAATCGAAACGCGCCGGTTGCGCGCGTCCGCCGGATCGTCGGGGTTCAGGGGCTCGGTGGCGGCGCGGCCGGTGACCCGGACGATGCGGTTTTCCGGCACTCCCAGTTCCAGCAGGGCGCGGCGGCTGGCGTTGGCCCGGTCGGCCGACAGCTCCCAGTTGGTGTAGCCGTCGTTGCTGACGTACTTGGTCGAGTCCGTGTGGCCGGTGATGGCCACGTCCTGCGGCATCTTCTCCACCACCCGCGCCACCAGCTCCATGATCTTGCGGGTGTGGGCGAACATGTCGGCGCTGCCGCGCGGGAACATGGCCAGGCCCTCCTGGTCGACGATCTGCATGCGCAGGCCCTCGGGTGTGTCCTCGATCAGCAGGCTGTCGGCCAGCTTGGCCAGTTCGGGAATGCCCGAGATGGCGTCGCGCAGTTCCTTGGCCGCCTGCTGGAACTGCTCCTCCTCCTTCTGGCGCATCAGCTCCTTGGCCTTCTCGGCGGTCACGTCCTCCTCGGGCGGCTTGGCGCGGGCCTCGGCCTCCTGGCGCGCCTCCTGGGACTCCTTCTCCTGCTCGTCGATCGATCCCTCGCCGGCCTTGGGCGGCGGCAGTTCCATGGTCACCGTGGGGCGCGAGGTGGCGTCGGTCATGGCGCCGTCCTCGGCCATGATCTTGCCGGACAGGACGTCGCCGCTGCCGCTGGACGAGGTCGAGGCGGCGGTGGGCGCGAAGTAGTTGGAGATGCCCTCGAGCTGTTCCTCGGTGACCGAGTTCAGCAGCCACAGCAGCAGGAAGAAGGCCATCATGGCGGTCACGAAGTCGGCGTAGGCCACCTTCCAGGCGCCGCCGTGATGGCCGTGGCCGCCCTTCTTGACCTTCTTGATGATGATCGGCTGGTGTTCCGCCATCGCCCTGGTTACCGCTGCGGCGCCGCCGCCGTCATTCCGGCGTCGGCAGGTTCTGGATCATCTCCTCGACCTCGGCGAAGGAGGGGCGGTCGGCGCCCAGCAGGGTCTTGCGCGCGAATTCCACCGAAACCTGGGGCGCGTAGCCCTGCATGTGGGCGATGATGCCCACCTTGATGCACTGCATGTACCGCGATTCCTGCTCGAACACCTGGCCCAGGAAGCTGCCCATGGGGCCGACGAAGCCATAGGCCATGAGGATGCCCGAGAAGGTGCCGACCAGGGCGCCGCCGATGAGGTGGCCGAGGACCTCGGGCGGCTCGGTGATCGAGCCCATGGTGTGGATCACGCCCAGCACGGCGGCGACGATGCCCAGCGCCGGCATGGCGTCGCCCATGGTGGTCACCGCCGCCGAGATGGCGTGGGATTCGCCGTGGTGGACCTCCAGCTCCTCGTCCATGACCGACTCGACCTCGTGGGCGTTGCTGGTGCCCAGGGTCAGCAGGCGCAGGTAGTCGCAGAAGAATTCCAGCGCATGGTGCTCGCCGGCGAAGGTGGGGAACTGGTTGAAGATGGCGCTGTCCTTGGGGTTCTCCACGTGCGCCTCCAGGGCCAGTTCGCCCTTGGACTTGGCCAGCCGGAACACGGCGTACAGGCAGCCCAGCAGCTCCATGTAGTGCTTCTTGGAATACTTGGTGCCCTTCAGCAGCTTGCCCAGGTTCTTGGCGACCCCGCCGACCACCGTTTTCGGGTTGCCGATCAGGAATGCGCCGACGGCGGCGCCGAAGATGATCAGGAACTCGAAGGGCTGCCACAGGACGGCCAGATGCCCGTTGGCCAGGACGTAACCGCCCAGCACGCTACCAAGGACAACGATGAAACCGATGATGAAAAACATGCAGACCTTCTAAGGAGCCCCTTGACTAGACCTTGTGCCGGCCACTACCTAATGCGGACCGCATCCCGGCCCGTTCGCCGAATACGGATACCGTCACCCGCCGCGCCGATCAACGAATATATCCCCCATGACCCACCGTCCCGCGTCCGTCCCGACCAGATCCCCCGTTGCACCGATGGCCCGGAGCCGCGGCCGTTGAGCGTCGGCGAGGCGGATTTCCGGCGCGCCCTGGGCGGTTTCGCCAGCGGCGTCACGGTCATCACCGGCACCACGCCGGAGGGCGCCCCGGCCGGGGTCACCATCAGCGCCTTCTCGTCGCTGTCGCTGAATCCGCCCCTGGTGCTGTTCTGCCTGGGGCGCGAGGCCCAGTGCCGCGAGGCCTTCGGCGTCGGCCGCGCCTTCGCCGTGCACATCCTGGCCGAGGGGCAGGAGGACCTGTCCGCCGCCTTCGCCGCGCGCACCGAGGACCGCTTCGCCGGCGTGGCGCACCGCCTGGCCGACGACGGCTGCCCGGTGCTGGACGGCTGCCTGGCGGTGCTGCGATGCCGCTGCGAGACGGTGCACATGGGCGGCGATCATCTGGTGGTCATCGGGCGCGTTCAGCATATCGACCTTCCGGACCAGGAGCGGCGGCCGCTGCTGCACTTCCGCGGCGCCTACGGGCGCCTGGGCTGAACGGCGGCGCCACCCGCGGTCCTATTTCGGCAGCAGCTTCAGGGTGTCCTGGGCATGGCGCTCCAGCGGGAAGGAGCGGCCGATGCGCCAGTGGCGGACCATGTCGCGGTAGTGCGACGACAGGGGGTTGCCCGACTGGCCGGTGGCGATCATGAACCGCGACTTGGACAGGTCGGCGAAGTCGTAGACGGCGCGCAGGCCGGCACCGTGGCGGCTGGCGAAGGGCTCGTGGTCGCGGGTCAGGAACATGGCCGCCCGGTTGACCGTGTAGTTGCCGCCGTCCACCGGGGTCACGATGTTCAGCGTGTTGTCCAGCAGGTGGTGCGCCAGGGACGCCACCTGGGCGTTGTCCTTGCCCGGCAGGCGACCCAGCAGGGCCGGCGACAGGGCGTGGTCGAACCGCGCCCGGTGGGCGTCGCCCCAGCGCCAGTCGCCCATGTCGGGGCCGTACCGGTGCTGCAGGTCGTCCAGCACCGTGGCCAGGGACCGCTTCAGGATGTCGGGGCAGGATTCGGTGGCGGCGGTGGCGGTGTCGTCGCACCACTGCCTGCGCTCGCCCAGGGCCAGGCGCACGAAGGTGGGGCGCAGGGTCCAGTACCGGGCGAACAGCGGCCCCAGCTCGTCGGCCGCCAGGTCGTGCACCACCTGGCGCAGCCAGGCGTTGAAGATCAGCGGCTCGGGCCGGTCGGCGGCCATGCGCAGGTCCCACTTGCGCAGCAGGCCCAGGGCGGCGCGCTGGCGGCTGTCGGCGCCCTCGATCCCGGTCATCAGGGGCACCAGCTCCTTGGCCATCAGCGACAGGACGTCGCGCTGCATGCGGGCGCTGGTGTTGGCCGACTGGTCGCCACCCTGGGCCAGCATCTGGGCGATGCGCTCGGCCCGGTAGGGCAGCTCGAAATCGTCGCTGATGAAGTGCGGGTAGTCGGCGCCGTGGGGCTGGTTGTTGGCGTTGACCAGGATCCCGGACTCGGGATTGAAGGCCTGGGGCAGCTCCTCGAACGGGATGGTGCCGGTCCAGTCCGCCTCGCCGGTCCAGCCGGGTTTGGGGACCCAGCCGTGGCCGACTTGCGCACCGGCACCCGGCCGGGCGAGATGAAGCCGATGTTGCCGTCCACGTCGCCGTAGGTGAGGTTCATCTGCGGCGCCGTCATGTCGCGCAGGGCGCGGCGCAGGTCGTCCCAGCCCTGGGCCCGGTTCAGGAAGTACAGGGCCTGGGGCGTGCGGTCGTCCTCGGCCAGGAAAGTGGTGGACAGGGCCAGGACGTGGCCGTCCGCCAGCAGGTCGGCGACGCCGTCGACCACGTCCGAGATGACCGGGCCGTGGCGGGTGCCGCGCACGGTCAGGGTGACGTCGGCGGCGCCCCTGACGCGGATGGTCTCGGAGCGGGTCTCGAACGCCGCGGCGCCGTCGGGGGTCAGGTAGCGGGTGCCGTCGGCCGGGTCCACCTTCTCCACGAACAGGTCCTGCAGGTCGGTGTGGGTGGCGGTCAGGCCCCAGGCGATGCGCCCGTTGTGGCCCAGGATGGTGAACGGCAGGCCCGGCACGGTGCCGCCGGCCACGTTCAGGCCCGGCGCCGTGACCTGGGCCAGGTACCACAGGATCGGCGCCCGGTAGCCCAGGTGCGGGTCGTTGGCCAGCACCGCGTGGCCGTCGCGCGTGCGCGACCCGGACACGGCCCAGGCATTTGAGACGCCGCGCGGCACGTCGGTGGCCTTGCCGGCGGCGTCGGGCAGGTCGCCCAGGGCCAGCCGGTCCGTGCCCGGCCGCAGCCAGGACAGGGTCGAGGGGCCGTCGGCCGGCACCCCGGCCACAGGTCGGCGAGCTGTTCCGGGGTCAGGGTCTTGGCCAGGCGGGCGCGCAGCAGCTCGTCGCGCCAGTTGCCGCTGAGGTGCATGGCCATCAGGCGCAGCCAGACCAGCGAGTCCGCCGGCTGCCAGGCTTCGGGGCGCAGGGCCAGGGCCTGGAACTCGGGCGGTAACTGCCACGGGTCGCGGTGGCCGTCGATCCAGGCGTTGACCCCGTCGGCATAGGCGTCCAGGGCCTCGACCACGCCGGCGTCCAGGTGCTGGAGCTGGCCGGCGGCCAGGGCATGGAAGTTCAGGGTGCGCATGAAGCGGTCGCTGGGCAGGGCGGCGGCCCCGAACGCCTCGGCCAGGCGTCCGGCGCCCAGGCGGCGGTTCAGCTCCATCTGCCACAGGCGGTCCTGGGCGTGCACGTAGCCCAGCGCGTAGTACGCGTCGCGGGTGGTGCGGGCGGTGATGTGCGGCACGCCGCGCCGGTCGCGGCGCACCACCACCGGGTTTCGGAGAGTCCGTTCAGCCGCACCTCGCCCGAGACCTGGGGCAGGGAACCGGCGAGCCAGATGGCGGCGGCCACACCGGCCACCAGCAGGAGCCCCAGAAGGGTCCAGAAGAGTCGCGATAGGAAAACCATGACCGCCGTCACACCAACGTCCGTTCCCGCGATTAACCTATAGGAATACTTAAAATTTCCCAAACGGCGCCGGATCGGGCGCCACGCCCGCCGGGCGCCCTTGCGCCGGCCGCGCGGCGGCGATATCACGGAGGGGACCGGCCGGGACGGCCCGGCACCGAAGGGGAGGGGATCGATGACCTTTACACAGCGCGAATTCATGGGCCTGGGCCCGGCCGGCTTCCACCGCGTCGCCTATACCGAATGGGGCGGGGCGGCGGACAGCGCCGGCGACCTGATCTGCGTCCACGGCCTGGCCCGCAACGGGCGCGACTTCGACACCCTGGCCGCCGGCCTGGCCGACCGCTACCGGGTCGCCTGCCCCGACCTGCCCGGGCGCGGTGCCAGCGACTGGCTGCCGGTGCCCGAGCATTACGGCCTGCCGCTGTACATGGGCGACATGGCGGCCCTGATCGCCCGCCTGGGCGGCCGGCAGGTGGACTGGGTCGGCACCTCCCTGGGCGGGCTGATCGGCATGAGCCTGGCGGCCCAGCCGAATTCGCCGATCCGCCGCCTGGTGATCAACGACATCGGCCCGTTCGTGCCCCAGGCGGGCCTGCAGCGCATCGGCGCCTACGTGGGCGCCGACCCCGTGTTCGCCGACATGGACGCCCTGGAGGCCCGCCTGCGCGATGTCTGCGCCCCGTTCGGTCCCCTGACCGACGCCCAGTGGCGGCACCTGGCCACCCATGGCGGCCGCCGCGACGGCGAGGGGCGCCTGCGCCTGCACTACGACCCGGCCATCGCCTGGCCCTACAAGAACGGCGCCGAGATCCAGGACATCTCCCTGTGGCCGGTGTGGGATGCCGTGCAGTGCCCGGTGCTGGTCCTGCACGGCCGCGAGTCCGACGTGCTGCTGGCCGAGACGGCCCAGGAGATGACCCGGCGCGGGCCCATGGCGGACCTGGTGGAGCTGGACGGCATCGGCCACGCCCCGGCGCTGATGGACCCGGACCAGGTGCGGGCGGTGCGCGACTGGCTGCTGGCGGCGTGAGTTAGCCCCGGCGCAGGGCCCGGGCGGCATCCACCGCCGAGTAGGTGAGGATGCCGTCGGCGCCGGCGCGCTTGAAGGCCATCAGGGATTCCAGCACCACCCGCTCGTAGTCCAGCCAGCCGTTGTCGCCGGCGGCGCGCAGCATGGCGTACTCGCCGCTGACGTTGTAGACGAAGGTGGGCACGCCGAAGGCGTCCTTGACCCGGCGCAGCACGTCCAAGTACGGCAGGCCCGGCTTGACCATGACCATGTCGGCGCCCTCGGCCAGGTCCAGCGCCACCTCGTGCAGGGCCTCGTCGGTGTTGGCGGGGTCAAGCTGGTAGGTCTTCTTGTCCCCCTTCAGCGCCCCGCCCGAGCCGACGGCGTCGCGGAACGGGCCGTAGAAGGCCGAGGCGTACTTGGCCGAGTAGGCCATGATGCGCACGTTCTGGTGCCCGGCGGCGTCCAGCGCCCGGCGCATGGCGCCGACCCGGCCGTCCATCATGTCCGACGGCGCCGCCACCTGGCTGCCGGCGTCGGCCTGGGCCAGGGTCTGCTTGACCAGGGCCTCGATGGTCTCGTCGTTGACGATCTCGCCGTCGCGCACGATGCCGTCGTGGCCGTCGCTGTTGAACGGGTCCAGCGCCACGTCGCACATGACGCCGATGTCCGGCACCGCCGCGCGCACGGCGCGCACGGCGCGGCAGACCAGGTTGTCGGGGTTCCACGCCTCGCGCGCGTCGGGGGTCTTCAGCGACGGGTCGACGTTGGGGAACAGGGCCACGGCCGGGATGCCCAGGTCGCGGGCCTCGGCCACCGCCGCGCACAGCAGGTCGATGCTCAGGCGCTCGACCCCCGGCATGGACGGCACCGGCTCGCGGGCGTTGTCGCCCTCGATCACGAACACCGGCCAGATGAAGTCGTCCGCCGACAGCCGGTTCTCGGACACCATCCGGCGGGACCAGTCGTCCCACCGGTTGCGCCGCATGCGCGTCTGCGGAAACTGTCCGCGCACGAAGTCCATGGCGTACCCCTTGTCCTGGATGCGGGCCCTTTTTTTACGCCTTCGCCAGGGCCTGGTCCAGGTCCGACAGGATATCGTCGATGTGCTCGATGCCGATCGACAGCCGCACGTAGCCGTCGGACACGCCGGTGGCCAGCTGGTCCTCGGCCGAGAGCTGCGAGTGGGTGGTGGTGGCCGGATGGATGGCCAGGGTCCGCGCGTCGCCGATGTTGGCCACGTGGTAGATCATCTGCAGGGCGTCGATGAAGGCGCGGCCCGCCTCCTTGCCGCCCTCGAGCTCGAAGCCCACCAGGGCGCCGTAGCCGCCCTTCAGGTAGGCGTCGGCGCGGCGCCGCGGCTCGCCGTCCTGGTGGCCGGGGAAGATCACCTTGGTCACCTTGGCGTGGCCTTTGAGGAAGTCGGCCACCATGACCGCGTTCTCGTTGTGGGCGCGCATGCGCAGGGGCAGGGTCTCCAGCCCCTGGATGAACAGGAAGGCGTTCATGGGGCTCATGGCCGCGCCCACGTCGCGCAGCAGGATCACCCGCATGCGCAGGATGAAGGCGATGGGGCCCAGGGGCTTGACGGCCTGGGTCCACACGGCGCCGTGGTAGCTGGGGTCGGGGCCGTTCAGGGTCGGGAAGCGGTCGCCCTGGGCCTCCCAGTCGAAGTTGCCGCCGTCGATGACCAGGCCGCCGATGGAGGTGCCGTGGCCGCCGATGTACTTGGTGGTCGAATACATGACCACGGCGGCGCCGTGGTCCAGCGGCTTGCAGATGATGGGCGCCGCCGTGTTGTCCATGATCAGCGGCACCCCCAGCTCGCGGCCGATGTCCGCCACCTCGCGGATGGGGAACACGTTCAGCTTGGGATTGGGCAGGGTCTCGGCGTAGTAGCAGCGGGTCCGCTCGTCGGTGGCGCGGCGGAAGTTCTCGGGGTCCGACGGATCGACGAAGCGGGCCTCGATGCCCATGTCCTTGAGCGTGTTGGCGAACAGGTTCCAGGTGCCGCCGTAGAGGTCGGTCGAGGTGACGAAGTTGTCTCCGGCGCGGCACAGGTTGAGGATGCAGAAGGTGGTCGCCGCCTGGCCCGAGCCCACGGCCAGGGCCGCCACGCCGCCCTCGATGGCCGCCATGCGCTGCTCGAACACGTCGTTGGTGGGGTTCATGATGCGGGTGTAGATGTTGCCCAGCTCCTTGAGCCCGAACAGGTTGGCGGCGTGCTCGGTGGACTGGAACTGGTAGGACGTGGTCTGGTAGATGGGCACGGCCACGGCGCCCGAGGCGGCGTCCATGCGGTGCCCCGCGTGCAGGGCCAGGGTCTCGGGGTTCTTGCTGTCCATGGTCATGACCGTCCTCCAGTATCCGTCCTGTCATCAAAAAACCGCCGCGGCGGACGCCGGGCGGTTGCTTGTTTTCCCCCCGTCGCTTTAGCTGAACTTTTTACGCGCCCGCAAGCTGAGGCTCAAATCGGCGCAGGGCAGGTAAAAACATCAACGCGCTGTTGTTGTCAAGGAAATGCGCAGCCCGTCACGCCAAATTCACCGGTTATCCCAGCAGCAGCGAGTCGTCGGACAGCTCCTCGCCGCGCACCCGTTCGAACATGCGCAGCAGGTCCTCGACCCTCAGCCCGCGGCGCTGCTCGGCGTCCACGTCCAGCACCACCCGGCCCTCGTGCAGCATGACCGTGCGCGCGCCGTGGTCCAGGGCCTGGCGCATGGAGTGGGTGACCATCAGGGTGGTCAGGCCGCCGTCGCGCACGAAGCGGTCGGTCAGTTCCATGACGAAGGCCGCGGTCTTGGGGTCCAGCGCCGCCGTGTGCTCGTCCAGCAGCAGGATGTCCAGCGGGTTCAGCGTCGCCATGACCAGGCTGACCGCCTGGCGCTGGCCGCCCGACAGCAGGCCCATGCGGTCCTCCAGGCGGTCCTCCAGGCCCAGGCCCAGGACCGCCAGGTGGTCGCGGAAGGCCCGCCGCTCGGCGCCGCCGACCGACGCGCGCAGGCCGCGCCGGCGGCCGCGGCTCTGGGCCAGGGCCAGGTTCTCCTCGATGCTGAGTGCCTCGCAGGTGCCGGCCATGGGGTCCTGGAACACCCGCGCCACGCGGCCGGCGCGGCGGTGGGTGGTCCAGGCGGTCACGTCGTCCTGGCCGATGGTGACGCGGCCGCGCTCGGGCGCCACCTCGCCGCACAGCACGTTCAGCAGGGTCGACTTGCCCGACCCGTTGCTGCCGATGACGGTGACGAACTGACCGGCCGGGATGTCCAGGTCCAGGCCGCGCAGGGCGCGGGTCTCGATCGGCGTGCCCGGGTTGAAGGTGACGTGGACGTCCTCGACCCGGATCATGCCGCGCCCCCCTCGCGGCGCCGCCGCAGGCGCCGGCGCATGCCCGGCAGGGTCATGGCCACCACCACAAGCACGGCGGTGATCAGCTTCAGGTCCTGGGCCTGCAGGCCGATGAAGTCGGCGTTCAGGGCCAGGGCCACCACCAGCCGGTAGATGATCGAGCCCAGGAACACGGCCACCGTGGCGACCACGATGCGCCGCGCCGGCAGCACCGCCTCGCCGACGATGACGGCGGCCAGGCCGACGACGATGACGCCGATGCCCATGGACACGTCGGCGCCGCCCTGGGACTGGGCGAACAGGGCGCCGGCCAGGGCCACCAGGGAATTGCTGATGGCCATGCCCAGCAGGGTCATGGCGGCGGTGTTGATGCCCTGGGCCCGGGCCATGCGCGGGTTGGCGCCGGTGGCGCGCATGGCCAGGCCCGTCTCGGTCCGCAGGAACCAGTCTAAAACCAGCTTGGCCGCCAGGCCCACGGCCAGGAACAGCAGCAGGCTGGCGACATAGTAGGGCAGGCCCAACTCCTCCAGCGGCGTGAACACCGTCTGCTCGCCCAGCAGGGGCTGATTGGGCTTGCCCATGACGCGCAGGTTGACGGTATAGAGCGCGATCATGGTCAGGATGCTGGCCAGCAGGTGCAGGATGCCCAGGCGCACGTTCAGCCAGGCCGTGACCAGCCCGGCCAGGGCGCCGGCGACCATGGCCGCGGCGGTGGCGGCGTAGGGGTCCCAGCCGCCGACGATCAGGGTCGCCGCCACGGCGGCGCCCAGGGGCAGGCTGCCGTCCACGGTCAGGTCCGGGAAGTTGAGGATGCGGAAGCTGAGGAAGACCCCGAGGGCGACCAGGCCGAACAGTAGTCCGGTCTCGATCGCCCCCAGGAACGCGATCAGGCTCACGCGAAGGCTACTCGACCACCTTCTTGGCGCGCTGGACGGTGGCCGCGGGGATGGTCACGCCCATCTTCCTGGCGGCGCCCGGGTTGACGAACAGCTCGCCCTTCTGCACCCCCTCGACGGCGATGTCGCCGGGCTTCTCGCCGCCCAGCACCCGGGCCACCATGGCCCCGGTCTGGCGGCCGATGTCGTAGTAGTTGAAGCCCAGGGCGGCGATGGCGCCGCGCGGCACCGAGTCCGTGTCGCCGGCGTAGACCGGGATCTGGGCGTCGATGCCGACCTTGATCACCGCCTCCAGGGCCGAGACGATGGTGTTGTCGGTGGGCACGTAGATGACGTCCACCTTGCCCACCAGGCTGCGCGCCGCCGGCAGCACGTCGTTGGTGCTGGGGGCCGAGGCGACCACCACCTCCATGCCCATTTTGGGCGCCATGTCGCGCAGCAGGTTCACCAGCACCACGGCGTTGGCCTCGCCGGGGTTGTGGGGCACGCCGATCTTCTTGGCGTTCGGCGTGATCTCCTTGATCAGCTTCAGGTGCAGGTCGATGGGCGACAGGTCGGTGACGCCGGAAACGTTGCCGCCGGGGTGGGCGCGGTCCTTGATCAGCTTGGCGGCCACGGGGTCGGTGACGGCGGTGAAGATCACCGGCACGCCGCCCCGCGCCGCGGCCACGGCGGCCTGGGCCGACGGCGTGGCGATGGCCACGATCACGTCGGGCTTGTCGCCCACGAACTTGCGCGCGATCTGGCCGGCGGTGCCGACGTCGCCCTGGGCGCTCTGGAACTCCCAGTCCAGGTTCTTGCCGGCGGTGTAGCCGCGCGCCGCCAGCTCGTCCTTGACGCCGTTGCGGCAGGCGTCCAGCGCCGGATGCTCGACGATGGCGGTGACCTTGACGGACTTGTCGGCGGCGGTGGCCGCGCCGGGCGCCGACAGGGCGGCGGCGGCCAGGACGGTGGCGGCGGCAAGGGTTCGCCAAAGGGTCGGGCGTGTCTTCAGGATCAGCATGGTGCCCCCCGGATTTCCTGTTGTCGGTTGGATGAAAGCCTCGGCCGCACCATGCAACAGGGCGGTTTGCCCGTCAACCGACGCCCCTTTACGAACGGCGCGCCTTAGTTTACGTTTACGTAAACGTAAACTTGACGGCGGGATCAGCCGAGGCTTGCGCCGGCCCCGCCGCCTTGGAACAATGGCCGACGGCCCCGCGGACCCACCGGTCCGCCGGCCCCAGCCCCGGAGGACGCCTTGCCCGACGACGCCGCCCCGCGGAAGCGCCCCGCGACCAAGACCTACCAGGCCCGCAATCCGGTCCGCTTCGTGACCGCGGCCAGCCTGTTCGACGGACACGACGCCTCCATCAACATCATGCGCCGCATCCTGCAGTCCCAGGGCGCCGAGGTGATCCACCTGGGCCACAACCGGTCGGTGGACGAGGTGGTAACGGCGGCGGTGCAGGAGGACGCCAGCGGCATCGCCGTCAGCTCGTACCAGGGCGGCCACGTGGAATACTTCAAGTACATGATCGACCTGCTGCGCCAGGCCGGGCGCGAGGACATCCGCGTGTTCGGCGGCGGCGGCGGGGTGATCGTGCCCGACGAGGTGGCCGACCTGCACGCCTATGGCGTCACCCGGCTGTATTCGCCCGAGGACGGCCAGCGCATGGGCCTGGACGGCATGATCCGCGACATGATGGAGCAGGCGGACCGCGACCTGTGCGCCCAGGTGCCCGACTCGCCGGACGCCCTGCGCGACCCCGCCGGCCTGGCGCGGGTGCTGACGGCCATGGAGAACCGGCGCCTGGACGACAAGCTGGGCGCCGAGATCCGCAGCCGGGCCCTGGCCCACGAGGACGTGCCGGTGCTGGGCATCACCGGCACCGGCGGCGCCGGCAAGTCGTCCCTGACCGACGAGCTGATCCGCCGTTTCCGCCTGTATTCGAGTGAGCCCCGCATCGCCGTCATCGCCATCGACCCGTCGCGCCGGCGCAGCGGCGGCGCCCTGCTGGGCGACCGCATCCGCATGAACGCTATCGGCGGCGGCAACGTGTTCATGCGCTCGGTGGCGACGCGGGATTCCAAGGACGAGGTGCCGCCCGCCATCCCCGACATGGTCGCCGCCTGCAAGGTGGCCGGCTACGACCTGGTGGTGCTGGAAACCCCGGGCATCGGCCAGGGCGACGCCGGCATCGTCGACCACGTTGACGTGTCGCTGTACGTCATGACCCCCGAGTTCGGCGCCGCCAGCCAGCTCGAGAAGATCGACATGCTGGACTTCGCCGACGCCGTGGCCATCAACAAGTTCGACCGCAAGGGGGCCATGGACGCCCTGCGCGACGTGTCGAAGCAGTTGCAGCGCAACCGCGAGGCCTTCACCACCCCGGCCGACGAGATGCCCGCGTTCGGCACCATCGCCGCGCGCTTCGCCGACCCCGGGGTCACGGCCCTGTACCGCAGCCTGACCGCCCAGTTCACCGAACGCGGCCTGGGCGCCTGGCCCACCACGGCGCCGGAGGTCGATGGCCGACACTCGCTGCCGGGGGATGCCATCGTGCCGCCGGCGCGGACCCGCTACCTGGCCGAGATCGCCGAGACCGTGCGCGCCTACCACGCCGACATCGCCGAGCAGGCGCGCATCGCCCGCGAGCGCCAGCAGCTGCGCGCGGCGCGGCGCATGCTCGACGAGTCGGGCGGGGAGGGGGCGTCGCTGGACGCCCTGATCGCCGCCCGCGACGAGGCCCTGGACCCCCGCGCCCGCAAGCTGCTGGAGCTGTGGCCGCGCATGCGCGAGACCTATGCCGGCGAGGAATACGTGGTGCGCATCCGGGATCGGGAGATCCGCACCCGGCTGACCCACACCACGCTCTCAGGCACCCGCATCCCCAAGGTGGTGCTGCCCCGCTATGAGGACGAGGGCGAGATCCTGCGCTGGCTGCTGCGCGAGAACGTGCCGGGCAGCTTCCCCTACACAGCCGGGGTGTTCGCCTTCAAGCGCGAGAACGAGGACCCGACCCGCATGTTCGCCGGCGAAGGCGACCCCTTCCGCACCAACCGGCGCTTCCATCTGCTGTCCAAGGAATCCGAGGCCAAGCGCCTGTCGACGGCCTTCGATTCCGTGACCCTGTACGGCTTCGACCCCGACGAACGGCCGGACATCTACGGCAAGGTGGGCAACTCGGGGGTGTCCATCGCCACGCTCGACGACATGAAGGTGCTGTACGGCGGGTTCGACCTGTGCGCCCCCAACACGTCGGTGTCCATGACCATCAACGGCCCGGCGCCCATGGCCATGGCCATGTTCCTGAACACGGCCATCGACCAGCAGGTGGACCGCTTCGAGGCCGAGAACGGCCGCGTGCCCACGGACGAGGAGATCGAGAAGATCCGCGAATGGGTGCACGAGAACGTGCGCGGCACGGTGCAGGCCGACATCCTGAAGGAGGACCAGGGCCAGAACACCTGCATCTTCTCGACCGAGTTCGCGCTGAAGATGATGGCTGACATCCAGGAGTATTTCGTGCACCACCGGGTGCGCAATTTCTACTCGGTCTCCATCTCGGGCTACCACATCGCCGAGGCCGGCGCGAACCCCATCAGCCAGCTCGCCTTCACCCTGTCGAACGGCTTCACCTATGTCGAGGCCTACCTGGCGCGCGGCATGCACATCGACGACTTCGCGCCCAACCTCAGCTTCTTCTTCTCCAACGGCATGGACCCCGAGTATTCGGTCATGGGCCGGGTCGCCCGGCGCATCTGGGCCGCCGCCATCCGCTTCAAGTACGGTGGCAACGAACGCTCGCAGAAGCTTAAATACCATACGCAAACGTCGGGCCGGTCCCTGCACGCCCAGGAGATGGACTTCAACGACATCCGCACCACGCTGCAGGCCCTGATCGCCACCTACGACAACACCAACAGCCTGCATACCAACGCCTTCGACGAGGCCATCACCACGCCGACCGAGAACTCGGTGCGCCGCGCCATGGCGATCCAGATGATCATCAACCGCGAATGGGGCCTGGCCAAGAACGAGAACCCCAACCAGGGCGCCTTCATCATCGAGGAACTGACCGACCTGGTGGAGGAGGCGGTGCTGAAGGAGTTCGAGCGCATCTCCGAGCGCGGCGGCGTGCTGGGGGCCATGGAGACGGGCTACCAGCGCGGCAAGATCCAGGACGAGTCCCTGCACTACGAGACCCTGAAGCATACCGGCGAGTACCCCATCATCGGGGTCAACACCTTCCTCAATTCCAACGCCGACGAGGTCTTCGTCACCCCCGAGCTGGCGCGCTCGACCGAGGACGAGAAGCAGGGGCAGCTCACCCGCCTGCGCGACTTCCAGGCCCGCAACGGCGACGCGGCCCCGGCCATCCTGGCGCGCCTGAAGGAGCGCGCGACCTCGGGCGGCAACGTGTTCGAGGTGCTGGTCGAGGCCGTGCGCTGCTGCTCCATGGGGCAGATCACCCAGGCCCTGTTCGAGGCCGGCGGCCAGTACCGCCGCAACATGTAGGGACGGCGGCGTGGCCCTGACCCCCAAGGACGTGGGGCTGCGCGAGGTCCTGTACGAATTCCGCCCGTCGGGCGCCTACGTGCGGGTGGCCGCCATCGACCCCCACAGCAACACCGAGGTCACCGTGGTCGGCGACCCGCGCCAGGGCGAGGCGGTGCTGAAGCGCATCGCCCTGCGCAAGCTGATCTACGTCCTGGCCAAGGGGCGGCGGTAGGAGCGGAAAGGGCTCTAGCGCTTCTTGCCCAGCATCTGCTGCGCCTGGTCCGAGGACAGGACGGCGTCGATCTCGGCCTGCAGCACCTCCATCTGGTCGATGTAGATGTGCTGGACCTTGGGGTTGGTGACGTCGCCCAGGTGCTTGCGGAACAGCTTGTAGCGCTGCTCCATGCCGCGCACCGAGGCGACGAAGCTGACCATGGCCGCGTTCGTGGGGTCCAGCTTCAGTTTGCCCACCAGGGAGATCAGCTTGCTGGTCGACCACCAGTGGTTCTTCCGGTACAGCTCCAAGATCGTCAGGCGGTCCCGGTCGTCCGCCGACAGGTTCCGGCGCAGGCACTTGATGGCCACGTCGCAGGTACAGCGGTGCTCGCCCTTGCTGTTGGTCTTGCACGAGCAGCTTCCGCGGTAGGCCTCCTTGAAGGCCGGCAGGTAGCCGGTCTTGACGGTACCGAACTGGGCGCGGCAGGCGTTGGACGCCTTGGTATGGCCGCTGTCCAGGGCCGTGTTCTGGGCCTGCTCGAGCTTCCGCAGGTAGGTCAGGCCCTGGCCCGTCCCCGGCACGGTCAATATTTCAAAACCCGGCACCACCAGGTCGGCGTCGGCCAGGGCCAGGGCGGACAGGAACGGCAGCAGGGCGAGGGCGCCGGCGATCCGGCGAACCGCGGCGAGGGTCCGGGCCGGCATCGGTCAGTTGCCCTCGTACCTGTTCTTATCCTTGTCCTCGCCGGACCCCGACTTGCCGAGGGAGCCGAGGCCCTTGAACAGCTTGGACAGGGGGTTTGACGGCTTGAAGGGTCCCACCTCGGCCGACGGCTTGGCCTTGCCGGCGGCCTTTTCGGACGCCGTCAGCAGGCGCCCGTCCGGGCCCTCGCCCAGGATCTCGACCGCCGCGGCGTCGGGGTCGGCCGGGTCCGTGGGCAGGCTGTCCCGTTCCCTGGCCATGTCGAAGCTGGGATGGCGGAAATAGGCCGTCACCAGCCGCAGTTTCTCCAGGTGGCGGCGCAGGGGCAGCCCGGGCAGGGCACGCCGGTTGCCGAAGGTGCTGTCGCGCTGGTTGATCTTCTTGTCGGAGTCGTAGGATTCCTTGATGCCGTAACCGGCGTTGTATTCCCACGACAGGCGCCGCCAGGACACGCCGGGGCCGTCCACGTACAGGTGGATGCCGTCGGATTCCTGTTCGAAGCGGTTGACATGGCGCCAGTCGAACTGGGCCCGGATGCGCACGGTGTAGCGGGTTTGGCGGTCGATCACCTTCTCGCCGTCCTTGCCGTCTTTTAGGCCGTTGCGCCAGGACTGGAACTCCTCGGACAGGTTGGTGCGGAACACCATGGTCACCATGCTGCGGCGGATGGCGAAGGCCTCGATGGTGTCCACCTCGGGGCTGCGCTTCAGGTGCTCGCGGTAGCGCACGCCGTTGTGGCGCGGCCAGAGGGTGTTGTCCACGGGGTCGGTCTGCCGTTCCAGGCTGCCGGCCAGGTCGGCGGAAAGCTGGTTCAGGATGCCCAGCGCGTGCGGCCGCAGGACCTCGGCGAAATAGGCGTCGGACGCCTGGGCGGCGATGGCGTCGATGCGGCCCTGCGCCTCGCTCCGCAGGTCCAGGCCCAGTTGCCGCAGGGCGGCGTGGTCGCGCCGGTCGGCCAGGGGCGCGGCGCGGGTGTCCCAGTCCAGGCTGGCCTGGGCGTGGGCGGCCTGCATCTGGCGCAGCAGGGTCGGCAGCCGCTGGGTCAGCACCGCCGGATAGACGGGCGTCCAGCCGTCGGCCCGGATCGCTGGGTAGGTGGCGGCGATGGACTTGATGTGCCCGGACAGGCCGTCGATGGAGGCGCGGCCGTCGGCCATGGCCGACTGCACGGCGCGCATCTCGGCCTCGTCGATGGTGCGGGCGATGGCGGTGCGGTCGGCAATGGTGCCGTCGGCCAGGTAGTCGTCCAGCTTGTCCCGCGCCCCGGTGAAGTCCAGGTTGTCGGCCAGGGCCTGGATCTCGGCGGTCGCCTCGGCCGCCGCCTTGCGGCGCGCCTCGGCCACATGGGGCTCGATGCGGGCGTAGAGCTCCAGGGCGCTCTGGTAGAACTTGCTCTTCTTGCGCTGCACGGTCAGGAAGCTGGTCAGGCGGGCGTCGGCGCGCAGCCAGTCCTGGGTCTCGGCGGCGGCCACCGCCTCGAAATAGTCCATGCTGGCGGGCAGGGGAAGGTTCAGGGCGCGCAGCTGCGTGAACAGGTCCAGGGCGTCGGGGAAGCGCTTCTCCTTCATGGCCGCCGTCAGCTTGGTCTTCAGCAGGTCGGCCCGGACCTCGGGCGGCAGGTCGGCGCGGGCCGGCGAGACCGGGCCGCTGAGGACGGCCATGGCGAGCAGGGCGAAGATCAGGCGTGTCATTGGCTGAACAGTTCCTTTTCGAAGGCGTTCAAGAGCTGACCCGGCGTGGACGGGGCCGCGGACGGGGCCGGCGCCGCCGCCTGCGGCGCCGGGGCGGCGCCCTGGGGAGCGGCCTGGGGAGCGGCCGGGGGGGGATCGTCGTCGATGTAGTTCGCCGGCCGGTCGGTCAGCCAGCCAGCGTTGCGGTCGAAGCCGAACACCTGCCAATCCCGAGAGCCGCCGGACAGGCGCGGCACGTTGAAGGTGCGGGCCAGGCCATAGGCGCCATAGACGTCGACCCGGGCGCCCGAGGACCGCAGGCTGCCGTCCGAGGAGTACTTGTGGACCCAGTATTCGTACCGCCCGTCCAGCATGTCATAGACGGTGATGGTTTCGGGCCCGTGGCCATTGGTGTCGTCGGTGTCCAGGCCGGCGCCGCCGCCGCGCCGGTTCCGGTACGACACGTGGGCGCCCGAGGGCGTGCGCAGGTGCGAATCCAGGTCGCTGGGCGAGCTGTCCCACGACAGCACGATGCGGATGCGGCCGGCCTGCAGGCGCGGCGCGATGGCGAAGTTCTGGCCGTCGCGGCGGGTCCGGCCGACCACCACGATGGGGCCCGACACCGCGGCGTAGCCCTCCTTGCGGCCGACCAGGGTGTAGTTGCCGGCCGGCAGCTCGATGCTGTAGGCCCCGTCGGCGCCGGTAACGGCCGAGGCCACCACGTCGCCCTGGCGGTGGTTGACGCCGCCGATGACCGTGACCGCCACCCCCGCCACCACCGATCCGTTGAAGGCGTCCTTGATGACCCCGGCGGCGGTGCCGGTGCCGGCGTACTGCTGCGGGATCTGGCGCAGGCGCACCACCGAGGTGGTCTCGTTGCGCCGCACCGTGACCCGGGCCGTGATGGGCAGGTAGCCGTCCTTGGCGAAGCGCACGTCGTAGGTGCCGTTCAGCAGGGGAATGTCGTAGGCGCCGTCGCCGCCGGCTCGCTGCGAGGAGACCACCTGGCCGTCCTTCAGCACCTCGATCAGCACCCCGCCCAGGGTCTGCCCGGAAACGGCGTCCTGGATCTCGCCCTGGATGCGGCCGCCGTTCTGGCTGCTTTCGGACTCGAACTGGAGGATCCGGGTGGCGCTGCTGAGCTGGCTTTCCAGGGCCTCGTTGCGCGCCGCCTCCTCCTCGGCCGTCGGGGCGGCCCCGTCCCTGCCGTCCGTGTCGTCCTTCCCGTCCTTGCCTTTGGCGTCCTCCTGTTCCGCCACCTTCTTCGGTTCCGGCTTGATGCAGAAGGTGTGGTCGGCGTTGGGCTGGGTGCCGGGGTCGCATTTCAGGCTGCACTTGTTGTGGGCGGGGGAATAGGGCCGCCAGGCGAGGCAGGTCTTCTCCAGGGCCCGGTCCAGGTCGCCCAGGCCGGCGACGGTGAAGCCGCAGACCTGCAGGCTGACCAGGCGGAATCCGGTGGTGAAGATCGCCCGGGCTTCCTCGCCGTCGACGGAGGGGGGCCTGACGTGGCCGTCCTCGCAGCCGCCGAAGCCGAAGGAGAACACGTCGTTCCATTCCGGCGATCCGGGGGTGTTGTAGCTGGTGCCGCCCGGCGGCCCGATGGCGCCGGCCTCCACCGGCAGGTGGTACTGGAGGCTCCGGGCGTAGACGCTGACCTTGTTCTGGAAGGCGTCCAGGGCCCGGGCATAGGCTTCGGGCGACTCGTACTCGGACTGCGCCGGCTCGTCGATGACCAGCGTGGCGGCCAGGTGCAGGTCGGCCAGGTGCAGGCGCTTGAGCGCCTCCAGGACCGTCTGGTCGCGGATGTCGCGAACGATCAGGTTGTAGAAGACGTCGTCCGTGCCGGTGCCGCGCAGGGTCGACACCACGTACTGGTCGGGGTTGCCGGCCAGGGTCCAGCGGACCTTGAAGTCCACCACCGGCTCGCCCATCAGGGTCCAGGCCTTCCAGGTGGCGAACACGTTGTCGATGCAGATCTGGGAAACGTACTTGGAGCGGCCGGCGGTGGGGGTGCACAGCATGTTCGGGGCGCCGCCCAGCCCCCGCGCCTGCAGGGACCCATGGCCGCCCGGCCCCTTGGCGAACGGGGTTCCGGCGAAAACGAATGGCGCCACCAGCAGCGCCACCACGCACCCGAAACGAAGCGACACCATCGCCATCAGGTATCCCGCATTGACGTCGTCCTTCTGCCAAATCCCGTTGTATGAAATTGGACTCATTCAATTTTGCAGCCCGCAAGCTTGCAAAATGGAGATCAGAAAATCAATGGTCACGTGCCCGGCCCTGGCGGAGGGCGGCCCGGGGGCGGGGCCGGCGCGGATCGACATTTGGTTGTTTGTCCGCGGTGAACCACCCGGACAGGTCCGCAGATGAAATCCCTAGGTTACCTAGGGTTCTTCCTAGGTGACAGGAATTCGGCCGTTGGTGAAAATTGTTCTCAATGGCGAAATAACCGGGAGTTGTGACCGTGACGACGCGAATTTGCCCTTGGGGCTCCTTGACCCGGACCGCGCCGGCGCGCCCGGGGCCGGGCCGGGGCCGATGCGCATGGACGGTCCTGCGACGATCGGGGCTGGCCCTGCTGACCGGCCTGACCCTGGCCCTGTCGGTGGCGGTGGTCCCGGCGCCGGCCGCCGCCGGCACGCAGGAAATCACGCCCTCGCTGGTGTTCCAGTTGACCGAGGACCTGAACGGCGTGCTGGCAGCCCTGCACCGGGCCAACCTGACCCGGCCGGCCACCGACGCGGCGGCGCCCCGGCTGGCGCCGCGCCGGCCGCGCCACGTGTACCAGAAGGCGCGCGAGGTGTTCTTCAAGGTCCAGAAGCTGCGGTTCCTGAACGGTCTCGACCAGGTCGCGCTGCCGCCGCCGCCGGGCCGGGACATCCTGCCCAAGGACGTGTTCGGCCTGGTGCGGGCGGCGTCGGAATCCCTGCGCGCGCTGTTGCCCGTGTTCGACGTGCGGGCCCTGCCGGCGTCGGCCTC
The DNA here is from genome assembly GCA_024236415.1 of Hyphomicrobiales bacterium. GTDB lineage: Bacteria > Pseudomonadota > Alphaproteobacteria > Rhodospirillales > JACKKN01 > JACKKN01. Next base: position 87,462 of record JACKKN010000009.1, read on the forward strand.
CTTCGTCGCCGGCAAGACGCCGACCGACGTGTACGCCAACCTGCACCGGGCCAGCCTGGCCCTGGACGGCCTCGGCATCCCGCGGGTGGCGCCCAATGACGTGATGCGCATCGCCCTGACCATCGTCGACGATCTGAAGCTGATCCTGGCCGAGAAGGGGATCAGCCCGCAGGCGGCCCCGGCGGCCGCGCCGCCGGCGCGCAAGGAGCCCGGCGACGTGTACGCCAAGGGCACGCAACTGCTGGACCGCATCCGCCGGTTGGGCGACAGCCGCGCCGACCTGAGGCCGGAGGGCGGCGTCGTGCTGTCGCCGGAGAAGACGGGCCGGATCACGCCGGCGGACGTCCAGGACCGGTTGCAGACGGCCCTGGCGGAGGTGATGTCGATCAAGGTGGCGGCGGGGATCGACGCGCCGACCCGGATCGCGCCGCCGCAATCGGGCAAGTCGCCGTCCGACGTCTATGCGGTCCTCGAGACGGCGACCGCCATGGTCGACCTGCTGCTGCGAGGATAGGAACCCATGCAACGCGGTGACAAGAACGGAGGCAACCCGCAATCCCTTTCCGCCATGGACGGTAGCGTGCCGGCACCGCCCGAGGCCGTCGGCCGGGCCCAGGGGCGGTTCCCGTGGGCGCGGGGGATCGGCGGCAAGATCCTGGGGCTGGTGATCCTGCCGCTGGTGATCATGGCCGCGGTCGGCGCGGTCGGCCTGAACAGCATCACCGACCAGTTCCGCCGGACGGTCGAGAACCAGAAGGTCCAGGACGGCGAGCGGGACCTGCTGAAATCCCTGGTGAACGACGTCAATTCCTCGCTGGGGCAGGTCCTGACGGGGACCAACGGTTTTCTCCGCGTGCACCAGGAAAGCCTGTTGATGCGCGATCCGACCCTGGCCCGGCGGTCCGAGGAGACGCGGGACATGGTCGAGGGCGACATCCGGCGGTTCCAGGTGTCGGTCACCGTCCTGCAGCAGGCGCTGGGGTCGCTGCCGTCGTTCCGGCCGGGGGACGCCGGCGCCGCCACCGACGTCAACCGCCGGCACCTGAACGTGGTGACCCGCACCGCGGCGAGCCTGCCGTACCTGTTCAAGCTGCTGAAGGACGCCAACGGGCGCACGGCGGCGCTGTTGGCCGAGGGGGATTTCGCCAACGCCAACGAGAACTTCGTCTACGAGGAACGGTTCGTCCTGGAGGCCTTCGACACCGCCCTGGCGCGCATCCGGACCAGCCTGGTCACGGTGTCCGGGCTGATCGACGCCGACCTGGAGAACCAGCACCAGGCCCTCCTGGCGGCGACGGAGGCGACCATCCGCAGGGAGGTCTCGGAAAACGCCGCCATCGCGCTGGCCCTGGCCCTGGCCATCCTGGTCAGCGCCTTCCTGCTGGCGCGGACGATCACCCGGCCGCTGCTGCGGCTCAGCGGAAGCGCGGGCGCGGTCATCGACGGCACCGCCACGACCCTGCCGGGCCACGACCGGGACGACGAGATCGGCGTCCTGGCGCGCAGCCTGGAGACGGTCCTGAACCGGCTGCGCACGTCCAACGGCCTGCTGCGCACGGTCATGGACGTGGCCCCGCCCATGATCGTGGTGCTGGACGGCGACGGGCGGTACCTGCTGTCGAACAAGGCCGTGGCCGATGCCTATGGCGAGACGCCCGAGGCCATGGTCGGCTGCCGCCAGGCCGACCTGCACCCCGACCGCCACGAGTGCGAAGCCTTCCGGCGGCGCAACGAAGCCGTGCGCGCCAGCGGCGAGATGGACGAAACGGCGGACGAGCATTTCACCGACGCCGAGGGCAACGTCCACGTCCTGCAGACCTACCGCGTTCCCCTCGACCTGGACGGCGCGCGCGCCGTGCTGGCCATCTCGGTGGACATTAGCGAGCGCCTGGACGCCGAGCGCGCGGCCCAGGCGGCCAACGCGGCCAACCACGCCAAGTCGGCGTTCCTGGCCAACATGTCGCACGAGCTGCGGACGCCGCTGAACGCCATCATCGGCTACAGCGAGATGATCCTGGAGGACATGGAGGAGGCCGAGGACTCGGAGTTCGCCGAGGACATCCGCCGCATCCACCACGGCGGCGTGCACCTGTTGTCGCTGATCAACGACATCCTCGACCTGTCCAAGATCGAGGCCGGCAAGATGGAGCTCAGCGTCGACGGCATCTTCGTGCCCACCCTGATCGACGAGATCACGGCGACGGCGCAAAGCCTGGTGGCCAAGAACAGCAACGAGTTCGTGATCGACGTTGCGGACGACGTCGCCGACGAGGCACGCAACGACCCGGTGAAGCTGCGCCAGATCGTGCTGAACTTCCTCAGCAACGCGGCCAAGTTCACCTCCGACGGGCGAATCACCCTGTCCGTCCGGCGCACCGAGGCGGACGGCCGCGACATGCTGTCCATCGCCGTGTCCGACACCGGCATCGGCATGGACCAGGACCAGATCGAACGCCTGTTCCAGGAGTTCACCCAGGCGGATTCGTCGACCAGCCGGAAGTACGGCGGCACGGGCCTGGGCCTGGCCATCTGCCGGCGCTTCTCGGAGATGATGGGCGGCGGGATCGTGGTCGAGAGCGCGCCCGGCGCCGGATCCACCTTCACCCTGACGACCCCCGTGAACGTGGACGACGGCCACGCCGCGGAACCGGCGGCGCCGGCGCCCGAGGCCGCGGCGGCCCAGGTCGGGCCGGCCGACCCGGCGGGCATGACGGTGCTGGTCATCGACGACGACGGCGCGGCCCGGACCCTGCTGACCCGCCATCTGACGAAGCAGGGCTACCATGTGGCGACGGCCGAGAACGGCACAAGCGGCCTGGAGCTGGCGCGCAAGCTGGCGCCCGACGCCATCACCCTCGACGTCATGATGCCGGACAAGGACGGCTGGTCGGTGCTGAAGGAACTGAAGGCCGACGAGATCACCAAGGACATTCCGGTCGTCATGTGCACCATCGTCGACGACAAGAACGTCGGCCTTTCCCTGGGCGCCATCGACCACCTGACCAAGCCGATCCACCGGGACGGGTTCCTGTCCACCATCCGCCGCTGCATCGGGGTGCCCGGCGCCCAGGACTACGTGCTGGTGGTGGACGACGACGACGACGCCCGGAACCTCATGGCCACCTACGCCGGCAAGATCTGTCCCCGGGTTTCCGTCGCCGGCAACGGCATCGAGGCCCTGGAGGTGCTGGCCCGCCAGGGACCGCCGGCGTCGGTGCTGCTGGACCTGATGATGCCGGAAATGGACGGCCTCACCTTCCTGCGCCATATCCGGTCGCGCCCCGACCTGGCCACGGTTCCGGTCATCGTCGTCAGCTCCAAGGACCTGACGACCGACGAAGCGGAATTCCTGCGCCAGGCCGCACAGAGCATCGTCGCCAAGCAGGGCAGCGCCCTGGAAGACACCCTGGACAGCGTCGTTGCCGAATTGCGCACCCACGCCGCGCCCGCCGCGCCGTCGGAAATGGCGGCCGAGTGACCGGGGTTCCCCCGGTCCGACAACCGGGACCGGGCCGCCGCCACCGGCCGCCGGCGACCGTTCCGGCCGGCATAGGCCCGGGCCACAATTCCGGGTCCACAGCACGACGGAAAAAAAGTATGCTTTGCGGTTAAGGGGGGGTATGTGGTGTTCACAACCCCGGGAACCGTTACTTGATCAGCTTTCTCACGGCCTCCGATAACCTGGATGGCGCCCTGACGGGCGTGTACGACCCACCCCTGATCGCCGTTTCCTATGCCGTAGCCTGCGTCGCCTCGTACGCGGCGCTGTTGATCGGCGGGCGGATCGCGGCGGCCGAGGACCGGCGCACCGCCATCCTGTGGCTGGGGACCGGTGCCGTCACCCTGGGGAACGGCGTGTGGGCCATGCACTTCCTTGGCATGCTGGCCTTCGTGCTGCCCATCCCGGTGGCCTACGACCTGTCGACGACGTTGGCATCCGGCGTGCCGGCCATTCTGGCCGGCGCCGTGGCGCTGCACGTCATGTCGCGGCCCCGGGCCCACCACCTGCACTACATTACGGCAGGCGTCCTGCTGGGCGCCGGCGTCGGCGCCATGCACTTCAGCGGCATGGCCGCCATGCGCATGCACGCGGACATGCGGTACGACCCGGCCCTGTTCGGGCTGTCCATCGTGGTCGCGGTGGTGCTGGGAATTCTGGCCATCTACGTGCACGACCTGGGCCGGCTGATGACCAGGAGCCGCGCCGCCGGCCTGGCGCGGCCCTTGGCCGCGGCGCTGGTCGGCCTGGCCATCACGGGCATGCACTACACGGCCATGGGGGCCACCTATTTCCTTCCGGCGCCGGGCCATCCCATCGATCACGTGGCCCTGGATCCGTTCTGGCTGAGCACCGCGGTCGCCGTGGTCACCGTCATGATCGCCGCCGCCGCCATCGGCGCGACCCTGTTCGACAGACGGCTGCAGGAGGTGGCCCAGGCCGCCCGCGTGACCCGGCAGCGGATGGTCGAGGCCATCGAAAGCATTTCGGACGGGTTCATCCTGTTCGATGCCGGCGGTGGCCTGGTCATGTGCAACAGCGTTTTTCGCGCCATGTACCCCGCCCTGCACGCCATCCTGGAGCCCGGCACCCATTACCGCGATGTCATCCGTGCCTGGGCCCTGCAGCGGCATCCGTCGGAAGAGGCCGAGGTCGAGGAGTACGTGGCCCGATGCCTGGAGCGGTTCGAAGGCGGCCAGAGCCTGGGAGACGAACAGGAGGAGGAGCGGCTGCACGACGGCCGCTGGATGTACGTGCGCCAGAAGTCCGTCGGCAGTGGCGGGATTGTCGGCGTGTGGACGGACGTGACCCCCATCAAGCAGTTGCAGGCCCATTTCGAGAACAAGGCCCTGCACGATCCTCTGACCGGGCTGCCCAACCGCCAGCTGTTCGACGACCGGCTGGAACACGCCGCCGAGCGGACACACCGATCGGGCGGTTCGGTCGCGCTGCTCTATGTGGACCTGGACAAGTTCAAGCCCATCAACGACACCCTGGGCCACGACGCGGGCGACGCGGTCCTCAAGGAAGTTGGCGTGCGCCTCCGCGGCGCGGTGCGTGCCAGCGACACCGTGGCCCGCCTGGGCGGCGACGAGTTCGCCGTGATCCTGGAGCCGGAAGGAACCCGGGAGGTTGCCGAGCGGGCCGCCGCCCGCATCCTGGCGAGCCTGGCTCGGCCCATTTCCCTGGGCGGCGAACCCCGCACCATCGGCGCCAGCATCGGCATCGGGCTCTCATCGGCGGCGGATTTCAGCAAGGAAACGATCGTCAAGAACGCCGACCAGGCCATGTACGAGGCCAAACGGGAAACCGGCAACACCTTTCGCACCCACGGCGGTTGACCCCCCGGCGCCGTCCGGATGGCGCGCGCCGTCACCGGCAATAGGCGGCGTAGGCCTCGATCCGGGCGGCCAGGCGGCGCGCCAGGTGGCGGCTGGCGGCGGCCAGGGCGGCGTGGATCTGCTGCGCCTCGCGGCGGTAGGCGGCGCACTTGTCGGCGGTCCAGTGGGCCGGCGGCGGCTGCAGGTTGGTGATGCGGTCGGCCAGCTTGACCATCCACACCTCGTGGGGCTGGGCGGCGATGCGGGCCAGGCTGTCGCCCATGGCCTCGGCCTTGGGCAGGTCGCCGCGCTTGCTGAGCGCCGCCACCCCGGCGGCCACCGCCGGGCCGAAGCGGCGCTCCAGGTCGGCGACGGTGACGTCCGTGTCCTCCACCGTGTCGTGCAGCAGGGCGCACTGCACCGCCAGGTCGGGGGCGGCGACGGTCTCGTGGCGCAGGGCCGAGATCACCTCCATGGCGACCCCGGCCACGTGCACCAGATAGGGCAGATGGCTGCCCGGCACCTTCTGTCCGCGGTGGGCCTCGGCGGCGAAGGTCCAGGCCTGCTGGTAGGCGTCCTCGCTCCACATCCCTCCCTTTTATACCGAACAGGGGCTCCCGCCCAGGGGCACCCGGGCCCGCATCACCCCGGGATGGTCCACGGCCATGCGCGCGCCCAGCTCCTCCAGGCGGCGCAGCATGGGGCGGTTGCCGCTGTCCACGTAGCCGTGCAGTTCGGTCACGCCGCCGCGCCGCGCCTCGCGGGCCAGGGTGGCCATCAGCATCCGGCCCAGGCCCCGGCCCTGAAGGGAATCGGCCACCGCCACCCCCACCTCGGCCGACCCGGGGCGGCCGGCCAGGCGCACGAATCGGGCCTCGGCGACGATGCGCTCGCCGCCGTCGGCCAGGTCCACGGCCACCCAGGCCACGTGGCGGTCCTGGTCCACCACGGTCAGGCCGCGCAGCTCGCGCTCGGTGAAGCGGTGCTTGGCGGCCAGGAAGCGACGCTGCCGCGAACGCGGCGACAGATCGGCCAGGAAGGTCGCCATGGCCGCCTTGTCCTCGGGCCGGACGGGACGCAGGCACAGCAGGCCGGCGGGGGCGGTCCAGGGTTCCGTGGCGTCGGCCGGCGTGGACCGGGCGGTGGCGGCGGTCGACAGGGGCAGTGTCATGGCGGGTCTCCTTGCGACGGGGTTATAAATACGAACGTTCGTGCTTTTTTTATGGGACCTTTGTGGTTGCTGGGGGCGCGGTTTCCTTTCAGGGAAGAGGGGGCTAGTTCCGGCGGCGCGGGGTCAGGGCTGGGCGTCGCGCAGCAGGCGCGCGAAGGCCTGGCGGGCCAGGGTCTCGGCCTTGGGGTCGCCGATGATGTGGGCGGCGTAGTTGAAGGCCAGGTCCAGGCCCTGGACCTCGAAGGCGAAGCCCTGGATGTCCAGGTCGCCGCGGAAGCGGCCCTCGGCCACGCACTTGGCGGCGACCCGGGCGATGATCTCGCGCCACTGGCGGTGCTGGTCGAACAGGTAGTCCCGGTGCGGACCCGGCTGGCCGCCCAGCTCCAGCGACAGGGCGTAGAAGGGGCAGCCGCCCGGCCGCCGCGCGTCGCCGGCCCAGCGCAGGAAACCCTCGAACAGGGCCTGCATGCGGGCGATGCCGTCGTCCAGGCGCAGGGCCGGCAGCACCACGGCCTCGCTGAACTCGGCCACCAGGGCCTCCAGCACCGCCTGTTGCAGGCTCTCCTTGGACCCGAAATGGCCGAACAGGCCGCTCTTGGACATGCCCGTGCGCTCGGCCAGGCCGCCGATGGAGATGCCGTTCAGGCCCCGCGCCGCCACCTGGTCCAGGGCCGCGCCGACGATGGCCGCCCGGGTATGCTCGCCCTTGCTGATCGAGTTCATGGCCCCAGTATAAACGAACGTTCGTGCTTTTTACGAGTCCCAATTTGCCCCGGGCCGCGGAAACGGGCGGGAAGCTGCGATCCGTTCCCAGTCGCGATTGACTTGATATCAGGGGCTTACGGCAGAATGCAGGGGACCGGGGCCGGAGAATCTTGGTACAATGGCCGACCGTTGGGGACTGGAGGGAGGATCGGACATGCCTGCTCCGCGCTTCAGGCCGGTGGGGAGTCGGACCGCCGGCACCTTGGCCGGATGGGTCTTCCGGGCGGCGGCCCTGGCGGCCGTCCTGGCGGGGGTGCTCCTGGTCGCCGGGCGCGACGCCCGGGCCGACACGGTCATCAGCGGGTTCCCCTGCGTCGTCGACGGCGACACCCTGCAGATCGGCGGCCGCCTGGTGGAGGGCCGCTGCACCGGCGGCATCGAGGTCCGCCTGCACGGCATCCTGGCCCCCGACGCCGGCGACACCTGCCGCGACGCCCGCGGCGAGCATTGGCCCTGCGGGGTTTCGGCCATGGAGACCCTGTCGGGGATCATCCGCCGCCGCGACATCGACTGCTACCACGTGCACGGCGCCTTCGAGGCGGACATGCCCCTGGTCACCTGCATTTCCGGCCGGTTCGACGTGGCCGCCGAGATGGTGCTGGCCGGGGCGGCCCGGGTGTCGGCGGAATCCAACCGCTACCGGGTCGAGCAGGCGGGCGCCAAGCGGAACCGGCGCGGCCTGTGGCGCTAGGATAGGGCTCTAGTCGGCGCCGTCCAGGTCGCCAGGCGGCGGTGACGCGGCCGGGGTCTTCTGCCCGTTGACGGCCAACGGCTCCATCTCGGCGCGCAGGCGGGGCAGGTGCTGGGGGTATTCCGCCTGCAGCCAGGCGATCAGCTTCTCGCGCACCAGGCAGCGCAGGTCCCAGGCCTTGGAGGCGTCGGCGGCGCTGACCAGGCAGCGCAGCTCGACCACGCGCTCGGTGGCGTTGGTCACCTGCAGGCCGCAGACCCGGCCGTCCCACAGGTCCGACGGCTCGACGATCTCGGTCAGCCTGGCGCGCACGGCGTCCACCGGCACCGTGTAGTCGGCGTACACGAACACCGTGCCCATGATGTCGGCCGAGCGGCGGGTCCAGTTCTGGAACGGCCGCTCGTTGAAGTACGACAGCGGCACCACCAGGCGCCGCTGGTCCCAGATGCGCACCACCACGTAGGTCGAGCTGATCTCCTCGATGCGGCCCCATTCGCCCTCGACGATGACCACGTCGTCGATGTGGATGGGCCCGGTCAGGGCGATCTGCACCCCGGCGATGAGGTTGCTGAGCGCCGGCCGCGCCGCCATGCCGATGACCAGGCCGGCGACCCCGGCCGAGGCGAACAGGCTGATGCCGATCTCGCGCGCCCGGGGGATGCTCATCAGCACCAGGCACAGCACGATGACCACGATCACCGCCACCAGGATGCGCCGCACCACCACCATCTGGGTGTGGATCTGGCGCGCCCGCAGGTTGTCGGCCACGTCCATGCGGAAGGCGGCGTTCACGTAGTCGGTGAGGATTCCGGTCAGCGAGATGCCCAGCCAGCCCACGGACAGGGTCAGGGCCAGCACCAGCCCCTGGCGCAGGGTCGCCTGCAGCCACGTGCCCAAGCCGGCCGTGGGCAGGAAGGCGAGCAGCGCCAGCAGCACGATCGCCGCCAGGGCCGGGCGCCGGCTGCGCCGGATCAGGGAATCGTCGATCACCGTGTCGGTGCGGGCGGCGAAGCGGCCGGCCACGCCGAACAGGATGCGGTGACCGGCATAGGCCAGGACCAGCAGCAGGACCAGCAGCACAAGGCTGCCGACCCAGGGCGGGGCGTCTGCCAGCAGGCTCTTGACCGGACCGAGGGCGTCGTCCATGGGGCGGAGGGTACCACCGGCCGGCGGCGGGTCAACCCCGACGCCGGCCGTTTCCGTCGTTGGCCGTTTCCGTCGCCGGGCGCGTCAGTTGGTGGAAACCACCTCCCACACGCCGTCGGGCTGCATGCAGGCGGTGCCGTAGGCGCGCTCGGAGCGGCCGCCGATGGTCACGGTCTGCTGGAACTCGCGGCAGTAGCGGCCGCTGGTGGTGGTGCCGTCGCGGGTGGTGATCACCTCGCCGCTGGCGCCGCCCTCGTTCCAATAGATGGGTTCGCCCACGGGGGCCTGGCTGGCGCGGATCTGCGCCGTCTCGTGGGCCCGCTGCTGCGACTCGCTCAACAGGTCCAGGACCCCCAGGGTGATGGCCGTCAGGGCCAGCCACTTGAAGGCCTCGTCGTCGCGGACGAAGTAGCCGTAACCCGGGTACCAGTGCCCATAGGGGCGCATTACCACGACAGGGCCATAGTGCCTGCGCCGGGCCGGCGGCACCACCAGCACCCGGCCCTTGTACCAGTACCGGTCCTTGCGCCGGTTGTCCCACCAGTCGGCGCGGCGGTCGCGCCGGTCCTGGCGCCAATCGCGGCGGTCGTCGCGCCGGTCCTGGCGCCATTCGCGGCGGTCGTCGCGCTGGTCCTGGCGCCATTCGCGGCGGTCATCGCGCCGGTCCTGGCGCCACTCGCGGCGGTCGTCGCGCCGGTCGGCGCGGCTGTCGGCCAGTTGCGGCGATGCCCCGGACAGGCCGGTCCGGGACTCGGCCATGGCGGCGCCGGCCGGCAGGGCGAACAGCCCCAGGCCAACCACGCCCAGGAGCAGGGTTTTGATCTTCTTTTTCATCTGCGGTCTCCGTCGGGAACCGGTGCCGCGGCCAGGGTGGCGGCGCACCGGAGTCCCCCTAAAACGATGGCGCAAACGGTCGGCGATGTCACGTTTCCCGTGCCCGCGCCCCTGCCGGTACCGGTACTGTCGCCGGCCGCTTTTTTCCCGCCCGGCGCTTGCAAAAGCGGCGGCTTGGACCATTGTTATGGGCAGGGAGTCCTGAACCGGGGCCGGGATCGGGGAAAAGCGGAATGGCCGAGGGCGGCATCACCCGGAAGTTGACGGCGATCCTGTACGCCGACGTGGCCGGTTACAGCCGCCTCACCGGCGAGGACGAACTGGGCACCCACCGCACCCTCAGCGTCTGCCTGGACCTGATCAGCGGCACCGTCGAGCGCCACGGCGGCCGGGTCGTGCATTATGCCGGCGACGCCGTGCTGGCCGATTTCGGCAGCGTGGTGGCGGCCCTGACCTGCGCCGTCGAGGTGCAGGCCGGAATCGCCGCGCGCAACGCTGCCGACGACGGCGACCGCGACATCCAGTTCCGCATCGGCATCAACCTGGGCGAGGTGATCGTCGACCGCGGCGACATCTACGGCGACGGCGTCAACGTGGCGGCGCGGCTGGAATCCCTGGCCGAACCGGGCGGCATCTGCATCTCGGCCTCGGTCCACGACCAGGTGCGCGACAAGGTCGACGTGGGCTTCCAGTTCATGGGCCGCCAGAAGGTCAAGAACATCGCCGAGCCGGTGGCCCACTACCGGGTGGTGGCCGACGGCTCGGCGACCGGCGGCGCCGGCCGGCGCGCCCGCCCGGCCTGGATGCGGCCGGTGGTGCGGGCGGCGGCGGTGGTGCTGCTGCTGATCCTGGGTGCCGGCCTGTGGCAGGCCCTGGCCCCCGGCGGCGGGTCGCCGCCGGCGCGGCCGTCCCTGGCCGTGCTGCCGTTCCGCACCATCGGCGGCGGCGAATCCCAGCGCGTGTTCAGCGAGGGCCTGTCCGAGGACCTGGCCACCGCCCTGGCGGCGGTGCCGACCATCCGGGTCATCAGCGGCGGCGAGGACGGCGGCGACGCCAGCCCCGAGGACCAGGGCCGGCGGCTGAAGGCCCAGTACGTGTTCGAGGGCACCGTGCGCGGCGAGGGGCGCATCCGCATCACCGCCCAGCTGATCGAGGTGCGCAGCGGCTATCACCTGTGGGGCGGGCGCTACGACCGCGACCTGGGCGACAACCTGGCCCTGCAGAGCGAGTTGAGCGCGCGCCTGGTGGTGACCCTGGCCGAGAAGCTGGACCAGGTCCACCAGGAAAACCTGGACGCCACCGGCGGCCCCGGCGCGGTGGCCTTCGCCCGCGGCATGCTCGAGCCCCTGGGCCGCATCGCCGGCGAGGCGGTGGCCCTGCCGGCGGCCTTCGTCGACTGGCTGATGGGCGGCGACGGGAAATGACGGCGGCGGTGATTTCACGGTTCTGTGAACGCCTTCACGGAAGCGTCGGGGGAGAAGGGCTATGATCAAGCTGGGTAATCGTCGGAGAACAACAATGCCAAGCCACCGCAACCGACCCATCTCCCTGCTTCTGGCCGCCGTCGGGCTGTTGGCCGCCGTGGCGCCGGCCCTGGCCGGCGACGAGCCGGTGGTGCGCACCGGCACCTTCCACGAGGATGTCTTCGCTACCGGAAAGGAGGTCCGCGTCAAGGCCGAGGTGGACGGTGGCGTCATCGTCATGGGCGGCGAGGTGTCGATCCGCTCGAAGGTCGCGGGCGACGTCGTGGCCATGGGCGGCCACCTGGAGGTGGGCGAGGACGTGAACGGCGACGTCATCTCCATGGGCGGCGAACTGCGCGCCGCGGGCCGGGTGGCCGGGGATGTCACGGCCATGGGCGGCGACGTGGAACTGGACGCCCAGGTGGCCGGCAACGTCCTGGCCACCGGCGGCCGGGTGCGCCTGGAAAACAAGATCCTCAGCGACCTGAAGGTGGCCGCCGGCAAGGCGGAAAGCACCGCCACCGTGGCCGGCAACGCCATGTTCGCCGCCGGCAAGGTGGAGCTGGGCCCGGACTCGGACATCGCCGGCAACGCCTGGATCGTGGCCGGGCGGGCCGAGGTCGGCGGCAAGGTCGGCAAGGACCTGCGCGTGGGCGCCCACCGGGTGGAGATCTCGGGCGAGATCATGGGCAACGTCAACGTGGACGCCGAGAACATCGAGATCCTGCCCGGCGCCCGCATCCACGGCAACCTGGTCTACCGCAGCCCCCAGATCATCCAGTTCGACGCCGACACCGTGGTCGGCGGCGACGTCACCTTCGTGCAGTCGGAAACCTCGACCCATGCCGTGGGCTGGGCCTTCGCCGCCGCCGGCGCGGCGGTGCTGGTCACCTTCATCGCCCTGGTGCTGCTGGGCGCGGTGCAGATGCTGCTGCTGCCCGACATGACCCTGGCCGCCTCGCGCCGCGGCCTCACGGAACCGGTCAAGTCCCTGGCCATCGGCTTCGCCGTGGTGGTGGCCACCCCCGTGGCCCTGGGGCTGATGGTCTCGACGGTCATCGGCCTGCCCCTGGCGGTGGTGTTCGGCGCCACCTACCTGATCCTGCTGGCCATGGGTTTCGGCGTCACCGCCTCGACCATCGGCCGCAAGGGCCTGCGCCTGCTGGGCCGCGACTGGGACGGCTCGGCCCTGGGCCGGGTCGGCCTCATCGCCGTCGGCCTGGTGGTCCTGGGCGTGGTCACCCTGGTCCCGTTCCTGGGCATCCTGGTGGTGTTCCTGTCCCTGTGCCTGGGCATCGGCGCCATGGCCGTGGAGAAGGTGGCCGCCCGCCACCGCTAGCGACAGGGCCGGCGCGGGGCCCTGAAACGTCGAAAAATTTTACAGGTCGGCGACGCGGCCGCCGACCGGTTGACCCTAACCCCTTGATCTTCCATCTCACTAAATTTTGGTGTGAAATTTGCATGGAAATCGTGCCGCCACGGGATGATCCCGAGTGGCCGGCACGGATTGGGGGCCCGGTGACGGGCGTCATCAATCGGGGGAAATGCCATGCGATATATGTCGATTTTGGCGCGGTTTCTTGTCCTTGCAGCCCTGGTTTCCGCCTTGCCCGTCGCGCCGGCCGGAGCGGTCACCATCTGGGGCGTCGGTGCGCCCCGCAATTCCAGCAACGAGGTGACCGGCCCGAACCAGCTGTTCACCTTCGATTCCGCCACGCCCGGCAACGTCACCGTGGTCGGCAGCACCGGACTGTCGACGGACATCACCCTGCGCGGGCTGGACTTCGACGCCGCCGGCAACCTCTACGCCTACGGCGAGAACAACACCAGCTCGACGGCGACCGGCCTGTACTCGCTGAACACCAGCACCGGTGTGGCCTCGTTCATCGGCGGCGGCGGCCTGGACCCGGGCGACAACTCGAGAATACATGACCTGGCGTTCAATCCGGCCACGGGAAAGATGATGGGTGTCGGCAACACGGGTGTGGCCCAGGACACCAAGAGCCACCTGTACGACATCGACCTGACCACCGGCCTCGCCACCGAGATCGGGGACATTGTGCCGCCGTCCGGCTTCCTGCTGCCCTTCGGCTTCGCCGCCGACGCCAGCGGCCGCCTGTTCGTGATCGACACCCTGTCGGGTTCGATCATGGAACTGGTGGGGCTGAACGCGCAGGCGCTGCCCAACGACGTTGGCTACAATCCCTTCGGCGTCATCGGCCTGACCATCGACTGGTCGGGCGACGGCACGTTCTACCTGGGCGGCCTGCAGAACCTGGTGCCTTTCCAATCCGAACTTCGGACCGTGAACGGAACCACCGGCGATACCACCCTGGTGGGCGCGGTCGGGTCGACGGGGTACGAGTTCTTCGGTCCCCAGGACATCGCCATCCGCCCGGTGCCGGAGCCCGAGACGGCGGCCATGGTGCTGGTCGGGCTGCTGGTCCTGGTTGGGTCCCGGGCGGCGGCCCGGCGACGCCCCCCGGCCTGATCCCCGGCGCGACGCCACGGGCCACCCCTTCCCGGTGTTCCGGTCCGGCCGGCACGACGCTACAATGGCCGGGCAAGCACAAGGGGAGGGGGCCATGGGGACCTTGATGCCGTTGCGCGGGATCGCGCGCGCCGCCGCGGCGATGCTGCTGCTGTTCGCCGCCGCCTGCCAGACCGTGAGCCTGGACAGTGCCCGCGACCACAAGCCGGGCAACGGCATCGTCGCCTTCAAGTTCGTCACCAACAGCTACCTCACGGTCATTTTCCAGGACCACTGGACCTGGGCCACGATCGCCGACGAGGCCGGCAAGTCGTTCACCTTCACCGCGGTGACCGAGGGCATGACCCGGTCGGCCCTGTACGTGGGCTCGGTGCCGCCCGGCCGCTACCATTTCACCGGGTTCGAGGGCAAGCTGGCCTTCGCCAGCGCCAAGCCCAACGAGCGCCTGGGCAACTTCCTGGTGGAGGCCGGCCGGGTCACCTTCCTGGGCACGCTGATCGAGCACGCCAACCAGGATCGTTTCGTGCTGCCCGGCGTGAATTCCCGGACCTACCTGCTGTACGACCCGAAACCGTCGCCGGACGGCCTGACCGCGGTGCTGAACATCCTGTTCCCGGGCCTGCAGGGGGTGGACTTGGACCCCGTCACCTTCATCGGCTGGGACCGCCGGCGGGCGCCGGTGGCCCTGAACCTGGGGGCGTTCGACTTCGTGCGCCGGTCCAGCCGCGGCCTGATCGACCCGGTCGAACTGGCCGACGGCTCCATCGCCTTCGGCTCGGTGCTGGGGCAGCTGCGCCTGTGGCATCCGGACCGGGGCTGGCGGAATCTGGACGTCGGCCTGAACCGGGGCATCGAGGCCTTCGCCGAGCTGCCCTCGGGCGCCTGGCTGGTGGGCGGCGAGATGGGCATGCTGCGGCGCTCGTTCGACCACGGCGCCTCTTGGCACGACGTGAAGTCGGACCTGCCCTATGGCGTCGTACACGACCTGAACGTGCTGGACGGCGGCACCGTGTACCTGACCCACTACCGCGGCACCGAATTCGCCTTGTACCGGGCCGCGGGCGACCTGGGCCATTGGGAACGCGTGCAGTCCGCCACCTTCGAGCCGGCCGGCCGGACCTGGGGCAGCGCCGTGCAGGGGCTGACCACCCGGGTCCACGGCGGCCACCTGTACACCACCCTGCCGCACAGCCGGCTGGCCGTCTTCGACCCGGCCACGCGGCGGTCCACCCTGCACGACATGCCGGGGCCGCTGATGAGCCCCCTGCGTATCGCCCCCGACGGTGTCATGCGCGGCACCTTTGCCGTGTTCGTCGCCCACAATCCGTACCTGAGCCGCGACGGCGGCGGGTCCTGGCACGGCGCCAACATCACCCGGTACGCGCACATGCCGGGCTTCCGCGACAAATCGTTTGGCATGGCCATCGGCGTTCCCAGCCTGACCCAGCGCCGGTCGTCGGTCCTGGTCACCCGCGACGGCGGCACCACCTGGTCCGAGGCGGCCGCGGCGCCGCACGTGGGCTTGCGCTGGATCGGGTTCTCCAACCGCGCCGGCGTGGCCTTCGCCACCGACGACATCAGCCGCCTGTACTACAGCCGGGACGAGGGCCGGACCTGGACCGAGGACTCGGTGCCGCCGCCGGGCGCGCCCGCGCCCAAGCCGGCGTCGCAGTCGGCCGCCCTGTTCCCGCGCCGCTGACCTTTGTCGCCAAAGCGCACGTCAGGCCGCGGCCGCGTCCTGGCGCCGCCACAGCTCGCGCGCCATGATGCCGACCCGGGCCTCGATGGCCTCGGCGGCGTCCAGGCACATGTCCTCGCGGAACCGCTGGCCGACGATCTGCACGCCGATGGGGACCGAGCCGTCGCCGTCGCCATGCAGGCCGATCGGCACCACCGCCGCCGGCAGGCCCAGGTAGTTCATCAGGTAGCTGTAGCGGCCGGCGTCGAACAGGTCGCCGATCTCGTCCTGGCCCCAGGTGTCCTCGTCCCAGGCGTAGGTGGGGCGCATGAGGAAGGGGGTCAGCACCAGGGGATGGTCGTCCAGGAAGGTGGTCCAGGCGCGCAGCAGGCGCGAGCGGTCGGCCAAGGCGCGGATCAGGGCCACCGGCTCGGACACCCCGAAGTGGGCGAAGTAGTTGTCGAAGATGGCCTGGATGGTGGGGCTGCCGTACTTGCGGATGGCCGGTTCCATCATCACCCGGACCTCGCCCATGGTGTCCTGGCCCCAGCGGTCGGCGGCCTCGGCGGCCAGCGGCGGGTCGACCTCTTCGACGGCATAGCCGGCGTCGGCCAGCAGGCCGGCGGCCTTGTCCACGGCGGCGGTGATGGCCGGGTCGATGGCGTAGCCCAGGCCGTCCCTGGTCACCGCCACCTTGACCGGGCCTCCGGGCGCCGGGCCGTCGAAGGGCGCCGGCACCCACAGCGGGTCGCGCGGGTCGCCCTGGGCCACGATCCGGGTGCCCAGGCGCACGTCGCGCACCTCCCGCGCGATGACCCCCTGGGTGGACATGAGCTGGGCCAGCAGGCCGCGCTCCTCGGCCTGGGAGGGGTTGTAGGCCGGCACCCGGCCCTGGGTCGGGCGCACGGTGGCGAGCCCGCACATGAAGCTGGGAAAGCGCAGCGAGCCGCCGATGTCGTTGCCGTGGGCGATGGGGCCGTAGCCCATGGCGCAGGCCGCCGAGGACCCGCCCGAGGAGCCGCCGGGCGAACGTTCGGGATCCCATGGGTTCAGGGTGCGGCCGTGGACCACGTTGTCGGTGGTGGCGCGGAACGAGAACTCGGGCGTGTTGGTGCGGCCGACGATGATGGCCCCGGCGTGGCGCAGGTTGTGCACCACCGGCGCGTCGGCGGGGGCGATCACCGACTGGAACGCCTCGACCCCGTTGGTGGTGGCGCGGCCCTTGTAATCCACGTTGATCTTGACCGTCACCGGCACCCCGTGCAGGGGGCCCAGGGGGCCGCCGGCGGCCAGGGCGCGGTCTTGGGCGGCGGCCTGTTCCAGGGCCTCGTCGGTCAGGTCGTCGACGATGGCGTTGATCTCGCCGTTGGTGGCGCGCACGCGGTCCACCACCGCGCCCACGGCCTCGGCGCAGGACACCTCGCGCTTGGCAATGGCCGCCGCCAGGTCACAGGCGCTCCAGCGCCAAAGCTCGTCGCCCATGGTCACGGTCTCCTCTCCCGGGTGATGACGAAAGGTAGCAGGGAAGGCGACGCCGCGGCCAACGCGGATTAGGCAAATCCTTATGCGTGTTGCGCATCGTGCGACCGGTGCTGCCGGGCCGCTAATTTCACTTTTCTTTTTCGTCGTTGAGCGTATAACAAGCGCTCGCCGGGCCGCGCCCGGCGGTGACACCAGTCCCTTTCGGAGCTATCGGCGGTGAGCCAACCGTTGAACGGGCAGATTCGCGACATCCGCGCCGGCCGCGTGCCGCGCCGTGCCGGCTGTGTGCCGCGCCGCGCCGGCTGCGCGCCCCGCCTGTCCTACGTGTGGCTGTACGGTCGCCGGAACCCCCTTTCCAGTCTGTAGGCGGCATTCCTGGATGCCGCCCTTCGCGGGTGCCGGCGGACCGAGGTCCGCGCGGCCGGTGAAATGACTGAGAAGGTTGGGATCGCGCCATGACCCCGAAGATTGCCGAGTTTCTGAACACGCATCGCGGCGAGACGCCGTTCCTGGTGGTCGACCTGGACAAGGTCGAGTCCAACTACCGGGACCTGCGCCGTGCCCTGCCGCTGGCCGAGATCTATTACGCCGTCAAGGCCAACCCGGCGGCGCCGGTCCTGGGCCGCCTGGTGGGGTTGGAGTCCAGTTTCGACGCCGCCTCGTTCCAGGAGGTGGAGATGTGCCTGGCGGCCGGCGCCGACCCGGCCGCCATTTCCTATGGCAACACGGTCAAGAAGGCCCGCGACATCGCCCGCGCCTTCGCCGCCGGCGTGCGCCTGTTCGCCTTCGACAGCGCCGGCGAGCTGGAAAAGCTGGCCGAGCACGCGCCGGGCTCGCGGGTTTTCTGCCGCATCCTGACCGACAACGGCGGCGCCGACTGGCCGCTGAGCCGCAAGTTCGGCTGCCACCTGGAGATGGCGCGGGACCTGATGCTGGCGGCCGCCGAGAAGGGGCTGAAGCCCCACGGCATCTCGTTCCACGTGGGGTCGCAGCAGACCGACCCCTCGCAGTGGGAGGTGGCCATCGGCCGCGCCGCCATGGTCTTCACCGACCTGCGCCGGCGCGGGATCGAGGTGCGGATGCTGAACCTGGGCGGCGGCTTCCCGGCCCGCTACCGCGGCGGCGACGTACCGCCCGTGGACGCCTTCGCCGACGCCATCATGAAGGCCATGACCAAGCATTTCGGCAACGACCTGCCGGCCATGATCATCGAGCCCGGCCGCAGCATCACCGCCGAGGCCGGCGTGCTGCAGACCGAGGTGGTGCTGGTGTCGCGCAAGTCCTATGCCGCCGACGAGCCGCGCTGGGTGTATTTCGACATCGGCAAATTCGGCGGCCTGGCCGAGACCATGGACGAGGCCATCCGCTATCCCGTCGACACGCCCTACGGCGCGGACGCCGAAATGGGGCCTGTGATCATCGCCGGCCCCACCTGCGACGGCGCCGACATCCTGTACGAGCACTGCGGCTACCAGTTGCCGATGGCCCTGAAGCCCGGCGACAAGGTACAGCTGCTAAGCGCCGGGGCCTACACCACCACGTACGCCTCCCAGGGGTTCAACGGTTTCCCGCCCCTGTCCGAACACTACATCTAGACCGTGCGGGTCCAACCCGCCGGACCCGGTCGCTGGCGGCGCGCCGGTTGAACCGTCGTGCCGCCTATTCCCCAAAACGCATATCGGGGAAATCCTGCATACCGGCCGTTTCCGCCGGCATGCTAGATTGCAGCCATCACAGGCAAAAACCCGGCGTTCCCGTCCGCGGGAGGGGAGGCTCGAATGAAGCCATGGTTTCTGTTGATGGCCGTCGCCTGGGCGATGGCGGCCGGCGCGCCGCCGGCGCGTGCCGAGGGCCAGGCGCACAAGCTTGTCATCCACGTCGATGAGAACGACAAGACCAAGATGACCATCGCCCTGAACATCGTCGAGCAGACCGTCAAGCTGTGGCAGGACCGGGGCGACACCGTGACTTTTGAAATCGTCGCCCACGGCCCGGGGCTGCACATGCTGCGCGCCGACACCTCGCCCGTGAAGAAGCGCATCGGCCTGATGAGCACCGAGATCGATAACCTGAGCTTCTCGGCCTGCGCCAACACCCTGCGCAAGCAGGAAGCCAAGGAGGGCAAGACGGTCCCCCTGGTGCCCGAGGCGCGGACCGTGCCCGGCGGGGTGTTCCGCATCATGCAGCTGCAGGAAATGGGGTACTCCTACGTCCGGCCGTGACCTGGCCGGAAGGGATGCTAGTTGCCGCCGCCGCAGCCGCCGATCGTCACCTTGGTGAACTTACTGGCCACGTAGACCTCGCCGCCGCTCGTCTCGGCGACGGCGTGGACATTCTGCGACTTGGCCAGGCGGATGCGGGTGATGATGTCGACCTTGCCCGCCTGCGGCGTGAAGTGGAAGGTGACGACGGTGACGTTGGGGTTCTCCTCGGCCAGCAGGTGAAGCCGCAGCACGTGGTCCGCCTGGGTCATGGGGCTGTCCACCTGCACGCCCACCAGCACGCTGGCGCCGTTCTCGGTGATGGGGGCCAGATCGAGGCTGACCTTGCCCGTGGCCGCGGCGCGGCCGTCCAGGATCTTATCCAGGGCCGCCCGCAGGCGGGCACCGGCCCCGGCAGGCGACCCGCCCGTTCCCAGGACCGCGACCAGGCCGGCGGCCGCGGCCAGGAACCGGCGGCGGGACCGGGCCGGTGCCGTTCCTAGATTCTCCGCGCGTGCTGGCATGGCCTACCTCCGGTGCCGGGTGTTCATATCTCGCCCTTGAAGCCGGCCTTGCGCAGGGCACCCAGGATGTGCTCCAACTCGGCCGGGTCGGTGAACGGAAAGGCCTGTCGCAGGCCGGTCAGGGTGAAGTTGGGGTCCGACATCAGAACCATGTCGGCCTCCCACTCGGCGTCCTCCTGGCGGCCCACCTGGGCGTAGGTGGCGGCCAGCCAGACGCGCAGGCGCTGCGACGTGTTGTTCTGCTTCAGGCCGCGGGTGAAGGCGGCGATGGCCTCGTCGTAGCGTTTGAGGATGAACAGGGCCTGGCCCTCGTGGAACGGGTAGTTCGACGGATGGTGCGGGTGCAGGCGCTGCGCCTTCATGACCATCTCCAGCCCCTGTTCCGGGCGCCCGGCGTAGTACAGCAGGGTCGCCACCAGGACGTGGCCGTTGGCATAGCTTGGATCGATCTCGATGGACTTCTGGGCATCGGCCAGGGCCTGCACGTACTGGCGCCGCTCGCGGTACACCAGGCCGCGGGCGAAATATGCGACCGGCATGTCGGCGTTCAGTCCGATGGCCCGGTTCGCCAGCTCCAGGGCCTTCTGCAGGGGGGCCTCGCTGTCCCCGTTCCAGCCGTTGGTGAACTCGAACACGTGGGTCCAGGCCAGCATGGCGTACGCCTCGGCGTAGTCCGGGTCGAGGGCGATGGCCTTTTCGAAGAAGGCCCGGGATTCATAGGTGTTCTGGCGCGAGAACCGCTCGAACAGGTCGCGCCCGCGCAGGAACAGATCGTAGGCCTCCAGGTTCTCCGTACCGCCGCCGGTCCGGCCGCCGCCGTCACCGGGACCGAGCCGCAGGGACAGGGACGACACGATCTGCCGCCCGATCCGGTCCTGCAGGCGGAAGATGTCCTTGAGGGTGCCGTCGTACCGCTCGGCCCAGACGTGGTGCCCGGTCCCGGCATCGATGAGCTGGACGTTGATCCGCACCTGGTCGCCTACTCGGCGGACGCTGCCCTCGACCACATAGCGGGCGTCCAACTCGCGCCCGATGGTGCGGATGTCGGTCGGCTTGCCCTTGTAGGAGAAGGTCGACGAGCGGGCGATCACCGTTAGGCCGCGGACCTTGGACAGGTCGGTGATCAGGTCCTCGGTCATGCCGTCGGAGAAATATTCCTGGCCCGGGTCGCCGCTCATGTTGTCGAACGGCAGCACGGCGATGGAGGGCGGCGCCACCGCCGCCGGCGGGGCCGGCGCCGCCACCGGCGGAGTGGGCGTTTCGGCCCGCATGCCGTACCCGGCGTACCACCAGGCGCCGCCGCCCGTGACCAGGACCACGGCGGCCACGGCCGCGGCGACCAGGGCCGAGTGCCGGCGCCCGTGCGGTGGCGCGGCGGCGGGACTGCCGCCGCCGCTGCCCACCAGCACCTTGTAGGCACGGACCGGGGTCGAGATGTTCTTGACCCGCTGCTCGCCCATGTCGGCGATCGGGTAGTCGACCCGCTTATGGACTTGGTTGTAGACATCGCCGGACAGGCAGATGCCGCCCGGGTCGGCGAGCGCCTCGAGCCGCGCGGCGATGTTGACGCCGTCGCCGTAGATGTCGTCGTCCTCGGCCAGCACGTCACCCAGGTTGATGCCCATGCGGAATTCCATGCGCCGTTCGGGCGGCAAGTCGGCATTGCGCCGGGCCAGTTCCACCTGGGTGGTCCAGGCGCAGGACACCGCCGCAAGCACGGTCTGGAACTCGGCCAGAAACCCGTCGCCGGTATGCTTGACGATGCGGCCGCCGTGGGCGGTGATCTGGGGGTCGATGACCTCGGCACGGAAGGCGCGCCACAGTGTCATGGTGGCGTCTTCGTCGGCATCCATCAGCCGGGAATAGCCGGCGATATCGGCGGCCAGCACCGCGGCAAGCCTGCGCCGGGCGGATACCTGGGACATGGCGCGGGATCCCACAACCCTTTCGAGCGATTGCGGGAATAATACTTTGTGCGGCCGAGGTTGTCTAATGGCCCGGGCGGGGAGGGGGCGGGGCGGCGGCTACGGCACCCGCGTCCAGAGCTGCTCCTTGCAGAAGAACAGCACGCAGCCCGACACGCCCAGCTCGTGGTCGGACTTCAGTTCCAGTTCCGAGCGGTAGGTCTTGCCGTCCTCGGGGTTGTAGATCTGGCCGCCGTCCCATTCGCGCGCGCCGTTCTTCTTGAAGCCGGTCAGCAGGGGCAGGCCCAGGATCGGCCGGCTGCGCAGGGCCTCGTCGCTGTTCTCCTTGTCCAGCTTGGGCTTGCCGGCGGCGTCGTTGGGCTCCTTCATCCACACGATCTTGCCGCAGAAGCGTTCGCCGCAGGGTTCGATCGTGACGTGGGACTTGCCGCCCTTGGTCAGCCAGGTGCCGAGGATGTCGGCGGCCTGGGACGGGGCAGGGGCCGCAACGGCCGCGGAAAGGGAAAGGGCGAGAACAGCGGTTCTGACGGGGATGGCCATGGCCGGGCCTCCGGGATCAGGAGAATGCCTTGAAGGTGATGATGGTGAAGGTGTCCTTCACCCCGGGCAGGAGCTGCAGCTTTTCGTTGACGAAGTGGCCGATGTCCTGGTTGTCCTCGAGGAAGCATTTGACCAGCAGGTCGTACTGGCCCGAGGTGGAATGGACCTCGGATACTTGGGGCACCGTCTCCACGGCCTCGGTGGCCACTTCGTAGGCCTTGCCCAGCTCGCATTTGATCTGCACGAAGATGGTCTGCATGGCTGCCTGCCTCCCTGTCGCCCCGCGGGCCGGCGCCCGTTCAGGCGTCTTCCCTGTCCTTGGGCAGGGCCGAGCGCAGCAGGAAGGCGGGCACGTGGTCGCCCATGCCCACCACCGGCGCCTCGTCGCGGTCGGCGTCCCTGTCCCTGTCCCGGTTCCTGTCGCGGCCCCGGTCGCGGTCGCGGTCGCGCCCACGGTCGCGGCCACGCCGTTCGCGCGGCGCGCGCCCCTCGTCGTCCGAGCCCGCGGCGGGTCGTTCGCCGGGGGCCTCGTGGGGGGCCTCGTGGGGCGCCTCGTATGGCGCCCCGTATGGCGCCTCGGGGGCGGCCTCGTGGCGGGCTTCGTCTGGCGCCTCGGCCACGGCACCCGCGGGCGCCCGATCCCGGCGCTCCCACTCGTCGGACCGCCGGCCGCGGCCGCGGCGCCGGCCCCGGCGCTCGTCGGACGGCTCCAGCTCGACCGATTCCCCGCCGACCACCTCGACCCTGGGGATGGCCAGGCCGATCAGCCGCTCGATGGCCGACACGTACTTGCCCTCGTCGGGGGTGACGATGGTGAAGGCGCGGCCCTCGCGCCCGGCGCGGCCGGTGCGGCCGATGCGGTGCACGTAGTCCTCGGCGTGGGTCGGGATGTCCAGGTTGAAGACGTGGCTCAGGTCCTGGATGTCGAGCCCGCGGGCGGCCACGTCGCTGCACACCAGGAAGGTCATCTCGCCCTTCTTGAACTTGTCCAGGGTCTCGGTGCGTGCCGGCTGCGACATGTCGCCGTGCAGCTGCCCGGCGCTGTAGCCGTGCCGCACCATGGAGCGGTAGGCGACCCCCACGTCGCGCTTGCGGTTGCAGAAGACGAGGGCGTTGCGCACCTCCTCCTGGGCGATCAGGGCGCGCAGGGCGGCGCGCTTCTCCTTGTGGCCGGTGGTCGGGCGGCCGCGCTCCTTCTGGACCTTGACCGTGACCAGGCCCTGGGTCACCGTCTTGGCCGGGGTCGACGGCGGCGCCACCGACACCTCGCGCGGGTTGCTGAGGAACTTGTCGGCCAGCTTGCGGATCTCGGGCGGCATGGTGGCCGAGAAGAACAGCGTCTGGCGCATGGGCGACAGCAGCGAGACGATCTTCTCCACGTCGGGGATGAAGCCCATGTCCAGCATGCGGTCGGCCTCGTCGATGACCAGGGTCTTGACGTCGCTCATCAGCAGGCGGCCGCGCTCGAACATGTCCAGCAGGCGCCCCGGGGTGGCGATCAGCACGTCGACGCCGCGGTCCAGCACCTTGATCTGGTCGGCCATGGACGAGCCGCCGATCAGCAGGGCCATGGTCAGCTTGTTGTACTTGCCGTAGACCTCGAAGTTCTCGGCCACCTGGGCGGCCAGCTCGCGGGTCGGCTCCAGGATCAGCGAGCGCGGCATGCGCGCCCGGGCCCGGCCGGCGGCCAGGATGTCGATCATGGGCAGGGTGAAGGACGCAGTCTTGCCAGTGCCCGTCTGGGCGCAGCCCAGCAGGTCGCGTCCCTGCAGCACGACGGGAATGGCCGCTTCCTGGATAGGAGTCGGGGTGGTGTAGCCCGCATCGCCGACGGCGCGGAGGACTTCGTCGCTGAGTCCGAGATCAGAAAAGGTCATACGGCGCCGATCTGCCTGGCGGCCCTGGGAAAAACTCTCAAAATGGCGCGGGAGCGCACGTGCGGGATATTAGGCTTTCCGGCCTTCGAGTCAATGACAGCTTGTACGCGCGGCCCAAGAAACCTTGGGGCTTGGCCCGGGGTGCGGCGTGATCTAGGTTGGCACGGCAACGCGGGGAGGACACGATCATGCGCATGACGGCCGCCGACTCCTGTCTGCTGGTGGTGGACATCCAGCAGCGCCTGCTGCCGGCCATGGCCGAGCCCGACGCGGTGACCGGCCAGGCGGCGGTGCTGCTGCGCGCGGCACGGCGGCTGGAGGTGCCGGTGCTGGTGTCCGAGCAGTATCCCCGCGGCCTGGGCCCCACGGTGGAGTCCGTGGCCGCCCTGGCGCCCGACGGCGCGACCGTGGAAAAGACCCATTTCTCGTGCTGGGGCGAGCCGGACTGGCGGTGGCGGTTCCAGGGACTGGGGCGGCGCCAGGCGGTGGTCTGCGGCATCGAGGCCCACGTCTGCGTGCTGCAGACCGTGCTCGACCTGCTGGACGCCGGGCACGCGGTATTCGTGGTCGCCGACGCCACCTCGTCGCGCCGGGCCGAGAGCAAGCAGCGCGCGCTGGCGCGCCTGGCCGCCGCCGGCGCCGCCGTGGTGACCACCGAGATGGTCCTGTTCGAATGGCTGCAGCGGGCCGACGTGCCGGCCTTCAGGGAACTGAGCGCGCTGATCAAATGAACGGGCCGCGCATACCGCTGTTGCTGCTGCCCGGCCTGCTGTGCGACGCCGCCCTGTGGCGCCACCAGGTGGCCGGCCTGGCCGACGTCGCCGACTGCACGGTCCCCGACCTGACCCGCGACGACAGCCTGACGACCATGGCCGAACGGGTGCTGGCCGACTACGCGCCGCCGCGGTTCGCCCTGGCCGGCCTGTCCATGGGCGGCTACCTGGCCCAGGAGATCATGCGCCGGGCGCCGCACCGGGTCGACCGCCTGGCCCTGCTGGACACCACCTACAAGGCCGACACGGCCGAGCGCAGGGCCAACCGCCGCGGCCTCATGGAACTGGCCGGCATGGGCAGGTTCAGGGGCGTGACCCCGCGCCTGATGCCGCTGCTGCTGCACCCGGACCGGCAGGACGACACGGCGCTGACGGACACGGTCATGGCCATGGCCGACGCCGTCGGCATGGACGGGTTCCTGCGCCAGCAACAAGCCATCATGGACCGCGCCGACGGCGCCTGGGACCTGCCGCGCCTGCAATGCCCGGTGCTGGTCCTGTGCGGCCGGCAGGACGCCCTGACCCCCCTGGCCGACCACCAGGAGATGGCGGCCATGATCCCCAACGCGACCCTGGTGGTGGTCGAGGACTGCGGCCACCTGTCGACCCTGGAACGGCCCGACGAGGTCACCGCCGCCCTGCGCGCGTGGCTGACGGCCTGATCGAAGACGGTTTGGAGAGCACAGCATGCCCGACAACATCCTGCCCTTCCGCGGCCAGGTGCCGCGCATCGCCCCCGACGCCTTCATCGCCCCCACGGCGACGGTGATCGGCGATGTCTCGATCGGCGCCCGCAGCAGCATCTGGTACGCCTGCGTGCTGCGCGGCGACGTGCACGAGATTCGCGTCGGCGAGGGCACCAACATCCAGGACGGCACCGTGGTGCACGTGACCGGCGGCAGGTTCGGCACCTATATCGGGTCCGACATCCTGATCGGGCATTCGGCCCTGATCCACGGCTGCACCCTGCACGACGGCTGTTTCATCGGCATGCGCGCCACGGTCATGGACGGCGCGGTGGTGGAGACGGGGGCCATGGTCGCCGCCGGCGCCCTGGTCACGCCGGGCAAAAGGGTGCCGGCCGGGCAGTTGTGGGCCGGCAGCCCCGCCAAGCATGTTCGAGACCTGACCCCGGAGGACATCGCGACCCTGGGCCGCGGCGCCGAGCACTATGTCGAGGTGGCCGCGGCCTACATGTCCGCCGGCATGGGCTCGACCCAGACGGAGGACCCGGAAGGCTGAGCCGACCGGGTCAAGTTGAGGGAAGAATTCAAGAGAGGAGAAAGGTCGGGGTCACGGCCGCAGCCGCGACCCCACAGGGTCAGGCCTTGGCCTTGACGAAGCTGCCGGGGGCGTCTTCCAGCACCTCCAGCGCGCCGTCGCCGGGCACCCGTGCCGGCACCGTCTTGGGACCGGAGTACTTGGACACCCACTTGTCCCAATCGGGCCACCACGAGCCCGGTTTCTCGGCGGCGCCCTCGAACCACTCGTCGGGATCGGCGGGCGGCTTGCCGGTGTTGACCCAGTGCGGGTACTTGCCGGCCGCCGGCGGGTTGATCACGCCGGCGATGTGGCCCGACGCCGCCAGCACGAAGCGGACCGGCCCCGAGTAGATCTGGGTCGCCTTGTAGGTGGACTTCCACGGCGCGATATGGTCTTCGCGGGTGGACAGGACGTAGGTCGGGATGTTGACCTGGCGCAGGTCGATGGGCACGCCGGCCAGGGTCACGCCGCCCGGCTCGACCAGCAGGTTCTTCATGTAGAAGTTGCGCAGGTAGTAGCTGTGCATCACCGCCGGCATGCGCGTCGAGTCGGCGTTCCAGTACAGCAGGTCGAAGGGGAAGGGGTCCTTGCCCAGCAGGTAGTTGTTGATGACGAAGGACCAGATCAGGTCGTTGGCGCGCAGCATGTTGAAGGTGGTCGCCATCTCGCTGCCTTCGAGGTAGCCGCGCTCGTTCATCTTCTCCTCCAGGCCCGACACCTGGTGCTCGTCGATGAACACGCCCAGCTCGCCGGGCTCGGAGAAGTCGGTCATGGTGGTCAGGAAGGTGGCGCTCTTGACCCGGTCGTCGCCCTTGGCCGCCAGGTAGGCCACGGTCGCCGCCAGCAGGGTGCCGCCGATGCAGTAGCCGACCATGTTGACGCCGCGCTCGCCGGTGGCCTGCTCGACCGCGTCCAGGGCGGCCACGGTGCCCTCGGTGATGTAGTCCTCGAAGTGCTTCTGCGCCAGGCGCGCGTCGGGGTTCACCCACGAGATGATGAACACCGTGAAGCCCTGGTCGGTGGCCCACTTGACGAACGAGTTCTTCTCGCGCAGGTCGAGGATGTAGTACTTGTTGATCCAGGCGGGGACCACGACCAGGGGCAGCTTGTGCACCTTGTCGGTGGTCGGCACGTACTGGATCAGTTCCAGCAGGTCGTTGCGGAACACCACCTTGCCCGGTGTCACGGCGACGTTGCGGCCGACTTCGAAGGCGTCCATGTCGGTCATGCTGATGCGCAGCTGACCGCCGCCCTTCTCCATGTCGCTGAGCATGTTGTTGAGGCCGTTGATCAGGTTCTCGCCGCCCGATTCGACGGTGGCGCGCAGGACCTCGGGGTTGGTCATGGCGAAGTTGGTCGGCGACAGGGCGTCGATGAACTGGCGGGTGTAGAACTCGACCTTCTTGGCGGTCTTTTCGTCCAGGCCCTCGACCTCGGTGACGGTGTTGTACAGCCAGCGCGAGGTCAGCAGGTAGGACTGCTTCATGAAGTTGAAGACCTCGTTGTTCTCCCAGGCCTCGTCCCGGAACCGGCGGTCGTCACGGTCGGGCTTGATTTCCCCGCCCTGGCCGTCGCCGCCCAGCATGCGCGCGGTGGTGTTCTGCCACAGGTTCAGATAGTCCTGCCACAGGGTCATCTGCGCCTGCATCAGCTTGCTGGGATCGGCCATCATCTTCGAGGTCATCTCGAGGAAGGTGTTGGTGAGGCCCAGCGGGTCCGACGAGCCCATGCCGCCGTTTTCCATTTGCTTCGAGACGAAGTCCGTCACCAAACGCTGGCTGCGCTCGGCGATTTCCGACATCACGGACGCGATCTCGGAAGGGTCGGGCATGCGGGTCTCGGTGCCTTGTTGATCGCCCATGACTTTTTCCACTATGATCAAGATGTTAGAGATGAAACGGTGATGCGCGGCCCCCCAGCCGTTCCCCGTGGTCGTGGGGAAGGCAATGATCTCCGCGGAATGCTGCACTGCAATATTAGCTTTTTTTCGCAAATCGTGCAATCATCAGATTCAATGGGACGGACGGAATCGGACCCCCGAGGGCAACATTTTCCGGTGGCGAGGATAGCGGCGACATGCTGGTGAAGAACGGTGAAACACGGAAAAGGCGGCCGTGGACGGCCCGCCTGTGCGGTGGGACGGCGGTACTGATGGTGGCCTCCCTGGGGGCCTGCTCGTCCGTTCCCGACGCCCTGAACCCGGTCGAGTGGTACAAGGACACGGTCGATTTCTTCAGCGGAGACGACGACGGCACCGAATCGGCCAAGGCCGACGACAAGCCGCAGGCGGAGCAGGCGCCGCCCGGGGCCGACAAGCCCTATCCCAGCCTGAATGACGTGCCGCCGCGCGAGGCGGCCCCGACCAAGGAGGTGCCGCAGGGCCTGATGGCGGACACCCGCAACCGGCGCTACACCGACGAGACCATCGCCCGCCAGGGCGACCCGACCAATCCCCTGGACCGGCGCGAGACCCTGACCGCCGTGGCCCAGGCGCAGCCGGCGTCCCAGGCCCCGTCGCCCGGCGCCATGCCGGCGCGCGCCGTCAGCGCCGCGCCCATGACCGCCGCCGCGACCAGGCCGGCGGCTGCGCCCATGGGCGCGCCCAAGGCCGAACCCATGGCGCCGCCCTCCACCCCCCGGGCCATCATGTCGCGCACGCCGCCGGCCGCCGCCCCGGCGCCGCAGATGGCGGCGGTGACGCCGCCCACGGCGCCGCGCCTGGCCGGCGCCACCGAGGTGCCGGCGCGGCCCATGCTGCCGCCGGCCAACGCCCTGGTGCCCGGCGCCGGCGATCCCTTCGCCACGGTGGTGGTGTCGTCGGACGGGGTCGAGACCATGGGCAGCGGCGGCTACGGCGCCGGCCCGGGCGTCGCCGCCGGCGTCGTGCCCCTGGGCGCGGCGGGCGCACCCCTGGACGCCATGGCGGGCGGGCAGACGGCCCTGCCCGGCGGCGCCCTGCGCGTGGCGACGATCCAGTTCGGCAACGGCTCGGCCCAGCTCAGCGAAGACGACCGCGCCGTGCTGCGCCAGGTGCGCGACCTGCAGCGCAGCCGCGGCGGCCGCCTGCAGGTGGTCGGCCATGCCAGCAGCCGCACCCGGGACCTGTCCCTGGTGCGCCACAAGATGGTGAACTTCCAGGTCTCCGCCGACCGCGCCGACGCCGTGGCGCGGGAGCTGATGCGCCTGGGCGTGCAGTCTGCGGACATCGTCATCGGCGCCGTCGCCGACGCCGACCCGGTGTTCTACGAGATCATGCCGGCGGGCGAGGCCGGCAACCGCCGGGCCGAGGTCTACCTGATCAACTGACCCGCCGCCGGCCGCCGTCGCCCGCCGCCGTCCCGGGACCGGCCGCGCGGGGGCCCTTGACGGGGGCCGCGCCGTCCCGCACACATGAATTCTTAATGCCCCGCCGGATAGAATCCGGCGGCGCCCCGGCGCCGGCGCCGCCCGCGTCCCGCCACAACAAGAGTTGGAACGCTATGGAGCAGGATTTCTACCGCATCAAGCGCTTGCCGCCCTACGTTTTCGCCGAGGTCAACGCCATGAAGGCGCGCGCCCGCGCCGCCGGCGAGGACATCGTCGATTTCGGCATGGGCAATCCCGATTCGGCCACGCCCCAGCACATCGTCGACAAGCTGACCGAGACGGTGCAGAACCCCAAGACCCACCGCTATTCCAACTCGCGCGGCATCCCGGGCCTGCGCCGGGCGGTGTCGGCCTATTACGCGCGCCGCTTCAACGTCGACATCGACCCCGAGACGGAGACCATCGTCACCCTGGGCTCCAAGGAGGGCCTGGCCAACCTGGCCTCGGCCATCTCCAGCCCCGGCGACGTCATGCTGGTGCCCAACCCCAGCTATCCGATCCATCCGTTCGGCTTCATCATCGCCGGCGCCGTGGTGCGCAACATTCCGATCACCCCGGACGCCGAGTGCATCGCCGCCCTGGACCGGGCGGTGCAGCATTCGGTGCCCAAGCCGACGGCCATCATCCTGAACTACCCCAACAACCCCACGGCCGAGCTGGCGACCCTGGACTTCTATGGACAGGTGGTGGACTTCTGCAAGCACCACGGCATCTGGGTGCTGTCGGACCTGGCCTATGCCGA
Organism: Hyphomicrobiales bacterium; assembly: GCA_024236415.1. Taxonomy (GTDB): domain Bacteria; phylum Pseudomonadota; class Alphaproteobacteria; order Rhodospirillales; family JACKKN01; genus JACKKN01. The sequence goes on from JACKKN010000009.1 coordinate 117,713, forward strand.
GATCTTCTTCGACGACAACCCGCCGCCGTCGATCCTGGAGGTGCCGGGGGCGCGGGACATCGCCGTCGAGTTCACGTCCATGAGCAAGACCTATTCCATGCCCGGCTGGCGGATCGGCTTCGCCAGCGGCAACAAGCACCTGGTGGCCGCCCTGGCGCGGGTCAAGTCGTACCTGGACTATGGCGCCTTCACCCCGATTCAGGTCGCGGCCACGGCGGCCCTGAACGGGCCCCAGGACTGCGTCGACGAGGTGCGGGCCCTGTACAAGGAGCGCCGCGACGTCCTGATCTCAGGCCTGGAAGCGGCCGGCTGGCAGGTGCCGCCGCCGCCGGCGACCATGTTCGCCTGGGCGCCGATCCCGCCGGCCTTCGCCCACCTGGGATCCATCGAGTTCGCCAAGCTGCTGCTGCGCGAGGCCCAGGTGGCGGTGTCGCCGGGCCTGGGATTCGGCGAGCACGGCGACGACCACGTGCGCATCGCCCTGGTGGAAAACCTGCACCGCACGCGCCAGGCCCTGCGCAACATCAAGGCTTTCCTCGGTCGCTACGACAAGGTAATTGAGGACCTGGAAAGGCACCGGGCGGTGGGCGGCTGACGCCGGGCCGGCGGCACAAGAAAATCCCCGACGACAAGGAGCATTCCATCCATGTCCACCCCGTTGCGCATCGGCGTCGCCGGCCTGGGAACCATCGGCGGCGGCACGGTGAAGCTGCTGGTCCAGAACGCCGATCTGCTGGCCGCCCGGTGCGGCCGGCCGGTGACCCTGGCGGCGGTGGCGGAACCCAACCGCAACCGCAATCCGGGCGTGAACATGGACGGCGTCACCTGGTACGAGGACGCCATGGCCCTGGTCGACTCGGACGTGGACGTGGTGGTCGAGCTGATCGGCGGTTCGGGCGGCATCGCCCTGAAACTGTGCCAGGCGGCCCTGGCAAGGGGCAAGCACGTGGTCACCGCCAACAAGGCCCTGATCGCCCACCACGGCACCGAGCTGGCGCGCGCCGCCGAAGGCGCCGGGGTGGTGCTGAACTACGAGGCCGCCGTGGGCGGCGGCATCCCCATCATCAAGGCCCTGCGCGAGGGCATGGTGGGCAACGGGTTCGCGCGCGTGTATGGCATCCTGAACGGCACCTGCAACTACATCCTGACCACCATGCGCGAAACCGGGCGCGAGTTCGCCGACGTCCTGCGCGAGGCCCAGGAGCTGGGGTACGCCGAGGCCGACCCCAGCTTCGACGTGGACGGGGTCGACACCGCCCACAAGCTGGCCATCCTGGCCAGCGTCGCCTTCGGCTGCGAGGTGGACTTCCAGGCCGTGCACGTGGAGGGCATCCGCCAGATCTCGGCCGAGGACATCCAGTTTGCCGACGAACTGGGGTACCGTATCAAGCTGCTGGGCGTGGCCAGCCGCACCGACGGCGGGGTCGAGCAGCGGGTGCACCCCTGCATGGTCGACAAGAAGGCGCCCATCGCCTCGGTCGAGGGGGTGTTCAACGCCGTGGTGGCCGAGGGCGACTTCGTCGACACCACCATGTACGTGGGCCGCGGCGCCGGCGAGCGGCCGACGGCCTCGGCCGTGGTCGGCGACATCGGCGACATCGCCCGCGGCCTGCGCGTGCCCACCTTCGGGGTCGCCGCCGGTTCCCTGGCCCGGCTGCCGACGCGGCCCATGTCCGAACACACGGGGGCCTACTACGTGCGCCTGACCGTGGTCGACAAGCCGGGCGTGTTCGCCGACATCGCCGGCGCCCTGCGCGACCATCAGGTGTCCATGGAATCGGTGCTGCAGCGGGGCCGCGACCCGGGCGAGCCGGTGTCGGTGGTGATGACCCTGCACGAGACGGTGGAGGCGGACATGACCGCGGCCCTGGCCAAGATCGAGGCCTCGCCGGCGGTGGTCGAGCCGCCGCACATGATCCGCATCGAGGAATTCTGAGGCGAAGGGGTAGGGGGGCAGCATGGTGGATCACATTTCGGCCACGGCCGAACGCAACCTGGCCCTGGAGGCGGTGCGCGTGACCGAGGCCGCCGCCATGGCGGCCGAGGAGTACATGGGCCGGGGCGACGACCTGGCCGCCGACCGCGCCGCCGTGGCGGCCATGCACCAGGCCCTGATGGGCATGAACCTGGTCGGCACCGTGCGCATCGGCGAGGGCGCCGAGGGCGAGGTGCCGCATCTGTACATTGGCGAGAAGGTGGGCACCGGCAACGGCCCGGTGGTGGACGTGGCGGCCATGCCGCTGGAGGGACCGTCGATCATCGCCAAGGGCGAGCCCAACGGCCTGTCGATCATCGCCATGGCCGAGGACGGCGGCTTCCTGGGCCTGACCGCCCTCTATATGGACAAGATCGCGGTCGGCGGCGGCCTGCCCAAGGACGTGGTGGACCTGGACGAGGAGCCGGCTGTCAACCTGCGCGAGCTGGCCAAGGCCAAGGGCGTGGAGGTGTCCGACCTGGTGGTCTGCATCCTCGACCGGCCGCGCCACGGCGAGCTGATCTCCAAGGTGCGCGAGGCCGGCGCCCGCATCATCCTGATCGCCGCCGGCGACGTCAGCGGCGTCGTCGCCACCATCTGGCCGCGCAGCGGCATCGACATCTACATGGGCATCGGCGGCGCCCCCCAGGGGGTGATCGCCGCCGCCGCCCTGGGCAGCGTCGGCGGCCAGATCCAGGGCCGCCTGGTGCTGCGCAACGCCGAGGACCACCGCATGGCCAGCGACATGGGCATCGAGGACCCGCAGCGGAAGTTCACCTGCGGCGACATGGCCTTCGGCAACCTGACCTTCGCCGCCACGGGCATCACCAACGGCCACATCCTGCCCGGCGTGCGGCGCCTGCGCGGGGTGCCGGTGACCCAGTCCCTGGTGCTGCGCTCGCGCACCACCACGCTGCGCTTCATCGAGGCCCACCACGACTACCTGCAGCGCACGCCGCCCGTGGGCCGGAGCCCGCGGTGGCATGAGGGCGAGTAGCACCGCCCGCGAGCCCGCCGACGCCGGGGGCGCGTTCCTGGACGTGGAACGCTCCCTGGGCGGCCGGCGCTGGACCCTGCGCCCGGCCGACGACCGCACCGCCCTGGCCATGGCCCAGCGCCTGGGCCTGCCCGAGGTGGTGGGCCGGGTGCTGTGCGCCCGCGGCGTCGGCCTGGAGCAGGCCGACTCGTTCCTGGATCCGACCCTGCGCGACCTGCTGCCCGATCCCAGCGCCTTCCGCGACATGGACCTGGCCGCCGAGCGCCTGGCTGGCGCCATCATGCAGGGCGAGCAGGTCTGCGTGTTCGGCGACTACGACGTGGACGGCGCCACCTCGTCGGCCCTGGTGCGCCGCTTCGTCGAGGCCGCCGGCGGGCGCTGCCGCATCTACATCCCCGACCGCCTGAGCGAGGGTTACGGGCCCAACGCCCCGGCCCTGGCGCGCCTGGCCGCCGAGGGCGCCTCGGTGGTGGTGACCGTGGACTGCGGCACCGCCGCCCACGACCCCCTGGCGGCGGCCCGCGACGCCGGCCTGGACGTGATCGTGGTCGACCACCACGAGGCGGAGTCGCGCCTGCCTCCGGCCCTGGCCGTGGTCAACCCGAACCGCCTGGACGAGAATCTGCCCTACGGCAACCTGGCGGCGGTGGGGGTCGCCTTCCTGCTGGCGGTGGCAGTCAATCGCCACCTGCGCCGGGTCGGCTGGTACGCCAGCCGGCGCGAGCCCGACCTGCTGCAATGGCTGGACCTGGTGGCCCTGGGCACGGTCTGCGACGTGGTGCCCCTGCACGGGGTCAACCGGGCCCTGGTGGCGCAGGGGCTGCGGGTCATGGCGCTGCGGCGCAACCCGGGGCTGCGCGCCCTGGCCGACGTGGCGCGCCTGACCGAGCCGCCGGGCACCTACCACGCCGGGTTCGTGCTGGGGCCGCGCATCAATGCCGGCGGGCGGGTCGGCGCCGCCGACCTGGGCGCCCGCCTGCTGACCACCGAGGACCCGGACGAAGCCGCCGACCTGGCGGCGCGGCTGGACCGCCTGAACGCCGAGCGCCAGGAGATCGAGGCCCGCGTCCTGCACGCCGCCACCGCGGCGGCCGAGGCGCAACTGGCGAACCGCCCCGACCTGCCCCTGGTCCTGGTCGCCAACGCCGGCTGGCACCCGGGGGTGATCGGCATCGTCGCCAGCCGCCTGAAGGACCTGTTCGACCGGCCGGCCTGCGTTGTCGGCCTGGACCCGGAAACGGGGCAGGGGACCGGGTCGGGCCGGTCGGTGCCGGGGGTCGACCTGGGGGCCGCGATCATCGCCGCGCGCCAGGCCGGGCACCTGGTCAAGGGCGGCGGGCACGCCATGGCCGCCGGGTTCACGGTCGAGGCGGCGCGCCTGGACGCCCTGCGCGGCCACCTGGTCGACCGCCTGTCGGCGGCCGTGGCGGCGCGGCCGGAGGTGCCGGGGCTGAGCCTGGACGGAGCGCTCAAGGTGGGCGGCGCCAACCGCGAGCTGTTCGACCTGCTGGCCCGGGTCGGCCCCTACGGCCAGGGCAACCCCGAGCCGCGCTTCGTCCTGCCCGCGGTGCGGGTCGAGGGCGCCGACCTGGTGGGCCGCGACCGCAGCCACCTGCGCTGCCGCCTGCGCGGCGACGACGGGCGCGCCATCGCCGCCATGGCCTTCCGCGCCGGCGGCAGCGACCTGGGGGCGGCCCTGCTGCGCACATCCGGGGCGCCGTACCACGTGGCGGGCAAGGTGCGCCTGAACACCTGGCAGGGGCGCACGTCGCTGCAATTCCTCATCGACGATGCCGCGCCTGTGTGGTGAATTTTCCACGAATTCAATGAATAATCACGATTTGTTGAGATGGCAGATCGGGCCCGCGCGGGGGCCGGCCGGCGCCGCCCGCGGGCCCCGGGCGTGGCGATTGACAGGGGGCGCCAAATGTATAGAGTTGCGGCCCCGTCCCGTACTCGGGATCGACTCCCGGGACATCGGGTCTTCGGGACAAGGCCCCTGGGGCTGCGGGCGGGCGTGGTGGAATTGGTAGACACGCAGGTTTTAGGTACCTGTGACGCAAGTCGTGGGGGTTCAAGTCCCTCCGCCCGCACCAAGCACGCCGCAAGGTTGCCGGCGTGCGGCGTCCGGTCCGCCATGGCCCGCGCGGCGCCGGTCTCTTGCCGGTCCGTCCACGAGGATTCGTCCCTGAAAACAGCGTGTTAAGGCAACATCAGTCCGATTGGTTATGTCCATGCAGGTTACCGAAACCAAGTCCGAAAATCTCAACCGCGGATTCGAGATCGCGATTCCGGCGGATCAAATCGAAGAACGGGTCATGACCCGGTTGAAGGAGCTGGCCAAGCGGGTGCGCCTGCCCGGCTTCCGCCCCGGCAAGGCGCCGGTGTCGCTGCTGCGCAAGACCTATGGCCCCAACGTCATGGGCGAGGTCCTGGAGCAGATGGTCAACGAGACCTCGCGCTCGATCATGGAGGAGCGCGGCCTGCGGCCGGCCATGCAGCCCAAGATCGAGGTCACCAAGTTCGAGGACGGTTCGGACCTGGAATACAAGATGGACATCGAGGTCCTGCCCGAGATCGAGGTCGGCGACCTGTCCCAGCTGAAGCTGGAGCGCCTGGTGGCCGAGCCCGAGGACAAGGTGGTCGACGACACCCTCGAGCGCATTTCCCAGGCCTACAAGACGGCCGAGCCCCTCAAGGCCAAGCGCGCCGCCAAGGCCGGCGACATCGTGGTCATCGATTTCGTCGGCAAGGTGGGCGGCGAGGAGTTCGCCGGCGGCAAGGCCGAGGACTATTCGCTGGAACTGGGATCGAACAGCTTCATCCCCGGCTTCGAGGACCAGCTGGTGGGGGCCAAGCCCGACACCGACGTGGAGGTCAAGGTGACCTTCCCCGAGGAGTACGGCGCCGCCGACCTGGCCGGCAAGGACGCCGTGTTCGAGGTCAAGGTCAAGGAGATCCAGCAGCCGGTGCCGGCGGCCATCGACGACGACCTGGCCAAGAAGGTGGGCATGGACGACCTGGCGGCGCTGCGCAAGCAGATCCGCGACGACCACGCCGAGCAGTACAAGTCACTGTCGCGCCAGCGCCTGAAGCGCAGCCTGCTGGACGCCCTGGCGGACCGCCACGATTTCCCGGTGCCCCAGGGCTTGACCGACCGCGAGTTCCAGTCCATCTGGGACCAGTACGAGCAGCACCTGAAGCAGGGCGGCGAGGAGGACCCCGAGGACGCCGCCAAGAGCGAGGACGAGAAGAAGGAGGAGTTCCGGTCGATCGCCGAGCGCCGGGTGCGCCTGGGCCTGCTGCTGGCCGAAGTGGGCCGGGCCAACAACCTGCAGGTCAGCCAGGAGGACATCAACCGGGCCATGATGGCCGAGGCGCAGAAGTACCCGGGCCAGGAGCAGGCGGTGCTGGAATACTTCCGCAGCCACCCCGAGGCCATGGAGACGGTGTCGGCACCCCTGTTCGAGGAGAAGGTGGTGGACTTCATCGTCGAGATGGCCGCGGTCACCGACAAGTCTGTCTCGGTCGAGGAACTGATGCGCGACCCGGACGAAGAAGAGGACGCGGCGGCGGACAAGCCCAAGGCCAAGGCCAAGAAGCCCGCGGCCAAGAAGCCGGCGGCCAAGAAGTCCGCCAAGAAGGCCGACGAGGCGGCAGGTGACGCGGCCGAGGACAAGGGCTAGGGTTGACGCCGGGGCGACGCCGCCACTGAACGAGAAACCGAGGTGAGACGGGTATGAGCGACAGTCTTGAGACCAGAATGAATGCGTTGGTGCCGATGGTGGTGGAAACCACCAACCGGGGCGAACGGGCCTACGACATCTATTCGCGCCTGCTGAAGGAGCGAATCATCTTCCTCACCGGCGGCGTCGACGACCATGTGGCCAGCCTGATCTGCGCCCAGCTGCTGTTCCTGGAGTCGGAGAACCCGACCAAGGACATCGCCTTCTACATCAACTCGCCGGGCGGCATCGTCACCTCGGGCCTGGCCATCTACGACACCATGCAGTACATCCGCCCCGACGTGTCGACCCTGTGCATCGGCCAGGCGGCGTCCATGGGCTCGCTGCTGCTGGCCGCCGGGGCCAAGGGCAAGCGCTTCGCCCTGCCCAACGCGCGGGTGATGATCCACCAGCCGTCCGGCGGCGTGCAGGGCCAGGCCACGGACATCGAGATCCAGGCCCGCGAGATCCTGGACCTGCGCGCGCGCCTGAACCAGATCTACGTCAAGCACACGGGCCAGGCCCTGGACGTGGTCGAGACGGCGGTCGAGCGCGACCGCTTCATGAAGCCCGAAGAGGCGAAGGACTTCGGCATCATCGACGAGGTCGTCACCTCGCGCCCGCGCGCGGGCGCCGACAAGGACGAGTCCGAGGGCTGATCCGGACCCTGAACGGCGACCTCTGCGGGGTGCCGGCGGGCCCCCGCGCGGCGCCGGTTTTCGCGGTTTCCGCGGCTCCCGCGCCCGGCGCGATTGGGGATTGTGCCCGGTGCGCGCTAGCGGCTAACATAATCACGGAATTCGGATAGTCGAACGGAGCGTTCATGACCAAGTCCAGCAGCGGCGATTCCAAGAACACGCTGTACTGTTCCTTCTGCGGGAAGAGTCAGCACGAAGTCCGCAAGCTCATCGCGGGACCGACGGTGTTCATCTGCGACGAGTGCGTGGAACTGTGCATGGACATCATCCGCGAGGAACACAAGACCAGCCTGGTCAAGTCCGGCGACGGCGTGCCGACGCCCAAGGACATCTGCACCGTCCTCGACGACTACGTGATCGGCCAGGTGCACGCCAAGCGCGTGCTGTCGGTGGCCGTCCATAACCACTACAAGCGCCTGGGCCACGCCGCCAAGAGCAACGACGTGGAGCTGGCCAAGTCCAACATCCTGCTGATCGGGCCCACCGGCTGCGGCAAGACCCTGCTGGCCCAGACCCTGGCGCGCATCCTGGACGTGCCGTTCACCATGGCCGACGCCACCACCCTGACCGAGGCCGGCTACGTCGGCGAGGACGTGGAGAACATCATCCTCAAGCTGCTGCAGGCCGCCGACTACAACGTCGAGCGGGCCCAGCGCGGCATCGTCTACATCGACGAGGTGGACAAGATCAGCCGCAAGTCCGACAACCCGTCCATCACCCGCGACGTGTCGGGCGAGGGCGTGCAGCAGGCCCTGCTGAAGATCATGGAGGGCACCGTCGCCTCGGTGCCGCCCCAGGGCGGCCGCAAGCACCCGCAGCAGGAGTTCCTGCAGGTCGACACCACCAACATCCTGTTCATCTGCGGCGGCGCCTTCGCCGGGCTGGACAAGATCATCTCGTCGCGCGGCCGCGGCACCATGATCGGCTTCGGCGCCGACGTGCGCGCCTCGGACGAGCGCCAGACCGGCGAGATCCTGCGCGAGGTGGAACCCGAGGACCTGCTGAAGTTCGGCCTGATCCCCGAGTTCGTCGGCCGCCTGCCGGTGCTGGCGACCCTGGACGACCTGGACAAGGAAGCCCTGATCGAGATCCTGACCCGGCCCAAGAACGCCCTGGTCAAGCAGTACCAGCGCCTGTTCGAGATGGAGGACGTGAAGCTGACGTTCGCCGAAAGCGCCCTGGCCTCGGTCGCCGTCAAGGCGGTCGAGCGCAAGACCGGCGCCCGCGGCCTGCGTTCGATCATGGAGGCCATCCTGCTGAACACCATGTTCGAGCTGCCGGGCCTGGAAGGGGTCGAGGAGGTCGTGGTCAACGCCGAGGTCGTCGACGACCAGGCGACCCCGCTGTACATCTACGCCGACCGCCACGAAGAAGTGGAGTCCAGCGCCTGACCCCCACGGCGCCCGGTCCTTCCCATCGCGGCGGCACGGCCGCGAGACTTGAACGCACGCTCTCACAAGCCCACTTAAGCGGTGTCGTTGACACGCGCCCGCTGCCGCCTTGGCGCCGGGTGCTCAGACAAAACGAAGAGGCATAATGTTCGAAACCAATTCAGACCAGCTGTATCCGGTCCTGCCGCTGCGCGATATTGTCGTGTTCCCGCACATGATCGTGCCCCTGTTCGTGGGCCGCGAGAAGTCCGTCCGCGCCCTCGAGGACGTGATGAAGGACGACAAGCAGATCCTGCTGGTGGCGCAGAAGAACGCGGCCCAGGACGATCCGGGCACCGACGACATCTTCACGGTGGGCACGGTGTCGACCGTGCTGCAGCTGCTGAAGCTGCCCGACGGCACGGTCAAGGTGCTGGTCGAGGGCGGCCAGCGGGCGCGCATCGACGGTTATGCCGACAACCCGGACTTCTTCCAGGCCAGCGCCACGCTGATCGACGAGGAGGAGGGCGACAGCCAGGAGCTGGAGGCGCTGACCCGCTCGGTGATCTCGCAGTTCGAGCAGTACATCAAGCTGAACAAGAAGATCCCGCCCGAGGTGCTGGTCTCGATCAACCAGATCGACGACCCCAGCAAGCTGGCCGACACGGTGGCCTCGCACCTGGCGCTGAAGATCGCCGAGAAGCAGGAGCTGCTGGAGATCGAGACCGTGGGCGAGCGGCTGGAGCGCGTGTACTCGTACATGGAAGGCGAGATCGGCGTGCTGCAGGTGGAGAAGAAGATCCGCAACCGCGTCAAGCGGCAGATGGAGAAGACCCAGCGCGAGTACTACCTGAACGAACAGCTCAAGGCGATCCAGAAGGAGCTGGGCGAGTCCGAGGACGGCAAGGACGAGGTCGCCGAGCTGGAGGAGAAGATCGCCAAGGTGCGGCTCAGCAAGGAGGCGCGCGAGAAGGCCACCGGCGAGGTCAAGAAGCTGCGCAACATGAGCCCCATGTCCGCCGAGGCGACCGTGGTGCGCAACTACCTGGACTGGATGCTCTCGATCCCGTGGAGGCGGTATTCGAAGACCAAGAAGGACATCCGCGAGGCCGGCCTCATCCTGGACACCGACCACTACGGCCTGGAGAAGGTCAAGGAGCGGATCCTGGAATACCTGGCGGTGCAGCAGCGGACCAAGAAGCTGCGCGGCCCGATCTTGTGCCTGGTCGGCCCGCCGGGCGTCGGCAAGACGTCGCTGGGCAAGTCCATCGCCCGGGCCACGGGGCGCAACTTCGTGCGCATGTCCCTGGGCGGCGTGCGTGACGAGTCCGAGATCCGCGGCCACCGCCGCACCTACATCGGCTCCATGCCCGGCAAGGTCCTGCAGGGCATGAAGAAGGCCAAGTCGTCGAACCCGCTGTTCCTTCTCGACGAGGTCGACAAGATGGGCAACGACTGGCGCGGCGACCCGGCCTCGGCCCTGCTCGAGGTCCTGGACCCGGAGCAGAACAGCACCTTCAACGACCACTACCTGGAGGTGGACTACGACCTGTCCAACGTCATGTTCGTGACCACCGCGAACACCATGAACATGCCGCCGCCGCTGCTGGACCGCATGGAGATCATCCGCCTGTCCGGCTACACCGAGGACGAGAAGGTGGAGATCGCCAAGCGCCACCTGATCCCCAAGCAGGTGGAGGCCCACGGCCTGACCGAGAAGGAGTGGTCCATCTCGGAGACGGCCCTGCGCGACCTGATCCGCTACTACACCCGCGAGGCCGGCGTGCGCAACCTGGAGCGCGAGATCGCCAACCTGACCCGCAAGGGGACCAAGGAAATCCTCATGGAGGGCCTGGACAGGATCACCGTGACCCGGCGCAACCTGGAGAAGTTCGCCGGCGTGCGGCGGTTCCGCTACGGCGAGGCCGAGCACGAGGACCTGGTGGGCGTCACCACCGGCCTGGCCTGGACCGAGGTCGGCGGCGAGCTGCTGTCGATCGAGGCGGTCATCGTGCCCGGCAAGGGCAAGATGACCATCACCGGCAAGCTGGGCGACGTGATGCAGGAATCGATCCAGGCGGCGCGCTCCTACGTGCAGTCCCGCGCGCTGGACTTCGGCATCGAGCCGCCGCTGTTCGAGCGCAAGGACATCCACGTCCACGTGCCCGAGGGCGCCACGCCCAAGGACGGCCCGTCGGCCGGCGTCGCCATGGTCACCTCCATCGTCTCGGTGCTGACCGGCACGGCGGTGCGCAAGGACGTGGCCATGACCGGCGAGGTCACCCTGCGCGGCCGCGTGCTGCCCATCGGCGGCCTGAAGGAAAAGCTGCTGGCGGCCCTGCGCGGCGGCATCACCACGGTGCTGATCCCCCAGGACAACGTCAAGGACATCGCCGAGATCCCGGACAACGTGAAGAAGGGTCTGAACCTGGTTCCCGTGTCCACGGTGGGCGAGGTGCTGAAGAACGCCCTGGTTGAAGAACTGCATCCCATCGAGTGGGACGAGAGCAAAATCGAGGGCGGCGCCATGTCCAAGGGCGAGGGAGATGTGGGCGACGTCGTCACCCATTGACCCGGCTCAACCACCCTTCCGTTGGTGGTGCGGCGTCCACTTCTCCGAAGCGTAAGTTCGCGGCCCCGCCCCCTCCTGGGGGGCGGGGCCGCGGTCCGTTCGATCGGCCGCAAACCCGCGCTGCGCAAGGGGTTGAGGGGCCAAAAAGGTGGCCAAATCCGGCCTTCCGCGATTGACGCGGTGGTTTCCGAAGGCGTAAACTCTGCGCCACCTTCACGTCGATTTCGTCATTCGGACAAATTGTATCCATAACATCAAACCACGAGAGGGGGCTCAAGTTGAATAAGAATGATCTTATCGCTTCCGTTGCCGACAGCGCCGGCCTGTCCAAATCAGACGCCGCCGAGGCCGTCGACGCCGTTTTTTCGGCGATCACGAGCTCGTTGAAGGCGGGCCAGGAGGTTCGTCTGGTCGGCTTTGGCACGTTCAGCGTCGCCAGCCGCGCCGCGACCACCGGCCGCAATCCGCGGACCGGCGAGACCATCAAGATTCCGGCTTCGAAGCAGCCGAAATTCAAGGCCGGCAAGGGCCTCAAGGACGCCGTCAACTAACACGGCGGACGCCTGCCATCGAAACGCCGGCGGGGGCCTGGGAGGCGCCGCCGGCGTTTTCATGTCCGGATTCCGCGGCCGCGGCGGCGCCGAGATTAGGCTTGCCAGGCCCCGGGCCCAGGACCTATTGATTCCCCGGGCCCCCTCGCGGGCGCCCCACCGGGGGCGGTTAGCTCAGTTGGTAGAGCGCCACGTTTACACCGTGGATGTCGGCGGTTCGAGCCCGTCACCGCCCACCATTCCCGGTGTTTTCCGCCGGGGAAAATCCAGGCCACAATCCAGGGTTTCAGTGCTTCGCGTCGGTGTCGCCATCGATTTCGCCGTCACCCGCGGTGGTGGTGGCGGCTGACCCGGCGTCGGGGGGGCCGGCCAGGTTGCCGGACTCGAGGCGGGCCTGGAAGGCCTCGGCGGTCAGCGGGCGGCCGAACAGGTAGCCCTGCACCACGTCGCACCCGTGGGCGCGCAGGAAGTTCATCTGCCGCCGGGTCTCGACCCCCTCGCCGGTGGACTTCAGCCCCAGCCCCTTGGCCATGGCCAGGATGGCGGTCACCAGGGCCACGTCCGACGGCTTGTCGGGCAGGTTGCGCACGAACGACTGGTCGATCTTCAGCGCGTCGAAGGGGTAGCGCTGCAGGTAGCTCAGCGACGAGTAGCCGGTGCCGAAGTCGTCCACGGTCAGGCGGCAGCCCATCTCGTGCAGCCGTTCCAGGATGTCGCGGGTGTCGCTGGCGTGCTCGACGATCAGGCCCTCGGTGATCTCCAACTCCAGGGCCGCCGCCGGCAGCCCCGACAGCATCAGCGCGTCGCGCACGGCGGAGAGGATCTCGCCGTTGCGGATCTGGCGCGGCGACACGTTCACGGACAGGCGGAACGACCGGCCCGCGCGGTCGTACCACGACCGGGCCCGCTGGCAGGCGGTGCGCAGCACCCATTCGCCGATGGGCACGATCAGGCCGGTCTCCTCGGCCAGCGGGATGAACTGGTCCTGGCCGACCGTGCCGAACTCGGGGTTCTCCCAGCGCAGCAGCACCTCGGCGCCGATCAGGGTGCCGGCGGCGGCGTCGATCAGCGGCTGGTAGCGCAGGGTCAGCTCGTCGTTGGCGATGGCGTCGCGCAGGCGCGCGCGCATGGCCAGGCGCCGGGCGCCGTCGGCGCGCAGGGCCGGCGAGAAGAAGCTGTGGGTGTTGCCGCCGGCCTCGCGCGCCTTGGCCAGGGCGGCATGGGCGTTGCGCACCATGACCGGCGCCGAATCGCCGTCGGTGGGGGCCATGCTGATGCCCGCGTTCAGGGTCACGACGATGCCCTGGCCCTCGACGACCAGGGGCTCGTGCGCGGTTTCCAGCAGGGTCAGGGCGGTCTGTTCGGCCAGGGTCGAGGTGGCCACGTTGGGCAGCACCGCCAGGAACTCGTTGGTGGCCGAGCGGGACAGCCACTGGCCGGGCCCCAGGCCGTCGCGCAGGCGGCCGGCGATCTGCAGCAGGGCGGCGTCGCGCGCCGCCCGGCCCAGGGTCGAGGCGATGTGCTCGATCTCGTCGCTGGCGATGGCGATGACCGCCACCTTGTGGCGGTTCAGGCCCATGGCGCGCAGGGCGTCGTCCAGGCGCGGCAGGGCCAGGTGGTTGGTGGGCAGGCCGGTCAGGTGGTCGTAGTTGGTCTGCCGCTGCAGGTTCTCCTCGGCCTCCTTGCGCTCGCTGATGTCGGTCAGGTGGCCGGCGAAGTTGACCGGCTTGCCGTCGTCGTCGCGGGCGCAGGCGCCGCGCGCCTCGACCCAGATCCAGTGGCCGTCGCGGTGGCGGTGGCGGAAGGTCACCTGGAACACCGGGGTGCGGCCGGTGAAATGTTCCCGCATGCCCAGGCGCACGGCCCCCATGTCTTCCGGGTGCAGGTGGTCCTGCCAGCGGTAGTCCGCCATCTCGGCGTCGGTGAACCCGATCATCTGCTGCCACACCGGCGAGAACCAGATGCGGCGGGTCGCCATGTCCCAGTCCCACAGGCCCTCGTGGGCGCCGTTGACGGCCAGCTGGAACCGGTTGGCGGTGTCGCGCAGGGTATCCACGGCGCGCTTGCGGGCCAGGGCCGTGGCGATGATCTCGCCGACCAGCCGGAGCCGCCCGACGATCGCCTCGGACCAGTCCGCGGTGCGCTTGAAGCAGGCGAAGCTGATGGCGCCCAGGACGTCGTCACCGGTCTTCAGGGGCACGGAGAGGTAGGTCTCGAGGCCCATGTGGCCGAACAGGTCGCGCTCGACGGTCGCTTCCGCGGGCAGGTCCGCCAGGCGCTGGAAATGGATCGTCTCGCCGGCGCGGAAGCGGGCGAAATGCCAGGGCAGGGTGCGCACGGAAACGGGACTGGGCAGTTCGCGCCCCGGGTCCGGGGACACCACGTCGACGGGGATGGCCTGGGTGCCGTCCTCGGACTGGATCAGCATGGCCACGCGGTCGCAGGCCAGGAAGGCGCGCAGCTCGATCAGGCATTCGTGGATCCGGTCCTCGATCTGGTCGTTGGCCGCGGTGGCCAGACGGGCGGAGATGCCGGACACCAGGGACTGGCCGCGCTCGTTCTCGCGCAGGGCGTTTTCGGACCGCACCCGTTCCTCCAGCTCGCGCGTGGCCCGGGTCAGCAGCTGGCGGTGGGTCAGCAGGATCAGCGCCACCGCGACGGCATCGCCCAGCAGCAGTTCGGTCGCCGGGCCCCAGGCCGCATAGGCGCCAAGGCTGTCCAACAGGGGGGTGCCCAGCTTCAGCAGGCCCCAGGCCAGCAGCAGCACGGCGGCGATTCCCTGCACCGGCCACAGGGCCGGCTGGCGGTTGCGCATCAACAGGTGGCCGGCGTGGGTGGTCGCCAGGCCGCCGAACAGGGTCAGCGGCACGGCCAGGGCGACGGCGCCCAGGTCCAGGACCGTGGCGGCGGTGGCCCAGCCGACCACCGCCGTCGCCGCCACGGCGATCAGGCCGCGGTGCACGGTTCCGCGCACGAAGGCCGCCGAGCCGGCCAGCAGGTAAACGGCGCTGACGGCGGTCAGGCTCTCGGCCAGGAAGGCGGTGCCTGCCTCGCCCAGGACCGGTCCCGCCGCCATGCGCGGCGGGTACTGGGCTGCGAACAGGCCCAGGCCCACGGCCCACCACCCCAGCCCGCGCGGCGCCTCGGGCGCGAAGCGCAGGTAGACCAGGGCGCCCAGCAGGATCGACGTGCCGACGAAGGCCGCCACCATATGCGCGGGCAGGGAGACGTCGAGCATGAAAGCGGTCCGCTCCGGTCTGGAAAACAGCAATTAATTCAATGATAAGCGCGACGATGTTCCATGTCCACATGGGACCCCTCCACCTCGGCCATGCGCGACAGGTGGGCCGCCGTGGCCTTCAGGTGGGGCAGGTAGGTGGCGATGAACTCGGCCGTCGGAATCTTGATGGACCCGGGAATCCACAGGATGTTGACGCAGGCGATGACCCGGCCGTGCACCAGCACCGGCACGGCGATGGCGCTCAGGTCCGGACTCAGTTGCGGGTTGCCGGTCCAGTACCCCGTCTCGCGCACGCCATAGCCCTGGCGCAGGGTCTGGTCCACCAGCGCCGCGACCCAGGCCCCGTTGTTGGCGACCCGGTCGTCAGGGTCCGGGGACCGGCGCAGCTTGGCCAGGATCTCGTCCCGCTCCTCGGCCGGGCAGAAGCCCAGGTAGGCCCGGCCCAGGGCCGACTGCAGCATGCCGGGGCGGATGCCGATCACGTCGCGGTTGACGGGGAACGGGCAGTGCAGGCGCGAGGTCTCCAGGATCAGCATGGCGCGGCCGTCGAACACCGCCAGGTCCGAGGGCCAGACCACCCGGTCGCACAGGTTGCGCAGCAGCGGCGCCGCCAGCTCGGCGATGCGCGGCACGGTGTACACCCGGTTGGTGAAGGTGAACGCCCGGTCGGTGACCCGGTAGGCACCATCTCCCAGGCTGCGCTGGACCCAGCCGCGCTCGGCCAGGGTCTTCAGGATCCGCAGCAGGGTGGCCTTGGACAGGCCCGTGCCCTGGTGGATCTGGGCCAGGGTCGCGCCCGGCCGCGTGCCCAACCATTCCAGCACCTCGATCCCCCGGCCCAGGGCGCGGATCGCCTTTACCTCGGTCATCTGTGGCCACCTTATCCGTGGTTCCCGAACCGGGATTTCACCACGTGAAACCCCAGCTTGTCACCCATTGGGGGCGGCCGTACCTTCGAATCGGCCGTCCGGCGCAACGGTGCCGGTGAGCCGAATGAACGACCGCCCCGACTGGAATGACAAAGAACAGGGGCGGCGCGGGAGGATAACGATGCGGGACGTGCCGGCCGGCGGGCAGCCGATGGAGGCCAGGGTCCGCGGCGCCGTCGCCGCCGGGATCGGCATCGCCATCAGCCTGGCGGCCTTCTACATGGCCGGGTTCGGCATCTTCGACGAGACCCTGACCCGCGTCGGCCTGGTGTCCCTGGGCCTGATCCTGGTTGTCACCGTCTATCCCCTGGATCCCGCCACCGGCGGGCTGGTGCCCGGCGCGGCCTGGATCCGGGTGCCCCGCGACCTCGCCATGGTCGCCGTCATCGCCTTCTCCGCCTGGCACTTCTTCGCCATCCGCGGGGAGCTGGACGAGGGGCTGTACGACCTGACCACCTTCGACCAACTGGTGGGCGCGGCGGCGCTGGTGGTGCTGCTGGACCTGACCCGGCGCATGGTCGGCCTGCCCCTGGCCCTGATCTGTATCGCCTGCATGGGATACGCCCTGTTCGGCGAGCAGCTGCCGTGGATCTTCCGCCACGCCGGCTTCTACACCGAGGATGTGCTGACCGTGGTCTGGTACAGCTTCGACGGCGTGTTCGGCCGCCCCGTGGCCGTGATCACCAGCATGATCCTGATCTTCGTCGTGTTCGGCGCCATTTTGGAGGGGATCGGCGCCGGCGACGTGCTGCTGAAACTGGCCTTCCGCACCACCGGCCGGCTGCGCGGCGGCCCGGCCCATGCCGCCGTGGTCGCCAGCGCCCTGTTCGGCACCATGTCCGGGTCCACTGTGGCCAACGTGGTCGGCACCGGGGTGTTCACCATCCCCGTGGTGCGCAAGCGCGGCTTCTCGGCCACCTTCGCCGGGGCCATCGAGGCGGCGGCCTCGTCGGGGGGGCAGTTCATGCCGCCGGTCATGGGCGCCGTCGCCTTCATCATGGCCGACGTGACCGGGGTGCCGTACCTGACCATCTGCATCGCCGCCCTGATGCCGGCCCTGTTCTATTACGGCAGCCTGTTCTGTGCCGTCAGCGTCGAGGCCCGGCGCCTGGGAATCGAGCCGGTCGCCGAGGGCGCCGCGGTGGCCCTGACCCGGTCCGACTGGATCATGACCCTGACCTTCGCGGTGCCGCTGGTGGTGGTGGTGGGCGCCCTGGTGGCGGGGCGCTCGGCGGCCATGGGCGGGTTCCTGGCCTGCCTCACGGCCCTGGTCCTGGGCTTCCTTTTCAGCGCCGACTTCCGCCGCCGTCCCCAGGCCCTGGTCGGCATCCTGGTGCAGGCAGGAAGGGCAAGCGCGACGATCCTGGTGGCCGTGGCCGCGGTGGGCATCATCATCGGCATCATGAACCAGACCGGCCTGGGCCAGCGGTTCGCCAACGTCATCCTGGTGCTGGCCGGCGACACCCTGATCGGCGCCCTGCTGGTGATGATGGGAGGCTGCCTGGTGCTGGGCATGGGCATGCCCACGGTGCCGGCCTACCTGATCATCGTGCTGGTGGTGGGGCCTGTGATCGCCAAGTTGGGGGTTCCGGTGCTGCTGGTGCACCTGTTCGCCGTCTATTTCGGCGTGCTGTCCGCGGTCACGCCGCCGGTGGCACTGGCCGCCTATGCCGCGGCGCCCATCACCGGGGCCTCGCCCATGGCCACGGCGGTGACCGCCGTGCGCATCGCCCTGATCGGGTTCATCGTGCCGTTCGTGCTGGTCTACAACCCGTCCCTGTCCCTGGTCTTGCAGTTCGAGCCGGCGGCCTTCGTCTGGATCTGTGTCCGCCTGGCCCTGGCCATCTGGCTGCTGACCACGGGCCTGGCCGGGTTCGAGCGCGAGCACCTGGCGCCGCCGTGGCGGGTCCTGCGCCTGGTGTTGGGCACGTCCCTGCTGTTGGAGGGTGCGGCGTTGCAGGCCGCCGCCCTGGTTCTCGGGCTGCTGCTGGTGGGTTACGAGTGGCGGCCGGTCCTGCGCAAACGATTCAGTCAAACCTAGGGAGGATCACCATGGAGAGAAAACGCACGTTGCTCGCCGCCGTCCTGGCGGCCGGCCTGGTGGCGGCCGGGGCCGCGGCCCAGGCCAAGGAGTTCGTCAAGCTGTCGACCCTGGGACCGGGCAGCTCGCCCTACCTGGTGATGTCGACCTTCGCCAACATCGTCAACCAGAGCGTTCCCGACCTGGAGGTCCAGGTCAACGCCACCGGCGCCGCCACCAAGCACGCGGTGCAGGCGGCCGAGGGCAAGATCGACCTGTTCATGTCCTCGCCCCTGGTGCACACCTTCATGATGGGCAAGAAGGCCATGTACCAGAAGATGGACAACGCCCCCGAGCTGGCCAAGAACCTGCGCACCCTGTTCAACTTCCCCATCGGCATCTACCACTTCGTGGTCTACGCCGACTCGGGCATCCAGGACATGAAGGACATCAAGGGCAAGACCGTGTTCCTGGGCCCGCCCACGGGCGCCGCGTCGCGGGTCACCGCCGGCCTGATCAAGGCCGTCACCGGGTATGAGGAAGGCAAGGACTACAAGGCCGTCAAGATGGGCTGGGGCGCCGCCAGCCAGGCCTTCCAGGACAAGCAGCTGGACGTGTACTGCAACCCCACCAATGCGCCCAGCCCGGTGATCAGCCAGGTCGCCCTGACCAACAAGATCCGCATTCTGGGGCTCAGCGACGCCGACCTGAAGAACCCGGCCGTGCGCAAGCTGATCGACCGGCCCGGCGGCGGCGAGGGGACCATCCCCGCCGGCGTCTATGGCAAGAACCAGGTCAACACCGAGGGCGCCAAGAGCGTTGCCTCGTGGGTCGGCATCGGCGCCGGCAAGCACCTGTCGGACGAAGCCGCCTACAACATGGTCAAGGCATTCTGGACCAAGGTGCCGACCATGGAGGGCGACGCGCCGTGGCTGCGCAACCTGAAGGTCGAGAACGCCTTCACCCAGATCAACATCCCCCTGCACCCGGGCGCCGCCAGGTACTATAAGGAGATCGGCCTGACCATTCCCGAAAAGGCGATGTCTCCGCAATAACCCGCCGGATCGGCGGGAAGGGGCGGGGGCAAAGGTCCCCGCCCCGACTGACAAAGAAGGACTCCATGGCAGACGTCAAGAACATCCTCTTCATCATGGCCGACCAGTTGCGGGCCGACTACCTGTCGTGCGAGGGGCATCCGCACCTGCACACGCCGCACCTGGACGGCCTGGCGGCGCGCGGGGTCAGGTTCACCCGGGCCTATGTGCAGGCCCCGGTGTGCGGTCCGTCGCGCATGTCGTTCTACACCGGCCGCTACGTCATCTGCCACGGCGCGTCCTACAACAACTACCCCCTGCGCGTGGACGAGCGCACCATGGGCGACTTCCTCAAGCCGCTGGGCCTGCGCACCACCCTTGTGGGCAAGACCCACATGGTCGCCGACACGGCCTCGATGCAGCGCCTGGGCATCGACCCCACGTCGTCGCTGGGCGTGTTCATCCGCGAGTGCGGGTTCGAGCCCTACGAACGCGACGACGGCCTGCACCCGGACCAGGCGGTCGACCCCAACCTGGCCTACAACGCCTACCTGCGGGCCCGGGGCTACGCCGGCGACAACCCCTGGCACGAGTACGCCAACGCCGCCGCTGGCCCGGACGGCGAAGTCCTGAGCGGCTGGTACATGCGCAACGCCCGCCTGCCGGCGCGGGTCGCCGAGGAGCATTCGGAAACGGCCTACATGACCGACCGGGCCATGGCCTTCATCGACGAGGCGGGCGAGGACCCCTGGTGCCTGCACCTCAGCTACATCAAGCCGCACTGGCCCTACATGGCGCCGGCGCCGTACCACGACATGTACGGACCCCAGGAGGTGATCGCCGCCAACCGCACCGATGACGAACGGGCAACGCCGCACCCGGTGATCGCCGCCTTCATGGAGCACGGCGAGAGCCAGTGCTTCGCCCGCGACGAGGTGCGGCACACGGTGATCCCCACCTACATGGGCCTGACCCGGCAGATTGACGACCACATGGGACGGCTGTTTGCGTTCCTGGAGGCGCGCGGCCGCCTGGACGACACCCTGATCGTGTTCACCAGCGACCACGGCGACTACCTGGGCGACCACTGGCTGGGCGAGAAGGACCTGTTCCACGAGGAATCGGTGCGCATCCCCCTGATCGTGTATGACCCCAGCGACGCCGGCCGCGCCCGCGCCGGCACGGTGGTGGACGACCTGGTGGAATCCATCGACCTGGTGCCCACCTTCGTCGAGGCCGTGGGCGGCCAGGTGCAGCCGCACCTGATGGAGGGCCGGTCGCTGCTGCCCCTGCTGCGCGGCGACGTGCCGGCGGACTGGCGCCCGGCGGTGTTCAGCGAATCCGATTTCTCGTCGCGCGCGGCGCGCACCGCCCTGGGGCTGTCGCCCAACGAGGCGCGGGCCTTCATGGTGCGCACGGCGGACTGGAAACTGGTCCGTTACGAGCGCTATCCGCCGCAGCTTTTCAACCTGCGCGACGACCCCCGCGAGCAGGTCGACCTGGGCGCCGATCCGGCCCGGGCGGGGCGCCGGGCGGAGCTTTCCGACATGCTGTTCGAGTGGCTGCGCCTGCGCCGCCACCGGGTCGGAATCTCGGACGCCCAGATCGAGCAAAGGACCGGCACGGCGCACAAAAGGGGGTACCTGTTCGGCGTCTGGTGACGGCGAATCGGGGCATGTTTCCAAAGGCTTGGGTGGTCCTGTTCGAGTCCGGACAGGGGGAATTTCGCAATGCACAAAAAAAGTGGTTGGGAATTGCCCCATTCACGGCCAATTTGGTTGACACCCCCCAATGGGAGAGGTACACCATGCCCATTCTTGGAAAGCCCAGGATTTCGGGGGTGTAGCTCAGTTGGTTAGAGCGCTGGCCTGTCACGCCAGAGGCCGCGGGTTCAAGTCCCGTCACTCCCGCCATTCCCTCCCCCGCGACTTGGGTTCCACACCGGCGGCAAGACCGCGCCCGAAGGGATGAAGCCATGGACGCGCTGCTTTTAGAGTACCTTCCCATCCTGATCTTCCTGGGCATCGCCATTGCGGTCGCGGGAATTGCGGTGGGGGCCTCGGTGCTCGTTGCGCGGCAGCGTCCGGACCCGGAAAAGAACTCGGCCTACGAGTGCGGCTTCGACGCCTTCGAGGACGCGCGCATGAAGTTCGACGTGCGCTTCTACCTGGTCGCCATCCTGTTCATCATCTTCGACCTGGAGGTCGCCTTCCTGTTCCCCTGGGCCGTGTCCCTGGGCAAGCTGGGCGCCTTCGGTTTCTGGTCCATGATGGTCTTCCTGGGGATCCTGACCATCGGTTTCGTCTATGAATGGAAGAAGGGGGCGCTGGAATGGGAGTAGATCCGACCTCCGGCGGCGCGCCGCTGGCGCCCGGCGCCGAGCAGGACGCGGTCCTGTATCAGGTGACCGAATCCCTGAAGGAGAAGGGGTTCGTGGTGGCCCAGCTGGACAAGGTGGTCAACTGGGCCCGCACCGGGTCCATGTGGCCCATGACCTTCGGTCTGGCCTGCTGCGCCGTGGAGATGATCCACGCCTATTGCAGCCGCTACGACCTGGACCGTTTCGGCGTAGTGCCGCGGCCCAGCCCGCGCCAGGCCGACCTGATCATCGTCGCCGGCACGCTCACCAACAAGATGGCGCCGGCGTTCCGCAAGATCTACGACCAGATGGCCGAGCCGCGCTACGTCATCTCCATGGGCTCCTGCGCCAACGGCGGCGGCTACTACCACTACTCCTATTCGGTTGTGCGCGGCTGTGACCGCGTGGTGCCGGTGGACGTCTACGTCCCCGGCTGCCCGCCCACGGCCGAGGCCCTGGTCTACGGGGTCATGCAACTGCAGAAGAAGATCCGGCGAACGGGCACCCTGTGGCGCTAGGCGCCGCGACCTTACCGTGACAGAGGCATCCGAGGCGACATGGACCAGGCCCTACTAGATCTCGGCGAATACATCTCGGCGGCATTGTCGCAGGAGGTGATCGATTTCGAGGTCCGCCACGACGAACTGATGGTCCGCGTGCGGCGCGACAACCTGGTCAAGGTGGCCATGTTCCTGCGCGACGACGTGAACTGCCAGTTCAAGCAGGTGGTGGACATCTGCGGCGTCGACCTGCCCGAGCGCGACGAGCGGTTCGACGTCATCTACAACCTGCTGAGCCTGGTGCAGAACCGGCGCATCCGCCTCAAGGTGGCCACCGACGACGTGCATCCCGTGCCGTCCATCGTCAGCGTCTACAGCGCCGCCGGCTGGTACGAGCGCGAGGTGTGGGACCTGTTCGGCGTGCTGTTCGCCGACAACCCGGACCTGCGCCGGATCATGACCGACTACGGCTTCGAGGGGCATCCCCTACGCAAGGACTTCCCCCTGACCGGCTATGTCGAGGTGCGCTACGACGACGAACAGAAGCGGGTGGTCTACGAGCCCGTGAAGCTGACCCAGGAGTTCCGCAGCTTCGACTTCCTGAGCCCGTGGGAGGGCATGCTGCCCGGCGACGAGAAGGCCACCGCCGAACCGGCGGAGGGCGATAAGGGGGAGGGTGCCTGATGGCCGAGACCCAGATCAAGAACCTGACCCTGAACTTCGGTCCGCAGCACCCCTCGGCCCATGGCGTGCTGCGCATGGTGCTGGAGATGGACGGCGAGATCATCGAGCGCGCCGACCCCCACGTCGGCCTGCTGCACCGCGGCACCGAGAAGCTGATCGAGTACAAGAACTACCTGCAGGCGGTGCCCTATTTCGACCGCCTGGACTACGTCTCGCCGCAGAACCAGGAGCACGCCTTCGCCCTGGCCACCGAGAAGCTGTTGGGCTGCGAGGTGCCGCAGCGCGGCCAGTACCTGCGCGTGCTGTTCGCCGAGCTGGGGCGGCTGGCCAACCACTCCTTCAACGTCTCCGCCTACGCCATGGACATCGGCGCCATGACCCCCATGCTGTGGGCGGTGGAGGAGCGCGAGCTGTTGATGGAGTTCTTCGAGCGGGTCTGCGGCGCGCGCCTGCACATGGCCTATTTCCGGCCCGGCGGCGTTTCCTATGACATGCCCGCGGGGCTGGGCGACGACATCTATGCCTGGGCCGAACGGTTTCCCCAGGTGATCGACGACCTGGAAGGCCTGCTGACCGAGAACCGCATCTTCAAGCAGCGCAGCGTGGACATCGGCGTCATGACCGCCGAGCAGTGCTACGACTGGGGCTTCAGCGGCCCCAACCTGCGCGCCTCGGGCGTGCCGTGGGACCTGCGCAAGGCGCAACCCTACGACGTCTACGCCAAGATGGATTTCGACGTCCCGGTGGGCAAGAACGGCGACTGCTACGACCGCTATCTGGTGCGCATCTACGAGATGCGCGAGGCCATCCGCATCGTCAAGCAGTGCCTGGAACAGATGCCTCCCGGACCGGTCCGGGTCGACGACCGCAAGATCTCGCCGCCCCGGCGGGCCGAGATGAAGCAGTCCATGGAAGCCCTGATCCACCACTTCAAGCTCTACACCGAGGGCTATCACGTGCCCGCCGGCGAGACCTACACGGCGGTCGAGGCGCCCAAGGGCGAGTTCGCCGTGTACCTGGTGTCGGACGGCACCAACAAGCCCTACCGCTGCAAGATCCGCGCTCCCGGATTCGCCCACCTGCAGGCCATGGACTTCATGTGCAAGGGGCACATGCTGGCCGACGTGGTGGCCAACCTGGGTTCCCTGGACATCGTCTTCGGAGAGATCGACCGATGAGCGAGCAAACCGACGCGGGCGCCGTGGAGCAGCCGGCCACCTTCGCCTTCACCGAGGAAACGCGCAAGGCCGCCGAGGCCGTCTGCGCCAAGTACCCGGCCGACCGCCAGGACAGCGCCGTGATGCCGCTGCTGGACCTGGCGCAGCGGCAGAACGACGGCTGGCTGCCGCGCGCGGCCATGGACTATGTGGCCGAGTACCTGGACATGCCGGCCATCCAGGTCTACGAGGTGGCCACCTTCTACACCATGTACAACCTGAAGCCGGTGGGCAAACACCACGTCCAGGTGTGCACCAACCTGCCGTGCTGGCTGCGCGGCTCGGACGCGGTGATGAAGGCCTGCTCCAAGAACCTGGGCGTCGGCAAGGGCCAGACCACCGAGGACGGCATGTTCACGCTCAGCGAGGTGGAATGCCTGGGCGCCTGCGTCAACGCCCCCATGATGCAGATCGGCGACGACTACTACGAGGACCTGGACGCCGACAGCACGGCGCGCATCCTCGACGAGTTGAAGGCCGGCGACACGCCCAAGACCGGGTCGCAGGCCGGGCGCACGTCGAGCGAGCCGGCGGGCGGGCTGACCAGCCTGACGGACCTGGGTTCGTCGGCCAAGGGGGGAGACGCCTGATGCTGCGCGACAAGGACCGCATCTTCACCAACATCTACGGCCTGCACGACCCGTTCCTGGACGGGGCCCGGGCGCGCGGCGACTGGGACGGCACCAAGGAGCTGATCCTCAAGGGGCGCGACGAGATCGTCGGCGCGATCAAGGGGTCGGGCCTGCGCGGGCGCGGCGGCGCCGGCTTCGGCACCGGCATGAAGTGGTCCTTCATGCCCAAGGAATCGCCGCGGCCCAGCTACCTGGTGATCAACGCCGACGAGGGCGAGCCCGGCACCTGCAAGGACCGCGACATCCTGCGCCACGAACCCCACAAGCTGGTCGAGGGGGCGCTGCTGGCCAGCGTCGGCATCGGCGCCCATGCCGCCTATTGCTACGTGCGCGGCGAGTTCTTCCGCGAGGCCGAGGCCCTGCAGCGGGCCGTGGACGAGGCCTATGCCGCCGGCCTGATCGGCGACGACGCCTGCGGCACCGGGTACAAGTTCGACTTCTACGTCCACCGCGGCGCCGGCGCCTACATCTGCGGCGAGGAGAGCGCCCTGATCGAGAGCCTGGAGGGCAAGAAGGGCCAGCCGCGCCTGAAGCCGCCGTTCCCGGCCAACGTGGGCCTGTACGGCTGCCCGACCACGGTCAACAACGTGGAATCCATTTCCGTCTGCCCGACCATCCTGCGCCGCGGCGCCGACTGGTTCGCCGCCCTGGGCCGGCCCAACAACACGGGCACCAAGCTGTTCAACATCTCGGGCCACGTGAACAACCCCTGCACCGTCGAGGAGGAGATGAGCGTCCCCCTCAAGGAGCTGATCGAGAAGCACGCCGGCGGCGTCATCGGCGGCTGGGACAACCTGCTGGGCGTGATCCCCGGCGGCTCGTCCACACCGGTGCTGCCGCGCGCCGCCTGCACCTCGGTGCTGATGGACTTCGACAGCCTGAAGGAGGCCGGTTCGGGCCTGGGCACGGCGGCGGTCATCGTCATGGACCGGTCGACCGACATCGTCCGCGCCATCGCCCGCCTGGCGGCCTTCTACAAGCACGAGAGCTGCGGCCAGTGCACGCCCTGCCGCGAGGGCACCGGCTGGCTGATGCGCATGATGGAGCGCATGGCCGTTGGCAACGCCACGGTGGCCGAAATCGACCTGCTGGACGAGGTCACGCGCCAGATCGAGGGCCACACCATCTGTGCCCTGGGCGACGCCGCGGCCTGGCCGATCCAGGGGCTGATCCGCCATTTCCGGCCCGAGATCGAGAAGCGGATCGAGGAGTACAACAAGGGGGGCGCCGAGCAGGCGGCGTGAGGGACGCAAGATGCCGAAGCTGACGATCAACGGCAGGGAAGTCGAGGTCGACGCCGGACTGACGGTCCTGCAGGCCTGCGAGCAGATCGGGATCGAGATCCCCCGCTTCTGCTTCCACGAACGCCTTTCCATCGCCGGCAACTGCCGCATGTGCCTGGTCGAGATGGAGCGCGCGCCCAAGCCGGTGGCGTCCTGCGCCATGCCCGTGGCCGACGGCATGGTGATCCGCACCGACAGCGACAAGGTGCGCCAGATGCGCAAGGGCGTGATGGAGTTCCTGCTGATCAACCATCCGCTGGACTGCCCCATCTGCGACCAGGGCGGCGAGTGCGACCTGCAGGACCAGGCCATGGCCTATGGCATGGACCGCGGCCGTTACCACGAGAACAAGCGCGCGGTCAAAGACAAGTACCTGGGCCCGCTGGTGAAGACCGAGATGACCCGCTGCATCCACTGCACGCGCTGCATCCGCTTCATCACCGAGGTGGCCGGCGTGCCCGAGCTGGGCGCCACCGCGCGCGGCGAGAACACCGAGGTCGGCACCTATGTGGAGAAGGCCCTGACCTCGGAGCTGTCGGGCAACATCATCGACCTGTGCCCAGTGGGCGCCCTGACCAACCGGCCGTTCGCCTTCTCGGCCCGGTCCTGGGAACTGCGCAAGACCGAATCCATCGACGCCATGGACGCCGTTGGTTCCAACATCCGCATCGATTCCCGCGGGACCGAGGTGATGCGCATCATGCCGCGCCTGAACGAGGACGTGAACGAGGAGTGGCTGGGCGACCGCTCGCGCTTCGCCTGCGACGGCCTCAAGCGCCAGCGCCTGGACCGCCCCTACGTGCGCCGCGACGGCAAGCTGCGCCCGGCCTCGTGGGCCGAGGCCTTCGCCGCCATCAAGGAGAAGGTCGGCCCGGCCGAGGGCTCGGCCATGGCGGTCATCGCCGGCGACCAGGCGGACTGCGAGTCCATGACGGCGCTGAAGGACCTGTTCTCCAAGGTCGGGGTCACCAGCTTCGACTGCCGCCAGGACGGCGCCGCGCTGGACCCGTCGTGCCGCGCCGGGTACCTGTTCAACACCACCATCGCCGGCATCGAGGAGGCCGACGCCTGCCTGCTGATCGGCACCAATCCGCGCCTGGAGGCGCCGGTGCTGAACGCGCGCATCCGCAAGCGCTACCAGATGGGCCGGTTCCCCATCGCCGCGGTGGGGCCCGCCGCCGACCTGACCTACCGCTACGACCACCTGGGCGACGACCCCACGGTGCTGCGCCAGATCGCCGACGGGTCGCACGACTTCGCCAAGGTCCTGAAGGACGCGGCGCGGCCCATGCTGATCCTGGGGCAGGGCGCCCTGACCCGGCCCGACGGCGCCGCCATCCTGGCCCTGGCGCGCCAGATCGCCGAGGCCACGGGCATGGTCGGCGACGGCTGGAACGGCTTCAACGTGCTGCACACGGCGGCGGCGCGGGTGGGCGGCCTGGACCTGGGATTCGTGCCCGGCGAGGGCGGCCGCGACACCGCCGCCATCCTGGACGGCGCCGGCAAGGGCGAGGTGTCGCTGGTCTACCTGCTGGACGCCGACGGGATCGACATGGACCGCCTGGGCGGCGCCTTCGTGGTCTACCAGGGCCACCACGGCGACGCCGGCGCGCACCGCGCCGACGTGATCCTGCCCGGCGCCGCCTATACCGAGAAGGACGCCACCTACGTCAACACCGAGGGCCGGGCCCAGCGCGCCCAGCGCGCCGTGTTCCCGCCCGGCGAGGCGCGCGAGGACTGGGCCGTCGTCCGCGCCCTGTCCGAGGCCCTGGGCCACAAGCTGCCCTACGACACCCTGGCGCAACTGCGCGCCCGCATGGGCGAGGTGGCGCCGCACCTGGTGGAGGCGGTCGACGAGGTGACCGCCGCCCCGTGGGGTGACTTCGGCACCGCCGGCGACATCGACCCGGCGCCGCTGGCCTCGCCGATCACCAACTACTACATGACCGACCCCATCAGCCGCGCGTCGCCGACCATGGCCGAGTGCACGGCGACCTTCCTGGGCGGCGAGCAGGCGAGGACCGGCACCGATGGCTGAATTCCTGGAGTTCTGGAACGCCTACCTGTGGCCGGTCCTGTGGATCATCATCAAGATCGTGCTGATCGTGGTGCCGGTGCTGCTGGGCGTGGCCTATCTGACCTATGCCGAGCGCAAGGTGATCGGCGCCATGCACCTGCGCAAGGGGCCCAACGTGGTCGGCCCGTTCGGCCTGCTGCAGCCCATCGCCGACGGTTTGAAGCTGTTCCTGAAGGAAACCATCATCCCGACCCGGGCCAACCGGGGGGTGTTCATCCTGGCGCCCTGCCTGACCTTCATCCTGGCGCTGATCGGCTGGGCGGTGATTCCGTTCGGCGAGGGCGTGGTGCTGGCCGACATCAACGTCGGCGTGCTGTACCTGTTCGCCATTTCCAGCCTTGGCGTGTACGGCATCCTGATGGCCGGCTGGGCCGGCAACTCCAAGTACTCGTTCCTGGGCGGGCTGCGCTCGGCGGCGCAGATGGTGTCCTACGAGGTCTCCATGGGCTTCGTCATCATCACCGTGCTGCTGTGCGTGGGGTCCCTGAACCTGACCGACATCGTCATGGCCCAGAAGTCGGTGTGGTTCGTGATCCCGCTGCTGCCCATGGCGGTGATCTTCTTCATCTCGACCCTGGCCGAGACCAACCGCCACCCCTTCGACCTGCCCGAGGCCGAGGCCGAGCTGGTGACCGGGTTCAACGTCGAATACTCGGCCATGCCGTTCGCCCTGTTCTTCCTGGGCGAGTACGCCAACATGATCCTGATGGCCAGCCTGACCACCATCCTGTTCCTGGGCGGCTGGCTGCCGCCCATGGACATCATTCCGTTCACCTGGGTGCCGGGGCCGGTGTGGTTCGCGCTGAAGATCGCCGCCGTGCTGTTCGTGTTCCTGTGGGTGCGGGCCACCTTCCCGCGCTACCGCTACGACCAGCTGATGCGCCTGGGATGGAAGGTGTTCCTGCCGGTGTCCCTGGCGGCGGTGGTGGTGGTGTCGGGCGTGCTGATGGCCTTCGGCCTGGCGCCCGGGTCGGCCGGGTGAGCGGGACGGGAAGGGGAGACGCGATATGGGACTGATGAGCCGGACGGCGCGGACGATCTTCCTGGGCGAGCTGGTCAGCGGCATGGCCCTGACCCTGCGCTACATGTTCCGCCCCAAGGTGACGATCAACTACCCCTACGAGAAGGGGCCGCTGAGTCCGCGGTTCCGCGGCGAGCATGCCCTGCGCCGCTATCCCAACGGCGAGGAGCGGTGCATCTCGTGCAAGCTGTGCGAGGCCATCTGCCCGGCCCAGGCCATCACCATCGAGGGCGAGCCGCGCACCGACGGCAGCCGCCGCACGTCGCGCTACGACATCGACATGACCAAGTGCATCTACTGCGGCTTCTGCCAGGAGGCCTGCCCGGTGGACGCCATCGTCGAGGGCCCGAACTTCGAGTATTCCACCGAGACCCGCGAGGAGCTGCTGTACGACAAGCAGAAGCTGCTGGCCAACGGCGAGCGGTGGGAGACCGAGATCGGCGAGCGCCTGGCCGCCGACGCGCCCTACCGCTGAGGCGCCGGCGGGGGAAACGGATATGGGGACGACAGGGAAGATGACGCAACAGGGGAACCACGCATGATCCAGGGACTGGCCTTCTACCTGTTCGCCTGCATCACCATTGCGTCCGCAGTGATGGTCATCTCGGCGCGCAACCCCGTGCATTCGGTGCTGTTCCTGATCCTGGCCTTCTTCAACTCGGCCGGCCTGTTCGTGCTGATGGGGGCCGAGTTCCTGGCCATGATCCTGGTCGTGGTCTACGTCGGCGCGGTCGCGGTGCTGTTCCTGTTCGTGGTCATGATGCTGGACATCAACTTCGTCGAGCTGCGCCAGGGCTTCCTGCAGTACATGCCCATCGGCGCCCTGGTCGGCCTGATCCTGCTGGTCGAGCTGATCGCCGTGCTGGGCGGCCATCATCTGGCGGCCGAGACCGGCGTCCACGCCGCGGCGCCGGTGCCCGAGCAGATGACCAATACCCAGGCCCTGGGCGAGCTGATCTACACCCACTACCTGTACCTGTTCCAGGCCGCCGGGGTGGTCCTGCTGGTGGCCATGATCGGGGCCATCGTGCTGACCCACCGCAAGCGGCCGGGGGTGCGCAAGCAGCGCATCAGCGACCAGGTCCGCCGCGGCCCCGAGGATTCCATCGAGGTGCGCAAGATCGAGCCGGGGAGGGGCATCTGATGCTGGAGATCGGGCTTTCCCACTACCTGACCGTGGCCGCGATCCTGTTCACGCTGGGCATCTTCGGGATCTTCCTGAACCGCAAGAACGTGATCGTGATCCTGATGTCGGTGGAGCTGATGCTGCTGGCCGTGAACATCAACCTGGTGGCCTTCTCCATGGAACTGCACGACCTGGTGGGGCAGGTGTTCACCATGTTCGTGCTGACCGTAGCCGCCGCCGAGGCGTCCATCGGCCTGGCCATCCTGGTGGTCTATTTCCGCAACCGCGGCTCGATCGCCGTGGAAGACATCAACGTGATGAAGGGGTAGGGGCAGGATGCTGTATTTCGCCGCCGTTTTCCTGCCGCTGCTGGGGTCCGCCGCCGCCGGCGTCCTGACCTTCCTGGCGCCGCCGGTGGAGGAGAAGGAGCGTCGCCACCGCTATGACACGGCGGCGCAGTGGCTGACCTCGGGGCCGCTGCTGCTGTCGACGGTGCTGGCCTGGATCATCTTCTTCGACGTCACCATGGGCGGCAACGCCCGCACCGTCGATCTGTTCACCTGGATCGATTCGGGCGCGCTGGAGGTGTCCTGGGCCCTGCGCGTGGACAGCCTGACGGCGGTGATGATGATCGTGGTGACCACGGTCTCGGCCATGGTCCACGTCTACTCCCACGGCTACATGCACCACGACCGCTCGATCCCGCGGTTCCAGTCCTACCTCAGCCTGTTCACCTTCTTCATGCTGATGCTGGTGACCGCCGACAACCTGATCCAGCTGTTCTTCGGCTGGGAGGGGGTGGGCCTGGCGTCGTACCTGCTGATCGGGTTCTGGTACGACAAGCCGTCGGCCAACGCCGCCGCCATCAAGGCCTTCGTGGTCAACCGGGTCGGCGACTTCGGCTTCGCGCTGGGCATCTTCACCGTGTTCGTGATGTTCCAGTCGGTCAGCTTCGACACCATCTTCGCCGCCGCGCCGGACAAGGCCGACGCCACCATCCAGGTCTTCGGCGGCGAGTTCCACGCCCTGACCGTGGCCTGCCTGCTGCTGTTCGTGGGCGCCATGGGCAAGTCGGCGCAACTGGGCCTGCACACCTGGCTGCCCGACGCCATGGAGGGCCCGACCCCGGTCTCGGCCCTGATCCACGCCGCCACCATGGTCACCGCCGGCATCTTCATGGTGGCGCGCCTGTCGCCCCTGTTCGAGTTCTCGGATACGGCCCTGGCCGTGGTCACCATCGTCGGCGCCTCGACGGCCATCTTCGCCGCCACGGTGGGCTGCGTGCAGAACGACATCAAGCGGGTGATCGCGTACTCCACCTGCTCGCAGCTCGGCTACATGTTCTTCGCCTGCGGCGTGTCGGCCTATTCCGCCGGCATCTTCCACCTGATGACCCACGGCTTCTTCAAGGCGCTGCTGTTCCTGGGTGCCGGCTCGGTGATCCACGCCATGTCGGACGAGCAGGACATGCGCCGCATGGGCGGCATCTGGAAGTCCATCCCGGTGACCTACGCCCTGATGTGGATCGGCTCCATCGCCCTGATGGGCCTGGGCATCCCGGGCCTGAACCTGGGCTTCGCCGGCTTCTATTCCAAGGACGTGATCCTGGAGGCCGCCTACGCCGCCCACAGCGGGGTCGGCGCCTACGCCTTCTGGCTCGGCGTCCTGGCGGCGTTCCTGACCGCCTTCTACTCGGGCCGGCTGATCTTCATGACCTTCCACGGCCAGCCGCGCGCCGACGAGAAGGTGATGGCCCACGTCCACGAGTCACCCATGATCATGATCGCGCCGCTGCTGGTGCTGGCCGCGGGCGCGGTGGCCGCCGGGTTCCTGGGTTACGCCTACTTCGTCGGCCACGACACGGTGGCCTTCTGGGGCAACTCGATCCTGGTGCTGGACAAGCATCCGGCCCTGGAGCACGCCCACCACGTGCCGACCTGGGTCAAGCTGGCGCCGATCGTGGTTGGGTTCGGCGGGCTGATCCTGTCCTTCGTGTTCTACGTGGCGGTCCCGTCCATCCCCGGCGCCCTGGCCAACTTCTTCCAGGGCACCTACCGCTTCCTGCTGAACAAGTGGTACTTCGACGAGCTGTACGACGCCCTGTTCGTGCGTCCGGCCTTCGTCCTGGGCCGCGGGTTCTGGAAGGCGGGCGACGGGGCGCTGATCGACGGCGTCGGGCCCGACGGCATCGCCGCCGCCACCCGCGGCATCGCCCGCCGCGCCGGGCGGCTGCAGTCGGGCTTCGTGTACCACTACGCCTTCGCCATGTTGATCGGGGTGGTCGTATTGATCACCTGGTACCTGTTGAGCCACGCGGGGTAATCGGCGATGACCCACTTTCCCATCCTGTCGCTGATCACCTTCCTGCCGCTGGTGGGCGCGCTGTTCATCATGGCCGTGCGCGGCGATGCCACCGTGGTGGCCCAGAACGCGCGCAGCGTCGCCCTGTGGACGTCGGGCGTGAACTTCCTGCTGTCCCTGGTGCTGTGGTTCAACTTCGACACCGCCACCGCCGCCTTCCAGTTCGAGGAGAAGGCCGAGTGGATGCCGGTGTTCAACGTCACCTACCACATGGGGGTGGACGGCATCTCGATGCTGTTCGTGCTGCTGACCACCTTGCTGACCCCGGTCTGCGTGCTGGCCAGTTGGGACAGCATCAAGGACCGGGTCAAGGAGTACATGATCGCCTTCCTGGTCATGGAAACCATGATGGTGGGCATGTTCTGCGCCCTGGACATGGTGCTGTTCTACATCTTCTTCGAAGGCGTCCTGCTGCCCATGTTCCTGATCATCGGCGTGTGGGGCGGGCCGCGGCGGGTCTACTCGGCGTTCAAGTTCTTCCTCTACACCCTGGCCGGGTCGGTGCTGATGCTGCTGGCCATGCTGGCCATGTACTTCGACGCCGGCACCACCGACGTTCCGGCGCTGATGAAGCACGCCTTCCCGGTGGCCATGCAGCCCTGGCTGTGGCTGGCCTTCTTCGCCTCCTTCGCCGTCAAGGTGCCCATGTGGCCGGTGCACACCTGGCTGCCCGACGCCCACGTCGAGGCGCCGACGGCCGGCTCGGTGATCCTGGCCGGCGTGCTGCTCAAGTTCGGCGGCTACGGCTTCCTGCGCTTCTCGCTGCCCATGTTCCCCGAGGCCACGGTGATGTTCACGCCGCTGATCTATACGCTCAGCATCGTCGCCGTGATCTACACCTCGTTGGTGGCCCTGGCCCAGGAGGACATGAAGAAGCTGATCGCCTATTCCTCGGTGGCGCACATGGGCTTCGTCACCGTGGGCGCCTTCACCCTGACCGTGCAGGGCATCGAGGGCGCCATCTACCAGATGCTGAGCCACGGCGTGGTCTCGGCGGCCCTGTTCCTGGTCGTCGGCGTGGTCTACGACCGCATGCACTCGCGCGAGATCGCCGCCTACGGCGGCCTGGTGCACCGCATGCCGGCCTATTCCCTGATCTTCATGCTGTTCATGCTGGCCTCGGTGGGGCTGCCCGGCACCGGCGGGTTCGTGGGCGAGTTCCTGGTCCTGGTCGGCGCGTTCCAGGCCAATTCCTGGGTCGCGCTCTTTACCGCCACCGGCGTGATCCTGGGCGCCGTCTACATGCTGTTCCTGTACCGGCGCGTGATCTTCGGCAAGCTGACCAAGGAAAGCCTGATGAAGATCGCCGACATGAGCCCGCGCGAGATGGCCGTGTTCGCGCCGCTGGTGGTGCTGGTGCTGTGGATGGGCGTCTACCCGTCGTCGTTCCTGGACGTCATGCACGTGTCCGTCGCCGACCTGCTGAAGAACTTCGAGGCCGCCCGCGCCGCGGCCGAAACCCTGGCCGTGGCCGCCAACTAGCGAGGCAGAGGAGTACCGGAGCAAATGCCCCTGGCTGAAGTTCCCAATCTGGTTCCGGCCCTGCCGGAGATCTTCCTGGCCTGCGCCGCCATGGTGCTGCTGATGTTCGGGGTGTTCCAGAAATCCCCCAACGCCGCCGAGGAGGCCAACACGGCGCGCAACATCGGCCTGGTGGCGGTGACCATGCTGGTGCTGGCGGTTCTGCTGGTGGCCATGGTGGGCGGCACCGGCGAGGCGTCGCTGTACGCCTTCGGCGGGCTGTTCGTGGTCGACCCCTTCGCCAGCTTCTTCAAGGTGCTGGTGCTGATCGGCTCGGGCCTGACCCTGGTGGTCAGCGGCGACTACCTGAAGCGCCAGGGCATCGCCCGCTTCGAGTATCCGGTGCTGGTGCTGTTCGCGGTCATCGGCATGATGATGATGATCTCGGCCAACGACCTGATCTCGCTGTACCTGGGCCTGGAGATCCAGAGCCTGTCGCTGTACATCATCGCCGCCTTCCAGCGCGAGACCCTGCGTTCCACCGAGGCCGGCCTCAAGTATTTCGTGCTGGGCTCCGTGGCCTCGGGCATGCTGCTGTACGGCAGCTCCATGGTCTATGGCTTCACCGGCACCACCAGCTTCTCGGTGCTGGCCGAGATGTTCGCCGGCCAGGGCGGTCACACCCCGTCCGTGGGCCTGATCTTCGGCCTGGTGTTCATCGTCGCCGGCCTCGCCTTCAAGGTTTCGGCGGTGCCGTTCCACATGTGGACGCCGGACGTGTACGAGGGCGCGCCGACCCCGGTCACCGCCTTCTTCGCCGTGGCCCCCAAGATCGCCGGCCTAGCGCTCTTTATCCGCGTGCTGACCGGGCCGTTCGGCGACCTGGTGGCCCAGTGGCAGCAGATCGTGGTGCTGCTGTCCATCGCCTCCATGGTGCTGGGGGCCTTCGCCGCCATCGCCCAGAACGACATCAAGCGGCTGATGGCCTACAGCTCCATCGGCCACGTGGGCTATGCCCTGATCGGCCTGGCCGTGGGCGACGCCGCCGGGGTGCGCGGGGTGATGGTCTACATGTCCATCTACCTGTTCATGAACGTGGGCGCCTTCGCCTGCATCCTGGCCATGCGCCGCGGCGACGAGATGGTGACCCAGATCTCGGACCTGGCCGGCCTGTCCAAGACCCATCCGCTGCTGGCCCTGGGGCTGGCGGTGTTCATGTTCTCCATGGCCGGCATCCCGCCCCTGGCCGGGTTCTTCGGCAAGCTGTGGATCTTCCTGGCCGCCATCGACGCCCAGCTCTACACCCTGGCCATCATCGGCGTGCTCAGCAGCGTGGTCGCCGCGTTCTATTACCTGCGCATCGTCAAGGTCATGTACTTCGACGACGTGGAGGAGAGCCTGGACCAGCCGGTGGGCCGCGAGATCAGCCTGGTGGTCCTGGGCACGGGCCTGATCATCCTGCTGTTCTTCGTCTATCCGGCGCCGGTGATCAACGGGGCCCAGGCCGCCGCCGCGGCCCTGTTCGCGGGATAGATGTCGACGCCCGTCAACCTGCCCGGGCACTACCGGTTGATCGAACTGGACACCGTGGACAGCACCAACGAGGAGGCCAAGCGCCTGGCCGCGGCCGGCGCCGCCGACGGCACCGTGGTCTGGGCCAAGGCCCAGACGGGCGGGTACGGCCGGCGCCAGCGGACCTGGGTGTCCGAGCCGGGCAACCTCTACCTCTCGCTGCTGCTGCGCCCCGACTGCACGGTCGCGACGGCCACCCAGGTGGGGTTCATCGCCTGCAACACGGTGGCCGAGGCCGCTGCCGCGGCCCTGCCGCGCGGCACTTTCGTGACCTGCAAGTGGCCCAACGACGTGCTGGTCGAGGGGCGCAAGGTTTCGGGCATCCTGCTGGAATCGTCGTCCCGGGACGGGCACCGCATGGACTGGTTGGTGGTCGGAATCGGCGTCAACCTGGCCCACCATCCGGCCGAGACCGAATTCCCGGCCACCGACCTGGCCCGCGAGGGCGCCGAAGGTCTGACCCCGGCGCGCCTGCTGGAAAGCCTGTGCGCCCGCTTCTCGGCCAACATGGTGCTGTGGCGCAACATGGGCTTCGCCGCCATCCGCCGCAACTGGATGCGCCGCGCCCACGGCCTGGGACAGCCCTTGACCGTGCGACTGGACCGTCACACCTTCGACGGCGTGTTCGAGGACCTGGACGGGGACGGCGCCCTGATGCTGCGGATGGGGGCCGATCTGCGCAAGTTCACCGCCGGGGACGTGTTCTTTCCCCACCTGGCCCCCGGGCACTGACAGCCCGGCCAAACGGAGAGCCGACATGCTGCTGGCCATCAACGCCAACAACACCAACTGCAAGTTCGCCCTGTTCGACGACGGCGAGAAGATCGGCGACTGGCGCATCTCCACCCGGGCCACGCGCACGGCCGACGAGTACGCCGTGTGGCTGTCCCAGCTCATGGCCCTGGTGGGCCGGGTCCCCGCCGACGTGACCAGCGCCATCATCGCCATCGTCGTGCCCCAGGCCCTGTTCGAGCTGAAGGTCCTGTGCAAGAAGTACTTCCATTGCACCCCCCTGGTGGTCGGCGAGCCGGACGTGGACCTTGGCATTCAGGTGCTGCTGGACCAGCCGCAGGAGGCCGGTGCCGACCGCCTGGTCAACGCCGTCGCCGCCCACGGGATGTACGGCGGTCCCCTGGTGGTGGTGGATTTCGGCACCAGCACCACTTTCGACATCGTCGACTCCGCCGGCGACTATGTGGGGGGAATCATCGCGCCGGGCGTGAACCTGAGTGTCGACGCCCTGTACGTGGCCGCCGCCAAGCTGCCGCGCATCGCCGTCGAAAAGGCCGACCGGGTGATCGGCAAGAACACGGTCGAGGCCATGAAGTCTGGCGTGTTCTGGGGCTACGTGGGCCTGATCGAGGGCCTGATCGACCGCATCTGCGGCGAGATGGCCTGCGACGGGGTCAAGGTCATCGCCACCGGCGGCCTGGCGCCCCTGTTCTTCGATTCCACCGACCATCTGCAGATCCTGGACCCGGACCTGACCATGAAGGGCCTGGTGGAGATCCATCGCCGCAACGCCAAGGCGAGGCCATGACCGCGGCCAAGAAGGAACTCTGCTTCCTGCCCCTGGGGGGCGCCGGCGAGATCGGCATGAACCTGAACCTGTACGGCTTCGGCGCCGCCGGCGACGAGGACTGGGTGATGGTCGACCTGGGGGTCACCTTCGGCTCGGGCGCGCCGGGCATCGACGTGATCATGCCCGACCCGGCCTTCATCGAGGAACGCCGCGACCGCCTGCTGGGGCTGGTCCTGACCCACGCCCACGAGGACCACCTGGGCGCCGTTCCCTACCTGTGGCCGCGCCTGGAATGCCCCGTCTACGCCACGCCCTTCACCGCCTCGGTGCTGCGCCGCAAGCTGGCCGAAGTCGACCTGCTGGACCGGGTGCCCATCCACGAGGTGCCGCTGAAGGGGCGCATGACGATCGGCCCCTTCGACATGGAGCTGATCACCCTGACCCATTCCATCCCGGAACCCAACGGCATCGCCATCCGCACCCCGGCCGGCGCGGTGCTGCACACCGGGGACTGGAAGTTCGACCCCGACCCGGTGATCGGCGAGGCCGCCGACGAGGACGCCCTGCGCCGCCTGGGCGACGAGGGCGTGCTGGCCATCGTCTGCGACTCCACCAACGTGTTCTCGCCCGGCGATTCCGGGTCCGAGGCCGACCTGCTGCCCAGCCTGACCGAGCTGATCGCCGGATGCGAGGGGCGGGTGGCGGTGGCCTGCTTCGCCACCAACGTGGCGCGGCTGGAAACCATCGCCCGCGCCGCCCAGGCCAACGACCGCGACGTGGTCCTGGCCGGCCGGTCGCTGGAGCGCATCAGCCAGGCGGCCATGGACAACGGCTACCTGGACGGCATTCCGGCGTTCCTGGACGAGTCCATGGCCGGCTACCTGCCGCGGGACAAGTGCCTGATCGTGTGCACCGGCAGCCAGGGCGAGCCGCGCGCGGCCCTGGCCCGCATCGCGTCGGGCGAGCACCCGCGGGTGGACCTGGAGGCCGGCGACACGGTGATCTTCTCGTCGCGCGAGATCCCGGGCAACGAATACGCCATCGGCCGAATGCAGAACATGCTGATCCGTCGCGGTGTCCGGGTGGTCACCCCGCGCGACCATTTCGTCCACGTCTCGGGCCATCCGGCGCGGGACGAACTGACCCGCATGTACCAGCTTGCCCGGCCGCGGGTGTCGGTGCCCGTGCACGGCGAGCTGCGCCACCTGGTCGAGCACGCCGCCCTGGCCCGCACCTGCCAAGTCAGCCACGCCGTGGTGGCCGAGAACGGCGCCATGGTGCGCCTGGACCCGGACGCGCCGGGGGTGGTGGACCACGTGCCCGCCGGACGCCTGGTGCTGGAAGGCAACCGGGTGGTGCCGATCCAGGGCGACCTGGTGCGCGAGCGCAGCCGCGCCCTGTTCAACGGCACCGCCTTCGTGTCCGTGGCCGTGAACGCCGCCGGCGACCTGGTCGGCGAGCCGCACCTGTCCACCGTGGGCCTGGTGGAGGAGGGGGAGCACGCGGCCCTAGACGCCGCCGCCCGGGCGGCGCGGGCCGCGGTGCGCGAGCTGGGCGGCACGGTCAAGGACGACGCGGCCCTGGCCGAGGCCGTGCGCATTGCCGTCCGCCGTGTTTTCCGCGATAGTCATGACAAGCGCCCGGTCACCAAGGTTCACCTGATCCGGGTGTGAAGCAAAGGAGGGGAATATTATGATCGGCAGACTGAACCACGTGGCCATCGCCGTGCCTGACCTGGAGGCGGCGGCCGCCACCTATCGCAACACCCTGGGGGCCAAGGTTTCCGCGCCCCAGGACGAGCCCGACCACGGCGTCACCGTGATCTTCGTCGAGCTGCCCAACACCAAGATCGAGTTGCTGTACCCCCTGGGCGAGAACTCGCCCATTGCCGGGTTCCTGGAAAAGAACGCCGCGGGCGGCATCCACCACATCTGCTATGAGGTGGACGACATCATCGCCGCGCGCGACAAGCTGAAATCCGAAGGCGCGCGCGTGCTGGGCAATGGCGAGCCCAAGATCGGCGCCCACGGCAATCCCGTGCTGTTCCTGCATCCCAAGGACTTCTACGGCGCCCTGGTCGAACTCGAACAGGCGTCCTGATGGGCCTGGCGACCGGGGCCGCCGTCTATGTGGTCGTCTGGTGGCTGGTCCTGTTCATGGTGCTACCCTGGGGCATCCGCCCCATCGACGCCGAGGACGTGGCCAAGGGACAGGCCGCCAGCGCGCCGCGCCAGCCCCGAATCGTCACCAAGATGGCGATCACCACGGTGATCGCCGCGGTGATCTGGACCATCGCCTATTTCGTGATCGAGGCGGACCTGTTCACCTTCCACGAACCGCTGAATCTGTAACGGGGGAGTCTCGGGCGGCCGCGGCCGCCCGGGCTCGGCTGCCCGGGCTCGGCTGCTGGGGGCTCGGCCGACCATCGGGCCAATAAAAAAGGCAAGATCGTAAAACGATCTCGCCTGCCATAGTCTGTCCCGTCGCTAAACGAAACCCGTATAATTCTGATTGCTTGGTGTGCTCCTCCCCAACTTGGGCCGTTCCCCAGTGGGTTTCCTCGTGCGCGGTAACATACCGAAATAGACCGGCTAAGTCACTCAAAATCTCCGAAATATGTTCAAATTTTTGTTTTTTTACGGGATGATAATCTCTCGCACCGACCACGGACGGGATTCACCATGACCCGGGATGCCGGCGTCGATCCGAACAGGGCGAAGGCCACCCTGGTGGCCATGCGCAAGGAGCTGCTGGAGCTGGCCGAAAGCAGCCGCGAGTCGCGCGCGCCGGTGGAGCTGGACCAGACCTCGGTCGGCCGCCTGTCGCGCATGGATGCCCTGCAGGTGCAGGCCATGGCCCTGGAAACGGGCCGCCGCCGCGACAACGAGATCCGCATGATCGAGGCCGCCCTGCAGCGAATCGAGGACGGCGAGTACGGCTACTGCGTCTCCTGCGGCGAGGAGATCCCCCTCAAACGACTGGAACTGGACCCCACCACCCCGGTGTGCGTGGACTGCGCCACCCCGGTGCGCGGCGGCCGCTGACCGGCCGCCGCGGCCGCGTGCCTCCTACAGCAGGGCGAACTTGAGGATGAAGGCCAGGGCCAGGATCGGCACCGCCACGCCCACCTCGCTGAGCCGTCCGGCCAGCACCTTGACCGCCGTGTAGGCGATGAAGCCGACGCCGATGCCGGTGGCGACCGAGAAGGTCAGCGGCATGGAGATGGCGGTGATCACCGCCGGCGCCACGTCGGTGATGTCGTCCCAGTCGATCTCGGCCAGGCCGCGCATCATCAGGCAGGCCACGAACACCAGCGCCGGCGCCGTGGCGTAGGCGGGGATGGTGCCGGCCAGCGGCGACAGGAACAGGCAGGCGAGGAAGAACAGCGCCACCACCACCGCCGTCAGGCCGGTGCGCCCGCCGGCGTTGATGCCGGCCGTGCTCTCGATGTAGCTGGTGGTGGTCGAGGTGCCCAGCGCGGCGCCGGCCAGGGTCGCCGTGCTGTCGGCCAGCAGGGCGTTGCGCAGGCGCGGCAGGCGGCCGCGGCTGTCCAGCAGGCCGGCCTGGTGGGCGACCCCCACCAGGGTTCCGGCGGTGTCGAACAGGTCCACGAACAGGAATGCGAAGACGATGGTCAGCAGGCCCACGTTCAGGGCCCCGGCCAGGTCCATCTGCAGGAAGGTGGGGGCGATGCTGGGCGGCATGGCGAACACGCCGCCGGCGTCGGACACCCCGGTCAGGATGCCGATCACGGTCACCACCAGGATGGCGATGACGATGGCGCCGGGCACGCGCCGGGCGCTGAGCGCGGCCATCAGGGCGAATCCCAGGCCGGCCAGCATGGCCGGCGCCGCCGTCAGGTCGCCCAGGGTGACCAGGGTGGCCGGGTGGTCGACGACGATGCCCGCGTTCTTCAGGCCGATGATGGCCAGGAACATGCCGATGCCCGCCGAGATGGCCATCTTCAGGGACTTGGGTATGGAGTTGACGATCCATTCGCGCACCGGCAGGACGCTGAGGGCGACGAAGATCAGGCCCGACAGGAACACCGCGCCCAGGGCCACCTGCCAGGTGTGCCCCATGCCCAGGACCACGCCATAGGTGAAGTAGGCGTTCAGCCCCATGCCGGGCGCCAGGGCCACGGGATAGTTGGCGTACAGGCCCATGATCGCCGTGCCGATGGCGGCGGCCAGGCAGGTGGCCACGAACACCGCGCCCTGGTCCATGCCCGCGTCCTTCAGGATCGAGGGGTTGACGAACACGATGTAGGCCATGGTCAGGAAGGTGGTCAGCCCGGCCACCACCTCGGTGCGCACGTTGGTGTTGTGTTCGGACAGCTTGAACAGGCTTTCGAGCATCTGGGCATCCTTGTCCTTGTCGGTGTTGCTGTTGACCTCGCCCGTGTCAGGGACGACTTTAGGCCGGGATTCTTCACATGTTAAGGCGCGATGAACGCCTGCTCTTCATTTCCTGGGAACGCCGGTCCACATGGTCTAGACTCGCCACCATGACATCTCCCCGTGACAGGGCCGGGCGGCTCCTCGGCCGCCTTGCGCCGGTCGTCCTGGCGCTGCTGGTGCCGGCGGCCGCGGCGGCCGACGGCGGCACCTCGATCGTCGTCTCCAAGCAGACCTGTGCCCGCATCGTGCGCCACCATCCGGCCCCGGGGGTCGAATACCGGCCGGGGGTGGACGTGCGCGGCAAGCCGGTGGCCCCGGCGGACCTGGACGGCGGATCGGGGGTGCGCCTGTACGAGACCACCGTCATCGACATCGGCATCGACCTGGCCGAGAAGTACGGCCTGGGCGCGGGCGGCAAGTACACCGGCGAGGCCAAGGTCGGCAGGGTGGCGGTGACCCCCGACGGGCGCGTCACCTTCAACGGCCAGCCCATCGATCCGGCCGAATCCGAGGCCATCGCCAAGGCCTGCCGCAAGGCCTACGGGAACTAGCAAAACC
This sequence comes from Hyphomicrobiales bacterium, assembly GCA_024236415.1. Lineage (GTDB taxonomy): Bacteria > Pseudomonadota > Alphaproteobacteria > Rhodospirillales > JACKKN01 > JACKKN01. The sequence goes on from JACKKN010000009.1 coordinate 159,598, forward strand.
AGGGCCCAGGGACCGCCCGCCCGCCATTGAAGTGCTTGGCGCCATCGCCTATTGTCACGCCCACCGCCGGTTCGCCTTCCGGGTTCCGTGTTCCAAATGGGGATTGCCGTTAAATGCGTATGTCCGCCTATTTCCTGCCGACGCTGAAGGAAAACCCGGCCGAGGCGCAGGTCGTCTCGCACCGGCTGATGCTGCGCGCCGGCATGCTGCGCCAGTCCAGCGCCGGCATCTATTCGTGGCTGCCCCTGGGCCTGCGGGTGCTGCGCAGGATCGAGAACATCGTGCGCCAGGAACAGAACGCCATCGGCTGCCAGGAAGTGCTGATGCCCACCATCCAGCCGGCGGACCTGTGGCGCGAGAGCGACCGGTACGACGACTACGGGCCCGAGATGCTGCGCATCCGCGACCGCCACGACCGCGACATGCTGTACGGCCCCACCAACGAGGAGCAGATCACCGATATCTTCCGCGGCGACGTGCGCAGCTACAAGGACCTGCCCAAGCTGCTGTACCACATCCAGTGGAAGTTCCGTGACGAGATCCGGCCCCGGTTCGGGGTCATGCGCGGGCGCGAGTTCCTGATGAAGGACGCCTATTCCTTCGACCTGGACGGCGACTCCGCGCGGCGGTCGTACAACAAGATGTTCGTCTCCTACCTGCGCACCTACGCCCGCCTGGGCCTGCAGGCGATCCCCATGCGCGCCGACACCGGCCCCATCGGCGGCGACATGAGCCACGAGTTCATCATCCTGGCCGACACGGGCGAGAGCGAGGTGGCCTGCCACAAGGCCCTGATCGAGGTCGACTGGGCCAACCGCGAGATCGACTTCGAGGGCGACCTGCAGCCCATCATCGACGAGTTCACGTCCAAGTACGCGGCCACGGACGAGGAGCGCGACCCGGCCGCCGAGGCCGCCCTGGGCGACGACCTGCTGGTGGCCCGCGGCATCGAGGTCGGCCACATCTTCTATTTCGGCACCAAGTACTCCAAGCCCATGGGCGCCGTGGTCACGGGGCCGGACGGCGAGGAGATCACGGTCGAGATGGGCTCCTACGGCATCGGCGTGTCGCGCCTGGTGGCCGCCATCATCGAGGCGTCCCACGACGACGCCGGCATCGTCTGGCCCGAATCCGTGGCCCCGTTCAAGGTCGGGCTGATCAACCTGAAGACCGACGACGGCGCCTGCGCCGCCGCCTGCGACGACCTGTACGGCAAGCTGACGGGCGCCGGGGTCGAGGTCCTGTACGACGACCGCGACCTGCGCGCCGGCGGCAAGTTCGCCGACATGGACCTGATCGGCCTGCCGTGGCAGGTCATCGTCGGCCCGCGCGGGCTGAAGGAGGGCCGGGTCGAGTTGAAGAACCGCCGCACCGGCGACCGCCAGGAGGTCGCCCTCGACGAGGTGTTCGGCCGCCTGACCGCCTAGGAGGCGCCCGTGTTCTCAGCCTTCGAATGGATGATGGCCATGCGCTACCTGCGGGCGCGCCGGCAGGAGGGGTTCATCTCGGTCATCGCCGGCTTCTCGCTGCTGGGCATCGCGCTTGGCGTGGCGACCCTGATCATCGTCATGTCGGTGATGAACGGGTTCCGGGCCGAGCTGCTGGGCCGCATCCTGGGCCTGAACGGCCACCTCAGCGTCTATGGCATGCAGCAGACCCTGGCCGACTACGACGCCGTGGCCGAGAAGGTGCGCGGGGCGCCGGGCGTGATCTCGGTCACCCCCATCATCGAAGGGCAGGTCATGACCACCGCCCACGGGGTCGCCAGCGGCGCCCTGGTGCGCGGCGTGCGGCCCGCCGACCTGGCCCTGCGGCCCATGGTGGCCGACAACATCCAGCGCGGCAGCCTGCGCGACTTCCACGGCGACGGCGTGGTCGTCCTGGGCCAGCGCCTGGCCGACAAGCTGGGCGTGTTCGTGGGCGACAAGGTCTCGATCATCTCGCCCCGGGGCAACGTCACCGCCTTCGGCACCGTGCCGCGCATGGGCGCCTACAAGGTGGTGGCCACCTTCCAGATCGGCATGTACGAGTACGATTCCGCCTACGTCTTCATGCCGCTGAAGGCGGCGCAGACCTATTTCCGGCAGCAGGACACGGTCACCAACCTGGAGGTGTTCATCGACGACCCGGACCGCGCCTTCCAGGTCTCGGCCGAGATCGCCTCGCGCCTGCAGGGCAAGGGCCGCATCCACGACTGGCAGATGGCCAACCGCAGCTTCTTCAACGCGCTGAACGTGGAACGGAACGTCATGTTCCTGATCCTGACCCTGATCATCCTGGTGGCGGCCTTCAACATCGTCTCGTCCATGATCATGCTGGTGAAGGACAAGGGCCGCGACATCGCCATCCTGCGCACCATGGGGGCGACCCGGGGCATGATCCTGCGCGTGTTCTTCATTGCCGGGGCCAGCGTCGGCGTCATCGGCACCTTCCTGGGGTTCGTCCTGGGCATCCTGTTCACCAGCAACATCGAGACCATCCGCCAGTGGATCGAGGGCCTGACCGGGTCGAACCTGTTCGCCGCCGAGATCTACTTCCTGTCCCAGCTGCCGGCCAAGGTGGACCCGGTCGAGGTCGCCTGGGTGGTGGCCATGGGGCTGATCCTGTCGTTCCTGGCCACCGTCTACCCGTCCTGGCGGGCGGCGCGCCTGGACCCGGCCGAGGCCCTTCGCTATGAGTGACGACCGATGAGCGAGGGCGATGCCGTCCTGGAGCTGCGCGGCGTCAAGCGCGCCTTCGCCCAGGGGCGCGGGCGGCTGGAAATCCTGCGCGGCGTGGACCTGGCCATCGGCCGCGGCGAGATCGTCGCCCTGGTCGGCCCCTCGGGCGCCGGCAAGTCCACCCTGCTGCACATCGCCGGCCTGCTGGAGCGGCCCGACGACGGCGACATCCTGATCGGCGGCCAGTCCTGCGTCGCCATGCGCGACGACGCCCGCACCCGGGTGCGCCGCCACAAGGTGGGCTTCGTGTACCAGTACCACCACCTGCTGCCCGAGTTCTCGGCCCTGGAAAACATCGCCGTGCCCCAGATCATCGCCGGCCGCGGCCGCGGCGAATCGACCCAGCGGGCGCAGGAGCTGCTGGATTTCCTGGGCCTCAGGGAACGCGCCAGCCACCGCCCGGCGCGCCTGTCGGGCGGCGAGCAGCAGCGGGTGGCCATCGGCCGGGCCCTGGCCAACGCGCCCGACCTGCTGCTGGCCGACGAGCCCACGGGCAACCTGGACCCGGAAACGGCGGACGAGGTCTTCGCCCTGCTGCTGAACCTGGCCCGCGGCGCCGGGCTGGCGGCCCTGATCGCCACCCACAACCCGGACCTGGCGGGGCGCATGGACCGCATCGTGCGCATCCAGGGCGGCCACCTGGTCGAGGTGTGACCGGCCCGGCGGACGGGGAGGAGGGAGACATGGCCGACCACGGCACCGGCTTCATCGCGCTTTCCGAATACCGCGAATACCCCCTGGCCGAGATGCGCGCCCGCATGGCGGCCTTTCTGGACGACGTGCGCCGGCGCCGCACAGTGCGGGATTTCTCCGACCGTCCGGTGCCCCGGGACCTGATCGAGACCGCCATCCGTTCCGCCGGCACGGCCCCCAGCGGCGCCAACCAGCAGCCCTGGCATTTCGTCGCCGTCGCCGACCCGGCGGTGAAGCGGCGCATCCGCCTGGCCGCCGAGGAGGAGGAGCGCGCCTTCTATGCCGGGCGCGCCGGCGACGAGTGGCTCGATGCCCTGGCGCCCCTCGGCACCGACGCCGACAAGCCGTTCCTGGAGACGGCGCCCTGGCTGATCGCCATCTTCGCCCAGCGCTATTCCATCGACGGCGCCGGCGCCCGGCACAAGAACTACTACGTGCCCGAATCCGTGGGCCTGGCCAGCGGCCTGCTGATCACGGCCCTGCACACGGCCGGCCTGGCCACGCTGACCCACACCCCCAGCCCCATGAACTTCCTGAACGACATCTGCGGCCGGCCCGAGAACGAGAAGCCCTACATCCTGCTGGTGGTGGGGTATCCGGCGCCGGGCTGCCGCGTGCCCGACATCCGGCGCAAGGACCTGGACGAGATCAGCTCGTTCCTGTGACGGCCGCTCACCCCGCGGGCCGCCAGCGCCCGCCCGGCCCCCGGCAGGCGGTGCCATAGCGCCGCAGGGGCCGCCCGGCCATGGTGCCCTGGACGGCGTAGGCCCGGCAGGCGCGGCCGCCGCCGTCAGTGAAGGAGCGCACCGGAATCACCGCCAGGCTGTCGCCGCCGGACCCGCCCAGCCAGCGCACGGGCTGGCCGTCGCGGGCGTGCTCCAGGGCCCGGTCGGTGCAGAACTCGTCGGCCGGGCCGATGGATCGTCCGGCCACGTCGCGGGTCAGGGATTCCAGCACCGCCGCACCACCGTTGCCCTTGGCCTTGCCCTTGCCCTTGGCCGGGGCGGGGCCGCCGGCCAGGATGGCGGCGATGGCGGGGCGGTTGCAGCGCAGGTCGTTGTCGTCGCCGGGGCGGAAGAAGGGGGTTTCCGTGTAGATCACGGCGGTGTCGCCGTGGCGCGACCAGAAGGCGCGCTTGGCCCTGTCCGCGGGTTTGGGGGCCGGGCGCTCCTGGTGGGCCTGGGCCGCCGGGGGCTCGGCGCCCGCGGTCCGCGGCAGGGCGGCGAGCACCAGGGCCGCCGGGACCAGGGCGGCCAGGGCGAGGGTGGCGCCGGCACGGGCCGGTCGCGGGCCAGGGGGCGCGCAAGGGGGCGGGACAATGCGGATCGCGCCGCGGGGCGGACGGACAGCCGACATCTCGATCTCCAGTTCCCGTCCCCGGCGGCCCGAAAGGGGGCCTGGCCGTGGCGGGTGCTCTGCCCCGGGAGAAGCGCGGTCAGGACATAAATGGTCGCGCGGCCGTGTTTCAGCCCTGTTTCAAAACCGCGGCCGCGGCCGCCCTTTTCTGTGGATAAGCGGCGCGCGGGCGGAGACTTTCGACGCCCGATGTGGAATCCTGGGACATGACCGATTCGCCCGCCGCCGCCGCAAAGCACGCCGATTTCGTCCACCTGCGCGTGCACACGGCCTATTCCCTGTCCGAGGGAGCCATCCGCGTCAAGGAGCTGGTCGGCCTGTGCCAGGCCCAGGGCATGCCGGCGGTGGCCATGACCGACACCAACAACCTGTTCGGTGCCCTGGAGTTCTCCCAGGCCTGTGCCGGCGCCGGGGTGCAGCCCATCATCGGCTGCCAGGTGAGCGTCGACCTGGCGGGGCTGATGCCGTCGGGGCAAGGGGCCTCGCGCGGTAACGGGAACGGCCATGGGAACGGTCACGGCGGCGCGCCGGGCCGGGCGCCGGTGGTGCTGCTGGTGCAGTCCGACGCCGGCTACCGCAACCTGCTGAAGCTGCTGAAGACGGCCTACCTGGACGCCGAGGACGCCCACGAGCCCAAGGTGTCCCTGGAAGCCATGGAGGAGCGTTCGGACGGGCTGCTGCTGCTGACCGGCGGCCCGGGCGGGCCGGTGGGACAGCTTCTGCTGCACGGCGCCGGCGACGCGGCCCGGGCGGTGCTGCAGCGCCTGGCCGCCGCCTTCGACGGCCGCACCTATGTGGAGGTCCAGCGCCACGGCACCCGCGAGGAGGCGGCCACCGAGGGCCCGTTCCTGGACTGGGCCTATGACCTGGACCTGCCCCTGGTCGCCACCAACGAGGCCTTCTTCCCCACCCGCGACATGCACGAGGCCCACGACGCCCTGATCTGCATCGCGCAGAGCGCCTACCTGTCGCAAACCGAGCGCCGCCGGGTCACCGAGGAGCACTACTTCAAGTCCGCCGAAGAGATGAAGATGCGCTTCAGGGACTTGCCCGAAGCCATTGACAACACACTGGTCGTTGCCCAGCGCTGCGCCTTCATGGTGCAGAGCATCGCGCCCCTGCTGCCGCGCATGGAGGACGATCTGGAGGGCCGCACCGAGGAGGACGCCCTGCGCGAGCTGTCCCGTGCCGGCCTGGAACGGCGCCTGGCCGACCTGGTGTTCACCGACGACATGGACGCGGCGGCGCGGGAGGCGGCGGCGCGGCCGTACCGCGAGCGCCTGGACTACGAGCTGGACGTCATCGTGCAGATGGGCTTCCCCGGCTACTTCCTGATCGTGTCGGACTTCATCCAGTGGGCCAAGGCGCGGGACATCCCGGTGGGGCCGGGGCGCGGCTCGGGCGCCGGCTCGGTGGTGGCCTGGTCCCTGACCATCACCGACCTGGACCCCCTACGCTGGGGCCTGCTGTTCGAGCGGTTCCTGAACCCCGAGCGCGTGTCCATGCCGGACTTCGACATCGACTTCTGCCAGGACCGCCGCGACGAGGTGATCCGCTACGTGCAGGACAAGTACGGCCGCGACCGGGTGGCGCAGATCATCACCTTCGGCAAGCTCCAGGCCCGCGCCGTGCTGCGCGACGTGGGCCGGGTGCTGGAAATGCCCTACGGCTACGTGGACAAGATCTGCAAGCTGGTGCCCAACAACCCGGCCAACCCGGTCAGCCTGCCCCAGGCCATCGAGATGGAGCCCCAGTTGCAGGAGATGATCGTCCAGGACGCCGACGTGGCGCGCCTGGTGGGCATCGCCAAGAAGCTGGAGGGGCTGTTCCGCCACGCCTCGACCCACGCCGCCGGCGTGGTCATCGGCGACCGGCCGCTGGACGAGCTGATCCCGCTGTACCGCGACCCGCGCTCGGACATGCCGGTCACGGGATTCAACATGAAGTACGTGGAGTCCGCCGGCCTGGTGAAGTTCGACTTTCTGGGCCTGAAGACCCTGACCGTGTTGCAGAAGGCCGTGGACCTGATCCACGCGCGGGGCGACGAGATGGACCTGGCCCGCATCCCGCTGGACGACGCCAGGTCCTTCGAGATGATGAGCCGCGGCGAGACCCAGGGCGTGTTCCAGTTGGAAAGTGCGGGCATGCGCGACGTGCTGACCCACATGCGGCCGGACACCTTCGAGGACATCATCGCCGTGGTGGCCCTGTACCGCCCCGGCCCCATGGACAACATCCCCAGCTACATCCGCCGCAAGCATGGCGAGGAGGAGGCCGACTACCTGTACCCGACCCTGGAAGGGATCCTGAAGGAGACCTTCGGCATCATGATCTACCAGGAACAGGTGATGCAGATCGCCCAGGAGCTGTCGGGCTACACCCTGGGCGGCGCCGACCTGCTGCGCCGGGCCATGGGCAAGAAGATCAAGGCCGAGATGGACCAGCAGCGCCAGATCTTCGTCGACGGCGCCACCTCCAAGGGCGTGCCCCAGGCCAAGGCCTCGGCCATCTTCGACCAGGTCAACAAGTTCGCCGGCTACGGTTTCAACAAGTCCCACGCCGCCGCCTACGCCCTGGTGGCCTATCAGACCGCCTACCTGAAGGCCAACTACCCGCTGGAGTTCCTGGCCGCGTCCATGACGCTGGACATGGGCAACACCGACAAGCTGAACCAGTTCCGCCAGGAGCTGAACCGCCTGGGCATCCGGCTGCTGGGGCCGGACATCAACGCCTCGCAGGTGGACTTCGGGGTCGAGGCCCTGGCTGACGGCGAGCGTGCCATCCGCTACGCCCTGGCCGCCATCAAAAACGTGGGCGGCGGCGCCATGGCCGAGCTGGTGCGCGAGCGCGGCGAACGCGGGCCGTTCAAGGACCTGGCCGACATCGCCGAGCGCCTGGACGGCCGGGTCCTGAACAAGCGCATGGTCGAGAACCTGGTGCGCGCCGGCGCCTTCGACGCCATGAACGCGAACCGCCGCCAGATGTTCGAGGCGGTCGAGACCCTGCTGCGCCACGTCCAGGCGGCGGCGGCCGAGCGCGACAGCAACCAGATCGGCCTGTTCGGCGGCGACGCCGCCCCGGCCCGGCGCATCGACCTGCCCGCCGTGCCCGACTGGCCGCCCATGGACCGCCTGAAGGAGGAGTTCGACGCCATCGGCTTCTACCTGTCGGCCCACCCCCTGGACGCCTACGCCAAGAGCCTGGCGCGCCTGAAGACCCGCAGCATCGCCCAGGTCCTGGAAGTCGGTGACTCCGGGGCCGTCAACATGGCCGGCACGGTGATCTCCAAGAAGGTGCGCATCTCGGCCAAGGGCAACCGGTTCGCCTTCGTCCAGTTCTCCGACGCCTCGGGCATGTTCGAGGCGACCGCGTTCTCGGAAATCCTGGGCCTGGCCGGCGCCATGCTGGAGGTGGGCAACTCGCTGTTCATCAAGGCCACCGTCCAGTTCGACGGCGACGCCCCGCGCATCACCATCCAGGAGCTGAAGCCCCTGGACCAGGTGGCGGCTAGTTCCGCCGCCGGCCTGCAGGTGACGGTGACCTCGGTGGAACCGGCCAAGGCACTCGGCGAGGCCCTGCGCACCGTCGGAAAGCGCGGCAAGGGCACCATCCTGATCCGTGCCCGCCTGGACGACCCGCGCGAGGACGTGGACATCCGCCTGTCCGAGACCTACGCCGTCTCTCCCGAAATCTTGGCCGCCGCGCGTGCCATCCCGGGGGTGGTGGAGGTGTTCGAGATCTGAGGCGGGCGCGGGCCGCGCAAGCGCCTATTTCTCCCCAAACCGGCGCCCGAACACGGCGGCCCAGTAGGTGCCGTGGGTGGAGGTGATGGGGGCCGGGGCCGCGGCCAGGCCCACCTCGCGCGCATCGGGGGACAGCAGCAGGTCGCGGTGGGCGGCGCTGGTCAGCCACAGGTGCACGGCCTGGGCCGCCGTGCGCGGGCCGGCGGCCAGGGCCTCGGACACGTAGGCGAAGGCGTACCCCGTGGCCGCCACCCGGTCGCCCAGGGTGCGGTGGTCGGAACCCACGTGGGACAGGAAGTCGTTGACCGCCATGTCGGCGGCGTGGCCCCGCGCGGCCACGTCCAGGTTGCCATTGGCGCGCAGGGCGGCCAGGCCATGGTCGGCCCGGGCCCGGTTGATGAGGGCCAGCAGGTCGGCGTGCACGGACTGGGCCGCCGCCGCCGTCGGCCCCAGGATCGCCAGAAGCAGGATCAGGCCGTGGACGGCGCGCCGCCTCACGGCACCAGCACGGCGCGGCCGACCACGCGGCCTTCCTTCAGGTCGGTCAGGGTCTCGCTGGCCCGGCCCAGGTCGCGGGTCTGGATGGGGATGGGGGCCACGGTGCCGGCGTGCAGCAGGTTCACCATCTCGGCCATCTCCGCCGGCGTGCCGACGTAGGAGCCGACGATCGACACCCCGCGCAGGGGGATGTTGGGAATCGGCGTGCGCAACTCGCCGCCGAACAGGCCGACCACGATTAGCCTGCCGCCGTTGCGCAGGGCGCGCAGGCCGTATTGCACCGTCTGTTCGGCGCCGACGAAGTCGATGGCCGCGGCCACGCCGCCGCCGCTCTGCTTGAAGATGGCCTTGGCGGCGTCCTTGTCGTTGGGGTCGTGGGCGGCCGCGGCGCCGGCGTCCAGGGCGGCCTGGCGGCGGCCTTCGTCGATGTCGATGACCACCGGTTTCAGCCCCAGCACCGCCTGGGCGAAGCTGACGCCCATCAGCCCCACGCCGCCGGCGCCGATGATCATCAGGGTCTCGCCCTCGGCCAGGAACGACGCCTTCTTGACGGCGCCGAAGGCCGTCAGGCCGGAACAGGCGTAGGTGCAGGCCAGGCTGTCGTGCAGGTTGGTCAGGTCGTACAGGTAGCGCGGGTGCGGCACCATCACGTAGTCGGCGAAGCCGCCGTCCACGTGGACCCCCAGGTTGCGCGGCCGGGTGCACAGGTTCTCCTCGCCGCGGCGGCAGGGGCCGCAGGCGCCGCAGCCGATCCAGGGGTAGGCGACCCGGTGCTGTCCCAGGGCCACCCCCGTCGCGTCGGGCCCCACGGCCACCACCTGGCCGGCCACCTCGTGGCCCGGGGTGAAGGGGACCTCGGCGCTGCCGTGGCCCAGCTCCAGCCGCCGGCCGCCGCCCAGGTCGAAATAGCCCTCCCACAGGTGCACGTCGCTGTGGCACACGCCGCAGGCGGTGGTGCGCAGCAGGACCTCGCTGCCCTTGGGTGTCGGCGTGGCCTGTTCCTGGATTTCCAGCGCGGCCCCGTAGGCGGTAACGCGATAGCTTTTCATGGCCTTCGATCCCCCCTGTTGTTTCCCCTCGGCACGGGCGAGTCTACCATGGCGCCGGAAGTACCGGAACAGGGGAGGAATCCATGGACTTTGCCACCTTGATGACCGCCATGACAGGCGCCGTGGCCCGGGGCGACGGCGGCGCCGCGGCCTCCTGCTTTACCGAGGACGGGGTCTACCACGACGTCTTCTACGGCGCCTTCACCGGCCGGTCGGAGATCGCCCGCATGGTCGACGAGGTGTTCCACCGCGACGGCGGCGATTTCCGGTGGGACCTGCACGACCCGGTGGAGCAGGGCGGCCTGGGATACGTGCGCTACGTGTTCAGCTACCGGTCGCGGCTGCCGGCCTACGCCGGCCGCCCGGCGCTGTTCGAGGGGGTGTCCATCTGCCGCCTGCGCGACGGCCTGATCGCCGACTACCGCGAGGTGGCCAACGCCCTGCCGGGCCTGCATGCCATGGGGTTTCCGCCGCAGCGCATGGCCAAGCTGCTGGCCCGCCAGGCCGGCGACCTGGCCGCCCGGCCCGAAGCCGCCGGCCACCGGCGGGACGGTTGATGCGGCCGATCGGGGCAGGGAGGTTTGTGCGCGAGGTATAAATCAATTAAAGTTTGCAACCAAGAATAACAACGCGAATTTGGCGCGCACGGACACCGGGGAAATGGGGAGATCTCGGGATGGGAACGATATCGGTTCGAGGCATGGCGCCCGTCGTGGTGCTGGTTTTCATGTTCTGCGCGTTCGCGTCGCCCGGGGCGGCCTGGGCACAGGTGCTGCTGGAAACAGAAATAGCGGCCGCGCGCGCCGAACTGGAGCGTTGCAAGAAGAAGATCGCCGAGCTTGAGGGCGAGGTCGACGTCCTGCGCCAGGACATGGCGGGCGCCCGGTTGCTGGCCGAGAAGGAGGGCCGCGCCGCCTACGACCAAGAAATCGGGCGTATGGGCCATGAATATTCCGCTTGGTGGGGTAACGTGGTCGCGAACCAGTCGAAGTGGAAAAAATACATGGACCAGCTCGGCGTAGAGGTCGCCGCGCACAAAAAGAACATCGGACGAATGGTTCGGGAGAGAAAGCCGGAGCTGGAGGCGGAACTGGCAAAGCTGGAGGGCCGCCGCCCGTCCTCTCCGATCCTGATCGAACCGGTGGACAAGGTGAAAAAGAAGGTGAAGGACATGGTTGCCGACATCGGCGCCATGGACCGGGAACAGAAGCGGCTGAAAGGCGAGTTTGAAAACCTCAAGGCCGAGCGGCGGCGCGTCTTCTCCGAACTCGACAGCCTCTCCCTGCCGAACGAGACCACGGGATTGACCACGTTCCAGATCACTGGCGAGGTCGGCCGCCTGCCAAGCGTCAACGTCGGCACCGCCAACATCGTCGATCTCGACGGGCCCACCATGTACTCCGGGGACGTGGCGCTGGATTACGAAACCCGGCTGGTATCCTATGGAAACCTGTGGATCGGCATGGGCATCGGCGCCGGCGGCGGGCATGGCGAGGACAGCGAAAACAAGATCGCGCCGGCCGGCCAGGCCATCTTCAGCCCCAACGGCGGGGCCGGCGTCGGCATCAACGCCGGCCCCCTGAACAACCGGCTGGAGGTCAACGGCTGGCACCTGCGGGCGCAGGGGCGGCTCGACTACCGCCAGCGCGTGCCCAACGTGAACGGGTGGGTGCGGCCGGGGGTGGGCCTGAACCTGGCCTACGGCCAGATGGAGTTCGAGCAGGAGTTCAACAACACCTTCGGCGGCGGCTTGTTCGAGCACCGCCAGACCGACGACCTGAACTACTTCTCGCTCGCGCTGCTGGCGCGCCTGTACATGGGCTTCGTCCTGTCGAGCGACTGGCAGCTGTGGCTCGGCGGCGCCATCGGACCGGCCTTCCAGCACTGGAACCGGGACTCCCACGGCTGCGGCGACGGCAACCAGAACGTGCCGGGCTGCGACGGCGCCTTCTACAACACGTCGGCCGAAACGGACGACAATTTCATCGGCTGGTCCGGCATCCTCGAAATGGGCCTGGCGACCTATTTCTGGTGCACCGGCGGCGAGACGAAGACGGCGTTGGGCAAGTGCGCGGCGCTGAGCATGGGGCTGAACGTCCTGCGCGAGCCCTGGGCGCGAATGACCAACCCGACCGGGTTCGGCCAGCGGGTCGGCCTGGAAGGCGATTCACGCACGGGCATCGGCGGCACGATCCGCCTGATTTTCCCCCTGAACTGACCGCCGCCGGTCCGCCGCCGGCGCCTTCGCCCTTGCATCCGCGGGCGATGGGGGGTACATAACCGCCCATCACGCACGCGGGTGCGCGGCCGCCGGCGCAAATTCGCCGGCATCGGTCGCTCCGGTGTCCGAAGGTCCCCACGGGACTCCAGGGCGTTAACCCGCGGAGGCACAACCGGAAAAGGATAGTGAAATGGCGCTTCCCAGCTTTACCATGCGCCAGCTCCTGGAAGCTGGCGTCCACTTCGGTCACTCCACCCGCCGTTGGAACCCGCGCATGGCGCCGTTCCTGTTCGGGGACCGCAACGGCATCCACATCATCGACCTGCAGCAGACCGTGCCCATGCTGCACCGGGGCATGCAGGTGGTGCGCGACGTCGCCGCCGCCGGCGGCCGGGTGCTGTTCGTGGGCACCAAGCGCCAGGCGAGCGGCCGGGTCGCCGACGCCGCCAAGCGCTGCGGCCAGTACTACGTCAACCACCGCTGGCTCGGCGGCATGATGACCAACTGGCGCACCATCTCGTACTCGATCAAGCAGTTGCGCGACCTGGACGCCAAGCTGTCCGAGGACAGCATCGGCCTGACCAAGAAGGAAACCCTGCGCCTGACCCGCGAGCGCGACAAGCTGGAGCGGGCCCTGGGCGGCATCAAGGAGATGGGCGGCCTGCCCGACGTGCTGTTCGTGATCGACACCAACAAGGAGTCCATCGCCGTGGCCGAGGCCAACAAGCTGGGCATCCCGGTGGTGGCCGTCATCGACAGCAACTCGGACCCCGAGGGCATCGACTACCCGATCCCCGGCAACGACGACGCCCTGCGCGCCATCGCCACCTATTGCGACCTGATGGCCGGCTCGGTGCTGGACGGCATCAAGGCCGAGATGCAGGCCTCGGGCGTCGACCTGGGCGAGTCCGAGGAATCCCCGGGCGAGGAACTGCCGTCCGCCGAGGGTGAGGCAGCGGCCGTGGTCGAGGAAGCCGCCGCGGTCGAGGAGGTTGCCGCCGCCGAGGCGCCCGCCGCCGCGCCGGCCGAGGAAGCCGCCGCGGACGCCGCCGAGGAAACGGCCCAGGCCTGATCCGCCGGCCATTCTGGAATTGGGCATTGGCCGACAAACATCATGTTGGCCAATGCGTTGATGGAATTTATTGACGAAGAGGTTTAGCACAATGGGTGCGATTACTGCTTCCCTGGTGAAGGAACTGCGCGAGAAGACCGGCGCCGGGATGATGGACTGCAAGAAGGCCCTGACCGAGACCGACGGCGACCTGGAGGCCGCCATCGACTGGCTGCGCAAGAAGGGCCTGGCCGCCGCCGCCAAGAAGGCCGGGCGCGCCGCGTCCGAGGGCCTGGTGGGCATCGCCACCGGCGCCGGCAAGGCGGCCATGGTCGAGGTCAACGCCGAGACCGACTTCGTGGCCCGCAACGACACCTTCCAGGCCTTCGTCGCCAAGTGCGCCGAACTGGCCCTGGCCGGTGCCGGCGACGTGGAGGCCCTGGCCGCCACCGACTTTCCGGGCACCGGGCGCACCGTGGCCGAGGAGCTGAACCACATGATCGCCACCATCGGCGAGAACATGAGCCTGCGCCGCGTCGCCACCATCGCCGTGGACGAGGGCGTGGTCGCCAGCTACATGCACAGCGCCCTGGCTGGCGGCCTGGGCAAGATCGGCGTATTGGTGGGCCTGAAGTCGGCCGGCGACGCCGCCGCCCTGGAGGGCTTCGGCAAGCAGCTGGCCATGCACGTGGCGGCCAGCGACCCCCAGGCCGTGTCCCGCGACGAGGTCGACACGGAACAACTTGAGCGCGAACGCGCGATCCTGGTGGACCAGGCCCGGGCCTCGGGCAAGCCCGAGAACATCATCGAGAAGATGGTCGAGGGCCGCCTGCGCAAGTACTACGAGGAAGTCTGCCTGCTGGAGCAGACCTACGCCATCGACGGCGAGACCAGGGTCTCGGCGGCCTTGGAACAGGCCGGCAAGGACGCCGGCGCGCCCGTGGCCGTCACCGGTTTCGTCCGCTTCAAGCTGGGCGAGGGCCTGGACAAGAAGGAAGACGACTTCGCCGCCGAGGTGGCCGCCGCCGCCGGCGTCTGATCCTTCGCGCGACAACCGGCGCGGGAACAGGTCCGCCCCCGGGGCGGGCCCGGTTCCCGCGTCCGCATTTCTGGGGTGGCGTCGGATAATCGTGTATTATCGCCGTCGATTCGACCCTCCCCGTGGACAAGACAAGGCGGACCCCCCTCATGGCATCGAACCTGGCGTACCGGCGGATCCTCCTCAAGCTGTCGGGCGAGGGGCTGATGGGGGACCGCGGGTTCGGCCTGGACCCGGCCACCGTCGGCCGCCTGGCCGAGGAGATCAAGTCGGTCTACGACCTGGGCGCCCAGGTCTGCCTGGTGGTGGGCGGCGGCAACATTTTCCGCGGCATGTCCGAGGCGGCGCGCAACATCGAGCGCACCACCGCCGACTACATGGGAATGCTGGCCACGGTCATGAACGCGCTGGCCATGCAGAGCGCGCTGGAGCACCTGGGGCTGCAGACCCGGGTGCTGTCGGCCATCCCCATGACCACCGTGTGCGAGCCCTACATCCGCCGCCGGGCCATCCGCCATCTGGAGCGCGGGCGGGTGGTGATCTTCGCCGCCGGCACCGGCAACCCGTTCTTCACCACCGACACGGCGGCCGCCCTGCGGGCGGTGGAAATGAACTGCGACGCCCTGCTGAAGGGGACCCAGGTGGACGGCGTCTATTCCGCCGACCCCAAGAAGGATCCCTCGGCCAAACGCTTCGAACGCCTGTCCTACCAGCAGGTGCTGGCCGACGAGCTGAAGGTCATGGACGCCTCGGCCATCGCCGTGGCGCGCGAAAACAAGGTTCCAATTTTGGTCTTTTCCATTCACAATCCCGGGGCACTGGCCGACGTCGTCAGCGGCGGCGGCCATTACACGATCATCGCCGATTGAGGTCGGTCGCGGGCGGCTGCGCCGGCGGCCTGCCGTTTGCCGTTGACGGGGGAGGAGCATGGGCGACTTGAGCATCGGTTCATTGAAGAAGGACGTCTCGCGCCGCATGGAAGGGGCGGTCGAGGTGTTGGGCCGGGAGTTCGCCGGGCTGCGCTCGGGCCGGGCCTCCGCCGGGCTTCTGGAACCGGTCACGGTCGAGGCCTACGGCTCGGTCATGCCGCTCAACCAGGTGGGCAACATCGGCGTGCCCGAACCGCGCATGCTGACCGTCCAGGTGTGGGACAAGGGCCTGGTCAAGGCGGTGGAGAAGGCGATCCGCGATTCCGGCCTGGGCCTGAACCCGGCGGCCGAGGGGCAGACCGTGCGCGTGCCCATTCCGGCCCTGACCGAGGAGCGGCGCATCGAGTTCACCAAGGTGGCCGGCAAGTACGCCGAGGACGCGCGCATCGCCGTGCGCAACGTGCGTCGCCACGCCATGGACGAACTGAAGCGCGGCGAGAAGGACGGGGACATCTCCCAGGACGCGCACCGCGACTACGCGCAGGAGGTCCAGACCCTGACCGACCAATACATCAAGAAGATCGACGAGGCCCTGGCCCACAAAGAAGAAGAAATTATGCAGGTGTAGCTGGTCACATGAAGGCGGTATCCCTTCAATCCGGATCCGAATCCCAGCCCCTGGCGCATGTGGCCATCATCATGGACGGCAACGGCCGTTGGGCCCAGGGCCGCGGGCTGCCGCGCGTGGCCGGCCACAAGCGCGGCGCCGAGGCCGTGCGCACGGCCGTCAACTTCGCCGCCCGCAACGGCATCAAGTACCTGACCCTGTACGGCTTTTCGTCCGAGAACTGGAAGCGGCCGGAAGCCGAGGTCAACGACTTGATGGGCCTGCTGCGGTTCTACCTGCGCAGCGAGATCGCCGAACTGCACGAAAAGGGCATCCGCCTGCGGGTCATCGGCGACCGCGCCCGCCTGGCCGACGACATCGTGTCGCTGATCGAGCAGGCCGAGCAGCGCACCGCCGGCAACGAGATCCTGACCCTGACCCTGGCGCTCAGCTACGGCGGCCGGACCGAGATCGCCGAGGCGGCCCGCCGCCTGGCCCGCGAGGTCCAGGCCGGGACCCTGGACCCCGACGACATCGACGAGGCCCGGTTCGAATCCCGGCTGTTCACCGCCGACATCCCCGATCCGGACCTGCTGATCCGCACCAGCGGCGAGCAGCGCATCAGCAACTTCCTGCTGTGGCAGCTGGCCTACGCCGAGTTCGTGTTCGTCGAGACCCTGTGGCCCGATTTCTCGGAAGAGGTCTTCGCCGACGCACTGAACGAGTTCAACCGGCGCGAACGGCGCTATGGCGCGTCCAGCGGCTGAGGTGTCGCGCAAGGACGGGCTGGGGCCCCGGGTTCTGTCGGCGCTGGTCATGGCGCCGGTGGCCCTGGCGGCGGTCTATTTCGGCAATCCGTACTTCGAGGTCCTGGTCGCCGTGGCGGCCGGCATTCTGGCCTGGGAATGGGTGCGCCTGTGCGCCGAGGGCCATACGGGGCCGGCGTTGTGGCTGTCCGTGGCCGGCTGCGTCGCCGCCGTGGCTGCGGCGGGGCTGCAACAGGTGGCCGCGGGCTTCGTGATCCTGGCCGGGACCGTGGCGGCGGTGCTGCTGACGGCGGTGCTGGCCGGCGGAATGCTGCGCCGGCGGCGCCTGTGGCTGGCCGCAGGCATTCCCTATGTGGGCGTGCCCTGCGTGGCCGCCGTCTGGCTGCGCGCCGACCCGGACCACGGGCTGACCTGGATCGTCTGGCTGTTCCTGATCATCTGGACCGCCGACATCGGGGCCTACGTGTCCGGCCGCCTGATCGGCGGGCCCAAGCTGGCCCCGGCCCTGAGCCCCAACAAGACCTGGGCCGGCCTGGGCGGCGCCGTGGCGGGGGCGGCCCTGGCCGGGGCCGCGGTCGCCTGGGCCGCCGGCGCCGCCGGGCCGGCGGGACTGGTCGCCCTGGCGGCCCTGATGGGGGCGGTGGAGCAGGGCGGCGACCTGGTGGAATCGGCCATCAAGCGGCGCTTCGGCGCCAAGGACTCCAGCAACCTGATCCCCGGCCACGGCGGCCTGTTCGACCGGGTCGACGGGCTGATCGCGGCCATCGCCGTAACGGCATTGATCCTAAGCTTGGGAACGGGCAAAGTGGCGCTATGGTAGCGACGATTCCCCAGGCCCGGCCCGACGCCGCGCCGCGCAGCGTCACCATCCTGGGCTCCACGGGGTCCATCGGCTGCAATACGGTCGACCTGCTGCGCCGCCAGCCCGACGCCTTCGCGGTCGAGGCCCTGACCGCCAACGGCAACGTCACCCGCCTGGTCGAACAGGCGCGCGAACTGCGGCCGCGCCTGGCCGTGGTCGCCGATCCGGCCGGCTACGCGGCCCTGAAGGAGGGCCTGGCCGGCACCGGGATCGAAGCCGCCGCCGGCCGCCAGGCGGTGATCGAGGCGGCGGAACGGCCGGCCGACTGGGTGATGGCCTCCATCGTCGGCGCCGCCGGCCTGGAACCGACCCTGGCGGCGGTGCGCCGCGGCGCCGTGGTGGGCCTGGCCAACAAGGAGGTCCTGGTCAGCGCCGGCGACGTGTTCGTGCGCGACGTGGCCCGCCACGGGGCCACCCTGGTGCCCGTGGATTCCGAGCACAGCGCCATCTACCAGGTGTTCGACTTCGAGGCCGCCGACAAGGTCGAGCGCATCATCCTGACCGCCTCGGGCGGCCCGTTCCGCCAGCGCACGGTCGAGGAGATGCGGTCGGTCACGCCGGAACAGGCCGTGGCCCATCCCAACTGGTCCATGGGCGCCAAGATCTCGGTGGATTCCGCCACCATGATGAACAAGGGGCTGGAGCTGATCGAGGCCCATTTCCTGTTCCCGGTGGAGGAGGAGCGGATCGAGATACTGGTCCACCCCCAGTCCGTGGTGCACAGCCTGGTGGAATACGTGGACGGATCGGTGCTGGCGCAGCTCGGCTCGCCCGACATGCGCACCCCCATCGCCTACGCCCTGGCCTGGCCGTCGCGCATGCCGGCCCCGGCACCGCGGCTGTCGCTGGCCGAGATCGGGCAGTTGACCTTCGAGGCGCCGGACCCGGGCCGATTCCCGGCCCTGCGCCTGGCCCGCCAGGCCCTGCGCGACGGCGGCGTCGCGCCCACGGTGCTGAACGCCGCCAACGAGGTGGCGGTGCAGGCCTTCCTGGCGCGGCAGATTGGGTTCCTTGACATTCCGCGCCTGGTCGAGGAAACCCTGAACGCCAGCGACACCACCGCCGAGGCGGGCAGCCTGGACGAGGTGATCGCCGTCGACCGGGCCGCCCGCGAAACGGCCCGCGCGTGCATGGCGGATTTCTGATCAATCTCTTAACACTCGGTCAATAAAATTCTGATTTCCTTGGATTTGTGGTACACCGTGCGGGCATTGGGCCCGACGCGCCGCCGGCGGGCCCCGGCGGCGCCGATTTGAAGTAGGTACGAACCCATGGACATCCTCAGCGGACTCTGGACCAACGTCGTCCCGTTTCTCGTGGTTCTCACCGTGCTGGTCTTCGTGCACGAGATGGGGCACTACTGGATCGCGCGGCGCAACGGCGTCAAGGTCGAGGTCTTCTCGATCGGCTTCGGGCCCGAGATTTTCGGCTGGAACGACAAGGCCGGCACCCGCTGGAAGGTCAGCGCCGTGCCCCTGGGCGGCTACGTGAAGATGTTCGGCGAGTACGACTTCGAGGACGCCGAACCGGCCGAGGGCGAATCCCGGCCGCAATCGCCCGAGGAAAGGGCTGTTTCCTTCCACCACAAGCGCATCGGACAACGCGCCGCCATCGTCTTCGCCGGGCCGGCGGCCAACTTCATCTTCGCCATCCTGGTGTTCGCCCTGGTGTTCACCCTGGTCGGCAATCCCACGCCCAAGGCCGGCGTGGGGCCGGTGCTGGAGGACAGCGCCGCCGCCGAGGCCGGGTTCAAGACCGGCGACACCATCGTCGCCATCGACGGCAAGCCGATCCAGTGGTTCGACGAACTGCGCGAGATGGTCAGCGTCAAGCCCGGCCAGCAGATGACCTTCGAGGTCCTGCGCGAGGGCAAGATGCTGATCCTGCAGGCCACACCCAAGCTGCGCACGGTCCAGGACGAGGACGGCAACGACATCCAGGTCGGGCAACTGGGCGTGGGCGTCGACCCCGAGCAAGTGGGCTTCGTCAGCGTCGACGTGTTCACCGCCGCCTGGATGGGGATCGAGCGCACCTATGGCATGACGACCCAGATCCTGGGCTACCTGGGCGAGATGATCGCCGGGTCGCGCGACACCACGGAACTGGGCGGGCCGATCCGCATCGCCCAGATGTCGGGCCAGATGGCCGAAGGCGGCATGGTCAACCTGATCATCTTCATGGCCGCGCTGTCCATCAACCTGGGGCTGATCAACCTGTTTCCCATTCCCATGCTCGACGGCGGACACCTGTTGTTCTATGCCGCCGAGGCGATTCGCGGCCGTCCGCTGACGGCGCGCGCCCAAGAATACAGTTTCCGATTGGGGCTGTTTTTGGTATTGCTCATCATGGTCTTTGCGACATGGAATGACCTGATGCGCATCGAGTTCATCAAGAACTTGGTCAATTAGGTCCGTCGTCTTTTTTCTGGGGGGCGTACGTGGCATGAGCCGCTTGTTGAAGGCCTGTTTGCTGATGGCGGGCCTTTGTTTAGCCATGGGTCTGGGCCTGGTCCCAGGCCGCCCCGCCGTGGCCCAATCGAGCGGCGAAGTCACCTCCATCGTCATCGAGGGCGCCCAGCGCATCGAGCCCTCCACCATCCAGTCCTACCTGGTGATCAAGGTCGGCGACCGCTATAGCGCAAGTCTGGTCGACCAGTCCCTCAAACGCCTGTTCGCCACCGGTCTTTTCGCCGACGTGCGGTTCCGCCACGAAGGCGGGCAACTCACGGTCACGGTGCTGGAAAACCCGGTCATCAACCGCATCGCCTTCGAGGGCAACAGGCGCGTCGAGGACGACACCCTGCGCGCCGAGGTGACCCTGCGCCCGCGCATCATCTACACCCGCACCAAGGTCCAGGCCGACGTGCAGCGGATCCTGACCGTATACCGCCGCAGCGGCCGGTTCGCGGCGACGGTGGAGCCCAAGGTCATCCAACTGCCGCAGAACCGCATCGACCTGGTGTTCGAGATCAACGAGGGCGAGTTGACGGCCGTGCGCGACGTGCGCTTCGTCGGCAACCGGCACTTCAGCGACTTCCGCCTGCGCGAGGTGGTGCGCACCAAGGAGACGCGCTGGTACCGGTTCCTGACCTCCGACGACTCGTACGACCCCGACCGCCTGACCCTGGACCGCGAACTGCTGCGCCGGTTCTACTTGAACGAGGGGTTCGCCGATTTCCGCGTCCTCTCGTCGGTGGCCGAGCTGACGCCGGACCGGTCCGGGTTTTTCATCACCTTCTCGGTGGACGAGGGCGCGCGCTACGAGTTCGGCGAGATCAAGGTCGAGACGCGCATCCGCGGCCTCCAGCCCGAAGACATCCAGGACGTGCTGACGGTGGAGCAGGGCGACTGGTACGAGGCCGACGAGGTGGACCGCACCATCGACAAGCTGACCGACCGGGTCGGCAACATGGGCTTCGCGTTCGTCGATATCCGGCCGCGCGTCAACCGCGACGCCGAGGCGCGCAAGATCGCCATCACCTTCGAGGTCAACGAGGGGCCGCGCGTGTTCGTCGAGCGCATCGACATCAACGGCAACGTGCGCACCGTGGACGACGTGATCCGCCGCGAATTCCGCCTGGTGGAGGGGGACGCCTTCAACGCCGCCAAGCTGCGCCGGTCCAAGCAGCGCCTGCACAACCTGGACTTCTTCTCCAAGGTGGAGGTGGAGCGCGTGCCGGGCAGTTCCCCGGACAAGACCGTGATCAAGGTGGACGTGGAGGAGAAGTCCACCGGGTCCCTGTCCGTGGGCGCCGGCTATTCGACCACCAACGGCGCCGTCGCCGACTTCGGCATCCAGGAATCGAACCTGCTGGGGCGCGGCTACAACCTGCGCCTGAAGCTGCTGCTGGCCCAGCGCCAGAGCCAGATCGACCTGGGCTTCACCAACCCCTGGTTCCTGGACCGCGAAATCGCCGCCGGATTCGACGTGTTCCACGTGGTCAGCGACCGCCAGGACGAAAGCTCGTACGACGACACCACCTCGGGCTTCGCCCTGCGCGCGGCCTATCCGGTGTACGACCACCTGGTCCAGGGCTGGAAATATACCCTGCGCCGGACCGAGGTGGAGAACGTGGCCAGCAGCGCCTCGACCTACGTCAAGTCGCAGGAAGGGGTCAGCGTGCTGTCGCAGGTCACCCATACGCTGACCTATGACCGGCGCAACAGCCGCCTGCTGCCCAGCGAGGGCTATGTGGTGCGCATGACCAACGACGTCGCCGGCCTGGGCGGCACATCGCACTTCATGCGCAACAAGGTCGACGGTGCCTACTACTACCAGATCTACGACCAGTGGGTGGTGTCGGTTTCCGGCTCGACGGGCTACATCTTCGGCCTGGGCGAGGACGTGGAGCTGATTCACCGCTTCTTCATCGGCGGCGACGACCTGCGCGGCTTCGCCACCGCCGGCGTCGGCCCGCGGGACACCCGCACCCAGGACGCCCTGGGCGGCGAATGGATGTATGCGGGGGCGCTCGAACTGAAGTTCCCCCTGGGCCTGCCGTCGGAAATCGGGATCAACGGCCGGGTCTTCACCGACATCGGCAGCACCGGGCAACTGGCGGCCGCGGGCCCGACCGTGGCCGACACAGGTTCCCTGCGGGCGTCCGCCGGTTTCGGCTTGTCATGGATTTCGCCCTTCGGCCCCATCGGCGTCGATTTCGGTTTCCCGATCCTGAAGGAGAACTTCGACATCGAGGAAACGATCAGAATCAATTTCGGAACGAGGTTTTAAGTCATGCCCCTTAAAAGCACGCACGTCATCCTGCGGACGCTGGCGCTGCTGGCCGTTCTGGCCGCCGCCGCGCCGGCGGATGCCCAGAGTATCGGCTTGGCGGGCGATCAGAAATTTGCCGTGGTGGACGTGAACGTCATTCGCCAGAACTCCAGCGCCGTGAAGAGCATCCAGGCGCAGTTGGCCAACTTCGAGAAGGCGTTCCAGGCCGACATCAAGAAGGAGGAGGAGGCCCTGCGCAACGCCGAGCGCGAGCTGACCCGCCAGCGCACCCTGCTGGCGCCCGACGCCTTCGCCAAGAAGCGGCGCGAGTTCGAGCAGCGCGTGGTCCAGGTCCAGCGCCTGGTGCAGCAGCGCAAGATCGAACTGAACCGCACCCACACCGGCGCCATGCGGAAGGTCGAGGACGCCCTGCGCGACGTGGTGCTGGAACTGGCCGCCAAGCACAAGATCACCATGATCTTCCGCAAGGACCAGATGATCTTCGCCGTGCCGGGCATGGAGATCACCGAAACGGTGTTGAAGGAGCTCGACAAGAAGCTGCCCTCGGTCAAGGTCAGTCAGCCGGCGAAGACTCCCCAGGCGAACTGACCGGCCATGGCCGACCCGCGTTTCTTCGGCTCGTCGGGACCGTTCACCCTCGGCCGGCTGGCGGAGATCGCCGGCGCCGAGCTGCGCGCCGGCGACGACCCGCACCGCGCCTTCACCGGTGTCGCGCCCCTGGATGCGGCCGACGCCGGCCAGGTCAGCTTCCTGGACAACCGCAAGTACGTGCAGGCGTTCCGCGCCACACGGGCCGGCGCCTGCATCGTCGATCCGGGCCTGGCCGACCAGGCACCCGAGGGGACCTGCCTGCTGCTGACCGCCGAGCCGTACCGCGCCTATGCCCGGGTGGCCCAGGCCTTCCACCCGGACGAGGCCGTCGCCGCCGGGATCGACCCCGCCGCCCGGGTCGCCG
>JACKKN010000010.1 GCA_024236415.1 Hyphomicrobiales bacterium
ACCCGCCGCCGGCCGGGTTTAGGGTCAGGACTTGCCGACGCCCGGCTGTTCCAGCCTCTTCAACAGGTCCCCGAGCAGGGGCCAGAAAAATTCCTCGCCCGGGTAGCCGACGATGCGCCCGACCTCGCGGCCGTCGCGCACCAGCACGAAGGTGGGCGTGAACACGACCCCCTTCACGAACGTCAGGTCCGCGGGACGGGTCAGGTCCAGGTCGACCCGCCGCAGCGGCGCCAGGTGGCCTTCGTCCGTCTTGTCATAGATGGCGCCGATCTCCCGGTTCCACCGCGCGCACCAGGAGCAGCCATCGGCCTGGAACATGACCAGCCGGACGGCACCGGCCGCGCGCGGCGAATCGTCCGCGGCGGCGGGCGCGGCCGCCGCCAGGAACAACACCACCAGGGCGATCAAACGGTTGGCCATATCCCGTCCAGCCTCGGGTCACGCGGGACCGCGCCGGCGGACCGCGGCGGCTAGGCCGACTTCTTGATGATGTAGCTGTAGACGCCGTTGGCCTCGCTGCTTTCCAGCAGCTCGTTGCCGGTGGAGCGGCAGAAGGCCTCGAAGTCCTTGACCGAGCCGGGATCGGTCGATTCCACCGTGATGGTCTCGCCGGCGGTCAGGTCCTTGATGGCCTTCTTGGTCTTCAGGATCGGCAGCGGGCAGTTCATGCCCTTGGTGTCGAGGAAGTTGGTCATGTCCGTTTCTCTCTTCCGTTGGTGGGTGTTGAAGTCAGCCGCGAACGCGGACCGGTCAGATGTACAGGTTGATGTCGGCCTGCAGGGCCTGCTCCATGTACGTGGCGGCACCGCCGACCTCGATGCCGTCGATCATCATGCTCTGGTCCCACTCGAACAGGTCCATGGTCATCTGGCAGCCGATCAGCTTGACGTCCAGTTCCAGGGCCGCCTCGCGCAGTTCGGGGATCGAGGCCACGCCCTTCTTCTTGATCATGTTCTTCATCATCTTGGTGGCCATGGCGTCGACGCCCGGGATGGCGGACACGATGTTGGGCATCTGCATGTGCATGCCCATCATGGGCATTTCCATGGCCGGGTTGCCCAGGGTCGAAATCTGCAGGTGGTCCAGGTCCTTCTTCAGCAGTTGCAGGCCGTAGAAGGTGAAGAACAGGGTCACGTCCACGTCCATGCTCGCGGCCGTGGTCGCCAGGATGAACGGGGGATAGGCCCAGTCCAGTGTCCCCTTGGTGACAATGATGCTCATCTTCTTGTTGTTGCTGCCGTCGCTGCTCATGGCGTGTCCTCCAAAATCCCGAATCATGCGGCCGTCACGGCCCGGTCCGAACCGGGCTCTTGGAATTAGTCTTCCCTAATATACGAAAAACCTAACCTACGTCCAGTCGATGTTGGTAGTAATTATTGCAAACATCGTTCGCGGCCCCGGCCCGGTGCCGTCGGGCCGGCGGATACGCCGGCGCACACATTACCATATTCGAATATTATTTTGTTGGAATGTATGGTATGGGCCGTTTGCCAGTGGCGCCCCGCGCCGCCGCGCCGGACGGCGCGCGGGAACCCCACCGGTCCGCCAACAAGAATACACCAGGCGGCCCGGCGGGGAAATCCGGCCAACAAGCAAATTCGGGAGGCCAACGCCATGGAAGAGATGTCCACCATCCATCTGGTTGCCTGGGCCGGCTTCGCCGCCGGCCTGGTCTTCGGCGCCGTCGCCAACTGGTCCAACTTCTGCACCATGGGGTCGCTGTCGGACATCGTGTTCATGGGCGACTACAACCGCTTCCGGGCCTGGATGCTGGCCATCGCCGTGGCCCTGGCGGGGACCCAGGCCCTGGCCGCGGCCGAGGTGATCGACCTGTCCAGGTCCATCTACCTGACCCCCAACCTGGGCTGGCTTGGGGCCATCCTGGGCGGCCTGATGTTCGGGTTCGGCATGACCATGGCCGGCGGATGCGCCAACAAGAACCTGGTGCGCATCGGCGGCGGCAACCTGAAATCGGTGGTCGTCATCCTGGTGATGGGCCTGTTCGCCTACATGACCCTGCGCGGCCTGATCGGCCTGGCCAGGGTCGAGATGGAGGCGCTGGCCAACCTCGACCTGGCCGCCGCCGCCGAGGTGGAGAGCCAGGGACTGCCCGACCTGGCGGCCCTGGCCACGGGCCTGGAGGCGGACATGCTGCGCTGGGTCCTGGTCGCTGCCATCGCCGGCGGGCTGGCGGTGTTCTGCTTCGCCAGCGCCTCGTTCCGCCGTTCGCCGCGCGACATCCTGGCCGGCCTGCTGGTCGGGGCGCTGGTCCCCGCCGGCTGGTGGATCACCGGCGTGCTCGGCTTCGACGACTTCGAGCCGGTGGCCCTGGGCTCGTTCACCTTCGTGGCGCCGGCCGGGGAAAGCCTGCAATACCTGATGACCTTTTCCGGCACCACCATCAACTTCGGCGTCGCCACCGTCGGCGGCGTCATCGTCGGCTCGTTCCTGACCGCGCTGGTGACCCGCGGCTTCCACGTCGAGGCCTTCGCCGACAAGGGTGACATGGTCCGCCACCTGTTCGGCGCCGCCATCATGGGGGTCGGCGGCGTGCTCGCCCTGGGCTGCACGGTCGGCCAGGGCATCACCGGCATGTCGACCCTGGCGGCCGGGTCCGCCATCGCCCTCCTCTCCATCCTCGCGGGCGGGTTGGTCGGCCTGAAGTACCTGGAGGAAGGCAGCCTGGGCGGCGCCATCGGCGCCCTGTTCGCCCGCGGCTGACGGCATGCGCGCCGCGCCGCGGCGAATGCGCGCGGATTTCACAAAACGAAAGTGTTGTTTGAAGGGTCTTTCTCAGGGTTTTCCCCTACTGGCTGTCACGGGGGCTTGTTTTCACTGTAGAAGGCCGATATGTTACGTTTTTCTAATACAAAAAATCGGCGAACGGCACCGTTCCGCTCACCAAATGAAGCCTGTCCAGTGGGCACCTCCCAAGGAGGGCCACGAGAATTAGGGAGGGACAATGAAACGGAAATACTTAATTGCGGCCGCCGGCATGGTGGCCATTGCCATGGCGGCCGCGGGCACCCGGGCCGAGATGGCCAAAATCATGGTCGAGAACGGGGAGAAGATTCCCCAGTCCCTGACCGGGACTCCGGGCAACGCGGAAAACGGTCGCGCCGTGGTCATCGACCGCAGGAAGGGCAACTGCCTGGCCTGCCACATGATCGCGGAAATCAAGGACCAGCAGTTCCACGGCGAGGTGGGCCCGCCGCTCGACGACGTGGGCAGCCGCATGGGCGCCGGTGAACTGCGCCTGCGCATCGTCAACCCCAAGATCATCAACCCGGACACCATCATGCCGGCCTTCTACCGCACCGATGGCCTGCACCGCGTGGCGAAGAAGTGGCAAGGCAAGACCATCGTCAGCGCCCAGGAGGTTGAGGACATGGTGGCCTACATGCTGACCTTGAAGGGCTCCTACTCCAACTGAGGAGCCGGGGCTGTTCTCACAATTCAGGAGTAATAAGAATGGTTTCACCAATTAACAAAAACGTGGGTCGGCGCGGCGTCCTCAAGACCGCGGGTCTCGGCTTCCTCGCCGCGGCCGGCGGAAGCATGCTGGCCACGTCGGCCTCGGCGACCCCGGAAACGGCCGCCAAGGCCCTGGCCAAGATGACCGGCGGCGCCGCCATGACCGAAGGCAAGGTCAAGCTGGAACTGCCGCAGATCGCCGAAAACGGCCGCACGGTTCCGTTGAAGGTCACGGTCGACAGCCCGATGACCGACGACAACTACGTCAAGCACATCCACATCGTCGCCGAGGGCAACCCGACGCCCGAGATGATCTCGTTCAACCTGACGCCGGGCGCCGGCAAGGCGGAACTGTCGACCCGCGTGCGCCTGGGCAAGACCCAGAACATCGTCGCCGCGGCGGTGATGAGCGACGGGTCGGTCTTTACGGCCAAGGAACAGGTCAAGGTGACCATCGGCGGCTGCGGCGGCTGAACGGATAAAGGGAGCGAAAGAAATGTCCAAGAAACCCCGCATCAAGGTGCCGAAGAAGGCCGCCAAGGGCGAAATCGTGCAGATCAAGACCCTGATCTCGCACAACATGGAAACCGGGACCCGCAAGGACAAGTCCGGCAAGCTGATCCCGCGCAACATCATCAACAAGTTCACCTGCACGCTGAACGGCAAGGAGGTGCTCAGCGCCAACCTCTATCCGTCGGTGGCCGCCAACCCCTACTTCGCCTTCCACGTCCGGGCGACGGAAAGCGGCACGTTCGAATTCACCTGGACCGACGACGAAGGCAAGGAAATCAAGGCCAGCAACGAAATGACCGTCGCCTAGGTCGAACCGAGTTACGGGAGGGATCACGCAATGGAAAAGAAAATATGGGGCGCCGTCGCGATGCTCGGTCTCGGCGGTCTGCTGGTTGCCTGCCAGCCCGGCGGGCCGAAGCTGATCGACAAGGCCGACACCACGTCCGACACCCGCTCGGGGTACAGCTACGCCGAGCCGGAAACCCAGGCCATGCAGGATGACGACTTCAACAATCCGGCCATGCTGTGGGCGGACATCGGTGGCGACCAGTGGACCACCGTGGACGGCGAAGCCGGCAAGTCCTGCCAGTCCTGCCACGGCGAGGCCGCCAAGAGCATGAAGGGCGTCGGCGCCAAGTTCCCCATCTGGGACGCCAAGCTGAAGACGCCCAAGGCCGTCGAGATGCAGATCAACGAGTGCCGCACCGAGCGCATGAAGGCCCAGCCCTGGAAATGGGAATCGGACCAGATGCTGGGCATGACCATGTACGTCAAGATGCAGTCCCGCGGCATGCCGGTGAACGTCGACGTGTCCGGGCCCATGAAGGCCTGGCTGGAGCGCGGCAAGGAGTTCTACAACACCCGCCGCGGCCTGCTGGACATGGCCTGCTCGCACTGCCACGTGGACAACGCCGGCAACATGATCCGGGCCAACCGCCTGTCCCAGGGCCAGGCCAACGGCTTCCCCACCTACCGCCTGAAGTGGCAGAAGCCGGGCAGCCTGCACCGCCGCTTCAAGGGCTGCAACGACCAGGTCCGGGCCGAGCCGTTCAAGCGGGGTTCGGAGGAGTACCTGGCGCTGGAGACCTACGTCATGTGGCGCGCCTCCGGCCTGCCGGTTGAAACGCCCGCGGTCCGCAACTGACCCACGGCCCCCGGGCCGGTCACAAGATCGGGCGGCATTCGGAAAACCCTGAATGCCGCCCGAGTTTTCTCCGCCAATCATTAACTCATTAGTTTAAGAACGCCTTGCAAGAGCCGAGGATAACATGCTGACACGTCGAGATTTCATGCAAGTGACGGCCGCGACCGCGGCCATGGCCGGCGGCATGGCCGGTTTCGGCGGCTCCCTCGCCCGGGCCGCCGTGGGGCAGAAGATCAGCCAGGACGAACTGCTGCGATTCGACGCCAAGGGCCAGGTCACGTTGCTGAACTTCACCGACATCCACGCCCAGCTGGTGCCGCTGTACTTCCGCGAGCCCTCGGTCAACCTGGGCGTCGGCGAGGTGTTCGGCCTGCCGCCGCACATCACCGGCAAGGCGTTCCTGGACCATTTCGGCCTGCAGCCCGGCACCCCCGCCGCCTATGCCTTCAGCAGCGTGGACTTCGCCCACCTGGCCAAGGAGTACGGCCGGGTCGGTGGGCTGGCGCACCTGGCAACCCTGGTCAAGGCCATCCGCGCCGAGCGCCCGGACAACACCCTGCTGATCGACAACGGCGACACCTGGCAGGGGTCCTACACGGCCCTGAAGGCCCGCGGCGAGGACATGGTCAAGGCCATGAACGCCCTGGGCGTCGACGTGATGACCGCGCACTGGGAGTTCACCTACGGCGAGGACAGGGTCAAGGAACTGGTCGAGATGCTGAAGTTCCCGTTCCTGGCCGGCAACGTGGTCGACACGGCGTTCGAGGAAAAGGTGTTCGACAGCCACGCCTATTTCGAGCGCGGCGGCGTCAAGGTCGCGGTCATCGGCCAGGCGTTTCCCTACACGCCCATCGCCAACCCGCGCTACATGATCCCCAACTGGTCGTTCGGCATCCGCGAGGAGAAGGTGCAGGAGCACGTGGACGCGGCCAAGGAGGAAGGCGCCGACCTGATCGTCCTGGCCAGCCACAACGGCTTCGACGTGGACCGCAAGCTGGCGTCGCGGGTCGACGGCATCGACGTGCTGTTGACCGGCCACACCCACGACGCCATCCCCGGCATCGTCAAGGTCAACGACACCCTGCTGGTGGCCACCGGCTCGCACGGCAAGTTCCTGGGCCGCCTGGACCTGAAGGTCGAGGGCAAGAAGGTGGTGGATTACGCCTACAAGCTGATCCCCGTGTTCTCCGACGCCATCGCGCCGGACCCCGAGATCCAGGCGGTGGTCGACGAGATCCGCGGCCCGCACCAGTCGGTCATCGGCCAGGTCCTGGGCCGCACGGAAGGCCTGCTGTACCGGCGCGGCAACTTCAACGGCACCTTCGACGACCTGATCTGCCAGGCCATCATGGAGCAGCGCGACACCCAGATCGCCCTGTCGCCGGGCTTCCGCTGGGGCTCGTCCCTGCCGCCCGGCAGCGACATCACGGTCGACCACGTCTATCACCAGACCGGCATCACCTACGCCAACTGCACCCGCAACGAGATGACCGGCGAGCTGCTGAAGACCATCCTCGAGGACGTGGGCGACAACCTGTTCAACCCCGACCCCTACTACCAGCAGGGCGGCGACATGGTGCGCGTGGGCGGCATGGGCTTCACCTTCGACATTTCCAGGCCCATGGGCTCGCGGGTGTCGAACATGACCCTGCTGGCCGACGGCACGCCCATCGACCCGGCCAAGACGTACACCGTCGGCGGCTGGGCCTCGGTCAACGAGGGGGCCGAGGGGCCCATGATCTACGACGTGGTCAGCGACTACATCCGCGGCAAGAAGACCATCGACATCCAGCCCAACGACGCCATCAAGGTGGTCGGCGGCCGATGAACCCCTTCGACATCACCTATGGCGGCGCGCTGGTGGCGGGCCTGCTCAGCTTCGTTTCGCCCTGCGTGCTGCCCCTGGTGCCGGCCTACATCTGCTTCCTGGGCGGCGCGTCCCTGGACCAGCTGATCGCCGAGGACGGCGTCGACAAGGCCCTGGCGCGGCGGGTGTTCATTTCGTCCATCGCCTTCGTGCTGGGCTTCGGCACGGTGTTCGTGGCCCTGGGCGCCACGGCGACGGCGCTGAGCCAGGTGATCGCCCAGCACATCGACGTCCTGGCCAAGATCGCCGGCGTCGTGATCGTGCTGTTCGGCCTGCACTTCGCCGGCGTGTTCCGCATCGGCTTCCTGAACTTCGAGAAGCGATTCCACCTGCAGGACAAGCCCGCCGGCCTGGTCGGCGCCTACGTCCTGGGCCTGGCCTTTGCCTTCGGCTGGACCCCCTGCGTCGGCCCGGTGCTGGCCACCATCCTGATGGTCGCCTCCACGGGGGATTCCATCTGGAACGGGATCGGCCTGCTGACGGCCTATGCCGCCGGCATCGGCGTGCCGTTCCTGGTGGCGGCCCTGTTCGTGCGGCCGTTCATGGCCTTCATGGCGCGCTTCCGCCGCCACATGCGCACGGTGGAGATCGTCATCGGCGGCCTGCTGGTGGTCACCGGCATCGCCATCTTCACCGGCAGCCTGGCCAACGTGTCGCAGTGGATGCTGGAAACCTTCCCGGGCCTGGTGGAGGGCACCTGACGCCCTCCTCCAAATTCCTCCGCATCCCGCCCGTCAGGGCAGGTGCTCGGCCATAAGGTCCACTTCCCCGCCCTTGGCCTGGTAGGCCTCGCCCTTGGTGATCAGGTAGCGCTGGAAGTTGGGCTCGGTCTCGTAGGCCGCCTCCCGGATGTACTGGAAGGTGGTCAGGAAGTGGAACGGGAAGAAGTAGCCGAACAGGCGGTGCACCTCCAGGTCCTTGCCGCTCTTGGCCATGCCCGCCGAGGCGGCCTTGAAGAACTGGACCGTCGGCGTGTAGCGGATGCCCCACTTGATGGCCAGCTTGCGCTCTTCCATGGCCTCGCCGTCGAAGTCCGTGGCCTCGCGCGCGCCCCACAGGTCGAGCTGCACCACCACGAAGTTCTGCTTCAGGTAGTTGACGATGCGCGGGATGCGCAGGTTCACGTCGTGGGTCTTCTTGCAGTACGGACAGCCGCGCTGCTCCCACAGGACCACCAGGTCCTTGCCCGCCGCCGCGGCCTCTTTCAGGTCCTCGCCCAGGTCCAGGAAGCCCTCGTGGAACCAGGGCTGGTGGTACATGCCGTCCTCGGACGCCTCGACCTTGGGCAGGGTCGGATGGCCGTCGCCGGAATCGGCCCGGGCCGGTCCCGCCGCCGCCAGCACCGCGACCACCGCCAGTGTCCGCCAGAAGATGCCTCCCATCGTTTCGCTCCTTGTTTCTCGACGCCTTGCCCTGGAACAGATTCTGTTTGGTCTTAAAGGATTAGGGGGTGATGTCGACCCACCCCTTCAACCGCCGTTCGACCACTTCGGGGATTCCCGCCTTGGTGATGTGGACCCCGCGAATCAGGTCCTTGGGCCCCCAGTGCATGGTTTCCATGGTGTTGCCGCAGGCCACGAACTCGACGTCGTAGTGCATCAGGCTCTCAACGCGCTCGCGCACCGGCGACCCGTGGTGCAGCAGGCCGCGCAGGCCGGCGCCCCAGGCCACCACCGCGATCTGCACGTTGTCCATGCCGTAGAACTTCTGGATGTTGACCACGTTGTACAGCAGGTTGTTCAGCTTGCGCGGGTCGTCCGTGGTCATGGTCAGCAGCACCCGCCGCGGCTCGTCCATGGTCGGTTTCGGCTCCGCCAGGTCCGTCTCCGCCGCCCGGGCGGCCCCCGCCGCCACCGCGACCACCAGGGCGGCCAGCGCCCAGGTCCGAATGATGCCCATGTCCCCTCCCGTCCCTTCCCCGGTCCCGCCGGAACGCGGCGCGCGGCCGTCGTGCCGCAGGATTTGTATATTAGCGGAATATCAGATAACTGTAATCTTTCCTGTCGCGGAAAATCCGCCGTTCACGCGTTGTTGAAGGATTCCGGCCGGTGCCCCTGACCCTGTTCCAGGCCCTGTTCTATGGCGTCGCCGTGTTCGTCAGCTCGGCCTGCGGCCTGGTGATCGAGATCGTCGCCGGGCGCCTGCTGGCCCCCTACGTGGGCATGTCGCTGTACACCTGGACCGCCATCATCGCCGTGGTCCTGGCCGGCCTGTCGGCCGGGCACTGGATCGGCGGCCTGCTGGCGCCGCCCCAGGTGGACGCCCGGCGCGGCGCCCGTCGGGTGGCGGCGGCCCTGGCCGGCGCCGCCGTGTCCAGCCTGGCGTCCCTGGTCCTGCTGCGGGTCCTGGCCGGGTTCCTGCTGGGCGGCGGGCTGGACGCCATCCCGGCCATCGTCGCCCTGACCACCGCCCTGTTCCTGCTGCCCAGCCTGTTCGTCGGCATCGTGTCGCCGATCCTGACCAAGCTGGCCGTGGACGGCATGCCCGGCCGCCACGGGCGGGTGATCGGCACCATGTATGCCCTGGGCACCCTTGGCAGCATCGCCGGCACCCTGCTGGCCGGATACCTGTTCATCTCGTGGATCGGGTCCACCGGCACGGTGCTGACCGTGGCCGGGGTCTACGCCGCCCTGGCCCTGGCCTTCGCCGCCGCCGACCGCCTGCGGGTGCTGGTGGTGGCGGTGCTGCTGGCCGCCGGCGGCGGGCTGGCGTGGTGGGGCGGCGCGGTGCGCGCCTTCGACTCGCCGTGCCGCATCGAGAGTGACTACTTCTGCATCCGGATCGACGACTTCTCGGCCGAGACCGGGCGTCCCAGCCGGCTGATGGCGCTCGACCACCTGGTCCACAGCATCAACGACCGCGACGACCCGGGCCTGCTGTACAGCCCCTACATCCACTTCGTCGGCGAGGTCACCCGCCGGCGCCTGGGCGCCGGGACTCCGATCGCCGCCTTCTTCATCGGCGGCGGCGGCTTCACCCTGCCCCGGGCCTGGTCCGTCGGGCGGCCGGGGTCGGACCTGGTGGTGGCCGAACTGGACCCCCAGGTCAGCCGGGCCGCCGAGCAGTTCCTGTGGTGGCGCCCCGCCGCCCCCGGGGTCTCGGTCCTGCACCGCGACGCCCGCGCCGCCCTGGCGGCCCTGCCCGCGGCGCGCAGGTTCGACCTGGTGTTCGGCGACGCGTTCCACGACATCTCGATCCCCGCCCACCTGGTCAGCCGGGAATTCCACCAACAGATCGCGGCGCGCCTGAAGCCCGGCGGGTTCTACGTGGTCAACGTGGTCGACCGCGGCGACAACCCGCGTTTCCTGTTCGCCCTGGTCAAGACCCTGGGCCAGGACTTCGCCAGCGTCGAGGCCTGGGTGGACCCGGACGAGGCGGGCGACCCCGGGCAGGGCCACGGCGGGCGCACCACCTTCGTCGTCGTCGCCTCGGCCACCGGCAACGGCGACGACGGCCGCCTGGTGGCCAGCCACGGCCTGCGGCGGGCCTGGCTGCGCTGGAATCCGGCCGACCTGGCGGCCCGCGTCGCCGCCTCGGACAGCCCGGTGCTGAGCGACGATTTCGCCCCGGTGGACAGGCTCATGTCGGGCCTTTTGCTGGGCGCCGAGCCCTAGCCACGGCGCCGGCGGCGGCCGGCAAACTCCAAAACGTTGACAATAGGCAAAATATTAGATAGAACTAATATTATTGAAATCGTATATAGGCACGCCGGACTCATGGACATCAAAGAATTCGAGCAACAAGTGCTGGTGGCCACCAACCTCCTCAAGGCCATGAGCAACGAGAACAGGTTGCTGATCCTGTGCCAGTTGATCCACGGCGAAAAGACGGTCGGCGAGTTGGAAGAAGTCATCGGCCTGAGCCAGTCGGCCCTGTCCCAGCACCTGGCCGTGCTGCGCCAGAACGACCTGGTGGCCACCCGCCGCGACGCCCAGTCGATCTACTACTCCCTGGCCGGCGAGGAGCCCGAGGCGGTGATCGAGGCCCTGTACGACCTGTTCGCCGCCCACGACGCCCGCAACGCCACGGCACACGCCCCGGCGGAGGAAACCCCGCCGGCCGTCTGAAGACCCGATTCCACGATTGACGGCGCGCCGCACGGCCCGCGGCGCGGCGCCTCAGCGCACGATCATCACCGAGTTGTAGGCGTTCTCCATGACCTTGAACGCCACGCTGCCCATGAAGAACCGCTTCAGGCCGGTGGAGCCCGAGTCGGCCAGCACGACCAGGGAATAGTCGGGGCCGGCCTCGATGATCTCGTCCACCGGGTCACCGACCCGGGTCAGGGTCTCGTTGACCTCGATCCCCATGTCCGCCAGGGCGCGAGCGGCGTCCTCCACCGCCTTGCGGGCGTCCGCCTCGCCCTCCTCGTCCAGGGACACGGACAGCAGCGAGACGGGGCACTGGCAGCGGCTGGCCAGGATGGCGTCGGTGCGCACGGCCTCGAGCGCCCGTTCCGACCCGTCGACGCAGATCAGGTGGCCGTGGCCGGCCTCCAGCTCGCGCGCCACCAGCACCGAACAGGGGGCGTGGACGGCGATCTTCTCGGCCACCGCCGGGTCCCAGAAGGTCTTGACCCGGCGCTTGCGCCACCGTTCCGAGGCGCCGATGATGATCAGGTCGTAGTGGCCGATCTCCCACTGCTCCAGGATGCCGGTGGCGATGTCCGGCGCCACCTTCAGCTTCAGCACCACCATCTTGCCGTGCTCGTTGACGAACTGGATCTTGTTGTCGCCCAGGGGATCGCCGGCGACGTTCACGTGGAAGCTTTCCTCGCGCCAGTCTGGGCCCCCCATGACTCCCAGCTCTTCGAGGATTTCCTGGCCTTTTTTCAGATACTTGATGCCGGGAAGCTCGAGTCCCCACTTAAGCATGTTCTCGCGCGCGACCCGCACCTGCAGCCCGCCAGAGCGCAGGCCCTGGTCGATGGGCCGGACATAGACGAGAACGATGTCGGCGTCGACCCCGCCACCCAGCTTGGCGGCGTAGCGCAGGCCGCGGTAGGATTCGTCGGAGCCGTCGATGCAGACGAGGATGCGGAACCGCCGTTCGGCGGTCGTATCGACTTCCATGCCCGAGCCCTCGGGAATCGCCTCACTCATTCAATTATCTCCAACGCCCACCGGGGAATCAAACGCCAAGTAGCGGCCAGTAGACCCAGGCCGCGGCCAGCATGATGGCGATGGACATGACCACCATCTTCCACCCCACCACCAGGAAGTCGGTGGTCTTCAGGTATCCCGAGGCGTAGACGATGGTGCAGGCCGGGGTGCCGACCACGGTCAGGTAGGCGAAGGCCGACGACACTGCGGTGATGAATCCGATCACCAGCGGGCTTTCGCCGGCGGCGTCGGCCAGGTTCAGCACGATGGGCCCCAGCACCGCCACGGCGGCGCCGTTGGACATCATGTTGGTCACCGCCGTGGTCAGGGCCGACACCGCCCCCCACAGGCCGATGCCCTCGCCGAAGCCCATGGGTTCCAGCAGCGCCAGGAAGTTGCTGGCCACCCAGGCGGCGGCGCCGGAGTCCTTCATCTGCAGGCCCAGCGAGATGGCGGCGGCGTACAGCAGCACCACGCCCCAGTTGACGCCGTTGTTCACGTCCTCCCAGCGCACCAGCCCGGCGACCAGGAAGGCGGCGGCGCCCAGGATGGCCACGGTGCCCATGCCGATGTCGCCGGACAGGCCGATCCAGCCCACCAGGATCAGGAAGAAGATGAAGATGGACACCCAGTCGGCCCCCTTCATGGGGCCCTCGGCCTCGATCTGCGCGCGCAGCTTGACCACGGCCCTGGCCAGGTCGCGGTATTCGGGGCGGAAGGTGAACAGCAGGATCAGCGTCACGAAGGGAAGCTGCACCAGGAACATGGGGTAGGCGTACATCATCCATTTCAGGTAATCGACGATGAACTTCTGGGTCTCGGGGTTGGTGGGGTCGAAGAAGAATTCCTTCCAGTAGCCGATCATGATGGCGTTGCGCGCCCCGCCCGACGGCGTGCCGATGCCGGCCACCGAGCAGCCGTAGGAGATGGAGAACAGCAGCACCGCGGCCAGGTTGCGCACCTTCTTGGGGTCGTCCGAGGTCAGCGTGATCAGGGTGATGCCCACCGGCAGCATCATGGCCGCCACCGTGTGCTCGCCGATGAACGAGGCCAGCAGGCCCGACACCAGGGAGATGCCGAAACAGATCCGCGCCGTGCGGGTGCCGGTCAGGCGCACGATGAACCAGGCGATGCGCTTGTCCAGCTTCTGCTTGACCACGGCCACCGCCAGCATCAGCGAGCCCATGATGAACAGCACCGAGTCCGTCATCAGGCTCTTGGCCACCTTGGTGGAATCGATGCCCAGCAGCAGCACCTGGGCGACGATGATCATCAGCGCCACCGTGGGCAGGGGCACCGGTTCGGTCACGAACAGGATGGTCGCCACCACCGACATGGTCAGGACCACCAGCCCCTCGTGGCTCAGGTCATCGGGCAGCGGCAGGCTCAGCATGCCGGCGCCCACCAGCATGGCGATGAAGAAGAATTTCTTTTCCCAGAAGAAGACCAGGTTCAGGGCGCGGCGCAGGGCCATCAGCCGGCGCAGGCCGGACTCGCCGCCATGGCGCAGGCGGTTGGCCACCGTGTTTTTCCGTAACGCTTCCTCCGACATCGCCCGCTTTGCCGCGACCGTGCGACTGCCCCCAGGGAATTAAATTAGATTATTCACATCAATAAGCAACAGGCTGAACAAACAAGCAAGAAAATCCTTATGAATCATGCGCGGAGGGCACAAATCCCCCTCCGCGCGGATGCCCGGAAAAGCCCTCGGGCCAGCGCCGGTCTAGGCGGCGGCGGCGCGCAGCTCGCCGATGGTGGCGGCATAGTCGTCGCCGCGGAACACGGCGCTGCCGGCCACCAGCACGTCGGCGCCGGCGTCCACCACCGACTTGATGGTCTTGGCGTTGACCCCGCCGTCCACCTGCAGGTCGATGGGCCGGTTGCCGATCATGCGGCGGATGCGGCTGATCTTCTCGAGCTGGGATTCGATGAAGCTCTGGCCGCCGAAGCCCGGGTTGACGGACATGACCAGGATCAGGTCCAGCTTGTCCAGCACATACTCGACCACCGTTTCCGGCGTCGCCGGGTTCAGCGACAGGCCCGCCTTCTTGCCGATCGAGCGGATGAACTGCAGGCTGCGGTCGATGTGGGGGTCGGCCTCGGCATGCACGGTGATGATGTCGGCGCCGGCATCGGCGTAGTCCTGCAGGTAGGGCTGCGCCGGGTTGATCATCAGGTGCACGTCGAACACCTTCTCGGTGTGCGGGCGGATGCACTTGATGACCGGGGGTCCGAACGTCAGGTTGGGCACGAAGTGCCCGTCCATGACGTCGATGTGGACGTAGTCGCACCCGGCCGCGTCGATGGCCCGGACCTCTTCGCCCAGGCGCGCGAAGTCCGCCGACAGGATGCTGGGTGCGATCTTGATGCTCATGTCTCTTCCTCCGATGACAGCGTGGTTCTTGTTCTGTTGTTGCCGCGTGCGGAACGGGTGCCCGGTCAGTGGAAATCCCGTCAGTGGATATGGGGATCCAGGCTGCCGGCGGCATAGCGCTCGAACATGGCCTCCAGGGGAATGACACGGATCTTGGAGGCGTTGCCGGCGGTGCCGAAGGCTTCATAGCGCGCCTTGCAGATGCTGGCCATGGCCTTGCGCGATTCCGCCAGGTACTTGCGCGGGTCGAAGTCCGACGGCTTGTCGGACAGGTACTTGCGGATGGCGCCGGTGGAGGCCATGCGCAGGTCGGTGTCGATGTTCACCTTGCGCACGCCGTGCTTGATGCCCTCGACGATCTCCTCCACCGGCACGCCATAGGTCTGGCCCATGTCGCCGCCGTGGCTGTTGATGATCTGCAGCCAGTCCTGGGGCACCGAGGACGACCCGTGCATGACCAGGTGGGTGTCGGGGATGCGGGCGTGGATCTCCTTGATGCGCTCGATGGCCAGGATGTCGCCGGTGGGCGGGCGGGTGAACTTGTAGGCGCCGTGGCTGGTGCCGATGGCGATGGCCAGGGCGTCGGCCTTGGTGGCCTTGATGAAGTCGGCGGCCTCGTTGGGGTCGGTCAGCAACTGGTCGTGGGTCAGCTTGCCCTCGGCGCCGATGCCGTCCTCCTCGCCGGCCTCGCCGGTTTCCAGCGATCCCAGGCAGCCCAGCTCGCCCTCCACCGACACGCCGCAGGCGTGGGCCATGTCCACCACCTGCTGGGTGACGTGGATGTTGTAGTCCCAGTCCGCCGGGGTCTTGCCGTCCTCCTTGAGGGAGCCGTCCATCATCACCGAGCTGAAGCCGAGCTGGATCGAGCGCTGGCACACCGCCGGCGAGGTGCCGTGGTCCTGGTGCATGCAGACGGGGATGTCGGGATAGGATTCCACCGCCGCCTCGATCAGGTGGCGCAGGAAGATGGCGCCGGCGTACTTCCGAGCCCCGGCCGAGGCCTGCAGGATGACCGGGCTGTCGGTCGCCTGGGCGGCCTCCATGATGGCCTGGACCTGCTCCAGGTTGTTGACGTTGAACGCCGGGATGCCATAGCCGTGCTCGGCCGCGTGGTCGAGCAGCTGGCGCATTGAAACGAGTGCCATGTTGTTAATTCCCTCTCTCAGGTTTGCCGGCAGGTTTCGCCGTGCCTACAGCCGCGCTTTGACGGCGGCGACGACGTTGTCGGCGGTGATGCCGAAGTGCTTGTACAGTTCGCCGGCCGGCGCCGAGGCGCCGAAGCCGGCCATGCCGACGAAGCCGCCGTCGGCGCCGATGTAGCGGTCCCAGCCCATGCGCACGGCGGCCTCGACGGCGACCCGCACGCCGCTGCCCAGAACCTGGGCGCGGTAGGCGTCATCCTGCTGCTCGAACAGCTCCCAGCAGGGCATGGACACCACCGCCGTGGGGGTGCCGGCGGCCTGCAGGGCGGCCCGCGCCTCCATGGCCAGGGACACCTCGGACCCGGTGGCCAGGATGGTGGCCTGGCGGTCACCGCCCTCGGCCTCGGCCAGGACGTAGGCGCCGCGGGCGCACAGGTTGTCGTCGGTGTGCTCGTTGCGCAGGGTCGGCACCCCCTGGCGGGTCAGCACCAGGCCCGACGGAGTCCCGGTGTTCTCCAGGGCCAGGGCCCA
Organism: Hyphomicrobiales bacterium; assembly: GCA_024236415.1. GTDB lineage: Bacteria > Pseudomonadota > Alphaproteobacteria > Rhodospirillales > JACKKN01 > JACKKN01. The sequence continues at coordinate 16,148 of JACKKN010000010.1, forward strand.
GCACTCGGCCGTCTCCACCGGGTCGCAGGGGCGGAAGACGTTGAAGTTGGGGGTGGCGCGCAGGGTGGCCAGGGTCTCGACCGGCTGGTGGGTGGGGCCGTCTTCGCCCAGGCCGATGGAGTCGTGGGTCAGCACGTAGACCACCCGCTGCCCCATCAGGGCCGACAGGCGCATGGCGCCCTTCATGTAGTCGGCGAACACCAGGAAGGTGCCGGCGTAGGGAATGAAGCCGCCGTGCAGGGCCATGCCGTTCATGGCCGCGGCCATGCCGTGCTCGCGCACGCCCCAGTGGACGTAGCGGCCCGAGAAGTCCGCGGCCGTCACCGGCTCCATGCCCGGGGCCTTGGTGTTGACCGACCCGGTCAGGTCGGCCGAACCGCCGATCATCTCGGGGATCACCGGGGTCAGGGCCTCGAGCGCCTTGCCCGACGCCTGGCGGGTGGCCAGCTTGGGCGCCTCCTCGGACATCTTGCGCTTGTGGGCGTTCAGGGCGTCCATCCAGCCGGCCGGCAGGCCGCCGGCGCAGGCGCGCTCGAACTCGGCCTTGGCCGCCGGGTCCATGCCGGCGACGCGGCCTTCCCAGGCCTGGCGCTCGATGGCGCCGCGGTCGCCGGCGGCGCGCCAGGCCTCCAGCACCTCGTCGGGGATGACGAAGGCCTCGTAGGGCCAGCCCAGGGCCTGGCGGGCGCCGGCGATCTCGTCGTCACCCAGGGGCGCGCCGTGGGTCGAGGCGCTGCCGGCCTTGGTCGGCGCGCCGTAGCCGATGGTCGTCTTGCAGCCGATCAGCGACGGCTTGTCCGACGCCTTGGCCTTCTCGATGGCGGCGGCCACGGCCTCGGCGTCGTGGCCGTCCACGGACTGCACGTCCCAGCCGCTGGCGGCGAAGCGGGCCAGCTGGTCGTCGTTCACGGTCTTGTCCGTGGGGCCGTCAATGCAGATGCTGTTGTCGTCCCACAGCACGATCAGCTTGCCCAGCCGGAAGTGCCCGGCCATGGAGATGGCCTCGTGGCTGATGCCCTCCATCAGGCATCCGTCGCCGGCCACCACGTAGGTGTGGTGGTCGACCACGCCGTCGCCGTACCGGGCCGCCTGCATGCGCTCGGCCAGGGCCATACCGACGGCGGTGGTGATGCCCTGCCCCAGCGGTCCGGTGGTGGTCTCGATGCCCGCCGCGTGGCCGTATTCGGGGTGGCCGGCGGTCTTGGCGCCGAGCTGGCGGAAGTTGCGCAGCTCGTCCATGGTCATGCCCTCGTAACCGGTCAGGTACAGCAGCGAGTACAGCAGCATGGAGCCGTGGCCGGCGGACAGCACGAAGCGGTCCCGGTCCTGCCACTTGGGCGCCTTGGGATCGAACTTCAGGTGCCGGGTGAACAACACCGTGGCCACGTCGGCCATGCCCATGGGCATGCCGGGATGGCCGGAGTTCGCCTTCTGCACGGCGTCGGCGGACAGGAAGCGGATGGCGTTGGCCATATCCTTGTTGCTTGCGGACATTGTCGTTCCTCCTCAGGTGTCGCGGCTGTCAGATGGCATGGTGGCCCAATGCCGCCTTGACGATGTGATAGGTGATCATGAGCTGGGACAGGGCCAGGGGATGGCTCATGGCGAGCTCGTTCTGGGCGTCGAAGAAGCGGCCCACGTTGCCGCGCAGGTGCGCGGCCTCGGGGATCAGCTTCCACACAAGGTCTTCCATGGCCGCGGCGCGCTTGTCGTCCACGTCGCCGGCGATCTCCAGCACGTCCACCGGCTTGCCGTCCACGTCGCGGGCCAGTTCCAGGCGCAGGCCCTTCTTGGCCCCGGCCTCCAGGATCGGCGTCAGGTCCGGGTGCGGCAGGGTCGGGCGCAGGGTGTGGCGCACGTGCAGGTGGGCGCCGGTCTCCTCGCTGTTGTCCTCGGGCGGGAAGAACCGCACCACCATGTCGGCGAAGGTGCGCTGCGGATGGATGAAGTCCAGGCTGTCGGTGGCCCGCTTCTCCAGCGACTGGCGCACCTCGGCCTCGGTATAGCCGCGCTTGGTGGTGTCGCGCTGGATCTTCCACTTCACGCGCAGGTCCTCGGCCGGCTCGAGGAACACCTTGACGTCGTAGCAGTCGCGCATGGCCCGCGTGGTGTAGCCCAGCAGCCCCTCGACGATGATGTAGTCCTTGGGCTCGACGTAGACCGGCCGGTCCAGGGTGCCGCCGACGTGGTTGTAGACCGGCTTCAATACCGGCTTGCCGTCGCGCAGGAGCTGCAGGTGCTGCTCCAGGATGTCGATGAAGTTGGCGTCCGGGTCCAGGGCCGACAGGCCGTTGGCGGCGCGCTCGGCGCGGTCGAAGCGGTGGTAGTCGTCGGTGCACATGGTCAACACCCGGTCGGGGCCCAGGATGTTGGCGATGCCCCGGGTCAGGGTCGTCTTGCCGGCGGCGGAATCGCCGACGATGCCCAGGACGACGGGACGGTCGAGTTTGTGAAACGGCATGGCGGCGGCCTCCCCCTGGTCCCTAGGCATCCGTCGCAACGGCGTGGTAGCTGGTCAGCAGCTGGCGGTGGCGGCCCGGGCCGGCGATCAGCAGGCTCTGGGTCAACTCCTCGCCGCCGACGCGCTGCACGCCCTCGAACAGCAGCCCGGTGGTGATTCCGGTGGCAGCGAAATAGATCTCGTCCCCGCGCACCAGGTCGTCGATGCCGTGCCAGTCGCGGACGTCGATGCCGGCGGCCTGCACGGCGGCCTTCTCGGTGGCCAGTTGCGGATCGATGCGGGCCAGGAACTCGCCGCCCAGGGCCTTGACGGCGCAGGCCGAGATCAGGCCCTCGCGGGTGCCGCCGGTGCCCATCAGGGCATCGATGGACGGGTCCGGCAGGGCCGCCATCAGCGCCCCGGCCACGTCGCCGGCGGGATACAGGGCGACCCGGGCGCCGGCGGCGTGGATGCGCTCCACCAGTTCCCGGTGGCGCGGCTTCTCCAGCACGAACACGGTCAGGTCGGCCACCGCCTTGTCCAGCAGGTGGGCCAGGGTCTTCAGCTTGGTCTCCACCGGCGCCTGGGGGTCGATTCGTCCGCGCGCCACCGGCGGAGCCACGAACTTCTCCATATAGAACGCCGGGCCGGGGTCGAACATGGCGCCCTCGGTGGTCAGGGCGATCACGGCCATGGCGTTGGTCATGCCCCGGGCCAGGTACGAGGTCCCCTCCACCGGGTCCACGGCCAGGTCGTAGCACAGCGGCGCCGAGGCGTCGCCGTAGGACGTCCCCGTACCCAGGCCCGTACCCAGGCCGGTGCCCATGCCGCCGGTCGCGGCCGCCGGGTCGCCGCCCATCAGGCCCTCGCCCACCACCACGCGGCCGCGGATCGGCAGGCGCGACAGCTCGTCGATCATGGCCCGGGTGGCGGCGTCGCCGCTGCGGCCGCGGTCGCCGCGGCCGATCCACGCCGCGGCGGCCCGCGCCGCCGACTCGGTGAGGGCGCGCAGGGCGTAGACAAAAATGGGCCCCCGGCAGGGATTGTCGATCCGTGCAAGCATGGTCCGTGTCCGCTCCGATCAGTGGCGCATCATCCTGCCTGGCACGCGCCCTGAGAACACCCGCAAGTAGGGCCCGCGGGACTCTTATGGGCGGGCCCCGACCCACCCGTGAGTGGGGGCGCACCCTACCCTAAACGGATGGCCGGTGTGAGTCGGAATTTCGCCGCCCGGGCCCGGCCGCGGCGGCCGCGGGACCGCCGCCGCCGGCGCCGCCACGCCTAGCCGTGGGACTTCAGGTAATGGGCCACGGCCTGGGCCCGATTCCGCACGCTGAGCTTGCCGTACAGGTTCTTCAGGTGGAACTTGACGGTGTTCAGCGAGATCTCCAGGTCGCCGGCGATCTGGGCGTTGGTGCGGCCGTGGGCCAGGGCGGCGAGCAGCTCCTGCTCGCGCGAGGTGAGCGAGGCGAAGGGGTCGCCGCCGGGCTGGCTCATGTCCATGAAGGGAAACACCATGCGCCCCTCGGCCACAGCCAGGACCGTTTCCACCAGCCGTTCCGGCGGTTCCCGCTTGGAGCAGAAGCCGGCGCCGCCCAGCTGCATCACCTGGCGCGGCACGTCTGGCGCGGCGTTGCCCGTGTAGACGATGACCCGCGGCGGGTCGGACCGCTGGCGCAGTTGCTGCAGCACCGTGCGGCCGTCCATGTAGGGCATGTCCCAGCCGATCACGCCGACGTCGAAGCACATGCGGTCGACGGCCTCCAGGAACCGCTCGCCGTCCGCCGCGGTGGCCATCAGGGTGAACCGCTCGTCGCCGCCGAACAGGCGCCCGAGCCCCGCCTGGACCAACGGCGACTTGTCCGCGACCACGATGTCGATGCTGGTGTCTTCCGTGCCGGCCATTCGGTCGAGCCCCCTGAACGGGTAGGTAGTTCCCTCCCCGCCATGAACATGCTGAGGGACTGATTGAAAAGACCGGAGAGATTGTAACATTAAACTTTGCTAATTTACAAAGAAAAGGAGGGGCCGCGGCCCCTCCTTCGCCTTCATGTCGTGTCGGAACCGGGGAATCAGCCCCAGATGTCCTCCGCAATGTTGGCGTACCAGCCGCGCGCGTTGCGGGATTCCTGTTTCCAGAACTCGCGCCCCGCATTGGCCGGCGTCAGCCCGCCCGACCCCTTGACGCCGCCGTACTTGTCGGCGCCCAGTTCGTAGACCGCGGTCACCGAAATGCCATGGTCGCCGGTGATCAGGCTGTAGCAGGTGTTGGTGGTCTTGGGCAGGCCCGGGGTGCGGCCGGCCAGCAGGTCGGTCACCACCGCGGCGCAGACCTTGGCCTGGGTGTTGGCGGCGTTGCCCGACTTGGGCATGCCGCTGGCGATGGCCGCGTCGCCGATCACGTGCACCCCCGGGTGCAGCTTGGACTCGAAGGTGGCCAGGTTGATCGGGCACCAGCCGCTCTTGTCGGTCAGGCCCGCGTTGGCCGCCAGCATGTTGGCCTTCTGCGCCGGGATGACGTTGGCGACGGCGGCCTTGTGCTCGGTAAAGTCGGTCTTCACCGTGCGGGTCTTGGCGTCGACCCCCAGCACCTTGCCGTCCTTGGCCGCCGGGACCCACTCGATCATGTCGCCGTAGTGGATCTTCCAGCCTTCCATGAACAGGCCCTGCTTGGAGAACTTGTCCTTGGCGTCCAGCACCAGCACCTTGGAGCGCGGCTTGTGCGCCTTCAGGTAGTTGGCGATCATGCTGGCCCGTTCGTAGGGCCCGGGCGGGCAGCGGAACGGGTTCGGCGGAGAGGCGATGACCACCAGGCCGCCGTCCTCCATGGCCTCGAGCTGCTTTCTCAGCATCGCCGTCTGGGGCCCGGCCTTCCAGGCGTGCGGCACCAGCTCGGCCGCGGCCTCGTCATAGCCTTCGATGGTTTCCCAACGGAAGTCGATGCCGGGCGACATGATCAGGCGGTCGTAGGACAGGTTCTGCCCGCCCTTGGTGGTGACCACCTTCTTCACCGGATCGACGCCGGTGACCATGTCGTTGACCACCTTGATGCCGCGCTTGCCCATGGCGCCGTAGCCGTGGGTGATGTCGTCGAACTTGACCAGCCCGCCCAGATAGGCGTTGGAGAACGGGCAGGTCGTGTACTGGGTCTTCATCTCCACCAGGGTCACGTCGACGCTGGGGTCGAACCACTTGATGTACTTGGCCGCCGTGGCACCGCCGAAACCTCCGCCGACGACGACCACGCGGGCCTTGCTCTGGGTGGTGACGCATCCGGCCAGGGTCAGGGCGGAAACGGCGCCGGTGCCTTGCAGGAAGCCCCTGCGAGAAATGTAGAACATGGCTGTTTCCCCCTCCTAGTTGCCGTTGGCCGTCGCGATATACTTCGCGATGGCGTCGATCTCGGCGTCCGAATAGCCCTTGGCGATGCGGTTCATGATCGTCGCCGCCTTCTCGCCCGACTTGAACTGCTTCAGGGCCTTGGACATGCGCGGCGCGGACAGCTCGTCCAGGCCGTCGATCACGCCGGCGCTGACCCCGTTTGTCCCGTGACAGTTGAAACAGTTGCTGACCAGCAACCGTACATCGGCCATATCCGCCGCCTTGGCCGGCAGCGCGCCCGCTAGGGCCACGCCGGCGGCCAAGAGAAACGCGCCGACCGTTAAAGGTTTCACTGACATACTGAGCTCCCTCCCAGCAAAAAATGGACTTCCATGGATGGTGCGCAAAGCACCGGGAGACCGATTTCCTGCCTTGGGAAAGGATTGTTCCGTGCCGACATGAACAGGGTCGGCCGGTGCCAGTTTTTTGTTGTTATGCCCCCTCGCCGAACGACTTTATGGTTTTGTTGTTATTGCCGCCCAGGAACCAGTCTTGGGCGCAAGAATGCCGATCTGATTCACGCATGTCAATACCCACAGATTCGATGTAAAACTCCGAATAAACCTCGGAAATTGCTTGATCTTTAACAAACTTTCCAAGCGGAAACACGATTTTAACACTACGCATGCGTAAATAAAAATCCACGCCCGACGGCCGACCGTCGGCGGGATTTGTGCGGCATCGATCTTGGCTTCCAGATGCGAGTTATTCGCGATGGCGATACCCCGCCCTTCGCGCCATACGGGCACCCGACCAAGCGGCGTATTGCGGAAGAGCTGCGCACCCGCGTATTGTGGTGGCGGTCACAGACGGCCCGCCGCCGCGCCGCTATTTTCGGCGGCGACGCCTGACCGAATTTTCCACAGGAGCGACCGCAATGCGTACCAAGGCCTGCCTAAAAATGGGCGCCGCCGCCCTTTTCTTCCTGGTTGCCGCCTGCAACGCGACCACGGAGACCAAGGGATCGAAGCGCTCCCCCGACGCGCACTACTACGGCTCCGGCCACTGCTGCGACTACACGCCGTAACCGTCTCGGACATCACGACGAATTGCCCTTGACCGCGGCGGCGCCCCCGCCGCGGTTTATCTTGCGGCCAAACCGCCCGCCACGCCGGCGGCGGGTTGTCCGCCGGCTTGCCGTGTCCGAATCCGACGAATTTGTGAAAAGGGCTATTGAGACTCTTTTGATGTTCGTGCTACCAAAATTTCCTAAGCGTTCGAATTCGAACACGAAAAGAGTAAACTCGGCCCACGAACCGGGACGACGGCGTGGGCGAGCGTCATGGCAATCGAAACAATCGCCAATAACCAGGGAGTAAGAGTTGATGCGAAAATTGATCGGAACCGCTATCGCGGCAACCGCGGTGGCCGGCTTGGCCTTCGGTGCCCAGGCCTCGACGCTGGACGACGTCAAGGCCAAGGGCCACGTGCAGTGCGGCGTCAGCCAGGGTCTGCCCGGCTTCTCCAACCCGGACGAGAAAGGCAACTGGTCGGGCCTGGACGTGGACGTCTGCCGCGCCGTGGCCGCCGCCATCTTCGGCAGCGGTGACGCGGTCAAGTTCACCCCCCTGTCGGCCAAGGAGCGCTTCACCGCCCTGCAGTCGGGCGAAGTGGACCTGCTGTCGCGCAACACCACCTGGACCCTCAGCCGCGACACGGCCCTGGGCCTCGACTTCACCGGCGTCAGCTACTACGACGGTCAGGGCTTCATGGTCCGCAAGGACCTGGGGGTGAAGAGCGCCAAGGAACTGTCCGGCGCCGCCGTGTGCACCAACACCGGCACCACCACCGAGCTGAACGTCGCCGACTACTTCCGTACCAACAAGATGGACTACAAGGTCGTCGCCTTCGAGAAGGCCGACGAGGTGGTCGCGGCCTATGACGCCGGCCGCTGCGACGTGTACACCACCGACCAGTCGGGCATCGCCGCCCAGCGCACCAAGCTGAAGGAGCCCGGCGCCCACATCATCCTGCCCGAGGTCATCTCCAAGGAGCCCCTGGGCCCGGCCGTGCGCCACGGCGACAACCAGTGGGGCGACATCGTGCGCTGGACCCTGAACGCCCTGATCACCGCCGAGGAGTTCGGCGTCGAAAAGGGCAACGTGGCCAGCATGAAGGACTCCAAGAACCCGGAGATCCGCCGCCTGGTCAGCGCCGAGGGAACCATGTGCGAGAACCTGGGCCTGCAGCCCGGCTGCTTCGCCAACGCCATCGCCGCCGTCGGCAACTATGGCGAGGTTTTCGAACGAAACGTCGGCCCCAGCACCCCGCTGGGCCTGGGCCGCGGCCTGAACGAGCTCTGGAGCAAGGGCGGCATCATGTACTCGCCGCCGTTCCGGTAAGCCGATAGGGTAAAGGAAGGGGATGTTGGAAACGGGGCCGACATCCCCTTCTTCCTTTCGCCATGCCCGCATCACACCCGCCACGACGCGGACCGATGCTGTCCTGAGCAACGCGAACAGGGAGCCCGATGATGGCCGACTCCTCCACGACACTTAACCGCAGCAGCGGCCCGCCCAAGACCAAGGTCGCGCCCTGGAACGACCCCAAGGTCCGCGGCTTCTTCTTCCAGGTTGTCCTGCTGGTCGCCCTGCTTTGGTTCTGCTGGTGGCTGTTCGCCAACACCACCGCCAACCTGGAACGGCAGAAGATCGCCAGCGGCTTTGACTTCCTGGGCACCACCGCCGGTTTCGGCATCATCCAGACCCCGATCGACTATTCCGAGACGTCGACCTATGGCCGCGCCTTCATGGTCGGCCTCATCAACACCCTCATCGTGTCGGTCATCGGCTGCGTGGTGGCCACGGTGCTGGGCTTCCTGATCGGTGTCGCGCGCCTGTCCCACAACTGGCTCGTGTCCCGCCTGGCCGCCGTCTACATCGAGATCTTCCGCAACATTCCCCTGCTGCTGCAGATCTTCTTCTGGTACTTCGTGGTGCTGCGGCTGCTGCCGCACCCGCGCGACAGCCTGCGGCCGTTTTCCGACGTCTACATCAACGTGCGCGGCATCTTCACACCCAACCCGGTGCCCCTGGATGGCTTCTCGGTGGTCGTCATCGCCTTCGTGGTGGCGGTGGTCGCCATCGTGTTCCTGAGACGGTGGGCCACCAGGCGGCAGGAGTCCACGGGCCAGACCTTCCCGGTGTTCTGGACCTCGGTCGGCCTGCTGGTGCTGCTGCCCTTGATCGGCGCCGCCGTCACCGGCTTCCCCATGACCTGGGAGTATCCCAAGGCCACCCGGTTCAGCATCTCGGGCGGGTTCACCATCTATCCCGAACTGGCCGCCATGGTCATGGCGCTGAGCGTCTACACCGCCTCGTTCATCGCCGAGATCGTGCGCGCCGGCATCCTGGCCGTCAGCCACGGCCAGACCGAGGCCGCCCATTCCCTGGGCCTGCGCAACGGTCCCACCCTGCGCCTGGTCATCATCCCCCAGGCCATGCGGGTGATCATTCCGCCGCTGACGTCCCAGTACCTGAACCTGACCAAGAACTCGTCCCTGTCGGCGGCCATCGCCTATCCGGAACTGGTGTCGGTGTTCGCCGGCACGGTCCTGAATCAGACCGGCCAGGCCATCGAGGTGATCGGCATCACCATGCTGGTGTACGCCACCATCAGCCTGTCGATCTCGGCCGGCATGAACATCTACAACAAGAAAATGGCCCTGGTGGAGCGCTGATCATGGCAGAAGACGTTTTCCAGCCGAAACCGGCCCGCGAGCCGCCCGCCGCCACCACCGGTGTCATCGGATGGGTGCGCAAGAACCTGTTCGCCACCTGGTTCGACAGCCTGTTGACCCTGTTCTGCCTGGTGGCCGTGATCTACCTACTGCCGCCGGTCCTGGACTGGGCGTTCTTCAGCGCCGACTTCCTGGGCACCAAGCCCGAGGACTGCGAGGGTGCCGGCGCCTGCTGGGTCTATCCCAACGTGTGGTGGGACGCCTTCATGTACGGCCAGTACCCGGCCACGGAGTACTGGCGCATCAACATCAGCTATTACACCGCCATCGCCTTCGGCGTGCCGCTGCTGGCCGACACCCAGCGCGTGCGCGCCATCGTCCTGGGCGTGGTGTTCGTGTTCCTGCCGCTGTTCGGCATGGTGTTCGGCTGGTACCCCGACAACTGGGCGGTGTTCGCCTACGGCGCCGTCCTGTTCGCCGTGCTGTCGTTCTTGGTGCCCAGGATGCCGGGCGTCCGGTACCGCCTGTGGTACGGGGTGTTCATGCTGATCGCCTTCCCGGTGATCGCCTTCTTCCTGTACACCGGCGGCAGCTTCGGCCTGGCGCACGTGGAGACGCCCAAGTGGGGCGGCATGTTCCTGACCCTGGTGATCGCCATCACCGGCATCACGGCGTCCCTGCCCATCGGCATCGTGCTGGCCCTGGGCCGGCGGTCGAACATGCCGGCGGTGCGGTCGGTCTGCGTCGTGTTCATCGAGTTCTGGCGCGCCGTGCCGCTGATCACGGTGCTGTTCATGTCGTCGGTGATGCTGCCCCTGTTCCTGCCCGAGGGGGTCAACTTCGACAAGCTGCTGCGCGCCCTGATCGGCGTCGCCATGTTCTCGGCCGCCTACATGGCCGAGGTGGTGCGCGGCGGCCTGCAGGCGATTCCCAAGGGCCAGGTGGAGGCGTCCTCGGCCCTGGGGCTCAGCTACTGGAAGACCATGGGGCTGATCGTGCTGCCCCAGGCCCTGAAGCTGGTCATCCCGGGCATCGTCAACACCTTCATCGGCCTGTTCAAGGACACCACCCTGGTCCTGATCATCGGTCTTTTCGACCTGCTGGGCATGGTCCAGTCCAGTTTCGCCAACCCGACGTGGAAGGACTTCCCCACCGAGGGCTACGTGTTCACGGCGGTGGTGTTCTGGTGCTTCTGCTTCGGCATGTCGCGCTACAGCATGAACCTGGAGCGCAAGCTCCACACCGGCCACAAACGTTGAGGAGATAGCAACATGGGCGACAGCAACGAACGCCTGGCCGTCGAACTGATCAACGTCAACAAGTGGTACGGATCGTTCCATGTGCTGAAGGACATCAACCTGTCGGTCGAGCGCGGCGAGCGCATCGTCATCTGCGGCCCGTCGGGGTCGGGCAAGTCGACCATGATCCGCTGTATCAACCGCCTGGAGGAACACCAGGAGGGGCAGATCATCGTCGACGGCAACGAGCTGACCAACGACCTGAAGAAGATCGACGAGATCCGCCGCGAGGTCGGCATGGTGTTCCAGCACTTCAACCTGTTCCCGCACCTGACCGTGCTGCAGAACTGCACCCTGGCCCCCATCTGGGTCCGCAAGATGCCCAAGAAGGAGGCCGAGGACGTGGCCATGAAGTTCCTGCAGCGGGTCAAGATCCCCGAGCAGGCGAACAAGTACCCGGGGCAGCTGTCGGGCGGCCAGCAGCAGCGCGTGGCCATCGCCCGCAGCCTGTGCATGAACCCGCGCATCATGCTGTTCGACGAGCCGACCTCGGCCCTGGACCCGGAAATGATCGCCGAGGTGCTGGACACCATGGTCGGCCTGGCCGAGGAAGGCATGACCATGCTGTGCGTGACCCACGAAATGGGCTTCGCGCGCAAGGTCGCGAACCGGGTTATCTTCATGGACGCGGGCGAGATCGTCGAGCAGAACGAGCCCGAGGAGTTCTTCAACAACCCGCAGAGCGACCGCACCAAGCTGTTCCTGAGCCAGATCCTGGCCCACTAGCGGCCGGTCGGCCGGCCCCGGCTAGTCGAACAGGCCCGCCAGCCGCGGGTCGTCGATGACCCGGTTCTCGCGCCGGTAGACCTGGAACCCGGCCCGCCGGTACAGGTCGAGCGCCCGCGGGTGGTCCATGTCGCAGGTGTTGAGCCACAGGCGGCGGGGCTGCGGCTGCCAGGCGCGGCGCACCATCCAGGCGAGGAAATAGCGGCCCAGCCCCCGGCCCACCTGGGCCGGCATCAGGCCGAAATAGGCCAGTTCCACGTCCCGCGGGTCACGCCGGTCCAGTTCGCCATAGCCGGCCGGTTCGCCGTCGACGCTGAGGACATAGACCTCGACCGCCGGGTCGCCGATGATGGCGGCCAGGGTGGCGTCGTCCATGGCGCGGCGGGTCCACCACAGCCAATCGGCGCCCACGGTGTTGTAGAGATAGCGGTAGTAGGCCAGGGACGGCGCCGGCACGAAGTCCACCCGCGGCGCGACGCCCGGCGGCGGCCGCGGGTCCGGTCCCGGATCGGCGGTCATCTCCAGGAAGGTGACGACCGTCTCCAGCTTGCCGGGCGGGACCAAGGGAATGCGCGGCGCCGCTCAGCGCATGCTGGACAGGTTGGCGATCAGTACCTTGCTGGCACGGTCGATCTCCTGGGCGATCTTGTGCGCCAGGTCCCGATCCTCCTCGCAACAGGTCTTGGCCAGGCTCGAGCAGTTGGCGTGCTCCTCCAGGACCGCCGCCAGGATCGCCTTTTCGATGGCGTCCACCACCTCGGGCGCCGCCTCGCCGGCCCCGTGGCGACCCAGGATTTCGGCGACCTTGCCCGCGGCTGCTTCCGCGTGTTGCCTGATTCGCATCGGCTTCCCCGTTTCCGTCATGCCTCACGGTCCGGCCGGCCCGGCCGTCCGTCCGCCGGCAAGCCTACACCGAACGGGGCGCCGGCGCCAAACGGAACCAACAGGAAGCACTTGCAGCATCCGGCGCCGCGCGCAAGAATATAGGGGCCGGTGGGGGTCAATCCGGCGCTGCCATCAGTCACCGTGGGGGGAAGAACAACATGGCGAAATCAATGGTCCGCGACCACATCCAGGGTCAGACGGTGGTCCAAGTGGATGGAAAGGAATCGGTGCGCGAAGCCGCGCGCCTGATGTTCGACCGCAAGGTCGGTTCCGTGCTGGTCATGGACGGCGACAACCTGAGGGGCATTTTCACGGAACGGGACGCCCTGTACCTGTTCGTCGCCACCCGGCGCAATTCCGACACCACCCCGGTCGAGGCGGTGATGACCAAGGACCCCGAAACCATCGGCCCCGACGATTCCGCCGCCGATGCCCTGGCCCGCATGGACAAGGGCGGGTACCGTCACCTGCCGGTGGTCGAGGGCGGCAAGGTGCTGGGCGTCATCTCGCGCCGCGAGCTGAACGGCTAGGTCCGCGCCACAGGCCGCTTACGGTTCCCGGCAAAAGACGGTAAACTCGCGAAACCATTCAAGTCACGGTGAAAAGCGGGCCAACCGTCCATGCGCAATGCCATCATTATCGGTGTCCTCGTCGTCCTCCTGATCGCGGTCGGCGGCCTGTGGCTGTTCCTCAAGACCGAGGAAGGCGGACAGCACCAGGTGGCCCAGCACGTGGGCGGCGGCGTCGCCGTGACCGGGGCCGGGAAGAGCGGGCAGGCCGCCACCGGCGGCACCAGCGGCACAGGCGGTGCGGGCTCCGCCCCGGGCGCCGGCACGGGTGCCGGGGCGGCGGTGGACGAGCAGTTCGAGCCGGGCGAGGTCCTGGTGGTCGATCCGCCGCGCACCTTCGAGCAGGACTCGGCGATCCTGGGCTATTCGGTGCTGGAGCGGGCGAACCTGCAGAACCTGCAGATGGACATGCTGCGCCTGTCGGTGCCCCAGGGGCAGGGCGTCCTGCAGTCCCGCCAACAGTTGCGAAACCAGTTCCCCGGCCTGTCGGTGGACGCCAACCACCATTACGAGACCCAGGCCGTCACCGTCGGCGACACCAGCAAGGTCCGCGCCGAAATCGGCTGGGGCCCGGCACCCAACGCCTGCGGCGCCGGCGTGCGCCTGGGCATGATCGACGGCGGGGTCGACGTCAACCACCCGGCCCTGGTGGGCCAGCAGGTCACCTTCCGCTCGTTCCACAAGGCCGGGCGCCGCCCCGGTCCGGCCGACCACGGCACCTCCATCGCCGCCATGCTGGTGGGCCGGCCGGCGAACAACGCCTGGGGCGGCCTGCTGCCGGCGGCCGAGCTGTTCGCCGCCAACATGTTCGAGTACGCGCCCCACAACCAGATCGTCGGCAGCGCGTCGGGCCTGCTGAAGGCCATCGACTGGCTGACCGGACTGCACGTCCACGTCATCAACCTCAGCGTCGCCGGCCCCGACAACGAGCTGCTGCGCCGGGCCTTCGACCGGGCCAAGGGCAAGGGCGTGGCCCTGGTCGCGGCCGCCGGCAACTGGGGCCGCGCCGACAAGCCCGCCTACCCCGCCGCCTACGACCACGTGCTGGCGGTCACCGCCATCGCCGCCAAGAGCCGCACCGTCTACCGCTTCGCCAACAGCGGCGACTACATCGACTTCGCCGCCCCGGGGGTGCACATCTGGACCGCCGTGCCCGGCGGCGGCCGGTTCCAGAGCGGCACCTCCATGGCCGCCCCCTACATCTCCGCCGCCGTCGGCGTGAAGGTGGCCGCCGGCGCCGACCGCAGCCCCGACGCCCTGCGCCGCATCCTGCGCCAGGTGGTGGTGGACCTGGGCACGCCGGGCAAGGACAAGGTGTTCGGCTGGGGCCTGCTGCACGACGAACCGGGCTGCGTGCACTAGCCTCCTTGCCGCGGGACCGCCGGTTCCCCTATTTTCAAGGCCTCGGACCGGGCCGGGAATTCCGGCCGGCCCCGGCAACTGGTTGGCGCGAGGACCATGACGCCCGACGTGACACCCGGCCTCACATCCCTGGCCACGCCGGTGGCGGAAACCCGCGCCGCGCGCGGCGCAGGCGGCCTGGCGCTGTGGCCGCTGCAGGTCTCGGCCCGGCGCCTGCTGGTGCTGCTGTCCGTGCTGGTGCTGTTGCCGCTGACCCTGTGGCAGGCCTACGTGTGGAGCGGCCGCGCGGCCCTCACCTCCATCGAGCAGGAGGCGGCGCAGAAGATCGCCCTGTACGTGGCCAACCTGCGCGGCGAGTTGGACAAGTACGAATACTTGCCCCGGGTCCTGGCCCGGGACCCGGCCGTCATCGGGCTGCTGGCGGACCCCGGCAATCGGGCCATGGTGGACACCGTGAACCGGCGCCTGGAGGACATCAACGGCGACGCCGAGGCGTCGGACACCTACGTCATGGCCGCCGACGGCACCACCCTGGCGGCCAGCAACTGGCGCCAGGACACCTCCTTCGTGGGCCAGAACTTCGAGTTCCGCCCCTACTACCGGATCGCCATGGGCGGCGGTCAGGGCCGGTACTTCGCCCTCGGCACCACGTCGCTGAAGGCGGGCTACTACCTGTCGCACGCGGTCTACGGCGGCGACGGCGCGGTCCTGGGCGTGATCGTGGTCAAGGTCAGCGTGGCGGGGCTGGAAGCAGCCTGGGCCCAGGGCCCGTTCCGGGTCATGGTCTCGGACCCCAACGGGGTGGTCTTCATGTCCACCGTGCCGGAGTGGAAGTTCCACACCCTGGCCCCCCTGCCCCCGGAACGGCAGCGCGCCATTATCGCCAGCCGCCAGTACCACACCGCGCCGCTGGACCCCCTGCCGGTCACCGGACGCCGGGAGGGCGCCGACGGCCAGACCCTGATGACCCTGGCCGGCGCCGGCACCTTCCTGGCCCAGTCGGCGTCCGTGCCCGACACCGACTGGACCCTACACGCCCTGTCGCCCATCACCCGGGTCGGGCGCCTGCAACTGGCCAGCGTGGCGGCGGCGGGCGCGGCGTTCGGAATCCTGCTGCTGGCAGCCCTGTACCTGTCCCTGCGGCGCCTGCGCCTGGACGAGCGCCTGGCCCACCAGCGCGAGCTGGCGGCCGCCCTGGAACGGGCCAACACCGAGCTGGAGACGCGGGTCGAACGCCGCACCGCCGACCTGAGCGCCGTGAACCGCGAACTGCGCAGCCAGGTCGACGAGAACCGCCGCGCCCAGGAGGAGCTGCGCCTGGCCCAGGACGAACTGGTCCAGGCCGGCAAGCTGGCCGTGCTGGGGCAGATCTCGTCGGGCATCAACCACGAGATCAACCAGCCCCTGGGCGCCATCCGCGCCTATGCCGACAACGCCCGCGCCTACCTGGACCGGCAGCGATTCCCCGAGGTGCGCGAGAACCTGGAGTCCATCTCCGAGCTGACCGACCGCATGGCCGCCATCATCACCCGCCTGAAGGGCTTCGCGCGGCGCAGCGAGGGCGTCAACCGCGCCGTGCCCCTGCGTCCCTGTATCGACAACGCGCTGGAGCTGCTGCGCCGGCGGATCCGCGACCAGGAGGTCGAGGTGCGCCTGGACCTGCCCGACCCGGCGCCGCTGGTGGTGGGGGATTCCGTGCGCCTGGAACAGGTGCTGGTGAACCTGATCGGCAACGCCCTGGACGCCATGGCCGAGGCGCCGCGGCGGGTCCTGACCCTGGCCGTGACCGAGGACGGCCGCGAAGTCGCCGTCCGCATCCGCGACACCGGCGCCGGCATCGCGCCGGCCGCCCGCGGCCGCGTCTTCGACCCCTTCTTCACCACCAAGGATTCGGAACGGGGCCTGGGACTGGGGCTGTCCATCTCGCTAGGCATCGTCAGGGATTTCGGCGGCGCCCTGACGGTCGAGGACCCGGCCGATGGCGCCCCCGGCGCCTGCTTCGCCGTCACCCTGCGCCAGGCCGAGATGGGCCGGAGGCCCACGCCATGACCGCCCGCGGCCTGGTGGTCTTCGTCGACGACGACCGGCACGTGCGCAACGCCGGGCGCCAGACCCTGGAACTGGCCGGATACGAGGTGCAGTGCCTGGAGTCGGCGCAGCTCGCCCTGCACCGCCTGTCGCCGGAATGGCCCGGCGTGGTGGTGTCCGACATCAAGATGCCGGGCATGGACGGCCTGGAATTCCTGACCCGGGCCCTGGACGTGGACCGCGACCTGCCCGTGGTCCTGATCACCGGCCACGGCGACATCTCCATGGCGGTGAAGGCCATCCGCGACGGCGCCTACGACTTCATCGAGAAACCGTTCCCGGCCGAGGTCCTGGTCGAGGTCGTCGGCCGCGCCGTCGAGAAGCGCCGGCTGACCCTGGAAAACCGGTCCCTGCGCCGCGAGGTCGAGATCGGCAACACCCCGGGGCCGCGCATTCTGGGCAACTCGCAGGCGGCGCAGCGGCTGCGCCACCTGGTGATCAACATCGCCGACACCGGCGCCGACGTGCTGATCCACGGCGAGACCGGCACGGGCAAGGAACTGGTCGCCAACTTCCTGCACGAACACAGCCGTCGCCGCGACCGCAATTTCGTCGCCGTCAACTGCGGCGCCGTGCCCGCGGAGCTGATCGAGAGCGAGCTGTTCGGCCACGAGGCCGGGGCCTTCACCGGCGCCGCCCGGCGCCGCATCGGCAAGTTCGAGCACGCCAACGGCGGCACCATCCTGCTGGACGAGATCGAGAGCACCCCGCCGGCCCTGCAGGTCAAGCTGCTGCGCGTGCTGCAGGAGCGCCAGGTCGAGCGCCTGGGCTCCAACACCCTGGTGCCGCTGGACCTGCGCGTAGTCGCCGCAACCAAGGTCGACCTGGAGGACCTGGTCCGCGCCGGCCGCTTCCGCGAGGACCTGTACTACCGCCTGAACGTGGTGGCCATCGAGGTGCCGCCCCTGCGCGAGCGCCGCGGCGACATCCCGCTGCTGTTCCAGCATTTCGTCCTGGAAGCCTGTTCCCGCCACCACCGCGAACCCGCGGTGCTGGAGGCCGGCCAGGCGGCCGAGCTGATGGCCCATTCCTGGCCCGGCAACGTGCGCGAGCTGCAACATGCGGCGGAGCGGTTCGTGCTGTTCGGCGAGGGCCCGGCCACCGACCTGGCGACCATCATCAAGGGCCTGGACAGCGGCGACGGCACCACCCTGGCCGAACAGGTGGGCCATTTCGAGAAGAGCCTGATCGCCCAGGAACTGGCCCGCCACAAGGGCGACATCCGCAAGACCATGGAGGCCCTGGGCGTGCCGCGCAAGACCCTGTACGACAAGATGGCCAAGTTCGGGCTCAGCCGGCGCAGCTACCAGTGAAACCCGATTGTGCGGGTTTCCGCACAAACTGGCCGTCGAAATGTGTGGAATCCCGCCAGATTTCCTTTGCGCCCCATGCCGGCAATCCCCTAACATGTTGGAAAACCAGGGCCGTCACGGGGCGCTTTCACCATCCCATTCTGGCATCCTTCTTGCTGTGAATGGGAATCGAACGTCCGGGACTGTACCGAAATAAAAACAACGCGCGTGACGGCAATCAAGATCAAGGGTCCGGTCAACGGTCCCGGGCCGAGTTGGTTCATTCGCATTGGGAGGAAATAAATGCGCATCTTCGCTGCCTCAGTCGCCACCGTCGCCCTGGCGGCCGCCCTCGTGGCCTCTGCCGCCGTAAAGGCGGAGGAAATCGTCATCAAGTTCTCGGTGGTGACGTCGGGCCAGCACCCGAAAAACCTCGCCGCCGAGGCGTTCACCAAGCGGGTCAACACGGAAATGGCCGGCAAGGTGAAGGTCGAGTTCTTCCCCGGCTCGCAGCTGTTCAACGACGACAAGGTGATGATCGAGCTGATCAAGGGCACGTCGGTCCAGATGGCCGCGCCGTCCCTGTCCAAGTTCGAATCCCTCACCAAGAAGTTCCGCATCTTCGACCTGCCGTTCCTGTTCGACAACATCGAGGCCGTTGACAAGTTCCAGCAGTCCGATGCCGGGCAGCAGATCCTGAAGTCCATGGAAAAGAAGGGCATCCTGGGCCTGACCTTCTGGCACAACGGCATGAAGCAGATGTCGGCCAACAAGCCGCTGATGATGCCCGCGGACGCCTCGGGCCTGAAATTCCGCGTGCAGCAGTCCGACGTGCTGGTGGCCCAGTTCAAGCAGTTGGGCGCGGTGCCGCAGAAGATGGCCTTCGCCGAAGTGTACGGCGCCCTGCAGACCGGTGTCGTGGACGGTCAGGAAAACACCTGGTCCAACATCTTCACCAAGAAGTTCTTCGAGGTGCAGGACGGCGTGACCGAAACCAACCACGGCATCATCGACTACGCCGTGATCGTGTCCAAGCGGTTCTGGAACGGCCTGCCCAAGGACGTGCGGGCCCAGTTGGAGACCATCCTCAAGGAGGTCACCGACGAGTACAACGCCAAGTCCCATGCGGTCAACCAGGCCAACCGGCAGAAAGTCCTGGATGCCGGCGGCAAGATCCGCACCCTGAACCCGGAACAGCGCGCTGCCTGGAAGGCGGCCATGAAGCCGGTGTGGGACCAGTTCGCGGACGAGATCGGGCGTGACCTGATCGAAGCCGCCCAGGCGACCAACTAGCCAACGGAGAAGACGGTCCGCTCCCCGCCCCCGATTTCGGGGGGCGGACCGTCGACCTTACCCATGCGCCGGACAATCGATTTCCTTCACCGGATGGAGGAAGGATTCCTCGCCTTCCTTCTCGCCGCCATGACGTTGCTGACCTTCATCCAGGTGGTGCTGCGCTATGTCTTCAGCGCCGGCATGATCTGGGCCCTGGAGATGACCACCTTCCTGTTCGCATGGCTGGTGATCATGGGCATCGGGTACGGCATCCGCGTACACAGCCACATCGGCGTGGACGCATTCGTCAAGCTTTTCCCCACCCCGATCCAGCGGCTGTTCGCCCTGGCGGCCGTGGCCGCCGGCCTGGTCTATTGCGGCATGATGGCCTGGGGCGGATGGGTGCAGATCGACCTTTTCCACATGGTCGAGATGGAATCCGAGGACCTGAAATGGCCGTTGTGGATTCCCTATTCGGTGCTGGTGATCGGGTTCGGGCTCGCCGTGTGGCGCCTGCTGGTCACCGCCTGGCGGGTGGCGACGTTCCGCGAGACCTCGCTGCTGGGCAGCGAAAGCGATGACGCCCTGAAGCAGTTCGCCGAGAAGGAAGGCAAGGAAGACGCCGCCGGGCGCCAGGGAGAGGCCGGGTCATGACCATCGCCTTTTTGTTCATCTGCCTGTTCGGCCTGATCCTGGTCGGCGCGCCCATCGCCATCGCCCTGGGCCTGTCGTCGGTGCTGACCATCCTGTTCTTCGGCCAGGATGACCTGGGAACCCTGGCGGCGCGCATCTTCGACACGATGCACCACTACACGCTGATGGCGATCCCGTTCTTCATCCTGTCGTCGGCGTTCCTGTCCACCGGCGGCGTGGCGCGGCGCCTGATCCGCTTCGCCATCAACGTGGTCGGCCACATGCGCGGCGGCCTGGCCATGGCCAGCGTGCTGGCCTGCATGCTGTTCGCCGCCGTGTCCGGCTCGTCGCCGGCGACCGTGGCGGCCATCGGCTCCATCGTCATCGCCGGCATGCAGCAGTCGGGCTATCCCAAGCCCTTCGCCTCGGGCGTGATCGCCAACGCCGGCACGCTGGGCATCCTGATCCCGCCGTCCATCGTGATGGTGGTGTACGCCGCCGCCACGGACGTGTCCGTGGGGCGCATGTTCCTGGCCGGGGTGATCCCGGGGCTGATGGCCGGCGTCATGCTGATGATCGCCATCTACATCCGCGCCCGCATGACCAACCTGCCGAAACAGCCCATGCCCTCCGCGCGCGAGCTGTGGGGATCGTTCGCCGACGCGGTCTGGGGCCTGCTGCTGATCGCCATCATCCTGGGCGGCATCTATGGCGGCGTGTTCACACCGACCGAGGCGGCGGCGGTGGCAGCCGTCTACGCGTACCTGATCGCGGTGTTCGTGTACCGCGACATCGGCCCGCTGAAGCGCGGCGCGCCGCGGCCCAACCCGGCCCGGCTGGTGATCGAGCTGTTCGTGCACAAGGACATCGTGCACACCATCCTCGACGCCGCCAAGGTGACCATCATGCTGCTGTTCATCATCTCGAACGCCATGCTGTTCGCCTTCGTCCTGACCACCGAGCGAATACCGCACGAGATCACCCAGATGATCATCGCCGCCGGGTTCGAGTGGTGGTCGTTCCTGATCGTGGTCAACGTCCTGCTGCTGATCGCCGGCAACTTCATGGAGCCGTCGGCAATCCTGCTGATCATGGCGCCGATCCTGTTCCCCATCGCCATGAAGCTGGGTATCGATCCCATCCACCTGGGCATCATCATGGTGGTGAACATGGAGATCGGCATGATCACGCCACCCGTGGGACTCAACCTGTTCGTGACCGCCGGCATCACCGGCGAGAGTATCCTGTGGGTGGTCCGCGCGGCCCTGCCGTGGCTGATGATCCTGCTGGTGTTCCTGGTGATCGTCACCTACCTGCCCGTGGTCTCCACGTGGCTGCCCACGACCCTGATGGGGCCCGAGATCGTCAACTGACCAGCCGCGGGCGTTCACGGCCGGCGCACCCGCGCCGGCCGTGGGGCCGCCCGCGGCACGCCCTGCGCAGCCGAGGAACCCGCGATGTACAAGTCCATTCTCCTGAGCGTCGACCTGCAGGACGAGGCGTCCTGGAAGAAAGCCCTGCCCACGGCGCTGGCCATGGGAAAGACCTTCGGCGCCCAGGTGCACCTGATCACGGTGGTGCCCGAACTGCCGGCCTACGTGGTCGGGACCTTCCTGCCCGGGGATACGGAAACCAAGCTGGTCCAGGCGGCGCGGGACAACCTGAAGGCCTTCGCCGCCGAGCATGGCGACGGCACCGAGATCGTCCCCCACGTGGCCATGGGCAGCGTCTATTCCTCGATCCTGGAGGCCGCCAGGTCGGTCGGCGCCGACCTGATCGTCATGGCCTCGCACCGGCCCGAGATGAGCGACTACCTGCTGGGCCCCAACGCCGCCCGGGTGGTGCGCCATTCCGCCTGCTCGGTCCTGGTGGTGCGGGACTGACCCCGGTCCCCCGCTGACGGCCGCATCTATTCCCTGTTTTCGGGTTCCTTTCCGGAATCGGCCGTGACCGCCGTGGCCGGCGGCGCCTCGGCCTCGGCCGCCACGGCGGCGGCCCGGGCGGCGGCGCGGCGGCCCGAGGGGTCCGTGTACAAATCGTTGAACCGCTGCACGTGGCGCGCCAGGGACTGGCGGATCTCCTTCAGCCGCTTGCCGGTGCGCCGTCCCCACCCGACCGGGTCGGGGCGGTACTGGCTGCGCCAGCCGGGCGTGTTGCGCAGGAAGGCGGCGCGCAGGTTCAGGCCCATCTGCCCGGCCTTGTCCGGCAGCGAGGCGGCGACGCTCTTGGCCGCCCCCTGGCGCACGGCCAGGTGCAGGCCGAACCCGGCCAGGACCAGCACCGCCGCGGCCACCAGGTGCGCCGGCGCGTATTCGCGCAGGGTGTGCCAGGCCGACAGGTAGCCATCCAGCCCGCGCAGGTAGAACCACACCGCCATGCCCGCCACCACCACGCCGGCCCAGACCAGGTCGCCGATCACCGTACGCTTGCGCCAGCGGGTCAGGGCCCGGCGCAGGGCCGGCAGGGCCTCGCTCTCGATCTCGTTCAGGACCGTTTCCAGCACCCGCACGATGCGGTAGCTGCGCTCCATCTCCACGTCGTCGATGCGGCGGCCGATCTCGGCCAGGTCGCGGTCGCGCTTGGACTCGAACCGGCGGCGCAGGGCCACGTCCTCGATTGGCACGGCGGCGCGCTCGTTGTAGATGGTGAAGAACGGCCCGCTGCTGAGCCCCGCCTGGGCCACCGCCCGCTGCCAGGCAGCCACCACCTCTTCCGGGTTGTCCTCCCGCGCCGCGGTGTCGATCTGGTTCAGGATGTACAGGAACTTGCGCGCGTCGGTGCGGTTCACCGTGCCCTTGACCAGGTGTTCCAGCGTGTCCTGCATGGCGCCCGGTTCCGGGTGGCGGGCGTCGAACAGGATCAGCACCAGGTCGGCCAGGTCGACGATATGGTCGGTCAGGCGCAGGATCGAGCGGCGCTGGTCGTCGGCGTCGAAGCCCGGCGAGTCGATCAGGATCTTGCCCTTGACCGCCGCGCTGGGGGTGGTCTTGAGCTGCAGGTAGGAGTCGATGCGCTTGCCCTCCCCCGCCGCCACCTTGTCGATCTCGTCACTCATGCCGAAGAACGGGAACCGCGGGTCGGCGTCCAGCGCCGTGCCCGGCAGGGTGCGGCGCTGCTCTTCGGGGCCATAGCAGATGACCGTAAACTTG
This sequence comes from Hyphomicrobiales bacterium, assembly GCA_024236415.1. Taxonomy (GTDB): domain Bacteria; phylum Pseudomonadota; class Alphaproteobacteria; order Rhodospirillales; family JACKKN01; genus JACKKN01. The sequence continues at coordinate 38,925 of JACKKN010000010.1, forward strand.
TCGTCCACGGCCTGGTTGCCGGTGGACTGCAGCTTCTCGTTAACATAGTGGTTGATGAAGGTGGACTTGCCCGACGAGAAGGTGCCCAGGATGGCGATCAGCGGGAACCAGGGAATGCGGGTGGCCAGGGACTCCTCGTTGCTGAGCAGCCCCATGCCGTACAGCACCCTGTCCAGGTCGCGGTAGGTGCCGACCACCTCGAGCAGCTCGGGGTGCTCCACGCGCAGGTGGTCCTCCAGGTTGCTCAACCGCTCCGAGATGGCCTTGCCGGGCCCTCCGAACATGCTCACGGGCGTTCCCCTTCCTTGCCGCGGGTTGTCGTTTCCTGTTTCCCGATCAGAAATCGCCGCTGGACGCGCGCTTCAGGACGTCAAGCATGATGGCCTTGACCTCCAGGGCCTCCTTCTTCAGGTCCGGGGGCAGCTCCTTGCCGCCGTGGATCATCAGGTCCATGTTCAGGGTATAGATCCACAGGTTGCCTTCCTTGTCCTCGACCAGGCTGACCCGGCACGGCAGGTAGGCCGAATAGGCGTCCGAGTAGTCCATCATCTTAAAGGCGGTCAGCGGGTTGCAGTACATGTAGATCTTGGCGATCCGCTGCTGCTTGCCGGTCATGGCTTCCACCTGCTTCCACAGGGGCAGCTCGCCGACGTTCTTGATGTTGTGCTCGTTGGCCACGAACTTGATGGTCTCGTCGACCTCGTCGAAGCTGAGCCCCTTCTTGACCTTGGCCTTCCACACGGTGGCCTCGGCGGCGTTGCCCGTTTCGACCACGCCCTTGGCCATCTCCACATAGGTGTCCAGGGCCTTCTCGTCGAAGGAATCGAAGGCCGCCTGGTAGGGGGCCAGCTTGACGGCGGCGTACCCCACGCCGATGACGGCCAGCAGGCCGATGATGGCGAGAAGGTTTCTGATCAGGCTCATGCGTGCGCTCTCCTACTGAACGTTTCCGGTAGCGCCCTTGGCGGGCGTCTGCTGGTTGATGTGGTCGAACAGGTCGCGGCGCAGTTCATCCGCGCTTTCGGGCGACAGGCCCATGAGGATGGCGATGACCGTGTTGGCGCGCACCGGATTGGGCCCGCGCAGAATGCGCCGTCCGGCTTCCAGGTACATGGCCGCGGCCTCGTCGCGCTTGCCCTGGCGCAGGTACAGGTTGCCCAGTTCGCCGGCCAGGTCCGGCTCGTCGGCGTTGGCCGCCATCAGGTCGATGTACTTGGTTTCGGCCGCTTCCAGGTCGCCGTCCCAGAACGCCTTGCGCGCCGCCATCCACTCGGCGCGCAGGTTGTCCTGGGCCGGAGCCGGGGCCGGGGCCGCGGCGGCGGGTGCCGGGGCGGGTGCCGCGGCCGGCGCGGGAGCAGGCGCCGGCGTCGGGGCCGCGGCCGGTGCGGGCTGGGGTGCAGGCTGCGCGGCCGGCGCGGGGGGCCGGTGCGGGTGCTGGCGCTGGGGCCGGCGCGGGAGCCGGTGCGGGGGGCTTGGAGCCGGTTGCGGCGCGGCGGCTTGCGGCGCGGTGGGCTGCGGCGCGGGGGCCGGCGCCGCGGGCTGCGGGGTCGCGGCCGCGGTCTTGCCGGCATCCCCCTTGGGCTTGGGCGACCAGGACGGCCAGTAGCGGGCGATGTCGTAGCGCTTCGCCAGGTCGCGCAGGCCCAGCTCCTGGTCGAGCTTGTCGCGGTACACGTAGCCGAAGATGACGGCGATGATCAGGATTGTCAGGAACAGGTGCCTGCCGAACCATCGAATGACGCCCATGTCTTCCTCCAATGTCTGCTGTTCCACGGCCGCGCCTTGCCGGCGTTCACGCGCGCCGCAGCTTGCCCCTGAACACCACCTGGGCCAGGGTCATGAGTTCCGCCGCCGCCTTGCCGCGGGGCTCCATCTCGAACACCGCCAGGCCCTCGCTGAACGACCGGCGAAAGGCCATGCGCTGCGACAGGCGCGGTTTCAGGACCGTCACGTCCTCCAACTGGCGCAGGGCCTCGGCGGCCTCGTCGTTCTCGCGCGAGCCGGGATGGGTGTCGGCGCGGTTGATGAAGGCCATGGTCTCGGGCTTGCGGTCCTTGGGCGCCACGTCGGCGATGATGTCCACGAACTGCTGGGTCGCCCACACGTCGGCCTGGGACGGCGCCACCGGGATCAGGATGCGGTCCGCCCTGGCGATGGCCCGGTGCATGGCCGCCTGGTCCGACAGGCCCACGTCGACCAGCACGTGGCCGCTGGAATCCCGCGGGATGCGCCCGGCCACGGGCAGGGCCGGCTGGTATTCGAATTCGCTGCGCACGTCGGCGGCATCGCGAAGGGTGGCCTGCGGGTCCAGGTCGCAGAGCTCGACCCGCTGGTTGTGGTCCAGCAGCCACAGGGCCAGGTTGAAGGCCACCGTGCTCTTGCCCGTGCCCCCCTTCAGATTACCGACGAGTGTGATCATTGCGTTCTCGGAGGATATCCCCCCCGTCCCTGCGGCATGGCGCCCCGGCCGCCCTGTTGTCCCTGCGGCGGCGGCTGTACCTGGCGGTAGCCGGCCGGCACCTGGAACAGCTTGGGGTCGGGCGCCACCATGCGGATGTTGCGCAGCTCGCGCACCACCCCGTTGGGAAAGGTTTCGCGCACCGCCAGGCCGATGGCCGGGTCGTAGTACTGTTCGGTCTGGCTCTGCTTGCCGTCCGACGACTGGAACACGGTGCGCCAGTTCTCCACGGCGCGGCCGTCCAGGCGGACGGGGCCCAGGAAGGTCATCTGCATGACCTGGCCGTCATCGGATTCCTGGCGCACCACCATGCGCCGCTGGGGGTCCCACCAGATCATCGCCGTGCGGCCCTGGGCCGAGCTGAGGCGCCACTTTTCGGCGCTCACGTTGCCGACCGTCTCGGTCGCCTGCTTGTCGCAGGCGATCCGCTTGTCGGACGGACAGGGATTGTCGGGCTTGACCCCGGGCACGCCGCCGCCGCCACGCCATTCCATGTAGGTCTTCTGGTCCGGAAACAGGGCCCGCGTCAGGCCCGACACGGCGTCATAGATCTGCACGCGGGTCTGGCCCTGCTGGGCGACCTCGAACCGGGTGCCCAGGTCGGAGACATAGAGCTTGCCCTGCTGGGTTCCATGCTGCGGGTGGCTCTGCACGGCGTCGGCCACGAAGGACACGCCATCCGCCCGGGCGGCGCCGGCCAGGGCCAGCAGGGCGGCCGCGGAGGCGAGAAGTAGTTTGTGCATGGACCTGTCTCCGTCTTCTGTTGTTGTGCGTTTTTTTGCGTTGCGTCGCGAATGCGGGATTGCCGCGGGCGGCGGTGGCCGGTCTGACCCGGCCCGCCGCCGCCCTCGGTCTCAGTTACTTGTTGCCGTCGGCCGGGGGGGCCGGCGGGGCACCGTAGGGGGCGCCATAGGGGGCACCATAGGGCGCGCCATAGCCGTAGGGGGCACCGTAGCCGTAGGGGGCGCCATAGCCGTAGGGGGCACCACCCCAGCCGCCCGGATAGCCGCCCCAGGGGCCATAGCCGCCATAGGGATAGCCGCCGCCGTAGTACGGGTTGCCGTAGCCGTACCCGTTGCCCGAGCCGCGTCCGCTGAAGTTCATGTTGAAATCACCGGTGCCGTCGCCCCAGCCGTTCCAGGGACCGCCGCCGCCCCAGGGGCCACCGCCCCAAGGACCGCCGCCCCACCAGGCGTTGGCGTTGGTCGCGGCCAGCGAGGCGGCGCCGAGAACGCCGACCACCGCCAAAGTCTTCAGAACAGTCCGCATGACTTTCACTCCTATGTGTTGTTGGTTTCCCCTCTCCGGTTGAGCCAACCGGAGGGAGGGAAAAAGCCCCCGGACTGGACACGGGCCAATGACCCGAATTGAATGCCGGCGCGCGCCGCTTCGCGGCACCCGGTCCCGGCCATGGATGTCTACCATCCCCACGGAATCCCGCCGCTCCACGGGCTGCCGCCCCAGGGACCTCCGCCCCACGAGTTGCCACCCCACGAGTTGCCACCCCACGAGTTGCCACCCCACGGGCCACCGCCCCACGGGCCGCCACCCCACGGGCCGCCGCCCCAGGCGCCGTCGCCGTAAATGTCGCCGTACGCGCCGCCATAGATGCCGCCGTATCCGCCGCCGTAGGGCGCCCCGCCATAGGGTGCGCCACCATAGGGATACCCGCCCCAGCCGTTGGGCGCCTGGGGGTTTCCGTCGTTCCGGCCCTGCGCCGACGGCTGGCGCGGCGGCGGCGGCATGTCGTCATCCGACGGATACAGGTCTTCGACGTTGCCTTGCGGCGGCGTGGCGCCATATACGCCCGGATAGGCGGGATAGGCACCATAGCCCTGTGGCGCCGGGGCGCCCTGGGCGTCGCCGTAGGCCCCCGGGCTCCCGTACGCGCCCGGGTTCGGGTAGGCACCGGGGTTCGGGCTCGCCGTCCAGGGATTCTGGTCACCGGGCACGCCGCCCTGGGGGGCGGGGTAGCCGGGCCGTGCGCCATAGGCCGGGTTGCCGGCCTGGCCCTGGGCACCGGGATAGCCCGGCGGGGCGCCATAGGCCGGCGCGCCCTGCGGCGGCTGCGGCGCCGGGTATCCCGGCTGCGCCGGATACGGGGACGGGTCCGGGTACTGGGATTGGTCTGGATACCGGGGCTGGCCCGGGTACTGGGATTGCGCCGGGTACTGGGATTGCGCCGGGTACTGGGATTGTGCCGGATATTGAGGTTGCGCCGGGTACTGGGGTTGCGCCGGGTACTGGGGCTGCTGCGTCGCGCGCCCCCACCGCGGCGCCGGCGCCGGCCATCCCTGCTGCGGGTCGGACCCGGGCTGGGAGCTCCAGCCCTGACTCCCCGCCTGGCCCTCCCCCTGGGACCCCCAGCTGCCCTGCCCGGCATAGGGCATCACGCCCTGCGGCGTTCCCTGGGGGCGGGTCTTGAGCTGGTCCGGCGAGATGCCGCGTGGCTGCGGTCCCTGGTAGGTCTGGGTGGAATAGGACGGCGTGCTGCGGAACGTGCCGCGGTCCTGCCGCCAGCCTTCCTGGGCCAAGGCGGCGCCGAGGACGGCAAGGGCCAGCGCGGTTCCGCCGGCAACCTGGAATAGCCGTCTCATGGTTCGGCCCCTCCCCGCCTAGTCCGTGCCGGTCTGGGGTTGCGCGCCATAGGGCGCCGGATAGCCGGGGGCGCCCCAGGCACCCTGCCCCGGGTAGGGACCGCCGCCGTAACCGGGACCATAGCCGTATCCGGGGCCGTACCCCCGGCCATAGCCCGGGCCGTAGCCGCGCCCGTATCCCGGGCCGTAGCCGGGACCGTATCCCCGGCCATACCCTTGGCCATATCCCCGGCCGCCCATGGAGCCGGAGCCGAAGCCGCGGCCGTACCCGGGGCCGAAGCCCTGCCCGTACCCGGGCCCGAATCCAGGACCGAAGCCGGGGCCGAATCCGGGGCCCGCGCCATAGCCGGGGGCACCCGGCTGTCCGGGCTGCTGGCCCTGGGGCGCGGCGGCGGCGGGCGGCGCGGCGGACGGGTCCTGGGGCTGCTGCGGCGCCGGTGCCTGGCCCGCGGCCGCGCCAGGCGCCGCCGCCGGCGGCTGGCCGGGCGTCTGCGCGCCGGGACCGAAGGCGGCCATGGGCCCCTGCGGCGGCCAACCTTGCCCGCCACCGGGCATGCCCCAGCCGCCGCGGCCGGGACCAGGGCCGAAACCGGGCCCATAGCCGGAGCCGAACGCCGGCCCCGCGCCCTGACCATAGGCGGGCGGCTGCGCCGGGGCCTGGGCCGAAGTCTGGGCCGGGGTCTGGGCCGGAGCCTGGGGTTGCGCCGGAGGCCGCGGCGCCGTCGCGGCCCGGCCGGCGGCGCCGTCGGCCGCCTTGGCGTCGTCACCGTCGGCCCCGGGGCCCTGCCCGTCGGGCCACTTCTCGCCCGGCAGCGGCGGGTACTCGGCCGACTGCGGCGGCTGTCCCATGCCGGGCATCATGCCCATCCCCGGCATCGGGCCGCGCGGCCCGGCGAAGGGCATGGGCATGGGGCCGCCCTGGCCGCCGCCGGGCGCCTGGCGCCAGCCCTGGGCCGGGGCGCCGATGCGCCCGTTGCCGTCCTGCTCGGACAGGGGCGGATAGGCCGCCGCCGGATCGGATGCCATGGGCATGGACCGGTACGGCCCCTGGGGCGCCGGCACGAAGGCCGCGCCGGCGTTCTCGGCGGCGGCCGCGGTGCCGAGGGCACCTGCCGACCACATCATCAACGCAGCAATGGCGACCGAGGTCCCGTGGTGGATGCGCATGGTCCGTTCCTTCCGTTCCCGTTCAGTCCTTGCGGCCGCCGCCGGGGCGCGGGCGCAACTGGATGCCGCGGCGCGGCGGCCGTTTGGCGCCCCGGGCGCCCGACGGCTTGGCGGCCGCCGCCTTGCGCGCCGACCCCTTGGCCGTGGAGGTCCCCTTGGCCGGGGCCTTCTTGGTGGCTGTCTTCTTGGCGGCAGGCGCCTTCGTCGGCGCCGCCTCGGCCGCGGGCTTGGCCGCCGGCGCCGCCTTCGCGCCCTTTCGGACAGCCGCCGCCTTGGCCGGCGCCTTGCGGGCCGGTGATTTCTTGGCCGGTGATTTCTTGGCCGGTGTTTTCGCGACTGTTGTTTTCGCGACTGTTGTTTTCGCGACCGGGGCCTTCTTGGCCGCCGGTTTGCGGGCCGGGGCCTCCGCCGCCGGGGCCTCGCGGTCGGGTGCCGGTTCAGGCTCGGCCTTGGGCGGCTCGGCCTTGGGCGGCTCTGTCTTGGCTGGTTCCGGCTTGGCTGGTTCCGATTGGGGCGCGGGCGCCACCTTGGCCTCCGCCGGGGTCGCCGCGGCGGGAGCCGCCGGCGCCGGGTCGGCCTTGGCCGCCGGTGCCGGCTTGGCGGCCGGCTTGGCGGCAGGTTTCGGGGCCGGCTTCGGCTTGCGCTTGAAGGTCTCGCGGACGAACAGGGCGATGAAGTACGGCACGGCGCGCAGGGCGTAGAACACCATGGCCAGCTTCTCCAGGTGCAGCAGGCGGCCGAGCCAGCCGAAGAAGCTCTTGATGCCCACCCAGGCGAAGTACAGCACGGCGCGCAGGCCGTAGAAGACCATGGCCAGCTTGGCCAGCAGGCCGCCGCCCTCGTCCTTGCTGTCGTCACGGGTCCCGGCCGCGCCTTGATCGCGCTTGCCGGTCACGTGGGTGTCGGCGGCGTGGGCCTGGGCGGCGGCGTCCTTGGGCGCATGCTCCATGAAGCAGTAGGCGGCCTTGACGCAGCCCAGCGGGATCACCGCCAGGGTCAGCAGGGTCGAGACCATGACCCCGAACATGAGCGAGATGGCCATGCCCTGGAAGATGGGGTCGGTCAGGATCACGCTGGAGCCCATGACCAGGGCGAAGGCCGTGATCAGGATGGGCCGGGTCCGGGTGCGGCAGGACTGGATCACCGCCTCGCCCACGGACATGCCGTGCTCGACCGCGCGGGCCGAGAAATCCACCAGCAGGATCGAGTTGCGCACGATGATGCCGGCCAGGGCGATGAACCCGATCATGGACGTGGCCGTGAACTCGGCCCCCATCAGCCAGTGCCCGGGGATGATGCCGATCAGGGTCATGGGGATGGGCGCCATGATGATGGCCGGCAGGCGGAAGTTGCCGAATTCCCAGACCACCAGCATGTAGATCAGCACCAGGGCGGCGGCGAAGGCGATGCCCATGTCGCGGAAGGTCTCGTAGGTAACCGTCCACTCGCCGGTCCACTCGAAGGCGGACTGGAAGCTGTCCTCGGGCGGGCCGATGTAGAAGCCCTCGACCTTGACCCCGTCGGGCGCCACGTAGTCCTTCAGCAGGTCCTCGATGGCGAACATGCCGTAGATGGGCGCCGCCAGGCGGCCGCTGACCTCGCCGGTCACGTATTCCACCGCGCGCAGGTCCTTGTGGAAGATCCACGGGTCCTCGTAGTGGCGCTCGAACCGGCCCAGTTCGGACAGGGGTATCAACTGCCCCTCGGCGGACTGCACCGGCAGCTCGCCCAGGCTGTTGAGCTGGCTGCGCAGGGCCAGCGGCATCTGCAGCACCAGGTAGCGCGGCTCCAGCACCCGGCCGGTCTTGACGTCCCCCAGCTTGAAGCCGCCCATGACCATCTCGAGCTGGCTGTTGATGTCCTCCACCGAGACGCCGCGGCGCACGGCCTTCTCGCGGTCGACCACGAAGCGCCAGACCTCGTAGGGCTCCTGCAGGTAGTTGTCCACGTCGACCACGCCCTCGGCGCGCTCGAAGATCTGGGTCAGGTCGTAGGCCACCTGGCGGCGGGTGCGGGCGTCGGGGCCATAGACCTCGGCCACCACCGTCTGCAGCACCGGCGGCCCGGGCGGCATCTCGACCACCTGGATGCGGCCACCGAGCTGCTGCGCCAGGGGCGTCAGCATGGCGCGCGCCCGCTCGGCCAGCTCGTGGCTGGACGCCTCGCGCTCGCCCTTGGGCAGGAGCTGGACCTGGATGTCCCCCAGCCAGGAGTCCTGGCGCAGGTAATAGTGCCGCACCAGGCCGTTGAAGTTGAAGGGAGAGGCCGTGCCCGAATAGGTCTGGATGGCCGTCACCTCTTCGATCTTCAACAGCTCGGCCGCCAGCTGCTGGGTCACGTTGGCGGTCACCGGCAGGGCCGTGCCCTCGGGCATGTTGACCACCACGTTGAACTCGGGCTTGTTGTCCAGCGGCAGCATCTTGACCGTGACGTCCGTGGTGTAGAACAGCACGAAGCAGGCCAGCATGATCATGTACAGGGTGATGCGGAACAGGCGGGCCTTGGCCGGGCTCTCGATCATCGGGCCCAGCAGGCGGCGGTAGAAGCGCTCCAGCCGCATGCTCTGCTTGTGCTCGCGGTCCTCGGCCTTCTTCAGCTTCTCCAGGCTGGGCCGGATGCGCATGGCCAGCCAGGGGGTGAAGATGAAGGCGGCGAACAGCGAGAACAGCATGGCCACCGAGCCCAGCACCGGGATCGGCTCCATGTAGGGGCCCATCATGCCGCTGACGAAGCCCATGGGCAGCAGGGCCGCGATCACCGTGAAGGTGGCCAGGATAGTGGGGTTGCCCACCTCGCGCACGGCGTCGATGGAGGTGGCGTCGTCGACCCCGCCCTTCATCAGCCAGCGGCGGTAGATGTTCTCGACCACCACGATGGCGTCGTCCACCAGGATGCCGATGGAGAAGATCAGCGCGAACAGGCTGACCCGGTCGATGGTGTAGCCCAGCAGCCAGGCCGAGAACACGGTCACCAGGATCACCACCGGGATCACGATCAACACCACCAGCGCCGCCTGCAGGCCGAGGAAGAACCAGACCAGCAGGGTCACCGCGCCGGTGGCCACGAACAGCTTGAAGATCAGCTCGTTGACCTTGTCGTTGGCCGTCTCGCCGTAGTTGCGGGTGACCGACACCTGGATGTTGTCGGGGATGATGCGGCCCTTCAGGTGCTCGACCTGGCGCAGCACGTCGTCGGCCACGGTCACGCCGTTGGTGCCCGGTTTCTTGGCCACGGCGATGGTCACCGCCGAGGCCCCGTGCGGCGCCTGGGCGTCGCCCTGATAGGCCGGGCCGGTGAAGTAGAAGACGTAGTTCTGGTACTCGCCCGGGCCCTCGCTGACCTGGGCCACGTCGCGCAGGTAGACGGGGCGGCCGTTGTGCACGCCCACCACCAGCCGTTCCACGTCCGACGCCTGGTGCAGGAACGAGCCGGTGTAGAGCTTGAACGAGTTGTCCGACGATTCGCCGTAGCCCGCCTGGCGCTCGGAATTGGCGTGGCGGATGGTCTGCGCCAGTTGGCCGATGGAGATGCCGTAGGAGCTGAGCTGCTGCGGCGAGGGCTCGATGCGCATCTCCTCCAGGCGGCCGCCGACGATGAAGCTCTGCGAGGTGTCCTGCACCTCCTTCAGGCGCTGCAGCACGTCCAGGGCAACGATGCGCAGGGTGGCGTCGTCCAGGTCGTGGGACCACAGGGTCAGGGTCACCACCGGCACATCGTCCACGCCCTTGGGCTTGACCAGGGGCTCGGACACGCCGGGCGGGATCTTGTCCATGTTGGACATCAGCTTGTCGTACAGCTTGACCAGCGAGGGCTCCATTTCCTCGCCAACCTCGAACTGCACCGTGACCATGCCGCGGCCGCGCTGCGCCGCCGAATAGACGTGCTTGACGCCGGGGATCTCGCTCATCATCCGCTCCAGCGGATCGATGGCCAGGCTGGCCACCTGCTCGGGCGCGGCGCCGGGGTACTGGAAGAACACGTCGACCATGGGCACCGAGATCTGCGGGTCCTCCTGGCGCGGCGTGAACACCAGCCCCAGGATGCCGATGGCCAGGCTGCACAGCAGCAGCAGGAACGACAGCGGCGAATGGATGAAGGCCCGCGCCATGCGCCCGGCCAGGCCCAGGGACGCGGTGTCCAGCAGCGGGCCCTTGGGCTCCAGCTCCTTGGCGTCCAGGGTCTCGGATTCCATGGCTTCCAGGGCCTGGTGGTCCAGTTCCTGGTCGTCCAGCGTCCGGTCGTCCTGGGCCTGGCCCTCCGCGGCCACGCTATCCGGCTTGTGGTTGTCGGCCATCGGCGACTGTTCCCCCCACGCTCCGGCCCCGTCCACGGCGGCCGGCGGTGTTGTTCTCTAGTTGACGGTCCGCCCCGACGCCAGACCCGGCGGCGGATTGATGATCACCAGTTCCCCGGGCTTGACGCCGGCCAGCACGCTGACCCGGCCCGGGCCGATGGTGGAGCCCAGCCGGACCACGCGCAGGGACGGCCGACCGTCGGGCTGCATGACGAACACGCTGGGCAGGCTGCCGCGCCAGACCAGGGCCGCCTCGGGCACCACGGCGAGCTGGCGCCGCGGCGCGCTCATGTCGGGGATGCGCACCTCGGCATACATGCCCGGCGCCCCGGGCGTACCCTTGGGCAGGTCCATCTTGACCGTCACCGTATGGCGCGAGGCGTCGGCCATGGGATAGATCTGCGCCACCCGCGCCTGCACCGGGGCGCCGCCCACGTCCAGGCGGGCGGGCAGGAACATGCCCTTCTTCAGGCCCGGCACCAGCCGCGCAGGAACCTCGACCTGGATGCGCAGGTACTGGGTGAAGGCGAACTTGATCATCGGCTGGCCGGGCTGCACCGTGTCGCCGGTCTCGACCACCTTGCTGACGATGATGCCGTCGAAGGGGGCCAGCTCGCGGGCGTCGCGCAGCTTGGCGTCCAGGGTCTCCAGCTGGGCCCGCGCCGCCAGCAGGCGCGAGCGGGCCTGGCTGACGCCGCTGCCCTGGGCGTACAGGTCGGCGTGGCGCTCGAACCCGGTGCTGCTGCGCCCCATCATGTTGCTGAAGCCGCGGGTGAAGAACTGGTCGAACAGGGACGGCATGCCCATGCCCGGAAGGGTCGACGGGCTGTTGGACCGCGGCGACCACAGTTCGCGGGAATACTGCACCTGGGCGTTCCGCAGGGCGGCCTCGGCGTTGTAGATGTCGGCCAGGGCGGCGCGGCGCTGGGCCTGCAGGTCGTCGTCGTTGATCTGGACCAGGACGGCGCCGCGCTCGAACCGGTCGCCCTCGCTGCCGGCGATGAACATCACCTGCCCGGGGATCTGGGCCGACAGCGTCACTTCCTTATAGGGAATGACGGTGCCACCGACGATCGCCGAATCGCCGATGCCCTCGGCGGTGACGGGAACCGTGCGGTATTCCTGTGCCGTCGCCGCGGCGGGCGCGGCGGCGGCCAGGAACAGGGAACCGGCGACGAGGAGCCATGGCGCAAGGCGCATGGTCAAACCCGCCCCATGACGGTGAAGCTCTTGATGAACGGCCCGGCCATGCGCGGGTCCTTGATCATGCCGGCGTAGTCGCCGACCTCGAAGCGCAGCTTGCGCGAGGTATAGGCCATGCCCAGGCCCATCAGCCCCGGGGGCTTCTTCATCCAGGCTTCCCAGTTCTTCTGGGTCGCCCGCAGGTCCCAGCTCAGCTCCTGCCCGTTGTAGGCCTCGCCGGCGGTGGCGTGGCCGTTTTCGACGGTCAGCACGCCGCGCGGCGCGTCTTCGCCGTCGTACCCGAATGCGATGGTCGAGTTGAATCCTATTTTTTCAAGTTCTTCAACAAGTTCAGGCTCTTTGTTCCACTCCTCCTTAAAGCCTTGCATCCATTCTTCGGAAAACAGTTCGGGCATGGCCGATCCCCCTGGGTTACGAAATAGAATCGCTTTGGTCGGTATATTAGCAAAACATGTGCCAAAACACAAACTGTTGATTTTAATGCTGTTTTTTATTTTACGTAATATTCACGTCATATATTTTCGCGAAACAAAATTACGTCAAATCGGCAAACCCTTGAATTACTGGGACATTTCCGGGGAATTGCGGTGCAACGGCGTTGCGCAACACCCTGTTTCATGCAACACTTCGCCTGCAACGGTGTCTCCCGCGGCCGGCTTCCGGCCCGCGGCGGGCGCCGCCAAGGGGCCGGCGGCAACAAAAAAAAGATGGTCGGCCGGGAGGACACGTTTTGGACAACCCGCCCGTTTTGGAAAACCTGAACGAGCTGTACCCCCTGCTCGAGGCCATCGTCGCCTTCATGGACGAGGGCGTGATCATCGCCGACGAGGACGGCAACGTCCTGTACCAGAACCCGGCGGCCAGCGAGATGCTGGGCGCGTCGCGCCAGGAGCCGATCCGCCGCCTGTCGGAAACCGGGCGCCTGGACCTGCAGGAATCCCTGCGCCTGGCGGCGCGCCGCCACGGTCCCACGGCGGGCGGGCCGACCGCCGCCGGCGCCAGTTTCGTGCGTTTCGAGCACCGCCTGAACGGCGATGCCGACGACGGCGAGGCCCGCGACCTGGAGTTCCACAGCGGCCTGGTGCCGGTGTCCAGCGGCGCCCGCCTGCGCGTGGTGATCACCCAGGACCGCACCGCGCAGCGGCGCCTGGAGGCGGCCTTCCGCCGCGCCGGCACCGAGCTGATCACCAACGACCCGGACATGATGGAGCTGCTGGCCCGCGCCGAGCAGATCGCCCCCACCAACGCCTCGGTCCTGCTGACCGGCGAGTCGGGAACCGGCAAGACCCAGATCGCGCGCATGATCCACCGCAAGAGCCTGCGCGCCAACCATCCCGTGGTCGAGGTCAACTGCGCCGCCATCCCCGAGACCCTGCTGGAATCCGAGCTGTTCGGCCACGTCAAGGGTGCCTTCACCGGCGCCACGCAGAACCGGCCGGGCCGGTTCCAGGCCGCCCACCGCGGCACCCTGTTCCTGGACGAGGTCAGCGAGATTCCCCTGCACCTGCAGGCCAAGCTGTTGAAGGCGATTCAGGAGCAGGCGTTCGAGCCGGTCGGCTCGGACCGCACGGTCAAGGTCAACGTGCGGGTCATCTGCGCCTCCAACCAGAGCCTGCGCGAGATGGTCGACGCCGGCGAGTTCCGCGCCGACCTCTATTACCGCCTGGCCGTGATCCCCCTGCACATCCCGCCCCTGCGCGACCGGCCGGGAGACCTGCCGGTGCTGTTGAAGCACTTCTGCGCCAGCCTGCAGGCCCGCGGGTACCCCAAGAACGTGGAGTGCAGCCCCGAGGCCATGCGCCTGATGATGGACTACCCCTGGCCGGGCAACGTGCGCGAGATGGAGAACGCCGTCGAGCACGGCATCATCTGCGCCATCGACAACGTGGTCATGCCGGCCAGCCTGCCCCAGGAGATCCGCGACTACCATGCCCCGTCGGCGGCACGGGCGACGGACGGCTCCGCCCGGGGCGCCGACCGGGCGCGCGACGAGATCGTCGAAACCCTGCACCAGGCCCGTGGCAACAAGGCCGAGGCGGCGCGCATGCTGGGCATCGACCGCACCACCCTGTGGCGGCGCATGCGCCGCCTGGGCCTGTAGGCGTTCCCGCCGCGGCTCAGGCCTTGCGGCGGTGGCGCCACCAGAAGGTGCCGTTGATGGAGAACACCGGTTCGTAGTGGCGCACCACCTTGGTCTCGATCATCTGGTCGACCTGGTTGTCCAGCAGCCAGGTCTTGCCGCCGATGAACGCCACCATGACGGCGTGGCCGACGCGCAGGTTCTGGTCCTTGACCGCCACCACCCGCAGGTCCTGGTCGGTGAAGCCGATGCGCTTCAATGAGATGTACTTGGCGATGGCGTAGTCCTCGCAGTCGCCGAAGCGGGCGATGAACTCGCCGGGCGAGGCCCAGTAGTCCTGCTTGCCCCAGTTCACCGGATCGGTGATGTAGCTCTCCTTGTTCATGTACGCGTTGACCTTGCGCGCCTGGGCCTCGCGGTCGTCCTTGGCCAGGGTGCGCAGGAAATCGGTCCAGGCGCGGAAATGGCAGGCGTTGAAGGTCTTGGCGTGGCAGTCCCCCGCCGTGTCGCGCAGGGCCTGTTCGCGCGTGTACCGCGCCAGGGCGCCGTTCCACTTCTTGAACGGCCGCAGGTTGCGCGAGCGGACCTCGTAACTGTCGAAGAAGCTGGGCCGCGCCTCGGCCCAGAACCGGGCCAGTTGGTCGGCCTTCGATTCCGCCGCCGCGAGGCGCCGCCAGGGCGCGCACAGGGTCAGCGCCCCGAGGGCTGCGGCGTGGCGGAGGGTTTGCCGTCGGGATCGGTCCATGGGCCCGGATTCTAAGGCGGCCGCCCCCCGGCGGGCAAGGTCCGGTTGGGCCGGGCGCCTGGATTCTCCCTTGCCATCGCAAGCTCATGCCGCAACACTCGACACCGGCCATGGGCAGCCGGAATCAGGGCCGGCGCGGAAGGAGGAGCTTTGGCAGAGCAGGCGACGGAATCCGCACCCCTGGGCGAGGCCGGAACGCGGCGGGTGAACTGGATGGTGGCGGCGGCCGGCATCGGCCTGCTGGCCATCGCGGTCATCGGCGTCGTCCTGTCGGTCCGCTACGTCGACTCGGAGCGGGAACGGGCGCTGCAGGAATGGCAGGTCCGGCTGGGCATCGTCGCCGACAGTCGCACCGCCGCGGTGCAGGACTGGCTCGAGGCCCACGTCGCCGCCCTGCGCGACCTGGCCGAGAACGCCTCGCTGCAACTGTACATGAGTGAGCTGGCCCAGGCCGAGGGCCGGCGCGAGAACGTGGCCGACGAGGCCGCCCAGGCCGGATACCTGCGCAACCTGCTGGTGGCCACGGCGAACCGGACCGGGTTCACCGCGCCGCCGCCGGCCGGCGAGGTGGCCGCCAACGTCAACCGCGCCGGCCAGGCCGGCATCGCCCTGCTGGAACCCGGCGGCCGGCCCCTGGTGGCGACGCCGGGCATGCCGCCCCTGAACAAGCCCATGCGCGCGGCCATGGCCCGGGCCCTGGCCGGCGAGGCGGCCCTGATCGACCTGCACGCCGGCCCCACGGGCCTGCCGGCGCTGGGGTTCGCCCTGCCCGTCTATGGCGTCCAGGACGAGCCCGGCGAGGACCCGGGCCTGGGTGTCGTCATGGGCGTCCGCCCGGCCGGCGCCGACCTGTTCGCGCGCCTGCGCCAGCCCGGCGACACCACCACCACCTCGCAGACCTACCTGGTGCGCGAGGCCGGCAACACGGTGGAATACCTGTCGCCGCTGGCCGACGGCTCGGCGCCGCTGAAGCACCGCCTGGCCAAGGACACGGCCAACTTGGCCGCCGCCTTCGCCCTGCGGGTCCCGGGCGGGTTCGCCCTGCGGCAGGACTACGGCGGCACCGGCGTGCTGGTGACCTCGCGCCCGGTGGCCGGCACCCCATGGACCCTGGTCCGCACGGTCAGCCAGGAGGAGGCCCTGGGCGCCACCGATGCGCGCCTGCGCACCATCCTGCTGGTGCTGATCCTGTCCATCGTCGGCGTCGCCATCGCCATGATCGCGGTCTGGCGCCACGGCACCTCGCTGCGCGCCGCCGAGGCCGCCGAGCGGCACCGCATCGCCGCCGAGCGCATGACCAACCTGAGCCGCTTCCTGCGCGTGGTCACCGACAGCCAGCCGACCCACATCGTCGCCGTGGACGAGGCCGGCCAGTACCACTTCTCCAACGGCCGGGCGGCGCGGGCCGCCGGCCTGGCGCCCGAGGACATGCTGGGCAAGACCATGGCCTCGGTCATCGGCCCGGTGCGCGCCCGGGCGCTGGACCGGATCAACCGCCAGGTGTTCGCCACCGACCAGCCGGCCGAGCAGGTGCACGAGTTCGACGACGGCGACGAGGTGAAGGTGATCCGGTCGTCCCACGTGCCGCTGAAGGCGGACCGCGACCACCCGCGCGGCGTGCTGATGGTGCTGGACGACCTGACCGAGCTGACCCGCGAGCGGCGGCGCAACGAGCGCATGCTGCGCCAACTGATCGACACCCTGGTGTCGGTGGTCGACCGCCGCGACCCGTTCTCGGCCCACCACTCCACCCGGGTGGCCGAGGTGGCCACGGCCATCGCCCGCGAGATGGGCGCCGACGACGGCGTGATCCGCACCGTGGACATCGCCGCCAGCCTGATGAACCTGGGCAAGATCTTCGTGCCCACGGACCTGCTGACCAAGAGCGGCGACCTGAGCGACGAGGAGCGCGCCATCCTGGCCGGGGCCTATGGGGTCAGCGCCGACCTGGTTCGCGGCGTCGCCTTCGAGGGCCCGGTGGAGGACGCCATCCGCCAGATCAACGAGACCTGGGATGGCGGCGGGCCGCTGGGCCTGGCCGGCGCGGACATCCTGCCGGCGGCCCGCATCCTGTCGGTGGCCAACACCTTCGTCGGCATGATCAGCCCGCGCGCCTACCGCGAGGCGCTGACCTTCGAGGCAGTCTCCGCCAACCTGCTGGCGGCGGCCGACAGCCGCTTCGACCGGCGGCCGGTCAGCGCCCTGATCAACGTGCTGGACAACCGCGGCGGCCGCGAAACCTGGGCCCACTACCGCGACGCACCGGCCGGCGACTAAATAAAAAGGCGGAAAAGGGAAACGCCCCCGAAAGGGGGCGTTTCCGAAACCGATCGGCGATGGCCGGCGATCAGGAAACGGCGGCCGCGTCGATGTGGAACACGGCCTCGTGGTTGACCACGGTGTAGCCGTCGATGGTGTCCGCCAGGGGCGCGTTGTTGTCGTCGACCGCCGCGAAGGTGAACGCGTCGTCCTGGGTATTGGGCCCGTCGTAGCGCACCGACACCACCAGGTCGTTGAAGTCCTGGTCGCCGCCGACGAAGTCCTCGAAGCCGATGAACAGTTCGGTGCCGCTGATACCGGAAACCGCGTTGCCCGAGCCGTCGCCGTTCTGCGGGGTGGCGTGCAGGATCTCGCCCACGGGCACCGTGCCGGCACTGGACACCAGGTTGCCGGCGTCGTCGAAGTCCAGGTTCTCGGCCGTCGCCAGCCATTCGTAGTTGCTGGCCCCGTTGGAGATGACGAACAGGCCGATCTGATCGCCGGGGGCCAGGTCGCCGATCTCGAAGCTGCTGTCCCCGGGAACCAGGTCGCCGCCGCCGTCGACGACCGAGGCGTCGGGCCAGACCAGGACCGGGTCATAGGCGTTGCCGTCGGGGTCGATGCGGTACCAGCCCAGGGCGTTGTGGAAGTCGGCGTCCTCGCTCTGGAACGTCAGCACCAGGGAGTCGGCGCCGCCGGGCACGGTCAGGTTGTCGGCCAGCAGGCCCGAGTCCTGGCTCGGGCTGTTCCAGGCCGGCGTCCCGTCGGTCCAGGTCTGCGGGAAGTCGGGCGCCAGGTACGTCAGCAGGCCGTCGTTGATGTCCTCCTGGGTGAAGGTGCCGCCCACGCCCAGGGTCGTGCCGCCCAGCAGCAGCGTCCCGAAATCCACGTTGTCGACGATCTGGAACTGCAGGTTCGACGCGCCGCCGTCGGCGTCGCCGGCGAAGTCGATGTCCATGATCTGCAGCATCTGCTCGGTGATGGTCGCCTGCTCGCCGGAGATGCTGAGTCCGGCATTGACCGCCAGCTCGGGCGAGGCGTTCAGGCTGTCGATGCTGACAGTCGAGGCGATGTTCATGGCGTTGCCGTCTTCGCTGAACGTGCCGAACAGCAGGTTCTCGAACCCGCCCAGCACGTCCTGCTCGCCGTCGGGGCCGGTGACCGTGACCAGGTTCGACGTGACCACCACGTCGTAGTCGGCCAGGGTGCCCTCGAAGAAGGCGCCGTCGGTGCCGCCGCCGCCGACCAGGAAGTCGTTGCCGGCGCCGCCCGCCAGGATGTTGTCGCCGTTGTCGCCGACGATGTTGTCGTTGCCGGACCCGCCGATGACGTTCTCGATGCCGCTCAGCTTGTCGGTGTCGACCCAGGGCAGGCCCGTATTGGCGTCACGGGCGAAGCCTTCGTTCAGGTTGACGATCAGGCCGTGGTTCGCGTCGGCGCTGGGGAACGAGATGGTGTCCGTGCCCTCGCCGCCGTCGTAGCTGTCGTTGCCGCGGCCGGTACCGGCCTGGATGGTGTCGTCGCCCGGCCCGGCGTTGACGATGTCGTTGCCGTCGCCCGGATAGATGAAGTCGTTGCCGCCGCCGGCATTGATGACGTCGTTGCCGGAACCGCCCAGCAGGATGTTGTCGCCGTCGTCGCCGGTGATGGTGGTATAGCCGTCGCCGCCCTGCTGGACCACGATCTCGGTCACGTCGTCTTCGTCGTCGGCGGTTTCCTCGGTGTCGCCCTGGGTGCTGCCGGTACCCTCGACATTCAGGATGTCGACCAGGGGATTGGTTTCGAAGCCACCCACGACCTTGATCACCTCGGCCGGCGCCTGGGGCGCGTTGCCGCCGGCGGCGGTGCTGAAGTCGTCCAGGTTCTGGGCATCGTCGCTCTGGGTGCCGTAGTCGTTGGCGTTCTCGTTGCCGCCGTGCACGGGCAGGAACTTGAGGGTCTGGTAGAAGGCCTGGATCAGGTCGGCCTCGGTGATGATGGCCACCGCCGACGGGCTGCCCTGCCCCAGCACGGTGGTGAACTGGTGCACCAGGTTCATGACCACGGTGCCCAGCGGGTTGGTGACCACCACCTCGCCCACCGCCTCGCCCTGTTCCTCCATCAGCACCACGCGCAGGTTCTCGCCGTTGGGCAGCTCGATGCCCGTCTGGGTGCCGCGGATGCCGATGGTGGCGACCGAGGTCTTGAGGACCATGGCGTCGGGCGCCGTCTTGGCCACCTGGCCGCTGACGAAGGTGAACACGCCCTGCACCACCGAGAACACCATGGAGCCGTCCTTGGTGCCCGGGTCATAGATCATCTCGTCGATGACGACGCGGCCGTTCGCGGCCATGGCGAAGGTGGTCTCGTCGGCGAACACCACGCCCAGGGCCGAATCGCCGCCGGTTTCCAGCAGGTCGCCCTGGAAGATGGGATCGCCCAGGTGCAGTTCGACCTTGATGCCGTTGGCGCGGGTGACCATGACCACGCCGTCCAGCTCCTCGACCGTGCCCACGGGCTGGGCGCCGGCCATGGGGGCGGCCTGGGCGTACTGGCCCGGCGCCTCGGGCCCGGCCAGCTTCAGCACCAGGTCGGACGGGAACGTGGCGCCGCCGGTGGTGACCAGGTCGGGCCGGACCTCGGCCTCGAAATAACCGTGCACGACGATCTTGTCGCCGTTGGCCGCGGTCAGCACCAGATCACCGCCGTCGCGGGCGAAGTAGGCCGCCGACACGACGAAGCCGGCGGGGATGGCCAACGCCTGCCCGCTGTGCGCCGTCAGGGTCGTCGTCGTCGCGTGCGTCCCCGCCGCGCCGGTACCGCCATTGGTGCTCGAAGGTGTCAGACCTTCCATTTCGGTATCCCCAAGAAACTCGTTTGCGGCTTCGCCTGACCGCGGTTTCGCCATATTCGGTTCGTGAGGCGAATGCGACTTGCTTTTAATTTACCACGAATTGATTGCAATATTTAAGAAAATTTGCGCGCGCGCAGTGACGGTGGTCACACCGCCGAAAACAATTTTATACCGGTTCCGCGGCCCCGGGGAAGAAAAAGACCGCCCGGGGGCGGTCTCTATTTCCGGTGTGCAAGGGCTGGCAGGCCCTAGGAGGCGCCCATTTCTTCCCTCGCCTTGGCAATAGCGCCCTGCAGGACGTTTTCCTTCATGCTAACCGTCGGTTCGTTGAAGAATACATTCTTCAACCAATCGAAACCCAGGGCCAGCAGCGCCTCGTCGCTTTCCCGCAACAGGTCCTGGGCCTCGGGTTCGATTTCGTAGGTGTCCAAGAACCGGGTTTCGAACACGAATCGGCGGAACGCGTCCACGTCCGTGTAGACCATGAAGAACATGCGCTTCTTGGCCTGGGTGATCTGTTCGCCCCAGGGCCCGCCCAGGGTCTGCCACGAGGCCATCTTCATCATGATGTCCATCCAGCCGCGGTTGACCTCGTCATAGGCGTCGATCCCCTGCTCGGCGCGGTATTCGCCCACGGTCTGGGTCTTGGTCTCGCCGTGGCCCTTGCAGTGGGCCTCCTTGACCAGGAAATGGAAGTCGTCCTTTTCCTCGGCGCCCTTCATCTTCACGGAGGCGAAGCCCAGCGGGTAATAGCGGCAGGTGGCCGGACGGAAGGCATAGACCGAGCACCCGGCGTCGGTCATGAAATGGCAGGCGCCCTTGCCGTCGGCGCCCTGCATCTTCAGCTTGGCCACCGGCAGGTCGGCCTTGTCCCAGATCGCCGGCACCGTGTATTCGGCCAGAAATTCCGCCGGGCGCATGTCCAGGTTGCGGCACAGCATCAGGATGTCGGCGGGGGTCAGGGTGATGTCGGCGCCGTGGCAGCATTCGTTCCAGCACGGCACGTCCTTGTGGCAGGAGAAGCAGAAGGTGTCGTCGCGGCCCAGGCGCACGGGCTGCACCACCGGCCCCGCGGCCGCGGGATCGGTCATGGAGCCGATGATCTCGACCTCCGTCTCCGGGTCCAGCTTGTTGTCGGCCATGGATTGTCTCCTCCGGGTGGAAACGGCGAAGGGGGGCGGCAGCCAGGCCGCCTCCCCCCTTGCTCAGATTTGGATCGCTGAGTTCGACCGGGAACTCAGTGCGAAGCGCCGTAGTGCTTCTCGACCAGATCGATGTGCGGAACCTTCTTCAGCTCCCATTCCCGGGTGTCCGGGTTGAAGCGGGAGTTGACGAAGCACTTCCAGTTCTCTTCGTCCAGCTTGGGGAAGTCGGTGCGGTAGAAGAAGCCCGGATAGCGGGTTTCCTCGCGGAACTGGATGTGACGCAGGTGCGCTTCCGCCGCCCACATGCGGTGGTAGTTCTCCCACGCCCGCATCAGCTCGTGCAGGTCCTTGGCGCGCAGGTGCTTGGAGTCCTCCTGCAGCATGGTGATGTGATTGAGGCCGATGCCCAGCATCACGGCGTTGGTCTGGTAGTAGGTCGAGCAGCCGGCCACGTACTCGTCCATGTACTTCTGCAGCCGCATCTGGAACATCTTCGGCGTGATGTAGAACGGGTTGATGTCCTCGGCCGTGGTCTTGTCCTTGTGCTCGAAGTAGTTCCGCACCGGCAGGTAGATCTCCTCGGCGATCTCGTGGATGTCGCCCTTCAGCGACGGCGAGAACCCGGCGTTGTCCTTGACGAAGCGGACCATCTCCTTGCCGGCGATGCGGCCCTCGGCGTGGGACCCGGACGAGAACTTGTGGCCCGAGGCGCCGACACCGTCACCGGCCGTGAACAGGCCCTTGACCGTGGTCATGCGGTTGTAGCCCCACTGCCACTCGGCCGGCGCGATGTCCGACGGGCCGGAAACCCAGATGCCGCAGCAGCCCGAGTGCGAACCCAGCAGGTAGGGCTCGGTCGGCATCAGCTCGGACTTGGTCTCCTCGGGGCGGATGTTCATGCCCGCCCAGTGACCGGCCTGGCCGATGCACATGTCCAGGAAGTCTTCCCAGGCCTCGGCCTCCAGGTGCTTGATCTCCTTCGGCGTCATGGTTTCTGCCAGCTTGGCCATGGCCGTCGGGGTGTCCATGAAGATGGGGCCGTTGCCGTCCTTCATCTCCTTCAGCATGGCGTGGTTGCGCAGGCAGGTGGGGATCACGGCCGCCTTGTCATAGGGCGCGTACTCGGCCAGCATGTTGGCGTTCTTGACCGTGTAGTCCTCGCCATAGGCATTCGTGGCCTTGGACTTGAACAGCAGGAACCAGGCACCGACCGGGCCGTAGCCGTCCTTGAAGCGGGCCGGCACGAAGCGGTTCTCCATCATGGTCAGCTCGGCGCCGACCTCGGCCGCCATGGCGTAGGTCGAACCGGCGTTCCACACCGGGTACCAGGTGCGGCCCATGCCCTCGCCCGTGGACCGCGGACGGAAGATGTTCACGCAGCCGCCGGCCACGTTCAGGATGGCGTTGGCCTTGAACACGAACAGCTTGTGCTCGCGCACGCTGAAGCCGACGGCGCCGGCGATGCGGTTGTCCTCGTTGGTATCCAGCAGATACTTCACGATGAACACGCGCTCCATGATGTTCTCGATGCCCAGGGACTTCTTGGCGGCCTCGGCGACGATGGTCTTGTAGCCCTCGCCGTTGATCATGATCTGCCACTTGCCCGAGCGCACGGGCTTGCCGCCGTCCTTCAGGGGAACGCCCTCGGTCTCCTTGTCCTTCCAGATGGGCAGGCCCCATTCCTCGAACAGCTTGACCGAATCGTCCACGTGGCGACCGACGTCGAACACCAGGTCGTCGCGGGTGATGCCCATCAGGTCGGCCGACACCATGCGGCAGTAGTCCTCGGGCTTCTGGTCGCCCAGGTAGGTGTTGATGGCGCTGAGGCCCATGGCCACGGCGCCGGAGCGGTCCATGGCGGCCTTGTCGACCAGGGTGATCTTGACACTGTCGCCGGCCCAGCGCTTGGCCTCGAAGGCGGCGCCGCAGGCGGCCATGCCGCCGCCAACGATCAGGATGTCTGTTTCAACTTCAATGATTTCGGGATCGCCGAACGTACCGGCCATTGTATCCTCCATTTATGCGGCCTTAACCGTCACCCGGGACGGTCCTCGGCCTCTGGACGTTGGGAGATGGGCGCGACCATCCATCAGGAGATGGTCGGCAGCTCCTTGCCGGCTTCGGTGAACAGACGGTTGTCGTTCAGGTCGCCAGGCTCCGGCTTGTTGCCATAGGGGTCGATGGACCCGACCGGCGTGGTGCGAACCGGGAACTTGAAGCGCTTGACCTCGCCATCGCGGAACTTGATGGTCCACATGATGGCCTGGTCGGTGCGCAGCGGGATGCAGGCGCCGCCCATGGGGACCACGTCCTGGTAGGCGCGGACCTCGATGGCCTGCTGCGGGCAGGCCTTGACGCAGCACTGACACTCCCAGCACTGCTCGGGCTCCTGGTTGTAGGCTTTCATCCGCTCGGTATCGAGCTTCATGAGGTTGTTCGGGCAGATGTACATGCAAGCGGTGACTTCGCCACCCTTGCAACCATCGCATTTGTCCGTCCAAACGAATGTGGGCATGGAACGATTCTCCCTGGTCTCAGCCCTCGACGAAGGGCCCCACGAAAGCGGCAACGCGACCGAAACCGGCGCTCGCCCGCACGGGCGATTACGCTGCTATCCGTGGTTCGGCCCTGAAAGGCTTCCCCGAACGTCTTTCGGTGAACCCTAATTTAGGGATCATTAATATATCTCGCGCCGCACCCTGTCAAACCCAATGGCGGGTTCTGCAAGGCACTCTCAACAACGTATCAAGTGATTGTTTTAAAGCATTTTTCATGCCTCAGGGTAGTGCCCGGCCTACCCGATTTCGCAGGTGCACAATAAAATAGTCCGCCCCCTGTCCGGTGGCGCCGCCGGCGCTGGGCGGCTAGGATCGCGCAGGACCCGCCACCGCCAGCACGGATTCCCTGCCATGGCCCAATCCCCCGCCCCCACCCTCCAGGACCTCACCCGGCGCCTGATCGCGTTCCGCGACGAGCGGGACTGGCGCCAGTTCCACGGGCTCAAGAACCTGCTGATGTGCGTCGGCATCGAGGCCGGCGAGCTGCTGGAACTGGCGCAATGGAAGGGCGACGGCGAGGTGGAGGAACTGGCCGCGGACCCGGCCTTCCGCCAACGCCTGGGCGAGGAATGCGCCGACGTGTTCATCTACCTGCTGCTGATCTGCGAGCGGGCGGGAATCGACCTGGCGGCGGCGGCGGACCGCAAGATCGGCGTCAACGCCGCCAAGTACCCGGCCGACCGGGTCCGCGGCTCGTCGCGCAAGTACACCCACTACACCGAATCCTGACCGCCCGGGCCCGAATCGCGCCGCGCCCCTTGCGGACCGGGCGAATCTGTTGAACAGTGGCCGGCGATGGTACCGCCAACCGACTCGGACGGCGGTTTAATAGGGAACACGGTGCGGCGTACCCATCAGGGGCCAAGACCGTGGCTGCCCCCGCAACTGTGAGCGGCGAGCGAAACCCGGAATGCCACCGCCCCCCGAAAGCGACCGGGAGGTTGGGAAGGCGGGTCGAGCGTGGAGCTGCGAGCCAGGATACCTGCCATCGCGCACCGGCGCCTCCGGGCGCCTGACATCAACCCTCCCGCACGGTGGGTGCGGAAAGGAGACCATCATGCACATCGAACCCGGCGTCGTCGACGGCGCCAAGATCGTCCTCAGCTACGCCACCGCCACGGCTTCGTTCGGCCTGGCCGCCAAGATGGCGGTCGACACCGTCCGCCACGACGGCGGCGTCGCCGCCCTCGCCACCCGCAGCGCCATCACCACGGCACTGGTATTCTCGTTCTTCGAGGTCCTGCCCCACTACCCCGTTGGCGTTTCCGAGGTCCACCTCATCCTGGGGTCGACCCTGTACCTACTGTTCGGCGCCGCGCCGGCGGCCATCGGCCTGGCTGCGGGACTGCTGCTGCAGGGCTTGTTCTTCGCGCCCTTCGACCTGCCCCAGTACGGTATCAACGTGACCACCCTGATCGTGCCCCTGTGGGGGGTCAGCATGCTGGCCAGGCGACTCATCCCGGCCCGGACGCCCTACGTCGAGGTCAAGTACTGGCAGGCGCTGTCCCTGTCCACGGCCTATCAGGGCGGGATCGTCGCCTGGGTCGCCTTCTGGGCCTTCTACGGCAGCGGCTTCGGCGCCCAGAACCTGGCCGCCGTGGGCAGCTTCGGCGTTGCCTACATGAGCGTCATCATCCTCGAGCCCCTGGCCGACCTGGCGGTGCTTGCCGCCGCCAAGACCCTGACGTCCGGCAGCCGCAGCCTGCTGCTGTACAACCGCCTGCACCACGGCGCCAACTGACCGTGGCCGGCGCCCGGCGGCTTCGTCGCCGGGCCCCTCCCCGCGCCGCCGCCTAGCCTCACTGGATCAGGTTGGAGGCCGCCCATTCCCACGGCGGCTGGAAGCGGCTGCGCCACAGGCCGGCGCCGTTGCGCTTGGCCTCGATCTCGGCACCCACGTAGTCCTGCGCCAGGTCGCGCCGGGCCAGGGCCCAGCCGTCGCGCACCATGCGTCCGTTGATGTCCCAGGCCCCCAGGTAGCAGACCGCCAGCAGGCGGCCGTCGTCGTCCACCGTCTCGCCCTTGCACACCACCCAGTGGTGGCCGATCAGGTTGGCGAGGGCGAACATGGCGTCGCGGCCGCAATTCCACTCGCGGCCGTCGAGCTGGCAGGTCTGGTCGGTGTCCGGGGCGTCGATGCCGAACAGGGCGATGCGCCGGCCGGCGA
Source organism: Hyphomicrobiales bacterium (assembly GCA_024236415.1). Classification (GTDB taxonomy): domain Bacteria; phylum Pseudomonadota; class Alphaproteobacteria; order Rhodospirillales; family JACKKN01; genus JACKKN01. The sequence goes on from JACKKN010000010.1 coordinate 64,431, forward strand.
TCTCGATGGTATCGCCGTCCACCACCCAGGGCTTGCCGACGATGTCGGCGCGGGCGGCGGCGGGCACCAGCGCCGCGGCGCCGACCGCCAGCGCCAGGACGGCGCAGATCCCTGTCCAACCGCGTGCCCTGCCCATGGCCACCCCGTACCGCCGCCACCGCGCGCGCGTGCGCGCCGCGGCCCTTCGCGGCGACGAGCTTACGCGCGCGCCGGGGCAAAGAAAACCCCGCCCCGAGGGGCGGGGAAGTAAGGGACGTGGAATGAAGAGACCTACGAGGAGGATCTCTTGAAACACCTTCGCGGCGGCATGTTTCAGAACGATTTCAAGGAACCGGCGGAACCGGCCCCCGGCAACGGGCGCGGCCATGGCGGCCGGCGCGGTCAATGGAGGCTGGCGTCGGCCGCCGGCGGCCGGCAGTCAAGCAGCTCGTCCACGGCGCGGGCCACGCGCAGCCACAGGTAGCGGCCGTCCACGTCGCCCTTCTCGCGCATCATGTCGATCATCACGCCGGCGCCGATGCGCGCCTTCTCGCCATAGGTGGTGACCATCAGGTGGGCGGTCCGGTAGACGTCGCTGCTGCGGCGCATCATCACAGCTTCCCGAAGTTGCTCTTGATGATCTCGGTCATGGTCACCGCCAGGCGGTCCTCGACCACCACCACCTCGCCCTGGGCGATGCGGATCTTGTTGGCAACCAGGTCAATGGGTTCGCCCACGCCGCGGTCCAGTTCGACCACCGCGCCGCGGCCCAGCTTCAGGATCTGGCTGATGGGCATGGTGGCGGTGCCCAGTACCGCCGTCACCTCGACCGGGATGTCATAGACGGCCTGGGCCGCCGTGGCGTCGGCGTCGGTCCGGTCCGGTTTCGCGTCGTCGCCCTTGGCGTCGGCCATGGCGCTCTCCAGGTCGGGGCCGCCCGCGGGCGGCCGAGTTCAGTGCAGCAGCCCCCGGTTGGCGGTGTTTTCCTGGGGCAGCAGGCCGTCGACCAGCATGGCCAGCCGCTTCCACAACCGGTATCCATCCATGTCGCCGAGCCCGAGAAGTTCTTCCGCGTGCATTTCGGCGACGATGACCGCATCCCGGCCGTGACGCTTCACCAACTGGGTCGCGGAGCGGACTATTTCTGAGTCCTTCAGGTTGGTCTTCATCATGGCCGCGATCATAGCCACGATCCGTTAACGGCCACTTAATCGGCGGCCCTGCCACCTCCGCCGCGGCGGCATGAAAAAGGGCCGGTGCGAGACCGGCCCCCGTCCACCGCGCCAGGGCGCCACGGGTCAGTTGGTGCGTGCCGCCTGGCGCTTCTCGATCATGCGGATGTGGTACTTCTGGAACGGCTCGTCGGTCTCGTAGCCCTTCTCGCGGACCCAGCGGAACAGGTCCAGGAAGGTGCCCTTGCCGAAGGCGCCGGGCATCATCGCCACCGCGGCCTCGCGGCCGCTGCGGCCGCTGGCCTTTTCCCGGCTTTCCGGCAGGAAGACGAAGGTCGGCGTGAACAGGACGCCCCACTTGCGCGCCAGCTCCTTCTCGGGCATGGCCTTGCCGTCCAGGTCCGTGACCTCGCGGTCGCCCCACAGGTTGAGCTGCACCACGTTGAAGTTCTCGCGCACGAACCTGTTCACCTCGGGGTCCACCAGCACCACGGTGTTCACCTGCTTGCAGTAGCCGCAGCCCACCTGCTCGAACACCACCACCAGGCGCTTGCCGTTGCCGGCGCTTTCACCCAGGTCGTCGCCCAGGTTGAGGAACGACTCCAAGAACCAGTCGTGGTGATAGAGCCCGTCGTCGCCCAGGACCGGGGGCTTCACCCCCTCGGCGCCGGCCGGCGCCACGCCGGTGCCCGGGACGCCCAGGGCCGCCAAGCCGATGATCGCAAAAACCGCGCACAGCTTCCGCATCGTATTCCTCCCAATGCCGGCCCGCCGTTTCCTCGCCGTGGGAAGGCGGGCATCCTCGCGGCGCAGTATACCCAAAGCGGCGGCGGCGCGTATGTGGGATTTTTCGCCGCGCCGCGGCAACCGGCGGCTATCCCTGGCGCTGCAACTCGCTGGCGCGGGCGTACAGTTTGTCCATCAGGCGTTCCAGCTGACCGCGTTCCTCGTCGCTGAACACCGACAGCAGGTAGGCCTCGCGGGCCTGGGCCAGGGGCACGATCTGGCGGTACACCTTGGTCCCCTTGGCGGTCAGGCGCAGGCTGGAGCGCCGTCGGTCGTCGCGGTCGGTCAGGCGCCGCACCAGGCCGGCGGCGATCAGGCCGTTGATGGCGCGGCTGACCTGGACCTTGTCCAGGTTGGTGTTGTCGCAGACCTGGCTCGCCGACATGGGCTCGTGGCTGCCCAGGGCGGCCATGGCCCGCCACTCGTAGGTGCTGAGGCCGAAGCGGCCCGAGTACAGGTGCGAGATGGACTTGCTGACCGCCAGTTGCAGGATCGCCAGGCGGTAGGGGAAGAAGTTCTCCAGGTCCAGGCGGTCGCCGTCGCGGCCGCGTCCCTTGCGATCCGCCCCGGTTTCCGTGCCGTCCGCCTTGTCCATGGCCGCGTCCTACGAGAGGTGCGAGCGGTAGGCCATGTCGGTCACCAGGATGTGGCTGACCAGCCAGTTCTTGAGGAAGGCGATCACGCTCTCGGCGATGTAATAGGACGAGGCGCCGCCGCTGTCGTAGGCGATCTTGACCGAGCTGAGCCAGTCGTTGAACGCCTTGTGGTCGCCCTTGTGCTCTTCCAGGTCGGGGTAGCCGGCCTCCTCCATCATGCGCTCCTCGGCGCGGAAGTGCTCGCGGATGTAGGCGTCCAGCTCGTCGAACACGTGGGCGATCATGCCGTCCTTCTGCTTCTCGTCCTCCAGCAGGTTGATCAGGCGGATCAGGTGGCGGTGCTGGGCGTCCAGGACCGGCACGCCGACGCTGTAGGAGTCCTGCCATTGGATTCGCGTGTTCATGGGGATGTCTACCTCACCAGGGACGGCAGCCAGAGGGTCAGGAACGGGAACGCCACCAGCAGCGTCACCCGCACCAGGTCGGCCACCAGGAAGGGGACGACGCCGCGGCCGATGGTCTGCAGCTTCAGCCCCGGCGTGGTGGCCATGATCACGAACAGGTTCATGCCCACGGGCGGCGTGATCAGGCCGACCTCGACCACCGACACCATCAATATGCCAAACCAGACCGGATCGAAACCCAAAGATAGGATCAGCGGGTAGACGAACGGCAGGGTCAGCAGGATCATGCTGAGCGCGTCCATGAAACAGCCCAGCACCACGAAGAACAGGATCAGCATGGCCAGGATGGCGTACCGGTTCCAGCCCAGCCCGCCCACCCACTGCACCAGGATGTGCGGCAGGGTGGTGGTCTCGATGAAGTAGTTGAACACCGCCGTGCCGACCAGGATCAGGAAGATCATGCCGGTGGTGGTGGCGGTCTCGGACATGCAGGACAGCATCACCTCGCGGCTCAACTGCCGCTTCAGCAGGGCCAGCAGGAAGGCGCCGAAGGCGCCGATGGCCGCCGCCTCGGTGGGCGAGAACCAGCCCAGGTAGATGCCGCCGATGACCACCGCGAACAGCAACGCCACGTGCCATACCCGCACCACGGCGCGCAGGCGCCCGGCCCAGGGGATGCGGTCGCCGGCCGGGCCCAGCAGGGGGTTGCGCCGGGTCTGCACCCATACCGCCATCATGTACAGGGCCGTGGCCAGCACGCCGGGCAGCAGGGCGGCGGCGAACAGCTGGCCGATGGACTGCTCGGTCAGGATGGCATAGATCACCATGATCACGCTGGGCGGGATCAGCACGCCCAGGGTGCCGCCGGCGGCGATGGTCGCCGAGGCCAGCCGGTCGTCGTAGGCATGGCGGCGCATCTCGGGCATGGCGACGCGGCACATGGTCGCCACCGTGGCCAGGCTGGAGCCGCAGATGGCGCCGAAGGCGGCGCAGGCCCCCACCGTGGCCATGGCCAGGCCGCCGCGGAAGTGGCCGATGAAGGCGTGCACGGCGTCGTACAGGCCCCGCGACAGACCGGCGTGGGCGGCGAACACGCCCATCATGATGAACAGCGGGATCACCGACAGGCCATAGGGGAACACCGCCTCGAAGGGCACCGAGCCCATGATGAAGCCGACGCTGTCGGCGCCGTTCAGGATCCAGCCGCCCACGGCCCCCACCACCCCCATGGCGATGGCGATGGGCACGCGCAGGCCGATCAGCGCCAGCAGCGCGGCGAAGGCGACCAGGCCCATGACCGGCGGCGACACGGCGGCGCCCTACCCGTCCGCCATGGGAATGGTGCCGCGGCCGGTGACGGCCGTGTACAAATGCTCCAGCGCCAGCAGGGCCATGACCAGGGTCGACAGGGCGGCCCCGGTCAGCAGCGGTGCCCAGTACCAGATCTTGGGGATGCCCAGGGTCAGCGAGGAATCGCCGTACTCGAACTCCTGCATGGCCTGGAACCAGCCGAAAGTGGCGATGGCGGCCATGAAGCCCACGGCCAGGACGGCGGCCAGCACCTGCACCGCCGCCTGGCCGCGCCGCGACAGGCCGTCGGTCAGCATGGCCACGGCGACGTGGCTGCGGGTGACGAAGGCGAAGGGAATGGCCGTGTAGGCGGCGCCCATGACCATTAGCTGGGTGATGTCCACCGTGCCTTCGAGCGAGAAGCCGACGGTCTTGCGCAGGATCACGTCGGCGGTGGTGACCACCACCGCCGCCATCAACAGGACGATGCCGAACCAGGCCAGCCATTTGGTGGCCGCGGCCACCCACCGGTTGAGGGTCTGCATGGTCCCAAGCTCCGAGGACGTGGCGGCCGGGCCCGCGGCACGGGCCCGGCGCGGTGCCTATTGCTCGAACGTCTTCACCAGGCGCTGGGCCTCGGCGTACAGCGCCGCCGGGTCCTGGACGCCCTGCTTCTTCAGCTCGGCCAGGTAGCCGTCGATCATGGGCTGCAGCTTGGCCAGCCACTCGGCGCGCTTGTCGTCGCCCACCACGACCACCTCGTTGCCCTTGTCCTGGATGGCCTTCAGGCCCGGCGCGTCGTACTTGTCCCACAGCGGGCCCATGCGCTCGACGATCGCCTTGCCCGACAGCTTGTCGATGCAGCCGCGCACCTTGTCGGACAGGGAATTGTACTTCTTCTCGTTCATGACAAAGTAGAACGACGTCGTATAAACCTTTGCGTCCAGGTGGTATTTCAGGACTTCATACAGCTTGAAGGCATAGACGGCCTCCCACGGGAACACGGTGCCGTCGATGACCCCCTTCTGCAGGTTCTCGTACACCTGGGTCGGCGGCAGGCCCACCGGCGAGGCGCCCAGGTGCTTCAGCATCATGGAAATGGCCAGGCTGGGGAAGCGGATGCGCAGGCCGGCCAGGTCCTCGATGGAGGCCACCTTCTTGTCCCGGGTGTGGATCTTGCCCGGGTTGTGGGCATGCAGGGCCAGCACCTTGAGGCCCTTGTACTCGTCGCCCAGGAATCCGCCCTCGTGCAGGGCCCACAGGGTCCGGCTGGCGGAATCGGCGCTCCGGGTCAGGAACGGCATGTCGATGATGGTGGTGCGCGGCAGGCGGCCGCGGGGAATGCCGGTCAGGCCGTGGGCCAGGTCGACCACGCCGGCGCGCGCCTGGTCGAGCTGCTTGGCCACGTGGCCGAAGGCCGAGCCGGCGGGAAAGATGGTGACGTTCACCTCGCCGCCGGTGCAGGCCTTCAGGTCGGCGGCCCAGGGCTCCAGCATCTCCTTCTGGGTGAAATGGGCCGACGGCAGGAACGTGCTGAGCTTCAGCTCCAGGGCCGACGCGGGCGCCGCGGCGGCGCCGAAGGCCAGCAGGACGCCGGCCGCGAGAAAACGCTTGAACATGGATACCTCCCCGTGATGACTGACAGGGGTGGGCGGCGGCTGGGCCCCGCACCCCCCAATTATTCCGCGCCGGACGGGCCGGCGAACGGGCAATTTAATTGCAATTGAAACTAAACTCAAGTCCGTTTCGCGTCGTCAAAAGGCGCCGGAATTGCAGCGCAACCGCAAAACCAACTGTAAACATGACAGTTTTTCGCATACCGCCTTGAAGTGAAAGGAAAAGTTTTAAGTTTAAAAAATTTCCCTTGATTTTAGTTTCATATGAAACTTATTGTGTCGCCTAAGAGCCGTTCGCAATGCCGCGCGCGCGGCGCGGGAACGCCGAACGGGGCCCGGCCGGCGCGGCGCATACAGGGAGTACGACCATGAAGCAGTGGATTTCCCCCATGTGGACCCGTGGCGAGGCCAGCCGCCAGGCCCACTGCGACCTGCCCGAGGGTACCTACGAGCGCGAGATCGGGCGCGAGGGATTCTTCGGCCCGGCAGCCCAGCTCCACCACCGCCATCCGCCCACGGGCTGGCTGTCCTTCGACGGCCCCCTGCGCCCGCACGCCTACGACCTGAACAAGCTGGCCGGGGTGGACTCCCCGGCCGCGGCGCCCCTGGTGCTGTCCAACGGCGCCTGCCAGATCCGCATGTGGCGCACCGAGGGCGCCATGGACCACCTGTACCGCAACGCCGACGGCGACCAGGTCTTGTTCGTGCACGAGGGCGCCGGACACCTGTACTGCGACTACGGCCACCTGGAGTTCCGCGACGGCGACTACATCGTCCTGCCCCGGGCCACGGCCTGGCGGGTCGACTGCGACGGCGCCGCCGCGATCCTCATGGTCGAGGCCACCAACGACGCCTTCGGCCTGCCCAACAAGGGCCCCATCGGCCGCCAGGCCATCTTCGACCAGACGGTGCTGGACGTGCCGGCCATCGACGAGGCGTTCCAGGACCAGTACTCCGAGGCCGAGACGGCAACCATCGTCAAGCGCCAGAACGCCCTGACCACCATCACCTATCCCTTCAACCCGCTGGACGCCACCGGCTGGCACGGCGACCTGGCGCCGGTGCGCCTGAACTGGCGCGACATCCGCCCGGTCATGAGCGCGCGCTACCACGTGCCGCCCTCGGCCCACACCACCTGGCTGGCCGGCCGGGTCATCGTCTGCACCTTCTGCCCGCGGCCCATCGAGTCGGACCCGGGGGCGCTGAAGCTGCCCTACTACCACTCCAACGACGACTACGACGAGTTCATCTTCTACCACCGCGGCCAGTTCTTCAGCCGCGACAACATCCACCCGGGCATGAGCACCTTCCACCCCGTGGGCTTCCCCCACGGCCCGCACCCCAAGGCCTACAAGACGGCCATGGAGTACGCCCGCAAGGAGACCGACGAGGTGGCCGTGATGGTCGACACCCGCGACATGCTGAGCACCCACGACCTGCCCGACGGCGTGGAGTGGACCGGCTATGTGGACTCCTGGAAGGCGAAGGACTGAATCATGAAGCTGGCGACCCTGAAGGCGGGCGGCCGCGACGGCACCCTGGTGGTGGTGTCCCGGGACCTGTCCACCTGCATCGAGGCGCCCAAGGTGGCGGCCACCCTGCAGGGCGCGCTTGACACCTGGGCCGAGGCGGCGCCGCGCCTGGAGGTGATCTACCAGGCGCTCAACGCCGGCACCCTGCACGGGGCCCGGCCCTTCGACCCCGCCGCGGCGGCGGCGCCCCTGCCCCGCGCCTACCAGTGGGCCGACGGCTCGGCCTACGTCAACCATGTGGAACTGGTGCGCCGCGCCCGCGGCGCCGAGCTGCCGCAAAGCTTCTGGTCCGATCCGCTGATGTACCAGGGCGGGTCCGACAGCTTCCTGGGCCCCTGCGACGACGTGCCCCTGGCCGACGATGCGACCTGGGGCATCGACTTCGAGGCCGAGATCGCGGTCATCACCGACGACGTGCCCATGGGCGTGCCGGCGGCGGCCGCCGGCCGGCACATCGCCCTGATGATGCTGGTCAACGACGTGTCCCTGCGCGGGCTGATCCCCGGCGAGCTGGCCAAGGGCTTCGGCTTCTTCCAGGCCAAGCCGTCCAGCGCCTTCTCCCCCGTGGCCGTCACCCCCGACGAGCTGGGCGGCGCCTGGAACGGCGGCTCGGTGGACCTGCCCCTGCTCAGCTTCCTCAACGGCGCGCCGTTCGGCAAACCCAACGCGCGGGCCGACATGACCTTCGACTTCCCGGCCCTGATCGCCCACGCCGCCAGGACGCGGCCCCTGGGGGCCGGGGCCATCGTCGGTTCGGGCACCGTCTCGAACAAGCAGAACACGGCGCACGGCTCGGCCATCGCCGACGGCGGCGTCGGCTATTCCTGCATCGCCGAGGTACGCATGATCGAGACCATCAACGCGGGCCAGCCCACGACCCCCTTCATGCGCTTCGGCGACCGGGTGCGCATCGAGATGCTGGACGGCGACGGCGCCACCATCTTCGGCGCCATCGACCAGAGGATCGTCCGCTACGAGGCGCCGCAATGAAGCTGTACGGATATTGGCGCTCCTCGGCCGCCTACCGGGTGCGCATCGCGCTGAACCTGAAGGGCCTGGACTGGGAGAACGTGCCGGTGCACCTGGTCCAGGACGGGGGCCAGCACCTGGCGCCGGACTACGCGGCACTGAACCCGCAGAAGCTGGTGCCGACCCTGGTGGACGGCGACCGGCGCCTGACCCAGTCGCTGGCCATCCTTGAATACCTGGACGAGGTCCATCCGGCGCCGGCCCTGCTGCCGGCCGACGCCGACGGCCGGGCCCGGGTGCGGGCCCTGGCCCAGGCCGTGGCCTGCGACATCCATCCCATCGACAACCTGCGGGTCCTGAACTACCTGGCCGGGCCCCTGGAGGTGGACAAGGCCGGGCGCGACGCCTGGTACGTGCACTGGGTTCGCGAGGGCTTCGCCGCCATCGAGTCCCTGCTGGCCGGCCACCCGGCCACCGGCGACTTCTGCCACGGCGGCGCGCCGACCCAGGCCGACTGCTGCCTGGTGCCCCAGGTCTACAACGCGCGCCGGTTCGAGGTGGACCTGGCCCCCTACCCCGCCATCCGGCGCATCGAGGCGGCCTGCCTGGCCCTGCCCGCCTTCGACGCGGCGCGGCCCGAAAAACAGCCCGACGCGGCCTGACGACTCCGGCCGCGAAAACCTGACGCCCAAGTCAACCGAGGCCCCCATGCTGAGCACCTACGAATATCCCGAATTCCCCTACCGGCAGTCCGAGGACCAGAAGTCCGGCAAGGTCGTCCGCCGGCCGGTGATCGTCGCCGGCGGCGGGCCCATCGGCCTGACCATGGCGCTGGACTGCGCCCACAAGGGCATCCCCGTGGTGGTGCTGGACGACAACAACACGGTCAGCGTCGGCTCCCGCGCCGTGTGCTACGCCAAGCGGCCGCTGGAGATCTGGGACCGCCTGGGCTGCGCCGCCGAGATGGTCGACAAGGGCATCGTGTGGCAGGTGGGCAAGGTGTTCCGCGAGGAGGACCTAGTCTACCAGTTCGACCTGCTGCCCGAGGAGGACCACAAGCTGCCGGCCTTCATCAACCTGCAGCAGTACTACCTGGAGGAATACCTGGTCCGGCGGGCGGCCGACCACGGCGACCTGATCGACCTGCGCTGGAAGCACAAGGTCATCAGCGTCCACGACCAGGGCGACCACGTGTCGGTGCAGGTGGAGACGCCCGACGGCGTGTTCGAGATGGAATGCGACTGGCTGATCGCCTGCGACGGCGCCAATTCCGACGTGCGCAAGATGCTGAAGGGCGCCTTCCGCGGCCAGTTCTTCCAGGACCGGTTCCTGATCGCCGACGTGGTCATGAAGGCCGACTTCCCGACCGAGCGCTGGTTCTGGTTCGATCCGCCGTTCCACCCGCGCCAGTCGGTGCTGCTGCACAAGCAGGCCGACGACGTGTGGCGCATCGACTTCCAGCTCGGCTGGGACGCCGACCCCGAGGAGGAGAAGAAGCCGGAGAACGTGATCCCGCGCCTGAAGGCCATGCTGGGCGAGGACACGGCGTTCGAGCTGGAATGGGTGTCGGTGTACCAGTTCGCCTGCCGGCGCATGGACACCTTCCGCTACAGCCGGGTGCTGTTCGCCGGCGACTCGGCACACCAGGTCTCGCCGTTCGGCGCCCGCGGCGCCAACACCGGCGTGCAGGACGTGGACAACCTGGCCTGGAAGCTGAAGCTGGTGCTGGACGGCAAGGCGCCCGAGGCCCTGATCGACAGCTACAGCGAAGAGCGGGTGTTCGCCGCCGACGACAACCTGCTGAACTCGACTCGCTCGACCGACTTCATCACCCCCAAGAGCGAGGCCAGCCGCGCCTTCCGCAACGCCGTGCTGGAACTGTCCCACGACTTTGACTTCGCCCGGCCCCTGGTCAACAGCGGCCGCCTGTCGACGCCCACGCCCTACGTCAACTCGTCGCTGAACACCCCCGACGAGGAGCCGTTCCACAGCGCCATGGCGCCGGGCACCAACTGCGCCGACGCTCCCATCGGCCGCGACGGCGAGGACGGCTGGCTGCTGAACGCGCTGGGCGACCGCTTCGTGGTCCTGGTGCAGGGCGAGGACCCGGGGGTGGAAAGCCTGGACGTGGGCGGCGTGCCGGTGGCGGTGCTGGTGGTGGGCAAGGACATCGACGACGCCCACGGCCGCATCGAGGCCCGTTACGACATGCGCCCCGGCACCACCTACCTGATCCGTCCCGACCAGTACGTGGCCGCCCGCTGGCGCGCCTTCGATGCCGAAAAAATCACCGCCGCGGTCAACCGCGCGCTGTGCCGCTGACCCGCGCCCGGAGGATTGTTCCCATGTCCTTGAACACCCAGCCCAACATCGCCGACCCCGACGGCTTCTACCAGCGGCTGATCGACCTGCACCGGGACCGCAGCGAGGAGGAAAGCCGGCTGATCAATGCCAAGCTGATCCTGCTGATGGCCAACCACATCGGCGACGACGCGGTGTTGTCCGAGGTCATGGAGATCGCCGGCCGCGCCGCCGGCAGCACGACCGCCGCTTGAATCACGATCGCCCGTTCCAGAAGTGTCGGCGGCCGGCCATTCTTGGCCGGCCGCCGGTCCCTTCCCTCAAGAGCACAGGGTTGGGTTGTCAGGATACGGCGGCGACCCGCGCCGGGGCCGCCGTTGTCTGGTCCACGTCGAGCCATTCGCACAGTTGCGGCACGCTGATCAGTTTGAGGTCGAAACGGTTGGCGAATTCGCGCAGTTCGAAAGCATCGGCCACCCGGCCGTCGGCGGACAGGATCTGCATGTCCACCGCCACCGCCGGGCGGATGCCGGCCAGGCGCATGAGCTCGCAGCTGGCCTCGGTGTGGCCGTTGCGCGCGGCCAGTCCCTTGGGATGGGCGGTGATGGGAACCACGTGGCCGGGGCGCACCAGGTCCATGGGGTTGGACGCGCGCTCGACGGCCCGGACGTTGGGGTCCGAGCTGTGGTGGCGGATCACGCCGCCCAGGATGTTGACGGTCTGCGCCCGCTCGGCGGCCGAGCAGCCGGTGGTGCCGAAGGCGGTGTCGCAGGTCAGGCGGAAACAGGTCTTCTGGCTCTCGGCGTTGTGCACCGGCGGCACCAGCAGCGGCAGCTGCATGCGGTCGGCCTGGTCCTCCTTCATGCACACGGCGATGAACGAACCGCGGGCCTGGGACAGCATGAAGTTGACCATTTCCGGCGTCACCGCGGCGGCCGACGCGACCAGGTCGCCCTGACCCTCGCGGCCGGGGTGGTCCAGCACCACCACGAACTTGCCCGCCCGCAGGTCGTCCAGCGCCGACTCGATCGTGTCGAAGGTCACGCCGTACAGATCACCGAAACCGTCCATCAATGTCTCCTGGCCCTTGCCGTGGCGGACACGCCCGCCGCGGCGACAAGGGCCAAGATAGGCAGCCACTATTTCCCGCGTATTTCACCGCGCGGGAGGGCCTGAAACAGGACCGAAATGGACCGGGGTCCTATGCCCATCAGAGCGACACGTCGACCCGCGGCAGGCCCGTGTCCTTGGCGTCGAACAGGGCCCGGCATTCGGAAACACGCTCGGCCGGGACCTTGTGCTCCTCGACCAGGTAGCGCTTGACCGCCCGGGTCCGCGCCACCGCCAGGGCCTCCATGGCCACGGTGGCCTCCTTTTCCAGGGCGGCGCGGGTGGCGGCGTCGACCTCCGCCACCGGGGCCGGCTGTTCGGGCTTCTTGCCGTCCTTGGCGGCCTTTGCCTGCTGTGCGTCGATGGCCTTCTGCAGCTCCACCTTCTTGGCCGCCAGCAGCGCGTCCATCTTGACGTTGATGTCCCCGGCCGTGGCGCGGCCGCACATCTGCACGCCCAGCTTGGGCCGCTCCTCCATCAGGTGGGCCAGGTTGTCGGCGAAGGTCGCGCCGCTGGGCCCCAGCTCGGCCGAGCCGGGATCGAAGCTGACCGGCTTGAAGGCCACCTTGCCGTTGCCGGCCGCCGAGACCAGGGACACCAGGGCCGCCGGCGGGAACAGCAGCTTGAAGGCGCCCGTGGCCGCCGCCGCGATGGCCCCGCCCACGGCCTTGCCGATGACCTGACTCAGGTCGAAGTCCGGGTTCTCCAGGTCGCCCTTGACCGGCACCGAGAACTTGATGCGGCCCTCGGAGTCCTCCAGCAGGCCGACCACCGTCTCCACCGGCATGCCGACGCTGGCCGACAGGCGCTTCTGGTCCTCGGGAGACAGGGGCGAGAATTTCAGGCCCAGCACGTCCAGGTTGACCTTGGCGTCCAGCTTGCCGGACTCGGCCTTGCCGGTGCCGTCGGCGCTGAGGCGCCCGCTTTCCAGGTTCATGCCCACGGCCTGGGCGGCATAGGGCGACACCGGGAACAGCTCCAGGGCCTGGATGCCGCCGGCCAGGTCGAAGGACGGCTTGTCGCCGAAGGCCGCCACCCAGCCGTCCACCTTCAGCTTGGTGAACTCGTTGACGGTGCCGGCCACGGCCAGGGTCGTGCGCTGCGCCGGATCGGTGGTGTCCAGGTCCTTCACCTCCAGGGTGGTCAGGTCCACCGTGGCGGAAAAGGCCGGGGTCACGGACTCGTCGCGGACCACCACCTTGGCGCCGTCCGCCAGGGCCAGGCGCCCGACCTTGACCCGCGGCCGCTCGCCGGCCGGTGCGGGCTTCTCCTCCGCCCCGCCGGCCTGGTCCAGCAGCGCCCGGCTGACCGCCGCGTCGAGGGCGCGCAGCAGCACCTGCGCCACCGTCAGGTCGGCGCCGCCGCGCACCTGGACCCCGGTCACCTCCAGGGCCTTCAGGTCCAGCCGCGCCGCCTTGCCGTCCGCCACCTTGGCCGCCACCCCGCCCAGGGCGACCCTGGCCAGGTCCACGTCCAGGCTGTCGGCGGCCTTCAGGCCGGCCAGGGAAAGGTCGTCGACGGCGACCTCGGCGCCACCCAGGGCGCCGCTGGACGCCCGCAGCCCCCTGGCCGCCAGGTCGCCGGCCAGGGTCCAGCCCGGCCCCGCCGCCGTGGCCTGGAATCCGGCCTCGCCCGATTCCAGCCCGGCCGTGCCGTCGGGCAGGGTCACGGCGGCCCCGCGCAGGGTCGCCTTGCCCTTGGCCTGGGCATCCAGCCTGCCGCCGGCCAGCACCAGCGCCACCTGCTCCAGCGGCAGGTCCAGGGCCGCCAGGCGGGCGTCCACCGGCGTCTTGGCGGCGACCCCGCTCAGCTTCAGGCCGACCCGGCCGCTGACCTTGACCGTATCCCCGTCCACCGCCACCGCCAGGGAGTCGAGCGGCGCCTCGCCGCTTTCCACCGTCGCCTCGACCGGTTCGCTGACGGCCAAGTCGCGCAGGACCACCGCGCCCCCGGTGGCCAGGTCCAGGGCGCCGCCCTTCAACGTGACGCGGGTGGACCCGAGGGGGATTTCCAGGCCGCCCAGGGTGGCCGCCGCGGGTCCGGTCAGGGTCAGCCCCTGCATGGCCACCGTGGGCTGGGCGGTGGCGGTCAGGTCGCCGCCCAGGGCGCCCTCGGCCGCCAGGCCGGCCAGGGCGACCCGCAGGCGGGTGACCGAGGCCGCCAGGTCCGGCCCCTGGTCGAGGCCGGCGCCGGTCCCTTCCAGGGTCACGTCGCCGGTCGCCTTGACGCGGTCGTCGGGGGACAGGTGCGTGACCACGTCCACCGTCACCTTGCCGTCCCCCAGGGTGACGGTGCCCAGGCCGTCGGCGGCCAGGTCCAGTCCGGTCAGGGACACCTCGCCCCTGGTGCCCATGTCCACGGCGCCGTCGGGGAAGACCTCCAGGTGGCGGGTCATGCGGGCCTCCACCACCCCGGCGCCCCGCGCCAGCCCCAGGGGCCCGGTCAGCTTCTCGACCTTGGCCAGTTCCAGTTCCGCCACCTGCTCCTCCACGTCGACGACGATGCGGTCGGCGAACGGGCGGGCGGTGCCGCGCAGGGCCAGGGCGATGCCGTTGAACCGGCCGCGCAGGTCGAAGGAGCCCGGACTGTCCGGCTCCCAGGTGCGGAAGCCGGCCAGGCTCAGGGACGCCAGCTCGACGGCCCCGGTGCGGCCCTGGGCGTCGGCGTACAGCAGCCGGCTGTCGCGCAGTTCCAGGCTGTCCAGCCCGGCCTGCCAGGCCAGGGGCACGGCGGGCGCCGCCGGCTCGGGCCCCGGCGCCGGCAGGAATGCGGCCAGGGGCGTGCCGTTGATGGCGAAGGCGCCGTCGGCGGCACGGGTGATGGCGATGTCGACGCCGGTGATGATCACCTTCTGCACGAACACGCGCTTGCTGAACAGGGCCGACAGGTCGTAGGCCAGGATGAACTTCTCCAGGCGCAGGGGTTCGGCCCCGTCCCGGTCCAGGCGCACCGGCCCCAGGGTGACTTCGCTGTTCCACAGGTCGATGTCCAGGGTCTGGAACCCCACCGGGCGCAGGCCCATGGGTTCCAGCTCGCGGTCGACCAGGTAGTGGGCCAGGGAGTTGGGCAGCACGAAGACCGCCACCACGAACAGGGCGCCCAGCACCCCGGCCACCATCGCCGTGATGCCCAGGCGCCGGGGCCAGCGGGACCCGCCGCCGCCCGCCGCGCCGTTCCGCACCGTTCCGTCCGCGCTGTCGTCCGTCGCCATGGCCTGTGTTCCATTCCGTGTCGTTGTCGTCGGGGCATCCAGTCTAGAAGCCGCGCGCCGCCAATTCCAGGTTGTGAACGGCGGCCGGCCGGTTGGCAATTGCATTGCAGCGGCGGCCCGCCCATCATGCCGCCATGGACGAGCTTGGCCCCTTCATCGTCTTCGCCGTGATGGTCTTGCTGGTGGCGGTGCCCCTGTGGCGGCGGTTCCGCCGCCGGACGCCCGCGAACGCGCCCGCCCAGGACCAGACTCCGGCGGACCCGGCCGCGGAGGCGACGCCCGCGGAACGGGTCACCACCCTGGCCGCCCGGGCCAGGGATTTCTTCCACGACAGCGACCACCCGTCCGAAATGCTGACCAACGACAGCTTCACCGCGGCGGTGGACCTGCTGTCACGGGCCGACGACTTTTCCGCCGAGAATCTGGCCGGCTACCTGCGCGGCGGCAACATGGTGATGGCCTGCATGGCCTCGGCCGCCCTGCATCGGCACCCGGACGCCGGCCGGATCTGGCGCCAGGCCCTGGAGGCCCTGCCCAACCTGGGGGCCTGGCAGTTCCACTTCCTGCTGCCCTACCTGGCCCAGGCGGCGCCGTCCGGCGAGGCGGTGATCGGCCGCGCCCTGGTGCTGATCGCCAACGACCTGTCGCACCCCATGAACCAGGCCCTGGCGGTGGAGTTCATCCGCGCCCGCCAGGCGCGCGGCGAGCCCCTGCGCCTCGGCGCCGCCCTGGACGGGCTGGACCGGCCGACCCTGGCCACCCTGCGCGAATTCCTGGTCATCGCCGGCGGGACCGTCGCCAGGCCGCTGGTGGAGGAGATCGACGCCGTGAACAAGGCCTTCGTGGACAAGGACTACCTGAACACCGTCGGCAAGGTCTGGGACGGCGACCGGCGCAAGGCCGCCGACGACGTCATCGTCCACCCGGCCCTGGACGAGGCCTACAACGACCTGATCGGCTTCGCCCTGGTGACGCCGCCGCGCTCGCTGCTGCTGGTGGGCGAGGCCGGGGTCGGCAAGACCGCCCTGCTGGAATCCCTGACCGCGCGCCTGTACGACGACGGCTGGACCGTGTTCGAGGTCGGCCAGGCCGAGATCGTCGCCGGCCAGGCCTACCTGGGCGAACTGGAAGAGCGGCTGGGGCGCCTGGTGCGCGAGGCCGGGGCCGGCCAGCGCGTGGTCTGGCGCATCCCCGACCTGCCCAACCTGGTCTATGCCGGGGTGCACAAGTTCAGCCCCGTCAGCGCGCTGGACACCCTGCTGCCGGCCATCGACGGCGGCGAAATCCTGGTCCTGTCCGAGGCCACGCCCCAGACCTGGGAACAGTTGCAGCTTTCCCGCCCGCGCATCTCGGGCGCCTTCGCCGTGCACCGCATGGCCGCCCTGCCCGACGCCGCCGCCAAGGACCTGGCGGCCGAGTGGCTGCGCCGCTGGACCCAGCCGCCGGCGGACACCGCCACCCTGCTGGACGAGACCTGGGAACTGGCGCAGCAGTACCTGGGCGACCGCGCGGCGCCGGGCAACCTGCTGGAGCTGCTGGGCCTGGCGCTGGAACAGGTCGAGGCCGACGAGCGCGGCCTGTACCCGACCCTGGTGTTGGACGATGTGTACCTGGCCCTGGCCAAGGTGACGGGCCTGCCGGCGACCCTGCTGGACGACCGCCAGCGCCTGGACCTGGACGACCTGCGCGGCCACTTCGAGCGCCAGGTCAAGGGCCAGGACGAGGCCATCGACGCCCTGGTCGAGCGGGTCGCCCTGTTGAAGGCGGGGCTGACCGACCCCACCCGGCCGGCCGGGGTGTTCCTGTTCGCCGGCCCCACCGGCACCGGCAAGACCGAGATCGCCAAGACCCTGGCCGAGTGGCTGTTCGGCTCGGAGCACCGGCTGGTGCGCCTGGACATGAGCGAGCTGCAGACCCCCGAGAGCCTGGACCGCCTGCTGGGCAGCTACGACGGCGGGTCCAGCGGCGCCCTGGTGGACGAGATCCGCGAGCATCCCTTCTCGGTGATCCTGCTGGACGAGTTCGAGAAGGCCCACCCGCGCATCTGGGACCTGTTCCTGCAGGTGTTCGACGACGGCCGGCTGACCGACCGCCGCGGCCGCACCGCCGACTTCCGCCACGCCATCATCATCCTGACCTCCAACCTCGGCGCGGTGATCCCCACCGGCGTGTCGCTGGGCTTCCGCCAGGACAGCCCCGGCTTCGACACCGGCGCCGTGCACAAGGCCGTCGAGGAGGCTTTCCGCAAGGAGTTCGTCAACCGCCTGGACCGGGTGGTGGTGTTCCGCCCGCTCAGCCGCGACACCATGCGCGAGATCCTGGAAAAGGAGCTGCACGCGGTGCTGCGCCGGCGCGGCTTCCGCTCCAAGGCCTGGGCCGTGGAGTGGGACGACTCGGCCATCGACTTCCTGCTGTCCCGGGGCTTCACGCCGGATCTGGGCGCGCGCCCCCTGAAGCGGGCCGTGGAACGCTATTTCCTGGCCCCCCTGGCCATGACCATCGTCGCCCACCGGGCACCCGAGGGCGAGCAGTTCCTGTTCGTCACCGGCGGTGCCCGGGGAATCGACGTGCGCTTCGTCGACCCCGACGCGCCCGAGGACGAGGCGGCGGACAGGGCGCTGGACGACTCGGACCTGGACGCCGGCGACATCCCCCTGACCCCGGCGGCCATCGCCCTGCGTCCGCGCGGCCTGCCCGAGGAGATGGCGGTCCTGCGCGCGCGGCTGGAAGAGATGGAGGCGGCCGTCCAGGAGCCCGACTGGACGGCGCGCAAGGCGGCCGCCCTGGCGGCCATGGAGGCGCCGGGATTCTGGCAGTCGGATGACCGCTTCGCCCTGCTGACCCGGACCGAGTACCAGGACCGGGTGGAATACGCCCTCGGCCGGGCCCGGGCCCTGCTGGGGCGGTTGCAGCGCGGCTCGCGGTCGGGCCGCTCGCCGCAGGAGATGCTGGGCACCCTGGGGCAGAACCTGTACCTGCTGCAACATGCCTGCGCCGACGTCCGCGACGGCCGCCCCACCGAGGCCTACCTGGCCGTGGACTCGGGGCCCGACATGGCCTCGGACGGGGCCGGGGCCGCGGCCTTCGCCGAACAGATCGGCGCCATGTACCAGGCCTGGGCCCAGAAGCGGCGCATGCGCGCCGAGGTCCTGGCCGGCCCCACCGACCCCGGCGAGGGCCGCTACCGCCTGGTCATGTCGGTCACGGGTTTCGCCGCCTACGCCATCCTGGCGCCCGAGGCCGGCCTGCACGTGCTGGAGGTTCCGGGCGCCCAGAAGGGCAAGTTCGAGCGGGTGGGCGCCTTCGTCGCGGTGGCGCCCCAGGACGGCCGGCCGCCGCCGGGCAAGCGCAAGTCCCGCCTGGGGGCCGCCGAACGGGCCCTGGAGGAGGCCGCCTGCGACCGCGGCCGGATCGTGCGCCGCTACCGCCGCGAACCGTCGCCCCTGGTGCGCGACACGGCGCGGGACTGGCGCACGGGCCGCATCGAACGGGTGCTGGGCGGGGACTTCGACCTGTTCGGCGGGGAATAGGGCCAGGCCCCGGCGGGGCTGCCTCAGCCGGCGAACACGCGCTCCAGGTCCACCTCGTCCCCCACTCCGCTTAGGTCCAGGCTGGCCTCGATGTGGTCCAGGTGGGCGACCATCAGGCGGGACGCCTTGTCGACATTCTTGTCGCCAATCGCATCGACGATCTGCGCATGCTCGTCGTCGCGGCAGGCGTCGGTGGTGGGGGCGTCGTACAGGGCGATGATCAGGCAGGTCAGGGACGTCAGCTCGCGCATGGTGCGGGCCATGATGTCGTTGCCGGCGACCTCGGCCAGCAAATTGTGAAACTCGCCCGACAGGCGAATCACCGCCGGCTTGTCGTTGCGCACCCGGGCGTCGTGCTCTTCGGCCAGGTGGCCCTGCAGGCGGCGCAGCTTGGCCGGGTTCAGGTCGCGGATCAGGCGGGCGACCACGCCGGGCTCCACCAGGCGGCGCATCTCGAAGATGTCGCGCGCCTGTTCGGGTGTGGGGCGCGCCACCCGGGCGCCGCGCTGGGGCACAAGTTCGACCACCCCCTCGTGGGCCAGGCGCGCCAGCACCTCGCGGATTCGCGCCCGGCTGACGCCGAAGATCCTGGCCATGCGGTCCTCGCCCAGCTTGGTGCCTGGCGGCAGCCGGTGTTCCAGGATCGCCACGTAGATGCGCTCGTAGACGTCCTCGGGCCCGGGGGCCCCGCCGGCCTTGGGCTGCGCGGGCCGCAGGTGGGCCTGCGGGCGGGATTGGGACGGAATGGATTCCACGGTCTGCTGGGTCATGGGTGCGGTGTCTTCTGACGTTTTCCTCGGGGACGATTTGGGGCCGGCCTCTGCGGGCCGGGCGGCGCCAATCCTAATCCTTTTCCCCGGTGCGGTCGAACCAAACCTGCCACATGCGGAAAAAATGTCAACAATTGCCCAAAAAATATGTAGACAAAATTGTTGAACATATTGTAGGCAATTAACCAACAACAAATTCGACGACAGGGAAGACGGCACGCCATGGGGAAACCTCAGCCGCCAATCCAGACCACCGGACGCCCCCGCCCGTGAGCGGCGCGGCCCTGGACCTGGTGATCCGCAACGCCCGCGTGGCCACGGCGGCGGACGTGTTCACCGCCGACATCGGCATCGCCGGCGGGCGCATCGCCCTGCTGGGCGGCGGCCTGCCGGCCGGCGCGGCGGAACTGGACGCCGCCGGCCGCACCGTGACCCCGGGCGGGGTCGACAGCCACTGCCACCTGGACCAGCCCATTCCGGCGCCCATGCGCATGGCCGACGATTTCGAGACCGGCACCCGCTCGGCCGCCTGCGGCGGCACCACCACGGTGATCCCCTTCGCCGCCCAGGCCAAGGGCGAGAGCCTGGTGGCGGCGGTCGAGGACTACCACCGCCGCGCCGCCGGCCGGGCGGCCGTCGACTACGCCTTCCACCTGATCGTCAGCGACCCCACGCCCCGGGTCCTGGCCGACGAGCTGCCGGGCCTGATCCGCGACGGCTACACGTCGTTCAAGATCTACCTCACCTACGACGACCTGAAACTGACCGACGGCCAGGTGCTGGACGTGCTGGCCGTGGCCCGCGCCCACGGCGCCATGACCATGGTCCACGCCGAGAACGCCGACTGCATCGCCTGGCTGACCAAGCGCCTGGTGGAGGCCGGCCAGACGGCGCCCCGGTTCCACGCCGCCTCGCGCCCCATGGTGGTCGAGCGCGAGGCCACCCACCGGGCCATCGCCCTCTCGGAGCTGGTGGACGTGCCGATCCTGATCGTCCACGTCTCGGGCGGCGAGGCGGTGGAGCAGATCCGCTGGGCCCGCGACCGGGGCCTGTCGATCCTGGCCGAGACCTGCCCCCAGTACCTGTTCCTCACCGCCGACGACCTGGGGCTGGACGACGATTATGCCGGCGCCCGCTGCGTGTGCAGCCCGCCGCCGCGCGACGCCGCCAACCAGGAGGTCATCTGGCGCGGACTGGCCGACGGCCTGTTCACCGTGTTCTCGTCGGACCACGCGCCGTTCTCCTACGACGACCCGGCGGGCAAGAAGCCCGGCGGCAACGAGGTGAGCTTCGAGCACATCCCCAACGGCATCCCGGGCCTCGAAACCCGGCTGCCCCTGCTCTATTCCGAGGGCGTCCTGGGCGGGCGCCTGACCGTCAACCGCTTCGTCGAGTTGACCGCCACCAACCCGGCCAAGCTCTATGGTCTCTATCCGCGCAAGGGGACCATCGCGATCGGCGCCGACGCCGACCTCGTGATCTGGGAGGAGCGCGACGTCCACGTCCAGAACGCCAACCTGCACCACGCCGTCGATTACACCCCCTACGAAGGCCGCCGCCTGAAGGCATGGCCCGCCAAGACGATCAGCCGGGGGAAAGTGGTGTGGGACGGCAAGACCTTCACCGGGCGGCCCGGGGACGGCGAGTTCATCGCCTGTTCCGCGCCGTCCCTCCTGCCCCGGCGGGTCCCGTGACCGCCCGGGCGCACCCCCGTCAGGGCCTCCCGCGGTTGCTCAAGAACGTGCGCCGCGCGTCCGCACAGAAACCTGGAGCATGACCATGAAGATTCTCAAGACCGCGTTGTTCTCCGTGGCGTTGTCCGTCCTCGCGACGGCCGCCACGGCCGACACCATCAAGATCTCGACCACCGTGCCCGAGACCTCCAACTGGATGGTCGCGGCCAAGAAGTTCAAGGAGATCGTCGAGGCCAAGACCAGCCACAAGGTCGAGGTCTACCCCAACGGCGTGCTGGTCAGCGGCAACGACCGGGTTGAGCTGGAAATGGCCCAGGCCGGCGCCGTCGACATCATCATGAAGACCACCATCTGGCTGTCGCAGCTGAACCAGGACTTCCTGGTCACCGCCATGCCGTGGATGTTCCCCAACTCGGAAGTGGCCATGAAGGTCATGGACGGCCCGGTCGGCGAGGAGCTGTCGGCCAGCCTCAACAAGGTCGGCCTGCAGGCCCTGGCCTGGGGTGACGGCGGCTTCTTCCAGCTCTATTCCAAGGAAGGCCCGGTCAAGACCCCCGCCGGCATCGCCGGGGTCAAGATCCGCGTTCCCGGCAACCCCATCTTCGTCGAGACCTGGAAGGCCGTCGGCGCCGTGCCCACGCCCATCAGCTTCGCCGAGATCTTCTCGTCGCTGCAGTCCGGCGCCATCGACGGCGGCGTGGCGACCACGCCGCTGATCTACGCCAAGCGGTTCTACGAGGTCGCCGGCTACACCTCGATCATCAACTTCTCGTTCGAGTCCGTGGGCATGATCGCCAGCAAGGCCCTGCTGGACCGGGTCAGCGAGGCCGACCGCAAGGTCCTGAAGGAGGCCGCGGTGGAGGGCATGAAGGCCCAGCGCGCCAAGGCCCTGGAGGAGAACGACACCTACATCTCCAAGATGAAGGCCGCCGGCTCCAAGATCTACGTGCCGACCGCCGACGAGCTGGGGCAGTTCAAGAAGATCGCCGCCCCCATCTACGACAAGTTCAAGGCCAAGGTCGGCGCCGAGCTGGTGACCCGGGTCGAGAACGAGGTCAAGTCCGCCGCCAATTGACGCGCCGGCGCGCCTGCGCCAGCGTCGACACCCACCGCCCCACCCGCCGCGCCCGGCGGGTGGGGCCCACCAGCGGGGTGACGCCATGAGTTCCAGTTCCGACACGCCGGCGCGGGGCCCCTTGCAGGCCTTCGGCGTTTTCCTCGACCGCCTGGAGAAGACCGTGATCTGCCTCTTTCTGGTGGTCATCGTCGGGCTTATCTTCTCCGGCGTCCTGTCGCGCTTCATCTTCCACTACGCCATCGCCTTCACCGAGGAGCTGGCCCGCTTCATGTTCGTGTGGAGCGCCCTGCTGGGCGCCTCGGCGGCCCTGCGCACCGGCGAGCACGGCGGCATCCCGCTGCTGGCCAACCGCTTCGGCCCGGCCGGGCGCAAGGCGGTCGAGATCCTGGTCGCCCTCGGCGTGATCGGCTTCATGGCCTACCTGGTGTTCATGACCGGCGTCTCGACCATGAAGTCGTTCCAGAGCGGACAGATCAGCACCACCACCGAAATGCCCGTTTGGATCATCAACTTCGGCATGCTGCTGGCCTTCGTGATGGGCGTGCTGCGCGGCATCCAGGGCTTCCTGGCCGGCGCGTTCCGGCCCAGCGCCGGCGCCGAGATCGACATCGACGCCGACGTCAATGCCGACGTCGAAGCCGGCGGGAAGGGGTAAGCGCCATGGAATTCCTGGCCAATCCCAGCGTCATCGGCTTCCTGGTCTTCGTCGTCCTGCTGCTGCTGAACATGCCCATCTTCGCCGCCCTGGGTCTGGCGGCGCTGTTCACCATCGTGTTCTTCAAGGCCGCGCCCCTGGCCGTGGTGCCCTATATCCTGGGCGGGTCGCTGGACAAGTTCCCGCTGCTGGCCACGCCGCTGTTCATCATCGCCGGCGCCATGATCACCCGGTCGGGCATGTCGCAGCGGATCGTCAACCTGGCCCAGGTGGTGCTGGGCACCCTGCCCGGCGGCCTGGCCCTGGCGACCCTGGCCACGGGGGCCATCATCAGCTCCATGTCCGGGTCCAACATCGCCACCGTGGCGGCGCTCAGCTTCCTGATCCCGGCCATGGCCGGCGCCGGCTATCCCAAGCCCTTCGCCGTCGCCATCGTCGCCGCCGGCTGCACCTTCGGCGTGGTGATCCCGCCCAGCATCGGCATGATCATCTATGGCGTCATCGTCGAGCAGTCGATCCCCAAGCTGTTCTTCGCCGGCATCGGGCCGGGGCTGATGATGTTCACGGTGCTGGGGCTGTACACCTTCCTCATTTCCCGCCACCGGGGCTACCGCGGCGCCAAGGTCGAGCGCACCTGGGCCACCTTCGCCGCGGCGCTGAAGGATGCCTCGTGGGGCCTGATGGCGCCGGTCATCATCCTGGGCGGCATCTATGCCGGCATCTTCACGGCCACCGAGGCGGCGGCCGTGGCGGTGGTCTACATCTTCATCATCGACCTGTTCGTGTACCGCAAGATCGGCTTCGCCAACTACCCCACCATGCTGTACGACGCCGGCAAGACCATCGGCGTCATCGTCCTGATCATCGCCTGCTCGTCGGTGTTCGCCTGGATCTGGCAGACCCAGGGCCTGGCCGCCGTGATCACCACCAGCCTGATGGACTGGTCGGCGGGCAACTCGGTCTTGATCCTGCTGATCATCAACGTGCTGCTGATCATCTCCGGCGCCTTCCTGGAGCCCATCGCCGCCATGTACCTGCTGGTGCCCCTGGTCAAGCCGGCGCTGCTGGCGGCGGGCATCGACCTGATCCACTTCGGCGCCCTGATGACCGTCAACCTGTCCATGGCCCACCTGACCCCGCCCGTCGGCGTGGGGCTGTTCCTGGCCGCCAAGGTGGGCGGCGTGCCGTTCGAGACGGCGGCCAAGTGGGCCCTGCCCTTCGTCGCCTGCGAGGTGCTGGTGATCCTGGCCACCACCTTCTTCCCGCCCCTGTCGCTGTTCCTGGCGTCGATGGTGTAGGCCATGGAACCCTGGCGACAGGACGCCACCGCCCTGGCGGGGCTGCTGGACGGGGGCCAGGTCTCGGCCCCCGGCCTGCTGGCCCACTTCCGCGACCGCATCGACCGCCTGAACCCGGCCCTCAACGCGGTCATCTGCCTCAGCGGCACGGCCGCGGACGAGGCCCGGGCCAGTGCCGACCGGCGCGCCGCCGGGCGGCCCCTGGGCCCGCTCGACGGCCTGCCGATCCTGATCAAGGACAACTTCGTGGTCCGCGGCATGCCCGCCACCTGGGGCAGCGCGCTGTTCGCCGACCGGGTCTGCGACCACGACGAGATCCCGGTCGAACGCCTGCGCGCCGCCGGCGCGGTGATCGTCGGCAAGACCAACGTGCCCGAGTTCACGGTCGAGGGATTCACCGAGAACCGCCTGTTCGGCACCACCCCCAACCCCTGGGACCTGTCCCTGATCCCGGGCGGGTCCAGCGGCGGCAGCGTCGCCGCCGTGGCCGCCGGCATGATCCCGTTCTCGGTCGGCACCGACGGCGGCGGCTCGGTGCGCCGGCCGGCGGCCTACACCAATCTGGTGGGGCTGAAGACCTCCGTCGGCCGCATCCCCCGGGGCGGCGGCCTGCCGCAACTGCTGCTGGACATGGAGACCGTGGGCCCCATCACCCGCACCGTGCGCGACCAGGCGCTGCTGTTCGACGTCCTGGCCGGGGCCGACCCGCGCGACCACCGCTCCCTGCCCTTCCCGGCGCCGCGCGCCCGGGCCACCCTGGAGCAGGCCCCGGGCCCGCTGCGCGTGCTGGCCGTGGAACGCTTCGGCGACGCCCCGGTGGAGGGCGAGATCGTCGACAGCTTCCGCCGGATGGTGGACCTGGTCGAGAGGCTCGGCCACCGGGTAACCCACGGCCCCCTGCCCCTCGACATCGGCCCCGTCAACGCGCACTGGACCACCATCGCCGACATGGGCCTGGGCCTGCTGCTGCGGCGCGAGCCGCGCATGGCCGAGCTGGCCTCGCCCAAGTACGTGGAATGGGCGCGGCGCGCCTACGACGCCCAACACCTGCTGACGGTGCTGGAGATCATCGCCGAGCTGCGCAACCGGGCGGCCCGGGTGTTCACGGACGTGGACGTGATCATGACCCCGGCCTGCGCCGCCATGCCCTGGCCGACGGGCACCCCGTTCCCCGAGACCATCGACGGCACCCCCGTGGGGCCGCGCGGCTCGGCCGTCTACTCGGGCTGGGTCAACGCCACCGGGCACCCGGCCATCAGCGTCCCGGGCCGGCGGTCCCCCGCCGGCCTGCCCATCGGCATCCAGTTCGTGGGCGCCTTCGCCGCCGACGAGGTCCTGTTGCGGCTGGCGCGGCAGATCGAAAAGGTCCAGGATTGGCACGGCGACTGGCCCGCCGTCGCCGCGACGGACCCGGAGGGACGCGCCCCATGAAGATCCTCGTCCTCAACCCCAACACGTCCGACAGCGTCACCGACAAGATCGCCGCCGTGGCCCGCGCCGCCGCCGCGTCGGGCACCGAGCTGGCCTTCATGACCGCGCCCTACGGCGTGCCCTACATCGCCACCCGGGCCGAGGCGGTGATCGGCGGCCGAGTGGTGCTGGAGGTGCTGGCCGAGCGGCAGGGCGAGTTCGACGCCCTGGTCATCGCCGCCTTCGGCGACCCGGGCCTGGGCGCGGCGCGGGAGATGGCGGCCATCCCCGTGGTCGGCCTGGCCGAGGCGTCGCTGCTGATGGCCTGCCCGCTGGGGCGCACCTTCTCCATCGTCTCGTTCTCCTCGCGGCTGGAGCCCTGGTACCGGGAATGCGTGGCCTGGCACGGCCTGTCCGGGCGCCTGGCCAGCATCCGTATGCTGGACGCCCGGGTGGCCGACGTGGGCCGGGTGCAGGCCGAGAACGAGGACCTGCTGGTGGACCTGGCCGGCCGTGCCGTGCGCGAGGACGGGGCCGAGGTCGTGATCCTGGCCGGGGCGCCCCTGGCCGGCCTGGCGTCGCGGGTCCGCGACCGCCTGCCGGTGCCGGTGGTCGAGGGGGTGGCCGCCAGCGTCAAGGTGGCCGAGGGCCTGGTCGCCCTGGGCCCGCGCAAGGCCACCGAAGGCTCCTTCCGCCAGCCGGCGCCCAAGCCCGCCACCGGCCTGCCCGCCGCCCTGACCCGGCTGATCGAGACCGGGGGAAAGCCGCCGTCCCGGGCGTGACTTCGCCCTTAGCCGTTCCCATTTCCCCGCCGGCGCGCTACACAGGACAGCGAAGGTAACGCAGCGCGGGGAGCCCATGTCGGCGCACGGATCGAAGAAGGTGGTGTTCGCGGCCCTGGCCGGCAACGCGCTGATCGCCGTCACCAAGTTCGCCGCCGCCGCCTACACCGGGTCCTCGGCCATGCTCAGCGAGGCCATCCACTCGCTGGTGGACACCGGCAACCAGGGCCTGTTGCTGTACGGCATGAAGCGGGCGTCGCGGCCGGCCGACGAGACCCACCCCTTCGGCTACGCCTCCGAGCTCTATTTCTGGAGCTTCGTGGTCGCCATCCTGATCTTCGGCCTGGGCGCCGGGGTCTCCATCTACGAGGGCATCGACAAGGTCCAGCACTCCCACGCCGTCACCGACCCGCTGGTCAACTACGTGGTGCTGGGCCTGGCCCTGGTGTTCGAGGCCGGCGCCTGGTGGGTGGCCTATCGGGAGTTCCAGCGGCGCAAGGGCAACATGGGCATCGTCGCCGCCGTGCGCCGGTCCAAGGACCCGTCGCTGTTCACGGTCCTGTTCGAGGACACGGCGGCCATGGCCGGCCTGCTGGTGGCCTTCGTCGGCATCTACGCCGCCCAGGCCTTGCAGATGCCGGTCCTGGACGGGGTCGCGTCCTGCGCCATCGGCGCCATCCTGGCGGTGACCGCGGCCCTGCTGGCCTACGAGTGCAAGGGCCTGCTGGTGGGCGAAGGCGCCAGCCGCGCCACCATCGAGCACCTGCGCGCCATCGTCGCCGAGACGCCCGACATCGTCAGCGTCAACGAGCTGCTGACCCTGCACTTCGGGCCCACGGACGTGCTGGTCACGGTCAGCCTGGACTTCCGCGACGGCATCGACTCGCGCCAGGTGGAGGACGCCATCTCGGACCTGGAGGCGCGCATCAAGGCGTCCCGGCCCGAGGTCAGCCGCGTGTTCGTGGAGGCCCAGAGCTGGACCGGCCACGCCGCCGCCGAGGAAGCCCACGAGCGGCGCCACGAACAGCCGCGGGACAACGACACATCCGGGGGGAACGGCCATGGCGGGAGCGGCGGCAAGGGCTGACTTCCTGCCCCTGGGCGAGCTGGCGGCCCTGCGCGCCGCCAACTGGCGCGCCCAGGCCGAGCACGTGTCGCGGCAGTCCGCCTTCTACCACCACCACCTGGGCGGCCGGGCCCTGGACCCGCGCCTGGAGGCCCTGGCCGACCTGCCGTTCACGGACAAGGAGATGCTGCGCGCCGACCAGGCGGCGCACCCGCCGTTCGGCTCCTACCTGGCGGCGGCGGACCGGCACGTGGCCCGGGTCCACCGCACCTCGGGCACCACGGGCACGGCCATGAACCTGGCCCTGTCGGAGCGCGACGCCGACCTGACCGCCGTCGTGGGCGGCCGCGCCCAGGCCGCCGCCGGCCTGGGGCCGGGCATGCGGGTGGTGCACTGCCTGAACTACCAACTGTGGATGGGCGGCCTGACCGACCACATGACCCTGGAGGCCACCGGCGCCACGGTGGTCCCCTTCGGCGTCGGCGCGACCGAGAAGCTGGTCCACACCATCCGCGAATTGGGGATCACCGCCATCTCCTGCACGCCGTCCTATCCGGCGGTGCTGGAACAGGTGCTGGCCGAACGGTTCCCGGGCCTGGCGCCGCGGGACCTGGGGCTGAAGCTGGGCCTGTTCGGCGGCGAGGCGGGGCTGGACGATCCGGCCTTCCGCGCCCGCCTGGAAGGCACCTGGGGGTTCGCGGCGCGCAACGCCAATTACGGGGTGACGGACGTGCTGTGCAACTTCGCCGGCCAGTGCGCCGCCACCCCGGACCTGCACTTCATGGCGCTCGACGTGCTGCTGCCCGAGCTGATCGACCCGGCCACCGGCGCCCGCCGGCCCTGGCAGGAGGGGGAAAACGGCGAACTGGTGCTGACCCACCTGGCCAAGGACTGCCAGCCCCTGGTGCGCTTCCGCACCGGCGACCTGATCACCCTGACCGCCACCGGGCCCTGCGCCTGCGGCCGCACGGCGCCGCGCTTCCGGGTGGTGGGCCGGGCCGACGACATGGTGGTGGTGCGCGGCATCAACGTGTTTCCCACCATGGTGGCGGCCGCCGTGCACCGCACCGCCGGCCTGGGCGGCGAATACCGCATCGTGCTGCGCGGCCCCGGGCCCCACGACGCCCTGCCGGTGGAGGCCGAGCGGGCCGCCGCGGGCTGCGGCGACGACGCGGCGGCGCGGCTGGCCGACCTGATCAAGCGCGAGATCGGCGTCACCGCCACGGTGCGCCTGCTGCCCCACGGCACCCTGCCCCGCACCGCCGGCAAGACCCGCCGCGTGGTCCGCGAAGATGATTGAGGGAGACCCCAGATGCCCGTCGTCCTGACCGACCTGCACGAGGGCGTGCGCACCATCACCCTGAACCGGCCCGACCGCATGAACGCCATGAACGGCGACCTGCTGGCGGCGGTGGCCGGGGCCTTTGCCGACGCCAACATGGACGACGCCACCCGGGCCATCGTCTTCACCGGCGCCGGCGCGGCCTTCTGCGCCGGCGACGACCTGAAGGACCACCGGCAGCCGGAAACCCGGGCCGAGGCCGAGGCCCTGGTCAAGGTGCTGCAGGACTGCACCCGCCACATGGTCCTGGGCGAAAAAGTGGTGGTGGGGGCCATCAACGGCTGGGCCGTGGGCGGCGGCTTCGAATGGGCCATCAACTGCGACCTGCCCATCTGGTCCGAGCAGGCCCGCGCCTTCTTCCCCGAAATGGACTGGGGTCTGTTCGTCACCGGCGCCGTCACCGCCCTGCTGCCGGCCATCGTCGGCCTGGTCAAGGCGCGCGAGATGCTGATGCTGGGCGAGAAGTACGACGCCTGGGCCCTGCACGAGGCCGGCGTGGCCTGGCGCGTGGTGCCGCCCGACCGGCTCCTGCCCGCGGCCCAGGACGTGGCCGCGCGACTGGCGGCCAAGCCCCAGGCCACGCTGCGCGACCTGAAGCGGGTGACCAACGAGGCCGCCTTCGCCGGCATCGAGCGGGCGCTGGAGCGGGAGACGGAAGCCTGCGTGCGCAGCTTCCTGGACCCGGAAACCACGGCCCGGGTGCGGCATTTTACGTCATAGCAACAGGTTATCTGGAAATTCTGACATGGAAGATCATCACGGCAACCCCGCTTCCGGCGCCTCCGCGCGGGGCCTGGACGCCTACGACCGGGCGCTTGGCCAGTTGAACGCCTATTGCGGCGACATGATCGCCACCATCGACGCCGCCCTGGCCGAGGAGCCGGACTTCGCCATGGGCCACATCCTGCGCGCCGAGGTCTTCCTGACCATGTGGGAGCGCAGCGTGATCCCCGAGATCGAGGCCGCGCTGGCCCGCCTGGACGACCTGGGCAACCGCCTGAACGACCGCGAGCGGGCCCACACCGGTGCCTTGCGCGCCTGGGCCGGCGGCGACTGGCGCGGGTTCCAGGCCCGCCTGGACCGCCTGCTGGACGAACACCCCCGCGACCTGCTGGCGTTGCAGGTGGGCCACCTGTCGGACTTCTACCTGGGCGACCGCGACAACCTGCGCGGCCGCGTGGCCCGGGCCCTGCCGGCCTGGACCGGGGCCGACCGGGGCTACGGCTATGTCCTGGGCATGGCCGCCTTCGGCCTGGAGGAATGCGGCGCCTATGGCGAGGCCGAGGAGCGCGGCCGCCACGCCCTGGCCCTGCAACCGGGCGACTGCTGGGCCCGGCATGCCGTGGCCCACGTCCTGGAGATGCAGGCGCGCCAGGCCGAAGGCATCGCCTTCATGGAATCCGGGGTCGCGGACTGGGCCCAGCCCGAGAACCTGTTCGCCCACCACAACTGGTGGCACACGGCGCTGTTTCACCTGGACCAGGGCGACACGGCGCGGGCGCTGGAGCTGTACGACGCCCGCGTCCGCCCGACCCCCGAGAAGATGCAGGTCATGGCCCTGGACGGGGTTTCCTTCCTGTGGCGCCTGCACCTCAGGGGCCTGGACGTGGGCGACCGCTGGGGTGAACTGGCCGACACCTACGCCGACGGCAACGGTCCCGGCGGCGAGGCCGGTTTCTACGCCTTCAACGACATGCACGCCATGATGGCCCTGATCGCCGCCGGGCGCGACGCCGCCGCGGCGGACCGGCTGGCGGCCGTCGAGGCCGCCGCCGCCGGCGACGGCACCAACGCCGGCATGGTCCGCGAGGTGGGCCTGCCCATCGCCCGCGCCATCCAGGCCTTCGCCGCCGCGGATTACGCCACCGCCGCGGCGCTGCTGCTGCCGGTGCGCTACCGCGCCCACGCCTTCGGCGGCAGCCACGCCCAGCGCGACATGCTGGACCGCACCCTGATCGAGGCCGCCCTGCGCGCCGGCGACGGCGCCCTGGCCCGGTCCCTGACCGGCGAGCGGGTGGCCCTGAAACCCCACTGCCCGTTCAGCTGGAGCCTGCGCCGCCGCGCCGAGGCGGCCTGAACCGGCCCCGCCGCCGGGTGTCGGCGGTTTTTACGTTTTGCCGGGATTTCGCCGGATCCAGGCGCCTAACCCGTTGATTTTACAGTCCTGGCACGCCGCTTGCTGAGGATGGGGCAACAACACCAAAAGCCACGTTGGAGATAGGTCCGGGGTCACGAGGGGAACCGATTAAGGTTTTCGGGGGTTTTGTCGCCCAGTTGCGGCAAGGAGTCCGAATGATGAACCGAGGTCCCGAGATGACATACGGAGTCACGCAGACCATCGCCAAGGCTTTCGTCACCGCGCTGATGCTGGTCGCCCTGATCCTGGCCGTGGGTCCCGCCCTGGCCGTGGACGGCGCCGCGCGCATGGCCGACGGCTGGGCCGGCGCCGCCACGGACACCGCGTCCCCGGCCGCCACCGCGCCGCGCCCGGACTGAGCCCGCACCGAAGCGACCGCTTTCTCCCTTTCGGGGGCACTCCCCCTCTCTGTGCCCCCGCGACCGTCCGAGATCTCCCTGTGATCCTCTCTCGACGGTTCAGCACCTGCCCCCGCCCCGAGTATCGGCGCGGGGGCTTTTTTTCGTGCGGCCTCAGGACCAGCGCGGGGTGTAGACCTGCACCGACTGGTATTGGGGCGGCCAGGGCATGGGCCAGTCGTACTCGTAGGCGGCGTGGCGGGTCCAGTAGGGGTCGGCCAGGTGCATGCGCGCCAGCACGCACAGGTCGGCGCGGCCGCCGGCGATGATGGCGTTGGCGTCGCCGAAGGACTGGATGTTGCCGACCGTCATGGTGGCCATGCCGGTGTCGAGGCGCAGGCGGGTCGAGAACGGGGTCTGGAACAGGCGGCCGTAGCGGGGTCTCTGGTCGCTGACCACCTGCCCCGCCGACACGTC
This sequence comes from Hyphomicrobiales bacterium, assembly GCA_024236415.1. Classification (GTDB taxonomy): domain Bacteria; phylum Pseudomonadota; class Alphaproteobacteria; order Rhodospirillales; family JACKKN01; genus JACKKN01. Next base: position 95,974 of record JACKKN010000010.1, read on the forward strand.
GATGATGTCGCAGCCGGCCGCCTCCAGGGCCTCCACCAGGGCCAGGCCGTCGGTGTGCGAGAAACCGCCTTCCTTCCAGTCCGTGGCCGAAATGCGCACGGCCATGGGCTTGCCGGCGGGCCAGGCGGCGCGCACGGCCTCGAACACCTCCATGGGAAAGCGCATGCGGTTCTCGATGGGTCCGCCGAAGGCGTCGCCGCGGAAGTTGGTCAGGGGCGACAGGAAGGTGGACAGCAGGTAGCCGTGGGCGAAGTGGACCTCCAGCATGTCGAACCCGGCGGCGTCGGCCCGGCGGGCGGCGGCCACGTAGTCCTCGATCACCGCCTCCATGTCGCTGCGGTGCATCTCGCGCGGCACGTGGCAGCCCTCGGCGTAGGGCTCGGGCGACGGCGCCATGACCTCCCAGTTGCCCGAGTCGAGGGGCCGGTCGGCGCCCTCCCACAACAGCTTGGTCGAGCCCTTGCGCCCCGAGTGGCCGAGCTGCATGCAGGTCTTGGCCACCGAGTTGGCGTGGATGAAGTCGTTGATGCGGCGCCAGGCGGTCACGTGCTCGTCGCTGTAGATGCCGGCGCAGCCCGGGGTAATGCGGGCTTCGGCGCTGACCGCCGTCATCTCGGTGTAGATCAGGCCGGCGCCGCCGACGGCGCGCGAGCCCAGGTGCACCAGGTGCCAGTCGTTCACCAGACCCTCGGTGGCCGAGTACATGCACATGGGCGACAGCACGATGCGGTTTTCCAGCGTCATGTCGCGCAGGCGGAAGGGGGTGAAGATGGGCGGCGGGGTCTTGTTGATGGTGGGCTTGGCGCGGCCGGCGGCGGCGAAGGCGCGCTCGGCGTACCAGTGCTCGACCCGGTCGATGTAGCCGGGGTCGCGCAGGCGCAGGTTGTCGTGGTTGATGCGCAGGGACCGGGTCAGCAGGCTGTAGGCGAACTGCATGGGTTCCAGGGTGCGGTGGTAGCGTTCCACCTCCTCGAACCACTCCATGCTCACCTGGGCGGCGCGCTGCAGGCTGTCCACCACCGGCTGGCGCTCGGCCTGGAAGGCGGCCAGGGCGTCGGGCAGGGCCGCGTGGGCGTTCAGGGCGTCGCTCAGGGCGATGGCGTCCTCCATGGCCAGCTTGGTGCCCGAGCCGATGGAGAAGTGGGCCGTGTGCAGGGCGTCCCCCAGCAGCACGATGTTGTCGTGGAAGTACTTGCCGTTCTTGACCCGCGGGAAGGTGCGCCACACCGAGTTGTTGGAGACCAGCCGGTCCTCGCCCAATTCCTCGGCGAAGACCTTTTCGCAGTAGGCCAGGGTGTCGGCCTCGGTGGCCGTGTCCAGGCCGGCGTGGCGCCATGTGTCCTCGGTGCACTCGACGATGAAGGTGGAGGTGCCCGGCATGTACTGATAGCAGTGGGCGCGCCACAGGCCGTGCCGGTCCTCGTTGAAATAGAAGGTGAAGGCGTCGAACTTCTTGGTCGTGCCCAGCCAAACGAACTTGTTGGGGCGCATGACCACGTCGGTCTCGAAGGCGTCGGCGTGGGCGTCGCGGATGAAGGACGCGATGCCGTCGCCGGCGACGATCAGGTCGGCCTCGGGGATCTGGTCCATGGAGGTGATCTCGCGGTCGTGCTCGATGACCACGCCCAGCTCCCTGGCCCGGGCCTCGATGATCTGCAGCAGCCGCAGGCGCTGCATGCCGGCGAAGCCGTGGCCGCCCGAGGTGATCTTCTCGCCCTTGAAGTAGATGTCGATGTCGTCCCAGTGCACGAAGCTGTCGGTGATGGCCGTGTAGGTGGGCTCGTCGGCGTCCTTGAAGCCGTCCATGGTCTCGTCCGAGAACACTACCCCGAAGCCCCAGGTCACGTCGGCCGGGTTGCGCTCGTAGATGGTGACATCCCAGTCCGGGTGGGCCTTCTTGGCCAGCAGCGAGAAGTAGAGGGAGGCCGGCCCCCCGCCGATGCAGACGATCTTCATGGTCATTGATCCTTCGATTCTTCTTCCCGGCGCAGCACGAACCGCTGCAGCTTGCCGGTCTGGGTCTTGGGCAGGGAGTCGCGGAACTCGACGGCCCGCGGGTACTTGTAGGGGGCGATCTGGGACTTCACGAAGTCCTGCAGCACTCGGGCCATGGCGTCCGACGCCGCGCCCGGATCACGCAGGACCACGAAGGCCTTGACGATACTGCCGCGCTCGGGGTCCGGGGCGCCGATGACGGCGCATTCGGCCACCGCCGGGTGGTCCAGCAGCACGGCCTCGACCTCGGGCCCGCCGATGTTGTAGCCGGCCGAGATGATCATGTCGTCGGCCCGGGCCACGTACCAGAAGTAGCCGTCGGCGTCCTGGCGGTAGCGGTCGCCGGGCAGGTTCCAGCCGTCGCGCACGTAGGCCCTCTGGCGGTCCTCGTTGTCGAAGTACTTGCAGCCGGTGGGCCCTTTCACCGCCAGCAGCCCCTCGCAGGGCGGGGTCAGGACGGCGCCCGCCTCGTCCATGATGCAGGCCCGGTAGCCGGGGATGGCCTTGCCCGTGGCGCCGGGGCGGATCTCGTCGTCCGCCGCCGAGATGAAGATGTGGATCATCTCGGTCGAGCCGATGCCGTCGATGATGCGCAGCCCCGTGGCCGCCTCGAAGGCCGTGAAGGTGGGCAGCGGCAGGGTCTCGCCGGCGGACACGCAGCGGGTCAGGCTGGGCAGGTCGATCCCCTCGGCGGCGATCTTGTCGGCCAGGGCGCGGTACATGGTCGGCGCCGTGTAGAGGGTGGTGCAGCCATGCCGCCGGATCATGTCGATCAGCAGGTCCGGCGACGGCGGCCCCGGGTAGTAGACCACCGAGGAGCCGAACCGCAGGGGAAAGCAGAGCTGCGCCCCGAGGCCGAAGGTGAAGGCGATGGGCGGCGTGCCCACGTACACGTCCTCGGGCGCGCCCCGGTAGGTGTAGCGCGGGAAGCAGTCGCACATGGCCAGGATGTCGCGGTGGAAGTGCACCGTGCCCTTGGGCTGCCCCGTGGTGCCCGAGGTGAAGGCCACCAGGGCCACGTCGTCGGCGGCCGTGTCCACGGCGGCGAAGCCCTCGGCCTGGCCGGCCATCCGGGCGTCGAAGGAGGCACGGCCCGGTTCGTCGCAGGTGGCCGAGAAGAACTCCAGGCGTTCCAGCATGGGTGCCAGTTCTTGCGCCCGCCGCGCCTCGTCGGCCAGGTCGATGTCGCACAGGCCGATCGTGATCCTGACCCTGTCGACCATGTAGGCCAGCTCGCGCCCGCGCAGCAGCGGCATGGTGGCGACGATCACCCCGCCGGCCTTGGCGATGCCCAGCCACATGGCGGCCATGCCCGGGTTGTTGGGTCCGCGCAGCAGCACCCGCTGGCCGGGCTCCAGGCCCATGTCCTCGACCAGGGCGCGGGCCACGGCGTCGGTGCGGCGCTTCAGCTCGGCGTAGGTCCAGGCCGTGTCGCCGTACCGGATGGCCACCCGATCGCCCCAGCCATGGCTGTCCACGGCCCGGTCCACCAGCTCGACTGCCGCGTTCAGGCGCGCCGGGTAGGCGGCCACCTCGGGCGGCTGGCTCAGGTCGATCTCCGGCCACAGGTCGGCCGGCGGCAGGTGGTCGCGGACGAAGGTATCCATGGCGGTCCCCTTCTCTCCTAGCCGGCGTCGTGGGTGGCGCGGGTCTGCCCGGCGATGATCAGCTTCTGCACCTCGCTGGTGCCCTCGTAGATGCGCAGGCTGCGGATCTCGCGGTACAGGCGCTCGACCGTTTCGCCGCAGACCACGCCGCGGCCGCCGTGCAGCTGCACCGCGGCGTCGATCACCTCCTGCGCCGCCTCGGTGGCGTAGAGCTTGGCCATGGACGCCTCGCGGCTGACCCGCACCCCCTTCACGTCCTTGGTCCAGGCGGCGCGGTAAACCAGCAGGGCGGCGGCGTCCACCCGCAGGGCCATGTCGGCGATGCGGGCCTGGGTCATCTGGTAGCCGGCCAGGGGTTCGCCGCCGATCAGGCGGACCCGGGTGCGGTCGAGCGCCTCGTCCAGGGCCCGGCGGGCGAAGCCGAGGGCCGCCGCGGCCACGGTGGAGCGGAAGATGTCCAGCGTCGCCATGGCCACCTTGAACCCCTCGCCGGGCGCGCCGACAAGATTGGCCCGGGGGACCCGGCAGTCCGCGAACGACAACGTGGCCAGGGGGTGCGGCGCGATCACGGGGATGCGCTCGGCAACCGAGAACCCGGGCGCGTCGGGCTCGACGATGAAGGCCGAAATGCCACGCGCCCCCGGCGCCTCGCCGGTGCGGGCGAAGACCACGTAGTGGTCGGCGATGCCGCCGTTGGAGATCCAGGTCTTGGTGCCGTTCAGGACGTAGGAGTCACCGTCCAGAGTCGCCGTGGTGGTCATCTCGGCCGGGTCCGAGCCGGCCTGGGGCTCGGACAGGGCGAAGGCGGCGATACGCTCCCCCTTCACCACCGGCGGCAGGTAGCGGGCCTTCTGGTCGTCGGTCCCATACAACGTGATGGGCCCGGTCCCCAGGCCCTGCATGGCGAAGGCGAAGTCGGCCAGGCCCGAGCGCCGCGACAGGGTTTCGCGGCTGATGCACAAGCCGCGCACGTCCAGGCGGCCGGGCACGGCGCCGCCGTACTCGGCCGGCACGCAGGCGCGCAGCCAGCCGCCGGCGCCCAGGGCCGCCACCAGGTCGCGGCACACGGCGTCCAGCCTGGCGTCGTCGTGGCCGGCGGCGTGCTCGGCCTCGACCAGGGGCGCCATATCGGTCTCGGCCCAGGCGTCCAGACCGGCGGCCAGGGCGCGGTGGGCGCCGTCGAAGAAGGGCCAGTCCAGGAAGGTCTTGTCGGCCACCGTCAATCTCCCTGGAACACGGGGCGTTCGCGGTTCACGAAGGCCTCGTAGGCGCGGGTGAAGTCCCGGGTCTGCATGCAGATGGCCTGGGCCTGGGCCTCGTTCTCGATGGCCTCGTCCACGCCCATGTTCCATTCCTGGTGCAGGCAGGTCTTGGTGATGCCGTGGGCGAAGGTGGGCCCGTCGGCCAGCCTCTTGGCCATCTTGGCGGCCGTGGCCAGCACCTCGTCGGGCGCCGCCAGGGCGTTGTAGAAGCCCCAGCGCTCGGCCTCCGCGCCGCCCATCATGCGGCCGGTGTACAGCAGTTCCGACGCCCGCCCCTGGCCGATGATGCGCGGCAGGATGGCGCAGGCTCCCATGTCGCAGCCGGCCAGGCCGACCTTGGTGAACAGGAAGCCCACCTGGCTGTCCGGGGTGCCGTAGCGCAGATCGCTGGCCATGGCGATGATGGCCCCGGCGCCGACGCAGATGCCGTCGATGGCGGCGACGATGGGCTGCGGGCAGCCGCGCATGGCCTTGACCAGGTCGCCGGTCATCTGGGTGAAGGTCAGCAGCCCGCCCATGTCCATCTTGGTCAGGGGGCCGATGATTTCGTGCACGTCGCCGCCCGAGCAGAAGTTGCCGCCGGCGCCGGTGACGACCACCACCTTGACGTCCTCGGCGTAGCAGAGCTGGCGGAAGGTGTCGCGCAGCTCGGCGTAGCTGTCGAAGGTCAGGGGGTTCTTGCGGTCGGGCCGGTTCAGGGTGATCGTGGCCACCTTGCCGTCCACCTCCCACTTGAAGTGGCGGGGGCGGAAGTCGGCGCCCTTCAGGGTATACATTCAGGCGTTCTCCTTGGCTGCCTGCTCCGCCTCTTCGGCGGCGCGGATGGAGCGTTTCAGCCGCCCCAGCAGTTCGTACAAACCCTCCAGGTCCTGGCGCCCGATGCTGGCCAGCATGTCGTGCAGGAAGGCGTGGTGGACCGGGGTCATGGTGCCGAAGTTCTCCAGCCCGTCGCCGGTCAGGCGGACGATGTTGGCGCGGCGGTCGCCGGGCACGGCGATGCGCTCCACCAGGCCCTCCTTGACCAGGCGGTCCACCAGGCCGGTGACGTTGCCGTTGCTGACCATCATGCGGCGCGAAAGCTGGCCCATGGTCAGGCCCTCGGGCGCGCGCTCGAGCTGCGCCATGACGTCGAACCGCGGCAGGGTGGTGTCGAAGGTCGAGGTCAGCAGGGTGCGGATGCGCCGCTCGATCATGTTGGTGCAGGTCAGCAGGCGCAGCCAGGTGCGGATTTCCAGGATGTCGTCGGGGGTGGTCGAGGTCTCGAAGTCCTGGCTTTCCGGCAGGGTCGGTTGGGTATCGGTCGTCACATCACCTCTCCTCCGGCCACGGCGAGGGCCTGGCCGGTCATCGAGCCGGCGGCGGGCAGGCACAGGTAGGCCACCGCCGCGGCCACTTCCCCGGGGTCGATCAGCCGCCCCTGGGGGTTCAGGGCCGCAAGCTCGGCGCGCGCCGCCTGGGCGTCGCGGCCGGTCTTGGCCCGGATGTTGTCCACGGTGTCGCGGGTCATATCGGTGTCGGCGAAGCCGGGACAGACGGCGTTGACCGTGATCCCGGTGCGCGCCAGCTCCACGGCCAGGGCCCGGGTCAGGCCGATGACCCCGTGCTTGGCGGCGCAGTAGGGCGCCACGTAGGCATAGCCCTTGAGCCCGGCGGTGGAGGCGATGTTGACGATCCGCCCCCACCCCGCCGCCTTCATGGCCGGCACCACGGCCTGGGCGCAGGCGAAGGTGCTGGTCAGGTTCAGCGCCAGGGCCTGGTGCCAGACCGCGGCGTCGACCTTCTCGACCGGCGCGCTGGTGGTGCCGCCCACGTTGTTGACCAGGATGTCGATGCCGCCCAGCCCCGCCGCCGCCCGGGCCACGGCCTCGCGCAGGGCCGCCTCGTCCAGGGCATCGGCGGTGACCGTGGCGGCGCGCACGCCCAGGTCCCGTTCCAGTTCGTCCTTCAGGGCCTCCAGGGTCGCCGCGGTGCGGCCCAGCAGGGTCACGTCGGCGCCGGCCCCGGCCAGGGCCCGGGCGCAGGCGGCGCCGATGCCGCGCGAGCCGCCGGTGACCAGGGCATGGCGCCCGCGCAGGGGAAACGGATCGCGCTGCCCTGCCCTGTCCTGCGCTGGTGCGGTGGCGGTCATGTCCAGAGGGGTCCGAAGCCTGCCTGCGATTAATGCGCAATCTAAATATTTTAGATTGATTAATTTGCAGTTTAAACTATGATTCTCCCCAACGGCAAGCACAAAGTGAGGAAGCGCACATGGAAATCCTGAATCCCCCCGGGTGGAAGCGCCCCAAGGGGTACAGCAACGGCATCACCACCCGCGGGCGCATGGTGTTCGTGGCCGGCATGGTGGGCTGGACCGGGGACGAGGTGTTCGAGACCGATTCCTTCGCCGGCCAGGCACGCCAGGCGTTCCGCAACATCGTCGACGTGCTGGCCCAGGCCGGCGCCGGGCCCGAGCACATCGTGCGCCTGACCTGGTTCATCGGCGACAAGCGCGAATACCTGGACTCTCTGGCCGAGGTGGGCGCCGCCTACCGCGAGATCATGGGCAGCAACTGGCCGGTGATGGCCGTGATCCAGGTGGCCGGCTTCATCGAGGACGGCGCCAAGCTGGAGATCGAGGCCACCGCCGTGGTGCCCGACTGATGGCCGGCCAGGTCTTCCTGCGCCGCGTCACCGTGCGCTACGAGCACTGCGACGCCGCCGGCATCATCTTCTATCCGAACTATTTCTTCTTCATCAACCAGGCGGTCGAGGACTGGTTCAAGCTGGAGCTGGGTTGCGACTGGCTGACCTACCACCTGGACCGGCGCCTGGGCATCCCCACCGCCCACCTGGACGTGGACTTCTCGGCGCCCAGCTACATGAACGACGTGCTGGACTGGGAGATGCGCCTCACCCACCTGGGCACCAAGTCCGTCGCCCTGGAGCACCGCGCCATCTGTCAGGGACAGGAGCGCATCCGCGCCAACCACCGCCTGGTGGTGGCGTCGCTGGACGGCATCAGGCCGGTGCCCATCCCCGACGACATCCGGGCCCAGATGGAACGCTTCCTGAACCCGGCATAGGGACCCCCTCTCCCTGCCGCCAGCCCCTAGGTGCCCAGGTTGGGCAGGGCGTCGGCGAAGTGCAGGCCCATCTCCGCGCCGCCGGCGCGCACGACACGGCCCTTGAAGGGCAGCAAGCCGGCCAGCTCGACGATGGCCATGGTGCCCACGGCGACGGGATCGCCGGTGCCGTCCAGGGCCAAGCGCATGCCGTGGCGCGACACGTCCACGGCGCGGCAGGCCAGGTGCGCCCCGTCCAGGTGCACGGTGCCTTCCTGGTCGATGGGCCAGCGCCGGTGGGCGCGGCGTTCGGCGCCGTCGGTCATGGCGACCTCCCTACCGAAACACGTACTGGGGACCCCCGTCGAAAGCCACCGCCATCTCGCCGTCGCCGGTGCGCACCACCCGGGCGTCGAAGGGCAGCAGCCCGGCCAGGGCCACGGCCACCCGGTCGCCGGCTTCGCCGCGCGCCGCCGTGCGCAGCAGCATGCCGCCGGCCGACACGTTGACCACGGTGCAGGGGACGGCCGCGTCGCCCACCCGCACGGTACCCGCCTCGCCGATCAGCCAGCGGGCGTAGGCGCGGCCCTCGAGGCTATCCGCCATGGCTTTCCCCCACGATCTCCTCCACCTCCCGGGCCAGGGAGTGGACGATCCCGGCCGCCGTCTCGCCGCCCTTGACCAGACCCACCCCCTGCCCGGCCATCAGCGACCCCTCCTCCACGTCGCCGTTGACCACGGCCCGGCGCAGGCGGCCGGCCCAGAAGTGCTCGGCCCGCTCCTGCACCGCCTCGGCGCTCACCTCGCCCCGGTCCAGGGCGTCCAGCAGTTCGCGCTGCATGGCCGTGAAGGCGTCCATGGCCCGGTTGTGCAGGGCCCGCACCGGGATCGTCTTCAGGCGCGGGTCGATGCGCGGCGAGATCACGGCGTCGCGCGACTGGGCGCGCACCAGGGCGGCCTTGAAGTCGGGGTGCGCCGGCGATTCGGCGCAGGCGGCGAACCGCGTGCCCAACTGACAGCCCACGGCGCCCAGCTCCAGGCAGGCGACCACGGCGGCGCCGGTGGCGATGCCGCCGGCCACGAACACCGGCACCTCGCCGGCATGGGGCAGGATCTCCTGGGCCAGGACCAGGGTCGAGGTGGGGCCCACGTGGCCGCCGGCCTCGCTGCCCTCCACCACCAGGGCGTCGACCCCGGCGCGGATCAGGCGCTTGGCCACCGGCACCACCGGGGCGAAACAGGTAACCTTGGCGCCGGCGTCCTTCAGGGCGCGGATGGCCGCGGCCGGCGGCAGGCCGCCGGCCAGGATCACGTGCTCGACCCGCGCCTCGACACAGACCGCGACCACCTCGTCGAACCGGGGGTGCAGGGTAACCACGTTGACGCCGAACGGCCGCGCCGTGGCGGCGCGGGTGGCGGCGATCTCGGCGACCAGCTCCTCGGGCGGCATGGCCGAGGCGGCCAGCACGCCGAAGCCGCCGGCCTCGGACACCGCCGCCACCAGGCCGTGGGTGGAGACCCAGGACATGGCGCCGCAGACGATGGGCACGGGACAGCCCAGGAAGGCGGCGCCGCGCGCCCAGCGGGCGCGCAGGCGCGCGGCCAAGTCACCCGAACCGTTTCCGTTGCCCATGAGGTTGCCCCGCGGTTGATCGAACGGCGACCTTAGTCGCTTTTCCGTCGCGCGGGAAGGCCGCGGGCGGGAGAATCAGGCGTGGTGCCAGTAATGCCAGGTCCAGGCCTGGCCGACTTCGTTCAGGCGCCGGTTCAGGGCGCGCAGGCGGCGGCGGTAGATGGCCTGGTACCGCGGGTCGCCGCCGACCAGGACCCGCCACACCGCCAGCCAGCGGATGTAGCCGATCTTGCGGCTCAGGGCCTTCATTTCGCCGCGCAGGCGTCGCGGCGGCAGGTCGCTTGTTTGGGCCAGCGCCAGGGCCTTCCGGGTGATCATGGGGGAACGGGCTCCTTCTCGTTGCACCATCCTGTTCCGCCGTGCCGCCGGCGGCCATGACTTGCGTCAATCGGCGCCCGGTCCGGCGGTAATCAGCTTTTCCACCTGGCGCACGATCCGGGTCCACTCGCGCACCCCCTCGGCATCCTGCTCGGCGTGCCGCACGGCCACCTGCGCGATGGCCCGCTCGCGGGCCTCGGCGCCGTACCGCTTGACCAGCAGGCTGGCGTTGCGCAGCACCGGGTTGCCGCAGTCGCCCGGCACGAAGGTCCAGAACTTCAGGTCGCCCTTGGGCGTGGCCTTCATGCCGCAGCGCTGCTCGGGCGGCAGGTTGCGCCACAGCAGCGAGAAGATGTCGTAGATGGCGCCGCTGTGGTCGCCGAAATAGGAATGGCCCAGGGCGTCGGTCTCGACCCGCGACATGTCCACCGTGTCCACCTGGGGCAGGACCAGGATGTCGGGGCCCGACTGGCCGGCGCGCGGGTGGCCGCCGTGCAACTCGTTGGACAGGGTCAGGGCGCGGTCGTTCTCGGACGCATACAGCGTGACCCGCCGCGCCAGGTTGCGGATCTCGCCGCTCATCTCGGCGAAGTAGTCCGAGTCCACGTCGGGCGCGGTCAGGATCACCTGGTCGAACAGCTTGGGCGCCCCCTCCTCCCGGTCCCAGCCCAGGGCCAGCAGCTCCAGCGCCTCCATGGTGGCGCGATTGCCCATGCTGTGGGCGATGACGTGGATGCGCTCGGCCCCCGACTGCTCGGCCACCATCAGCAGGAAGGTGCGCAGCTTGCGCGAGCTGACCTTCACCGCCGCCTCGTCGGTGATGTAGCTGAAGGTGCCGGCCTGGGACGGCCAGCTGTACAGCAGGGTGGTGCCGTCGAAGTTCAGGTCGTAGGAAAGCTGCGCCGCGCGGCGGGCGCCGTCGTTGAAGGACACGTTGTAGCCGTGCACGAACACCAGCACCTCGCCCGAGCCGCCGCGCACGTTCTGTTTCAGGCTGCGCAGGAAGGCCCGCTTCTTGAGCGGGGTCACGGTCAGCAGGACAACGTGGTTGCGCGGGTTTTCCACCAGGTCCAGCATCAGGCTGGACGGGGATTCGAGCCGCCCCACCTGGTGGAGGAACGGGATGCTGACGTCCACGTGGCCCATTTCCAGGTCGCCGCGCTCGGTGCCGTAGAACTGGGCCGGCTTGGCGCTGCCCGTGCGGGCCCGGTTGGTGCCGTAGAACACGCGCACCACGGCGAACGGCCGCGCCCCGTCCACCGCCGCCTTGGCGTCGCCCTTGCCGCGCACCGGCGCCGGCACCTCGCCCATCGCCGTGCCCGACGGCCGCCGGTCCAGCATCTCGGCCCGCTTGGCCGCCTCCTTGCGCGCCGTGTCGGCCCGGCGGCGCAGCACGCCGGCCTGGGTCCAGTCGCCGGCGGCCTCGTCGACCTGGGCCAGCTTGTCCAGGTCGGCGGCGGTGTTCAGGTGGACGGGACCATAGGTCCGCTCGTCGATGGTCAGGGCCCTTTTCCGCAGGCTTCGGGCCGTGTCGTAGTCCTTTTCCGCCAACGCCAGGTCGGCCAGGCGGCCCAGCAGGACCGCCAGGTCCGGGTGCTCGGCCCCCTGGGCCGCCTCGCGGACGGCCAGGGCCCGGCGCAGGACCGGCGCCGCCTCGGCCGGCCGGCCGGCGGCGACCAGGGCGTCGGCCAGGGTTTCCAGCAGGCGCGCCATGTCCAGGCCGCCGGCGCCATAGACCTGCTCGCCCAGGTCCACGGCGCGGCGGGCCAGGTCCAGGGCCGCGGCGGGGTCGCCGCGCTCCCGCGCCTGGCCGTATTCGCCGAACACCCGGACCAGGTCGGCCAGGCCCGCCTGCCCCGTGGCGGCCGACCCGGGCCCGGAGGACAGGGCGAGAAAACAGGAAACCAGCAAGACCGTGACCAGGCGATGGCGCATCGGCGGACCTCTCCCGTCATTGAACCGCAATCGCAAATGTAAACGAGACGGCCGGCCGATTCCACGGACAGTCCCATGAAATTGGCCGGTCCGTCCCGTTGATGCCGGTGTCGGCAAAAACCCGTGGATTTCCGAGCGAGCCGGATTCTAGGACGTCCGCGCCGTCCAGAGGTCGTGAAACGCGGCGCGATAGTCCTCGTTGACCCGCCTGTGGGCCTCGGCAGCGAAGGCGCGCAGGGGGGCGGACAGGTCCGGTCCCCGGGCCAGGGCCCGGTCCACGGCCTCCAGGATGGGCGCCAGGTTGTCGCCCCGGGGCGGGTCCGACACCGCCATGGGGTAATCGATCAGGTCCACCAGGCCGTCCATCTTGTGGGTGGTGGCGGCCACGGGCACGAACGGCGTGCCCGCCTGGGTGGCGAACACGGCCGGGTGGTACCGCTCGGTGACCAGCAGGTCGAGCCCGGCGATGACCTGGACGATCCCCGGATGGTCGACGAAGGTGCCGTCGTCGTCCAGCCGGCACCGCCGCCCCAGGTCGCGCCGGACCGCCCCGTCGTGCTGGGGGTCCCCCTGGACCATGACCACCCGCACGCCGTGGCGGCGGCGAATCTCGTCGGCCACGGCGGCCCAGGCGTCCAGGTCCACGGGGCGGTCGCCGCGGATGGACAGGCCGACGGTGCCGGTCGCCCCGTTCCATTGGGCGCCGGCCTCCAGGGCGAACACGGTATCGACGCTGACCCGCACCCGGTCCGCCGGCACGCCCAGGTCGAGCAACGGTTGCAGGGACTGGGGCTCGCGCAGGACGTGCACGTCCGCCGCCCGCAGGGCCGGTGCCGCCGCCTCCGCGGTCTCGGGGCGCGACAGGGCCAGGCTGTAGTTCAGCACCGCCACCGGCCTGCCCAGGCGCTTGGCCAGGTAGATCTCGAACAGGCGCCCCGGCAGGAACCGCGTCAGGTGATCGGCGATCAGCCCGCCGGCGCTGACCACGACGGCGTCGGCGGCGCGAATCTGGCCGACAAGGGTGTCGGAGAAATGGGTCTTCAACAGACGCGGCCCGGCCGCCTGCCAGAAGGTCTGGCCGGTGCGGCGCCGGGCCAGGCGGTCCAGGGGATGCGCCAGCCAGGGCCGCGACAGGCCGCGGGGCCCCAGCACCGCCGCCGCCAGCCGCTCCGCCCCCAGCCGCGCCCGGCCGGGGCCCGTCACCCGCCGGTACCAGGCCTCGTACACCTCGGCCGGGTCGCCGCCGGCCTGGCCCAGGGCCGCCCAGGTCAGGCCGGGGAAGTTCTTCCAGTTGCCGTCGTCCACCGCGGCGCCGCCGTGGCGCGCCAGCAGCAGGGCGAACCCCTTCTGCAGGGCCCGGTCGCCCACGTTGGGCAGGCTGTCGATGATGTCCCGCTGCGAAACCAGGTTCAGCAGTCGTCGGTCGGCACGCATGCCCGCTCCTTGAAAACCCCTTTCGAGCACCCTATCGCCACGGCACCGGCGGGACAATCCGGCGAACGAAACCGCGCCGGTTGTCACCCATGGACAGGCGGACTGGTTCAGGAGGCAAGCTCATGCGACCCGCATTGTTCTTGGCGGCCCTGGCGATCCTGCTGGCGGGATGCGTCCAGACCACGGAATACCGGCATCCCGGCGGACCGCCCGGCGCCGCCGAGGTCGAGATGGTGGTGCGCCACCACCTGGCCGACCGGACGGCCGACCGGCCCGGCGTGTTTCCCGACCGGCACACGCACCTGACCCGGTTCCGGCTGCTGGACCTGGACCGGGTCGGCCCCGGACACTGGGTCGCGCGCGTCCTGCTGGGCTTCGACCACGGCCCGCCGCCGCGCGGCGTCGTCGGGTACCAGCGCTTCCGCGAGGGCCCGTACCTGGTCGACATGGCGCGCCACGGCGGCGGCGGCTGGCAGGTGCTGCGCTTCCATGCCCTGGGCAAGGTCCGGCCCCTGCCCGGCCCGCGCTGACGCCTAGCCCCGGGCCGCGATCTGCTCGGCCAGGGCCAGCAGGTTGCGCGCCTGCTTCAGGTGCGGCATGTCGTACATCTTGCCGTCGATGCCCACCGTGCCCAGGCCCGGGTTGTCCTCGAACACCCGGACCACGCGCCGGGCGTGGGCGATCTCGTCGTCGGACGGGGTGAAGGCGGCGTTGATGACCTCGCTCTGGGCCGGGTGGATGGCGATCTTGCCGACGAAGCCGGCGCGGCGGTCGCGCAGGCAGTCGGCGGCCAGGCCGTCCAGGTTGCGGTAGTCCACGTACACCACCCCCACCGGCTGCACGTCCAGGGCCCGGGCCGTGGCCAGGCACATGGACTTGGCGTACAGGAACGGATCGTCGTAGGCCCCCGTGTCCGGGTTTCGGTTGTCGCTGGCGCCCAGGGCCGCCGCCAGGTCCTCGGCGCCCCAGGTCATGGCCGAAAGGCGCGGGTGGGTGCCGTCCAGGTAGGTGTGGAAGGTCAGCAGCGAGGCCGCCGTCTCGGTGGCGATGGACAGAATGCGGGTGGCGCCGAGGGCGATCCCCTCGCGCGCCTCCAGGGCCGAGAGGAAGTTGTCCAGGGTCGCCACGTCGGCGGCCGAGCGGGCCTTGGGCAGGACGATGCCGTCGGGCGCCCCGGGCATCACCGCCGCCAGGTCCGGCAGGGCCAGGGGCGAGTCGAGCGGATTCACGCGCACCCACAGCTGCTGACGCGACCGGTCCGGGTTGGCGGCCAGGAAGTCGCGGGTCATCTGCCGCGCCACCTCCTGGCGGTCGTCAGAGACGGCGTCCTCCAGGTCCAGGATCAGGGCGTCGGCGGGGTTGTCGCGGCCCTTGGCCAGCTTGCGGTCGCTGTCCCCGGGCACGAACAGCCAGGAGCGGACGATCATGCCGTTTGTCTCCGCATGAAGGCCGTGCGCGTGCAGTAGGCGACCTCCTCGTCGCGCTGGTTGTAGCCGATGTGCTCGAACACGATCAGGCCGGCGTCGGGGCGCGACTTGCTGGGGCGCATCTCCTTGACCCGGGTCACGGCGCGGATGGTGTCGCCGTGGAACACGGGATTCTTGAACCGCACGTCGTTCATGCCCAGGTTGCCGATGGTGGTGCCCAGGGTGGTGTCGCCCACGGTGACGCCGATGACCAGGCCCAGGGTGAACAGGCTGTTGACGATGCGCTGGCCGAACTCGGTCTTGCTGGCGAACTCCTCGTCCAGGTGCAGGGGCTGGGGGTTGTGGGTCATGGCGCAGAACAGGACGTTGTCCATCTCCGTGACCGTGCGGGTCAGGGCGTGGTGGAACTCCATGCCCTCTTCGAACTGGTCGTAGTACAGGCCGGCCATTCTCGGGTTTCCTTTCGCGTTGGTCGTTGTTCTATGCGGGGTCGGGGGCCTGGGTCGTCACGCCGCCGTCCACCAGGCCCGCGATGCGGGCGTCATCGTAGCCCAGCTCGCGCAGCACTTCGACGCTGTGCTCGCCCAGGCGCGGCGCCGGGCGCGACGGTCCCGGCTGGGTCTCGGACCAGGCCGAGGGCGAGGCCATGTCGCGGATGCGGCCCTCGCTGGGGTGGTCGATGAAGGTGAAGAACCCGGTGGCGTTCAGGTGCGGGTCCGCCAGCAGGCTGTCCGGCGTGTGCAGGGGCCCGGCCGGGATGTCGGCACCATCGAACAGGGCCAGCCACTCGGCCGTGGTGCGGGTGGCCAGCAGGTCCGACAGTTCGGCGTAGATCTCGGCGATGTGCTCGGTGCGCGCGGCGATGGAGCCATACCGCGGGTCGGTGTCGAAGTCCGATGCCCGGCCCAGGGCCTTGAAGAAATTGCGCCAGTGCCGGTCGGTATAGATCATGGCGCAGACGTAGCCGTCCTTGGTCCGGTACGGGCGCCGGTCGGGGTTCAGCATGCGCTTGTACCCGGCCGGACCCAGGGGCGGGTCGAAGGTCTGCCCGGCCATGTGGTCGGCCAGGACGAAGCTGGCCATCATCTCGAACATGGGGATGTCGATCTTCTGCCCCGGTCCGCCGCGGGCGCGGTGGAACAGGGCGGCGTTGATCTGGCCCACCGCCCACAGGGCCACGCCGCGGTCGACGATGGCCGTGGGGGCATAGGCCGGCGGCCGGCCGTCGGCCATGTGCGACAGCCAGGGCACCGAGGTGGCGCCCTGGATCAGGTCGTCGAAGGCCGGCTTGCCGGCATAGGGCCCGCCGGTGCCGTACCCGAACAGGCCGGCATAGATGATGTCCCGGTTGGCCTTGGCCACCGAGTCGTAGTCCAGCCCCAGGCCGGCCATGGTCTGCGGCCGCAGGTTGGTGACCAGCACGTCCGAGAACCGGGCCAGGTTCAGGGCCACGGCGCGGCCGTCGGGCTTCTTCAGGTCCAGCACGATGGACCGCTTGCTGCGGTTCACGTTCAGGAAGATGTGGCCCATGCCCGGGTGGCGGCCGGGGCCGATGTTGCGGATGGCGTCGCCCTCGGGCGACTCGACCTTGATCACGTCGGCGCCCAGGTCGCCCAGGATCTGGGTCGCGTAGGGGGCCATCAGCATGTTGGAGACGTCGAGAACCCTGACGCCGTCAAGCGGGCGGGCCATGGCGGAACCTCCGGCGTCCATCAGTACGACTTGGGCAGGCCCAGGGCCCGCTCGGCCAGATAGCACAGGATGAGCTGCGGGCTGATGGGCGCCAGGCGGTGGATCAGGCTCTCGCGCAGGTAACGCTCCACATGGAACTCCTTGGCGTAGCCCATGCCGCCGTGGGTCATGACCGCGTTGGTGCAGGCCTTGAAGGCGGCCTCGGCGGCCAGGTACTTGGCGGCGTTGGCCTCCAGGCCGCACTCCTTGCCCGCGTCATACAGCTCGGCGGCGCGGAAGGCCATCAGGTTGGCGGCCTCCAGCTCGGCCCAGGATTCGGCCAGGGGGTGCTGGATGGACTGGTTCATGCCGATGGGCCGGTCGAACACCACCCGCTCGCGGGCATAGGTGGCGGCCTTCTGCAGCGCGCAGCGGCCGAGCCCGACCATGGAGGCGGCGATCATGATCCGCTCGGCGTTCAGGCCGTGCAGCAGGTAGCGGAAGCCCTTGCCCTCCTCGCCGATCAGGTGCTCCTTGGGCACCGGCAGGTTGTCGATGAACACCTCGTTGGAGTCGACGCACTTGCGGCCCATCTTCTCGATCAGGCGCACGTCGCAGTACTTGCGGTCCAGGTCGGTGTAGAACAGCGACAGCCCGTCGATGGGCTTGGCGGTCTCGGAGATGTCCCTGGTGCGGGCAATCAGCAGCATCTTGTTGCAGACCTGGGCGGTGGAGGTCCAGATCTTCTCGCCGTTGACGACGTAGCGCTCGCCGTCCCACACCGCCCGGGTCTTGAGGCGGGTGGTGTCCAGCCCCGTGTTGGGTTCGGTGACGGCGAAGCAGGCGATGTCCTGGCGCTTGACCACCGGCGGCAGCCATGCCTGCTTCTGTTCCTCGGTGCCGAACACCACGACGGGGTTCAGACCGAAGATGCCGATGCCGACGGCGGCGAAGCCGGCGTTGCCGGCGCCCGACTCGGTGATGGCCTGGACCAGGGTCGCCGCGGCGGCGATGCCCAGGCCGCTGCCGCCGTATGCCTCGGGCATGGCGATGCCCAGCCAGCCGTCGTCGGCCAGGGCGCGGCAGAAGTCCTCGGGGTACCTGCCGTCCTTGTCCCGCTCCAGCCAGTACTGGTCGTCGAAGCGGCTGCACAGGCGCAGGACGCTGTCCCGGATCATCTTCAGGTCGGGGTTGTCGTCGGGGATCATGGCGTTTCCGTCCTCTTGGTCTTTTCCTTGCCGTCCGGCGGGGCGCCGCCGGCCAGCCGGTTGCATTCATCGGCGGCGGCGCGCACCAGCCGCTCGTTGGCCGCGGCGTTGGCCGCCATGCGCGGCGCCGGGCCGGCCAGCAGCACCGCCGCCACCACCGCGCCGTCGGGGCCGAACACGGGCGCCGCCAGGGCGTTGGCGCCGGTGCCGCGCTCGTCCCGGGTGCGGGCGATGCCCTCGCGCCGTACCCTCTCCAGCTCGGCGCGCAGGGCCTTGGCGCCGGTGATCGTTTCCGGCGTGAACCGCTTGCGCGGCACCTCCTTCAGGTAGCGTTCCAGCCGCGCGCGCGGGAAATGGGCCAGCAGCACCTTGCCCAGGGCCGTGCAGTACAGCTCGCGCCGCTCGCCGACGGTGACGGCGTAGCGGATGGGATTGGAACTTTCGGCCTTGTCCAGGTAGGTGGCCAGGTCGGCGTCGGGCGCCAGGGCGCCCAGCACGGCGGTCTCGCCGCTGGCCTCGGCCAGGCGCGCCAGCACCGGCCGCGCCAGGGCCACCAGCTCGCGCCCGGCCACGGCGCGCATGGCCAGGGCCAGGAAGCGCGAGCCCAGGAAGTACCGCCCGGCCCCGTCGCGCACCACCCCGTCCTCGGCGGTCAGGCCCGCCAGCAGGCCCACCAGGCTGGTCTTGGGCGCCCCCGTGGCCACCGCCAGCTCGGCCAGGGTGGCGCCGGTGCGGGCGTCGGCCAGGGCTTCGAGAATCGCGAACACCCGGCCCACGGACTGGGGCCCGCCGCGGGCGGCGGCGGAGGCCGCATCGGTCTTGGCTGTCGATGTACGCATATTCGTACTTTATACGAATATGAATATTGCGCGCAAACGGATTCCGCCCGCACAAACGCAGCCCGGCGGCGGGGGTGCTAGGTCTTGCTGCCCTTGGCGGCGAAGAAGGCGGCGATGCGGGCCTGGGGTTCGCCGGTCAGGTAGGCGTCGGCCAGGGCGTCGATGCCGGCGGCGATGCCGCCCCGGGGGCCCATGTCCTCCCAGGCGGTGATCAGGGATTTCTGCGACCGGATGGCCAGGGGTGCGGCGTCGCAGATGGGGTCGATCCAGTCGGCCACGGCGGCGTCCAGGTCGGCCGGCGCCACCACCCGCTCGACGAAGTTCATGGCCAGGGCCTCGGCGGCGTCGTAGGTGCGGCCGGTCAACAGCATCTCGCGCGTCTTGCCCCAGCCGATCAGGCCCGGCAGCAGCGCCGCCTCGATCACCGAGGGCAGGCCCATGTGCACCTCGGGCATGGCGAACACGGCGTTTTCCGACGCCACCCGCATGTCGCACGACGCCGCTACCTCCAGCCCGCCGCCCAGGCAGAACCCGTTGACCCGGGCGATCACCGGCACCGGACAGGCGCGGATGGCGGCGTTGACCCGGTGCAGGCCGGTGATGTAGGCCCGCGCCGCGGCCCGGTCCAGGTGGCCGAGCTCGGTCAGGTCGGCGCCGCCGATGAAGGACCTGCCGCCGGCACCGGTGACGACCACCGCGCGCACCCCGTCGTCGGCGCCCACCTGCTCCACGGCCTCAGTCAGGCGCCGGTTCTGGCCCGTGCTCATGCAGTTCAGGCGGTCCTGGCGGTCGACCAAGATCCAGGCGACCCGCTGGTCCCCGCCCTTGCCGCCGCTGCGCATCTCGATGGTGACCCTGCCCTCGCTGGCCATGGTGCGTGCTCCCCGTTTCGTTCGCTTGCGAAACATACTGGGGCAAGGGCGCGGGCTTGTCCATGGCCGCTTTCGCCGCGCCGCGCGAGGGACTATCCTGTCGCCCGTTCGACCCACCACGCGGCAAAGGACCCCGCCTCATGACCCACTGCCCCTGCGGCTCCGGCAAGTCCCTGGACGACTGCTGCGGGCGCTATTTCGAGGACCTCTCGGCGCCCACGGCGCTGGCCCTCATGCGCTCGCGCTACTCCGCCCACGTCCTGGGCAAGGGCGACTACCTGGCCCGCACCCTGTCCACCGACCAGCGCAAGGATTTCGACGTGGCCCAGTTCGAGGCCACCGCCGGCAACACCAAATGGATGGGGCTGGAAATCCGCCAGACCGCCCTGGGCGGCGACAAGGACGACAGCGGCACGGTCGAGTTCGTGGCCCGCTACCGCGAATCCGGCGGCGACCCCATCGCCCACCACGAACTGGCCTCGTTCAAGCGCGAGGACGGCCGCTGGGTGTTCGCCGACTGCGTCCTGAACCCCAAGGGCCCGACCCGGCGGGTCGACAAGGTGGGCCGCAACGACCCCTGCCCCTGCGGGTCGGGCAAGAAGTTCAAGAAGTGCTGCGGCGCCTGAGCACCGCCCGCCCCGCGAACCCCAGCACGGCGGCGATCGACAGCCAGCCCAGCCAGTCGCCGAACTGGGCGTAGAGGGTGCGCACGCCCCGGGTCGGCACGTCGGCGTACATGATCCCGGCCTCGCCGAGACCCCTGTGCATGCGGCCCAGCAGCCGCCCATAGGGGTCCATCGCATAGGTGATGCCGTCGTAGGTCGGCCGGATGTGGGTGAAGCCGTTCTCGATCGCGCGGTGCGGGTCGTTCAGCGTGATCCCCGCGGGGAATTCGTGGGACCCCGTCAGCATGATGTCCACGCCGGCCCGGCCGGCCTGCAGGGCGAAGCGCGGGAAGCTCATGTCGCGGCAGATCGAAAGGGCAATCCGCCCATGGGGGCTGTCGGCGTACTGGATGATTTCGGCGCCCTTGGTGAACACGGCCGTTTCGCCCATGTCTGCGAATCCGAGAAGAAACCGCTTCTGGTAGTCCACCTTCATGGCGCCGGTGTCGTCGAACAGCATGTGCCGGTTGGCGCCCTTGCCGGTTTCCGGGACCCAGGCATAGGGGATCGACAGCCACACGCCGTTGTCGGCGGCGATGCGCGAGAACGCGGTGCGGGCGCGCTCGTTCTCGGCCTCGGTGACGACAATGGCGAATTCGTTGAAGGCGACGATCCGGGCGCCGGCCCGGGCCGCCGCGGCGGTCATCGACCCGATCTTGGCGATGGTCGGCGCATAGGGCGAGGTCATCCGGTGATCGAAGACCTGGGTCATGTTCTGGGGCCCGCCCTGTTCGGCGGGCATCACCGCCGCGGCGACACGGACCGTCGACGGTTCCGGCGCGGTCAGCATCCGCAGCCCCCCATAGCCGGCCAGGGCACCCAGGACGATGGCGTATGCCGCGCCGGCCGCCAGGGTCGGGCGCCGCGCGAACCCCTGCCCCCAGGCATGGTTGACGCAGGCCGCCAGCCAGGACCAGACGAAGACGAACCCCCACAGGCCGGCCAACGCGTAGATCTGCAACAGCGGCAGGGGCGCCGTGGCGAAGACGTTCTTGGCCTGGGTCCCGTCCAGGGGCGGCACCAGCGAGGACAGGTACATCAGCGCGGTGACCGCCGACGGGAACACGAGCGTGGCCACAAGCCCGTTGCCCAGGCGCGGCGTGACCAGGCGATCGATCCAGTAGGGCATCGAATAGAGCAGCGCGATCAATGTGGACCGGACCACGTTGAAGACCAGGCTCAGGCCCGGATCACCCATGTCGAAAATGCCCCACAGGGCGATGTTGAAGGCCAGCACGAAGCCCAGTGTGGTCAGCAGGATCGACCGTCCCGCAGGCAGCACGCGGCTGAACCGCAGGATGAAGATCGGCGCCACGATGATCATGGCCGGGATCATCGGCAGCAGATCGCTGCGCCGGCAGAACATGAACAGGCCGAAGCCCAGAACGAACAGGCCCGTTGTTTGCAGGATTTCGGTGGTACCGCTGTTGCGCATCTTGGCGAACCTCAATTTCTTGTTGTTTTCACGCCAACACGGAACCGGTCCGGGTCGTTCACGGCGCCGGCCCGTGCCGTTGTCCGGCCGGAAGCCGGCCGGACCGACAACCCAGGATTCTAGGACCTATCAATCGGAAGTTCTGTGGACGGGTCCACAGACCGGCGAAAAAGCCGGCGGGGTGGGCGGCGACGCCCCCTGCCCCTGGGGCCCGGGCGGGAAATGCAAAGAAGTGCTGCGGCGCCTAGCCGGGGTTCTTCAGGAAGTCCACGTAGTCGCGCCACCAGTATCCGGCGCCGTAGAACAGCTTGTGGCCGCCGCCGCGGTCGTAGCGGATGACCCGGTGCGGCACCCGGCCGCCGCGCAGGGCAGCCTCCAGGCTGTCCACGTTGCCGCGGATGTCGGCGCTGTCGCCCGCCTCCACCATCACCAGCACCGGGGCGGCGATGCCGGCCGCCCGGGGCACCACGCGGTCGAACATGCCGCGCCCCGGCGCCGGCGCCATGATGACGAAGGCCCGGGCCGAAGCGCCACGCGCGGCGGCGACCATGGTCAACAGACCGCCGCGGGAAAAGCCGGCCAGGACCACCCGGTTCGGGTCCACGTCGGGGCGGGCACGCACGGCCTCCAGGGCCGCCTCCACTTCGGTCAGGTGGTTGCGCAGGTGGCCCAAACCCGACGCGCGAACGGGGAAGAAGGCCAGGATGCCCTCCCCGGCCAGGGCCCGGCACATGCCGGCCATGTCATAGCCCTTGCCGGAGGCCGCCGACAGCCCGTCGCGGTCGACGATCAGGCCGTGGTTGTAGACCACCGCGGGGAAGGGTCCCGCGCCCTCGGGCTTGCAGACCATGGCCCGCCCGGCGGTACCGCCTTGGCGCCACTCGGTCAGGCCCGTGGCGTTGCAGGCGGCCAGGGCGGCCAACAGGACGAGTCCGGTGGCCAGGCGTCGGGTCATGGCGTCCCTCCCTTTTTCAGGTGACGCCCCACCCTACCACAGGGCGCAGGTCCGGTCAGGGATGCATGCGCGCGCCCTTGGTGATCTTGTCCACCACCTTCCTGTCGGCGCGCAGGGCCAGACCCACCAGGCGGGCGTCGTCGGGCCCGTACTCGGCGAACACGGCGCGGTTGGCGGCGTCGTGGCCGGTGGCGAACATCTCCTCGATGTAGGCCGAGCAGCGCACGCCGCGGTCCAGGGCCCGCCGCTGCACCTTGGCCAGGGTCGGCCCGTCGGCGGCCAGCACCATCATGGGCTGCACGGCCATGGGGTTGTAGGCGTTGCCGGCGGCGTCCACGTAGGGCTCGCCGATGATGCCCGGCGCCTGGGCCACCAGGCCGGTGGTCAGGAAGGCGGTGACGTTCAGCTTCTGCCACACCTCCAGGTCGTCGCGCAGGACGATGGCGATCTTGGTGTCGAACATGGCGCCCCCCTCCCCCGTTCAGTCGCCGGCCAGGCGCCCCAGGCCCTGGCGCAGGACGCCGGCGCCACGCCCCACCAGGCCGTTGATGAAGTCGTTGGCCGCATCCACGGCGGCGTCCAGCTCGGGCATGCGCGCCCGCCCGGCCCGGGTCAGGTACAGGCGGTTGACCCGCCGGTCCCCGGGGTCGGGCCGCCGCTCCAGCAGGCCCGCCTGGTCCAGGCGGTCCAGCACCCCGGTCAGGGTGGCGCTGTCCATGCGCAGGGTGGCCGAGACCTCGGCCCCCGTCGGCGCCTCCTGCTCGTACAGCACCCGCAGCACGGCGTACTGGGTCGGGGTGACCCCCAGCGGCGCCAGGTACGCGCGCATGACCCGGCTCGCCTCCTTGGCGGCGCGGCTGAGCAGGAAACTGATGCATCCGGAAAGCTCGTGCATGGGGTCATCATGCATACAATTAACTTGTATACAAGATACTTGTGGACATGGGGGCGCGCCCGCCCCGGCCGATGTTGACAAGGGAACGGATGTCGCGAAAGCTCGCCCCCTGTCCGACGCCACCGCACCGGGAATGGGGAAACACCGTGAGTGACCTGCTGGAAACCATCGCCGACGGCGTCGCCGTCCTGACCATGAACCGCCCCGAGCGGCGCAACGCCCTGTCGCCCGAGATGGTGGCCGGCCTGCTGGAGGCCCTGCCGCGCCTGGCCGCCGACCCGGGGGTCGGCGCCGTGATCCTGACCGGGGCCGGGCCGGCCTTCTGCGCCGGCGGCGACGTCAAGGCCATGGCGGCACGGACCCTGGACCAGACCCTGGAGGAGCGGACGACCGCCCTGCGCGAGAAGATGGAGGTGTCGCGCTGGCTGCACGAGATGGGCAAGCCGACCATCGCCATGGTGCGCGGCGCCGCCGCCGGAGCCGGCCTGTCCATGGCCCTGGCCTGTGACATGCGGTTCGCGGCCGAGGGCACCAAGATGACCACCGCCTTCGTCAACGTGGGCTTTTCCGGCGATTTCGGCGGCAGCTACTTCCTGACCCACCTGGTCGGCACCGCCAAGGCGCGGGAGCTGTACTACTCGGGCGACGTGATCCTGGCCGACGAGGCCCTGCGCCTCGGCATGGTCAACCGGGTCTATCCCGAGGACCGGCTGGAGGCCGAGACCCGGGCCTTTGCCGCCCGCCTGGCCGCCGGACCGCGCATCGCCATCGGCTACATGAAACGGAACATGAACGCCGCCGAACAGGGCACCCTGGCCGCCTGCTTCGACGGCGAGGCCCTGCACCATTCGCGCACCGGCATGACCGAGGATCACCGGGAAGCGACCCGCGCCTTCGTCGAGAAGCGCAAGCCCGTGTTCCGCTCGCGCTAGCCCCATGCGCCTGCGCCAGATCGCCATCGTCGTCGCCGACCTGGAGCCGGCGGTCGGCCTGTTCGAGGACGTGTTCGGACTGCACGTCTGCCACCGCGACCCGGTGGTGGCCAAGTGGGGGCTGGCGAACGCCCTGCTGCCCCTGGGCCACGACTTCGTCGAGGTCCTGGCGCCGACCCGGCCCGACACCACGGCGACCCGGTACCTGGCGCGGCGCGGGGGCGACGGCGGGTACATGGTGATCCTGCAGTGCGCCGACGGGCTGGCCCTGCGCCGCCGCCTGTCCGGCGCCGGCGTGCGGGTCGTCCACACCGCGGACCGCGGTCCCTACCACTGCACCCAGTACCACCCGGCGGACGTGGGCGGCACCCTGCTGGAGGTCGATTCCATGGACGGCGTCGCCGACCACCTGGCGCCCGAGGCGGCCTGGGCCCCGGCGGGCAACGCCTGGCTGCCGCGGGTGGACACCCGGGTCGCACACCGCATCGCCGGCGTCGCCATCCAGTCCGCCGACCCTGCCGCCATGGCCGAGACCTGGTCGCGCGTCCTGGACCGGCCGCTGCGGGCGGACGGCGCCGGCGCGCAACACCTGACCCTCGACGACGGCGCACAAATCCGGTTCGTCCCGGCGGCCGACGGGCGCGGCGACGGGTTCAGCGAACTGGACGTCGTCGCCGACGTCGACGCGGTCCTGGCCGCGGCGCGGGCGCGGGGGCTGCCCGTCGCCGGCCGCCAGGTCTCCCTCTGCGGCCTGCGGGTCAACCTGCGGCCGGGCCAGGCGTGAGGTGGCCGGGGCGCCGGCTGTTCCTTGGCGACCGTCAAGGGATGCACGTACCTTCGAAAGCCGGAGGGTCCCGCCCGCCCGCCCCACGACGCCGTCGTTCCCGCGAAAGCGGGAACCCATTCCGTCGCCATGGCGGTCAGGGGTAACGGATCGGATCGGCAGCAGGGCCCGATGCTTGTCCGCACCTGCCGGTTGACCGAAAACGACGGCGGAATGGATACCCGCCTGCGCGGGGATGACGCCCGCATTGGCGGATTCCCGGAACTGATTTCCGGCATTCCGGCCGGCCGGCGGAAGAGGATTCAGGCCCCCTGGCCGAGTCGGAATATTTTACAAAAAGTCGAAAATGAGCGCGCCGTGCGCCCATGAAATTCGTCCAGAGCGTGCGGGAATTCTCAACTTTTCATTGAGCTGGTTGCATTTGGCGCAGGATTTGCTTAAGCGGACCGATAGACTTTTTTTTGTTTGTGCGGGGATTTCTTGTCGAAGAAGTTTCTTGCCGGCCTGCTGGGATTGGCGTTGTTGGCGGTGTCGGGAACGGCGAGCGCGGGCGTGATCGCGAGCTTTGGGAATACCTACAGCTGGGCCCTCCTCAGCGGCCATGCCCCTCCCTACTCGTACCAATGGGGCTTCGGCACCTATCTTGGTGGCCTCGTGGGCCCCACTCTGTTTTCGGAAGTTCTGACGGGCGACGGCACCTACGAATCGAATTCCGGCACGGATTTCGACCTTGCCGTCGCGCGGTTCACCAATGGAAACAATGATTCCTTCGGTGCCTTCATGTCGGCGGGCAGGAGCGCCGCGAACATCGCAAAGGAATCGGTCTGGTTTTACGGCGATCCTACCGGCACCGGAAACATCGATCTTGCGGGGGCCACGATCACGAAGATCACTTTGACCATTGCGAATTTCGACGATGAGTTCTTTGTGGGCGACGGCACGTCAGGGGGCCAGTCCTTCGACTGGGAGATCAAGTTTTACTCGGAATCCACCGGCGCCTCGGGATCGTCGGGTGTCCCCGAACCTGCCACCCTCGGCCTGTTCGGCATCGGCCTCGCCGGACTTGGCTTGATCCGCCGCCGGCGTCACAAGGCACCGGTATCTGAATAGCCGCAGTCACCGACCCGCGCAGTTCTCCCACCCGTCCAGGTCGCGCCGCGCGCTGGCATAGAAGCGGATCAGCAGGCGGCGCGGCAGGAAGCGCCGGTTGATGCGCCGGGTCTCGGCGAAGGGCACCAGCGGATCGGGGCCGCGCGCCGAATCCCGGAACAGCATCGCCGTGGTCAGGAAGTCGAGCCAGGTCGCCTGCACGGTGGTGGTCGCGAAGCGCCAGCGCAGGCTGACCCGCCGGACGGTGCCGTCCGGGTGCCGCTGGACGCAGATCCCGCCGGCCGGGCCATAGGCCGCCTCCAGGGCCGACAGCACCGAGTCATAGCCGCCGGGGGTCGCCCTGGCCGCGCGCCGCTCCAACAGCACCTGGCGCAGGCGCCCGTCGGCCTTGTCCATCTGGAAGAAGGCGGTGAAGCGCAGCCCGGCGACATCCACGTCGAACAGCGCGTGGTCGGCGTAGGCGCCGCCGAAGTCCCAGCGCCCCGGCAGGGCCCGCAGGTCGGCGCCGAAGACGCGCTCCAGGTCCGCCGCCGCCATGCCCCAACGCGCGCCGCGCCAGCCGGCCAGGTCGTCGGGCGCCGCCCGCGCCCCGGCGGCCAGCAGCACGCATACCGTCGCCAGGTTGATCAGGCGCATGGTCGGCGGCAGGTGACGCCCGCCCGGCGACGGTCTCGGAGCAACGGCAGCCATCAGACCGCGAATCTTACCAGAGGCGGACCGGAAAGGGACGGCCGGAAACAAGAAGGGCCGCCCGAAGGCGGCCCCCTGTGAAATCCGTGGATCGGCGCGTCAGCGCTTGGAGAACTGGAAGCTGCGGCGGGCCTTGCGGCGGCCGTACTTCTTGCGCTCGACGACGCGGGAGTCGCGGGTCAGGAAGCCCTGCTTCTTGAGCACGCCGCGCAGGCCCGGCTCGAAGTAGGTCAGGGCCCGGCTGATGCCGTGCTTGACCGCACCCGCTTGGCCCGACAGGCCGCCGCCGGTGACGGTGGCGTAAACGTCGAACTGGCCCTCGCGGTTCGAGACCTGGAACGGCTGGTTGATGATCATGCGCAGCACCGGGCGGGCGAAGTAGACCTCCTGGTCGCGGCCGTTGATGGTGAACTTGCCGGTGCCCGGCTTGATCCACACGCGGGCGACGGCGTTCTTGCGCTTGCCGGTGGCGTAGGAGCGGCCCAGGGCATCCTTCTTGGGCTCGGCCGGGGCGTCGTCGGCGGCCCCCGGGGCCCCCGCCGGAACGGTGCCGGTCAGCTCGCCCAGATCCTCGAGCGTTTTGGTTTCCTCGGCCATGCCTTAGGCGCTCCTCTTGTTCTTCGGGTTCATGGCGGCCACGTCCAGCACCTCGGGCTGCTGCGCCTCGTGCGGGTGGTCGGGGCCGGCGTAGACATGCAGCTTGCGCATCTGCTGGCGGCCCAGGGGCGAGCGGCTGATCATGCGCTCGACGGCCTTGATCACCACCCGCTCGGGGTGCTTGCCGTCCAGCACCGCCTCGGCGGTGCGGCTCTTGATGCCGCCGGGATAGCCGGTATGCCAGTAGTAGTGCTTGTTCTCGCGCTTGCGCCCGGTGAGCTTCACCTTCTCCGCGTTGACGACGATGATGTTGTCGCCGCAGTCGATGTGAGGGGTGAAGATGGCCTTATGCTTTCCGCGCAGGCGCATGGCGATGATGGTGGCCATGCGGCCCAGGACCAGGTCCTCGGCGTCGATGACGTACCACTTGCGCTCCACCTCCGACGGTTTCGCCGAATAGGTCTTCATGTCGTTTCCAGATCCGTCCGTTGGTCAACGGTCCGCGCGCGGCGCGCGGCGGGCCAAGGCGCGGTGAATAGGGCCTGGGGCGGCCGGTGTCAACGGGAAAAAGCGCCAAATTACAATGAACTTACCCCTACGGTATTATATTACCGCAGTGTAGCCTCCTGATCCGCCGCGGCTTTTTCCCGGTGCGGCCGGCGGCAATTGCGGCGTCCTTCCCTGTGGCCGTGGTCCGGTGGCGGTGTTATGGTGCCTCCCACCGCGCGGTGCAACCATGGAGGGGAAGCAGGGAAGCATGCCGGCCATCGTCTGGACCAACGACCTGAACATCGGCGTCCCGCCGATCGACACCGACCACAAGCTGCTGGTCAGCCTGATCAACCAGCTCGACGACGCCATTTCGGGCGGCGAGGGGCGCGAGACCGTGGGCAGCGTCATCAACGCCCTGCTGGACTACACGGAATACCACTTCGCCCGCGAGGAAAGCCTGATGGAGGCCGCCGGCTATCCGGACCTGGAGTCCCACCGGCGCCACCACGAGCAGCTGACCGCGCGGGTGGGCGCCATCCGCGACCGTTTCGTGGCCGACAAGGACTCCCTGGCCGACGCCGAGGTGCTGGAGTTCATGCGCACCTGGCTGACCAGCCACATCCTGGGCGAGGACAAGAAGTACATGCCCTACATGGTCGGCAAGCTGGAGGACCTGGAGCGGGTCGACCGCCAGTTCACGGAATCCCTGGTCATGAGCGACGACGGCGTGCGGTTCGAATAGCCGCGCCCCGCGCCCCGACCCGCCAACCCCACGAAAACCGGCGCTCCTGGCCCGATTGCGGCTTCTTTTCATGCAATCTTCACAAATGTAACCGTTTACATTAAACTTCATCCCATAATCTGGCCCACGAAGGCCGGAAGTTCGGGAGGAGACCATGGCAGCGACGATCCGGGATGTCGCCAAGCGCGCGGGGGTTTCCGTGGCCACGGTGTCGCGCCTGGTCAACGACACCGGCCGGGTCCGCGACGAGACCGCCGAGCGCGTGCGCGCCGCCATCGCCGACCTGGGCTTCCGCCCCAACGCCGTCGGCCGCAGCCTGTCGACGGCCCATACCCGGTCGCTGGGCATCGTCATCCCCTCTCTTTCCAACCCGGTGTTCGCCGACGCCGTCGCCGGCATCAACGCCGAGGCCCGGGCCGCCGGCTACACCCTGATGTTCACCTCCACCGACTACGCGCCGGAGGAGGAACTGCGCACGGTCAGCGCCCTGCTGGAATACCGGGTCGACGGCCTGATCCTGACCGTGGCCGACCCGGCGGACAACCCGGTGCTGGACCTGCTGCAGGCCGCCGGCGTGCCCTACGTGCTGATCTACAACCAGCCCTGCCCGCGCAACCACCCCACGGTCACGGTCGACAACGTGGCCGCCGGGCGCGAGGTGGCCCTGGCCCTGGCCGCCCTGGGCCACCGGCGCCTGGGCATGGTGTCGGGCACCTTCACGGCGTCGGACCGCGCCGCCGCGCGGCGCGACGGCTTCCTGGCCGGCTGCGCCGAGGCCGGCCTGCCGGCGCCGCGGGTGCTGGAAGTGGATTTCGTGACCCCGCACCTGGACCGGGTGCTGGCGCCGGTCTACGGCGACCGGGCGGCGGCACCGACGGCGCTGTTCTGCTCCAACGACCTGCTCGCCATCTCGGTCATCGGCGCCCTGGGGCGCCTGGGCCTGAAGGTGCCGGGCGACGTTTCCGTCATCGGGTTCGACGGCATCGCCGTCGGCACCCACCTGCATCCCACCCTGGCCACGGTCATCCAGCCGTCGCACGGAATGGGACGGGCGGCCACCCGGCAGTTGCTGGACCGCCTGGCCGGCGAGGATCGTCCCGCCACGGAGATCCTGCCCCATACCCTTCGCCTTGGAGAATCGGCGGGACCAGCCGCCAAGCCAAGCCCCGCCGACCTCCAGAACCCCCACCAACCGATCCAGAGGAGATCCCCGTCATGATTGGAAAGGTCCTGAAATCACTGGCCTTCGGCTCCGCCCTAATGGTTAGCGCAGGCATCGGCGCGGCGCAAGCCGCCGACGCCATCTGCTACAACTGTCCGCCCCAGTGGGCCGACTGGGCGAGCCAGTTGAAGTCCATCAAGCAGCACCTGGGCTACGACATCCCCCACGACAACAAGAACTCGGGCCAGACCCTGTCGCAGCTGCTGGCCGAGAAGGACAGCCCGGTCGCCGACGTGGCCTACTACGGCGTCTCCTTCGGCATCCAGGCCGGCCAGAAGGGCGTGGTCGAGGCCTACAAGCCGGCCCACTTCGACGAGATCCCCGATGGCCTGAAGGACCCCGACGGCAAGTGGTTCACCATCCACTCGGGCACCCTGGGCTTCTTCGTCAATGTCGACGCCCTGGGCGGCAAGCCCGTGCCGCAGTCGTGGAAGGACCTGCTGAAGCCCGACTACAAGGGCATGGTCGGCTACCTGGACCCGTCCTCGGCCTTCGTCGGCTACGCCGGCGCCGTGGCCGTGAACCGGGCCATGGGCGGCAGCCTGGACAACTTCGACCCGGGCATCAAGTTCTTCAAGGAATTGGCCAAGAACGATCCCATCGTGCCCAAGCAGACCTCCTACGCCCGCGTCCTGTCGGGCGAGATTCCGATCCTGTTCGACTATGACTTCAACGCCTACCGCGCCAAGTACAAGGACAAGGCCAACGTGGTGTTCGTGATCCCGGCCGAGGGCACGGTGGTGGTGCCCTACGTCATGAGCCTGGTGAAGAACGGGCCGCACCCCGACAAGGGCAAGAAGATCCTGGACTTCATCATGTCCGACGACGGGCAGAAGGTCTGGGCCAACGCCTTCCTGCGCCCGGTGCGGGCCTCGGCCATGTCCGCCGAGGCGGCGGCCAAGTTCCTGCCGGCGTCGGACTACGCCCGCTCCAAGCCGCTGGACTACGGCAAGATGGCCCAGGTCCAGAACGCCTTCAAGGAGCGCTACCTGAACGAAGTGCGGTAAGTCCTCCCGCCGCACGATCCGCGGGGGCGGCGCCTGCGCCGCCCCCCTCCCCCATTCCCGGTCCCTGGAACCCACCATGGAACGCCGCGACTACCCCAAGCTGTTCGTCCTGATCCTGCCCGCGGCGCTCGTCTTCGCCGCCTTCTTCATTCTGCCCATGGCCCGCCTGGCCGTGGTCGGCGGCACCGGCGAGGACGGCCTGGCCGCCTATGCCAGCATGGTCACCACGCCGCGCCATTTCGAGAGCATGGTGGCCACCGTGCTGCTGTCCGTGGGGGTCACGGCGGCGGCGCTGGCCATCGCCACGGTGGCCGGGCTGTTCCTGGTGCGCAACCGCTTCCCGGGGCGCGAGACCCTGGTCTCCCTGCTCACCTTCCCGCTCGCTTTCCCCGGCGTGGTGATCGGCTTCATGGTCATCCTGCTGGCCGGGCGCCAGGGGCTGGTGGGCACGGTGACCCAGGCCCTGGGCGCCGACAAGCTGGTGTTCGCCTACTCCATGTCCGGCCTGTTCGTGGGCTACCTGTACTTCTCCATCCCGCGGGTGATCCTGACCATCATGGCCGCCGCCGAGAAGCTGGACCCGGCGCTGGAGGAGGCGGCCCGGTCCCTGGGCGCGTCGTCGTGGCGGGTGGTGCGCGACGTCATCCTGCCGGCCCTGAAGCCCGGCCTGATCGCCTCGGGCGCCATCTGCTTCGCCACCTCCATGGGCGCCTTCGGCACCGCCTTCACCCTGGCCACCAACATCGACGTGCTGCCCATGACCATCTACACCGAGTTCACCCTGAACGCGAACATCGCCGGCGCCGCCAGCCTGTCCATCATCCTGGGGCTGGTGACCTGGGCCGCGCTGTTCATCGCCCGCAGCCTGTCCGGCTCCACCGTGGCGGCCTCGGGCTAGGGGGCCGGCACCATGCGACGCAAAGGTCTGTTCACGGCGCAACTGGTGTTCACCCTGCTGGTCTGCGCCTTCCTGATCGTGCCGGTGATCCTGTCGTCCCTGGCCGGGGTCACGGAGAACTTCTTCCTCGGCCTCAAGAGCGGCCTGACCCTGCGCTGGATCGGCGAGGTCTGGGGCCTCTACGCCGACACCATCTACCTGTCCCTGCTGATCGCCGTCGCCTGCCTGGCGGTGACCCTGGTCATCGGCGTGCCGTCGGCCTACGTGCTGGCGCGCCTGGGCGGGCGCATGGCCCGGTTCATCGAGGAAACCATCGTCCTGCCCGTGGCCGTGCCGGGCCTGGCCATCGCCCTGGCGCTGATCATCACCTATGGCGGGTTCCGCGACTTCCGCGCCAGTTGGCTGTTCATCCTGGTCGGCCACGTGCTCTACACCCTGCCGTTCATGGTGCGCTCGGTGCTGGCCGTGCTGTCGTCCATGAACTTCCGCGAGTTGGAGGAAGGGGCGGCCAGCCTGGGCGCCACCTTCTGGACCCGCTTCCGCACCATCGTCCTGCCCAACGCCCGGCCCGGCATCCTGGCCGGGTCGCTGATGGTGGTGACCCTGTCGGTGGGCGAGTTCAACCTGACCTGGATGCTGCACACCCCGGTGACCAAGACCCTGCCCGTGGGCCTGGCCGACAGCTACGCCTCCATGCGGCTCGAGGTGGCCAGCGCCTACACCCTGGTGTTCTTCGTCATGATCGTGCCGCTGCTGGTGGCCATGCAACTGCTGGGGCAGGAGAGCCGGCGCACCAGGAAGACCACGGAAGAACCCCTGCCCGCCGCCAACGCGCCTTCGACAAAGGTTGAACAGCCATGACCCAAGAAACCACCGCCGTTTCCCTGACGGCCTGCGCCAAGACCTTCGCCGACGGCACCCGCGCCCTCGAGCCCCTGGACCTGGAGGTCGAGGGCGGCGAGACGGTGGTGCTGCTGGGCCCGTCGGGCTGCGGCAAGACCACCCTGCTGCGCATCATCGCCGGCCTCGAATCGCCGGACCGCGGCGGCCGCGTGCACTTCAACGACGAGGACGTGACCCCGCGCCCCATCGAGCGGCGCAACGTGGGCATGGTGTTCCAGTCCTACGCCCTGTTCCCCAACATGACCGTGGCCGGCAACGTGGCCTATGGCCTGCGCGTGCGCAAGGACCCCAAGGCCAAGGTCGAGGCCCGGGTCGACGAGATGCTGGCCATGATGCACATCGACGACCTGGCCGACCGCCGCGTCGATCAGCTTTCCGGCGGCCAGCGCCAGCGCGTGGCCCTGGCCCGCGCCATCGCCGTGCGGCCCCGGGTGCTGCTGCTGGACGAGCCCCTGACGGCGCTGGACGCCCTGCTGCGCGACCGCCTGCGGGTCGAGATCGACAGCCTGCTGCGGGCGCTGGGCATCACCTCCATCTACGTCACCCATGACCAGGCCGAGGCCATGGCCCTGGGCGACCGCATCGTGGTCATGAGCCAGGGCCGCATCGCCCAGATCGGGACCCCGCGCGACATCTACCACCGCCCGGCCAACGACTTCGTGGCCGACTTCGTGGGCACGGTGAACCGCCTGCCCGCCGCCGTCCTGGCCGGGCCGGACCTGCCGCCGGGGCCCGAGGCGCTGTTCCGGCCCGAGGACGCCGAGTTGGTGGGCGAAGGCGAAGGCCACTTCTCCGCCCGGGTCACCAGCGCCTTCTTCCTGGGCGACCGCACCCGCCTGATCCTGGACGCCGGCGGCGGCGCCGCCCCGGTGGTGGTGGAGAGCACCCTGCACGATCCCGTCGCCACCGGCGCCACCGTGGCGGTGCGGGTGCGGCCCGGCGGGTTCATGCGCCTGGACGGCGCCGGAGGACGGCCGTGACCATGCTGCTGGCCCAGATCACCGACCCCCACGTCAAGGCCGGCCGGCGCCTGGCCTACGGCTTCGTCGACACCGCCGGCCTGCTGGAGGCCGCTGTCGATCACGTCAACGCCCTGCGCCCGGCCATCGACGCGACCCTGGTCACCGGCGACCTGACCGACACCGGCGGCCCCGACGAGTTCGCCGCCCTGCGCCCGATTCTGGACCGCCTGGCCATGCCCTGGTACGTGGTGCCGGGCAACCACGACCGGCGCGACACCTTCCTGGCGGCCTTCGCCGACCGGCTCTACCTGGCCGGGTGCCGCGACTTCGTGCAGTACGCCGTCGACGACCACCCCCTGCGCCTGGTGGGGCTGGACACCACCGTGGACGGCCAGCCGCACGGGTTCCTGGGCCGGGACCGCCTGGACTGGCTGGACGCCTGCCTGGCGGCGGCGCCGGACCGGCCGACCCTGATCTTCATGCACCACCCGCCGTTCGAGACCGGCATCCGCCACATGGACGTGCAGAACCTGCGCAACGGCGCCGACCTGTTCGACGTGCTGGCCCGCCATCCCCAGGTGCGCCACGTGGCCTGCGGCCACGTGCACCGGCCGTCGGAAACGGTGATCCGGGGCATCGGCGTGTCCATCGCCCCCAACTCGGCCCATGCCGTGACCCTGGACCTGGACCCGGCGGGGCCGTCCAGCTTCACCCTGGACCCGCCCCTGGTGCGCCTGTTCCGCTACGGCACCGACGGCCTGGTGGTCAGCCACGTCAGCGCCGTCGGCGCCTTCGACGGCCCGCACCCGTTCTTTGCCGCCGACGGCTCGCTGGTGGACTGACCCCGCGGGCGCCGCGCGGTCAGTCCTTGTAGGGCGGGATCGAGTAGGTTCCGGTGGCGTGGGCCACCGGCTCGTC
Source organism: Hyphomicrobiales bacterium (assembly GCA_024236415.1). Taxonomy (GTDB): domain Bacteria; phylum Pseudomonadota; class Alphaproteobacteria; order Rhodospirillales; family JACKKN01; genus JACKKN01. Next base: position 130,423 of record JACKKN010000010.1, read on the forward strand.
GTGGCCGTCGGAATGGATGGTCACGTCCATCACCGCCAGCCGCTTGCCCAGCTTCAAGACCCGGCCCTCGGCCAGCAGGTCGGCGGGCACGGGCCGGTGCAGGAAGTTGATGTTCAGGCTGGTGGTCACCGCCAGCTTCACCGGGCCCAGGCGCGACAGGGCGGCGGCGTACATGCAGGCGTCGGCCAGGCCCATCATGATCGGCCCGGCCACGGTGCCGCCGGGTCGCAGGAAGTTGCTGCCGAAGGGCAGGCGCAGGGTCGCGGTGCCGTCGCCGATGGTGTCCGCCAGCATGCCGATCTCGTTTCCCCACGGCAGCTCCTCGCGGATGATGGTGTTGAATTCCTCGACGGTGATGGCCGGCATGCCCTGTTCTCCCTGTAAGGCCGTGGTGGAGGCCCACAGTATTTAACGTTTACGTTAACGTCAATTTTGCCAAGGTCCCGCCGGTTGGTGTATGGTCGCGCCATCTTTTGGCGCCCAACCACCACACCCAAGAGGCATTCCAATGACCGCCCAGGCCCAGCCCCAGACCCAAACCGACGCGCCCGTCCTGCTGCGCGCCGACGCCGACGGCGTCGCCACCCTGACCCTGAACCGGCCGGACAAGTTCAACGCCCTGTCGGTGGCCCTGCTGGCCGCCCTGCAGGACGAGCTGGACGCCCTGAAGGACGACCGGTCGGTGCGGGTGGTGGTCCTGGCCGCCAACGGCCGGGCGTTCTGCGCCGGCCACGACTTGAAGGAGATGCGCGCCGACCCGTCGCGCGAGGCCATGAAGGCCCTGTTCGAGCAGTGCGCCAAGGTCATGACCAGCCTGACCCGCATCCCCCAGCCTGTGATCGCCAAGGTCCACGGCGTGGCCACCGCCGCCGGCTGCCAGCTCGTCGCCCAGGCCGACATGGCCATCGCCGCCGACGGCGCCCGGTTCGCCACCTCGGGCATCAACGTGGGGCTGTTCTGCTCGACCCCCATGGTCGCCGTGACCCGCAACCTGCCGCGCAAGCAGGCCATGGAGATGCTGATGACCGGCGACTTCATCGACGCGCCCACGGCCAAGTCCTACGGCCTGATCAACCACCACGTACCGGCCGACGAGCTGGACGCCGCCGTGGCCGCCCTGGCGGCCAAGGTGGCGGCCAAGACGCCGGTCTCGATCGCCCTGGGCAAAGACCTGTTCTACCGCCAGATCGAGGAGGGCCTGGAGGCCGCCTACGCCCTGGCCGCCGACACCATGACCTGCAACATGATGACCGAGGACGCCCAGGACGGGGTCGACGCCTTCAACGCCAAGCAGCCCATGCCCGAGTGGAAGGGCCGGTGACGGACGCGACGCCGGTGAGCACCCCCCTCGCCTATGACGACGCGGACCTGCGCGGGATCCTCAAGTCCGTGCGCACCATCGCCATGGTCGGCCTGTCGCCCAAGTGGGTACGGCCGTCGAACTTCGCCGCCAAGTACCTGCAGGGCAAGGGATACCGAGTGATCCCGGTGAACCCCGGCGTGGCCGGCAAGGAGATCCTGGGCGAAACGGTCTACGCCTCGCTCAAGGAAATCCCCGGCCGCTTCGAGATGGTGGACATCTTCCGCTCGTCCGAGGCCGCCGGCCCCATCACCGACGCGGCCATCGCCCTGAAGGAGGAAAAGGGCATCCAGGTGATCTGGATGCAGCTCGGCGTGCGCAACGACGACGCCGCGGCCCGGGCCGAGGCGGCGGGCCTGACGGTGGTCATGGACCGCTGCCCCAAGATCGAGTACGGGCGCCTGTTCGGCGAGCTGGGCTGGGGCGGCGTCAATTCCGGCATCATCTCGTCCAAGCGGCCGGGACCGCGGCCGTGAGCGACGACGACGGCAAGGCCAGACCGCCCGGTTTCGGCTTCGAGACCCGCGCCATCCATGCCGGCGCCCGGCCCGACCCCACCACGGGCGCGCGCAACACGCCCATCTTCCAGACCACGTCCTACGTGTTCGACGACGTGGACCACGCCGCCGACCTGTTCAACCTGCAGACCTTCGGCTTCATCTATTCGCGCCTGACCAACCCCACCGTGTCGGTGCTGGAGGAGCGCATCGCCAACCTGGAGGACGGCCGCGCCGCCGTCTGCGCCGCCTCGGGCCACGCCGCCCAGTTCCTGACCTTCTTCACCCTGCTGGGACCGGGCGACGAGTTCGTGGCCTCGCGCAACCTGTACGGCGGCTCGATCACCCAGTTCGGGCTCAGCTTCAAGAAGCTGGGCTGGACCTGCCACTTCGTCGACCCCACGGACCCCGAGAACTTCCGCCGCGCCCTGACGCCCAAGTGCAAGGCCATTTTCCTGGAGATCCTGGCCAACCCGGGCGGCATCGTGGTCGACGTCGAGCCGGTGGCCGCCATCGCCCGCGAGGCGGGGATCCCGCTGATCGTCGACAACACCATGGCCACGCCCTACCTGTGCCGGCCGTTCGAGTGGGGCGCCGACATCGTCGTCCACTCCACCACCAAGTTCCTCAGCGGCCACGGCACGTCGGTGGGCGGCGCGGTGGTCGAGTCCGGCCGCTTCGACTGGGCCCAGAACGACAAGTTCCCCTGCATGACGCAGCCCGAGCCCGCCTACCACGGGCTGACCTTCTACGAGACCTTCGGCGACTTCGGATTCACCACCAAGGCCCGGGCCGTGGCCCTGCGCGATTTCGGGCCGACCCTGTCGCCGGCCAACGCCTTCTACACCATCACCGGGATCGAGACCCTACACCTGCGCATGGAGCGCCACGTGCAGAACGCCCAGGCCGTGGCCGAGTTCCTGGAAGGCCACCCGGCGGTGGCCGGGGTGTCCTATGCCGGCCTGCCGTCCAGCCCGTACCACGACCTGGCGCGCAAGTACCTGCCGCGGGGGCCGGGGTCGGTGTTCACCTGCCGGCTGAAGGGCGGATTCGAGGCCGGGGTCCGGCTGGTCGAGTCGGTGGAGCTGTTCTCGCACCTGGCCAATATCGGCGACACACGCTCATTGATCCTGCATCCGGCCTCGACCACCCACCGGCAGTTGAGCCCCGAACAGCAGGTCGCGGCCGGCGCCGGACCCGACGTGGTGCGCCTGTCCATCGGCCTGGAAACAGCCGACGACCTCCTCCGCGACCTGGATCGGGGACTGGCCGCGACAACAACGGGTAAATAAATCGCAAGCGCACGTCATGGGTACGGCAAAGCGAAAAAAATGGTAGTATGGCAACTGATTAGCATTGCAACATACTCCCGTATTTCATATTCAAGGTCCGTGGCGCAGCGCAATTGACGGGCCATTGTCCGCCCTTCATGCTTTCCCGGAATTCCCGTCGCGAGTTCGAGAGTACCCAAATGAAACGCAGAAAAGTCATCGAGGATGGCCCCGATCCCATCGACAAATACGTGGGGTCGCGGGTGCGGGCCCGGCGCATGGGTCTGCGGCTCAGCCAGACCAAGCTGGGCGAGGCCATCGGCGTGACGTTTCAGCAGGTGCAGAAGTACGAGAACGGCGCCAACCGCATCGGTGCCAGTAACCTGTACAAGATCGGCCGCACTCTGGGTGTGGAGGTCGGCTTCTTCTTCGAGGGCATGCCCGATTTCGACGCCCAGTCGGGCGCCGCCGCGCCGGGCCTGGCCGAAGAGGTCGCCGTGTTCGACCACGACCCCATGTCGTCGCGCGAGGCCATCGAGCTGATGCACAACTATTTCCGCATCCGCGACCCCCTGGTGCGCAGCCGCCTGTTCCAGTTCGTGCGCTCCCTGTCCAAGGCCGACCTGGACGACGAGTCCGACGAGGGCGACGACAAATAGGGCCGGCGGCGGCCTTGATCCCCGGGTCCGGCGTCCCCACCTCTGCGGTTCACCCGCCCGACGACGCCAGCCCGACGACCGAAGCCGCCCCATGACCCAGCACATCACCGACATCCCCTCGCCCTGCACCGGCGTGTGCGAGCTTGACCCCGACAACGGGCTCTGCCTCGGCTGCCTGCGCGACAAGGACGAGATCAAGGCCTGGCGGACCCTCACCGACCCCGAGAAGTTCGCCCTGCTGGGCGTGCTGCGGGATCGCCGGCGCAAGCTGCGCGGCCGCGGCCGCGAACGGCGCCGCGCGGCGCAGACGGCGGCCCCGCCGCCGCCGGCGGCGGACAACCCGTTCGGCGACTGCCCGTCCTGCGCCGGCGCCGGCAGCCTGACGGCACAACGCAGCGGCGACTGGCGCCGCGACCCGGACAACTTCCGGCCCGACCAGATTGTCCCTTGCCGGACCTGCGGCGGAACGGGCATCCTGCCCCGTCCGGGCACGTTCGAAGAAGCCTGACCGCAACGCCAATCGGAGATTTCCCATGACCGACCAAGTCCGCGCCTCCCACATCCTGCTCATGTACGCCGGGTCCGAACGGTCGTCGGCCGATCGCAGCAAGGCCGACGCCCTGGCCGGTATCGAGGACCTGAAGGCGCAGATCGACGGCGGCGCCGATTTCGCCGACCTGGCCGGCAGCTACTCGGACTGCCCGTCCCGCGCCAGCGGCGGCGACCTGGGCAGCTTCGGCCGCGGCGCCATGGTGCCCGAGTTCGAGGACGCGGCCTTCGCCCTCGACGTGGGCGGGGTCAGCGACGTGGTGGAAACCGCCTTCGGCTACCACCTGATCCACCGCACGGCCTGATCTGCCGCCGCGCGGCGCCCCTGTCACCGGATTTTCGCTTGAATAATTCGATATTTCGGGAAATATAGAACTATGGAATCCAAGAACGCCGTCAAAGCCTTCGCCGCCCTGGCCCACGACACCCGGCTGGACGTGTTCCGCCTGCTGGTGCGCCAGGGGCCGTCGGGGCTGCGGGCCGGCGAGATCTCGGCCCGGCTGGGGGTGCCGCCGTCGACCCTGTCGGCGCACCTGTCGCGGCTCGAATCGGCGGGTCTGCTGCGCTCGTGGCGCGACGCGCGCAACGTCATCTACGCCCCCCATGTCGAGGGTGTGCGCCTGCTGCTGACCTTCCTGACCGAGGACTGCTGCCAGGGCCACCCCGAGATGTGCGGCACCCAGTTCGCCACCCCCTTCTCCTGCGGCTGAGCCGGGGCGGAGGGGTACCGGGGGAAGGGAGGGCCATGTCCACCACCGTCGATCGGGCGCCGGGCCACGGCCGGGATGCGGACTCCGCCGCCATGGGGCTGTTCGAACGCTGGCTGAGCCTGTGGGTGGCGCTGTGCATCGCCGCCGGCCTGGCCCTGGGCAGCCTGGCGCCCGGCCTGTTCGCCGCCGTCGCGGCCCTGGAGGTGGCCCAGGTCAACCTGGCGGTGGCGGTGCTGATCTGGGTCATGATCTACCCCATGATGGTCAACGTGGACTTCGCCAGCCTGGGCCACATCGGCGAGCGGCCCAAGGGGCTGGCCATCACCCTGACCGTCAACTGGGGCCTGAAGCCGTTCACCATGGCGGCCCTGGGGGTGCTGTTCTTCCAGGTCCTGTTCAAGGGCCTGATCCCGCCCGCCGACGCCAAGGAATACATCGCCGGCCTGATCCTGCTGGGCGCCGCGCCGTGCACGGCCATGGTCTTCGTGTGGAGCCACCTGACCCGCGGCGACGCCACCTACACCCTGGTGCAGGTGTCCATCAACGACATCGTCATGGTGTTCGCCTTCGCCCCCATCGTCGCCTTCCTGCTGGGGGTCGCCGAGGTGGCGGTGCCCTGGTCGACCCTGCTGCTCAGCGTCGCGCTGTACGTGGTCCTGCCCCTGGCCGCCGGCGCCGCCACCCGCGCCGCCCTGATGCGCCGCGGCAGCGCCGCCGACGTGGCCGCCTTCACCGGGCGGCTGAAGCCCTTTTCGGTGATCGGGCTGCTGGCCACCGTGGTCCTGCTGTTCGCCTTCCAGGGGCCGACCATCCTGGCCCAGCCGCTGCTGATCGGCCTGATCGCCCTGCCGCTGCTGGTGCAGAGCTACGGCATCTTCGCCGTCGCCTACCTGTGGGGGCTGTGGTGGCGGGTGCCCTTCGCCGTGGCCGCGCCGGCGGCCCTGATCGGCACCTCCAACTTCTTCGAGCTGGCGGTGGCCGTGGCCATCGGCCTGTTCGGCCTGGACAGCGGCGCCGCCCTGGCCACGGTGGTCGGCGTGCTGGTGGAGGTGCCGGTGATGCTGTCCCTGGTGGCCCTGGCCAACCGCACCCGGCACCTGTTTCCGGCCTGACGAGGGGGAGGACACGACATGACCGTACAGATCGGCATCAACGGCTTCGGCCGCATGGGGCGGCTGGTGTTCCGCGCCATCCACGACCGGCCCGAACTGGGGCTGCGGGTGGTCCACGTCAACGAGATCCGCGGCGGCCCGGAAACGGCCGCCCACCTGCTGGAATTCGACAGCGTGCACGGCCGCTGGGACCGCGGCATCGCCGCCGGCGACGGCGCCTTCTCGGTGGCCGGTCGGAGCGTCGGGTTTTCCGGCCACGACACCCCCGGCGCCGTGCCCTGGGCGGCGGCCGGCTGCGCCCTGGTGCTGGAATGCACCGGCGCCTTCCGCACGCCCGAACTGCTGCAACCCTACTTCGATGGCGGGGTGCGCAAGGTGGTGGTCGCCGCGCCGGTCAAGGAGGGCGCGCTTAATATCGTGCAGGGCATCAACGATGACCTGTACGACCCTGAAAAACATGACCTTGTGACCGCCGCATCCTGCACCACCAACTGCCTGGCGCCGGTGGTCAAGGTGGTGCACGAGAACCTGGGCATCGTGCACGGCGCCATCACCACCATCCACGACGTCACCAACACCCAGGTCATGGTCGACATCGGCCACAAGGACCTGCGCCGGGCCCGCTCGGGGCTGATGTCGCTGATCCCCACCACCACCGGCTCGGCCACGGCCATCACCATGATCTACCCGGACCTGAAGGGGAAGCTGAACGGCCTCGCCGTGCGCGTGCCGCTGCTGAACGCCTCGCTGACCGACTGCGTGTTCGAGGTTTCGCGCCCGACCACGGTCGAGGAGGTCAACGGCCTGTTCGCCGCCGCCGCCACCGGGCCCTTGGCTGGCATCCTGGGCTTCGAGACCCGGCCCCTGGTGTCCGCCGACTACACCAACGACACCCGCTCGGGCATCGTCGACGGGCCGGCGACCATGGTGGTGGACGGCACCCAGGTCAAGGTCCTGGCCTGGTACGACAACGAGGTCGGCTACGTGAACCGCATGGCCGAGCTGGCCGGCAAGGTGGCGGGGAGTCTTCGGTGAGCGCCCTCACCCTCCCACGCTGCGCGCGGGTCCCTCCCTCTCCCCCCGGGAGAGGGTATTCGCAGCGCGCCGTCCTTTCCCTCTCCCCCTGGGAGAGGGGGGGACCCGCGCGCAGCGCGGGGGGGTGAGGGCACCCGCCATGGCCAGCCATTCCTCCGACCTGCGCGGCTACGCCGCCGTCACCGCCGCCTACTGGGCCTTCACCCTGACCGACGGCGCCCTGCGCATGCTGGTGCTGCTGCATTTCCACGAGCTCGGCTTCTCGCCGGTGGACATCGCCTTCCTGTTCCTGCTGTACGAGTTCATGGGCATCGTCACCAACCTGGTGGGCGGCTGGATCGCCGCGCGCCTGGGGCTCAAGGTCACCCTGTACGCCGGGCTGGCGGTGCAGATCGTGGCCCTGGCCCTGCTCAGCCTGGCGCGGCCGGAATGGGCGCTGGCGGTCTCGGTGGCCTACGTCATGGGCTGCCAGGCGCTGTCGGGGGTGGCCAAGGACCTGACCAAGATGAGCTCGAAGAGCGCCGTCAAGCTGGTGGTCCGGGAGGGCGGCGAGGGCCTGCTGTTCAAGTGGGTGGCCCTGCTGACCGGGTCCAAGAACGCGCTGAAGGGGCTCGGCTTCTTCCTGGGCGGGGTGCTGCTGGGCGGGCTCGGGTTCCAGTGGGCCCTGTGGGCCATGGCCGCCATGCTGGCCCTGGTCCTGGTGGCGGCACTGGGCACCCTGAAAGGGGACCTGGGCCGGACCAAGCAGAAGCCGGGCGCGCGGCAGCTCTTTTCCAAGAGCCGCGAGATCAACGTGCTGTCGGCGGCGCGCCTGTTCCTGTTCGGGGCGCGGGACGTGTGGTTCGTGGTCGGCGTGCCGGTGTTCCTGTCCGCCGTGCTGGGCTGGTCCTTCGCCCAGGTGGGCGGCTTCATGGCCGCCTGGGTGATCGGCTACGGCATCGTCCAGGCCGCCGCGCCCCGGTTTTTGCGCAATGCCGGCTCAGCCGCCAGCGGCGCCCTGGCGGCGCGGGTCTGGGGCTTCGTCCTGGCCGCCCTGCCGGCGCTGATCGCGCTCGGCCTGCAGGCGGGCCTGGACGCGCGCTGGCTGGTGCTGGGGGGCCTGGGCCTGTTCGGGGTGGTGTTCGCCATGAACTCGGCGGTACATTCGTTCCTGATCCTGGCCTATTCCGACCACGACAAGGTGGCCCTGAACGTGGGTTTCTATTACATGGCGAACGCCGCCGGGCGGCTGCTGGGCACCCTGCTGTCGGGGCTGGTCTATCAGGCCGCCGGCCTGGCCGCCTGCCTGTGGGTCTCGGCCCTGATGGTGGCGATCGCCGCCGCCGGCACCCTGTTCCTGCCGACCCGGGCGGCGGCGGCGCGGACCGCCTGAGCCGTGCTGCCCATCGACTTCGACACCGCCTGGCGCACCTACCGGGCCGCCGAGGCCTACCTGCCGGCCAAGGCGCCGGCGGTGCGGCCGCGCCGGGTTTCCGGCCTGCGCGAGGTGGCCGGCGACTTTGACCTGATCGTGCTGGACGCCTATGGCGTGCTGCACGACGGCGGCGACGGCTTCCCCTTCGCCCAGGCCGCGGTGGCCGAGCTGCAGGCGGCGGGCAAGGCGGTCTGCGTGCTGACCAACGACGCCTCGGGCGACAAGGCGCAGGTGGCGGCGCGCAGCGCGCAGCGCGGCTACGACTTCGCCGCCGACGCCATCGTCGCCGGCACCGACCTGCTGCCCGACCACCTGGACCGGTTCGACGGCTGGGGCGTGGTGGCAAGCTGGCCCCTGCCCTATCCCCAGCGGCTGGACGCCCTACCGCGCCTGGACCGGGACCGCGCCGCCTATGACGCCGTGGCGGGCATCCTGTTCCTGGATTCCGACACCTGGACGACGGCGGCGCAGCGGGCCCTGACCGACAGCCTGTGCGCCGCGCCGCGCCCGGTGCTGGTGGCCAACCCCGACGTGGCCTGCCCCCAGGGCGGCGGCATGACCGCCGAGCCCGGGTTCTACCTGCACTGGGCCGGCGCCGCCGCCGGGGTGACGCCGGCGTTCATCGGCAAGCCCCATGGCGGCGTCTACGACCTGGTCAAGGCGCGCCACCCCCATGTCCCGCCGGCGCGCATGCTGGCCGTGGGCGACACCCCGCACACGGACATCCTGGGCGCCCGCGCCGCCGGCCTGCGGGCCATGCTGGTGGAAACCGGCTTCACCCGCGGCCGCGACCCCCTGGCCCTGGCCGCCGACAGCGGCATCTGGCCCGACTTCGTCGCCCCCCGCCTGTAGGAAAAGCCCTTTGGGCCGGGCCCGGCCGCTGCGATAATGCCGCCGGGACCCGGCGCGCGGCAAAAACAACAAATGCGAAGCGCCCTTTGACCTCGGTCATCGACGCCGGGCCCGGATTGGGGGTATCCGTCGATGCATGAAATGTCGCTCATCGAAGGCGTGCTGCGCATCCTCGCCGACGAGGCGCGCCGCCAGAACTTCGACCGGGTGACCAAGGTCTGGCTGGAAGTGGGCGTTCTGTCCCACGCCGAGCCCGAGGCCCTGGCGTTCTGCTTCGACGCGGCGACCCGGGGAACGCTGGCCGAAGGCGCCATGCTGGAAGTCATCCGCACGGCGGGCAAGGCCTGGTGCGCGCGCTGCTCGGAAAACGTGCCGGTCCGCAACCGGTACGACGCCTGCCCCCGGTGCGGCGGCTACCAGTTGCAGGTGGTCGAGGGCGACGAACTGCGGGTCAAGGAACTGGAGGTGGTGTGATGTGCACCGTTTGCGGCTGCGGCAATGACGAACCCCGGATCGAGGGCCACCACCACCACGGACACCACGTCCACGAAGGTCACCACCACACCCACGCCGACCCCCACGGCGGCGGCCTGGCCGCCGTCCACCTGGCCGGCCTGGACCCCGAGCGGATCGTCCAGGTGGAACGCGACATCCTGAGCCTCAACGACGCCCACGCCGCCGCCAACCGGGCCCGCCTGGCGGCCCAGGGCATCTTCGCCCTGAACCTGGTGTCGTCGCCGGGCTCGGGCAAGACCACCCTGCTGGCGCGCACCGTGGCCGACCTGAAAGCGCGCCGCGCCATCGCCGTCATCGAGGGCGACCAGCAGACGGTGCTGGACGCCGACCGCATCCGCGAAACCGGGGTGCCGGCGATCCAGGTCAACACCGGCAAGGGCTGCCACCTGGACGCCCACATGGTCGGCCACGCCCTGGACGGCCTGGGCCTGGAAGCCGGCGGCCTGCTGTTCATCGAGAACGTGGGCAACCTGGTCTGCCCCGCCGCCTTCGACCTGGGCGAGGCCCACAAGGCGGTGATCCTGTCGGTCACCGAGGGCGCGGACAAGCCGCTCAAGTACCCCGACATGTTCGCCGCCGCCGACGTCATGGTGATCAACAAGATCGACCTGCTGCCCTACGTGGACTTCGACGTCGACCGCTGCGTCGAGTACGCCCGGCGCATCCGCCCGGACATGGAAGTGGTGCGCACCTCGGCCACCACCGGCCAGGGGCTGGCCGACTGGTACGCCTGGATCACCGCCCGGCGCGACGCCTTCCTGGCCGCGGCCTGGCCCGGGCGGCGGAGCGGCAGCCGATGAGCCTGGCCCGGGCCCGCGCCGACAGCGTCGTCGCCACGGCGTTGCGCCTGCCCTTCGCCGTGCCGCCGGCCGTCGGCATGGGGCCGTTCCTGAAGGCCACGGTGGCGGTGGTGGACGGCGACCGGGCCTGGGTCTCCCATGACGTGGGCAACCTGGACAGCGCGGCGGCCATCGCCGCCTACGAGGACACGCTGGCGCGCCTGTTGGACGAGACCGGGGTCGCGCCCCGCGCCGCCGGCCACGACCTGCACCCCGACTTCCACTCCACCCGCCTGGCCCAGGGCCTGGGGCTGGAGTTGGAGCTGGAGTTGGGCCTGGCGCCGGTGCCGGTACAGCACCACCAGGCCCACATCGCCGCCGTGGCCGCCGAGAACGGCCACCCCGGCCCCCTGCTGGGGCTGGCGCTGGACGGGTTCGGCCTCGGCCCCGGCGACCAGTCCTGGGGCGGCGAGCTGCTGTACCTGGACGGCGCCGGATACGCGCGCCGGGGCCACCTGGCGCCCCTGCCCCAGCCCGGCGGCGACGTGGCGGCACGCGAACCCTGGCGCATGGGCGCCGCCGTGCTGCATCGCCTGGGCCGCGGCGGCGAGATCGCCGCCCGTTTCGCCGGCCAGCCCCACGCCGCCATGCTGGAACAGGTCCTGGACCGGAACCTGAACTGCCCGCCCACCAGCAGCGCCGGGCGCCTGTTCGACGCCGCCTGCGGCCTGCTCGGCCTGCGCCCGGTGGCCGAATTCGAGGGCCAGGCGCCCATGGAGCTGGAATCCCTGGTCACCCGACCCCGGGTCATGGCGGACGGTTGGACCCTGGAGGACGGCGTGCTCGACCTGCTGCCGCTGATGGACACCCTGCCCGGCCGCGACCCGGCCGACGGCGCCGACCTGTTCCACGGCACCCTGGCCGCCGCCCTGGTGGACTGGGCCGCGGCCGCCGGGGTGGCGACCGTGGGGCTCAGCGGCGGCTGCTTCTTCAACCGCGTCCTGACCCGCCTGGTGGCCGAGGGCCTGGCGGCGCGGGGCATGACCGTGCTGCGCCACGGGCGGGTCTCCCCCGGCGACCCGGGGGTCAGCCTGGGCCAGGCCTGGGTCGCGGCGCAGACCGTGGCCTGAACCGGGAGGACCGACCATGTGCCTCGCCATCCCCGCCCGCGTGACCGACCTGCTGGACGGCGACATGGCCCGGGTCGACCTGGGCGGCGTCGGCAAGGAGATATCCCTGGGCCTGGTCGAGGACGTGGCCGTGGGCGACTACGTGATCGTCCACGTGGGCTACGCCCTGTCCAAGCTGGACCCCGCCGAGGCCGAAAAGACCCTGGCCCTGTTCGCCCAGGTGGCGGAGATCGAGGCCGCGCCGTGAAGTACATCGAGGAATTCCGCGACGGCGACCTGGCCCGCAACCTGGCGCGCAGCATCCACGCCGAGGTCCGCCCGGACCGGCGCTACAACCTGATGGAATTCTGCGGCGGCCACACCCACGCCATCGCCCGATTCGGAGTCGAGGACCTGCTGCCCGCCGCCGTGACCATGATCCACGGCCCCGGCTGCCCGGTCTGCGTCCTGCCCGTGGGCCGCATCGAGAACGCCATCGCCATCGCCCGCGAACCCGGGGTGACGCTGTGCACCTATGCCGACCTGATGCGGGTGCCGGCGGCTGGGGGCCGGTCGCTGCTGCGGGCCCGGGCCGACGGCGCCGACGTGCGCATGGTCTATTCGACCATGGACGCCCTGCGCATCGCTCGCGACGAGCCGGACCGGCGCGTGGTGTTCTTCGCCATCGGCTTCGAGACCACCACCCCGCCCACGGCGCTGGCGCTGCTGCAGGCGGCGGCGGCGGGCCTGGACAACTTCTCGGTCTTCTGCAATCACGTCCTGACCCCGGCGGCCATGCAGGCCATCCTGGACAGCCCCGACGCACCCGGCGCCGCGGCCGTGCCCCTGGACGGATTCGTCGGCCCGGCCCACGTCAGCACGGTCATCGGCAGCCGGCCCTACGAGGTGTTCGCCACCGACCACGGCAAGCCCGTGGTCATCGCCGGGTTCGAGCCCCTGGACGTGCTGCAGGCGGTGCTGATGCTGGTGCGCCAGGTGAACGACGGCCGCCACCAGGTGGAGAACGAGTACACCCGCGCCGTCACCCGCGACGGCAACGCCAAGGCCCAGGCGCTGATGGCCCAGGTGTTCGAGCCGCGCCCCACCTTCGAATGGCGCGGCCTGGGCCTGGTGCCCCATTCGGCCCTGCGCATCCGCGACGCCTACTCCCGGTGGGACGCCGAGCGCCTGTTCGACGTGCCGCCCCTGGCCGTCCCCGACCACAAGGCCTGCCAGTGCGGCCCCATCCTGCGCGGGGTCAAGCGGCCCGCCGACTGCAAGCTGTTCGGCACCGCCTGCACGCCCGAGACGCCGCTGGGTTCCTGCATGGTGTCGTCCGAGGGCGCCTGCGCCGCGCACTGGACCTATGGCCGCTTCCGCGACGCGGCGCCGGCGCGGGAAAGCGCCTGATGCCCAACCGCCCGTTCCCGCGCAAGCTCGACCTGACCGGGGGCCGGGTGGACATGGCCCACGGCGCCGGCGGCCGGGCCATGGCGCAGTTGGTCGAGGAGCTGTTCATCGCCGCCTTCGACAACGACCTGCTGCGCCAGGGCAACGACCAGGCCGCCTTCGACGTGCCCGCCGGGCGCATGGTCATGAGCACCGACAGCTTCGTGGTCTCGCCCCTGTTCTTCCCCGGCGGCGACATCGGCTCCATGGCCGTGCACGGCACGGTCAACGACGTGGCCATGTCGGGTGCCCGGCCGCTGTACCTGTCCGCCGGCTTCGTGCTGGAGGAAGGGTTCCCGCTGGCCGACCTGGCGCGGATCATCGACAGCATGGCGGCGGCGGCGCGCGGGGCCGGGGTCGCCGTGGTCACCGGCGACACCAAGGTCGTCGAGCGCGGCAAGGGCGACGGCGTCTACATCAACACCGCCGGCGTCGGCCTGGTGCCCGAGGGCGTCGACATCTCTGGCGCCCATGCCCGGCCCGGCGACGCCATCCTGCTGTCGGGCACCCTGGGCGACCACGGGGTCGCCGTCATGTCGCGGCGCGAGAACTTGACCTTCGACACCGACATCCTGTCGGACAGCGCGGCGCTGAACCACCTGGTGGCGGCCATGGTGGCGGCGGTGCCGGGCATCCGCGTCCTGCGCGACCCCACCCGCGGCGGCCTGGCCGCGACCCTGAACGAGATCGCCCGCCAGTCGGGCGTCGGCATGGTGGTGCGCGAGGCCGCCATCCCGGTGCGCCCGGCCGTGCGCGGCGCCTGCGAGCTGCTGGGCCTGGACCCGGTCAACGTGGCCAACGAGGGCAAGCTGGTCGCCGTCTGCGACCCGGCCGACGCCGACCGGCTGCTGGCGGCCATGCGCGCCGACCCCCTGGGCCGCGATGCCGCCGTCATCGGCGAGGTGCGCGCCGACGACCTCGGCTTCGTGCAGATGGAAACGGCCCTGGGCGGCCTGCGAATCATCGACTGGCTGGCCGGCGAACAGTTGCCCCGCATCTGCTGATCCGGCCTGAATGGGGCGTTTCGATCAACTTTTTCCCTTTTTTCGAGAAGTTGACGCCGGTTAAGTTTTCCAATTCCGAAAGCAGGCAGGATGGCCGAATGGCCACGGAATCGTGATCGGCCTCCGGTACCTATGCCATGGTTTGTTAACTTTTTGCGACGTAGGCTGGTGGGCGAATCGGGCAATTCCCCCGCGGGAATCCGAGGAGGATGACGAGATGGCGCCAATCACCGCCCCGCCCCTGGGGTCCGCAAGCAGCGACGCCGACGCCGCGCGCCTGTCCCAGCGCGCCGCGGTCTGGCTGCAGCTCGGCGTCTCGGCCCTGGCCTGGGTCGCCATCTTCTGGCTGCTGGCGAAAATAGTCTGACGCCGCCTGTACGGGCAACCCGGGCACGGGGCCCTTGACCACCTTTTCCCCTTTGGCGCAAGCTGCCTGAAAAACCGCCACGAATTCGGGGGAGGCCCGCATGAACGTCCGCGCCGCAATCCTGGTCATCTGCCTGGTCCTGGGCTTCGCCGCCGCGCCGCCGCCGGCGCGCGCCGAGAAGGACACCGACAAGCCCGAGCCCCAGGCGCTGGTCACCGCCGCCGACGAGTCCCTGAAGCGGTTCGTCGCCGACCCGGAGATGACCTGGTTCCGCGACCACGCGCCCCAGGCCCGGGCCCTGCTGATCGTGCCCAAGATGGTGCGCGGCGGGTTCATCTTCGGCGGCTCCGGCGGCCGCGGCGTGCTGCTGGCGCGCGACCCCAAGACCGGCGACTGGAGCCAGCCCGCGTTCTACGCCATCGGCTCCATGACCTTCGGGCTGCAGATCGGCGCCGAGCTGTCCGAGGTGATACTGGTGGTCATGACCGACGCCGGGGTCGATTCCCTGCTGTCCACCTCGTTCAAGCTGGGCGGCGACGTGTCGGTCGCCGCCGGCCCCGTGGGCGCCGGCGCCAAGGCGGCCACCGCCGACGTGCTGGCCTTCTCGCGCAGCAAGGGGCTGTTCGGCGGCCTGAATGTGGAGGGCGCCATCGTCAACGCCAAGCCGGACTGGAACCAGGCCTATTACGGCCGGCCGACCAGCGCCACCGACATCCTGATCCGCCGCCAGGTGTCCAATCCGGGATCGGCCACCCTGCGCGGCACCGTGGCGGCAGCCACCCACAAGTGACCCCGGCCGGGGGGGACGGCGCGGACGGGTCCGAGTCCGGGCACCGCCCGGTGCTGGGCGTCGGCCTGGCGGTATTGACCGCCGGGTTCTACGGCCTGTCCACGACCTTCGCCCGGGTCGCCTACGACACCGGCGCCACCCCGGTCACCGTGATCCTGGCCCGCACCCTGGCGGCGGCCTGCCTGTTCGCGGCGGTGCTGGCCCTCGCCGGGCGGACGGCGCCGGCGGCGGCCCTGGCGGCGCCGCGGGCGGCCTGGGGCCGGCTGGCGCCCATGCCCGTGCTGCTGGCCCTGCAGGGGTTGGGCTACCTGGGCGCCGTGGCCTTCATCCCCGTCGGGCTGGCGGCGCTGCTGTTCTACACCTTCCCGTTGATGGTGGCGGCGGTGGCACCGCTGACCGGCGGCCCGCGCCCGGGCCGGCGCCAGGGCCTCGCCTTCGTCGCCGCCTTCGCCGGGCTGGCCCTGGCCCTGGGCCCGCAGCTTCAGGTGCTGGACCCGCGCGGCATCGCCCTGGCCCTGACCGGGGCCGTGGGACAGGCCGGGCTGATGCTGTGCGGCGCCCGGGCGGCCGAGCGGCTCGGCCCCCTGCGCCTGTCGTTCCACACCAACCTTCTGGCCCTGCCCCTGTTCGCCCTGGCCCTGGTCCTGCTGGGCGGGCCGTCCTGGCCAGGGGCGGCCGCGGGCTGGGCCGGGTTCGGCGGGGTCATGGCGGTCGGCGCCGTGGCCGTGGTCGCCATGTTCGCCGCCGCCCGGGCCGCCGGCCCGGCACGGGCGGCCCTGGTGCTGAACCTGGAGCCCCTGGTCTCCATCGCCGCCGCCGCCCTGCTGCTGGACGAGCGCCTGAGCCCGCAGCAGATGGTCGGCGCCGCCGTGGTCCTGTCGGCCCTGCTGCTGGCCGCCCTGCCGGCCCGGCGCCGGGCCCGGGGGGCGCCGTGAACCGCCTGCTGCCCTACCTGATGCTGCTGGCCCTGGCGCTGCTGTGGTCGTCCTCCTTCGCCGCCATCAAGGTGGCCGTGGCCACGGTGCCGCCGGTGCTGCTGACCGCGGCCCGCATCCTGCTGGCGGCCGCGGTGCTGTGGGGTTATGCGCGCCTGCGCGGGGTCTCCCTGCCCGGGCGCGGTGGCGCCTGGGTGACGCTGTTCTTCATCGGCCTGTTCGGCAACACGGCGCCGTTCTTCCTGATCGCCTGGGGCGAGACCACCATCGGCAGCGGCCTGGCCGCCATCCTGATGGCCTTCATGCCCATCGCCACCGTGCTGCTGGCCCACGTCTTCACCGCCGACGAGCGCATCAACACCCTGCGCGCCGCCGGCGTGGGCGCGGGCATGACCGGGGTCGTGGTGCTGATCGGGGTCGACGCCCTGGAGGGCCTGGGCGGCTCGGTCTGGGCCCAGGTGGCGGTGGCCGGCGGCGGCATCTGTTACGCCATCGCCAACGTGCTGGCCAAGCGGCTGCCGCCCCTGCCGCCGGAATCGCGCGCCGCCGGCACCATGGTCTGCGCCGCCGCCCAGATGGTGCCCGTGGCCCTGGTGCTGGCGCCGCCCCTGGCCGGCCTGCCGGGCCCGGCCGAGATGGGCTGGGGGCTGGCGGCGGTGGCCTACCTGGGCCTGTTCCCCACCGCCCTGGCGGCGATCATCCTGTTCAAGCTGATCGACCGCAAGGGCGCCACCTTCCTGTCGCAGGTCAACTACCTGATCCCGGCCCTGGGTGTGGTCTGGGGCGTGACCCTGCTGGGCGAGACCGTGGCCACGCACCAGGTGGTGGCCCTGGCCCTGATCCTGCTCGGCGTCGGCCTGACCGGCCGCGCCCAGGCCGCCCCCGCCCCCTCCCCAAAAAAGGAAAAGGTGCCAGGCACCTTTTAATAGATCGTTCTTGATAAGGTTTTTGAAATTTTAAAAGGTGCCTGGCACCTTTTCTGGCAACTTTTTCAAGGGGGCGGGGGCGTTGCATTGGGGGCGGTGGCCGCCGATACTCGGACAACCGAAAAAAACCGACAGGGAGGCGGCGCGCGCGCCATGGACGCACCAACCACGGACCGACACACCTACACCGGCGCCGACTGCCTGGTGGAAAGCCTGCTGGGCGCCGGCATCGACGTCTGCTTCGCCAACCCGGGCACGTCGGAGATGCACTTCGTCGGCGGGCTGGACCGGTCCGACGGCATGCGCTGCGTCCTGTGCCTGTACGAGGGCGTGGCCACCGGCGCCGCCGACGGCTACGCCCGCATGACCCGGCGCCCGGCGGCGACCCTGCTGCACCTGGGCCCGGGCCTGGCCAACGGCCTGTCGAACCTGCACAACGCGCGCCGCGCCGCCTCGCCGGTGGTCAACATCGTCGGCGACCACGCCTCCTACCACCTGGACCTGGACTCGCCCCTAACCACGGACATCGACGCCGTGGCCGCGCCCTTCTCGGCCTGGGTCGGCCGCTGCACCACGCCCGAGGGGATCCCCGCCATCACCGCCGAGGCCGTGGCCGCCGCCCTGACCCGCCCCGGCGGGGTGGCGACCATGATCCTGCCCGGCGAGGTGTCCTGGTCGGCCACCGACACCCGCCCCGGCGGCACCGTGGCGGTGACCGCGCCCAAGGTGGACGAGGCCGCCGTGGCCGCCGCCGCCGACGTGCTGCGCGGCGACGGGCCGAACCTGGTGCTGCTGGCCGGCGACGCCCTGCTGGCCGACGGCCTGGCCATCGCCGGGCGCATCGCCGCCGCCACCGGGGCCGACCTGCTGGCCCCCACCCACTGCCCGCGCATCGACCGCGGCGCCGGCCGGGTGCCGGTCCTGCGCATCCCCTACCCCGTGGACCAGGCCCTGCCGGTGCTGGCGAAATACCGCCACGTGATCCTGGTGGGCGGCAAGGAGCCGGTGGCCTTCTTCGCCTATCCGGACAAACCCGGGCGCCTGCTGCCCGAGGGCTGCGCCATCACCCGCCTGGCCGGCAACGACCACGACCTGGCCGACGCCCTGGCCCGCCTGGCCGACGCCGTGGGCGCCGGCAACGCCACCCTGCCCCTGGCCGTCCACGAACCCGCCGCGGCGCCGCGTGGCCCCCTGAACCCGGACACCATCGCCGGCGTGCTGGCCGCCAACATCCCCGAGGACGCCATCATCGCCGACGAGTCCATCACCACCGGCCGCGCCTTCTTCCAGGCCACCCCCCGGACCCCGCGCCACACCTGGCTGCCGGGGGCCAGCGGGTCGCTGGGCATCGGCATGGCCATGGCCGCCGGCGCCGCCATCGCCAGCCCCGGCCGCCGGGTCATCAGCCTGGAGGCCGACGGCAGCGCCATGTACGCGCCCCAGGCCCTGTGGACCCAGGCACGCGAGAACCTGGACGTGACCACGGTGATCTTCGCCAACCGCGGCTACCAGATCCTGAAGGGCGAGATGAAGGCCACCGGCTATGGCGAGCCCGGGCGCAAGGCCCGCGACATGCTGGAGATCGACCGCCCGGCGCTGGACTTCGTCTCGCTGGCCAAGGGCATGGGGGTCGAGGGCGCCCGGGCCGAGACCGCCGAGGCCCTGGACGACCTGATGAAGCAGTCCCTGAAGCGCCCCGGTCCGTTCCTGATCGAGGCCGTCCTGTAACACAGCGGGAGTCCGCCATGGGCGACGACCTGGATTTCGAGCGCATCACCGTCAAGCCCCTGTCCACGGCCCTGGGCGCCGAGGTGGCCGAGGTGGACCTGGCCCGGCTGGACGACCAGGCCTGGACCGAGATCGAGCGCGCCTACCACCGCTACATGGTGCTGTTCTTCCGCGACCAGTCCATGACCCCCGAGGAGCAGGTGAACTTCGCCGCCCGCTTCGGGCCCGTGGACCGCTACCCCTTCGGCGACCCCATCCCCGAGCACCAGGATGTCGTCGCCGTGGTCGCCGAGCCGGACGCGCCGTCCACCTTCGGCGCCCTGTGGCGGTCGGACACGCCGTTCCTGGAACGGCCCCCGGCCGGGTCGGTGCTGTATGCCCGCCACGGGCCGGGCGACGCCGGCGAGGCGCAGTGGGCCGACCTGCGCGGCGCCTACGCCGCCCTGTCGCCGGGCCTGCGGACGGTGCTGGACGGCCTGCGCGCCGTCCACCGCGACAGCCCGGGCGCCGACGGGACCGGAGCCGGGGACGGTGCCAGGGACGGGGCCGGCGCCGAAACGCGGACCGCCACCCACCCGGTGGTGCGCACCCATCCGGTGACCGGCGAGCGCAGCCTGTACCTCTGCCCGGCGCACACGGCCCGCTTCGACGGCATGACCGAGGACGAGAGCGCGCCGCTGCTGGACTACCTGTACCGCCACGGCACCCGCGCCGAGTTCACCTGCCGCCTGCGCTGGGAACCCGGCACCGTCGCCGTGTGGGACAGCCGCTGCACCTGGCGCACGCGCCTTGGAGGCGACCCGGGGCAACAGCGGGTCCTGCACCGGGTATCCATCGGCGGCGAACGCCCCGAATAACCCGTGCCAGGTCTTGAAACCATCCTGGCCGTCGGCCTGGTCTTCCTGCTGGCCGGCACCGTCAAGGGCGTCATCGGCATGGGCCTGCCGATCACCTCGCTGGCCCTGCTGACCGCCCTGCTGGACTTCGAGCGCGCGGTGACCCTGATGCTGGTGCCGTCCTTGGTCACCAACGTCTGGCAGGGCGCCGTGGGCGGCCACTTCCGCGCCCTGGTGGCGCGGCTGTGGTCCTTCCTCCTTCTGGGTGGGGTGCTGACCACGGCCGTGGCCGCCGCCGCCGGGGGGCTGGACGCGCGCCTGCTGGCCGGCGGACTGGGGGTCCTGCTGTGCGCCTATTCGGCGGTCAGCCTGGCCACCCCCCAGGTGCCGACGCCGGGCCGCCACGAAACCTGGCTGTCGCCCCTGATGGGCGCATTGACCGGGGCGCTGACGGGGCTGACCGGGTCCTTCGTGTTCCCCGCGGTGCTGTACCTGCAGGCCCTGCGCCTGCCGCGCGACATGTTCATCCAGGCCATGGGCGTGTTCTTCACCGTCTGCACGGCCTGCCTGGCCCTGGCGCTCGGCAACCGGGGCCTGGTGTCGGGTGAGCTGGCGTTGCTGTCGGCCGGCGGCGTCATCCCGGCCCTGGCGGGCATGGTGCTGGGCCGGCGCATCCGCCGCCGCCTGTCCGAGCGCCGCTTCCGTCAGGTCCTGTTCGCCACCCTGATCGTGGTCGGCGCCTTCATCGTGGTTCGCAATCTGGTCCTTTAGCCCCGGCCCTCGCCCCGGGCCAGGAACCTTCCCGGGCGGGCGCCGGTGGCGGTGCTGTCGCGCCACACGGCCTGGCCCGCCACCCAGACCGAGTGGATGCCTCGGGCCGGGCGCTTGGGGTGGTCGAAGTCGGCCTCGTCCAGGACCGTCGCCGGGTCGAACAGGGTCAGGTCGGCGTGGTTGCCGGGCGCGAGCACGCCGCGGCCGGCCAGGCCGAACACCTGGGCGGTCAGCCCGGTCATGCGGAACACCGCCTCCTCCAGGGTCAGCAGTTCGGCCTCGCGCACGTAGCGGCCCAGGACCCGGGGAAAGGTGCCCCACAGGCGCGGATGGGGATGGCGGTCGCCGGGAATCCCGTCGGACCCGACCATGGCCCGGCGGTGGGCCAGGATGCGCCGCAGGTCGCCCTCGTCGATGGTGAAGTAGATGGCGCCGGCGGGCATCAGGCGGCGGATGGCGGCGTCCCGGTCGCAGCCCCAGTCGGCGGCGATGGCCGCCAGCTCGCGCCCGGCCATCTCGGGGTGGGGATCGGACCAGGTGACCAGGATGCGCCGGGCCTGGGGCGCCCAGTCGGGCAGCAGCACCGTCGAGCTGGCGGTGTAGGGGTAGACGTCGAAGTCCAGCTCCAGCGTCTCGCGCGCCGCCTCGATGGCGGCCAGGGTCTCGACGCTGCGGCCCCAGTTGGCCTCGCCGGCGCACTTGTGGTGCGAGATCACCACCCGGGCGCCCGAGCGGCGGCCGATCTCGGCCGTTTCGGCGATGGAGTCCAGCACCGCCGCGCCTTCGTCGCGCATGTGGGTGGTGTAGATGCCGCCGTGGGCCGGCAGGCGCTGGGCCAGGGCCACCACCTCGTCGGTGGGGGCGGCCTTGGCCACGGGGTACGCCAGGCCGGTGCTGAGCCCGATGGCGCCGGCGGCCAGGGACTCGTCCAGCTTGTCGGCCATGGCGGCGATCTCGGCCGCCGTGGCCGGGCGGTCGATGTCGTTGTCCATGGCGTCGATGCGCAGGGTGGAATGGCCCACCAGCAGGGCCAGGTTCAGGGCCGCGGGTGACTCCTCCAGGGCGGCGCGGTAGCCGGCCACCGTGGGGAACCGGTACTCGGCCGGCGTGCCCAGCAGGGCCGAGGGCGGCGCGCCGACGCCGGGGTAGCTGCGCGGCGCCAGGCTGAGGCCGCAGTTGCCGGCGATCACCGTGGTCACCCCCTGGGACACCTTGGGGGTCATGGCCGGGTCGGCGAACACGGCCTGGTCGTCGTGGGTGTGGGCATCGATGAAGCCGGGCGCCACCACCAGCCCGGCGGCGTCGATCTCCTCACGGGCCGCAGCGCCGCCCAGGTCGCCGACGGCGGCGATGCGCCCGCCGCCGACCGCCAGGTCGGCGGCCCGGCGCGGGCCCCCGCTGCCGTCGACGACCGTGCCGCCGCGGATGATCAGGTCGTGTTCCATGGTGTCCAAGCCCCGCCGTTGCCGCCGTTCCGGCCGTTATTGCCTCGCATTAAAAACAATGCCACACTTTTCGCCGCAGCCCTGCGCAACAGACGCCGTCAAGGCGCCCTTCGTATTCTCATCGATCGGTCGAGATTGTGGCTACAATGGGCTGTTTTGACAAAATAAATTTTGCGAAGATCATCGTGCTCCTGGCGGCGGCGACGCTGTCGGCCTGCCAGTCACAGTCACGTCCGACGGTGTCCGTGGCCGAGGCCAGGAAGATCACCACCGAATTCCAGGGGTCTTCCTACACCCCGGCGCCGCGCACCATCACCGACATCGAGCGGCTGCTGGACGAGAACGAAACCACCAACTGGACCGAGATCGAGCGCGACCGCCGCGTCGCCGACAGCCCCGTCCCGGCCGCCCTGTCCGCGGTGGCGCTGGCCCGGTTCTACCGCGAACGGGGCACCGCGGCCATGCTCGTCGGGCGCTACGAACAGGCGGTGCAGGACCTGCGCCGCGCCCTCCAGGAACCGAACCTGGGGGACGACGACGCCTCGGGCATCTACGCCAACCTGAGCCATGCGGAATTCTACGGCGGCACCATCGCCAGGGCCTATGAATACCGAGTCAAGGCCCTGAACGCCCTGGAGCGCAAGGGCAGCCAACCGGGCGACACCTTCGTCATGCGGTCCATCAAGTCGTCCATGGCCGGCACGCTGGGCCGCCTCGACGAAGCCATCGAGACCATGCGCCAGGTCACCGACTCCATCGCCGCGGCCAAGCGGCGCACCGGCCCCTGGATCGCCGTCAACGTGGGGGTCGCGACCATTTTTCACGGCCGGCTGCTGATCACCCTGGGACGGTACGACGAGGCCGAGGCCAAGTTGCGCGACGGCCTGGCCATGGTCGAGCGCATGCGCAACAGCGGCACCGACCCCAACCTGTCCGGCCGGCGGTTCCGCATCGCCACCGTCTGGGCGCAGATGGAATACATCGCCCTGACCGCCCTGGCGGAAAGCCTGCTGCACCAGGACCGCCTGGGCGAGGCCGAGGTGGCGGCCCGGGCCGCGGTGGCAGGTGCCCTCGCCCGCTTCGGCCGCTATTCGCCCTATACGGCCCAGGCCCTGAACGGCATGGGCAAGACCCTGATCGAGCAGGGCCGGTTCGACGAGGCCCAGCGCCTGGGCCAGGCCATCCTCGGCATCCTCGACCGGGTGGGCGTGGACCCCGGCGCCGTGCTGCGGACCAATGCCCGGGCCGACCTGGGGGCGATCGACGTGGCCCGCGGGCGGTGGGCGGCGGCGGGCCGGACCTATGGCGCGCTGCAGGCGGACCTGCGCGGCGGCGGCGGCCAGGGCATGGGCGAGCGGATCCGGACCGACGCCAACTACCTGCTGACCCTGATCCGGACCGGCCGCGCCGGCGAGGCGGCGGCGATCCTTGCGCCCGAGGTCGAGCGCAAGGTGCGGCTTATCGGCGACAAGCACTACGTCACCGCCGAATTCATGGGCCTGCTGGCCATGGCGCGGGCGGCCGAGGGCGCGCCGGACGCGGCCCTGGCCGGGTTCCGCGCCGCGGTGCCGGTCCTGCTGCAGCGGTCCCGCGCCGTGGCCGGGGACGGGGCGCTGCAGCGGTTCCGCCGCGAGCGCATCCTGGAGGCCTACCTGGGCCTGCTGGTCGGCCGCGGCCTGGCCGAGGAGGCGTTCCCCGTCGCCGGGGCGCTGAAGGGCGGCACGGTGCAGGCGGCGGTGGCGGCCACAGCCGCCCGCGCCGCCGCCCGCGACCCCGACCTGGCCGACCTGGTGCGCCGCGAGCAGGACGCCCGGCGCCAGGTGGCAGCCCTCTATGCCCTGCTGTCCAACGCCGCCAACGCCGGCGACCGGGACGCGGTCCAGGACCTGCGCGGCCGCATCGACCGCCTGCGCGGCGCCCGCGCGGCGCTGGCCGAGGAGATCGAGCGGCGGTTCCCCGACTACGCCGCCCTGGTCTCGCCGCGGCCGCCGACCCTGGCCGAGGCGCGGGCGGTGCTGCAGCCGGGCGAGGCACTGGTGGTCACCTTCGTCGGCCCCGCGCGCACCTACGTCTGGGCGGCCGGCCGCGACGGCGCGCCGGCCTTCGCCGCCGCGCCCCTGGGCCGCGAGGACATGGCCGAACGGGTCGACCGCCTGCGCGCCGCCCTGGCGCCCGAGGCCAGCACCCTGGGCGACATCCCGGCCTTCGACGTGGCCGCCGCCCATGACCTGTACCGGAGCCTGCTGGCGCCGGTCGAAACCGGCTGGAAGAGTGCCGAGAACCTCCTGGTGGTGGCCCACGGGCCGCTCGGCCACCTGCCCCTGTCGCTGCTGCCGACGCGCGCGGTGGCGGTGGACGCCGACGCCCTGCCCCTGTTCGCCGGCTACCGCGCCGTGCCCTGGCTGGCGCGGACCCACGCGGTCACCAACCTGCCGTCGGTGGCGGCGCTGCGGGCCCTGCGCGCGGTGCCGCCGGCGGGCGGCGCCCGGCGTGCCTTCGCCGGCTTCGGCGACCCCTGGTTCCGGCCCCAGGACGCGGCCCCGGCGGCGGCCCGACAACCGGCGCAACTGGCCAGCCGCGGCGCCCTGGCCCTGCGCGGGTTCCCGGTGACCCTGCGCTCGGCCCCCCGCACCCGCGCCGCCGACAGCGCCGACCTGGCCCGTCTGCCGCGCCTGCCGGAGACGGCGGACGAGCTGAACGCCATCGCCGTGGCCCTCAGCGCCGACCCGGGCACCTCGGTGTTCACCGGCCGGCGGGCGTCCGAGGGCGCGGTCAAGTCCATGGACCTGTCGGAGGTGCGGGTGCTGGCCTTCGCCACCCACGGCCTGGTGCCGGGCGACCTGGACGGCCTGACCCAGCCGGCCCTGGCCCTGTCGGCGCCCGGCGTGACGGGGGAGACGGAGGACGGCCTGCTGACCCTGGGCGAGATCCTGGGCCTGCGCCTGGACGCCGACTGGGTTGTGCTGTCGGCCTGCAACACCGGGGCGGCGGACGGCGCGGGGGCCGAGGCCGTGTCGGGCCTGGGCCGCGCCTTCTTCTACGCCGGCAGCCGTGCCCTGCTGGTCTCCAACTGGCCGGTGGAGACCACGTCGGCCAGGCTGCTGACCACGAAACTGTTCCAACTTCAAGCGGGCGAAGCTAGACTCTCCCGGGCCCAGGCCCTGCGCCGGTCCATGGTCGCGCTGATCGACGGCGACGGTTTCGTGGCCGGCGGCAAGGCCGTTTTCAGCTACGCCCACCCCATCTTCTGGGCCCCGTTCTCGGTGGTGGGGGACGGCGGCGGCGCCGCCGGCGGCGGAACCGCCGCGGCGGCCCAAGGCGAGTGGAGCGGATGATGAGACACGCGAACGTCCTGACCCTGTCGGTAGTTCTGTCGGCCGTGGCCCTGTCGGCCGCGCCCCTGTCGGCGCCGGCCCGGGCCGGCGACCTGGTGGCGGTGGTCGAGGAGGCCGGCGACGGTGCCGGGGTGCAGATCATGGACTTCCTGGAGGTCGGGCAGCGGATCGCCCTGCCGGCCGGCGGGCGGCTGGTGCTGGGCTACATCCATTCCTGCGTGCGCGAGACCATCCAAGGCGGCCAAATCACCGTGGGCAAGGGGGAAAGCACCGTCGACGGCGGCCAGGTGGCGCGCGAGAGCACGGAATGCGCCAACCTGATGATGGAGCCGGCCTCGGGCGGCGACCAGCGCGAGACGGCGGCGGTGGTGTTCCGCAAGCCGCCCAACCAGAAGGTGCGCGCCGACGACCCGGACATGACCATCTTCGGCTACGGCCCCGTGGTGCGCCTATGGGAGCCCACCGACGAGCTGGTGATCCAGCGCCTGGACCGGTTCAAGACCACCATCCGCATCCCCGTCGACGCCCGGGTGGTGGACCTGGAACGCCAGGGCGTGAACCTGAAGGCCGGCGGCCTGTACGAGTTGACCGCCGGCGGCCGGCGGCTGATCGTCAAGGTCTCGCCGCGGGCCGAGCGCAACGCCCCCATCATCGCCCGCCTGGTGCTGCTGTAGCCGCGTTTGGGCTTCCTTAAGACCCGCCGGGCCATCCTCTGCCCCATGGACCGTTCGTCGACACCACGCGGCCCCCGGCGGCCGGGCCGGGCATGACATGAAGCGGGACTCCCTGCGCGACCTGCTGGTCGCCCTGGCCGTGGCGGTGGCCGTGGCCGGCGCCACGGTGACGACCTGGAGCGGCCCGTACCGCGGCCTGGACGTGGACTACCTGCACGGCCTGCGCGCCGCCCTGGCGCCGGCCGATCCGGCGCCGTCGCGGGCCGTGGTGGTGGCCATCGACGAGGCCACCTTCCGCGCCGCCCCCTTCGCCGGCCTGCCCAAGGTCATGTGGACGCCGCAGGTGGCCAAGGTCCAGGACGCGGTGGTGGCCAGCGGCGCCGCCGTGTTCGGGTGGGACCTGATCCTGCCCACCACCGCCGCCGCCTATGTCGCCGACCGCGACTTCGACCGGCCGCTGCTGCTGAGCCTGTTCCGCCACAAGGCCGGCGGCCGCGTGGTGCTGGGCAGCTCGCAGGTGCGCGGCGCCGCCACCTATCCGCACAAGTCCTTCTCGTGGGCCGCCGGCGGCAACGCCAACATCCGGTCCCTGGACGTCATCGCCGACGCCGACGGGGTGGTCCGCCGCGCGCCCCTGGGCCTCAAGTTCAAGGGCGACGGCAAGGTCGTCGAGGTGCCGGGCATGGCGCTGGAACTGGCGCGCCGGGCCGGCGGCGCCGACCCGGACCCGGCCCCCGGCGGCGGGCTGCTGCTGAACTTCGCCGACCGGCCCGGCGCCGTGCCCACCCATTCCCTGGCCGACCTGCTGCGCTGTGCCGAGGCGGGCAACACGGATTACTTCAAGCAACACTTCAAGAACGCCGTGGTTCTGTTTGGCCAGGTTCTCGATTTCGAGGACCGCAAGGTCACGTCCGCGCGCCTGGCGGCGCACCCCGACGGGGCCGCGCCGCCGCCGCCTTGCACCCCCGCCCCGGCCCCGGACGCCCGCACCGAGGCGGCCCGGGCCGCGGCCGGCCTGCGCGACCAGGTGGCGCGCGGCTCGATCCCCGGGGTCTACGTTCACGCCACCGCCGTCAACAACATCCTGGCCGGCGACGCCCTGCGCCCCCTGGGGCCGCCCCTGCGCCAGGGCACCGTGTTCGCCCTGGCCCTGGCGGCGGCGGCCGCGGCCCTGCTGCTGAGCCCGGCCCTGTCGGCGCCGCTGCTGGCCCTGGCGGCGGCGGCCTGGACGGCCCTGGCGGTGGCCCTGTTCCGCGGCGCCGTGGTGCTGCCCCTGCTGGACCCCCTGGTGGCCGGCGGGGTGACGGCGGTGGTCCTGTACGCCTACCGCTTCACCGTGGCCGACCGGGACAAGCGGTTCCTGCGCACGGCCTTCGCCTCCTACGTCTCGCCCAACCTGGTCGAGGAGCTGGCGCGCGATCCCGGGATGCTGAAGCTGGGCGGCGAGCGGCGCGAGGTGACCTCGCTGTTCACGGACCTTGAGGGATTCACCACCCTGGTGGAGAAGACCGACCCGCAGACCGTGGCCCGGGTCCTGAACGCCTACCTGGACGGGGTGGTATCCATCGTCTTCGACCACCAGGGCACCATCGACAAGGTCATCGGCGACGCCGTCAGCGTCATCTTCTCGGCCCCCCTGGCGCAGCCCGACCACGCGCGCCGCGCCGTGGACTGCGCCCGCGCCATCGACGCCTTCGCCCGCGACTTCACCCGGCGCCAGAACGCCGACGGCGTGCCCCTGGGCAAGACCCGCATCGGCGTCAACTCGGGGGTGGTGCTGGTGGGCAACTTCGGCGGCTCCCGGTTCTTCGACTACACGGCCCACGGCGACGCCATCAACACGGCGGCGCGCCTGGAGGGGGTGAACAAGTACCTGGGCACGGCGGTCTGCGTCGCCGGCACCACGGCGCGCCTGTGCCCGGGCTTCACCGGCCGGCCCGTGGGCGACCTGGTGTTGAAGGGCAAGACCGAGGCCGTCGCCGCGTTCGAGCCGCTGACCCCCGAACGCCTTGCCACCGGGGCCGTGCGCGACTACATCACCGCCTTCGGGCGCATGCGCGACGGCGACCCGGGGGCCGAGGCGGCCTTCGCCGACCTGGTGGCGCGCCACCCGGACGATCCCCTGGCCGCCTTCCACCTGGCGCGCCTGCGCGCCGGCGAAACCGGCACCACCATCGTGCTGCGCGACAAGTAGTGCCCACCGATCCCCCACCCGAAGGAACCAACACATGACCGGAAGCGAAGGCGCCGCCCCCCTGATCTGGATCGGCATCGCCCTGTGCCTGGCCCAGTCGGCCATCTTCTCGGGCCTCAACCTGGCGGTGTTCAGCGTCAGCCGCCTGCGGCTCGAGGTCGAGGCCGGCACCGGCAGCGCCGCCGCCGCCCGGGTGCTGGCCCTGCGCCGCGACCCCAACTTCACCCTGACCACCATCCTGTGGGGCAACGTCGGCATTAACGTGCTGCTGACCCTGCTGTCGCATTCGGTGCTGGTGGGGGCGGCGGCGTTCCTGTTCTCCACCTTCTTCATCACCATCTTCGGCGAGATCCTGCCGCAGGCCTATTTCTCGCGCCACGCCCTGCGCGTGGCGGCGGTGCTGGCGCCGCTGCTGCAGCTTTACCGCCTGCTGCTGTACCCCATCGCCAAGCCGTCGTCGGTGCTGCTGGACCTGCTGCTGGGGCGCGACGGCCCGGCCTTCCTGCGCGAGCGCGAGATGCGCGAATACATCCGCAAGCACATGGAGGCCGAGGGCGTCGAGATCGACCGGGTCGAGGGCGTGGGGGCGCTGAACTTCCTGGCCCTGGACGACCTGCCCGTGGGCGACGAGGGCGAGCCGGTGGACCCGGACAGCGTCATCGCCCTGCCCTGCGTCGACGGCCTGCCCCAGTTCCCGGAAATCGCCCACAGCGCCGACGACCCGTTCCTGCAGCGGGTCAACCGCTCGGGCGAGCACTGGGTGATCATCACCGACCCCGACGGCGCCCCGGTGGCGGCCCTGGACGCCGACGCCTTCCTGCGCGAGGCCCTGTTCGAGGGCGCCCAGGCGCGGCACCATTTCCGCCCCCTGCGCCACTGCCACCGGCCGATCGTGGTGGCCGACCGCGACCGGCCCCTGGGCGACCTGATCGGCCGCTGGCAGGTGCGGCCCGAGGCCCCCGGCGACAACGTCATCGACGACGACCTGATCCTGTTGTGGAGCGACGACGACAAGCGGGTCATCACCGGGTCCGACCTGCTGGGCCACCTGCTGAGCGGCATCGCCCGGGTCGGGCCGACGGACTGACCGACCGCCTTCCGGGCCGCCCGAAAACCACGAAAGATTGTTCTGGAAATGGAAGATCAAACATCAGTATGCTCGGATTTAGTTGATTGATTGATTGGTTGATTGGCTGATCCTTCGCACCCGGCACAGCGGCGCCACGGGTTGCCCGCGGGGAGGTCAACGCAGCGATGGCCGAGTACGTCGCGGAAAGTGATTACCGCCAGGCCCTGAAGATCAGGGCCTACATCCTGGCTCCCTTCACGCTCCTGTTGCTGGCGTTGCTGGTGTTCGCGATTGCCGAGCGGTACCACGGCTTTCTCGAACAGGACGAGGCCGCGGCGGAGCGGCGCATGGACATGATCCAGCGCTATTACCACCAGCGCCTGCAACAGGACTCCCAGTTCCTGGGCGCCGCGATCCAGGCCATCGCCACCAACGACCGGATCATGTCCCTGTACCGCCAGCACCGGCGCGCCGACCTGGCCGCCGCCGCCGCCCCCGTATTCGCGGCCCTGCGGTCCGATTACGGCGTCACGCGTTTCTACTTCACCGACCCGGACCGGCGGAACTTCCTGCGCGTCCACCAGCCGCGCCGCCACGGCGATTTCATCAGCCGCTACACGACCCTGCAGGCGGCGCGCACCGGGCAGTCCGCCCACGGACTCGAACTGGGCGTGCTGGGCACCCTGACCCTGCGGTATGTGACCCCCGTCAAGGACGGGGACCGGGTCGTCGGGTTCATCGAGCTGGGCAAGGAGATCGACGACATCATCGCCGACCTGCACCGGACCCTGGGCGTGCAGGTGACGGTGGAGGTGGACAAGGTCCTGCTGGACCGGTCGAGCTGGACCGAGGGCATGGCCATGCTGGGGCGCGAGGCGGACTGGGGCGCCCTGCCCGGAACCGTCCTGGTCAGCCACACCACGCCGCGGGCCCCGATCACGCTGCTGCGCGCGATCGAACCGCCGCACGGCCATGCCAACCTGGGTGGCCACCATTGGGACTATGCCGTCGTGCCCATCACCGACGTGGCGGGCCGCGCCGTCGGCCGCTTCACCTTTCTGTATGACGGCACCGCGCAGATGGGCGGCCTCGTCACCTCGATCCTGTGGTTCTCCGTCGGCGCCATCGGCCTGGGCGGCGCCGTGTTCGTGCTGTTCCACCTGCTGCTGGGCCGGGTCCAGGCCATGGCCCGGGTGGTGTTCGGCCGCCTGGACGACGCGGTCCGCGCGCGCACGGCCGAACTGTCCGACGAGGTGGCGCGCCACCGGCGCACCAGCGGCGAGCTGTTGAAGCTGTCCCAGGCGGTGGAGCAGAGCCCGTCGGCGGTGATGATCACCGACGTCGACGGCGCCATCGAGTACGTGAACCCGCAGTTCACCGCCGAAACGGGGTTCACCCTGGCCGAGGCCGTCGGCCGGAACCCGCGCATCCTCAAGACCGGCCGCACCACCGACCGGCAGTACGCCAACATGTGGCAGGCCATCACCGGCGGCGACAAATGGCACGGCGAATTCTACAACCGCAAGAAGACCGGGGACTGCTACTGGGTGTCCCAGGTCATCTCCCCCATCCGCTCGCCCGAGGGCGACATCACCCATTTCGTCAGCCTCAGCGAGGACATCAGCGTGCGCCGGCGCCAGGAGGAGGAGCTGCTGCACCAGGCCAACCACGATCCCCTGACCGACCTGCCCAACCGGCTGATGGCCATGGACCGCCTGACCCAGGCCTGCGTCTGCAACCGCCGCCGCCGGGGGCGGGTGGCGGTCCTGTTCCTGGACCTGGACATGTTCAACAAGGTCAACGACACCTTCGGCCACGAGGCCGGCGACAGGATCCTGGTGGAGACCGGCCACCGCCTGGCCCGGGCCCTGCGCGACGGGGACACCATCTCGCGCTTTGACGAGGACACGGTCGCCCGGTTCGGCGGCGACGAGTTCCTGGTGCTGCTGGACGGGCTGCACACGGCACAGCCCGTCCCCGGCATCTGCCAGCGCATCCTGGATGCCTTCCGTCGGCCGTTCTCGGTCGACGGGGCCGAGGTGTTCGTGTCCATCAGCATCGGCGTCGCCCTGTCGCCCGACGACGGCGAGGACGCCGGCGAACTGCTGCGCGACGCCGCCGCCGCCCTGAACCAGGCCAAGGACCAGGGGCGCGACACCTTCCGCTTCTTCGAGCCGGCCATGAACGCGGTGGCGGCGCAGCGGGTCGAGACCGAGTCCCTGCTGCGCCACGCCCTGGAAAAGAACGAGATCTTCCTCGAATTCCAGCCCCTGGTGGACGCCGCCCAGGGCCGGGTCACCGGCGCCGAGGCCCTGGTCCGCTGGCGGCAGCGCAACGGCGAGGTCGTGCCGCCGGGAACCTTCATCCCCCTGGCCGAGGAGACGGGCCAGATCTTCCCGATCACCGAATGGATCCTGGTCCAGGCCTGCCGCGAGGCTGCCGGCTGGCCGGTGCACGGCGAGACGCCCTGCACGGTCAGCGTCAACGTCTCGCCGCCCCATTTCCTCCGCGGCGACCTCGTGGCGGCGGTGCGCGCCGCCCTCGATCAATCGGGACTGGCGCCGCAGCGCCTGTTCCTGGAGGTGACGGAGAACATCCTGGTCGAGGACAGCCCGGCGATCCAGGACCGGTTCCGCCAGTTGCTGGAAATGGGGGTGCGTTTCTCGATCGACGATTTCGGCACCGGGTATTCGGCCCTGTCGTACCTGCGCAAGCTGTCCTTCAGCGTCCTCAAGATCGACCAGTCCTTTGTCCGCGAACTGCCCCACGACCGGGAAAGCGTGACCCTGAT
Source organism: Hyphomicrobiales bacterium (assembly GCA_024236415.1). GTDB lineage: Bacteria > Pseudomonadota > Alphaproteobacteria > Rhodospirillales > JACKKN01 > JACKKN01. The sequence continues at coordinate 162,600 of JACKKN010000010.1, forward strand.
CCGCACGATCCTGGCCATGGCCCGCGGGCTGGAGTTGAAGGTGGTGGCCGAGGGGGTCGAGAACGAGGGCCAGCTCGCCTTCCTGCGGGACCGGGACTGCGACCTGGTCCAGGGGTTCTATTTCAGCCGCCCGCTGCCGGCCGCCGAATTCCTGCGCTTCGTCGCCGAACGCAACGGCGGTTGAGCCCGGGTGATGCCGGCCCGCACTTGTCGAAAAATTTGACACTTCGTCGTCGCCATCGGGGGCGGACAACAATAACGTGTTGAAAACGAAGTGTCCCGGAAATTGGCGCAAGTTTTGCAATTGTGACCGAAAAGTTGCTTCCATTGATCCGGGAGGTTCCCATGAACGATGACCGCCGCGAATTCCTGAAAAAGGCCGGCAAGGCCGCCGTCACCGCGCCCGCGGTGGCCGTGCTGATGTCGGCCGGCGCCAGGCAGGCCCAGGCCGGCGGCGGCGCACCGCCGCAGGACGACTTCATCAGCGGCGAGCGCAATCCGAACCCGAAATAGCTCACGGAGGTCTCCATGAACGATGACCGGCGCGAATTCCTGAAGAAGGCCGGCAAGGCCGCCGTCACGGCGCCCGCCGTCGCCGCCCTGCTGTCGGCCAGTGCCAGGCAGGCCCAGGCCGGCAGCCCGGCGCCGCAGGACGACTTCATCAGCGGCGAGCGCAACCCGGACCGCTAGGGCTCCGGCCGGCGCGCCGGGCGGACCGCCCCCCGGTGCGGGCGACCGCGGACCGTTGACAAGGTAGGGACCCACCCTCCAGTCTGCGCCGTGAACGCGGGCCGCGGCGCGGCGCCGCACGTCACGGGACCACCACCTTGCGCCTGGCGAAACGACTGGCCGTCACGGCCCTCAACAGGATTGGCCGCTACGTGGCCCCGGCCTATATCGCCGGCGACCGGGTCGAGGATGCCATGCGCGTCTGCGCCCGGCTGCAGGCCCGGGGCTGGGGCGTGACCGTCTGCCCCTGGGACGACGAGACCGACCCCCACCACGAAATGGCTCGCCGCTACGCCGAGGCCCTGGTCGCCCTGCGCCGGGCCGGCGGCGACGGCTACCTGTCCGTCAAGGCGCCGTCGTTCGGCTACGACCGGGCCCTGCTGGCCGACCTGGTGGCCATTGCAGAAGAGGACGGCCGGCGCATCCACTTCGATTCCATGTATCCCCAGTCGGCCCAGCCGACCCTGGACCTGGTGCGGGCGGCGGCCGGGATCTACCCGCACCTGGGCTGCACCCTGCCGGCGCGCTGGCCGCGCAGCCTGCAGGACGTGGCCGCGGTCGCCGGCGCGGTCGAGACCGTGCGCGTGGTCAAGGGCCAGTGGGCCGACCCGGTGCACCCGGACACCGGGGTCGAGGACCGCTACGAGGCCATCGTGCGCGCCCTGGCCGGGCGGGTGCCGCGGGTGGCGGTGGCCTCCCACGACCCGCCCCTGGTGGCGCGCTGCCTGGATATCCTGGCGGCCTCGGACTCGGCCTGCGAGCTGGAGCTGCTGTACGGCCTGCCCCGGGGCGTGGCCCGCCTGGCGGCCGAGCGCGGCGTGCCGGTGCGCATGTACGTGCCCTACGGCGTCGCCTACCTGCCCTATGCCCTGAACGACCTGCGCCGCCGCCCGCGCATCCTGGCCTGGATCGCCAGGGACATGGCGGTGCGGGCCCTGGGGCTGAGGCGGTGACGTGCCGGCACCATCGCCCACCATACAGGTGATCACCAACCCCGCCGCCCTGGCCGCCCTGGCACCGGCCTGGAACGACCTGGCCGCGGCCACGGGCAACCCGCAACTGCACCATGACTGGATCGCCACCGCGGCCCAGTCCTTCTTTTCCGCGGACCAGCTCCGCGTCGTCGTCCTGCGCGACGGCGATACCCTGCTCGCCGCCGCGCCCCTGGTGCAGGTGGGCAGCGGCTGGTCGCGCCAACTGGTCGCCGTCGGCCATTACGACCTGTACGAACCCACGGATTTCCTGTACCGCACGGCGGCGGACCTTGGCCCCCTGGTGGCGGCCGTCGCCGGGCTGGGCCTGCCGGCGCGCCTGTACCGCGTGCCGGCCGACGGCGCCGTGGCCCGCGCCGCCTGGCCCGGCGGCGCGCCCTGGGCCGGCCCCGTCGCCGACCGGCCCACCTCCTCGCCCTACCTGGACATCGTTTCGGACTGGGCCGCGTTCGAGGCCGGCCTGAAATCCCGGACCCGCAACGACCTGTCCCGGGCACGGCGCCGGGCCGAGCGCCGCGGCACCCTGGACTGCGTGTTCCACCTGGCCGAGCCGGACACGGTGGACTCCCTGCTGAGCCGCTTCCTGGACGTGGAGCGGCGCAGCTGGAAGCTGCGGAACGGCAGCGCCATCACCTCCGAGCGCCGCCTGCACGGATTCTTTGTCCGCTTCACCCGGCGGGCCGCCGCCTCCGGCGGCCTGCACTTCGCGTTCCTGGACCTGGACGGGCGCCCGGTGGCGGCGCAGATGTTCCAGGTCCGCCACGACCGCCTGTGGATCTACAAGATCGCCTTCGACATGGCCCTGGCCGAGGTATCCCCCGGCAACCTGCTGACCCACCAGGTGGTGAGGTTCGCCTTCGACGCGGGCCTGCGGGGTGTCGAGTTCCTGGGCGCGTCGGAACCGTGGCTGGACAAGTGGACCGGCGGCGTCCGCCGGCAGGTGGACCTGGCCTGGTATCCGCCCACGGCCCTGGGGCTGGCGCGGCGCCTGCGCGACCGGTCGCCGGCGGTGCGGCGCGGCGCCGACGCCCTGCGCCTGGCCAAGGGGCTGGCCAGGGGGCTGGCCAGGGGCCTGAAACGGCGCCTGGCCGGGCGCTGACCGCGGGCGATGAAATCCGTTCCAACCGCACCGGCCGTTGGCTATCATCGCCGCCGATTCAAGCTCAGCGGGAAAGTCACGTGAAAGTCCAGTGCCACGAGGGTTTCGATTCGCTGCCGCCGCGGCACGCCGAATTCATCGACCGCGCCGGCCGGGAAAACCTCTTCATGGGCCGTTCCTGGGCCGAGCACCTGGCCACGCACGACATGGTCCCGCCCACGCACCTGGTGATCTTCACCGCCGAGGACGACGACGGCCGCCCGCGCCTGGTGATGCCGGCGGCGGACATCCCGGGCACCGGCTCCTGGCGCGCCCCGCACACCCTGGCCTCGGCGACGCACTCGGAGAATTTCGGACCCCTGTGCATCCCGCGCGACCCCGCCGACGGCGACGACCTCGGCCTGCTGACCCGCTTCTTCCGTGCCCTGCGCCGGGACGGCCTCGCCTACGGCGGCGGCAACTACCATCTGGTGCGGCTGTGTCCGCTGGCCAAGGGATCGACCGAGGAGGCGACCATGCGGACCGCCCTGGGCCGGGCCGGGTTCTGGGTCCAGCCCTACGCCAACTCGATCAACGCCTTCGAGTCCACCGCCGGCATCGACCACGCCACCTACTTCGCCGCCCGGTCCTCGAACATGCGTTACAACCTGCGCCGGCGCCGGCGCAACCTGGAGAAGGCCGGGCAGATGGAGATCCGGGTCCTGACCACCGAGGCCGAGGTCGACCGGGCCATGGGCGACTACATCCAGGTCGCCCTGGCCAGCTGGAAGGACCCGACCACCATGGTCGACACGGCCACGGCCGACCTGATGCACCTGGCGGCCCGCCACGGGTGCCTGCGGATGGGCCTGCTGTACCTGGACGGCCGCGCCCTGGCGGCCCAGTTCTGGATCGTCACCGGTGGCGGCGCCCACTGCGTCCGCCTGGCCTACCGCGAGGACTGCCGCGCCATGAGCCCCGGGGTGGTGCTGACCGACCACATGATCCGCCATGTCCTGGACCACGACCATGCCGACGAGATCGGCTACGGCTACGGCGACGACGAGTACAAGGAAAAGTGGATGCACGACCAGCGCCAGTACCTGGGCCTGGCGGCCTTCAACCCGCGCTGCCGCCAGGGCCTGGTGGGCGGCGCGATTCAGATCGCCGGCCACGGCGCCAAGGAGGCACTGAAGAAGGCCCTGGGCGTGGAACGGCTGGTCCCCGCCCCCGAGCACGAGCGCGTGCGGCGCCTGTCGAACACCGGCGGGCCGCCGCCGGACCCGTGACGCCGCCGCCTCAGCGGCGGTCGTCGTCGTCCGCGGGGGTGTCGTCGGCGCCGTGCCGGTCCAGCGCGTCGTGCACGTCGCGCGGCAGGTGCAGGTGGGCGTCGGGGTCGTGCACCGGGTCCTTGGCCGGCCGGCCGCCCCGGAACAGGGCCCACACCGCCAGCCCCATGACCGCCAGCCCCGGCACCGCCGGAGTCAGGGTCAGGCCCGACACCTGGACCGCGAAGTCGTCGTTGGCACCCAGAATGATCAGCACCGCGCCGCCCAGGAACAGGACGACGGCCAGCACCGTATAGGCGAACCGCACCGGGCCCGAGCGGACCGGGGAACCGTCTCCGTTTGCCGCCATGGGCGCCTCCCTTCCCTGCCCGTGGTCGGCCAGCATAGCACGGTTGGCGATGGCGCGCGCCGCTCAGTCCGCCGGCGGCGCGGCGGCCCCCGCCCGGGCGTGGACCGCGGCCACCATGGCCGCGATCAGGGCCGCCGAAACCACCGCCACCGGCGCGTTCATCAGGTCCGACAGGGCCTCGGTGGGGGCCAGGCCGGGAATCCCGTGGATGGCGAACTGCAGGGCCGTGACCACGGCGATCAGGGGCAGGTTGATCAGCAGGCAGGCCAGGAACAGCCGCCCGGTGCGCCCGCGTCCCCGGTGCCAGGCCGCCACCAGGCGCCCGGCCAGTGTGGTGCCGTCGCCGGCCTCTTCCAGGGCCGCCGGCAGGGCCAGCACCAGGCGGAAGAACAGGGTAATCCCCAGCACCCCCGCCGGCACCAGCAGGGCCAGCAGCACGACCGTGTTGTGGGACCGGCTGAGCAGCAGCCAGCCGGCGACGACCACCAGCGACGGCGCCATGGACACCAGGCACAGGGCCACGAAGGTGGTCACCAGGCGCCCCTCGCCGCCGCCGCCGCAGATCATTGCCAGCCATCCGGGGCGGTCGCCGTGCAGGTAGGCGCGGAAACAGGCCGCCTGGAACAGGCCCAGGACGGCCCAGCCGACGACCGTGGACGCCAGGTCCGCGGCCAGGGCCACGCCCCAGGGCCACCCCGCCGCCGCCACCGCGGCGGCCGGGGTCAGGGCCACCAGCACCAGGGCCGGCAGCACCCCGGCCCGGGCCAGGGCCAGGCCGTGCCGGGCCAGCAGGCCGACGCCATCGGCCAGCACCATTCGCAGGGTCGGCTCGGCGCGCATCTCCGTCGGTGCCATGGAACCCCCTTCCCCGCCTGCCGCCGACGCGGCCGGGCGGATTCGCCACGTCGATTATACACTCATCGAAGTGTATTATAAAGGCGCGCCGGGACAGGCTCTAGTGGATGGCCTTCTCCGGGTAGTTGACGGCGCGCACCGCCTTGACGTCGGGGGCGCGGGGCTCGCGCAGCCGGTACAGGCGCGTGCTGCCCTGCCGGTTGCGGTGCGGGAAGGTGGCGACCAGTTCATAGGGCGACTGCGGCAGGGCCAGGGCCTGGGCGATCAGCAGCGAATGCTCGAACCGGGGAAAGACGGCGGTCCCGCTGGCGGCCACGACCCAGGTGGCGGCCAGGCCCTCGACCTTGGCCAGGACTTCGTCGGGGGTCTTGACCGTCAACTGGTAGCTGGACCCCATGAAGTTGGACTGGGCCAGCAGGTCCGAGCTGCGGACCACGTAGTGCCGGCGCCCGGTGTCGCGGATGGCGACCTCGTAGGCCAGGGCGCCCTCGCCGCCCGGGTGGGCGTCGATGACGATGGTCGATGCCGGCGTCTCGGCGACGATGCGCTGCGCCGCCAGGTCCATCTCCAGGTCCACCTTGGGCGGATGGCGGTGCAGGTGCAGCAGCCCGGGCAGGACCATGGCCACGGTCGCCGCGGCCACCACCGCCAGGGTGGCGGCCCCGGCGCGCCCGCCGTCCAGCCGGGCCAGGGCGCGGTCCGCCAGCCACTGGCTGCCATAGACGGCCAGCACGGCCATGGCCGGCAGGGCCGCCGACACGTAGCGCGGGACGATGGCCACCGGGACCACGGCGTGGAACAGCACCGCCGCGCCGACCATGGCGACGGCGGCCGTGCCCATCAGGCCCAGGCGCGGTTCCAGCCGGTTGGCCAGCGCCAGCACGGCGCCGACCGCGGCCAGGGCCACGACCACCAGGCCCGAGCCGCCGATCACGTACTTGGCGAAGCGGGGAAAGGCCTCGGCGAAATAGGCCATGCCCCACTGGTAGTTGAACCCGTCGGAGGCGATCTTGTAGGTCAGCGCGTACCACGGGATGACCAGGGCCACCGCCACCACCGCGGCCACGTACAGTCGCCATTCCAGCAGCAGCCGCCACTGGCGGGCCAGGGCGATGTGGAACACCGGGAACAGGCCCATCAGCCAGCCGTTGCCCTTGACCATCACCGCGGCCACGGCGACCAGGGCGTAGCCCAGCACGTACCACAGCCGCCGGGTGCGGCAATACCCCACCCACAGGACCATGCCGGCCATGGCCAGGGCGGCGATGGTCTGGTCGAGCATGAAGTAGTAGGCGTTGTCGATGGACAGGGGCAGCAGCGCGCAGACGACGCCGGCGGCCAGGGCCCAGCGGGGGCCGATCTGCCGCCACAGCACGAACAGCACGATCAGCGCCGGCAGCGCCGTCATGACCAGGTGGTAGGCCATCAGCGGCGCGAACGAATCGGGCGAGATGAAGAAGAACAGCGACATCACCGCGTAGTACAGCGGCGGCCAGTGCCCGATCGAGATCTTGGGGTAGTGGACGTAGAAGTCCTGGGCGTAGGCCATGGGGTTCGACCCCAGGGGGCCGGTCAGGTACGACCAGATCAGATATCCGTTCAGGACGTGCGACGATTCGTCGTTGCCGGAAACCCCGGCCCCGAACACCTGCAGCGCGGCCATCTCCAGCCAGACGACGGCGATGATGACGGCCACGGAAAGAAGCAGAGACTGTTTTCCCTTAACCATCCGGACGCCCCATGGAAAGAGTTGACGCGGTCCCGTTCACGCCTTGCCGGGAAACACGAACAGCCGGCTCAGCACGAAGTTGACGAGCAGCCCGACGGCCGAGCCGAAGGCCAGCGGAATGACCGGATAGGTGCCGAACCAGGGCACCATGAAGATGAGCGCCGAATAGACCAGGAAGTTGCTGGCCGCGCCGACCACCTGGGTGCCCAGGAAGCGGACGTATTCGGACCGCACCGAGAACCGGCCCAGGCCGACGAAGCTGTAGGACCGGTGCAGCAGCCAGGTCACGGTCACCGCGGCGAGGAAGGACACCACCCGGGCGGTGTAGGGGTCCCACCCGCCCCAGTGGACCAGGGCCGACAGCACGCCGGCGTCGACGGCGAACCCCACGCCGCCCACCACCAGGTAGCGGTAGGCCCGGTGATGCTCCTTCAGGACCCGATCGTCGGACAGCTTATCCTCCGGGATTCTCGCCATGTTCCCCGCGTCCGGGGCCGGGGCCGCGCCGGCCCCGCGGGTGTCAGTTCTCAGACGCCAGGGTGCCGGGCCCCGGTTCGGACAGGTAGCGCATGCGCTTCATCTCCTGGCGGCCGCGGGTCACGGTGTCGAGGACGAAGCCGCTGGACAGGCTGAGGAAGGCCAGCAGCATGATCCCCGTCGCCAGGATCGCGGTCGGGAACCGGGGCACCAGGCCCGTTTCCATATAGGTCTGGATGATCGGGATGATCAGGATCATCGACGTCACCGCCAGCACCGCGAACACCGCCGAGAAGAACTGCAGCGGCCGCTCCTCCTTGACCAGCTTGCCGATGGCCATCAGGATCCGCCGCCCGTCCTGCAGGGTGCTGAGCTTGCTTACCGAGCCCTCCGGCCGGGCGTAGTACGGCGTTTCCACCTCGATCGTCGCCATGCGCAGCTCCAGGGCGTGGACCGTCAGCTCGGTCTCGATCTCGAACCCCCGGGACAGGGCCGGGAAGGACTTGACGAAGCGGCGCGAGAACACCCGGTAGCCCGACAGCATGTCCTTGAACTGCTGGCCGAAGATCTGCGCCACCAGGGTCGTCAGCATCCAGTTGCCGAACCGGTGCCCGGGGCGGTAGGCGGCCTCGTACTCGGTCACCCGGGCGCCGTTGACCATGTCGACCCCGTGCTCGACATAGGCCTCCAGCAGGGCGATCACGCTGGGCGCGTCATAGGTGTTGTCGCCGTCGACCATGACATAGGTGTCGGCCTCGATGTCGGCGAACATGCGCCGCACCACGTTGCCCTTGCCCTGGAACGTCTCGCGGCGGACGGTGGCGCCGGCCGCGCGGGCGATGTCGGCGGTGCCGTCGGTGGAGTTGTTGTCATAGACGAAGATCCCCGCCTCGGGCAGCGCCTTGCGGAACCCCTCGACGACCGGCCGGATGGCCGCCGCCTCGTTGTAGCAGGGGATCAGAACGGCAATGCGGCCGCACGCGCGCGGCGCCGGTGAAGTCGCAGGTTGTACGTCCTGTACGTCGCGATCGCCCATCTCTCACCTTGGCTGGGAATTCCGATGCATGTTTACGTGACGGGGGCTTGCCGGCCGGCCGGCGCCCCCCGAAGCCCGATGCGGCCGCGGCGATGATAGCGGAGGCGGCGACGCCTGAAAACCACCAAACCGCCGCCCGGCGCCGGCCCGGCGCCGGCCCGGCCCCCGCGCCGCATCGCGCCAACGGCCGTCACCTTATCCCACGCGGCAATGCAACTATTTGTTTGCCATCGCCGCTCGCCGGTTCGCCGGTTACTGGGTATAATTCCACCCTCCAACGGGGACGTTCGGGGGGTGAATGATGAAAGACGACGAGCACCTGGTCGGACTCATGGAGGATTTCGTCCGGAATCCCGCGAACATGGACGGGGCAATCGCCCATTTCCTGCGGCTCAAGGCGAACGCCCCCACGTTCGCGCCGGAACGGCGGCGGTTCCTGCGCGTCGCCGCCCTGGCCGCGGCGGCGGCCTGGCTGGCCCGGGCCGACGAAGCCGGCGCCGTCGCCTCGCGGGCGTTCGGATGGAGCCAGTATGGCAAGCCGGTCGAGGAATTCCGCGGCAAGAGGTATTCCGGATGGCAGGCGTACCTGCTGGGCCAGGACCTGATTTACGGACCGCCGCTGCACATACGGCAGGATGGGGTGGCAAACGGCTTTAAGGAACACATTCAGGTCAGCAGCGACGGAAAGGGCGCAATCGATTTGGCCCTTCCGAACGGAGTCCCGCTCGTTCCGCCTCGATACGGCTATTCCCACCCATATACGAGCGGAATCGGCGCCAAGATCGTGAACGTATTCCACCAAACCCGGGAAGGCTTCTCCTATGTGAGCATGCTTGGGCATGTGAAAGGCTTTTCAAAGAACCTCATTCAGGGTTCGGACGACGCACTTGTAAATGAAACCGATATGACCTTTGCCGTTGCGATCAGCGGGGAAACCGGCACCCCAACCCCGCACCTGCATTGGCAAATGAGTGAGCGGCATGGTCTCGTGCACAATTCACGGGGCGAAGCGATGAAGTGGAGCAATTGGGGACTGCCCGGGGTCAATCCGCACAAGGCAGGCATCGACGGTCTGCCGGTCTACTACGACGGTGAAACGCCCCTCCGCGACGCCATCACCGGCTTCGGCATTCGGGTGCTCATGCGCAAGCTGGCGGCGGCGCTGGACGAGAAGAGCGGCGACGAGTTGGCCCTGGACAAAGCCACCATCCAGGCCCTGCGCGCCCGGATCGACGAGCGGGACGTCGCCCCCATGCAGGACTACCTGCGCCACGAGGTTTTCACCAGGCACGCGGACGGCAGCGGCAAGCCCAACTACCGCCACCTGCCGGGGTCGTTCATGTACAGCGTCGGCATCCAGTTCGTGCGCCAGGACCCGAAGGTCCGCGAAAAGAACGGCGTCTCCGAGGCCGTCTTCATGCTGCCGGTGATCAGCCCCCTGGTGGTGGACGTCTACGCCGGGGCGACCGACCGCAAGGGAAACAGGGTCAACGAGGGAATCCTGTAGCGCCCTTGACTCGGCCGGCGCGGCCCAAGGGGCGAAGCGGCACGGGAACGGGCGCGCGGCCAACTCCCCGGAAGAATGGTGAGCGCGACAGGGATCGAACCTGTGACCGTCTGATTAAAAGTCAGATGCTCTACCAACTGAGCTACGCGCCCCCGGGGTGGTCCCGCGGTGGGGAATCCGCCGCCGCGCGGCCCGGGGCCGGGGCGGTGGAGCCGGGAAAATACGGAGCGGGCCCGCGGGGGTCAATCCCCTTTGGGCCGTTTCCGCCCGCCGCGCCGGGCGCCGCTACTCGCCGACGCCGCCGGCGGCGTGCAGCTCGGCGAAGCGGGCGATCAGTTCCTGGGTCACCCGCGGCGACACGAAGTGGCTGACGTCGCCGCCCAGGATGCCGATCTCCTTGACCAGGCGCGAGGCGATGAGCTGGTACTTGTCCGACGCCATCATGAACACCGTCTCGACCCCCGGGTCCAGGCGCCGGTTCATGCCCGCCATCTGGAACTCGTACTCGAAGTCCGACACCGCGCGCAGGCCGCGGATGATGATGGTGGCGTCGCAGGACTGGACGAAGTGCATCAGCAGGGTGTCGAAGGGCCGCACCTCGATCCCCTGGCCGTCGTGCAGGCTGACCTCGGCGACCTCGTCGCGCAGCAGCCGCACCCGGTCCTCGAGCGTGAACAGCGGCCCCTTGCCCGCGTTCACGGCCACGCCGACGATCAGCTTGTCGACGATCTGCATGGCCCGCTCGATGATGTCCATGTGCCCCTTGGTCACCGGATCGAAGGTGCCGGGATAGACCCCGACCTTCACGCTGTCCATGGCTCAGCCCTCCCCTTGGTCCTGGTCCTGGTCTGGCGCCGGGTCGGCGCCGGGCGCGGACGCGCCGGGTTCCCCCCCGCCGGCCTCCCCGCCCATGTCTGATTCCATGTCGCCCCCCACGCCGTCGGCGTCGCCGCCGTCGCCGTCATCGTCGCCCTCGCTGACGTCGCGCAGGCGGGTCACCGAGACCAGGCGCTCGCCCTCGGCGACCCGGAAGATGGTGACCCCGCGGGTGGCGCGGCCGACCACCGAGACGTCGCCCACCGGCACGCGGATGAGCTGCCCGCCGTCGGTGACCATGACAAGCTGGTCGGCGTCGAACACCGGGAACGAGCCGACCACATGGGTGGCCTTCTTGCCGCGGCGCAGGTCGATGGCGGTGATGCCCTGGCCGCCGCGGCCCGAGATGCGGTACTCGTAGCTCGACGTGCGCTTGCCGAAGCCGTCCTCGGTGATGGTCAGGACGAACTCCTCCTCCTCGGCCATGGCCTGGTACCGGTCCTCCTCCAGGCGCGCCACCAGGCCCTCGTCCTTGGCCTTGTCCTCGGCCCGCTCGCTGTAGTCCGACCCGGCCAGGCGGCGCCGCGCGCCCACGGCCTGCATGTATTCGTCGCGCTCCTCGACGCTGGCGGCGACGTGGCGCAGGCAGGACATGGCGATCACCGCGTCCCCCTTGGCCAGCTTGATGCCGCGCACGCCGGTCGAGCTGCGCCCGGCGAACACCCGCACGTCGGTGACCGGGAAGCGGATGACCTTGCCGTCGCGGGTGCTGAGCAGCACGTCGTGGTCCTCGGTGCAGGTGCGCACCCGCACCAGCCGGTCGCCGTCGTCCAGCTTCATGGCGATCTTGCCGTTGGCCATGACGTTGGTGAAGTCGCTCAGGTCGTTGCGGCGGATGTTGCCGCTGGCGGTGGCGAACAGCACGTGCAGGTCGCCCCAGGTGTCCTCGTCCTCGGGCAGCGGCATGACGGTCGAGATGGTTTCGCCCTGGTCCAGCGGCAGCAGGTTGATCAGGGCGTTGCCGCGCGCCTGGGGCGAGCCCAGGGGCAGCTTGTAGACCTTCATCTTGTACACCATGCCGGTCGACGAGAAGAACAGCACCGGGGTGTGGGTGTTGGCGACGAAGACCTGGCTGACGAAGTCCTCCTCGCGGGTGGACATGCCCGACCGGCCCTTGCCGCCGCGCTTCTGGGCGCGGTAGGTGCTGAGCGGCACGCGCTTGATGTAGCCGGTGTTGGTCACCGTCACCACCATGTCCTCGCGCTGGATCAGGTCCTCGATGTCCTGCTCGAAGTCGCCGGCGGCCAGCTCGGTGCGGCGCGGGGTGGCGAACTGCTCCTTCATCTCCACCAGCTCGCCGCGCAGCACGCCCATCAGCTTCTCGCGCGAGCCCAGGATGGAGAGGTATTCCTCGATCTGGGCCCCCAGCTCGCGCAGGTCGGCGCCGATCTTCTCGCGCTCCAGCCCGGTCAGGCGGTGCAGGCGCAGTTCCAGGATGGCGCGGGCCTGGGCCTCGGTCAGGTGGTAGGTGCCGTCGACGATGCCGTGGCCGGGCTCGTCCAGCAGGTCGATCAGCGGCCCCACGTCGTGCACCGGCCAGGCCCGGGCCATGAGTCCCGCGCGGGCCTCGGCCGGGTCCTTGGCGGCGCGGATCAGGGCGATCACCTCGTCGATGTTGGCCACCGCCACGGCCAGGCCGGCCAGGATGTGGGCCCGCTCGCGCGCCTTGCCCAGCTCGAAGATGGTGCGCCGGCGGATCACCTCCTCGCGGAACTCGACGAAGGCGACGATGATCTCGCGCAGGTTCATCTGCGTCGGCCGGCCGTTGTGCAGGGCCAGCATGTTGACGCCGAAGGAGGTCTGCAGCGGCGAGTAGCGGTAAAGCTGGTTCAGCACCACCTCGGGCTCGGCGTCGCGCTTGACCTCGACCACCACGCGCACCCCCTGGCGGTCGGACTCGTCGCGCAGGTCCGAGATGCCCTCGATGCGCTTGTCGCGCACGGCCTCGGCGATGATTTCCAGCATGCGCGCCTTGTTCACCTGGTAGGGCACCTCGGTGACGATGATGGCGGAACGGTTCTGGCGGATCTCCTCGACGTGGGTGCGGCCGCGCATGACCACCGACCCGCGCCCGGTGCGCAGGGCCGACAGGATGCCGGCCCGGCCCATGGCCAGGGCCCCGGTGGGGAAGTCGGGGCCGGGCACGTGGTTCTCGATCATCTCGTCGACGGTGATCGACGGGTCGTCGATGAAGGCGCAGCAGGCGTCAATCACCTCGCCCAGGTTGTGCGGCGGGATGTTGGTGGCCATACCCACGGCGATGCCGCCGGCGCCGTTGACCAGCAGGTTCGGGAACTGGGCCGGCAGGACGACCGGCTCGCGCTCGGAATCGTCGTAGTTGGGCTGGAAGTCGACGGTGTCCTTGTCGATGTCGCCGATCAGGGCGTGGGCCGCCAGCGCCATGCGCGCCTCGGTGTAGCGCATGGCCGCGGCCTTGTCCCCGTCCATGGAGCCGAAGTTGCCCTGGCCGTCGATCAGGGGCAGGCGCATGGAGAAGTCCTGGGCCATGCGCACCATGGCGTCGTAGATGGCGGTGTCGCCGTGCGGGTGGTATTTGCCCATGACGTCGCCGACGATGCGCGCCGACTTGCGATAGGGCCGGTTGTAGGCGTACCCGTTCTCGTTCATGGAATGGATGATGCGCCGGTGGACCGGCTTCAGGCCGTCGCGCACGTCGGGCAGGGCGCGTGCCACGATCACGCTCATGGCGTAGTCCAGGTACGACGACTTCATCTCGTCGACGATGGATACGGGCGTGATGTCGTGATCGGGCGGCGGTGCTGGCGTCGTCGTCAAGAAACTCTCAAGCTTTGCAAGAAGTTAAAGCAGTAGATTAATGTTGTTTTTTAAGTTTCGCGGGGCCGCTTCCGGAGGGAATCTTTTCGCACCTGCAAATTAGCATGAAACAAGTATGACGACAACAAATCCGGGGCCCGAAAAGCCCCGGAATCGGCGGCCTTCCCGGCCGCCGGCGGCACCGCCGCCGGGGCCCTTGCGGAGCGGTGGCCAAGCTGGGTAGGCTGGCCGCCGCGGGGCGGGTTTGCGCAGGCATTCGGGGAGGACGGGATGAAGAAGATACTGGCCGCCGTGGCGGCCCTGGTGGTGGTGCTGGCCGCCGTGCTGGTGGTGCGCACGACGGTGTTCGGGCCCGAGCGGCAGGCCGCCGCGGCCCCCGCCCCGGCGGTGGCGGCGCCCGACGCGCCCGGCCACCTGGCCCAGGCCATCGCCATCCGCACCGTGTCGCACCAGGACCCGGCCGAGGACGACGGCGCCGCCTTCACCGCCTTCACCGACTGGCTGGCCGCCACCTACCCCGCCGTGCACGGCGCCATGACGCGCGAGATCCTGGGCGGGCACACGCCGCTCTACACCTGGACCGGCAGCGACCCGGCCCTGCGCCCGGTGCTGCTGACCGCCCACTACGACGTGGTGCCGGTGGACCCGGATTCCGTGGCCGCCGGCCGCTGGACCCACCCGCCCTATGCCGGCACCCTCGCCGACGGCTTCGTCTGGGGCCGCGGCTCCCTCGACGACAAGAGCGCCGTGGTGGCCCTGATGGAGGCCGCCGAGGTCCTGGTCAAGGAGGGCTTCAAGCCCAGGCGCACCCTGATGCTGA
>JACKKN010000011.1 GCA_024236415.1 Hyphomicrobiales bacterium
CTGGAGTCCTTCGTGGTCGGCTACGTGGTCGAGGCCAGGCCCCACCCCAACGCCGACAAGCTGCGCATCTGCACCGTCGACAACGGCAGCGGCACCCAGGACGTGGTCTGCGGCGCGCCCAACGCGCGCACCGGCATGAAGGGCGTGTTCGCGTCCTCGGGCGCCCACATCCCGGGCACCGGCATCACCCTGAAGAAGGCCCAGATCCGCGGCGTCGAGAGCAACGGCATGCTGCTGTCCGAACGCGAGATGGGCATCAGCGACGACCACGAGGGCATCGTCGAGCTGCCCGAGGACGCCCCCGTGGGCGCCCCGGCGGTGCAGGTCATGGGCCTGGACGCGACCGTGTTCGACATCGCCATCACGCCCAACCGGGGCGACTGCCTGGGCGTGCGCGGGGTGGCGCGGGACCTGGCCGCCGCCGGCATCGGCACCCTGAAGCCCCTGGCCGTCGAGCCCGTGCCGGCGGCCTTCCAAAGCCCGATCCGGGTCAACCTGAACTTCCCCGCCGGGGCCGAGGACGCCTGCCCGTACTTCGTCGGCCGCGCCGTGCGCGGGGTCACGAACGGCCCCAGCCCCAAGTGGGTGCAGGACAAGCTGCGCGCCATCGGCCTGCGCCCCATCTCGGCCCTGGTGGACATCACCAACCTGATGACCATGGAATACGGCCGCCCCATGCACGTGTTCGACGCCGCCAAGGTGACCGGCAACGTGCAGGCCCGCCTGGCCACCCCCGGCGAGCGGGTGCTGGCCCTGGACGGCCGCGAGTACGAGCTGGACGGCGAGATGACGGTGATCGCCGACGACGTCCGCGCCGAGGCCATCGCCGGCATCATGGGCGGCGAGGAATCGGGCTGCACCGAGGCCACCACCGACGTGTTCATCGAGACCGCCTACTTCGACCCCGTGCGCACCGCCATGACCGGGCGCAAGCTGAACCTGCAATCGGACGCGCGGTACCGCTTCGAGCGCGGCATCGACGCCTCGTTCATGGTCGACGCCACCGAGCTGGCCACCCGCCTGGTGCTGGACTTCTGCGGCGGCGAGGCGTCGGAAATCGTCATCGGCGGCGCCGAGCCGGCCTGGCGGCGGTCCATCGACTACCGCCCGGCCCGGGCCATGGCCCTGGGCGGCGCCCAGGTGCCCACGGACGAGCAGCGCCGCATCCTGACCGTGCTCGGCTTCACCTGCGCGGGGGAAGGCGACACCTGGTCCGTGGCCGTGCCGGCCTGGCGCCACGACATCGTCGGCGAGGCCTGCCTGGTGGAAGAGGTGGTGCGGGTGTTCGGCTACGACGCCGTGCCGGCCGTGGCCCTGCCGCGCGGCACCGACCTGCCGGTGCCGGCCCTCATCCCAGCGCAGCGGCGCCGCGCCCGGGTGCGCCGCACCCTGGCCGGGCGCGGCCTGGTCGAGGCGGTGACCTATTCCTTCCTGCCGTCGGTCCAGGCCGACCTGTTCGGCGGGGTGCCCGACGCCCTGCGCCTGGTCAACCCCATCAGCGCCGACCTGGACGTCATGCGCCCGTCGATCCTGCCCAACCTGATCGCCGCCGCCGGGCGCAACGCCGACCGGGGATTGCGCGACGCGGCCCTGTTCGAGGTCGGCCCCCAGTACGCCGGCGACCAGCCCGACGACCAGGCCATGGTGGCCGCCGTGCTGCGGTCGGGCCGCACCGGGCACCGCAACTGGGCCCAGGCGCCGCGCGCCGTCGACGTGTTCGACGCCAAGGCCGACGCCCTGGCCGCGCTGACCGCCGCCGGGGCGCCGGTGGACAAGCTGCAGGTGTTCGACGAGGCCCCGGCCTGGTACCACCCCGGCCGCGCGGGCACCCTGCGCCTGGGGCCCAAGAACGTGCTGGCCGCCTTCGGCGAGGTGCACCCGGGCATCCTGGGCAAGGTGGGGGTCAGGGGCCCCATGGCCGCGGTCGAGGTGTTCCTGGACAACATCCCCGAGCCCCGGGCCAAGGCCTCGGCCGCCCGGCCGCTGCTGACCCTGGCCGCCTTCCACCCGGTGGAGCGGGACTTCGCCTTCGTGGTCGACGCCGGGGTCACCGCCGCCGCGGTCATGGCCGCGGCCCGCGCCGCCGACAAGAACCTGATCGAGGAGGTGCGCCTGTTCGACCTGTTCGAGGGCGGCAACCTGGGCGCCGGGCGCAAGTCGGTGGCCATCAACGTGGTCATGCAGCCGCGCGAGCGGACCCTGACCGACGCCGAGATCGACGCCGTGGCCGCCCGCGTGGTGGCCAACGTGGCGAAGGCCACCGGCGGCACCCTGCGCGGCTGATCCGGCCCCGCCGCGGCGGGCCGCCTGCGGGGCCCGCCGCCGCTTTCACGACCCTTTTCGTCCGCTCCGGATGCCCGGCAAGCCATTGATTTGGCGTCGTGTTGCGTTGCAATATGCAAAATCCATAATAATTATGGGGTTACTTGACAAGGGTTAAGGATGGCGCCCGGACCCGGGCGCAGAATCCCGGCGGTATCACCTCAAGGGCGGACAACAGATGCCGAGACCCGTTTCCCGGTTCGGCTTTCTGCGGGGAGCGTTTGCCGGTGAGACGGCCGTGCTGCGGCCGCCATGGGCGATCGAGGAACCCGCGTTCCGGAAGTCCTGCGACGGATGTGGCGAATGCGCCCGGGCCTGTGCCCGGGTCGAGGACGCCGCCGTCATCCGCATGGGGCGGGACGGCCTGCCCTTCGTTTCCTTCGAGGACGGCGAATGCACCTTCTGCGGCGACTGCGTGCGCGCCTGCGCGCCCGGGGCCCTGCGCCTGACCGTTGAAGGCGGGACGCCGCGCGCGCCCTGGGCCGCCCGGGCCCACATCGCCAACGCCTGCCTGTCCCTGAACGCCGTCACCTGCCGCGTGTGCGGCGACCGCTGCGACGAGCGTGCCATCCGCTTCCGCCTGGCCGTGGGCGGCATCGCCTTCCCCGAGGTGGACCCCGCCGCCTGCACCGGCTGCGGCGCCTGCGTGGCGCCCTGCCCCGTGGACGCCATCGAGATCGCCTGAAGGAGGACAGAGGGCATGAGCATTTCCGGATTGGTCCTGCACGTGCGAAGCGACCGGACCGACGCCGTGCGCGCCGAGGTCGCCGCCCTGCCCGGGGTCGAGGTCCACGCCGAGACCGGGGACGGCCGCCTGGTGGTCACCGTCGACGAGGCCGACAACGCCCGCGCGAGCGAGACCCTGAGCCGATTTTCCACCATCGACGGCGTGCTCAACACGTCGCTTGTCTACAACTACTTCGAACAGGATTCCGACGAAGAGGAGGAGGTCAATGAAAGTCTCTAGGCGTGATTTCATCAAGACGAACGCCGCCGCCGCGGCGGCCGCGGCGGCCGGCGTCAGCCTGCCGGCGTCGTCCATGGCCGCGGCCGGCGACGACGGCATCCGTTGGGACAAGGGCGTGTGCCGGTTCTGCGGCACCGGCTGCGGCGTGCTGGTGGGCGTCAAGGACGACCGCGTGGTGGCCACCCAGGGCGACCCCGACGCCCCGGTCAACAAGGGCCTGAACTGCATCAAGGGCTACTTCCTGTCCAAGATCATGTACGGCCAGGATCGCCTGACCCGGCCCCTGCTGCGCAAGAAGGACGGCAAGTTCGCCAAGGACGGCGAGTTCACCCCGGTGTCCTGGGACGAGGCCTTCGACGTCATGGCCGCCAAGTGGAAGGAGGCCCTGCAGAAGAAGGGCCCGACCAGTGTCGGCATGTTCGGCTCGGGCCAGTGGACCATCTGGGAAGGCTACGCCGCCGCCAAGTTCATGAAGGCCGGCCTGCGGTCCAACAACATCGACCCCAACGCCCGGCACTGCATGGCCTCGGCCGTGGGCGCCTTCATGCGCGCCTTCGGCATCGACGAGCCCATGGGCTGCTATGACGACCTGGAGCACGCCGACGGCTTCGTGCTGTGGGGCGCCAACATGGCCGAGATGCACCCGATCCTGTGGTCGCGCCTGACCAACACGCGGCTGACCAAGCCGGGCTGCGAGGTCCACGTCCTGTCCACGTTCGAGAACCGCAACTTCGAGCTGGCGGACAACGGCATGGTGTTCGAGCCGCAGACGGACCTGGCGATCCTCAACTTCATCGCCAACTACATCATCCAGAACAAGGCCTACAACAAGGACTTCGTCGACAAGGCGGTGAACTTCACCAAGACCGCCACCGACATCGGCTACGGCCTGCGGCCCGAGCACCCGCTGGAGAAGAAGGCGGCCAACGCCGGCAAGGGCAAGCTGACCAAGATCACCTTCGACGAGTACGCCCAGTCGGTGGCCAAGTACACCCTGGAATACACCAGCAAGCTGTCGAAGGTGCCCGAGGACAAGCTGCTGGCCCTGGCCAAGCTGTACGCCGACCCCAACAAGAAGGTGGCGTCGTACTGGACCATGGGCTTCAACCAGCACACCCGCGGCGTGTGGGTCAACGGCCTGCTGTATAACGTGCACCTGCTGATGGGCAAGATCGCCGAGCCGGGCAACAGCCCGTTCTCGCTGACCGGCCAGCCGTCGGCCTGCGGCACGGCGCGCGAGGTCGGCACCTTCGCCCACCGCCTGCCGGCCGACCTGGTGGTCATGAACGAGAAGCACCGGGACTTCGCCGAGAAGACCTGGAAGCTGCCCAAGGGCACCATCCCGCCCAAGCCCGGCTTCCATGCCGTGCTGCAGAACCGCATGCTGAAGGACGGCAAGCTGAACGCCTACTGGGTTCAGTGCAACAACAACATGCAGGCCGCCCCGAACATGAACGAGGAGGGGTATCCCGGCTATCGCAACCCCGAGAACTTCATCACCGTGTCCGATCCCTATCCCACGGTGACGGCGCTGGCCGCCGACCTGATCCTGCCCACGGCCATGTGGATGGAGAAGGAAGGCGCCTATGGCAACGCCGAGCGGCGCACCCAGTTCTGGCGCCAGCAGGTGGACGCCCCGGGCGAGGCCCAGTCCGACATCTGGCAGGTCATGGAGTTCGCCAAGCGGTTCAAGGTTGAGGAGGTCTGGCCGGCCGAGCTGGTGGACCAGATGCCCGCGTACAAGGGCAAGACCCTGTTCGACGTGCTGTTCGCCAACGGCCAGGTCGACAAGTTCGGCCTGGACGATCTGCAGAAGGGCTTCAACAACACGGAATCGAAGCACTTCGGCTTTTACGTGCAGAAGGGCATCTTCGAGGAGTACCGGCTGTTCAACTCGGCCGCCGGCATCCCCAAGAAGGGCCACGAGATGGCCAGGTTCGAGCAGTACCACCAGGCCCGCGGCCTGCGCTGGCCGGTGATCGACGACAAGGAGACCCTGTGGCGGTTCCGCGAGGGCTATGACCCCCACGTCAAGGCCGGCGAGGGCGTCAAGTTCTACGGCAAGCCGGACGGCCGGGCGAACATCATCTTCGCCCCCTACGAGCCGGCCGCCGAGAGCCCGGACGGCGACTACAACCTGTGGCTCTGCACCGGCCGCGTGCTGGAGCACTGGCACTCGGGCTCCATGACCCGCCGCGTGCCCGAGCTGTACCGCGCCTTCCCCGACGCCAAGGTGTACATGCACCCCGACGACGCCCGGGACCGCGGCTTCAAGCGGGGCCAGGTGGTGAAGGTGATGACCCGCCGCGGCGAGGTGACGACCCGGGTCGAGACCCGCGGCCGCAACAAGCCGCCCCAGGGCCTGGTGTTCATGCCCTGGTTCGACGCCGGACAGCTGGTCAACAAGCTGACCCTGGACGCCACCGATCCGCTCTCGAAAGAGACGGATTTCAAGAAGTGCGCGTGCAAGGTGGTGGCCGCCTAGGCCACCCCGCGACCCGTTGAGTCAACGCTGGTGCAAGGACAACAAGGAGCAAGCCAGTGACGACCGAAAGAGCGAAGAAGACCGCCCGCAGCCGCCGGCAGTTCCTGGCCGACACGGCCAAGGCCGCCTGCGGGGTGGGCGTCTTCGGGCTCGTCCTGGGCCTGGCCGCGCGCCAGGCCCAGTCCCTGCCGCCCGTGGCCCTGCGCCCGCCCGGCGCCGGCGCCGAGGCCGACTTCCTCGGCGCCTGCATCCGCTGCGGCCTGTGCGTGCGGGACTGTCCCTACCCCACCCTGCGCCTGTCCAACCTGGGCGAGGACGTGGCGGTCGGGACCCCCTATTTCGTGGCCCGGGAATACCCCTGCGAGATGTGCGACGACATTCCCTGTGTCGCCGCCTGCCCGACCGGAGCCCTCGATCCCAAGCTGACCAACATCGACAACGCCCGCATGGGCCTCGCCGTGCTGGTGGACGAGGAGACCTGCCTCAACTTCCTGGGCCTGCGCTGCGACGTGTGCTACCGGGTCTGCCCGGTGATCGACAAGGCGATCACGCTGGAGCGGTCCGGCAACCAGCGCACCCACAAGCACGCCATGTTCATTCCCACGGTCCATTCCGAGCACTGCACCGGCTGCGGCAAGTGCGAGCGGTCCTGCGTGCTAGACAAGGCCGCCATCCGCGTCTTCCCGGTCGCCCTGGCCAAGGGCCAGTTGGGCGCCCACTACCGCCTCGGCTGGAAGGAGAAGGAGCGCGAGGGGCACGAGCTGGTGCCCGGCATCATCGACCTGCCCGACCGCCTGCCGCAGATGCCGGGGGCGGGGCTCGGCAACCCGGGAGGCAAGCCATGAAACCCGGCCAGCGCCCGGGCCAGGAGGCCATCGCCGCCAAGGGCCGCTTCGCCGCCTTCAAGTGGCTGATCCTGCGCCGCGCCGTGCAGGCCGCCGTCCTGGGCCTGTTCCTGTTGGGACCCCTGGCCGGCCTGTGGCTGGTCAAGGGCAACCTGGCGTCCAGCCTGACGCTGGACATCCTGCCCCTGACCGACCCCTACGTCCTGGTGCAGACCCTGGTCACCGGCCACCTGCCGGAAACCGCGGCGGTGCTGGGGGCGGTGATCGTCGCCCTGTTCTACGTCCTGGTGGGCGGGCGCGCCTACTGCGCCTGGGTCTGCCCGGTCAACCCGGTCACCGACGCCGCCCACTGGCTGCGCGACCGCCTGGGCCTGAAGGGCGGCATGCAGTTCCGCCGCGGCACCCGGTACTGGGTGCTGGCCATGACCCTGGTGGTGGCGGCCCTGACCGGCACCGTGGCCTGGGAGCTGGCCAACCCGGTGTCGATGGTGTTCCGCGGCCTGGTGTTCGGCATGGGCTTCGCCTGGGCCGTGCTGGCGGCGGTGTTCCTGTTCGACCTGTTCGTCAGCCGCCGCGGCTGGTGCGGCCACCTGTGCCCGGTGGGCGCCTTCTACGGCCTGCTGGGCGCGGTCAGCCTGCTGCGGGTCAGCGCCCGGCGCCGCGCCGACTGCAACGACTGCATGGACTGCTACGCCGTGTGCCCCGAGCCCCAGGTCATCAACCCGGCCCTCAAGGGCGCCGACCAGGGCGCCTCGCCGGTGATCCTTTCGGCCCAGTGCACCAACTGCGGCCGCTGCATCGACGTCTGCAGCAAGGATGTATTCACCTTCGCCGCCCGCCCGGACCGGCGGGAGGATTCGAAAACCGGCGCCGCGCGGGACAGCTCCCTGCGCGACGCCGCCTGAGCGAAACCGGGGCGGGGCGGCCGGTTCGCCCCGCCCGCACCTGGACACTGGACAAGAGTTGTGATGGAGGAGGTTCCGACATGAAAAGGATTGCAATCATCGCCCTGGCCGGCCTGGTGGCCGCGGCCTTCGCCGCCTCGGCGGGCGCCGACTCGGTGACGTCCCTGCGCGGCGCGACCGACATCCCGGCCGCCAACCCGGCACCGGCGGAGCACGAGCCCAAGACCGTGCGCGGCAAGTTCGAACGCACCTTCAAGGAGCAGCCGCCCCTGGTGGCGCACACCATCGACGACGCCCGCAAGTACAAGATCAACCTGCGCCAGAACGGATGCCTGGACTGCCACGACAAGGCCAACTACGAGGAAGAGAAGGCGCCCATGGTGTCCAAGACCCACTACATCGGCGCCGACGGCAAGGAAAAGGAAGAGATCAACAAGGGCCGCTACTTCTGCACCCAGTGCCACGTGCCGCAGATGCAGGCCGAGCCGCTGGTGAACAACACCTTCGTCGGCAACGTGGGCACCAAGTAGCTTTCGTTCGCGCAGGGATGGGCCGCCGCGCCGGGCGCCGGCTGCGCCGGGCCGCGCCGGCCCGGCCGGGGATCAGCGCGCCGAGGGCGGGATGCGCACGGCGATTTCCATGCCGCGCGGGCGCGGAAGCCGGAACAGGCGGGCCAGGTCGCGCAGGAATCGGGTGGTGACGGTCATCGCTCGGTGCTCCCCAGGTCGGGGCCACCGGGCCCCGTGGTTGTTGCACCCGTTGTAGCGCCGGCCGCCGCGCCGGTCTGTGACCCCGGTCACAGGCCCGCCGGCGGCGGCGCTTTTTTTGTCCGGATTTCCGCCCGCCTCAGCCGCCCTTGGCGGGCGGCGCCGGCTGGGGTGCCGGCGGCGGCGCCTTGGCGCAATTGGCGTTCAGCCACACGGTGCAGATGCGCACCCAGTTGTCCACCTGGTCCGTGCGCTGCACGCTCAGGTCCGGCACCGTGTTGCAATAGACGCTCAGGGGCTGGCCGGCGGCGGCCTTCTGCTCCGCCAGCGCCGGCCCGGCGGCCAGCAGCAGGGCCGCGGCGATGGCGATGGGTGCTCTCATGGTCCGTCTCCCGTCTCTGATCAGGGATCGCGGACTCTATCCGCCTTTGGTTAAGATCCGGCTATTGCCGTTGACCGCGTCAGCCCCAGCCCCTACAACGGCGGCGCCATGACCATCGCCCACATGAAGACTTTCCCCCGCGCCTCCCTGGCGCACCTGCCCACGCCGCTGGAGCCCATGCCGCGGCTCAGCGCCCACCTGAACGGCCCGCCGCTGTACGTCAAGCGCGACGACTGCACCGGCCTGGCAATGGGCGGCAACAAGGCGCGGCAGATCGAATACTACCTGGGCGAGGCCCTGGCCCAGGGCGCCGACACGGTGCTGATCACCGGCGCCGTGCAGTCCAACTTCGTGCGCCAGGTGGCCGCCGGCGCCTGCAAGCTGGGCCTCAATTGCCACGTCCAGCTGGAGAACCGGGTGGCGGACATGCCCGCCGCCTACCATGAGAGCGGCAACGTCCTGCTGAACCGCATCTTCGGCGCCACCATCCACCACTTCCCGGTGGGCGAGGACGAGGCGGCCGCCGACCGCAACCTGGAGAAGATCGCGCGCGAGGTCGAGGCCGCCGGCGGCCGGCCCTACATCATCCCTCTGGGCGCCGACCACCCGCCGCTGGGCGCCGTGGGCTACATGGACGCGGCCGGCGAGATCCTGGACCAGGCGCGCGGGATGGGGGTCGGGATCGGCGCCTTCGTCACCGCCAGCGGCAGCGCCGTGACCCACGCCGGCCTGCTGACGGGCCTGCGCCACCGCGGCTGCGACCTGCCCGTGGCCGGCATCTGCGTGCGCCGCGACGCGGTGCAGCAGTCGGCCCGGGTGCTGGCCCGGTGCCGCGACCTGGAGCGACTGGCCGGCCTGCCGGCCCGCATCACGGAATCCGACGTCTGGACCACCGACGCCTACCTGGGCCCGTCCTACGGCAAGCCGACGCCGCAGATGTTCGAGGCCGTTCGGCTGGCGGCGCGGCTGGAGGGCCTGCTGGTGGACCCGGTCTACACCGGCAAGGTGTTCGCCGGCGCCATCGGCCTGGTGCGCGACGGCACCTTTTCGGGCGAAAAGGCCGTGGTGGTCCTGCACACGGGCGGCACCCCGGCCCTGTTCGGCTACGCCCATCTGTTCGAAGACGGCTGGGACGGGTGAGCCGCCCGCCGGCCCCCCTGCCCATGGTGGCGCCCGAGGTGGAGGCCGTGGTGGGCGCCTATCCGCCCGCCGCCCGCCGCCGGTTCGAGGAGCTGCGCCGGCTGGTCTACCAGGTCGCGGAGCGCGAGGGCGCAGGCCCCCTGACCGAGACCCTGAAGTGGGGCGAGCCCGCCTACCTGACCGCCGCCAGCAAGGCCGGCACCACCGTGCGCCTGGCCTGGAAGGCCAAGGAGCCCGCGGTGATCGGCGCCTACGTCAACTGCAACACCACCCTGGTGGAGACCTGGCGCCGGATGTTCGACGGCACCCTGGCCTTCGCCGGCAACCGCGCCGTCCTGCTGGACCTGGCCGGCCCCCTGCCCGATCGCCCGCTGGCCATCTGCCTGGCCCAGGCGCTGACCTACCACCGCGACAAGCGCCGGTCCTGACCCGGCAACTGCGCCGCAAGGGCCGGGTAGATCGGTGCCGGAAAAGGCGCTTCCCTGGCGACCCGTTCAACCGGCCGCCAAGGAGCACCGACCATGACCGCCCTGCGCTTCATCGCCCTGCCCACCGACACCGCCCGCGCCCTGCGCGCCGGCGGCCCCGATGCCAACGGCCAGGCGCCCGTGCGCCGCGTTTCCGACGGCGCCGGCATCCCCTGCCGCCACTGCCTGGCCCCGGTGGCCGCCGGCGACCCCTACCTGGTGCTGGCCCACCGGCCGTTCCCGGCGGCCCAGCCCTACGCCGAGACCGGGCCCGTGTTCCTGCACGCCGGCGACTGCCCGCGCCACGGCGAGGACGCCGGCATGCCGCCCATGTTCCGGGCCCGCGAAACCTGGCTCCTGCGCGGCTACGGCGCCGACGACTGGATCGTCTACGGCACCGGCGGCCCGGTGCCCACCCGCGACCTGGAAGCCCGCGCCGCCGACCTGCTGGCCCGCCCCGACGTGGCCTACCTGCACCTGCGCTCGGCCCAGTACAACTGCTTCCAGTGCCGCATCGAGGAGGGGTGAGGCCCGCTCCCACCACCGAAACAAAACGCCCGCCGGGAGGCGGGCGTGCGTTCGTTCGGGGTTTTCGCCCCCGGGTGGCTTCCGGGGGTCTTTTTGGCGTGGGGCCGCGCCGCGGCTCAGCGCGGGGCGATGATCATGATCATCTGGCGGCCTTCCATCTTGGGGAACAGCTCGACCTTGGCCAGCTCGTCCATCTCCTCGCGGACCCGGTCCAGCACCTTCATGCCCAGGTCCTGGTGGGCCAGTTCGCGGCCGCGGAAGCGGATCGTCACCTTGACCTTGTCGCCGTCTTCGATGAACCGGTTCATGGCCCGCATCTTGACCTGGTAGTCGTGCTCGTCGATGCCCGGGCGCATCTTGATCTCCTTGACGTCGATGATCTTCTGCTTCTTGCGCGCCTCGTTCTTCTTCTTCTGGGCCTCGTACTTGTACTTGCCGTAGTCCAGGATCTTGCACACCGGCGGGTCGGCGTTGGGCGACACCTCGACCAGGTCGAGGCCGGCCTCCCAGGCCATCTCCATGCCTTCCCTGACGGAGAGGACACCGACCATGGATCCGTCGGCGTCGACGACCCGCACCTTGGGCGAGTCGATCTGTTCGTTGACACGGGGACCGTCCCGGTCCGGTGTCTGGTTGAAGGGTGGACGTGCTATCTCGTGGCTCCTTTCGGTTGTTGGTCCTGCTGCCCGGTTGTTGGTCCATGCACGACGCCGGCCCCGCCGGGCGGGGACCGCGCCGCAAAGTCATCCTATCTCACGCAATGCGCGCAACACCGCCCGGGCGTGGCAATTCCCGCGCGGCCGTTCGCGGCAACGCTCACGCGGCCGCCAGGGGTCCGGCAGCCTCGCCCCTAAGTCTAGCAACTGCTTCATCCAGGGCAAGAATTTCCTGGGCCTTGCCGCCCAGGCGGCGCAGGGCCACGGTGCCCTCGTCGGCCTCGCGCTTGCCCACCACCAGGATCACCGGGACCTTGGCCATGCTGTGCTCGCGGACCTTGTAGTTGATCTTCTCGTTGCGCAGGTCGACCTCGGCCTTGAGGCCGGCGGCGGCCAGGGCGTCGGCCACCTGCCGGGCGTAGGGGTCGGCGTCGCTGGTGATGGTCGCCACCACAGCCTGCACCGGGGCCAGCCACAGGGGGAAGCGCCCGGCGTAGTTCTCGATCAGGATGCCGATGAACCGCTCGAACGAGCCCAGGATGGCCCGGTGCAGCATCACCGGGCGATGCTTCTCGCCGTCCTCGCCGACGTAGTTGGCGTCCAGGCGCTCGGGCAGCACGAAGTCCACCTGCAGGGTGCCGCACTGCCAGTCGCGGCCGATGGCGTCGCGCAGGACGAATTCCAGCTTGGGGCCGTAGAAGGCGCCCTCGCCCGGGTTCAGGGTCATCTCCACCCCGGCGGCAAGGGTGGCGTCGCGCAGGGCCTTCTCGGCCTTGTCCCAGGTCTCGTCGCTGCCGGCGCGCTTCTCGGGCCGGTCCGAGAACTTGACCGTGAACGATTCGAAGCCCAGGTCCTTGTAGATGGAGTCCAGCAGGGCGATGAACACCCCGGTCTCGGATTCGATCTGCTCCTCGGTGCAGAAGATGTGGGCGTCGTCCTGGACGAAGGCGCGCACCCGCATCAGCCCGTGCAGGGCGCCCGACGGCTCGTTGCGGTGGCAGGACCCGAACTCGGCGATGCGCAGGGGCAGGTCGCGGTAGCTCTTGATGCCCTGGTTGAAGATCTGCACGTGGCACGGGCAGTTCATGGGCTTGACCGCCAGCACCTTGTCCTCGGCCTCGGAGATGAACATGTGCTCGCGGAACTTCTCCCAGTGGCCCGAGGCCTCCCACAGGCCGCGGTCCACGAGCTGCGGCGTGTTGACCTCGACGTAGCCGGCCTTCTCCAGGCGCGCGCGCATGTACCCCTGCACCGTGCGGTACAGCGTCCACCCCTTGGGGTGCCAGAAGGCGGCGCCCGGCGCCTCCTCCTGCAGGTGGAACAGCTCCATCTCGCGGCCCAGGCGCCGGTGGTCGCGCTTCTCGGCCTCCTCCAGCATGTGCAGGTAGGCATTGAGCTGCTTGTCGTCGGCCCAGGCGGTGCCGTAGATGCGCTGCAGCATGGCGTTGCGGGCGTCGCCGCGCCAGTAGGCGCCGGCCAGCTTCATCAGCTTGAACGCCTTGCCCAGGCGCCCGGTGCTGGGCAGGTGCGGGCCGCGGCACATGTCGAACCAGTCGCCCTGGCGATAGACCGTGACCGGCTCGTCCGCCGGGATGTCGCGGATCAGCTCGGCCTTGTAGATCTCGCCCATGCCCTCGAACACCCGGGCCAGCTCGTCGCGGTCCCAGACCTCGCGGGTGATGGGCAGGTCGCGGTCGACGATCTCGGCCATGCGCGCCTCGATCCGCGCCAGGTCCTCGGGCACGAAGGGCTCGTTGCGGGCGAAGTCGTAGTAGAAGCCGTTCTCGATCGCCGGGCCGATGGTCACCTGGGTGCCGGGGTACAGCTCCTGCACCGCCTGGGCCATGACGTGGGCGGCGTCGTGGCGCAGCAGCTCCAGCCCTTCGGCGTCCTTGGCCGTGACGATGGCGACGCCGGCGTCGGCCTCGATGTCGCGGCTCAGGTCCCACAGGTCGCCGTTCACGCGCACGGCCAGGGCCGCCTTGGCCAGGCCGGGCCCGATATCCGCCGCGATAGTGGCGCCGCTGACCACACTCTCGTAGTCGCGCCTGCTGCCATCGGGGAGGGTGATCGTAACCATGTCCGTCCTGTCCGTCTCGAAACCGTGAAAAACACAAGCCCCGCGCGGCCTTGCGCGGGTCCGGCGCAATGTAGAACGTTTCCCCGGGGTGTCAAGGCGCCGCCCGCCACAGGCCCCTGGTGCCGGGGAACGATCTGGTCGACAATGCGCCCCGTCCGCCACCGCAGGAAGCAGCCCCATGGCCACCGGGCCCGCCGACACCGCCGCCGCCACCCGCGCCCCCGTGCGCATCGCCATGTGGTCGGGCCCGCGCAACATCTCCACCGCCATGATGCGGGCGTGGGAGAACCGGGCCGACACGGCGGTGGTGGACGAGCCCCTGTACGCCCACTACCTGGCCGAGACGGGCCTCGAGCACCCCATGCGCGACCGGGTCCTGGCCGCCATGGACACCGACTGGCGCGCCGTCGCCGCGACCCTGACCGGGCCGGTGCCGGGCGGCGCGGCCGTGTTCTACCAGAAGCACATGGCCCACCACCTGCTGCCCGGAGTCGGGCGGGACTGGCTGGACGGCCTGACCCACTGCTTCCTGATCCGCGAGCCGGCGCGGGTGCTGGCGTCGTACCTGCAGAAGCGCGAGCGGGCGACCCTGGACGACCTGGGCTTCGCCCAGCAGGTGGAGATCTTCGAGCGCGAGCGGGCGCGCACCGGCCGCGTGCCGCCGGTGCTGGAGGCGCGCGACGTGCTGGCCGACCCGGAACGCCTGCTGCGGCTGCTGTGCGCCGCCGTGGGGGTCGATTTCGACCCGGCCATGCTGTCCTGGCCGCCGGGGCGGCGCGACAGCGACGGGGTCTGGGCGCCGCACTGGTACCACGCCGTCGAGGCGTCGACCGGATTCGCCCCGCCGCGCGACGAACCGGTGCACCTGACCGGCGACCTGGCCGACCTGGCCGCCGCCTGCGAGCCCCACTACCGGCGCCTCTACGAACACCGCCTGGGAACCTGACCGCCATGACCGACACATTCACCGCCGCCGACGTCCGCGCCGCCGCCGCCGCCATCGCCGGCGCCGTGGTGCGCACCAAGACGGCGCCGTCCCTGACCCTGTCGCGCCTGACCGGGGCCCAGGTCTTCGTCAAGTTCGAGAACCACCAGTTCACGGCCTCGTTCAAGGAGCGCGGGGCCCTGAACCGCATGCTGGCCCTGACCGCCGACGAGCGCGCGAGGGGAGTGGTCGCCATGTCGGCCGGCAACCACGCCCAGGGGGTGGCCTGCCACGCCCAGCGCCTGGAGATCGCCGCCACCATCGTCATGCCCCGCGACACCCCCAACATCAAGGTCCGCCACACCATGGACTTCGGCGCCCGGGTGGTGCTGCACGGCGCCACCCTGGCCGAGGCCAGCGCCCATGCCCACGCCCTGGCGGCCGAGCGCGGCGCCGTCTTCATCCACCCCTACGACGACCCCCTGGTGGCCGCCGGCCAGGGCACCGTGGGGCTGGAGATGCTGGCCGACGTGCCGGACCTGGAGGTCCTGGTGGTGCCCATCGGCGGCGGCGGGCTGATCGCGGGCGTCGCCACCGCGGCCAAGGACGCGAACCCGGACATCCAGGTGATCGGCGTGCAGACGCGGCGCTACCCGGGCATGGTCCAGGCCCTGGGCGGCGGCGAGCCGGCCGCTGGCGGCGGCACCATCGCCGAGGGCATCGCCGTCAAGGAGCCGGGCGCCATGACGCGGCGCGTGGTGGCCGACCTGGTGGACCACATCGCCCTGGTCGACGAGCCGCGCATCGAGCAGGCCATCTGCCTCTACCTGATGATCGAGAAGACCGTGGCCGAGGGCGCCGGCGCCGCCGCCCTGGCCGCCGTGCTGGACGACCCCGACCGGTTCCGCGGCCGCAAGGTGGGGCTGGTCCTGTCGGGCGGCAACATCGACCAGCGCCTGCTGGCCACGGTGCTGATGCGCGACCTGGTGCGCCAGGGGCGCATGGCGCGCCTGCGGGTCACGGTCTCGGACACGCCCGGCGAACTGGCCCACGTGACCCGCATCATCGGCGAGGGCGGCGGCAACATCGTCGACGTGGCGCACCTGCGCGCCTTCTCCCACGCCCCGGCCAAGTCGGCCGAGGTGGACTTCGCCCTGGAGACCCGCGACGCCGACCAGATGGAGGCCATCGTCACCGCCCTGACCCAGGCGGGGTACCCGGTCAGCCGGGCCTAGCGACTTCCTGCCGGTTGCCGAATTCCGCCGTCGTTCCCGCGCAGGCGGGAACCCATGCCGTCGTCCGGGCTGCCCGGTCCAGCCCGCATTTGCCGACGCCCGTCGCCCGGAACCGAAGGCGGAATGGATCCCCGCCGACGCGGGGATGACGCCAAAGGGGCGTTTTTCAGTCCTGGCCGCCCATCACCCCGTCCAGCACCAGGCGCACGTCGGCGGGGGACAGGTCCTCGAGCACCGGGCGGCGCAGGATCTGCACCCGCGGGCCGCGCTGGGCGCACAGGGCCGGGTCCGATTCGTGGGAGTACAGCACCACCGACGGACAGCCGGCGGCGGCGATCAGGTGCATGGGGCCGGTGTCGTTGCCGACCGCCCCGGCGGCGCCCCGGGCCAGCACGGCGATGTCCAGGAAATCGGTCTCGCCGGCCAGGCTGCGCGCCGCCGGGCAGACCAGGTTGACCTCGGCCATCTGGCGCGCCTCGCTGGCGGTGCCCAGCAGCACCGGCTGCAGGCCGGCGTCGGCCAGGCCCCGGGCCAGGGCCCCGTACAGGGCGGCCGGCCAGCGCTTGGCCGGCCGGTGCGGCGCCCCGCCGGGCACCAGCAGCACGTAGCGCTGGGCGAGGCCGAAGCGGCCCACGTCGGCGGCGGCCCAGGACAGGTCCGGCGCCGGGGTCTCGGCGATGCCGGCGTCGCGCAGCTGCTCGGCCTGGCGGTCCAGGGTGTGCAGGCGGTCGCGGTCCGGGTTGCGGTGCGGGTGCGAGCAGCCCCGCGCGATGCCCGACCACCGCGGCCGCCGCCCGGGCCCCATCAGGTGGAAGTAGAACGAGCTGCGGTCCGACGTCTGCAGGTCGTAGACCCAGGCGAAACGGCGCGACCGCAGGCGCCGGCGCAGGGCCAGCCAGGGGCCGGGCCGCAGGCCGCGCGGGCGGTCGTCGATCCAGACCTCGTCCACCAGGCCGCTGGCGCGGGCGAAATCGGCGTAGGGAGCCGTGGTCAGCAGGGTGACGCGGGCGCCGCCGTGGTGGCGGCGGATGGCGGCCATGGGCCCCAGGGCCTGGACGAAATCGCCCAGGGCGCCCAGCTTGATGACCAGCACCTCGTCCGCCATGGCGCCGCTCACGCCGCGGCCGGCGGGCCCAGCACCTCGCGGTACACGGCCAGGGTCCGCTCGCACATGGCCCGGGTCGAGAAGTTGGCGCGCACGGTGTCGATGGCCCGCGCCGCCATGCGCCGGCGGTCGTCCTCGCCCAGGGCCAGGGCCTTGGCCAGGGCGGCGGCCAGGGCCTCGACGTCGCCCGGCGGCACGCGCCAGCCGGTCTCGTCGTCGACCACCGTCTCGCGGGCGCCGCCGTGGTCGGTGGCCACCACCGGGCGGCCCATGGCCTGGGCCTCGATGACCACGCGGCCGAAGGCCTCGGGGTCGGTGGAGGCCGAGACCACCACGTCCGACAGCATGTAGGCCGCCGCCATGTCGCGGCAGTGGTCCATGATCCGCACCACCCCGCCCAGGTCGTGGGCCAGGATCAGCTTCTCCAGCTCGCGGCGGTATTCGTGGCGCCCCTGCTCGGACCCCACCAGCAGGGCGCGGATGTCGCGCCGGCCCAGGCGGGCCACCGCCTCGATGAACACGGTCTGGCCCTTCCACCGGGTCAGGCGGCCGGGCAGCATGACCACCGGCGCCCCGTCGGGCAACTGCCAGGCCCGGGCCAGGGCGATCACCCGCTCGGCGCTGACCTTGCGCGGGTCGAACCGCTCGAGGTCGACGCCGCGGTGGATCACCCGCAGCCGCGCCGCCGGCACCCCGTACAGCCGGTGCGCGTGGCCGGCGATGAAGCGCGAGATGGCGATCACCCGCTCGCCCATGCCCATGACCGCGTTGTAGCGCCGCTTCAGGAAGTTGCCGGCGCCGTAGGTGCCGTGGAAGGTGGTGACGAAGCGGACCCCGGCGCGGCGCGCCGCGAACAGGGTGCTCCAGGCCGGCGCGCGCGAGCGGGCGTGGGCGATGTCCACCCCCTCGGCGCGCATCAGGTCGGCCAGGCGGGCGATGTTGCGGTACATGACCACCGGATTCTTGCTGTCCACCGGCAGCAGGTGGTGCGCGGCCCCGACCCTGGCCAGGTCGTGCACCAGGGGCCCGCCGGCCGAGACCACCAGGGCGCGGCCGCCGGCGGCGACGATGGCGCGGGCAACCTCGACCGTGCCGCGCTCGACCCCGCCGCCCTCGCCCAGGGCCGGCAGCACCTGCAGCACCGTGGCCCCGCCCAGGGCCGGCGTCGGGTCGTCGCCCGCGGCCGACGCCGTGGCGGCGTCGGCGGCGAAGGCGGCGGCGGAAGCGGTGTTGCTATGATCGGCCGCGGCGGTCATAAATGGGGCGTTCTCGCTGTTCGCCAAGGTGGAGTCGATGACAGAAAGCGACCCGGTTCTGCACAACCTTCCCCCCCAGGTCATCCGTCGTGACGACGGCATGACTATCGCCTACCACTTCACCCCTGGCAAGTCTCCGGGGATCGTGTTCCTGCCCGGTTTCCGGTCCGACATGACCGGGTCCAAGGCCCTGGAGCTGGAGGACATGTGCCGCCGCACCGGCCGCGCCTACCTGCGGTTCGACTATTCGGGCCACGGCCAGTCGGGCGGAGATTTCGAGTTCGGCACCATCGGCTCCTGGACCGACGACGCCATCTACGTGCTGGACAAGGTGACCAAGGGGCCGCAGATCCTGGTCGGGTCCTCCATGGGCGGCTGGATCATGCTGCTGGTGGCCCTGGAGCGGCCGCACCGGATCGCCGGCCTGCTGGGCGTGGCCGCGGCGCCGGACTTCACCGAGGACCTGCTGCCGCGCGAGCTGAGCGACGAGCAGAAGCGCAACCTGGCCCGCACCGGCATCATCCACGTGCCGTCCGAGTACGACGAGATGCCGACCCCCATCACCCAGGCCCTGCTGGACGAGGGCCGCACCCACCTGCTGCTGCGCCAGCCGATCCCGCTGGACTGTCCGGTGCGCCTGATCCACGGCATGGCCGACCCGGACGTGCCCTGGCAGACGGCCCTGCGCATCAGCCAGATGATCCAGACCGACGACGTCGAGATCCAGTTCGTCAAGGCCGGCACGCACCGCATGTCCGAGCCGCCCGACCTGGCCCGCCTGACCCGCACCCTGGCCGAGCTGGTCACCGCCGTGGAGCAGGCGTGAGCGACACCGGCGAAGGGCTGCGCCACATCCCGGCCGATGCCCTGACCGCCCTGGGCGAGGCCATCGTGCGCGGCATGGGCGGGGCCGCCGGCGAGGCCGCCCTGGTCGCCCGCCATCTGGTGGACGCCAACCTGGCCGGCCATGACAGCCACGGCATCGGCATGCTGCCCAGCTACGTGGCCGGCATCCGCGCCGGCAAGCTGCGCCTGGGCGCCGAGCTGGAGACCCTGCGCGACCGCGGGCCGGTGCTGCTGTTCGACGGCCAGCGCGGGTTCGGCCAGGTCATGGCCCGCGCGGCCATGGAGCGCGGGGTCGAGCGGGCGCGCCGGGACGGGCTGGCCGCGGTCGGCCTGCGCAACTCGTTCCACATCGGCCGCATCGGTGCCTGGGGCGAGATCTGCGCCGCCGCCGGGTTCGTGTCCCTGCACTTCGTCAACGTGCGCTCGCGGCCCATCGTCGCCCCCTTCGGCGGATCGGACGCGCGGTTCTCCACCAACCCGGTCTGCGTCGCCCTGCCGGCCACCGACGACACCCCGCGCGTGGTGCTGGACATGGCCACCTCGCAGATCGCCCTGGGCAAGGCCCGGGTGGCGTACCACAAGGGCGTGCCGGTGCCGCCCGGCTCGCTGATCGACCACACCGGCGCCGCCACCGACGACCCGGCTGTCATGTTCGAGGACCCCAAGGGCGCCCTGCGCCCCATGGGCCTGCACAAGGGCTATGCCCTGGCGGTGATCTGCGAGCTGCTGGGCGGCGGCCTGACCGGCGGCGGCACCTGGGGCAGCGCCGAGCCGGAGCCGGACCTGATCGTCAACAACATGACCACGGTGATCCTGGACCCCGACCTGTTCGGCGCCGGCGCCGAGCTGCGCCGCGACATCGACGCCTTCACCGCCTGGGTCAAGGCGTCGCCGCCGGCGCCGGGGGTCGAGGCGGTGATGGTCCCCGGCGACCCCGAGCGCCGGACCCGCGACGAACGGCTGCGGAACGGCATCCCCATGGACGCCGGCAACTGGGCCGCCCTGTGCGCCGCCGCCGCCGAGGCGGGCCTGGACGACGGCGCGGTGCGGGGGATCGTGGGCGAGGTTTAGGCCCTTTCGACGGCGCTTTCGCCCATCCCCATGGGCCGTCGTCCCCGCGCAGGCGGGGACCCATTCCGCCACCTCTGCGGCCAAGGGGGGTGTTGCGGACTGGCCGCCGGGCACGGCCCGGGTTTTCAAGCACCCGTCGCCCGGACCCGAAGGCGGAATGGATTCCCGCCTGCGCGGGAATGACGAAAATGTATATATTTCAGATAATTATGTCATGCCCGGACTTGATCCCGGCATCCACGAAGGCGGCAATCGAAGGTGGGCCACCGGGCCTAGCCCGGTGGCGACGGAGATTGTGGAAGCCCTGGATGACCGGCGCCGGCCGCTCAGGTCGGCAGGTCCGACGACCCCATCAGGTACTCGTCCACGGCGCGGGCGCAGCTGCGGCCCTCGTGGATGGCCCAGACCACCAGCGACTGGCCGCGGCGGGTGTCGCCGGCGGCGAACACCTTGTCGACCGAGGTGTGGTAGGCCTTGGGCCCGTGCAGGTCCGCCTGCACGTTGCCGCGCGGGTCCAACGCCACGCCCAGCTGTTGCAGCAGGCCCTCGTGCACCGGATGGACGAAGCCCATGGCCAGCAGCACCAGGTCGGCCTTCAGCTCGAACTCGCTGTCCGGCACCTCGACCATGTCGAAGCCGCCGCCCTTGCGCGGCTCCCACTCGACCCGCACCAGGCTGATGCTCTCCACCTTGCCGTCGCCGTTGAGGCAGCGGGTGGAGACCGACCAGTCGCGCTCGCAGCCCTCCTCGTGGGAGGTCGAGGTGCGCATCTTCATGGGCCAGTTGGGCCAGGTCAGGTCCTTCTCCTCGCGCTCCGGCGGCTTGGGCAGGATCTCGAGCTGG
The DNA here is from genome assembly GCA_024236415.1 of Hyphomicrobiales bacterium. Taxonomy (GTDB): domain Bacteria; phylum Pseudomonadota; class Alphaproteobacteria; order Rhodospirillales; family JACKKN01; genus JACKKN01. The sequence goes on from JACKKN010000011.1 coordinate 20,766, forward strand.
GTCACCGAGGCGGCGCCGTGGCGCACCGAGGTGCCGACGCAGTCCGACCCGGTGTCGCCGCCGCCGATCACGATCACGTGCTTGCCGGCGGCGTGCAGGGCCACCTCGTCCGCCGGGTGGCGGCCGAACAGGCGCCGGTTCTGCTGGGTCAGGAACTCCATGGCGAAGTGCACGCCCTTCAGCTCGCGCCCCGGCACCGGCAGGTCGCGCGGCTGCTCGGACCCGCAGGCGAGCACGATGGCGTCGTAGTCGTCGGCGATCTTGCCGGCCGGGATGCCGCCGCCGATGTGGAAGTTGGGGCGGAACTCGACCCCCTCGGCCTGCATCTGCGCCATGCGCCGGTCGATCAGGGTCTTGCCCAGCTTGAAGTCGGGGATGCCGAACCGCAGCAGGCCGCCGATCTTCTCGTTCTTCTCGTACACCACCACCACGTGGCCGGCGCGGGCGAGCTGCTGGGCGCAGGCCATGCCGGCCGGGCCCGAGCCGATCACCGCCACCTTCTTGCCCGTGCGCCGGGCCGGGATCTGCGGCAGCACCCACCCCTGCTGCCAGGCGTGGTCGACGATGGCGCATTCGATGGTCTTGATGGTCACCGGCTCGTCGGTGATGTTGAGCGTGCAGGACGCCTCGCAGGGTGCCGGGCAGACGCGGCCCGTGAACTCGGGGAAGTTGTTGGTGGAGTGCAGCACGTCGATGGCCGCGCGCATGTCGCCGCGGTACACCAGGTCGTTCCAGTCGGGGATGATGTTGTCCACCGGGCAGCCCTGGTGGCAGTAGGGGATGCCGCAATCCATGCACCGCGCGCCCTGGCGGGCGAGCTCGTTGTCGGCCAGGGGGATGACGAACTCGTCGTAGTGGCGCACCCGTTCGTCGACCGGGGCATAGGCCCGGTCACGGCGGGAGAACTCCTTGAAACCCGTGGGCTTTCCCATCTTGTTATCCTCCAACCGCGACGCTGACGCCGGTCCGTTCCGTGGCCCGCGAGTGGGCCTGCATCTGTTGCAGGGCGCGGCGGTAGTCCACCGGCATGACCTTGACGAAGCGCGGCAGGTAGCCCTCCCAGTCGTTCAGGATCTCGCGCGCCCGGTCCGAGTTGGTGTAGCGCAGGTGCTTCTCGATCAGCGCCTTCAGGCGCAGGGCGTCGAAGCGGGTCATGTCGCTCATCACGTCGACCCGGCCGATGGTCTCCATGTCGCCCTTCTGGTGGCCCGAGATCTCCATCGCCTTGTCCTCGTCGGCGATGGGCTCCAGCTCGACCATGGCCATGTTGCAGCGGCGCTTGAAGGTGCCGTCCTCGTCCAGCACGTAGGCGATGCCGCCGCTCATGCCGGCGGCGAAGTTGCGCCCGGTCTGGCCCAGCACCACCACCACGCCGCCGGTCATGTACTCGCAGCCGTGGTCGCCCACGCCCTCGACCACCGTGGTGACGCCCGAGTTGCGCACGGCGAACCGCTCGCCGGCGACGCCACGGAAGTAGCCCTCGCCCTCGATGGCGCCGTACAGCACCGTGTTGCCGATCAGGATGTTCTCCTCGGGCACGATGGGGCTGTCGGCCGGCGGATAGATCACCAGCCGGCCGCCGGACAGGCCCTTGCCGACGTAGTCGTTGGCGTCGCCCTCCAGCTCCAGGGTCACGCCCTTGGCCAGGAACGCGCCGAAGGACTGGCCGGCGTTGCCGTTGAACTTGATGTACACGGTGTCGTCGGGCAGGCCGGCGTGGCCGTACTTCTTGGCGATGCGGCCCGACAGCATGGCGCCCACCGTGCGGTTGACGTTGCGGATCGGCAGCTCGATGCGCACCGCCTGACCGCTGTCGACGGCCGGCGCCGCGCGGGCGATCAGCTCGTGGTCCAGGGCCTTGTCCAGGCCGTGGTCCTGGGCCTCGCAGTTGAACACGGCCACGTCGGCCGGCACCTCGGGCTTGTGCAGGATGCGGCTGAAGTCCAGGCCCTTGGCCTTCCAGTGGTCGACGGCCTTGCGCGTCGACAGGCGGTCGACCCGGCCGATCATCTCGTTGAAGGTGCGGAAGCCGAGCTGGGCCATCAGCTCGCGCACCTCGGTGGCCAGGAACACGAAGAAGTTGACCACGTGGTCCGGCTGGCCGGTGAAGCGCTTGCGCAGCTCGGGGTCCTGGGTCGCCACCCCCACCGGGCAGGTGTTCAGGTGGCACTTGCGCATCATGATGCAGCCTTCCGAGATCAGCGCCGCGGTGGCGAAGCCGAACTCGTCGGCCCCCAGCAGGGCGCCGACGATGACGTCGCGCCCGGTGCGGAAGCCGCCGTCCACCTGCACCGCGATGCGGCCGCGCAGGCGGTTCAGCACCAGGGTCTGGTGGGTCTCGGCGATGCCGATCTCCCACGGGCTGCCGGCCTGCTGGATCGAGGTGATGGGGCTGGCCCCGGTGCCGCCCTCGAAGCCCGAGATGGTGACGTGGTCGGCGTGCGCCTTGCTGACGCCGGCGGCCACCGTGCCGACACCCACCTCGCTGACCAGCTTGACCGAGATGCGGGCCTCGGGGTTGACGTTCTTCAGGTCGTGGATCAGCTGCGCCAGATCCTCGATCGAATAGATGTCGTGGTGCGGCGGCGGCGAGATCAGGCCCACGCCGGGGGTCGAGTGGCGCACCCGGGCGATCCACTCGTCGACCTTGTGGCCGGGCAGCTGGCCGCCCTCGCCGGGCTTGGCGCCCTGGGCCATCTTGATCTGGATGTCGTTGGCGTTGACCAGGTATTCGGCGGTGACGCCGAACCGGCCCGAGGCCACCTGCTTGATGGCCGAGCGCATGGAGGTGCCGTCGGGCAGGGTCTTGAACCGCTCGGCCTCCTCGCCGCCCTCGCCGGTGTTGGACTTGCCGCCCAGCCGGTTCATGGCGATGGCCAGGGTCGTGTGCGCCTCCCACGAGATGGAGCCGAAAGACATGGCCCCGGTGGCGAAGCGCTTGACGATCTCGCTGACCGGCTCGACCTCGTCCAGCGGCACGGGCGTGTCGGCGAGCTTGAGCTCGAACAGCCCGCGCAGGTTCTTCAGCTTCCGGTCCTGGTCGTTGACCTTGGCGGTGTAGGCGCGGAACTTGCCCTCGTCGCCCGAGCGCACGGCGTGCTGCAGCAGGGCGATGGTCTCGGGCGTCCAGACGTGGTGCTCGCCGCGCTGGCGGTAGGCCAGCTCGCCGCCCACGTCCAGCGAGGTGCGGTACAGCGGCGCGTCGCTGAAGGCGATGCGGTGGCGCATGGCCGTCTCGGCCGCGACCTCGGCCAGGCCGACCCCGCCGACGGCGGAATGGGTGCCGGTGAAGTAGCGGTCGACGAAGGTCTGCCCCAGGCCGACGGCGTCGAAGATCTGGGCACCGCAATAGGACTGGTAGGTGGAGATGCCCATCTTGGACATGACCTTCAGCATGCCCTTGTCCACGGCCTTGACGTACCGCTTGTGGACCTCGGCCTCGTCCAGCTCCTCGGGCAGCTCGGTGCGCAGGGTCGACAGGGTGTCGAAGGCCAGGTAGGGGTTGATGGCCTCGGCGCCGTAGCCGGCCAGCAGGCAGAAGTCGTGCACCAGGCGCGCCTCGCCCGTTTCCACCACCAGGCCGACCTCGGTGCGCAGGCCGTGGCGGATCAGGTGGTGGTGCACGCCGGCCGTGGCCAGCAGCGCCGGGATGGCGATGTGGTCGGCGTCCATGCACCGGTCGGACAGGATCAGGATGTTGTAGCCGCTCTCGACCACGTCGGTGGACAGGTCGAACAGGCGGCGCAGGGCGCCTTCCATGCCGGCGGCGCCGTCGGCGGCCGGATAGCAGATGTCCAGCGTGTAGGTGCGGAAGGCGTGGTCGACGTGGTTCTGGATGCGCCGGACCTTCTCCAGGTCCAGGTTGCTGAGGATCGGCTGGCGCACCTCGAGCCGCTTCTGGGTGCCGCCCGAGTCATGGTCCAGCAGGTTCGGCCGCGGCCCGATCAGGGACACCAGCGACATCACCAGCTCCTCGCGGATCGGGTCGATGGGCGGGTTGGTGACCTGGGCGAAGTTCTGCTTGAAGTAGTCGTACAGCATCTTCGGCTTGTCGCTGAGCGGCGCGATCGGCGTGTCGCGGCCCATGGAGCCCACCGGGTCCTGCCCGGTCATGGCCATGGGGGTCAGGAAGAACTTGACGTCCTCCTGGGTGTAGCCGAAGGCCTGCTGGCGGTGCAGCAGGGTCTTGGGGTCCGGCGTCATGGGCCCCACTTCCTTGGGCAGGTCCTCGACCCGGATCTGGGTCTCGTCCAGCCACTTCTGGTACGGCCGCGCGGTGGCCAGCTTGGTCTTCAGCTCGCCGTCGTCGATGATGCGGCCTTCTTCCAGGTCGATCAGGAACATCTTGCCCGGCTGCAGCCGCCACTTCTTGACGATGCGCTGCTCGGGGATCGGCAGCACGCCCACCTCGGAGCCCATGATCACCAGGTCGTCATCGGTGACCACGTAGCGCGCCGGGCGCAGGCCGTTGCGGTCCAGGGTCGCGCCGATCTGGCGGCCGTCGGTGAAGGCGACGCCGGCGGGGCCGTCCCAGGGCTCCATCAGGGCGGCGTGGTACTCGTAGAAGGCGCGCCGCTCCTCGTCCATCAGCGGGTTGTCGTCCCAGGCCTCGGGGATCATCAGCATCATGGCGTGGGCCAGGGAGTAGCCGCCGGCCACCAGCAGCTCCAGCGCGTTGTCGAAGGTGGCCGAGTCCGACGAGCCGTCGCCGATCAGGGGCCACAGCTTCTCCAGGTCCTCGCCCAGGACCTTGGATTCCATGGAATGCCGCCGCGCCGCCATCCAGTTGATGTTGCCGCGCAGGGTGTTGATCTCGCCGTTGTGGCACAGGTAGCGGAACGGTTGCGCCAGGCGCCAGGACGGGAAGGTGTTGGTCGAGAACCGCTGGTGCACCAGGGCCAGGGCCGATTCCAGGCGCTCGTCGCGCAGGTCCAGGTAGTAGTTGGGCAGGTTGCCGGACAGGATCATGCCCTTGTACACGATGGTCCGCGTCGACAGGCCGGTGAAGTAGAAGTTGGCCCAGTCGCGCATGTCCTCGTCCCAGATGGCGTGGTGGACCTGCTTGCGGACCACGAACAGCTTGCGCTCGAAGGCGTCCTGGTCGGCGCAGCCGGGGCCGCGGCCGACGAAGACCTGGCGGATCACCGGCTCGTCGGCCTTGACGCTCTCGCCCAGGTAGCTGCTGTCCACCGGCACGTCGCGCCAGCCCAGGAAGACCTGACCCTCCTCGGCCGTCACCCGCTCGATCGCCGCCTCGCAGCTCGCCCGCAGGTCCGGGTCCTGGGGCAGGAACACCATGCCCACGCCGTACTCGCCCGGCGCCGGCAGGTCGAAGCCCAGGCCCGCGCACTCCTCGCGCAGGAACCGGTCCGGCACCTGGATCAGGATGCCGGCGCCGTCGCCGGCCATGGGGTCGGCGCCGACGGCGCCGCGGTGGTCCAGGTTGACCAGGATCTGCAGGCCCTGGCGGATGATGTCGTGGCTCTTGCGGTTCTTGATGTGGGCCACGAAGCCGACACCGCAGGCGTCGTGCTCCTTGCTCGGCTCGTACAGGCCCTGGCGGGGCAGGCCCGGCATGGCGGGCATGGAGGGCAGGGGCATGGGGCAGCGCTTCGGCGTGTCGTTCATGTCAATCTTCCCGGTCGATGCGTGGGGGATTTTCGGTCCGCGGGCCCGTGTCGGGCCGCCCGCCTGGGCGTTCGCGCCGCGTCCGCCCGGCCCCCTGTTTTCTTTACACTCGTTTTGTTGACGGGGTCAGCCCGTCTCGCGCCACCGCCGCCACCATACTGGTGCGCGCTGGGCCGAACGCAGCTTCCCCTGTGTGTCGGAGTGGCGCAATTTACAGAATTCTGAAATGAAACGCAAAGCCAAACCCGCGATGGTCCCGGGGCGGCCCTATTTTCCCCCCGTTCGCAGCCGCGGCATGCACGGCGGCTTGCGCCAGGCCCCTGGAATGGTATAAGGAAATCAAATGTTTGGAGGGCCTTAGCCGGTGCCGATCCTACACCTCGTCGTCCTTGCCATGGTGCAGGGCATCACCGAGTTCCTGCCCATCAGCTCGTCCGGGCACCTGATCCTGGTGCCCGTCCTGGCGGGGTGGCCGGACCAGGGCCTGATCCTGGACGTGGCGGTGCACGTGGGCACCCTGGGCGCGGTCATGGCCTACTTCTGGCGCGACATGCTGGGGCTGTTGGTGGGCCTGCTGAAACTGCTGCGCGGGCGGGTCGATCCCTATGGGCGCATGGTCGGGCTGCTGATCATCGCCACCCTGCCGGTGATCGGCGCCGGGTTCCTGGTCAACGAGGTCATGGGCGACTCGCTGCGCAGCATCGAGGTCATCGGCTGGACCACCCTGGTGTTCGGCATCGTGCTGTGGGGCACCGACCGGGTCGGCATGACCGTGCGCCGCACCGAGCACCTGGGCGTGTTCGACGCCCTGGCCATGGGCCTGGCGCAGATCCTGGCCCTGGTGCCGGGCACCAGCCGGTCGGGCATCACCATGTCGGCGGCGCGCCTGCTGGGCATGGAGCGGTCCGAGGCGGCGCGCTTCTCCATGCTGATGTCCATCCCCACCATCCTGGGCGCCGGGGTGCTGAAGGGCTACGACCTGTACAAGGCCGGCGACGCCCAGCTGACCGTCGACGCCATGGTCGGCGCCCTGCTGGCCTTCGTCTCGGCGCTGATCGCCATCTGGGCCCTGATGGCCTGGCTGCGCCGGGCCACCTTCACCCCGTTCGTGCTGTACCGCATCGTCCTGGGCGCCTTCCTGCTGGCGCTCGCCTACGGGTTCATTTGAACCGGCGTCAGTCCGCGACCAGGAGCAGGCGGATGGCGGTGGCCATGAGGCCCAGGCCGGCGACGCCGTCGACGCCCCAGGACCAGGACCGGGACCGGAACAGCCGGGACACGGTCGCCGTCGACAACACGACCGCGAACAGCGCGAAGGCGGCAACAGCGGCGACCAGGCCGAACAGGCCCACGAATTCGGGGCTGGCCGCCTGATCCCCGACCGACAACATGGTGACGGCCGCCGCCGTGATGTGCGCCGGCCGCGGGTCGGTGAGGTTGATGATCAGTCCGTCAATGTAGGCCGGCGCCCAGGTGGCAGGCGGCGCCGGACTGGACGCGCCGCCGTCCATGGCGCCCCGCCAGGCTCTCCGCAGCAGCCGCAAACCGATCAACGCCAGGACGAATACGCCGACCAACAGGTGGGCGATCAACAGGTCCGGCCGGGCGGCGAACAGGGCGCTGGCGCCAAACGGCCAGGCCATCCCCCAGGCGGCCATGCCCGTGGACGCGCCGAGGACGGCGGCCAGGGCGTCGCGACGGCGCCCCAGGATGCCGTAGCGCGCGACCAGGAACAGGGTCGGACCGAGGAACAGTACCGCCAGGGTCCAGGCTGCGGCGGGGAAAACTGCGGTTTCCATGGTTCGCGATGTCTTGCCGGCTGCCCGCCGCCGCCTAGGCCGGCCAGGTGACGATGTGGTCTTCCAGGTCGCCGGCCTCGGACTCGGGCACGCAGCGGCCCTGCACCGAATGGCCGGCCCGGTGCACGGTCCGCGGGTCGCCGCTGATCAGCGGGTGCCAGGCCGGCAGGGGCCGGCCGAAGGCCAGCAGGCGGTAGGCGCAGGTCGAGGGCATCCAGCGCAGCTCGGCCACGTTGGCGGGCGACAGGGGCACGCAGTCGGGCACGAAGCGCTGCCGCGCGGCGTAGTTGGAGCAGCGGCAGGTTCGCGTATCCAGCAGGCGGCAGGCCACGTCGGTGTAGGCGATCTCGCCCGTGTCCGGGTCCTCGAGCTTCTCCAGGCAGCACTTGGCGCAGCCGTCGCACAGGGACTCCCACTCGTCCCGGGTCATCTGGTCCAGACGCTTGCGTTCCCAGAACGGGCGGGAGTCGGTGCCGGTCGGGCCGCTAGGCGTGCTCGCGGATGAAGTCGCGGACAATGGGGTAGATCTCCTCGGACCAGCGGCGGCCGTTGAAGATACCGTAATGCCCGACACCCGGCTGGGTATAGTGCTTTTTCCGTGACGCCGGCAGGCCCGTGCACAGGTCCTGGGTGGCCTCGGTCTGGCCCTGGCCGGTGATGTCGTCCTTCTCGCCCTCGACGGTCAGCAGGGCCGTGCGCCGGATGGCGCCAGGCTCCACGGGCCGGCCGCGCCAGGTCATGGTGCCGCGCGGCAGGGCGTGCTCCATGAACACGGTCTTCAGGGTCTGCAGGTAGAACTCGGCCGGCAGGTCCATGACCGACAGGTACTCGTCATAGAACCGGCGGTGGGCCTCGGCGCTGTCGCCGTCGCCCTCGATCAGGTGGTTGTACAGGTCCATGTGGGCGGTGATGTGGCGGTCCAGGTTCATGGTCATGAAGCCGCTGAGCTGCATGAACCCCGGGTACACCTTGCGCATCCAGCCGGGATAGCCCAGCGGCACGCGGTGGATGACCGTGCGCTCGAACCAGGCCAGCGAGCGCCGCTCGGCCAGGGCGTTGACCTGGGTCGGGTTGACCCGGGTGTCGATGGGGCCGCCCATCAGGGTCATGGAGCGCGGCTTGCACATGTGGCCGTCGGCGGCCATCAGCGACACCGCCGCCAGCACCGGGACCGAGGGCTGGCACACCGCCATCACGTGCACGTCGGGACCCAGCATGCGCAGGAACTCGATCACGTAGTCGATGTAGTCGTCCAGGTCGAAGGGGCCGGCGGTCAGCGGCACGTCCTGGGCGTTGATCCAGTCGGTGACATAGACGTCGTGGTCGACCAGCAACTGGCGCACGGTGCCGCGCAGCAGGGTGGCGTAATGCCCCGACAGGGGCACCACCAGCAGCACCTTGGGCCCCGGGTCCGCCATCTCCTTGCGGAAGTGCAGCAGCTCGCAGAACCGGTGCGCCAGCACCGGCTCCTCGTGCACGGCGACCAGGCCGCCGGGCGTCTTCACCGCCTCGATGCCGAACTCGGGCTGGCCGTAGCGGCGGGTGACCCGTTCCACCAGCTCGCAGCCGGCCAGCAGGTTGCGCCCGAACGGGGTGTGGGACGGCGGGAAATAGGGGTTGCGCAGCAACTCCTCGGTGGCCTCGACGGCCATGCGCACGGGCGCCAGGGCCGCGTGCTTCATTTCATACATTTGGTACAGCATGGTTCCTTCCACTTCGTTTTGTCTGTTGTTGCCTGACGCCGCCTTTGCGGCGGCACCCCCAGGGAAGGAACCGATTCGGCCGGTTCGCTTGATATTTTAGGCTCGAATTGTTCGCAAGCTTAGTATGCAGTGCAACATCCGCCAAGGAATTTTTTTTGCACTGCAAAAAAACGCCGGGCGCCGGCGGCGGGTTCAGGCGCCGTCGCGGTCGATCAGGTGCACGAACGAACCCAGCACCGGCCCCGCCCGCAGCCCCATGGTCCCCAGGTCGCGGCCGGCGGCGTCGGCGCAGGCGAACAGGGGCGCGCCCGGCCCCTCCGCCGTCACCGTGGCGTAGTGGAATTCGTGGCCGCGGAAGGCCGCCCCCGCCGGCCCCAGGGGCGACTCGGCCAGCAGGCGGGCGCGGCGGTATCCCAGGCGCAGCCCCGGCCGGGTGAACGCCGTTTCCAGAGCCAGCAGGCCGGCCATGGCGTGGCGCGCGCCGTCGCCGTCGACCAGGCCGCGGCCCAGGACCATGTAGCCGCCGCACTCGCCGAACACCGCCGCGCCGCGCCCGGCGGCGGCGGCCAGCCCGGCCAGGAAGGCGCCGTTGGCGGCCAGCCGGCCGGCCCACAGCTCGGGGTAGCCGCCGGGCAGGTAGACGGCGTCGGCGGCCGGGTCCGGGGCCTGGCCGTCCAGGGGCGCGAAGGGCAGGACCTCGGCCCCGGCGCGGTGCCAGCCGTCCAGCACCGCCGGATAGGCGAAGGCGAAGGCGGCGTCCCGGGCCACGGCGATGCGCTGGCCCAGGGGTGGGAGGGGGGGTGGCACGGGCGGCGGGGCCGCCGCCGCCGTGGACGGAGTCGGTAGGGCCAGGGCGACGAGGGCGTCCACGTCCAGGTGCCGGCCCACCAGGGCCGCCGCCCGGTCCAGGAACGTCTCCAGGTCCGGGTGCTCCAGGGCCTGGACCAGGCCCAGGTGGCGCGACGGCAGGGCCAGGTCGCCGTCCCGGGGCAGGCAGCCCAGGACCGGGATGTGCGGCAGGTCGGCGGCCATGGCGTCGCGCAGGATGTCGCCGTGGCGGTCGCCGCCGACCCGGTTGAACACCACCCCGGCCACGGCCAGGTCGGCGCGGTGGGTGGCGAAGCCGCGCACCAGGGCGGCGGCCGAGGCCGCCTGGGCCCGGGCGTCGACCACCAGCACCACCGGCCATCCCAGGCGCCGCGCCAGGTCGGCGGTGGACCCCCGCTCGCCCACGGCGCCGTCGAACAGGCCCATGACCCCCTCGCAGACCACCAGCTCGGCGCCGGCGGCGGCGGCGGCGACCTGGGCCGCCAGGGTGCCGGCGGCCATGGCCCAGGGGTCCAGGTTGCGGCACGGCCGGCCGCTGGCGGCAGCGTGGAAGGCGGGGTCGATGTAGTCGGGCCCCACCTTGGCCGAGGCCACGCGCCGCCCGGCGGCGGCCAGGTGGCGCAGCAGGCCCAGGGTGACCAGGGTCTTGCCGCTGCCCGAGGCGGGCGCGGCGATCACCAGGCCCGCGGCCCCGGGCGGCGCCGCGCCGGTCACGTCACAGGAATTCCCGGATGCGCTTGGCCATCACCGCGGGCTCGATGCCGTGGCCGAAGTGGACCAGGAACTGGCCGTCGCGGCCCATCAGATAGGTGATGGCGCTGTGGTCCATCAAATAGTCGTCCGGGTCGGCGCCCTTCTCCTGCACCTTGGCGAAGTAGACGCGGTAGGCCTTGGCCGCCGCCGCCACCTGCTCGGGGGTACCGGTCAGGCCGACCATGCTGGGGTGGAAGTGGGCGATGTATTCCTTCATGGCCTTGGGCGTGTCGCGCTCGGGGTCGATGGAGACGAAGATGGGCACCACCTGCTTGGCGTCGTCGCCCAGGATGTCCAGGGCGTCGCTGACCGTGCTCAGGTTGGTGGGGCAGACGTCGGGGCAGAAGGTGTAGCCGAAGAAGATGAGCATCAGCTTGCCCTTGAAGTCGGCCTCGGTGACGGGCTTGCCGTCCTGGTTGACCAGGGTGAAGGGGCCGCCGATGACCGGCTTGGCGGCCTCGGACACCGGCGTTTCGGTCGGGCCCATGGTCAGGTAGAAGCGCCCGGCGACGGCGATGACGAGGCCGACCGCCAGGGCGGAGATGATGAGAGTCAAACGGCTCATGGGATGATTCCAGTCTTATCCGTGGGTTTCTTCCCGCCGGTGCGCGGGCCCCCTATACCACGTCAGGCCAGCAGCCGCCATGCCATCAAGGCCAGCAGGCCGGCGTTGACGATCATCAGCACCGGCGCCACCTTGCCCACGGCGCCGCGCCACTGCCGCCCGGCCACGTGGCCGGCCAGGCCCACCGCCAGCAGGGCCGGCACCGTGCCGGCGGCGAAGGCGGCCATGCCGAACAAGGCCGCCAGCGGGTCGCCGGTGGAGGCGGCGGCGGCCAGGGCCCCGTACAGCAGGCCGCAGGGCAGGAACCCCAGTGCCACCCCCAGGGCGTAGCCGCGCCAGCCCACCGGGCGGCCGAACAGGGGCCGCGTGACCCGGCCCAGGGTGCGGCCCCAGAATCCCTCCTGCCGCGGCGCCGCGCCGGCGAACCCGGGCAGGGCCAGCCCCAGCTTGCGCAGGCCGTAGCCCAGGAAGAACACCGCCGCCAGGCCAAGCAGCAGGGCCGACAGGGCGCGCATGCCGGTGACGTCGGTCATGCCCCCCACCACCAGGGCGGCCAGGATGCCCAGGCCGCCATAGGTGGTCAGCCGGCCCAGGTGGTAGGGCACCAGGGCGGCGCCGGTCAGGCGGTGGATCTCGCGCATCTGCGCCGCCGGCAGGGCCTCCAGCCGGGCCATGGTCTGGCTCAGCACGAACGGCCCGCACATGCCGATGCAATGGCTGGGGCTGCCCACCAGGCCGGCCACGAACAGCCCGGCCAGCACCCCGCCGTGGGCGTCCACGGCCGCCTGGCACTGGCTCAGGCCGGCGCCCAGCAGGTCCACCAGGAAGCTATGATCGGCCATGGGTTCGGGGTCTCGCGGCAGGTTGTATATTAGGACCAGCTTATTGACAGCGATCTGTGGAAGCAAGGCCCGGCGGCGGATAGAGTGGCGCCATGGAAGAGGGGCCCGATTTCACCGCCGCCGAGAAGGCGACCCTGCGCCGGGGCTGGACCACCGGCGCCTGCGCCGCCTGCGCCGCCAAGGCCGCATACCAGGCCCTGCTGACCGGGGCGTTCCCGGAACCGGTCGAGATCGTCCTGCCGCGCGGCGAGCGCCCGTCCATGGTCTTGATCCGGGCCGACCTGCCCGGCGACGGCACCGCCACCGCCGGTGTCGTCAAGGACGCCGGCGACGACCCCGACGTGACCCACGGCGCCCAGGTGCTGGCCACGGTCCGGCTCCTGCCCCCGGGCGCGGGCATCACCTTCCACGCCGGACCCGGCGTCGGCACGGTGACCAAGCCGGGCCTGGTGCTGGCGGTGGGCGAGCCGGCCATCAACCCAGGGCCCCGGGGCATGATCGCGACCGCCATCGGCGAGGTGGCGGCCCGCTTCGGCGGCACCGGCGACGTGGCGGTGACCGTTTCCATTCCCGGCGGCGAGGCCCTGGCCGAGAAGACCCTGAACGGCCGCCTGGGCATCCTGGGCGGGCTCTCGATCCTGGGCACCACCGGGGTGGTGGTGCCGTTCTCGTGCTCGGCCTGGATCCACTCCATCCACCGCGGCATCGACGTGGCCCGGGCCACCGGGCTGACCCACCTGGCCGCCGCCACCGGCAGCACGTCGGAGCGGGCGGCGCGCGACCTGCTGGGCCTGGACGAGGCGGCCATGCTGGACATGGGCGACTTCGCCGGCGGGCTGCTGAAATACCTGCGCCGCCATCCGGTGCCGCGCTTCACCCTGGCCGGCGGCTTCGCCAAGGTCTGCAAGCTGGCCCAGGGCGACCTGTTCCTGCACTCTGCCAAGTCCCGGATCGACATGGACCGCCTGGCCGACACCCTGGCCGCCGTGGGCGGCGCGGCCGCCGACGTGGCGGCGGCGCGCGGCGCCAACACGGCGCTGCAGGTGCTGCAGCGCGCCCAGGCCGCCGGCCTGCCCCTGGCCGACGCCGTGGCGGCGCGGGCGCGCGACGTGGTCGCCGGCGTCCTGGGCCCGGGAATCCGCGCCGGCGTGCTGGTGTTCGACCGCCAGGGCCGCCTGGTGGGGCGCGCCGATGGCTGAGGGATCGAACGGAACGCTGCTGATCCTGGGCGGCACCGGCGAGGCGGTGGACCTGGCCGCCGCCGCCGTGGCCCGGTTCGGGCCGGCGCTGCGCGTCGTCACCTCCCGCGCCGGGGTGACCCAAGACCCGGCCCCGGTGGCGGGGGCCGAGCGGCGCGGCGGCTTCGGCGGCGTCGACGGCCTGGCCGCCTACCTGGCCGCCGAATCCGTGGACCTGGTGGTGGACGCCACCCACCCCTTCGCCGCCGCCATGTCGGCCCAGGCCCGGGCCGCCTGCTTGCGCGCCGGGGTGCCGCGCCTGCAACTGCTGCGCCCGCCCTGGGCGCCCGGGCCCGGCGACCGGTGGGTCGAGGTGGCCGACGCCGCCGCCGCCGCCCGCGCCCTGCCGGGCCTGGCGCGGCGCGTGTTCCTGACCACCGGGCGGCGCGGGCTGGAGTCCTACGCCGGCTGCGCCGGGCTGTGGTTCCTGGTGCGTCTGATCGAGGCCCCGGACACGCCCCTGCCCCTGCCCGCGTGCCAGGTGGTCACCGGCCGCCCACCGTTCACCCTGGCGGCCGAGCGCGACCTGCTGGCGCGCCACCGCATCGACGGCCTGGTGACCAAGAACAGCGGCGGCGCCGCCGGCGCCGCCAAGCTGGCGGCGGCGCGGGAGGCGGGGCTGCCCGTGGTGCTGCTGGCCCGCCCCGCGGCCGAGCCGGGCGAGCGGGCCGAAACCGTGGACCAGGCCATGGACTGGCTGGCGCGGCGGGTCTGACCGGCCGCTGCTACCGGGCCGACTTGAGGTAGCGGCGCAGCACCGACGTCGGGTCGCCGATCTCGTCGGGGTCCAGGAACACGGCCTCGACGATCTCGCGGTTGTCGATGCGCAGCGTTGGGCGATGGCGCGGCCGGTATTCGTAGATGGTCTTCAGCACCACCCCGGGCTGCACCCCCATGGTGGCGAAGGGGACCAGGTCCGCCGGGTCGGCGGCGATGCCCGTCTCCTCGCGCAGCTCGCGGGCGGCGGCGGCGCGGGGCGTTTCGCCGCGGCGCAGGGCGCCGCCCGGCAGTTCGTCGCCGGTGCGGTAGGAATGGCGCACCACCAGCAGCCGCCCGCCGTGCCACACCGCCACCACCGCCGCCGGCTGGCGGCGGCCGGTGCGGTCCTCGAACCAGACCAGCAGGGGGTAGGCGGCGCGCAGGGCCAGGCGCCAGGCCCGGTCCACCAGGGTCGTTCCGTTCCGGTTCCGGGTTCCGCCGTCGCGCATGGTGGGTTCCTTGGCCGCCGGCGCCGAGTATAGCCGCATGGGCCCGGCGCGCCTATTTCCAGGCGAACTCGGACTGCTCGAAGTGGGCGACCCGGGTCGCCTGGCCGCGCAGGGCCACCTCGCGGAACTGGTACAGCATGGCCGCGGTGGGCGAGTGCACCTCGCCGCCGACGCTGGGCAGGGGCGCCATCAGGGCCGGGCGCCGGCCCTCGACCTCGACCCGCAGGCGCGGTACGGCGGGGCTGTCCAGCTCGGCCATGGGCACGCGGAACACCCGCGCCACCTCGTCGGGGTCCGGGCGCAGGTCCGCCGCGGCGCCGCCCCACACCACCAGGGGCGTCACCCGGAAGCCCGAGCGGGTCGGGTAGTCGTCCAGCCGCCCCAGGATGGCGCCCGCGTCCAGGTCCAGGCCCAGTTCCTCGTGCAGCTCGCGCAGGGCCGCCCGGGGCGCCGTCTCGCCCGGGTCCAGGCGCCCGCCGGGCAGGGCGAACTGGCCGCCGTGGCGGCGCAGGTGGCGGGACCGGCGGGTCAGCAGCACGGCGGCCTGCCCGTCGCCGCCCTCGCCGCGCACCACGGTCACGGCGACGGCGGCGCGGCGCAGGGAACCGTCGTCGCAGGGGACGGGCTCGAAGGCCGCCAGGTTGGCCGCCATGCGCGTGCGCAGGTCGTCGCCGAAGGAATACTCCAAGACCCGGCCCCTACCTGTCGGCCAGGGCGAAGTCGGCGTCCACCGTGGGCGGGCCGTCGCATGCCACGGCGCCCCGCGCCACCAGGTCGATCAGGTGCGCCAGCACCGAATGACCGGCCGCCGGGTGCAGGTTGCGCGGCACGTCGTGGTACAGGCGGTCGACGATGTCGGGGATGCGCCCGATGCCCGCCGCCAGGGTTTCCAGCACCGCCGCCTCGCGCGCGCGGCGGTGGTCGATCAGGGCCTGCACGTGGGGCCGGGGCGCGGTGATGGCCGGGCCGTGGGTGGGCCAGTAGATCTCGTCGTCGCGGTCCAGCAGGCGGTGCAGGGAGGCGAGGTAGGCGGCCATGTCCCCGTCCGGCGGCGAGATCACCGAGGTCGACCAGCCCATGACGTGGTCGCCCGAGAACAGGGCCTTCTCCTCGCGCAAGGCAAAGCAGACGTGGTTGGACGTGTGCCCCGGGGTGTGCACGACGTCCACCGTCCAGCCGTCGCCGGCGACGGTGTCGCCGTCGCCGATCACGATGTCGGGCACGAAGTCGCGGTCGCCGCCCTCCATGAAGCGCAGGTGCTGCGGGTGGGCGCCCGATCCGTGCGGCCCGAACCCGTAGGTGGGCGCCCCCGTGGCCGCCTTCAGGGGCGCCGCCGCCGGGGAATGGTCGATGTGGGTGTGGGTGATCAGGATGTGGCTGACCGTCTCGCCGGCCACCGCGTCCAGCAGGGCCGCCACGTGGTCGTCGTCCAGGGGCCCCGGGTCGATCACCGCCAGGCCGCCGCCGCCGCCCGGCGCCCCCAGGATGTAGGTCCCGGTGCCGTAGAAGGTGAACGAGCTGGGGTTGCGCGCCACCACGCGGCGGATCAGCGGCGTCACCCGGTCGGGCCGGCCGTACTGGAAGTCGAGCTTGCGAACGAAGGGGATGCCGTCTGCCATGGAAATCTCTGGATGCCGGGGGCGGGAGGCCCATGTTGGCGCAAAGCGGCGCCGGCGCCAAGCTTCCTAGCCGCGCCGGTCGCGGACCAGCCCCGCGGCGGTCGCCAGCAGCACCAGCGCCGTCACCGCCAGGGGGCCGGCGAAGCCGCCGCCGGCGTCGTGCACCAGCCCGGCCAGCGGCGGGCCGGCCATCTGCCCGGCGGCGAAGGCGGCGGTCATGGCGGCGATGTGGCGCAGGGCGTCGTCGGGCGGCGCCACCCGGTGCGCCTCCTGCATGCCGGCCATGGTGATGACCATGAAGGTGCCGCCCACGGCGACGCCGCCGGCGACGATGGCCGCCAGGCCCGGCCACAGGGCCGGCGCCAGCAGCCCGCCGGCCATCACCACCTGGCCCACGGCCCACACCCGCCGCGCCGCGAAACGCCGCCGCAGGCGCGCCGCCACCGGGGTGGAGGCGAAGGCGGCGAGGCCGAACAGGGGCCAGCTCCAGCCGAACACCAGGGGGTCGGGCACCGATTCGCGCGCCATCACCGGCAGGTAAGTGGCGGGGATGATGTAGCCCAGCCCCATGGCGCCGTAGGCCAGGACCAGGGGCCACGACAGGGGCGCCCGGCCGCCGCCGCCGCGCCGCGCCACCGCGCCCCGGGCCGGCAGTTGGGGCCCCAGGACCAGGGCCAGCACCACGGCCAGGACCAGCGAGGCGGCGCCGAACCCCTGCCACCCCCGGGCGCTGCCGGCCCCCGCCGCCATCAGCGCCAGGGCCCCCAGGCCGGCCAGCGCGATGCCGGCGCCGACCCCGGCGAAGACCCAGCCCTGGGCCCCGTCCCGCCCCGCCAGGCGGCTGACCAGGTGGCCGCCGACCAGCACCAGGACGAAGGCGCTGCACAGCCCGCACAGCCAGCGCAGGGCCAGCCAGGCGAGGAACGAGTCGGTCAGCCCCATGGCCAGGGTGGCGGCGGCGATGGCCAGCAGCGAGCCGACCAGCACCGCGCGCGGCCGCGCCCCCGCCCAGGGCCCGGCCAGGGCCCCCATCAGGTAGCCGGCGAAGTGCACCCCGGCCAGCACCCCGCCGCCCGACAGGGTCACCAGCCCCTCGGCGCGCATGGGCGGCAGCAGGGGGGTGAAGGCGAAGCGGCCGATGCCCATGGCCAGGGCCAGGGCCGCCATCCCCGCCAGAATCAGGCGCCGCTCGTCGCGCCGGTGCGCCGTGGTCACGGTCCCCCGTCCTTCCGCCGTTGTCCTTGCGGCCAGGATAGGCGGGGCGTAGTATCGTGAAAAATGAATTTATATAAATTGTGATTTCACTAATTTGGAAACCACATGCACGGCCTCGACCTGCGCGCCCTGGAAATCTTCCGCGCCGTGGCCCGCGAGGGCGGCGTCTCGGCCGCCGCCGCGCGCCTGCACCGGGTCCCCTCCAACGTCAGCACCCGGGTCAAGCAGTTGGAGGACCAGGTGGGCAGGCCCCTGTTCCGCCGCCACCGCCGCGGCCTGACCCTGACCGCGGACGGCGAGATCTTGTTGGACTACGCCGAACGCCTGCTGCGCCTGTCGGCCGAGGCCGCCGAGGCCCTGGGCGACGACCGGCCGCGCGGCGAACTGCGCATCGCCGCCATGGAGAGCACGGCGGCAGCCCGCCTGCCCGGCCCCCTGGCCGCCTACCAGGCGCGCCACCCCCAGGTGCGCGTGGTGCTGCGCATCGGCACGGCGCGGGCGGTGCTGGACGCCCTGCGCGGCGGCGAGGCCGACGTCGCCTTCGTCGCCGAGCCGGTGGCCTTCGACGGCATCGAGACCCGGCCCGTGTTCCGCGAATCCCTGGTCCTGGTGGTCCCCGCCGCCTTCCCGCCGCCCGATGACCCGCGCGGCCTGGCCGGGCGCACGGTGGTCGCCTTCGAGGACGGCTGCGCCTACCGCCGCTATTTGCAGGACTGGCTGCTGGACGCCGGAATCGTGCCGGGGCAGGTCATGGCCGTCAGCTCCTACCTGGCCATCTTCGCCTGCGTCGCCGCCGGCACCGGCTTCGCCGTGGTGCCGCGCTCGGTGCTCGACATGGTGGATGCCGGCGGCGGCTTCCAGCGCCATCCCCTGCCCGGCCCCCTGGCCGACATCCGCACCCTCATGGCCTGGCGCGCCGGCGACCGGTCGGCCAAGGTGGCGGCGCTGAGGAACGTGCTGCCGCCGGCACCGGCGCCTGGCGGCTGATGGTCCGATGCGGTTTTCATGCACGTCACGCGGTCCAATACCGACCGGACATTCGTTCAGTACTTTTTAAATCCTTTAATGCCACTAAGGTACCTCGGCCTTGGCCATTGGGTGACGGGTGTCGAAAAAAATGCAGGCCGTTACCATTACCCTCACCCGCCATAGCGAACCGGATTGGTTGATCCGCGAGGCCCTTGATTCCCTGGGACGCCAGGACGGCGCAGTCGGGGAAGTTCTGTTCCTGGACCAGCAAAATGATCCGGCCCTGGCCGCGCATTGCGCTGGTCTGTCCACGGACGCCCTGGTGTTTCGTGCCGTGGCCGTGCCCCCGTCGGGCCTGTCGGAGGCGCGCAACCGGTCCCTGGAGATGGCCGCCCATGACATCGTCCTGTTCCTGGACAGCGACGCCGTGGCCGGGCCGGGTTGGGCCGGCGCCCTGGCGGCGGCCCTGGCCGCCGAGGAGGTGGGCGTTGTCGGCGGCAGGGTGGTTCCGCGCTGGCACCGGCCGCCCCTGATCCTGGCCCGCTCGCCGGTGGTCCTCGAGCAGTATTCCCTCGTCGACCTGGGGCCGGACACCCGGTCCTGCGACAAGGTGGTGGGCGCCAACTTCGGCCTGCACCGGAGCCGCCTGGGAACCGAGGCCCGGTTTGATACCGCCCTGGGCCGTCGCCCGGGCACCCTGCTGGGCGGGGAGGAGACGGACCTGTGCAGGCGCGTCCGGGCCCTGGGACTGGATGTCCGCTATTGCGGCGCCGCCGGAGTCGAGCACCAGATCCTGCCCGAGCGTATCCGCTTCGCCTGGTTACAGAGACGCTTCTACTACGCCGGAATCAGCCGCGCCCTGCAGGGAGGCAGGCCCCGCCCCTATCACGGCAGCCGCGCCCCCCTGCGCAACCTGTGGCTCATTCCCCTGCTGCCCGCCTACGCCCTGGGCCTGATGAGGGGCTGGGCCGGGAAACGGGCGGACGGTTAGCCGGCCGCGTCGCCTTCCTCCATTCGGGCGAAAGACAGATCCGAGCTCCAGGCATGGAAATAGCGGCTGTTCTTGCCGTAGGAGTTGTCGCGCAGGACGTGGGGCACCCCCAACAGGCAGGCCAGGATGTGCCCGTGCAGGCGCGAGGTCACCACCCGATCGGCGCCGCGAAAGGCCGCCGCTGCCCGGGCGACGGCCGCCGCCGACTGCCGGCGCCAGACGCGCTCGAAGGCCACCGGCCGGCGCCGGACGAGGGTCAGGTTGGCCAGCTGCAGCAGACGCAACCGCCACGCCAGGGGCCCCAGCAGGTCGATCCAGTCCACGACCGCTGCGCCGGCGGGCTGCGCCGCCTCGGCCGCCGCCTCCCGGTCCCGGCGCAACAGGTAGAGGTCCCCGCCGGGCGCCGCGTCGCCTTCCTCGGGGATTGGGTACAGGAAAGAGGCCATGTCGGGCACCAGGGTGCTGGTGGTTCCGATAAAGGCGGATCGGGCAACGGCCAGGCTGGTCCTGTCGCGCACCAGCAGATGGAGGTCACCATGCCCGTTCAGCACCGCCGCCGAAGCCGCCTGGCTTGCCGCATCCTGAAATTGGATGGACTGGGGCAGGATGACCACCCGGTGGCCGGGATAGGCCGCCACCACGCTTTCGCGGAACCGCTGGTGCGCGGGATAGATGTCGCCGAAATTGCCACCGCCGTGCAGCAGGACCACGGTGTCCTTGGCCAAGGGCAGGCCCGGAAAGTTGTCCTTGTTCCAGCACCCCGCCACCGTCCGCCGGCTGGTGTCGAGCCAGGCGCAGGTCCCCAGGTAGATCAGCAGGTCTCCCAGGTTGCGGTGCACCGGGTAATCCAGGTAGGCAACGGGCCGCCCCGGTGGCACGGCCCGGTCCAGGGCCGCCGTCAAATGGCCGCACAGGCGCTGCCAATGGGCGTCACATTCCGCGTGGCGGGCTGCGCGGGCGGAATAGGCCATGGCCCGCTCCCTACCGGAATCGCCAGCGCAGCTTGCGCGCCAGGTCCACCAGGGACTGGCGCCGGGCATCGCGCCGGCGCCACGCCGGACTGCGCGCCAGCAGGGCCTGGACCGACCGGCGCACGTCCGCCGGCAGGTGGTCCATGACCTCCAGGTAATTGCGTTCGACCAGGGCCGCCACGCCCGGCAGGGCGTCGAGCCGCGCCACGAGGGACCCGGGCGGGAAGGTGCGCAGGCGGTCCAGGGCGCCGGCGGCCAGGAAGGCCACCTGGGTGCGCACGCACTTCTCGCAGACGCCGCAGTTCAGGTCGTCGGAGGTGTGGCGCCAGCACACGCGCAGGTATCGGTGCGCCAGGGGCGACTGGGCGATGCCCTGGACCTTGCCGAACCGGTCCTGCTCGGCGCCGTGGCATTCCAGGGTCATGGCCGAGGACGACCAGGCGTGGTCCAGGGCCGGGCAGCTGCCCCAGGGGTGGTCGACCCAGGGCGGCTGCGAGCTGGGCAGCAGGAACCGCCCGGCCAGACCGGCCAGCAGGTGCGCCGCTGCCGCCAGGGCACCGCCGTGGGCAACCGCCCAGGGCGCCACGCGGAACTCGGGCAAAGACCGCAGGTTGGCGCGCAGGATGATCAGCTCCTTGCCCGCCTCGGCGGCCAAGCGGCGGTTCCAGTCGTCGATCCGCGCCAGGCGCTCCGCGTCCGCCAGGGGCACGTCGTAGCCCTGCACAAAGACCAGGTAGCGGATGTCCGCCATGCGGGTCACCAGGCTGAAGATGGAATCCACGCCACCGCCGAACATCAGGGCCGTGTCCGGCAAGGGGTCGAGGACCGCCCCTTCGGGGCCATGCACGGCGCCGTTGCGGTACCCCCACCACTGGCGGGCGAGGTCGCGCACGGTGGTCACGTTGGCGCGCCAGCGCGGGCACAGGGGCTCGGCCACGGCCAGGTCCGCGCCCCGCGCCATGGCCGGCAGCAGGAAGGCCGAGGCCAGGGCCTCGGCGCTGGCGGTCAGGGGATGGGTGGCGCGGATTTCCACCCGGTGCCGGCCCACCGTCGCCGTGGCCCGCCATCCGCCGCCGTCGGGTCCGGTTTCCAGGGACGTGATGGAAAGCGCGTTCATGCCCGGTCCCTCTCCTACCGGTACCGCCAGCGCAGGAAGCGGGCCGCGCCGACCAGGCGCCCGCGCCAGCGCTGCCGCCGCCGCCAGGCCGGACTGCGATCGACCAAGGCGCGGATGGCCGTGCGCACCGCCCGGTCGTCCACGTGCTCCAGCACCTGATGGTAGTACCGCTCGATGGACGGCATGACACCGGGCAGGGCGTCGATCTTCTCGGCCAGGGACCCGGGCGGGAAGGTGCGGAACCGGTCCAGGGTTCCGGCGGCCAGGAATTCGAGCTGGGTGCGCAGGCACTTCTCGCAGGCGCCGCAGTTCAGGTCCTGGTGGGTATGGCGCCAGCACACGCGCATGTACCTGTGCGCCAGCGGCGACTCGGCGATGGCCAGGGCCTTGTCCAGGCGGTCGTGGTCGGCGCCGTGGCTCTCGATGGCCGCGGCCGACGACGACCAGGCGGCGTCCAGCTCGGGCGTGCTGCCCCAGGCGTGGTCGTGCCAGGCGGGGATCGAACTGGGCAGCAGGAAACGCCCGGCCAGTCCCGACAGCAGGTGGGCCACCGCGGCCAGGGCGCCGCCGTGGGCGAACTCCCAGGACACCAGGCGGAACTCGGGCAGGTCGCGCAGGTCGGCGCGCAGGACCACCAGCTCCTTGCCCGCCTCGGCGGCCACGCGGCGGTTCCAGTCGTCGATCCGCGCCAGGCGCTCCGGGTCCGCCAGGGGCACGTCGTAGCCCTGCACATAGACCAGGTAGCGGATGTCGGCCGCCCGGGTCTCCAGGCTGTAGAGGGAATCGACCCCGCCGCCGAAGAACAGGGCCGTGTCAGGCAGGGGGTCGCGCACCGCCCCCTCGGGGCCGTGCACGGCGCCGTGGCCGTACCCCCACCACCGGTGGGCCAGGTCGCGCACGGTGTCGATGTTGGCGCGCCAGCGCGGGCACAGGGGGTCGGCCACGGCCAGGTCGGCGCCCCGCGCCATGGCCGGCAGCAGGAAGGCCGAGGCCAGGGCCTCGCCGACGGGGGCCAGGGGATGGCTGGCCCGGAACTCGACCGGATGCCGGCCGACGACGGCCCCGGCCCGCCAGCCCCCGCCGTCGCGGCCCACGTCGACGGGCCCGATGATCAGCTCGCTCACGGCCGGACCTCCGCCATGGCCGCCAGGGCGAGGTCGGGGAACCGGGTCGATCCCGGTTTGCGCGCGAAGGGTTTCTGAACCACGTTGATCCCCCGGACATGATTGACCACCGGGATCACGGGACGGTTTCCGGTGATGGCAATATCCTGGCACACAAACGGGCCGCCGGGCAGGCAGTCGTGCAGGGTGCCGGCCGGGGCCGGGATTCCCGGACCGATGCGGCCGTTTTCCGTGGCGGCGCCGATGCGCCGGGGCGCGCTCACAGCCCGGCCTCCCGCACCGCCTCCAGGGCGTGCTCCAGGAACGCGGTGGCGCCCAGGCCCCGGTCGTGCACCTTTTGCAGCAGGTCCACGGACCACACCTGGTTGGCCTCCACGGCCAGGGCGCCCTGGTCGGTGATGGCGATGTCGTGGCACAGGAACCGGAAATCGGGAAAGGTCCGGTGCACGGCCAGGGCCATGTCCCTGACCGGCTGCCACAGGGGCAGCGTCCGGCCTTCCACCGGGATGCCGCCGTCGCTGCGGTCCCGGCTGCCGGGCAGGCAGGTGACGGCGAACACGGTGCCCCGGCCCAGGCGGCCGGTGATCGGGTCCACGGCGAAGGCCAGGCCGCCGCGCTTGAAGTTGTCGGCGACGCCGCCGGCCCGGCCGATCCGCCAGGCCGCCAGCAGCACCCAAGCCTCGCCGCCGCGGCAGGCCGTCAGCAGGCGCGCCGTGTGCAGGGGCGTCTCGCCGAATTGACGCAACGCGGCGTGGTTCAGCAGGCGCACCTGGCACAGGTAGGGCGTGCGGTGTTCGCCCAGCCAGCGGCGGATGGCGGCCCAGTCCGTCTCCGCCTCGGGCCGGCCGTCGACGGCCATGGACCAGCGGTCCGGGTCCGCCAGGCGCAGGATCGCCATCCCCTCGCCGCGGGTGCCGCCCTGCTGCTTGCACACCACGCCCGGCCCGCGGGCCGCCGCGCGGAACGCCGCGTCGAAGGCCGGCCGGTCCTCCCGCGCCGGGTCCCAGACGCCCAGGGTCGGCGGGTGGGGAATGCCCTGCTCGGCGCAATGGCGCGCGAACAGCGCCTTGTCGTCGGTCAGGGCCTTGCGGTCGTCGGGGTTCAGGGCATTCGTCAGGCTGGCGAGCTGCCGGTGGGAGATCCAGTCCCCGGCACGCCGGTAGCGCCCGTCCTCGAACAGGCATTGGTCGTAGTAGAAGGCGGCATTGAACCGGTAGCGCAGGACCAGGACCGTCCGCTCGGCCCATTGCCGGGCGGCGCCCTTGCCGGTCATCCCGCGCACCGCCGCCACGGTGGCCGGCGGGGCGGACAGGGCGGCAAGGCACTGGCGCCAGCGGTACAGGCGCGAGCCCACGGTGGCGCGGACCCCGCGGCGCTCCACCTTGGCCGACAGGCGCCGCAACCGGGCCATGCCCCGGCGCCTTTGCCCCGCGGTCATCGCGCCCCGTCCCGGCGGCGCGCCGCCGCCTGGTCCAGCAGGGCGGCCGGCAGCGGGGTCGCCCCCAGGCCCGAATCCAGGGCCTTCTGCCCCGTGCGCGCGGCCCAGGTGTTGTTGGATTCCAGCGCCGTGGCGCCGTCCGCGGTGATCGCGATGTCGTGGCCCAGGGACAGGAACTCGGGACAGGCCCGGTGCAGGCGGAGGCCGATGTCCAGCACCTGGTCCCAATGGGGCAGCCGCAGCCCCGCCAGGGGGCGGTTGGCCGGCCCCAGGTGGGTGATGGCCCCCGGCATGTCGCCCGTGGCCGCCCGCGTGCCGGGGCGCAGGACGCCGGTCTCCAGGTCCACCCCGGCGGCGGTGCCGCCCTGGCTGAAGTTGTCGGCGACCGCGCCGTCGCGGCCGATTCGCACGCAGGCGGAGATCGGCCGCGGGCCGTCCTCGCCCCACAGGGTGACCAGGCGGACGGCGGGCAGGGCGGTGCCGCCGAAGGCCGCCAGGTCGGGATGGGCGGCGGCCAACTGTTGCACCACGAAGGTCTCCCCGGTGGGGGCGAGGGCCCGGTGGACCGCGGCCCAGTCCAGCCCGTCGCGGGTGCCGTCGTTGTCGTGAAGGAACCAGGTCCCGTCGCCGTGGCGGCGCAGGATCACCAAGCCATTGCCGCCGTGGCCGCGCACGGGTTTCAGGATCACCCCATGGGCGTCGGCCATGCGGCCAAGGTCCGGCGCGAAGTCCGGCTCGGGCAGGACGTGGGGGGTCCAGGTGCCCAGGACCTCGGGCGCCGGCACGTCCAGGGTCCGGCACAGACCGGCGTAGGCGGCCTTGTCGTGGACCTTGTCCACCGGCAGGTCCCGGTTCAGGAACTCCAGCACGTTGGTCAGCTGGCGCTGGGTGATGAACTCGCCGGCGCGGGCGAACCGCGCGTCGTCGAACAGGCCGAACAGGTAGTAGGCCGCCGGCTCGAAGCGCAGGACCAGCAGCAGGACCAGGCGGTCGAGCCCCTGGCGCAGGCGGCCCTTGCCGCACAGGGCCCGCACCACCCGGACGTCCGCCGCCGGCGGCAGCAGCGCCGTGACGGCGTGGCGGGGCCGGAACACCAGCG
This sequence comes from Hyphomicrobiales bacterium, assembly GCA_024236415.1. Lineage (GTDB taxonomy): Bacteria > Pseudomonadota > Alphaproteobacteria > Rhodospirillales > JACKKN01 > JACKKN01. The sequence continues at coordinate 45,873 of JACKKN010000011.1, forward strand.
AGCCAAAGACCTTGACCAGGCCGCGTTTCTCCGCCCGCGCCGCCAGCCGGCGGAACCGCCGCATCGTGTCCGGGTCGGCGGCACCGTATCCGGGCCTCGTGATTCCCGCCATGTCGTCCCCGCCGCTGGCCCCTCGAAGAACCCGCTCAGGCTAGCGCCGGTGATTTAAGGTTTCGTTTAGGCCCCAATGCGGGGTCGCGCGAAGCCCCCCCTGTGGTCACCACCCCGGTCCATGGAAACCCGTCCCAGGCCGGCCCGGCCCCTGATCTCCGATCCATCCCGGGGCGACACGTGGCGATTGGCCCGGCCCGGCGCCTGTGCTACGGGTTGGTTGTACGCGGGTGACGGGAGCGGGCCATGGCGCAGCCACGCCAAGCCGACAAGCCGCCCCGGGACGGCGACATCTTCGTCGACCGCGAGGGGCCCAAGCGGCTGTTCGAAAAGGCCGCCTTCGCCATCCCGGCGAAAGGCGCCTCGCTGCTCGTCTTCTACGGCCCCGGCGGCCAGGGCAAGACCGCCCTGTGCCGCGAGCTGTTCCGCATCACCGACGCCCAGGCGGACCCGTCCTACGGCTTCCTGCGCCGCGCCGCCGTTTACCTGCACGGGCGGCCCAAGACGGACCCGGACCTGCTGCTGGTTTGGGTCCGCAACGAGTTCGCCCGAGCCGGGGTCGCCCTGCCCGCCTTCGACCTGGCCCTGGCCCTGGCCTGGGAGGCGACGCGGCCGGAACAGGCGCCGCCGCGCCTGGTCAACGCCTGGCTCGCCAAGTCGGCGGACTTCCTGGTGGACGTGGCCCCCGATGCGGTGACGGCCCTGCGCGAGGTGGCGGAGAAGACGGTCGAGACCATTCCCGGTCTCGGTCCCCTGGCGATCCGCATCGCCCGCTGGTCCATCGATCGGGGAAAGCGGGCCTACCTGAGGCGGTCCCGGGAAACGCTGCAGGCGCTGTACGACCAGGGCAAGCTGAAAGAGGCCCACGAATTGCCGGGCCTGCTGCCCGAGATCCTGGCCCGTGACCTGAACCACCACCTGGGCGCACACCCGGACGAGCGGTTCGTCCTGTTCGTGGACGAATACGAGGGCGTGTTCGACCAGGGCGGCGCCGGGGCGCGCTGGCGCGAGAACCCCTTCGACCGCCACCTGCGGACCCTGGTGGCGGAATGCGACGGCCTGCTGGCCGTGTTCCTGGGCCGCGAGCGCCTGCCCTGGGCCGAGGACCCGGACTGGCGCGACGACCTGGCCGGGGCCCAGCACCCGCTGGACGGCCTGGCCAGGGAGGATGCCGAGGACTGGCTGCGCCGGGTACCCGTGGAGGACGAGACCCTGCGCCGCGCCATCCTCGACGGCGCCCGCGAGCGGCCGGAGGCCGCCGCCGCCGTCTACCCCCTGCTGCTCGACCTGCAGGTGGAGCACTGGCGCTCCCTGGTGGCCGCCGGCGAAACTCCAATTCCGGACCACTTCCACGTCGCCGCCGCCACCTTCGAAGGCCGCCGCCGCGAGCTGGTGGAACGGGTGCTGCGCGACTACGGCGCCCCCTTGCAGGCGACCCTCGAACGCCTGTCCGTGGCCGCCCGCTTCGACCGCGCCGCCTTCGCCGACGTGGTCACCACCTTCGCCACCGGCCTGCCCCTTGATCACTTCGACCGCATCGCCGGCCTGTCCTTCGTCACGCCAAGCGAGGACGGCTTCCTGACCCTGCACCGGGCCATGGCCGAGGTCATTCGCGAGACCCTCGACGAAGACCGCCGCCGCACGTCGGTGGCGGCCCTGTTCGAGCACTTCGAGGCCCGGGCCACGGTCGAATCGCCGCGGGAGGTCACCGACGACACGGTGACGGCGCTGACCGAGGCCGCGGAGTTGCGGCAGCAGATGGGGGTGGACGGGTTTGTGGATTGGCTCGGCAACCATTCTGATTTTGTTACAGACGCCGCCCGGTATGCCGCCGACGAACAGCTCTGGCGCACGGCGCTGCAGTTCGTCGAGAAGGAACTCGGCCCTGAACATCCGGATACAGCGACGAGCTACAACAACGTCGCCTACAATTTCGACGCCCAAGGCCGCCACGGGGAGGCCGCACCGCTCTATCGCAAGGCCCTGGACATAAGGCAGCGGGTCCTCGGCGAGGAACATCTGGGTACGGCGACGAGCTACAACAACGTCGCCGCCAATCTCGACGACCAGGGCCGCCACGGGGAGGCCGAACCGCTCTTTCGCACGGCCCTGGACATCAGGCAGCGGGTCCTCGGCGAGGAACATCCGGATACGGCGACGAGCTACAACAACGTCGCCTCCAATCTCGACGCCCAGGGCCGCCACGGGGAGGCCGAACCGCTCGTCCGCAAGGCCCTCGACATCAGACAGCGGGTCCTCGGCGAGGAACATCCGGATACGGCGACGAGCTACAACAACGTCGCCTCCAATCTCAACGCCCAGGGCCGCCACGGGGAGGCCGAACCGCTCTTTCGCGGGGCCCTGGACATCAGGCAGCGGGTCCTCGGCGAAGAACATCCGGATACGGCGACGAGCTACAACAACGTCGCCTCCAATCTCAACGCCCAGGGCCGCCACGGGGAGGCCGAACCGCTCTACCGCAAGGCCCTGGTCATCAGGCAGCGGGTCCTCGGCGAGGAACATCCGTCAACGGCGGCGAGCTACAACAACGTCGCCTACAATCTCGACAACCAGGGCCGCCACGGGGAGGCCGAACCGCTCTACCGCAAGGCCCTGGACATCAGGCAACGGGTCCTCGGCGAGGAACATCCGGATACGGCGGCAAGCTACAACAACGTCGCCTACAATCTTAACGCCCAGGGCCGCTACGAGGAGGCCGAACCGCTCATTCGCAAGGCCGTGGACATCAGCCGGCGGGTGCTCGGCGACGATCATCCTCACACAAAACTCTATCAATCCAACCTGGAAGAATTCCTTCGCCAGAGAGGGTCGTGAAACCCGCCCGGGCACCGAGGCTTTGGGTGACACCGTGACGCCACCGCCCTTGCGCGCCGATGTGCCCGATCCGGCACCGGGTCTTGGCCAGCGATACCGCCCCCTCACCCCCCGCGCCGTAGGGCGCGGGTCCCCCCTCTCCCGCGGGGAGAGGGCCGGGAGGACATGCGCGGGGTCGCGCCCCCGTTACCCCCTGCACCCGACGAACGGAATCGGCGGAAGGTTGCGGGGTTGGGCCCCCGCGTCCCCTCTCCCGCCGGGAGAGGGACAGGGTGAGGGGCGCGGCGGGCGGCCCTTGAATTCCGAAAATTCGTGACTATATTCCTTTTATCCGCTCTTTGACATTGTGAAGATGAAACACACGCCCGGCGCGACCGCGCGCGGTTGGCCGGGAGGACGGGTGCGGCGTGTCTGTGGGCACGGCGGCGTGGAGCCGGCCGGCGGCACCGTCCCCTCACCCCCCGCGCCGCAGGGCGCGGGTCCCCCCTCTCCCGCGGGGAGAGGGCCGGGAGGACGGGCGCGGGGTCGCGCCCCCGGGTCCCCTCTCCCGCGGGGAGAGGGTCAGGGTGAGGGGCGCGGCGGCGGCCGGAAGGACGACGGAGCGGCGCCAATCAAATTCGTGACTATATTCCTTTATCCGCTCTTTGACATTGTGAAGATAAACACACGCCCGGCGACCGCGCGCGGTTGGCCGGAGGACGGGTGCGGCGTGTCTGTGGGCACGGCGGCGTGGAGCCGGCGGCAGTCTCACCCCCGCGCCGCAGGGCGGTCCCCCGCGGGGAGGGACCGGAGGATGGCGGGGTCGCGCCCGGGTCCCTCCCGCGGGAGAGGGTCAGGTGAGGGGCGGCGGCGCCGGAAGGACGCGGATGAGCCTCTGCAGATGCCGAGGCGCGTGGAATTTGGGATTGGGGCGGCGGGCCTCGCAGTCTTGTTCCAGTAGGCTTGTTTTGCGGAACAACCACTGGAAGGACTGCGGAGGATGCCTTGAGAAAGACGTTAACAGCTTGCTGGCAACGGCTGCAAGGCCAACTGTTCCGTGGCTGGAAGAGAACTGGGCCCACGGGGATCGCCACCGACGGTTGGTCACGGTGCTTGATGTGGTCGGGGTGGAGCGTTTTGCCCTACCGGCGTGGCGGCGCCGGCTGTCCGCCTTCGGACCGTGCGGCTCTGGCCGTGCCTTCGTCGCCAAGGCGGTGTTCAACCTGCCGACGACCGGCCTGCTGATCGAGCGGCTCTCGGTTGACAAGACCTTGCGCCGGCTTTGCGGCTGGGAGCGCCTGGGGTCGGTGCCCAGCAGTCGACCTTCTCGCGGGCTTTTGCCGAGTTCGCGCGGAGTGCCCTGCCGAGCCGCCTGCACCAGGCGTTGATCGAAAGCACCCACGCGGAGCGCTGGTCGGCCACGTCTCGCGGGACAGCACGGCGATCGAGGCGCGCGAAGCCGGCGGCGTTGCCTGGCAAGCCGAAGCGCGGGCGCGGTCGGCCGCGCAAGGGCGAGAGGCGCGCGGCGCAGCGGCGCCTGGAGCGCCAACTGACATGACCCTCGAGGAGATGCTGGCCGACCTGCCGCGGCACTGCGCCGTCGGCACCAAGCGCAGCGCCAGGGCTACGGAGCAGTTGACCGGCTATAGCTGCACCTGGATGTGGCCGACGGCATGGTGCCGCTGAGCGCCCTGCTGAGCGCGGCGTCGCTGCACGACAGCCAAGCGGCGATCCCGCTGGCGACCCTCACGGCAGCGCGGGTGAGGAGCCTGTTGACCTGATGGACAGCGCCTACGACGTCGGCGAGATCAGGACCATAGCCGATCTCCGGCCACGTCCCGATCATCGAGGCCAACCCTGGGGCAAGGCCGAGCGCAAGCGAACTGGCCTCGAGGCAGAACGGCGCCGGCACGCCGGATACCAGACCGCGGAGAAGATCCGCTATGGCGAGCGCACGGCCGCCGAGCGGGTCAACGCCCGGCTCAGGACGACTTCGGCGGCCGCACGGTTCGCGTCCGCGGCCACGACAAGGTGATGTGCCACCTGATGTTCGGCATCCTGGCGTTGACTGTCGATCAATTGATGCGTCTGGTTCCGTAACCCGGAGCCTCCCGGGCGCCAACATCACGCGACCTCTTCCGAGGGGACGCAGCCGGACCGACTTGGCCTGAACGCGCCGCAAACCCGCACCGCGTGGCAAAATCCAACCCGATTGCGCAAATCCGAGAGGCCTTCGTTGCCGCACCCGCAAGCCAATCAAAAAAACACCCCGCATCAAGCTCGAATTCTGCAAGAGGCTCGGATGACGACATTTTCGCGCCGAATCGCCCTGTTTCCCGCGATTCCAAGGGGTTGCCGTGACGACATCGGGGCGAAACAGGGCCGGAAGGGGCCCGGACGGGCCTTTCCCGGGGGCCAATCGTCGCCGTCTTAACCAAGCGGCAACCGGCGGCGGCGCCATAATACGTCCTTGTTCAGCAGCGGGAGCCCGACCATGCAGGAACAATCCTTCGCCGCCGGCGCCGTCCTGTTCCGCGAGGGGGACGCCGGCGACAGCGCCTTCCTGGTGCGCCACGGCGCGGTGGAGATCAGCCGCGACGTGGACGGCCAGGTGGTGGTGCTGGGCGAGATCGGCCCCGGCGGCCTGTTCGGCGAGATGGCCCTGATCAGCGCCGCGCCGCGCATGGCCACGGCCACGGCGCGGGCCGACACGTCCTGCGTGGTGGTGCCGCCCGACGTGTTCGCCGCCGAGTTGGACGGCGCCGACGCCTTCATGCGGGCCCTGGTGCTGAGCCTGATCGGCCACGTGCGGTCCCTGTCGGCCAAGCTGCAGGCGGGCCCCGGCGCCCTCCCGGACGCGCCTCCGGACGCGCCCAATTCGGGGGTCGAGCTGTTCCAGCCCGACGGCCGCGGCGGCTATCGCCAGGGGACCTGAGGACTCAGCCCTCGACGGTGACGGGGACGCCGGGCTCGCTCTTGGTCGGGCGAATGCTGAGCGCCGACTTGACGTGGCTGACGTTGGGCGCGGCGGTCAGGCGCTCGGTCAGGAAGCGCTGGTAGGCGTCCCAGTCCCGGGCCACCACCTTGAGCAGGAAGTCGGCCTCGCCGGCCAGCATGTGGCACTCGCGCACCTCGGGCCAGGCGCGCACCTGGGCCTCGAAGGCCTCCAGGTCCGCCTCGGCCTGGCTGGCCAGGCCCACCTGGGCGAACACGGTGACGTTGAAGTCCAGCGCCTTGGGGTCCAGGTCGGCGTGGTAGCCCTGGATGTAGCCGGCCTCCTCCAGCGCCCGCACCCGGCGCAGGCAGGGCGGCGCCGAGATGCCGGCGCGGCGTGCCAGCTCCACGTTGGTCATGCGGCCGTTGTCCTGCAGGTCGCGCAGGATGCGGCGGTCGATCTGGTCGAGCTTGACGCGGTTCGGTTCGTTCCTGGGCACCTGTCCCTCCATTCGTGAAATTATATTATAATGGTGTCGTGCCGCCGCCAATACGGCATTTGCCCCCCGCGCACGGAGGCGCGTGAATTTCCCCCGCGCGCGGAGGCGCGTGAATTTCCTCCTGGGCACTGGGCGCGCGAAACCTTGCGGCGGGAGCGAGGGGTTCCTATCCTAGGGACAGGTCCCGGCGGGGCGCGGACGGCCGCGCCCCGGCCAACACAAGAAGGATGCGGTTCGACATGTCGACAAGGCACCACAGCAAGGTTCTGATCCTGGGCTCGGGCCCGGCCGGGTACACGGCCGCCATCTACGCCGCCCGCGCCAGCCTGCAACCCATGCTGGTCAAGGGATTGCAGCCGGGCGGCCAGCTCACCATCACCACCGAGGTGGAGAACTACCCGGGCTTCGCCGAGCCCATCCAGGGCCCCTGGCTGATGGAGCAGATGCAGGCCCAGGCCGAGGCCGTGGGCACGGCCATGTTCGACGACCTGATCGTCGAGGCGCGGCTGGATCGGCGGCCGTTCGAGCTGGTCGGCGATTCGGGCGACGTCTACACCGGCGATTCCCTGATCGTCTGCACCGGCGCCAGCGCCCGCTGGCTGGGCCTGCCCAGCGAGGAGAAGTTCATGGGATTCGGCGTCTCGGCCTGCGCCACCTGCGACGGGTTCTTCTTCCGCGGCAAGGAAGTGGCGGTCATCGGCGGCGGCAACACGGCGGTCGAGGAGGCGCTGTACCTGACCAACCATGCCAGCAAGGTGACCCTGATCCACCGCCGCGACGAGCTGCGCGCCGAGAAGATCCTGCAGGACCGCCTGTTCCGCAACCCCAAGGTCGAGGTCATGTGGGACAGCGTGCTGGACGAGGTGACGGGCACCGACATGCCGCCCGGGGTGACCGGGGTCCGCGTGCGCAACGTGAAGACCGGCGCGGTCACCGACCTGACCCTGGACGGGGTGTTCGTGGCCATCGGCCACACCCCCAACACCGAGCTGTTCCAGGGCCAGCTGGACATGGACCGCGAGGGGTACCTGCTGACCGCGGCCGACAGCACCGCGACCTCGATCCCCGGCGTGTTCGCCGCCGGGGACGTGCAGGACAAGGTCTACCGCCAGGCCGTCACCGCCGCCGGCACCGGCTGCATGGGGGCATTGGAGGCCGAGAAGTTCCTGGCCGAGCAGGAGGCCCTGGCCGCCGCCGAGTAGGCGGGCGCGGGGACTGACACCGAGGGTCGCGGCGCGGCCCGCACGCAACGGAGGGGCCGCCAAGGCCCCCGGGGACGACCATGGACTGGGACAAGCTTCGGGTCTTTCACGCGGTCGCCGAGGCCGGCAGCTTCACCCACGCCGGCGAGGCCCTGCACCTGAGCCAGTCGGCGGTCAGCCGCCAGATCAGCTCGCTCGAGGAGAGCCTGGAGGTGCAGCTGTTCCACCGCCACGCCCGCGGCCTGATCCTGACCGAGCAGGGCGAGCAGCTGTTCCGCACGGCGCACGAGGTCTACGCCAAGCTGGCCATGGCCGAGGCCCGCATCAACGAGACCCGCGACCGGCCCCAGGGGCCCCTGCGCATCACCACCACGGTGGCCTTCGGGTCGGTCTGGCTGACCTCGCGCATCAAGGAGTTCATCGAGCTCTACCCCAACATCGAGGTCTCGATCGTGCTCACGGACGGCGAGCTGGACTTGTCCATGCGCGAGGCCGACGTGGCCATCCGCCTGCAGCCGCCGACCCAGGCGGGCCTGGTGCAGCGGCGCCTGATGACCATGCGCTCGCGGGTCTACGCCGCGCCCGAGTACCTCAGCAAGTACGGCACCCCGCGCGAGACGGCGGACCTGGACGACCACCGCCTGGTGGTCTACGGCGACGTGCGCCAGCCGGTGACGGGGACCACCCTGAACTGGCTGCTGGAGGCCGGCGAGCCCGAGGGCCGCCTGCGCCAGGCGGTGCTGCGGGTCAACAACGTGTACGGCATCTTCCGCGCCGTGCAGAGCGGCCTGGGAATCGGCGCCCTGCCCGAATACATGGGCCACGAATCGGTGGACCTGGTGGAGATCCTGCCCGAGCTGCGCGGCCCATCCTTCGACACCTATTTCGTGTACCCCGAGGAGCTGCGCCACTCCAAGCGCATTGCCGTGTTCCGGGATTTCCTGCTGGAGAAGGTGGCAGAGGGCGGTTTCTCGTAGAGCGCCGTGCGACAAATCTGACCCATGGAGATCGCCGTCGCGGCCCGCTGGGTAGGAGACGGGGCGCCGGCGATGCCACCCCATCGGCAAGCCCCGTCGACGCCCTCCAGCGGGCCGCGACGGCGACCGAAGGCGGGCTGAGCGGCCTTTCGGACCGCGTCGCCCACGCCTTCCGATGCGCCGGCATCGCGGCGGCGCGGGCTCCTAACCGAAAGGCCGCTCAGCCCGTCTCCATTGCGTCAGATTTGTCGCACGGCGCTCTATGTTTTCGCCGCACCGCAAAAGCCATGCGTGAAACGCATGACTGAACTGCTCATTTATCTGTGGCCACCCCGCGGACCCCATTCTATATAAGCAGCAGACGATGTTGCAGCGCAAAATCGTCGCCAGTTTCGGGTGCAACGCCCGAAAGAAGGGCTCATTTCGTTGAGTCCTACGTCTCCCAGACGTGAAGCCTCCCTGAATAAACTCGCCTCCAAGGTCTCCTTGGAGGCTTTTTTTCGCCTCCCCGGCGGTTCGCCGAGGCCGGACGGCCCGGGCGGCAGGTTGGAAAACCGTTTTATATCAACATGTTGAATTGTTCGCGCCGGCAGCGAAAAATTTCTTCGCCGCGGGTCATTTTTTTCTGGACTTAAATCAGGTTTTGCTTATATTAGAGTTTAGTCATGTTGTCGCGGTTCGTTAAACCCTCCCCCGGGTGAACCACGGCAGCTTCCCGGTCCGGGACCTTCCCCTTGTCGGAACCGGACCGACGTCTCCCAGACGTAAAGCCTCCCTGTTGTACTTGCCGGGCCCCTGCGGCCCGGCAATTTTTTTCAATCATTTGATGTACCTGGCGGCCCGCCCCCCCGGGAAACGGCGGGGCGGCGCGGGCTCAGTTGGCCTCCAGCTCGGCCGCGCGCTGGGCCACGATGTCGTCGGCGATTCGGCCGGTCAGCTCCTGCAGGTGGTCGAAGGTCCAGGTGTAGGAGCCGGTGCCCATGGTCAGCGAGCGCAGCTCGATGATCAGGTCGTGGATCTCGGACTGGGGCATCAGGCAGGCCACCTCGTCCCAGTTCTTCCAGCCCGGCTTGGCGTCGAAGCCAAGGATCTGGCCGCGCCGGCCGCTGACCAGGCGCTGCACCCGCGAGGTGAACTCGTTGGGCACGGCGATGCGGACGTTGAGGATGGGTTCCAGCAGCACCGGGCCGCACTTGGGCATGCCCTCGCGCATGGCCTGGGCCCCGGCCTTGCGGAAGGCCATGTCCGAGCTGTCCACCGTATGGTACTGGCCGTCGCTGAGGTTGACCGCCACGTCCACCACCGGGAAGCCCAGGGGACCGCGGCCCAGGTAGTCCTTGACCCCGATCTCGACCGCCGGGATGTACTGCTTGGGCACCACCCCGCCGGTGATGGAATCGGTGAACGAGAAGCCCTCGCCGCGGGGCAGCGGCTTGATGTCCAGGTGCACGTCGCCGAACTCGCCGTGGCCGCCGCTCTGCTTCTTGTGGCGGGCGTGCTGCGACACCGGCTTGCGGATGGTCTCCTTGTAGGCCACGTGCGGCCGCTGCGACGAGACCTCCAGGTGGAAGCGGTTGCGCAGGCGGTCCAGGGCGATCTGCAGGTGCATCTCGCCCTGGCCCCACAACAGCAGCTCGCCGGTGTCCTGGCTGGCCTCGTAGCTGATCGACGGGTCCTCCTCGGCCACCTTGGCCAGGGCGCCGCTGAGCTTGACCTCGTCGGCGCGCTTGTCGGCGTGCACGGCCATGGAATAGAGGGGCACCAGGGTCTCGGGCCAGCCGTCGGGCCTCGATCGGCCGGCGGCGGTCAGCAGGTCGCCGGTGGTGACGCTGTCCATGCGGCCCATGGCGACCACGGCGCCGGCGGCGGTCGCGGAAAGCTTCTCCTGCTTCTGGCCGATCATCCTGTAGAGGCCGCTGACCCGCTCGCCGTCCAGGGTGTCGCCGTCGGACAGCTTGCCGGCCAGGACCCGGGCCACGGACAGCTTGCCGGTATGGCCGGCGTGGAAGGTCTTGAACACCTGCACCGCCACGTCGCCGCCGGCGACGCCCAGGCGCTCGGCCACGGCAGTGACCTCGGGCGTTTCGTGGCGCAGGGCCTTGAGCAGGCGGGTGATGCCGTGGTCGTTCTCGGCCGAGCCGAAGAACACCGGCACGATCAGGTCCTGCTGCAGGTCGCGGGTCAGGTTGTCGTAGATCTCCTCGGTCGAGGGCGTGACCTCCTCCAGCAGTTCCTCCAGCAGGGAATCGTCGAAGTCGGCCAGGGTTTCCAGCATCTCGGTGCGGGCCTCGGCCTCCCGGTCCTGGGTGGTGGCGGGAATCTGGATCAGGGTCGAGCGGTCGCCATCGTTCCACTGGAACGCGCGCTCGCTGACCAGGTCCACGTGGCCCGACACGGCCTCGCCGTCGCGGATGGGAATCTCGCGCAGCACCAGGGGCCGCTCGGACACGTTCTGCAATGCCTCCAGGGTCGCCTTCACGCTGGCCCCCTGCTGGTCCATCTTGTTGACGAACACCAGGTGCGGGATGTTGTGGTCGTCCAGCATCTTCAGCAGCGGCGACACGGCCAGGGCCTTGGCCGGGTCCGGCTCGCACACGATCACGGCGATGTCCGCCGCCACCATGGCGTTCAGGCCGTCCTGCAGCAGCTCGATGGAGCCCGGGCAGTCGACGAAGGTCCATTCCTCGTCCAGGTAGGTGGCGGTGACCACGTTGGGCTCGGTGCTCATCTGCCGCGCCCGGGCCTCGGGCGCGCCGTCGCCGACCGTGTTGCCGTCCTTGACCGCGCCCTTGCGGTTGACCGCCCCGGCGGCCACCAGCAGGCTTTCCAGCAGGGTGGTCTTGCCGCTGAGGTAGGGTCCGACGATGGCCGCGCAGCGCGGTGATGCAGGGGTCTTTTGGGTCACGGGTGGCCTCCCAGGAATGCGTTTGGACGCGGGGGAGACTCGCGGTCATGCCGCGCCGCGCCTCCCCGGCCCTGAAGGGTATCGCCCCTTAACCGAGATGCAACAAAAAAGGCGCCGCGCGGCGCCCCGAATGGCGGATTTTCGGTCCTTTTCCGGGGCCCTTGGCGGGCCCCGGCCTATTCCGCCGCCACCCGCAGGCCGCGGCCCCCGAGGGCGCGCCGCGGGTCATTCCCATTCGCACCGGAACCGGCGCCCAGCCAGGCCTCCAGGTCGCGGGCGGCAAACGGCCGGGCGGCGAATTCCAGGCGCAGTTGGTCGAGGATTTCCAGCACCTGGTTGACCCGCTCGGGGTCCGCCGGCCCGGGCCGGGCGGCGCAATCGCGCTCCAGGCGCTCGATGAAAAGGGAGGCGGCCACGGTCAGGCCGTCGAAGGCGTTCAGTCGGTCGAGGCAGGCCATGGCGGAGTCCAGGATTCCTTCACATTCGATCGCACGTCCCCCTTTTTTCGAGCATGGTAGGCGTGAGTCCTTACCAGGGGCTTAACGTACCGGCCGCCGCCTCGGGACGGCGGCGCCGGTTCCTGCCGCCTTTTGTGACCGTCTTGCCGCTTGGCCCGGTCCGCGTGACCGGTTTGTTGCGGAACTGGCCGGATGGCCGGCCGACCACCCCGGGGCGCAGAAACCCCTTGCCGGGGCCGGACCTCCTGGGATATCGCCTGCACAGGGTATTGTCACAAATCCGCAAGAAAAGGGTCGCCAAGCCCATGATCCCACACCCCAAGGCCGCCCCGGGCGGCCCCGCCGAACCGGCCACCAAGGCGTCGCGCCTGCGCGCGCTGCTGGCCTCGCCCCAGCTTGAGTTCCTGATGGAGGCCCACGACGGCATGTCGGCCCGCATCGTCGAGGGCGCGAGCTTCGCCGGCATCTGGGCCTCGGGCCTGTCGATCTCGACGGCGCTGGGCGTGCGCGACAACAACGAGGCGTCGTGGACCCAGGTGCTGGAGGTGCTGGAATTCATGTCCGACGCCACCACCGTCCCCATCCTGGTGGACGGCGACACCGGGTACGGCAACTTCAACAACCTGCGCCGGGTGGTGCGCAAGCTGTGCCAGCGGGACATCGCCGGCATCTGCATCGAGGACAAGCTGTTCCCCAAGACCAACTCGTTCATCGGCGAGAACCAGCCGCTGGCCGACATGGACGAGTTCTGCGGCAAGATCAAGGCCGGCAAGGACAGCCAGACCGACCCGGACTTCCAGATCGTGGCCCGGGTCGAGGCCCTGATCGCCGGCTGGGGCCTGGACGAGGCCCTGCGCCGGGCCGAGGCCTACCACGGCGCCGGCGCCGACGCGGTGCTGATCCACTCCAAGCGCGCCGACGCCGACGAAGTGCTGGCCTTCAAGCGCGCCTGGGGCGACCGCGGGCCCGTGGTGCTGGTGCCCACCAAGTACTACGCCACGCCGACCCAGGTGTTCCGCGACGCCGGCATCTCGACCGTCATCTGGGCCAACCACAACATGCGCGCCGCCATCACCGCCATGCAGGAGGTGTGCAGCCAGATCCGCCGCGACGAGAGCCTGGCCGGGGTCGAGGAGCGCATCGTCAGCGTCGGCGACGTGTTCGCCTTTTCGGGCAACGACGAGCTGGCCGAGGCCGAGCGGCGCTACCTGCCCAAGACCGGTCAGGGCACCCGGGCGGTGCTGATCGCCGCCAGCCGCGGCGCCGACCTGGGCGAGCTGACCGCCGAGCGGCCCAAGTGCATGATCGAGGTGCGCGGCCGGCCCCTGCTGGCGCGCCTGGTGGACACCCTGCGCGACGAGGGCGTGCGCGACATCACCGTGGTGCGCGGTTACTGCAAGGACAAGATCAACCTGCCGTCCATCCACACCGTGGACAACGACCTGTTCGCCCACACCGGCGAGGCGGCCAGCCTGTCCTGCGCCCTGGACCGCATCCAGGGCGACTGCGTCATCGCCTATGGCGACATCCTGTTCCGCCACCACATCCTGGACCAGCTGCTGGACGCCGCCGGCGACATCGTGGTCACGGTCGACGCCCTGTGGCGCCAGCGCACGGCGGACCAGCCGGCGCGGGTGCGCGACCTGGTGGTCTGCTCGCGCCCCTTCGACCCGGACCTGTGGGCCGACGACCCCGACGACGGGCCCGCCCGCCTGGTGCGCCTGGCCAACGACATCGGCGCCGACGAGGCCCACGGCGAGTGGATGGGCCTGGCCAAGGTCAGCGACGCCGGCGCCCGCCTGGTGCGCGAAGAGCTGGCGGCCATGGCCGCCGACGGCACGCTGCAGCAGGCCAGCCTGCTGGACCTGATCACCCGCCTTATGGACAAGGGCCAGGTCGTGGACGTGGTCTATGTCACCGGCCAGTGGCTGGACGTGGACGTGGCCGCCGACCTGCGCGACGCGCGCGACTTCCTATGATCCACGCCCAGGACTTCCTCGGCCCGGCCCGGGCGGCGGGGATCGGGTTCTTCACCGGGGTCCCCTGCTCGTTCCTGACGCCGGTGATCAACAGCGTCATCGGCGACCCGGCCCTTTCCTACGTGGCCGCGGCCAGCGAGGGCGAGGCCGTGGCCATCGCCGCCGGCGCCTGGCTGGCCGGGCGCGGTACGGCGACCATGATGCAGAACTCGGGCCTGGGCAATGCCATCAACCCGCTGACGTCGTTGAATTACCCGTTCCGCATCCCGGGGCTGCTGATCGTCACCTGGCGGGCGGGGCCGGGTCTTTCAGACGAGCCCCAGCACGAGCTGATGGGGCGCATCACGCCCGACCTGCTGGACGTCATGGGCATCGCCCGCGCGCCGTTCCCCAAGGAAACCGGCGACGTGGCACCGGCCCTGGCGACGGCGGCGGCGCACATGGCGGAAACGGGCCTGCCCTTCGCCTTCATCATGGAGAAGGGCGACGTGGCCGACGCGGCCCTGGACGCAGCCCCCTACCCGCCGCGGCCCGCCGGCACCCGCGCCGACCTGCTGGCCGGCGGCGACCCGCCCGCTCGCATGGCGGTGCTGGAACGCCTGCTGGCCGTGCTGCCCGACGCGGCGGCGGTGATCGCCACCACCGGCAAGAGCGGGCGCGAGCTGTTCACCCTGGCCGACCGGCCCCAGCACCTGTACCAGGTGGGCTCCATGGGCTGCGCCGCGGCCATGGGACTGGGCGTGGCGCTCAACGCCGACAACCCGGTGGTGGTGGTGGACGGCGACGGCGCCCTGTTGATGAAGATGGGCACCCTGGCCACCGTCGGCGCCCAGGCGCCGCGCAACCTGGTCCACCTGGTGCTGGACAACGGCACCTACGATTCCACCGGCGGCCAGCCCACCGTGTCGCCCGGGGTGGATTTCGCCGCGGCAGCCCTTGCCTGCGGCTACGCCGGCGCCGCCGCCTGCGACGGCCTGGACGGGTTCGAGCAGGCGGTCCGGGCGGCCCTGGCCGGGCCGGGCCCGCACCTGGTCCACGCCCGCATCGCGCCCGGCTCCATGAAGAGCCTGGGCCGGCCCACGGTCAAACCCCACGAGGTGGCACGGCGGTTCCGGGACTTCCTGGCCGGGTGACGGACCGACCGGTTGGTTTGGCCGGGGTCACGACGACCGCCGCCGCTTCGCCAGTTCCCGGTACAGGGCCTCGGGGCTGACGCCGATCTGGGCCGCCACCGACCGCCACTGTCCCCGCGCCGGCAGGCCGCCGCCGGTCCAGGTCAGCCAGCCGTCCAGGCGGTCGGCCACCGTGTGGCGGGACAGGACCTCGCTGCGCACCCGGGCCGACTGGACCTCCCGCGCCAGGTGGGCGGCCCAGGAATGGAACAGGGCCGGGTCGCCGGCCAGCAGGTCCAGGAACGCGGCCCGCGGCAGCTCGTGCACGACGGTCGCCTCGGCCGCCAGGCCGTCACAGTGGTAGGCGGCGGAATAGACCGACGCCTCGGCCACCAGCTGGCCCGGCCCGGCCCGCTGCAGGACGATGGGCCGGCCGCCCTGCTGGAACCGGGTCAGCTCGATGCTTCCCCGCCCGACCACGAACACCGCGGCCACGGGATCCCCGCGGTGGAACAGGAAGGCGCCCCGGTCCAGCCTGCGGCGCCGGCCGGACCGGGAGACGACGGCGGAAACGAAGTCATCGGACATGACAGGTATCATGTTCGAATCCCCCACCCACTGGCAAGATGTCCGGCGGCGGCGACGGGCCGCCGGGACAGACGGGGAAAGCCCATGCGCAAGTTTTCGAGGACGTGGATGCTGGCGGCCGCCGCCGGGATGCTGCTGGCCGCGGCCGGGCCGTCGGCGGCCACGGAGGAGTCGCGGGAACTGGTCGACCTGCCGCCCATGATGCGCGACCACATGCTGACCAACATGCGCGACCACCTGGCGGCCCTGGACGAGATCCTGGGCGAGCTGGCCGACGGCAACACCGAGGCCGCCGCGGCCATCGCGGAAAAGCGCCTGGGCATGTCCTCCATGGGCCTGCACGGGGCCGCGCACCTGGCCAAGTTCATGCCGCCGGCCATGGCCCAGATCGGCACCCAGATGCACCAGGCGGCCAGCCGCTTCGTCATCGCCGCCCAGGACGCCGAGCTGGAGCCGGGCCGCGAGGCCCAGCGCAAGGTCTACCGCGCCCTGCAGCAAGTGACCGAGAACTGCAACGCCTGCCACCAGGGTTACCGAATCCGCTAAGACCCGTCCTTGGCGGCCGCCTGTACGAGCGCGTCGTCCAGGGCGTTGCCGCGGCGGTAGGCGTCGCGGTCGCTGACCCGGGCGAAATATTCGGCGAACTCGGGGCGCGCGTCGATGGAGCCGAATTGCAGGCCCCAGCCGATATGCGACCCCACATAGACGTCGGCGGCGGTGAACCGGTCGCCGGCGATGTATCCGCCGCCGGCCACGGCCCCGGCCAGGGTGTCCATGACGTGTTCGAAGCGGCCGTAGCCCACCATGCGCTCGCGGTCCGGCGGCACCTGGACCCCCAGGGCGCGGTTGACGACCGCCGCCTCCAGGGGCCCGGCGGCAAAGAACAGCCAGCGGTAGTAGGCGCCGCGGTCCGCCGGCGGCGGGGCCAGGCCCGCGGCCGGAAAGGCGTCGGCTAGGTAGGCGCAGATGGCGGCACATTCCGTGACCACGGTGCCGCCGTGGACGATGGCCGGCACCTTGCCCATGGGGTTGATGGCCAGGTAGTCGGGCGCCTTCATGGCGGCCGCGTAGTCCAGCACCCGGGTCTCGTAGGGTTCGCCCACCTCCTCCAGCATCCAGCGGACGATGCGGCCCCGGGACTGGGGGTTGGTGTGGAAAACCAGGTCCACGGCCATGGTCAGCCTCCCTCGCCGGCGGTGGGGTCGGTGTTCAACGCAGGGCGGCGCAGGCCCGCTGGATGCGGGCGCAGGCCTCCTCCAGCAGCTCGGTGGCGGTGGCGTAGGAGATGCGGAAATGGGGGCTGAGGCCGAAGGCGGCGCCATGCACGGCGGCCACCCCCTCGGTCTCCAGCAGGTAGGTGACGAAGTCCTCGTCGCTGGCGATCACCTTGCCGTCGGAAGTCTTCTTGCCGATCAGCCCGGCGCAGGACGGGTAGACGTAGAACGCCCCCTGGGGCATGGGGCAGTGCAGGCCCGGGGCCTGGTTGAGCATGGACACCACCAGGTCGCGGCGCTCCTTGAACACCTTGTTGTTGTCGGCGATGAAGTCGTGCGGGCCGTTCAGGGCGGCCACCGCGGCGGCCTGGCTGACCGACGAGGTGTGGCTGGTGCTCTGCGACTGGATCTTGTTCATGGCCTTGATCAGCTCGACCGGGCCGGCGGCGTAGCCCACCCGCCAGCCGGTCATGCAGTAGGCCTTGGAGACGCCGTTGAGGGTCAGCACCCTCTCCTTCAGGCCGGGCGCCACCTGGGCCATGGTGGCGAACCGGAAGTCGTCGTAGACCAGGAACTCGTACATGTCGTCGGTCATGACCCAGACCTGGGGATGGCGCTCCAGCACCGCCGCCAGGGCGCGCAGGTCGTCGGCCGTATATCCGGCGCCGGTGGGGTTCGACGGCGAGTTCATGATCAGCCACTTGGTGCGCGGCGTGATGGCCGCCTCCAGGTCCTCGGGCCGCAGCTTGAAGCCGGCCTCGGCCGGGCAGTCGACGATCACCGGCTTGCCGTCGGCCAGCAGCACGATGTCGGGATAGGACACCCAGTAGGGCGCCGGGATGATCACCTCGTCGCCCGGGTCCACGGTGGCGAAGATGGCGTTGTAGATGGTCTGCTTGCCGCCGCAGCCCACGGTGATCTGGTCGGGGGTGTAGTCCAGGCCGTTGTCCCGCTTCAGCTTGGCGACGATGGCCTGGCGCAGCTCCAGGGTGCCGGCCACGGCGGTGTACCTGGTCTCGCCCCGGTCCATGGCCGCCTTGGCCGCGTCCTTGATGTGCGTCGGCGTGTCGAAATCGGGCTCGCCGGCGCCCAGGCCGATGACGTCGCGCCCGGCGGCCTTCAGCTCGGCGGCCTTGGCGGTGACGGCGATGGTGGCGGACGGCTGGATGTTGCCCAGCCGGGCGGCGAGGAAGGACATGGCCTGGATCCCTGGTTGCCTGCGCGCGGCGGAAAAAAGCGCCGGGAAACCTAGGACGGCCCCCGCCCGCGCACAAGGGGATTCCCCCGCGCGCCACGGAATCGCCGCAATTTTTCCCACCCCCGCCACAATTCGACGGGAATTTCGCCGCAGGGGCCTGGTTTCCTGAGGATCGAGGGCAACGAGCGTGATCCGAATGGAAGGGAGGGATTCCATGCCCACCGAGTCTGTCGCCGCCGCCGCGCGGCGGTCCTGCTACATCCCGTCGACCTGGCCGCCGGCGCGGCGCCCGTTCCTGCCCACCGCGGGCGGGCACCGGGCACCCGCCTGGGTCCTGGCATGGCGCGTGACGCTGGCGATCATCGCCGGCTTTTTTTTGGTCCTGCTGAGCCTGGACGGCGCCGAGGCGGCGCCGCCGCCGGTGACCGCCGAGGAGGCGGAAAAGGGCGGCCTGTACTTCCCCGACGGGGACTCGGGCCTGTTCCGCCCGGCCCCCCTGCTGGACACCGAGGTGTCCGTCGACGTCAGCGGCCCGGTGGCCCGCTACACCGTGGTGCACAAGTTCCGCAACCCCGACCAGGCCTGGGTCGAGGGCGTCTACGTCTTCCCCCTGCCCGAGGACTCGGCGGTGGACAGGATGCGCCTGGTCATCGGCAAGCGGATCATCGAGGGCCGCATCGACGAGAAGCAGAAGGCGCGCCAGACCTATGAGACCGCCAAGCGCGAGGGCCGCAAGGCCAGCCTGGTGGAGCAGGAGCGGCCCAACATCTTCACCACCTCGGTGGCCAACATCGGCCCCGGCGAGGAGGTGTCGGTGGAGATCCATTTCCAGGAGGTGCTGCGCTTCGACGCCGGCTCGTTCCGCCTGCGCTTCCCCCTGGTGGTGGGCCCGCGCTACATCCCCGGCGCCAAGCCGGTGGCCGGCTTCGGCGGCACCGGCTGGGCCGTGAACACGCCCCAGGTGCCGGACGCCGAGCGCATCTCCCCGCCCGTGCGCCGGCCCGACGAAGGCAAGGACAATCCGGTGCGCCTGACCCTGCGCCTGGACCCGGGCTTTCCGCTCGCCTCCCTGGCCAGCCCCAGCCACGCCATCGACGTGGCCGAGAAGGACGGCGGCCGGCGCGAGATCACCCTGAAGGACGGCGACGTGCCGGCGGACCGGGACTTCGTGCTGGAATGGGCGCCCCAGGCCGGGGCCGAGCCCCAGGCCGGCCTGTTCCGCGAGACCGTGGACGGCCGCGACTACCTGCTGCTGATGCTGCTGCCGCCCGAGCTGCAGGCGGTCGAGGCCCAGAAGCTGCCGCGCGAGGTCATCTTCGTCATCGACACCTCCGGGTCCATGCACGGTCCGTCCCTGGCCCAGGCCAAGGCGGCGCTGGACCAGGCGCTGGACCGGCTGACCCCGGCCGACCGCTTCAACGTGGTGCAGTTCAACTCCGCCACCAGCGTCCTGTTCCCCGCCGCGCGGCCCGCCGACGCCGGCAACGTCTCGGCCGCCCATGCCTATGTCGCCACCCTGGAGGCCCAGGGCGGGACCGAGATGATGGGCGCCGTCGAGGCGGCGCTGGACGGCCGCGCCGACCCCAAGCGGGTGCGCCAGGTGGTGTTCATCACCGACGGCGCCGTGGGCAACGAGGTGGCCCTGCTGCAGCGCATCCACGGCAAGCTGGCGGATTCGCGCCTGTTCACCGTGGGCATCGGCTCGGCCCCCAACGGCTTCTTCATGACCGAGGCGGCCCGGACCGGGCGCGGCACCTACACCTACATCGACGACGTGGCCCAGGTGGGCACCCGCATGGCCGAGCTGTACCGCAAGCTGGAGCACCCGGCCCTGACCGACATCCGCCTGACCCTGCCCGCCGGCATGACCGCCGAAGTGCAGCCCGACCCGGTGCCCGACCTGTACGCCGGCGAACCCCTGGTGGTGACCCTGAACCCGGCCAAGGCCGAGGGCGAGATCGCCATCGCCGGGCGCCTGAACGGGGCCGTGTGGCATACCACGGTGCCGCTGGGCGGCGGCAGCGACAACCCGGGCGTGGGCAAGGTCTGGGCCCGGGCCAAGATCGCCTCGCTGATGGGCGCCCTGCGCCTGGGCGCCGACCGCGAGGCGACCCGCGCCGCGGTCCTGAACGTGGCCCTGCCGCACCAGCTGGTCAGCGCCTACACCAGCCTGGTGGCGGTGGACCTGACCGTCAGCCGGCCCGCGGACAAGGACGTGGACACCCGCGCGGTGCCCACCAACATGCCGCATGGCTGGAGCCACGGCGCCGTGTTCGGCCCCGACGGCCAGCCGCGCCCGGCGCCCATGCCCGCCCCCGCGGGGATGCAGCGCAAGGCCATGGCACCAGGTACCGCCAATGGGATCGTGGCCATGGCCGAGGCGTCCCGCGCCCCGGGCGTCGCCATCGGCACCGGCCTGCGCGCCAAGGCCACGCCCCTGCCGCAGACGGCGACGCCGGCGGCCTGGCACCTGGTGACCGGCCTGGTGGCCGTGCTGCTGGGGCTGCTGCTGATGATGACCCTGGCCTGGCGGCCGGGCAAGGCGCGGCCGTGACACGGCGCCGCGCAGGCCTGCTGCTGGCCCTCGGCCTTCTGGCCGGGGGCCTGTGGCAACTGGGCGAGGCCGGCTACATCCACGCCAAGGCCCTGCTGGCGCAATACCTGCTGCGCTCGGCCTGGGCCGAGACCCTGGCCACGGCGGCGGCGCCCGAGACCCGGTCCGCCGCCGCCATCCACATGGTCGAGCCGGCCCTGACGCCGACCCGCCACGTGCGGCCCTGGCCCTGGGCCGATACCTGGCCGGTGGCGCGGCTGCGGGTGCCGCGCCTGGACGAGGACCTGATCGTCCTGGCCGGCGCCAGCGGCCGCACCCTGGCCTTCGGCCCCGGCCTGCACGACGGCGGCGCCGCCCCGGGGGCGCCCGGCCACACCATCATCACGGCGCACCGGGACACCCACTTCTCGTTCCTGCGGTTCCTGTATCCCGGCGACGAGGTGCGCCTGACCGTGGCCGACGGGCGCGAGCTGACCTACCGCGTGCGCGGCACCCGCATCGTCCGCGTCGACCGCGCCCGCCTGGTCACGGACACCGACGAAAACCTGCTGACCCTGGTCACCTGCTATCCCTTCGACGCCATCGACGCCGGCACGCCGCTGCGCTTCCTGGTCACCGCCGTGGCCGCGGACTCGATCTGACCGCCACGCGCGGCGGCGCCCTTGGGCGGGGATCGGTGGGGAAGGGAAAAACGCCGCGGGAGAAGCGCAAGGGGGGAGGTAGCACTTCTCCCGCGGACGCAAACTGCGAAGCCTGCGTCAGGGAGGGGGGGTTGGAGGGAACACGGCCCCAACGCTGAACCAAGGTCGGTACGGAGCCGACACCGGTTGTTCGCTGGCATAAGAATAGTATTATCCCACTAATTTAGTCAAGTATATTGCGGCGATAGAAAACTGCTTTTTCACGACACGCGGTGCAATTTTGTGAGCCCCCCGGCGGGCCCCCAGGGGCCGCTGGCCAGTGCCGGCGCGAGGGCGTATAAACGGGGCATGGACCTGCACACCGTCTTCATGCCGCCCAAGCGGCCGGCCCTGCCGTTCGAGCGGCCGTTCAGGCTGGTCTCGGACTACGCCCCGGCGGGCGACCAGCCGCAGGCCATCGACGCGCTGACGGCCGGGGTGAAGGCCGGCGAGCGCGACCAGATCCTGCTCGGCGTCACCGGGTCGGGCAAGACCTTCACCATGGCCCACGTGATCCAGAACATGCAGCGGCCGGCCCTGATCCTGGCCCCCAACAAGACCCTGGCAGCGCAACTGTACGGCGAAATGAAGGGCTTCTTCCCCGACAATGCCGTGGAATATTTCGTCTCCTACTACGACTACTACCAGCCCGAGGCCTACGTGCCGCGCTCGGACACCTACATCGAGAAGGACGCCTCGGTGAACGAGCAGATCGACCGCATGCGCCACGCCGCCACCCGCGCGATCCTGGAGCGCAACGACACGGTGATCGTGGCCTCGGTCTCGTGCATCTACGGCATCGGCGCGGTCGAGACCTACTCGGAAATGATCCTCACCGTCACCGCCGGCGGCACCGTGGATCAGAAACAGCTCATGCGCGGGCTGGTGGAATTGCAGTACCAGCGCAACGACGCCAACTTCTACCGCGGCTCGTTCCGCGTGCGCGGCGACCTGATCGAGATCTTCCCCTCGCACATGGAGGACCGGGCCTGGCGCATCAGCCTGTTCGGCGACGAGGTCGAGGGCATCTGGGAGATCGATTCCCTGACCGGCGAGAAGGTGGCCGAGTTGGACCGGATCACGGTCTTCCCCAACAGCCACTACGTCACCCCCCGGCCGACCCTGCTGCAGGCCATCCCGCAGATCCGCGCCGAGCTGAAGGAACGGGTCGCCCAGTTCACGGCCGAAGGCAAGCTGCTGGAGGCGCAGCGCCTGCAGGAGCGCACCACCTTCGATTTGGAGATGCTGGAAACCCAAGGATTCTGCTCGGGTATCGAGAACTATTCCCGCTACCTGGCCGGCCGCAACGCCGGCGAGCCGCCGCCGACCCTGTTCGAATACCTGCCCGAGAACGCCATGCTGATCGTGGACGAGAGCCACGTCACCGTGCCGCAGCTGGGCGGCATGTTCCGCGGCGACTTCAACCGCAAGAGCACCCTGGCCGAGTTCGGCTTCCGCCTGCCCAGCTGCACCGACAACCGGCCGCTGCGGTTCGAGGAATGGGAGGCCATGCGGCCGCAGACCGTGTTCGTCTCGGCCACCCCGGGGCCGTGGGAACTGGAGCGCACCGGCGGCACCTTCACCGAACAGGTGGTGCGCCCCACCGGCCTGATCGACCCGCTGTGCATCCTGCGCCCGGTGGAGACCCAGGTCGACGACCTGCTGGCCGAGGTGCGCGACATGGCGGCGCGTGGCCTGCGCACCCTGGTCACCACCCTGACCAAGCGCATGGCCGAGGACCTGACCGAATACATGCACGAGCAGGGGGTGCGGGTGCGCTACATGCATTCGGACATCGACACGCTGGAGCGCATCGAGATCATCAGGGATCTAAGACTCGGCGCCTTCGACGTGCTGGTGGGCATCAACCTGCTGCGCGAGGGCCTGGACATCCCCGAATGCGCCCTGGTGGCGATCCTGGACGCCGACAAGGAAGGCTTCCTGCGCTCCAAGACCTCCCTGGTGCAGACCATCGGCCGCGCCGCGCGCAACATCGACGGGCGGGTGATCCTGTACGCCGACAAGATGACCGAGTCCCTGGACTACGCCATCGGCGAGACCAACCGCCGGCGCGAGAAGCAGCAGGCCTACAACGCCGCCAACGGCATCACGCCCGAAAGCGTGCGCAAGGGCATCTCCGACGTGCTCGACAGCGTCTACGAGGAGGACTACGTCACCGTCGACACCGGCGTGTCGGGCGACAAGCACCTGGTCGGCCACAACCTGAAGGGCCACATCGAGGACCTGAAGCGGCGCATGGCCGAGGCCGCCGGCGAACTGGAGTTCGAGGAGGCCGCCCGCCTGCGCGACGAGATCCGCCGCCTGGAAGCCCAGGACCTGGGCCTGGCGGCGCCCGGCGTCTCCAAACGCGCCGCCGGCCAGGCCGGCTGGGACTCCAAGGCCGAGCGCATGAAGAAGAAGCGCGGCAGCAAGAAGGGCGCGCGCAAGCGGGGGGCCTGAGCGGGCGGTGCGTTTGGGTTGACCGCGGAGTGCGCGGAGAAACGCCGAGGGCGCCGAGAAAAACCTGGCCCCATACAGTCATTGCCGGGCTTGACCCGGCAATCCACGCCCCCGGGGGCGGCGGGTGACAGTGGACCCATGAATTCGAGCGCTTCGCGCGCCGTCCTTTCCTGGAACACGGATCAACACGGATGGGTACACGGATAAACACGGATGTCCAAATCCCATCCGTGTCCATCGGTGGGCCCGCAGGGCATCCGCGTTCATCCGTGTTCTGAAGGCGCTGCGCGCAAGGAAGACCTCCGCACTCCTCGGCCCCGTCGACGACGTGGATGTGCTGGCCGGCATCCAGGTTGAAGACCAGGCAGGTCATCAGCGGCGCGCCCCTTTTTTCGGGTCATCGACGTCCCCACATCCTTTCTGCGACCCGCGTCGCGGAATTGTGGTCTCCAAAACAGGGAGGAGCGGCCATGAACCACGAACCCATCGATCCCCGCATCTACGACCTCTACGACGAGTACTGCCACGGGCCCATGACCCGGCGCGAGTTCCTGGACCGGGCGGCGGCCGTGGCCGTCGTCGGCGGCGCCGGGCTGGCCATGGCGCAGGCGCTGCTGCCGGCCTATGCCCAGGCGCAGACGATCTCCTTCACCGACAAGCGGATCAAGGCGCGCTACGTGGACTACGACAGCCCCGGCGGCACGTCCGGCAAGATGCGCGGCTACCTGGTGCTGCCGGTCGGCGACGGGCCGTTCCCGGCGGTGATCGTGATCCACGAGAACCGGGGCCTGAACCCGCACATCGAGGACGTGGCCCGGCGCGCCGCCGTGGAAGGCTTCCTGGCCCTGGCGCCGGACGGCCTGGCGCCCGTCGGCGGCTATCCCGGCAACGACGACGACGGCAAGGCCATGCAGGCGTCATTGGACAAGCAGAAGCTGTTCACCGACCTGCTGAACGGCGCCAAATGGCTGAAGGCCCACAAGCTGTGCAACGGCAAGCTGGGCGCCACCGGCTTCTGCTACGGCGGCGGGGTGGTGAACGCCCTGGCGGTGGCCCTGGGGCCGGACCTGAACGCCGGCGCGCCGTTCTACGGCGCCGCCCCCAAGGGCGAGGACGTGGCCCGCATCAAGGCGTCGCTGCTGATCCACTACGCCGAGGACGACCCGCGCATCAACGGCATGCGCCCCGGCTACGAGGCCGCCCTCAAGGCCAACGGCGTGGCCTACGAGATGCACACCTACCCGGGCACGCGGCACGGGTTCCACAACAACTCGACCCCGCGCTACGACGCGGCCCAGGCCCAGCTCGCCTGGGAACGCACGGTGGCGTTCTTCAAGCAGAACCTGGGCTGAGCCGGGCAGGCGGGAGTCAGGCCTGCACCGCCTCGGTCTCGTACTTGGCGGGCGAGGTGATCTCCAGCAGTTCCAGGTCGTCCGAGCATTCGAGCTCGTTGTGCAGGATGCCCGGCGGCTGCAGGCAGCAGTCGCCGGGGCCGAAGGTGAAGGTGCCGTTGTCCTCATAGGTGAACTTGATCCAGCCCTTGAGGATGAAGATCATCTGGAAGTCCAGGTAGTGGCGGTGCAGCCCGGTGGTGTGCAGGGTCGAGGTGTCGCCGTCCTTCTTCACCCGCAGGACGTGGGCGCGGAACTTGCCGCCGGTGGCCTGGGCGATGCCCAGGTCGCGGTATTCCAGGAAATCGCGCAGACCGTCGGTGAAGGTCGCGTCCTTGACGAAACTGGTGGCGAAATCGAAATCCTGCTGGGGCATGCCGCATACTCCCTGGGCAACGGTTGATCGAGGATTCATCCTCGTTGGCGCTGACAACGCCCGCCGACGATAGCCGTGGGAATTTCGCCATTCAACGCATTTTGCCCAGCCGGGAATGGGCGCGCCGCCTAGCCCGCCGCCGCCAGTTGCGCCTTCATGCCCTTGGCGGCCATGGCGAAGCCGCCGTCGGCGCCGTCCACGAAGTGGATGTGCTGGCCGGCCTCCAGGTTGAAGACCAGGCAGGTCATCAGCGCCGAATCCGCCTCGTGCAGGCCGTAGCAGACCTTGCCCTCGCCGTGCAGGCCGTCCAGCAGGGCGCGGATGGCCGCCACCTCGGCCGCCGTGCAGTCCAGCACCAGGCGCAGGGTGTCGTCGAAGCGGCGGTAGTCGGTGTTGGCGCGCAGCTCGGCCCGGTACCTGGGCGCGTCGTAGCCGCCGGCCTTGCCGTCGAACTTCTCCAGCAGGTACTGCACGAAGCTGGTGAACAGGACCCGGCGCCAGCGCCGCCAGCGCGGCCCCTGGCCGGTGGTCAGGGCCACCTCGGCGGCCAGGCGCCGGCTGGGCCAGCGGAAGCGCATGTTGTCGGCGTGGATGGGGTGGCCCGTGCGCCCGTCGGCCGACAGGATGCCCCGCAGTTCGGCCAGCACCCGGCGGTACACGGCCGCCGTATCCTCCCGGTCCGTGCCCTGGGCCCGCACCAGCAGCGAGATCATGGCGCCGCGGCGCGAACGGAAGGGCTGCCAGCGGCACGACAGGCCCTCCAGGTCCGGGTCGCCGTCGGGCTCGGGGCCGGCCACGGCGAAGCCCCGGGCGCCGTCGGTATCGGCCTTGATCAGGCCGTCGGCCAGGTCGACCCCGCCGCCGGCGAACATGGCCAGGTGGTTGCCGGGGCTGATGCGGTACTTGCCCACCAGCACGTCCTGGCCGCGGCGGCGCACCTCGGCCACGGGCACCGCGCCCACCCGCAGCTCCAGGCCGAAGGCCGAGGCCGACAGGCGCCGGGTGCGCAGCAGGGCCGCGCGCACCGGGTCGGCCAGGGCCGGCGGCACGGCGATGGTGGCGCCGTCGCCGCCGAAGACATAGGGGATCTCCACCTCGCCGGCCACGTTCAGGGCCGCCGTGATGCAGGACGCCCCGACCATGTTCACGTCCTTGTAGCGGCCGGCGGCGATGGCCGGGGTCGAGCCGCGGATATCGGCGATGACCACCAGCCAGCCGTCGGGCAGGGGCGTATAGCGCGCCAGGTCGGTCACCGCCTCGAACCGGTCGAAGGCGGGCAGGTCGGCATAGAACCCCGTGTCGCTCCGGTCCATGGCGGACCCCGCTGCTGGCCTGTTGCGCCCTATATCTTGGGCGAGCGGGGCGTTTTCGACAACCTGTCCGCCAACCGGGTGGTTTCCGGCAGGCGGTAGCGCGGCGCGCAGGCGAGCACGAAATCGACCGCCCGGTCGAGCGATACCCGGTGGCCGATGGACACGAACAGCGGGCTGACCCCGGCCCGGGTGCGCAGCACGGCGCCGATCACCTCGCCCCGGTCCATCAGCGGCGCGCGGTCGCCGCGCCCCGGCCCCGGCGCATCGAAGGTGCCCACCAGGCGCGACTTGGCGACGCCGACGGTGGGCAGGTCCGCCACCAGGCCCAGGTGGCAGGCCAGGCCGAAGCGGCGCGGGTGGGCGATCCCCTGGCCGTCGCACAGCACCAGGTCCGGGCGCAGGGGCAGGGCCGCCAGCACGTCCAGCGCCGCCGGCACCTCGCGGAAGGACAGCAGCCCGGGCACGTAGGGGAAGTCCACCGGCCGCTCGACCACGGCGCGGGCCCGTTCCTCCAGGTCCGGAAACGACAGCACCACGGCGGCGGCCCGGGCCACCCCGCGGCGCTTGTCGTAGCCGACGTCGACCCCGGCTACGGTGGCGATGGGGCCGTGGCGGTCGGCGCGCTCCACCCGCGCCGCCAGGCGGCGCTGCACCGCCACCGCCTCCCTGGGCGTGGCGGGCCAGTCCGGCAGGGTGGCCATGGCGTCCCCTCCTCCGTTGCGCCGCCAGTCTCGGGCCTGGGCGGCGGCGGCGCAAGGGGTCAACCGGGGGCTTGCCTTGGCCGCCGTTTCCGGCTTCCCTGGCGGCGGATTCGTTCCAGGGGAACAAGGGGATTCCGCGCCATGGTGCGCCGCGCCGTACTGCTCGCCTTCCTGATCGCGGCCGCCTGGGCCGCGCCGCCGGCCGGCGCCGGCGAGGTGCTGGTGACCGTGCCGCCGCTGCACTCCCTGGTGGGGCAGCTCCTGCAGGGCGTGGCCGAGCCCAGGCTGATGTTCACGGAACCCGGGCAGCTGGGCGCCGGCGCCCTGCCGGCGGACCTGCGCGCCCGGGTCGACGCGGCGGACATGGTGGTGCGGGTGGGGCCGGCCTTCGAACCGGCCCTGGACGGGGCCCTGCCCAAGGTCCGCGGCGCCGCCACGCGCAGCCTGACCCTGACCGAGACGGTGCCCCTGATGACCCCGGCCCACCCGACGCTGGTGGACCGCCCGGCGGGCGACCCCGATTCGCGGTTCTGGATGGACCCGCGCCTGGCCAAGGCGGCCATCGGCCGCATCGGCCCGGGCCTGGTGCGCGTGTTCCCCGAGCACACGGAACGGATCCTGGACAACGAGATCGCCCTGCGGGCGCGCCTGACCCGTCTGGAGGACGACATGCGCGCGGCCCTGGAGACCCTGCCCGGGGTGCCCCTGCACGTGCCCGAATCCGACGTCCTGTACCTGGCCTGGCGGTTCAACCTGAACCGCACCCACTGTCCGGCGGCGGCGCGGGCCGCCGACGGCTTCGGCCTGGCCCCGGGGCCGGACCTCTACTTCGTGCTCATGGAGCGGATCGTCGCCGCCCTCAAGCGCTGCCAGCGGGATCCGGCCGCGGTGCCCATCAACTGAGCGCGGACCCTATTTCAACAGTTCCGGCCGCACCATCCAGGCCACGGCCCAGGAATCCTCGGGCCGTTCCAGGCAGACCACGGTGCCGGGCCTGAAGGCGACCGCCTTGACCCCCGGCGAGCCGGCGGCCAGCAGCGACGCGGCGCGGGCCATGAACGGCAGGTGCCCCACCACCATCACGTCGTCCCCCCAATGGTTGGCCTCGTCGGCCAGGGCCCCGGGCTGGTCCTTGGGGGCGATCGACATGGGCGCCTCGGTGGGCTCGTTTTCGGGGCAGACGGCCTTGGCCAGGATCTCGGCCGTCTGCTGGGCGCGCAGGATGCCGCTGTGGAACACCCTGTCGGCGTGCACGCCGGCGGCGGCCATGAACCGGGCCACCTTTTCCACGTCGGCCCGGCCCTGGGCGGTCAGGGGACGTTCGGAATCCTCCTCGACGGTGGTCGCCTCGCCGTGCTGAACCAGGTAGAGCTTCATCGGTACCTCCCTCCGTTGCGCCCAGTATAACAGATTTTTCAAATTCCCCATGGGCCCGGCGTGAGTGGATTCAAAAACATTAGAAAAATCTCATATTAACGCTTGAAACATTAGAACTCTCTCATATAATGATGCCGTTGTTTTGTGATTACCGCCCCCCCCAACGCCGTTCACGGGGCTGGACGAGAGACCGGAGGAAAAACCCATGATCAAACGCCTGACCCTTGCCGCCGCCGCCGGCGCGCTGATGATCGCCGCCGGCGTGGCCGCCCAGGCCGGCGACGCCGACAAGACCGCCGCCGCCATGACCCCGCAGCAGCATGTCGAAATGATGCGCCAGCATCACGAGGCCCGCATGGAAGAAATGCGCGCCCTGCACACCCAGTACCTGACGGACCTGCAGGCCGCCTACCGCAAGCTGGCCGAGACCGCCCCCTACGCCACCCCGTTCCCGACCCGGGCGCAGATGCAGGCCCACGCCGATGCCCAGAAGGCCCTGGCCGACCTGCAGATGGACTACCAGGCGCGCCTGTACGGCATGCCCTCGCCCAAGGCCATCGAGACCGGCATGGACCAGCGCCGCGCCGCCTGGAAGGCCGACGTGGACGCCCGCAACGCCGCCATGGCCAAGGACCGCGACGCCCGCCGCGCGGCCTGGGAGGCCGACAGCAAGCGCCTGCGCGACTGGCAGAAGCAGCAGGAGGCCCAGTACGCCCCCTGGATGGCCCAGTTCGAGAAGCAGCAGCGCGAGTTCATGGACAAGCAGCGTGCCGAGATGGAGAAGCGCCACCAGGAGATGCGCGCCTGGCACGACAAGCAGCGTGCCGCCCGTTTCGGCGCCCCGGCCCAGGACACTGAGGCGAAGACCCAGGGCTGACCCCATCGGTCCCAACAACCGAGCGCCGACAGGAACCGGCCCCGGGAACCCCGGGGCCGGTTTTCTTGTGCCCGCTTGACGCCCGCCGGCCCATGGGCCCCAATGGGCCATGGCTTGGCACGGGTTTCCATGACGGCGCGGCGGCGCCGGGCGGAGGGCTGAGATGCGGGTCCTGGTCACCGGCGCCCAGGGCTTCATCGGCGGCCACGTGGCGGCGGCCCTGGCGGCGGCCGGCCACGACGTGGTGCCCGCCGTGCGCACCCGGGCCCAGGCGGCGGCCCGCCCGGGCGCCGTGGTCTGCGATTTCGCCCGCGACCTGACCGCCGAGGCCTGGCTGCCACGCCTGGACGGCATCGACGCCGTGGTCAACTGCGCCGGCATCCTGCGCGAGGAAAAGGGCGGCGCCGGGCGCGGCACCTTCGACGCCGTGCACCGCGACGCCCCGGCGGCCCTGTTCGCCGCCTGCGCGCGAAAGGGCGTGCGCAAGGTGGTCCAGGTCTCGGCCCTGGGCGACCCGGCGGACACCGCGTTCATCCGCAGCAAGCATGCCGGCGACGACCGCCTGATGGCCCTGGATTTGGACTGGGTGGTGGTGCGCCCGTCCCTGGTCTGGTCGCCGGCCGGGTCCTATGGCGGCACCTCGCTGATCCGGGCCCTGGCGGCCCTGCCCCTGGTGACCCCCCTGGCCGGCGGCGGGCAGCAGCCGATCCAGCCCATCACCGCCGAGGACCTGGGCCGGGTGGTGGCGGGCCTGGTGGGCAACCCCGACGCCCGGCGGCTGGTGCTGGAGGCCGTGGGGCCCGAAACCGTGACCTTCGCCGCCTATGTGGCCGCCCTGCGCGCCTGGATGGGCTACCCCCCGGCGCGGCCCCTGGCCCTGCCCCCGTCCCTGGTGCGCCTCGCCGCCGCCGTGGCCGACCGCACCACCCGCGGCCCCCTGGGCGCCACCATGGCCACCATGCTGGACCGCGGCAACGTGGGCCGGCCCGGCGCCTACGCGGAACTCTGCGCCGCCAGCGGCCACCGCCCGGCAAGGATCGCCCAGGCCCTGGCCGCCACCCCGGCCCAGGTCCAGGACCGCTGGCACGCCCGGCTCTATTTCCTGCGCCCCCTGCTGCGCGTGACCCTGGCCCTGGTGTGGATCGCCTCGGGCCTGGTGGGGTTCGCCCTGCCGGTGGCCGAGGCCCAGGCCATGATGCTCGACCTGGGGGTCGAGGGGCCCTTCGCCCTGACCCTGGCCCACGGCGCCTCGGGCATCGACGTGGCGCTGGGGCTGGCGCTGCTGCTGCGTTTCCGGGTGGTGGCGGTGGCCTGGCTGATGCTGATCTCGGTGGCCGCCTACACCGTGTTCCTGGGGGTCGCGGCGCCGGACCTGTGGCTGCACCCCTACGGCCCGCTGCTGAAGAACCTGGTCCTGGTGCCGGCCCTGCTGGTCATGGCGGCCCTGGAGGACCAGCGCTAGTGGATGCCTACCTGACCTTGCGGGTGCTGCACATCCTGGGCGCCATGGTCCTGTTCGGCACCGGCATGGGCACCGCCTTCGCCATGTGGGCGGCGCACCTGCGCGGCGACGTGCGGGCCATCGCCGTGGTGGCGCGCAACGTGGTGCTGGCCGACTGGCTGTTCACCGCCCCGGCGGTGGTGGTCCAGCCGGTGACCGGCGCCCTCTTGATGGCGCAGCGGGGCATCGCCTGGGACGAGCCCTGGGTCCTGGCCGCCCTGGCCCTCTATGTCCTGACCGGGGCCTGCTGGCTGCCCGTGGTCTGGCTGCAGATCCGGGTGCGCGACCTGGCCGTGGCCGCCGCCGAAACGGGCGCGCCCCTGCCGCCCCTCTACCACCGCCACATGCGCGCCTGGTTCATCCTCGGCTGGCCGGCCTTCGCCGCCGTGCTGGGCATCCTGGTGCTGATGGTGGCCCGGCCGGACCTGGGATGACGGGGTGTCAGGCGGATCGGCGCCCGGCACGGAATGCCAGCACCGTCACGTCGTCCCGCCTTTCCTGGCTTCCCTGATAGGAACGCAGGTGGTCGCGGATGCGCGCCTCCTGCTCGGCCATGGGCAGGTGGTGAATGGCGGCCAGCAGGTCCTTGAACCGCCGCTTGCCGAACATCCTCCCGGTTCGCTCGCCGACCTGGTCCAGCAGTCCGTCCGTGACCAGGTAGTAGGACGCCTCCGGGTCCAGTTCGCGGACCTGGCGCGCGTACGTCTGCGTCACGGGAACGCTCCGGTATCCGGCATTGGCGCGGTCGCCCTTCAGCACGTCCACATCCGCGCCGTTGGCCACGAAAAGTGAGAAATGGGCCCCCGAGAACACCAGCTCGCCGGCGGCCGGGCGGAGGCGGCACACACCCACATCCAGCCCGTCGTCGTTGCCGTTGTCGGTCCGATTGTGATCCAGGTAGCGTTTGATGCTGCGGTTGATGATGGCCAGCACACCGGCCGGATCGCCGTCGGGCCGCTCGCGCATGGCGCAGTCGAGGGACCCGGTGGCGATCAGGCTCATGAAGGCGCCGGGGACGCCATGGCCGGTGCAGTCGGCAACGGCGATGAGGAACCCATCGGCACAGTCCCGGTACCAGTACATGTCGCCACTGACCCGGTCACGCGGCTCCCAGATGACGAAGTGGTCGTCCAGACCGTCTGCCAGGTACCTGCTGTGGGGCAGGAGCGCGCGCTGGATTCGGCTGGCGTACTCGATGCTGTCGGAAATGATGGCAAAGGCGTCGGCCAGCTCGCGTTGCGCCCGCTTGCTGGCGGAAATGTCCGACACCACCACCACCGCCCCGCCGCCTTCGATCGGCGCCTTGCGCACGCTGAGACAGCGCCCGCTGATGGTGGTGATCTCGGTCTCGATGGGCGCCGGCGACAGGTAGGACGCCACCCGCCGGCGGGCCTGTTCCTCGGGGTCGCCCGGGCCGTAATAGCCGTGCCGGGCGGAGTGGAGAAACAGGTCCAGGATCGGCATGCCCACGGCGACCAGGTCGGCCGGCGCCTCCACCAGTTCCAGGTAGCGTTCGTTGAACATGTGGAAACGGCCCTCGGCGTCCAGCGTGTAGATGCCGTCGGACATGTTGTCCATGGCCAGGCGCAGCTTCAATTCCTTCTCGGCCAGTTCCGTCAGGGTCTGTTTGCGGCTGCTGATGTCCCGGACCACGCCGGTGAAGGTGACGTGGGTGCCCATGGACGAATCGGCCACGGTCAGTTCGAACGGAAACGTGGAACCGTCCTTGCGCAATCCGGTCAGCTCGCGGCCGAGGCCGATGATCTTGGCTTCGCCCGTGCGCAGGTACGCTTGGAGGTAGCGGTCATGGTTGTCGCGGTAGGGCTGCGGCATCAACATGCTCACGTTCCTGCCGACCACCTCGTCCGCCGCATAGCCGAAAATGCGCTCGGCGGCGGGACTGAACCCCTCGACCGTCCCGTCACCGCGGATGGTCACGATACCGTCCACGGCGGTGGAGATGATGGCGTTGAGGCGCCCCTCGCGGCGCAGGAGACGGCGCCCGTTGCGGGCGAAGGCCACGACCAGGACGGCCAACACCGTCACCGTCAGGGTGGTCAGGACCACGATGGTGATGCGCGTGAGCCGAAGTTGCGAGAAGGCCTCGCGCAGGTCGATCTTGGACACGATCCCGACCCCCAGCGTCGTGTTCCAGGACCAGGCGCCGATCACCTCGACACCGCGATAGTCGCGGTAGCCGTCCACGTCGAACCCCGCCTCGCCGGCGAGGGCGCCGCGCGCCGCCGGTGTCAGGCGCCAGCCCCCGGTCCGGTCGCCCTCCCCGGCCAGCGAGGCCGGAGCAAGGCTGTCGCCCGCCTGCCCGACCATCAGGTTCGATTTCGACGTTTCATGGGTGCCGATCCGGCCGGCGTCGCGGAGGCCGTCGTCGAACCGGCTCGCGGTGAGGAGCAGTCCCGCGTTGTCGATCACGTAGGTTTCGCCGGTCAGGCCCAAGTGGCCGCTGACCACGATACTGGACAGGATCTTCGACGGATCGATGCTCAGCAACAGGATCGCCACCGGGCGGTTTTCGAAGTCCCGCACGGCGATGGTCAGGTCGGTCACCAGGGGTCGTTCCTCGGCCTCGTCGCCGGGGGTCTCCGGGGTCGCCTTGGCAAAGGCGGCGCGGCCGGACGGGTCGGCGATGCGGATGGGAGAGAACGTCGCGCCTTCGCCCCGCAGGCGCGCGGCCAGGTCCGACGCCTGCGCCAGGTGGTCGCGCCCGCCGACGCTTTCGGGACGAGACGAGGCCAGAACGGTGCCGTCGGGCGCCAGGACGTGGAAGCCGTGCCGCCCGTCGCCCCGCAACAGCGGCCTCAGCGTCGCGCGCAGGCGCTTCTGGGCGAACGACTCCATCAGGTGATCCCGGTCGCGGGGCGTCGCCAGCAGCTCGATCACCTCGCGCCGCACTTCCCGGTCATCGGCCCAGGCGGTGATCGCGGTCTTGTACGGCTGGCTCCAGAGCTCGACGTCGATCTCGGCAGCGTGGACGAGGGCCAGCAGCGTGTCGCGGAGTTCGCGGCGGGTTTCGCCGCCGATCAGGCGCTCGGCGACAATGGCGATCAGAAGGATGGCCAGGACGGCCGCCACGGCCAAGGCGAACACCCACCGGTCGCCACGGCGCATGTTTTCCGCCAACTGGCGGCACACAGCCCTGGTTTCGACAACCGGTTTCATGACCGGTCCCCTATCGGGGCCCCGCCATTGTCCCCCCCGTGCAAGAGGGATCGGGTGTCCATTCTGGTCGGCGGCTGGGGTACGCTGGGTGGGGCGCCGCCGTCAAACGGCCGGTCTTGATCGCGACCTCCTTTTCTTCTCGGGCCCGCGGGAGCCCCTTTCCCGCAACCGACACTTCGCCCCTGAAAGTGTACCGGCCCCGTTTGCCCCGCCGGGCCTTCTCCGGCCGGCGCGGGCGCTCACCATTCGTTGCGGGATTCGTGAAATCACCCGCCCCACAATGTTACCGCATCATAATATTTATGACATCCAAAAACCATAGAATGGCCGCAAGCTGGCGCCGCGAACGCGCCCCCACGGGGATCCATCAACATCGCCCAGGGTTTCGACAGCGGCCCGGGGCATCAACAAATGTTTGTCCGCTTGACCGCCCGATCCGGCGGGCAGGGGACATGACGCAACAAGGGGACTGGTCTATGACCCGCAACAATAACGAAAACATCTCGTTCGACGAATTCGACGACCTGAACAGCGACCGCGACGGCGAGGCCGAGATCTACGGGATCATCGAGCGGGCCATGAACCGGCGCGGCTTCCTGGGCGCCGGCGCGGCCTTCGCCGCCGCCGCGCTGACCGGCGGGCCGGCCCTGCTGGCCCCTGGCCGGGCCGACGCCGCCATGGCCGGCCGCCTGGCCTTTGCGGCCGTGGCCGCCAATTCCGAAGACACCATCACCGTGCCCCAGGGCTACACCTGGAACGTGGTCGCCGCCTGGGGCGACCCCCTGTGGACCGGCGCCGCCGGGTTCGACCACGCCACCCGCGGCACCGGCGAGAGCCAGGAGAAGGCGTTCGGCGACAACACCGACGGCATGTACCTGTTCTCCTACCGCGGCCGCAGCATCCTGACCGTGAACAACGAGTACGTGAACGTTCCCATCATCTATGGCAACCGCGACAGCAAGAAGCCCGAGACCGCCGACGACGTGCGCAAGGGCAAGGCCGGCCACGGCATCACGGTGATGGAAATCGCGCTCAAGGACGGCAAGTGGGGCATCGTCAAGGACTCGCCCTTCAACCGCCGCATCACCGCCGATTCGCCCATGCAGATCACCGGCCCGGCGGCCGGCCACGACTGGCTGAAGACCGCCGCCGACCCCACCGGCACCCAGTCCCTGGGCACCTGGAACAACTGCGCCAACGGGCACACCCCGTGGGGCACCTACCTGACCTGCGAGGAGAACTTCAACGGCTACTTCTCCTCCTCCGACGACGCCTACGAGCCCACCGACGCCATGAAGCGCTATGGCATCGGCAAGAAGGACTGGGGCTACAACTGGGCCATGACCGACGACCGGTTCGACATCTCCAAGCACCCCAACGAGTGCAACCGGGCCGGCTACGTGGTCGAGATCGATCCCTTCGATCCCGCCTCCACGCCCAGGAAGCGCACGGCGCTGGGCCGCTTCAAGCACGAGAACGCCGAGGTGGTGGTCAACCCCGACGGCCACGTGGTGGTCTACCTGGGCGACGACGAGCGCGGCGAATTCCTGTACCGCTTCGTCAGCGCCGGCAAGTACGTCAAGGGCGGCGACAACCGCGACCTGCTGGAGACCGGCACCCTCTCCGTGGCCAGGTTCGGCGACGACATGCGCGGCCAGTGGGTGGCCCTGACCCCGGCGACCACCGGCATGGCGTCCCAGGCCGAGATCTGCATCCACACCCGCCAGGCCGCGTCCAAGGTCGGTGCCACCACCATGGACCGGCCCGAGTGGGTGGCCGCCAACCCGACCCGGGCCGAGGTCTACTGCAGCCTGACCAACAACAAGAACCGCGGCAAGAAGCCCAACGCCGGCGGCGACGCGACCCCGGTGGGCGGCCCCAACCCGCGGGCCGACAACAGGTACGGCCAGATCGTGCGCTGGCGCCCCGACGGCGGCGACCACACGGCCGAGGGATTCGCCTGGGACCTGTTCGTCCTGGCCGGCAACCCCACGGTGCACCAGGACGACCGCAAGGGCTCGGCCAACGTGACGGCCGACAACATGTTCAACTCGCCCGACGGCCTGAAGTTCGACGCCAGCGGCATCCTGTGGATCCAGACCGACGGCAACTACTCCAACGCCAAGGACTTCGCCGGCCAGGGCAACAACCAGATGCTGGCCGCCGACGCCGACACCGGCGAGATCCGCCGCTTCCTGGTGGGGCCCAAGGAGTGCGAGATCACCGGCCTGACCTGGAGCGCCGACCGCCGCACCATGTTCGTCGGCATCCAGCACCCGGGCGAGCGGGGCGACAGCCACTTCCCCGGCGGCGGCGACAGCGTGCCGCGGTCCTGCATCATCGCCGTCGCCCGCGCCGACGGCGCCGTCATCGGCTGAGCCCAGGCGGTCCCGCCGGCGGCCATGGCCGACCGTCCCGACCGCCCATGGACCCGCCGCGCCGTGGTGGCGGGCCTGGCGGCGGCGGCGTCCTTCGCCACCGCCCCGGGCGCCGCGCCTGCCCCGCCCGGGGCCCGGCGCCTGCGCAAGTGGCGCTGCGTCAACCAGGACTGCGAGCCCTACGTCTACGACCCCTCCCTCGGCGACCCCAACATGGCCGACGAGGGCCACCCGATCCCGCCCGGGGTCGCCTTCGAGGACCTGCCCGACACCTGGATCTGCCCCGTCTGCGGCGACCCCAAGGCGCTGTTCATCCCCCTTGACGAGTGGGTCGAGGTCACCGCCCAGGCCTGATCCCCGCCCGCCCCGCCCGGGGTTTCATCGCCGCACCCGCTTGGCTACAATCCCCGGCAAGGCGGCCGGGCCGGGCGTGCCACCCCCGCGCCGGCGCCATGAAAAAAACACGGCACAGGGAGCGTCACCATGAACTTGCGAACCGGACTCCGGACCCTCGCCGGCGCCGCCCTGGTGGCGGCGGCCCTGGCCCCGCCCGCCGCCCAGGCGGACATCGCCCAGCCCGACTGCGGCAGGCTGGAGGAATGGTCGGCCAAGCTGGACCCCGCGGCCACCGCCCAGGCGGCGCCGGGGGTGACCGTCAACGCCCTGTTCGGCGACGACCTGGCCCAGCCCCTGTTCGGGCAGAAGGTGTTCGACTGGTCCGACAACGATTTCCGCGCCCTGCGCGGCTGGCTCAACGACTGCCGCCGCGCCGCCCTGAAACGCAAGGACAAGGACGCCGGCGCGCACCTGTACGAGGCCGGCAAGGCCGCGCGCGACGCCGGCCGCGCCATGGGCCGGATCACCCGCGCCCGCGCCCTGGCCCAGCGCCAGGTGGACAGCCTGCTGCACCAGCGCGACGCCCCCGAGATGGCCGAGATCCTGGCCATCGCCCAGGACGCCCTGCGCGGCCAGGACGTGGCCGCCCGGGTCGCCGCCCAGCCGCCCGCCTGGCAGGGCATGGCCCGCCAGGCCGGCGACCTGGCCCAGGCCCACGCCATCCTGACCGAGGCCGAGCGCAGCGACCTGATCGGCAAGCTGGAAGGCCGCCGCGCCACCGCCGCCCAGGCCCAGGCGGCGCGCCAGGACGCCCAGGCCGACCTGAACCGCAGGCTGGCCGCCATCCCCCTGACCCGCCAGGGGCTGGGGCAGCTCAACAGCCTGGTCTACGACACCCCCACCAACACCATGAGCCGCGACGAGCTGGCCGCCTTCAACGCCGCGGTGCAGGCCAAGCGTTCCGCGATCCAGCGCCAGATGAACGCCCAGCAGGCGGCGGCCGAACACGCCCGCGCCACCCAGCCGGCGCCGGCGCCCGAGCTGGCCCAGGCGGTGCTGGTGGGCGACACGGTGGACGCGGTGTCGATCCGCGGCCTGGCCCCCGGCCTGCCCTTCGCCCAGGCCGCCGCCAAGGCCCAGGGCGAGTGGGGCTACAAGGAGGCCGCCACCTTCGGCGGGCCCAAACAGTTCACCACCACCGGCCGCCAGCTCGCCCGCTTCAAGGAGGCCGAGCGCCGCGACGGCGGCATGCTGCTGTTCGACACCATGCGCGGCAACCTGGGCAAGGTCACCTACATCGAGCATTTCACCGGCCCGGTGGACGGCGGCGCCCTGGGCCGGGTCCTGGTGCAGCGCCTGGGGAAGTCCGACGGCGGGTCGCAGACCCACCTGGAATGGCACGGCGAGTCCAACCACCTGAAGGTCACGGCGGCCAACCGCATCGTCCGCCAGGAGCGCGGCAACCGGGGATTCCGCAGCGCCATGGTCGTCGAGCTGTGGAGCCAGGCCTACGCCGACTACCTGGAGGCCGCCAAGCGCCGCTGCGCCGAGTTGCGCGACAGCCCGACCGGCCAGCTCAGCGCCAACGAGAAGCAGGCCATCCTGTTCGGCTGCCTGGAGCCCTGAGCGCCCTCACCCCGCCGGGTCGGCGTCCAGCCGCGCCACCGCCCCCTCCAGCCCGGCCCGGGCCGCCGGGTAGCGGGCCATGACCAGGGGGTCGTGGCCGGGGATGATGCGGTCCTCGCCGCCGGCCAGGCGGCGCAGGGTGGCGTAGCCGTCGATCATGTCGGCCACCGAATAGACGATGGGGAACGGCGACACGGCCTGGAAGTTCTCGTAGAAGTGCGCCGAGTCCGAGGCCAGGACCAGCCAGCCGCGCCGGGTCAGCACCCGCACGCACTGCACCCCCATGGTGTGCCCGCCGATCAGGTGCACCTCGATCCCCGGCGCGATCTGGCCGGCGCCGTCGTGGAAGGCGACCCGGCCGTCGAACACCCGGCGCACCATGGTGCAGACGTGGTCCGCCGAATAGGCGTGCCCCAGGGGCGCCTGGCACATGTGCCGCCCGGTGGCATAGCCCATCTCGCGCTCCTGCAGGTGGAACCGCGCCGCCGGAAAGTCGTCGAGGGTGCCGGCGTGGTCGTAGTGCAGGTGGGTGACGATCACGTCCTCGACCCGCGCCGCGTCGACGCCGATCATCTCCAGCCCCTGGCGCGGCAGGCGCTCGATGGTGCGGCCGCGGCGGTCGCCCTCGGCCTGGTCGAAGCCGGTGTCGACGACGATGGTGCGGCCGTTGCCGACGATGGCCCAGACGAAGTAGTCGATGGGCATGGGCAGGTCGTGGTCGTCGGTGGCGATGAAGTTGTCCCGCCGCACCCGCTGGGCCAGCGAGCCGTAGCGGATGGCGTAAACCTCGTAGGGCTGCGGATCGGTCATGGCGGCGTCTCCCCGGTCGGTGGTTGGTTTGCCCCCACTGTACCCGCCCGCCGGGCCCGAGGCCACGCCCCGCGCGCCGACGACACCGGCGCCGCGAAAGACCCCTTCCGGACCGACGCGGCCCCGTCCGGGGCCCCTTTCGCCCCGATGTCGTCACCGCAACCCCTTGCAATCGCGGCAAACCCGCCGCCGGGACGGAAAAATGTCGTCAAAAGAGCCTCTTGCAGAATTCGAGCTTGATGCGGGGTGTTTTTTTGATTGGCTTGCGGGTGCGGCAACGAAGGCCTCTCGGATTTGCGCAATCGGGTTGGATTTTGCCACGCGGTGCGGGTTTGCGGCGCGTTCAGGCCAAGTCGGTCCGGCTGCGTCCCCTCGGAAGAGGTCGCGTGATGTTGGCGCCCGGGAGGCTCCGGGTTACGGAACCAGACGCATCAATTGATCGACAGTCAACGCCAGGATGCCGAACATCAGGTGGCACATCACCTTGTCGTGGCCGCGGACGCGAACCGTGCGGCCGCCGAAGTCGTCCTTGAGCCGGGCGTTGACCCGCTCGGCGGCCGTGCGCTCGCCATAGCGGATCTTCTCCGCGGTCTGGTATCCGGCGTGCCGGCGCCGTTCCGCCTCGAGGGCCAGTTCCCGCTTGCGCTCGGCCTTGCCCCAGGGGTTGGCCTCGATGATCGGGACGTGGCCGAGAGATCGGCTATGGTCCTTGATCTCGCCGACGTCGTAGGCACTGTCCATCAGGTCATACAGGCTCCTCACCCGCGCCGCCGTGAGGGTCGCCAGCGGGATCGCCGCTTGGCTGTCGTGCAGCGACGCCGCGCTCAGCAGGGCGCTCAGCGGCACCATGCCGTCGGCCACATCCAGGTGCAGCTTATAGCCGGTCCAACTGCTCCTGTAGCCCTTGGCGCTGCGCTTGGTGCCGACGGCGCAGTGCCGCGGCAGGTCGGCCAGCATCTCCTCGAGGGTCATGTCCAGTTGGCGCTCCAGGCGCCGCCGCCGCCGCGGCGCCTCCTCGCCCTTGCGCGGCCGACCGCGCCCGCGCTTCGGCTTGCCAGGCAACGCCGCCGGCTTCTCGCGCGCCTCGATCGCCGTGCTGTCCCGCGAGACGTGGCCGACCAGCCGCTCCGCGTGGGTGCTTTCGATCAACGCCTGGTGCAGGCGGCTCGGCAGGGCACTCCGCGCGAACTCGGCAAAAGCCCGCGAGAAGGTCGACTCGCTGGGCACCGACCCCAGGCGCTCCCAGCCGCAAAGCCGGCGCAAGGTCTTGTCAACCGAGAGCCGCTCGATCAGCAGGCCGGTCGTCGGCAGGTTGAACACCGCCTTGGCGACGAAGGCACGGGCCAGAGCCGCACGGTCCGAAGGCGGACAGCCGGCGCCGCCACGCCGGTAGGGCAGAAACGCCTCCACCCCGACCACATCAAGCACCGTGACCAACCGTCGGTGGCGATCCCCAAGTGGGCCCAGTTCCTCTTCCAGCCACGGGAACAGTTGGCCTTGCAGCCGTTGCCAGCAAGCTGTTAACGTCTTTCTCAGAGGCATCCTCCGCAGTCCCTTCCAGTGGTTGTTCCGCAAAACAAGCCTACTGGAACAAGACTGCGGAGGCCCTCGGAAACCGCCCCAATCCCCAAAATTCCACGCGCCTCGGCAATTCTGCAAGAGGCTCAAAAGTCGTCATCACCCCGCAACGCCCGCCATCGGCACCCGACGACTGCCGGCGACCCCCGACGGCTGGCGTGCAAACATCTTCACCATGTCAAAGAACAAAAGGAACATATGCGTATCTCAGGATTAATTTTCAAGCCCTGGCGGTGCGAATTTTCATGTCACCACAGAGGAGACCCGAGGCACGGAGGTGATGAGGGCAAGCCGCGCGCAGCGCCCTTCCAACCCCCGCGTTCCTCCGCGAAACCCCGGCGACCCCTGCGTTTCAGGGCCTTGAAACGCGGAGGACGCGGAGGATGCGCAGGGGCTCGCGGGAAAAAGTATGCGCTGCGCGCGGATTTTTCCCTCTGTGCCTCGGTGCCTCTGTGGTTCGCCTCCCCCATGCCGCAGGGCACAACGGCCAAAACATTGACATCCCAACCCCACCCGCGCATTCTCCGCCGCGACAAATCGAACCCCGTTCCCGAGCCAACAACAGACGCGGAAGACCATGAGCCACAGCCACCTTGAGACCACCATCGACGCCGCCTGGGAGGCGCGCGAGACCATTGGGCTGGACACCACCGGCGAGGTCCGCGAGGCCGTGAACGAGGCCCTGGAGCTGCTGGATTCCGGCCAGGTCCGGGTCGCCGAGCGCCGCGGCGTGGGCGACTGGAAGGTCAACCAGTGGCTGAAGAAGGCGGTGCTGCTGAGCTTCCGCCTGAACGACATGGAGGTCATCGACGGCGGTGCCGGCGCCGCCACCTGGTGGGACAAGGTGCCCAGCAAGTTCGTGGGCTGGGGCGAGAACCGGTTCCGCGACGCGGGCTTCCGCGCCGTGCCCAACTGCGTCGTGCGCAAGTCCGCCTACATCGCCCCGGGCGTGATCCTGATGCCAAGCTTCGTCAACCTGGGCGCCCACGTCGCCTCGGGCACCATGGTCGACACCTGGGCCACCGTGGGGTCCTGCGCCCAGATCGGCAAGGACGTGCACCTGTCGGGCGGGGTCGGGATCGGTGGTGTTTTGGAGCCCCTGCAGGCCGGGCCGGTGATCATCGAGGACAACTGCTTCATCGGCGCGCGGTCGGAAGTGGTCGAGGGCGTGGTGGTCGAGGAGGGCAGCGTGCTGGCCATGGGCGTCTACATCGGCGCCTCGACCAAGATCATCGACCGCAGCACCGGCGAGGTCTTCATCGGCCGGGTGCCGGCCTATTCGGTGGTGGTGTCGGGCACCCTGCCCGGCAAGCCCCTGCCCGACGGCTCGCCGGGGCCGGGCCTGTACTGCGCCGTGATCGTCAAGCGGGTCGACGCCCAGACCCGGTCCAAGACCTCCATCAACGACCTGCTGCGCGACTGAGGGCGCCCCCCGCCGTGGCCCTCGACCCGGTCGTCCTGGCGCAAGACCTGATCCGCTGTCCCAGCGTGACCCCGGTGGACGCCGGCGCGCTGGACTGCCTGCAGGGCGTGCTGGAGGACCTGGGATTCACCTGCGCCCGGCTGGTGTTCAGCGACGACGACACGCCGGACGTGGACAACCTGTACGCCCGCATCGGCACGCAATCCCCCAACTTCTGCTTCGCCGGGCACACCGACGTGGTGCCGGCCGGCGACACCGCCGCCTGGTCCGTGGACCCGTTCGCCGCCGAGGTGCGCGACGGCCGCCTGATCGGCCGCGGCGCGGCCGACATGAAGGGCGCCATCGCCGCCTTCGCCGCCGCCGCCGCCGGGTTCCTGGATGACCGGGGGGGCGCCGGGGGGGCCGCCGGGGACGCCGACTTCGGCGGCTCCATCAGCCTGCTGATCACCGGCGACGAGGAGGGCCCGTCCGTCAACGGCACGCGCAAGGTGCTGGACTGGATGCGCGACCGCGGCGAGACCATCGACGCCTGCGTGGTGGGCGAGCCCAGCAACCCCACCACCCTGGGCGAGATGGCCAAGATCGGCCGCCGCGGCAGCATGTACGCCGACCTGACCGTGCGCGGCATCCAGGGCCACTCGGCCTATCCCGAGCGGGCCGACAACCCGCTGCCGCGTCTGGTGCGCATGCTGGCGGCCATCGAGGGCGACACCCTGGACCAGGGGTCGGACCACTTCCCGCCCAGCACCGTGACCCTGACCACCGTGGACGTGGGCAACCCGGCCGGCAACGTGATCCCGGCCCAGGGCTTCGCCCGCTACAACATCCGCTTCAACGACCTGCACACCGGCCGGGGCGTGGCCGACTGGGTGCGCGCCCACTGCGACGCCGTGGGCGGGGACTATGACCTGGCGATCCGCATCAGCGGCGAATCGTTCCTCACCCCGCCGGGGCCGCTGAGCGACCTGGTGGTGGCCGCGGTGGCCGCCGAGACCGGCCGCACGCCGGCGCTGAGCACCACCGGCGGCACCTCGGACGCGCGCTTCATCAAGGACTTCTGCCCGGTGATCGAGTTCGGCATGAACTCGGACATGGCGCACAAGGTGGACGAGAGCGTGGCGGTGGACGAGCTGCGGGCCCTGGCGCGCGTCTACCGCCGGGTGCTGGACGGCTTCTTCGCCGCCGGGGGGGCCTGACGTGCCGACCCGCGCCGAGGTCATCGCCGGCATCTATGGCGCCTACCGCCTGGCCCGCGCCGACGCCGGCGCCATGTCGTATTTCGACACCACCCTTGACGGGTTCTGGAAATCCTTCTTCGCCGCCGCGGTGGTGGCGCCCTTCTACCTGCTTTTGCTGGTGCTGCGCCTGGCCACGGCCCAGACCGGGGTCCTGGACCCCCTGCGCTTCTTTACCGCCGAGGCCATCGGCTATGTCATCGCCTGGGTCGCCTTCCCGCTGATCATGATCCCCCTGTCCGAGGCCCTGGACCGGCGCGACCACTACTTCCGCTACCTGGTGGCCTACAACTGGGCGGCGGTGATCCAGAACGCCATCTACCTGCCCCTGGGCTTCCTGATCCTCAGCGGCCTGGTGCCCTTCGGCCTCGCCGTGCTGCTGGAGCTGGCGGCCATCGGCGCGATCCTGGCCTACGCCTGGTTCATCGCCCGCACGGCCCTGGACATCCCGGGCCTGACCGCCGCCGGGCTGGTGTTCATCGATTTCGTGGTCGGCTTCGCCATCAACAAGGTGACGGGCGTCCTGTCCTGACGCCCCCGCGCGCCGCGCGCCGTGCCCTGCCCCCGCTGCCACCATAAAATCCTAACCGTTGAACCGCACTCCGCCTGACTGTTTAATATCCGGGCGAGTCCGGGGGAGGACCGAATGGAACGCCGCCTAGTCGCCATCCTTGCCGCGGACGTGGCCGGCTACAGCCGGCTGATGCACGCCGACGAGGAATCGACCCTGGCCGCCTGGTGGTCGGCGCGGCGCGAGGTGATCGACCCGCTGCTGGCCGCCCACGGCGGGCGCCTGGTCAAGCACACCGGCGACGGATTCCTGGCCGAGTTCGCCACCGCCCAGGGCGCGGTGCGCTGCGCCATGGCCATGCAGACCGAGATGGCCGGCCGCGATACCGAGCGGCCGGCCGAGGACCGCCTGCGGTTCCGCATGGGCATCAACCTGGCCGAGATCGTCGACGACAGCGAGGACATCCACGGTGACGGCGTCAACATCGCGGCGCGCCTGGAGGCCCTGGCCGAGCCCGGCGGGATCTGCATCTCGCGCGACGTGCACAACCAGGTGCACCACCGGATCGACGCCGTGTTCGAGGACATGGGCGAGCAGAGCCTGAAGAACATCTCGCGCAAGGTCACGGTCTATCGGATCCGCCTGGGGCACGCGCCCGCG
This sequence comes from Hyphomicrobiales bacterium, assembly GCA_024236415.1. Lineage (GTDB taxonomy): Bacteria > Pseudomonadota > Alphaproteobacteria > Rhodospirillales > JACKKN01 > JACKKN01. Next base: position 90,829 of record JACKKN010000011.1, read on the forward strand.
GCCGCCGCGAAACCGGGCCCGGTGCGGTCCCGGCGGCGGCTGCTGGCGGGGGTCGCCGCCGCCGTGGCGGTGGCGGCGGGGATCGCCTGGACCGTCCTGGACGGCCGCGCGCCGGCGCCGCGGCCCCAGGCCGCCGCCCCCGCGGCGGAGACCACGAAACAGGCGCCGCCGGACCCGGCCGAGGACACCGCGGCGCGGCCGGGCATCGCCGTCCTGCCCTTCAGCAACCGCAGCGGCGACGCCGAGCAGGACTACTTCAGCGACGGCATGACCGAGGACCTGATCACCAGCCTGGCCAAGGTGTCGGGCCTGACCGTGGTGTCGCGCAACTCGTCCTTCGCCTTCAAGGGCCGGGCCGTGGACGTGCGCGAGGTGGGGCGGACCCTGGGCGCGCGCTACGTGGTCGAGGGCAGCGTGCGCCGCTCGGCCGGGCGCCTGCGCATCACTGCCCAGCTGACCGACACCCAGTCGGGGCACAGCCTGTGGGCGGAACGCTACGACCGCGACCTGGGCGAGGTGTTCGCCCTGCAGGACGAGGTGATCGGGCGCATCGTCACGGCGCTGCAGGTGACCCTGACCCCGACCGAGCAGGCGTCGCTGGGCAGGAGCGACACCGACAGCATCGAGGCCTACGACTGGTACCTGCGCGGCCTGGAACAGCACGCCCGCTTCAACGAGACCGGCAACGCCCGCGCCATCGAGTACCTGCAGCGGGCCATCGACATCGACCCCCGGTTCGCGCGCGCCCACGCCTACCTGGGCTGGGCCTACGCCCGCGCCTACCTGTTTAACTGGACCGACCGGCCGGAGGAGGCCCTTCAGCGCGGGTTCGAACTGACGCGCAAGGCGGTGGACCTGGACCCGTCGATCCACACCGGGTTCTTCATCCTCGGCATGGTCGAGCTGTACCGGCGCGAACACGGCAACGCCATCGCGGCGATCGAGAAGGCGCTCGAACTGGCGCCGCAGGACGCCGACAACCTGGTGATGCTGGCGTTCGTGCTGTCCTATTCGGGCATGCCGGAACGCGCCCTGCCCCTGGTCGAGAAGGGGATGAAGCTCAATCCCTCGTACTCGCACCTGTACGTGCAGAACCTGGGCATGACCCACTTCCTGCTCGGCCGCTACGGCGAAGCCATCGCCGAGTTCCGGCAGGTGCTGGAACGGAACCCGGAAAACACGCAGACGCGGCTGTGGCTGACCTCGGCCCTGGCCCACGCCGGGCTGCACGAGGAGGCGCGCTGGGAGGCGGACGAGCTGCTGGTCCTCGACCCCGCGTTCTCCCTGGACGCGGTGGAGCGGTACCAACCGTTCAAGAACGCGAACGACCTGAACCGCTTCATCGCCGGCCTGCGCAAGGCCGGCCTGCGCAAGGCCGGGCTGGGCGGCTGAGCGGCGGCGCTAAAGCGGTTTGCGTTTAATCTGACGCAATGGAGACGGGCCCTGCAGGCTTTCGGCTAGGAGTGGGCGCCGCGGCGATGCCATCGCATCGGAAGGCGTGCACGACGCGGTCCGAAAGCCTGCAGGGCCTGCCTTCGGTCGCCGTCCGGCGAGCCGGGACGGCGATCTCCATGGGTCAGATTAAACGCAAACCGCTTTAGCCGCCCCAGGGCAGCAGGGCGGCGATGGCCGTCAGCCCCACCAGGCCCAGCAGCACCGGCGAGGCGAAGAACCCGGCCACCGCCAGGGCCAGGCCGGCCAGGCCCCAGGCGATCTGCCCGAACAGCAGCGCCAGCAGGCTGAACACCAGGCCGATGGGGTTGAACAGCCAGCCGACCGTGAACAGCCCCAGCAGGCCGAAGGCCACGGCCAGGAAGCCGGTGACCGGGGTGCCGGGCCGGGCCCGCCGGTCCCCGTCGGGCGACAGGCGCAGCTCGCGGCGGTCCATTGTCCGGCGCCCCTCCCCGGCTCAGCGGATCAGGGTGATGAAGATGCCGGCGAAGATGGCCGAGGTGATGACCCCCGAGATGCTGGCCCCCAGGGCGTGGGGCAGCACCACGGCGTCGGGGTTGGCCTCGGTCACGGTCTTCTGCGCCACCTTGGCCGTGGTCGGGATGCAGCTGACCCCGGCGATGCCGATCACCGGGTTGTACTTGCCCTTGCTGAGGAACCACAGCACGTAGCCGCCGAGCAGCCCGCCGATGCCCGAGAACAGCAGCGCCAGGATGCCGATCACCAGCAGGGTCAGGACCCGCGGGTTGAGGATGGTGCCGGCCTCGCACAGCACGCCCAGCAGCAGGCCGAGGAAGAAGGTGGCGCCGTACAGGAACGGTCCGGCCAGCACGTCAGCGAAGTTGACCAGGCCGCTCTCGCGCACGATCACCCCCAGGAACAGCGAGAAGAACAGCGGCGCCGCCACCGGGAACAGCAGGCACAGCACCACGCAGGCGACCACGCAGAAAGCCATCTTCTCGGCCGAGCTGATCTCGGGCAGCTTTTCGGGCGGCATGCGGATGGCGCGCAGCTTGCGCGGCACCATCAGGCGGATCAGGTACGGATAGCCGCCGTAGGTCAGCCCCAGGTACAGGTAGGCGACCACGGTGATGGGCACGAACAGGTCCTCGGACAGCATCAGCGAGGCGAACAGGATCATCGGCCCGTCGGCGCCGCCGATGGTGGCGGCGGCGGCGGCGTCGTTGATGGGCAGGCCCATCCACACCGCCAGCGGGAAGGCCACCACCGTGCCGGCCTCGGCACAGAGCGCGATGAACATGCTCTTGAACGGCCGCACCATGACGAAGCCCACGTCCAGCAGCACGCCGATGCCCATGAACACCACGCAGGCGATCAGGCCGTTGGAGAAGGTCAGGGTATAGATGGGTTGCAGCCAGTCCACCTGCAGCGTGGTCAACAGCGCCTTGGTGTCGGTCACCAGGGGATCGACGAACAGGGTCCCCGGTTTGTTGCCCTCGAAGAACATGACGCTGGCGTTGATGGTCGCCATGCCCAGGCCCATGGGGATCATCAGCAGGGCCTCGAGCACGCCCTTGCGCCCCAGGTAGATGAGCAACACGCCCAGTCCGATGAGGAACAGGCGCATGAGCATGATCTTGGTGTCCGCCGCGACCAGCGTGGCGATGCCCTGGAACAGGTTGAGGAAATCGACGTCGCCCATGGGGACTCCCTGCGCCGGGGGTTATGCGATGGAGATCAGGACCTGACCGGCCTCGACCGCCTGGCCCGCCTGGATGTGGATCTTGCTGACCTTGCCGTTGCCGTGGCAAATCACGCCGGATTTCATCTTCATGGCCTCGATGGTCACCAGGCGGTCGCCCTCGGCCACCTCCTGGCCCACGGTGACGTGGATCTCGTGGACCACGCCGGCCAGCGGGCTGACCTCGTCGCCGGCGACGGCGGCGGCCGCGGGCTTGGGCGCGCTGGGCGCCGCCGCCGGCGGCGGCGCGTCGGGCACGGCGGTGCGGCGGGCCGGCCGGCCCATGCCGCCGCGGTCCGGATACAGCCGGTCGGTGCCCTCGGTGGTCTCCTCGACGGTCACTTCATAGGGTGTGCCGTCGACGGTAACGCGGAAGGTTCTAACCATCATCCCGGTGGCTCCTTGACTGTCTCTCGGGCTGTGTCACGTTCATCTCGTCTTGTGCGAGGTCTGCTGCTGCAGCCGCCCCTCGCTGATCCAGGCGCCGGTGGTGCGGCCCGGCTCGATGCGGACCACCCGCTGGCGGCCGCCCATGGCGGCGATGGCGGCGGTGATGGCGGCCACGTGGTGGGCCGGCGGCCCGGCGGCCACCGGCGGCGGCGGCGCCGCCTGGGGCTCGGACCGGCGGCGGCCGCCGGCGGCGGCCACGGCGAGGACGATGCCGCGGATCATCACCGCCGCCAGCATCGAAATCACAATGGCCAGGCCATAGATGAACAGGGCTTGCAGGATCACGTCTGCCATGCTCGCTCCACGCTCCCTTTCCCCTGATTCCCCCGAATTCCCCCGAATTCCCCTCGGCTCGCCCCCCTTGGCGCGCGGCCTACAGGGGGATCAGCCCGTGCTTCTTGGGCGGCCGCACGTCGCGCTTGCCCAGGGTCTTGCGCAGTTCGAGTGCGAGCTGGCCGCGGGTCTCGGACGGGGCGATGATGTCCGTCACGTAGCCCAGCCCGGCCGACAGGTAGGGCGAGGCGAACCGCTCGCGGTATTCGCGCGCCAGCTCCTTGGCCTTGGCCTTGGGGTCCTCGGCGTCCTTCAACTCCTTGCGGTTCAGGATGCGCACGGCGCCCTCGGCGCCCATCACGGCGATCTCGGCCATGGGCCAGGCGAACACGGCGTCGGCGCCCATCTCGCGGCTGCACATGGCCAGGTAGGACCCGCCATAGGCCTTGCGCATGATCACCGTCAGCTTGGGCACCGTGGAGGCCGAATAGGCGAACAGCATCTTGGCGCCGTGGCGGATGATGCCGCCGCGCTCCTGCTCGATGCCGGGCAGGAAGCCGGGCACGTCGACCAGGGTGACGATGGGGATGTTGAAGGCGTTGCAGAAGCGCACGAACCGCGCGCCCTTGTCCGAGGCGTCGATGTCCAGCGTGCCGGCCATGTGCATGGACTGGTTGGCGACGATGCCGACCACGATGCCGCCGATGCGGGCGAAGCCGACGATCAGGTTGCGGGCCCAGCGTTCGTGCACCTGCAGGAAGCTGTCCGGGTCCACCAGCCGCTCGATGATCACCAGGGTGTCCATGGGCTCGGACGGGTCCGCCGGCACCAGGTCGTCCAGGTCCTCCTCGGCGTCCAGCTCGATGTCGGCGTGGGGCTGGTGCGGCGGGTCCTCGGCGTTGTTGGCGGGCAGGTATTCCAGCAGCCGGCGCACGATCTCGACCGCGTGCTCGTCGTCCTCGGCCACGAAGTGGACGTTGCCGTTGACGGCGGCGTGCACCGAGGCCGAGCCCACGTCGTCCATGGTCACGTCGCGCCCGGTGACCGACTTGATCACCTCGGGCCCGGTGATGAACATGTGGGCGTTCTTGTCGACCATGATGATGAAGTCCATCAGGGCCGGGGAATAGGACGCGCCGCCGGCGCAGGGGCCGGCGATGACCGCGATCTGCGGCACTACGCCCGACAGGCGCACGTTCTCGTAGAACACGCGGCCATAGCCCGACAGGGCGTCGACGCCCTCCTGGATGCGGGCGCCGGCGGAATCCTTGAACGCCACCACCGGCACGCCGTTCTTGCCGGCATAGGTCATGACGTCGACGATCTTCTCGGCGTGGGCCTTGCCGAGCGTGCCGCCCTGGACCGTGAAGTCCTGGCTGAAGGCGGCCACCGGCAGGTTGTTGACGAACCCGGTGCCGGCGATGACGCCGTCGCAGGGCAGCACCTTGCCGTCCATGCCGAAGTGGCGGCCGCGCTGCTGGGCGTGGGCGCCGATCTCCTGGAAAGTGCGCTCCTGGAACAGGGCGTCAAGGCGGTCGCGGGCGCTCATCAGGCCCTTGGCCCGGCGCGCCTCGATCTTGTCCTCGCCGCCGCCGGCGAGCGCGGTCTCGCGGTGCTCGCGCAGGGTCTTGCGCCAATCCGGCGCGGTGGCGGCCGGCGTGTCGGCGGCCCCCCCGGTCGCCGGGGAGTCGGTTTTCGTGGTCTCGTCCATGATCCCCTCCCTTTGCGCGTCCTCCCTCGGCCAGCCTGTTCTCGTTGTTGGCGCCGGCCTCGTCGACGTGCGGGGAAACGATATCTCGATTTGCGGCCACAGGATAGGGGGGACGTGCGGGATTCGCGTTGATAATTGTCAAGGTGCCGCCGGGCACGGAAAACGCTCGCCAAGGGCCCGCGATTGCGTCACCGTGGGCCGCCATGCCCCAGTCCGCCCCGCCCCCGGCCCCGGTGCCGCCCGCCCTGTCCGCTACCGTCCCGGGCACCGTCCCGGGCGTGGTTCCGGGCGGGGCCGAGGCCCCGGGCCAGGCCATGCGGGCGGTGGTCCTGATGCTGGCCGGGGTGGCCCTGCTGTCCCTGAACGACGCCCTGGTCAAGACCCTGGCCAGCCGCTATCCCCTGGGCGAGCTGATGTTCGTGCGCGGCCTGTTCGTGGCGCCGTGGATCCTGCTGCTGGCGCGGCGCCACGGCGGCCTGGCGGCGCTGCGGGTGCGCGACCTGCGCGGCCAGGCCCTGCGCGGGCTGACGGTGATCGGCGCCTCGTTCCTGTTCGTGGCCGGCCTGCGCGAACTGCCCCTGGCCGACGCCGTGGCGGTGACCTTCACCGGCCCCCTGTTCATCACCGCCCTGGCCCCCGTGGTGCTGGGCGAGCGGGTCGGCTGGCGCCGCTGGCTGGCGGTGCTGGGCGGCTTCGCCGGGGTGCTGGTGATGGTGCGGCCGGGCAACGCCCTGGCCGGCGGGACCGTGCAGTGGGCGGTGCTGCTGCCCCTGTCGGCGGCCCTGTGCGGGGCGGCGCGCGACCTGATCACGCGCCGCATCTCGCGCACCGAGTCCTCGGTGGCGGTGCTGTTCTTCACCTCCACGGCGGTGATGCTGGCGGGGCTGTGCACGGCGCCGCTGGGCTGGTCGGCCCTGCACGCGGCGGACCTGTGGGTGTTCGCCGCCAGCGGCACCCTGGTGGCCGGCGCCTACTACACCCAGATCGAGGCCTACCGCCTGGGCGAGGCGGTGCTGGTGGCGCCGTTCAAGTACACGTCCATGGTCTGGGCGGTGCTGTTCGGCTACCTGATCTTCGGCCACCTGCCCGACGGCTGGACCCTGCTGGGCGCCGGCGTGGTGGTCATGGCCGGCCTCTACATCCTGCACCGCGAGACCCGCCGCGTCCGGACCCGGACCGGCGACTGAGGGGCCGGGGCCCTATTTCGCCAGCCCCTGGCGCAGGGCCGGCCAGTTGGCCTCGGCCTTGGCGATGTTGCCGTCCACGTCCCGGGCCCAGGTGTCGCGCACGCCGGGGGAATAGTTCAGGTACAGCTTGCCGTTGACGATGGACCAGGCCTTGGGGTCGATCTCGGCGGTGGCGCCCTTGCTGACGGCGAAGGCGCAGTAGCCGCCGAACTGGGGCGCGTAGCGCTCGGGGTCGGCCTTGAACAGGGCCAGGTTCCCGGCGCTGGCGAAGCGCCAGGTGGCGCCGCGCCATTGCAGGGTGTGGTCCTTGGACCCCTGCACGGCCTTTCCCTGGGTGAAATAGGCCACCGGGTCGGCGCCCTGGATGGCGGCGCCGCTCCAGCTCGACACGTAGATCTCGCCGGCCGGCGCCGGCGACGTGAACAGCAGGACCGACAGCACCACAAGCGGCAGCAACAGGGCCGGCACGCCAATCCGGGGATGGGTCGGGGTCGGGAGGGCGGGCATGGCGATTCCCCTGTTGTCTGAGTCGTGGCCGGGGGACGATTATGGGGCAGGCCGCCGCCGGTGCGCCAATCACTTCAGCGCGACGGGAGTTGCGGCGAGATCTATGACGGGGGTTACGACGGGAAGCGGAGCATGGGCCTCAGACTGTACAGCAGGTACCAGAACTCGGCCGGGCAGCGGGTGCGCATCGTCCTCAACCTGAAGGGCATCGCCTACGACTACGTGCCGGTGTCGTCCCTGGACCGGGAGGCCTGGGCCCGGATCAACCCCCAGGGGCTGATGCCGGCCCTGGAGATCGGCGACCGCGTGGTGGCCCAGTCCCTGGCCATCATCGAACTGCTGGAGGACCTCCACCCCGACCCGCCGGTGCTGCCGGCCGACCCGGTGCTGCGGGCCCAGGTGCGGGCCTTCGCCGGGCTCATCGCCGCCGACCTGCACCCCCTGAACAACAACCGGGTGCGCCGGTTCCTGGAAACCGACCTGGCGGTGCCCCCGGACGGGGTCCGGCGCTGGTACCGCCATTGGGTGGCCACCGCCCTGCACAGCCTGGAGGCCATGGTGGCGGACCGGGTGCCGCCGACGCGGTTCGCCTTCACCGACGCGCCGACCCTGGCCGAGGCCTGCCTGGTGCCGCAGATGGACAACGCCCGGCGGTTCGACTGCGACCTGGCCCCCTATCCGCGCCTGCGCGCCATCGACGCCGCCTGCCGCGGGCTGGACGCCTTCCGCCGCGCGGCGCCGGAAAACCAGCCCGACTTCCCCAGCCGGCCGGCGCGGGACGCCTAGACCGTGCCCGTATTTGCTACAATGGCCGCCGCCACCGCCAACAACCGGGAGCCGTCCGCCGCCATGCGCCCCCCTTCCCCGCGACCCCGGACCGCCCTGCCGGCGGCGGCCCTGTGGCTGGCCGCCCTGGCGGCGGTTCTGGTCCCGGCCGCCTTTCTGGCGGGACCGGCCCTGGCCGCCGGCGGCGGCGAGAACCCGGCGCCCCTGTACCAGAGCGCGAACCTGCGCGCCCACATCGGCGTGTTCCGCGGCGGCAAGTGGTGCACCACCCAGATGCAGGTGATCCTGTACCTGGATTCGGACGCCGTGTTCGCCGACGGCCAGGCCGAGCTGACCGCGTTCCTGGACAAGCTGCCGGACCTGCTGCGCGGCGAATGCGACCGGGTGCGCGCGGCCCGGGTGGTGGGCATGCTGGACGGCAAGCAGGTCTACACGGCCAGCGTCAACCGGTTGGACGCCGCCCAGCCGCGCGTCAACGCGCGCATCACCGACCGCGCCATCGCCGACAAGTACCGCCCGGCGGCGCGGCCGGGGGACGCCGCCCGGGCCCGGGGCCAGCGCGAGCTGGTGCCGCGCGGCGCGCCGGCCACCGATGCGGCCCCGGCGCCCCGGGACGGGACCCTGTTCAAGGCCGCCACCCAGGGCGAGCAGTGCCAGGTGCTGGCCGGCTGGACCGGCCGGCTGGAGCGGGAGTACGCCGGCGACGGACAGACCAACTACAGCCCCCAGGAATTCTTCGCCCGCCTGGCCAACCTGTTCGCCGACGCCCATTTCGCGCCGGTGTTCGGCGGGCCCTATGACGGCCTCGGCGAGGCCGAGCGCCTGTTCGTGGCCAACCAGGTGCTGCCGCGCTGCCCGCGCGAATACCAGCAGCAGCGCTGGGTGCGCTTCGTCTACGGCGTCGCCTTCCAGCGCGGCCAGGGCGAGTTCAACCCGGCGGCCCTGGCGGCCGAGGTGGCGGACCGCCGCGCCGCCCGCGCCTGGATAACCCAGGAGACCGCGCGGCTGGACGCCGTCCCGGCGACGGCGGACGGGCTGGCGCACCTGGGCCGAGCGGCGGCCGAGGGTGACACCCGGACCCGCGACCTGTGGCCCAGCGAACGCCGGACCTTCCTGGCCGCCGTCGCCGCGCGCCGGTCCACCGTGGCCCTGGCGGTGGCCGCCGACCGGGTGGCGGCTCTGCCGCCGGCGGCCGCCAGCCTGGCCGCCCTGGACGCCATCCTGGACGACACCCGCCCCCTGGTGGCGGCGGCGGACCGGCCGGCCCTGGCCGACCTGGAGGCCCTGGCCGGGCGCCGCCGCGACGGGATCCGCACGGCCCTGGTCCAGGCCGCCACCGCCGACCTGGACCGGGTGCCGGCCACGGCGGCCGGCCTGGGCGAGTTGCAGTCGCGGCGCGACCGGCTGCGCGCGGCCGTGGGCGCGGCCACGCCCCTGGCGGCGCTGGACGCCTACGACCGGGCCTGGCAGCGCCGCGCCGCCGGGGTGGCCGAGGCCGCCCTGCCCGCCTTCCGCGACGAGCTGGCGGCCCTGCCCGCGACCCTGGACGGCGCCGCCCTGGCCGGCCGCCGCCTGGCCCGGGTGGCGCCCCTGGTGCGCGCCGTGGCGCCGTCCCGCGTGGCGGCCTTCGAGCGCGCGGCCCGGGACGCCGAAACCCGCATCCACGACCGCCTGATCGCCGACGCCGTGGCGCGGATTCGGAACACCACCGGCGACTGGCGCGCCGCCGCCGACGTGGTCGCCAAGGGCCGGGCCGAGGCCACGGCCTTCCGCGGCACGGCGGCGGCCGGCCGGGCCGCCGCCATCGAGCGGGCGGCAACGGACCGCGCCGCGGCCCTGGCCGCCGCCGGGCGCGCCGGCTTCGCCCGCCAGGTCGAGGCGGTGGACGATGGCTGGCCGGGGATCGAGGCCCTGCAGACCCTGGACCGGGAGGTCGCCGCCGACGAACGGGCGGTGCCGGCCCTGGCCGACTACCGGCCCCTGGTGGCGGCGCGGCGGGGGCGCATCCTGGCCGCCCTGGCCGACCGCGCCGTGGCCCAGGTGGAGGCCGCCGGCGGCGGCTACGCCGACGTCGACAAGGTGCTGGACCTGGCCGAGACGCAGCGGCGGCGGTTCGCCGCCGCGGGCGACACCGCCGCCGTCCAGCGCATCAACGCCGCCCTGCCGGCGCGCATCGACCACCTGCTGCGCGAATCCCTGGACGACTTCGCGGCCACCCTGGCCAAGCAGAAGGCGGACTGGGCCGCGGCCGACCGGCTGGACGACCTGGCCGGCAGGCTGGACAAGCGCGCCGCCGCCATCCCCGGCTATGCCCCCTACGCCCAGGCCGCGCGCCAGCGCCGCGACGCCATGCGCGGCGAGGCCTGCGACCGGGCGGTGGGGGCCAGCGGCCTGGGCCGGCGCCTGGCCCGCAGGCCCATCATGGCCGCGGCCCGGGCGGTGACCCTGCGCGACTTCGTCTGCGGCCTGGACGCCCGCGGCCACCGGGTCGCCGAGGTGGCCGACGGCCCCGACACCGACGACGGCGCCGACACCCTGCTGATGAAGATCAGCCAGGCCGACCAGGTCTATGCCTTCATCACCCTGCGCGAGCTGGAGGCCCTGCCCCGGCAGGTGGTGCTGGTGGGCATCGAGAAGGGGGACGCGGCCCGGCGCAGCCCCATCACGCTGGACCAGTGGCGGGTCTACGCCGGCGGGCTGCTGGGCCGCCCGGTGCCGGCCGAGGTGGCGCGCCGCGCCGCCGAGGCGCCGGTGCGGTCGGGCAAGGGCGGCGCCGGCGCCGGCCCCGATCCGCGGGCCCTGGTCGAGCGCCTGAAGGCCGCCACGGTGTTCCTGTACGTGAACCCCAAGGTCGAGGGCAAGACGTTCAGCAGCAGCTACGGCACCGGCTTCTTCATCGGCCCCGACCTGATCATGACCAACCAGCACGTGGTCCGGAACGCCGGCGACGTGGTGCACGTGTTCAGCGAGGCGGTGGGCTGGAAGCGGGCGACCTACGTCACCGGCAGCGGCATGATGGGCAAGCAGGGACTGGACGTGGCGGTGCTGCGCATCGGCGACTACCGCTCGGACGTCCATCTGCCCTTCGCCCGCCGCGCCGACGTGTTCCAGGACCTGGTGGTGGCCGGCTACCCGGGCATCGCCAACGACAACGACAAGGGCTTCACCGACCTGCAGCGGTTCATGATCCGCCACCTGCAGGGCGACAGGGCCGCCTACGTGCGCGGCACGGTGCCGGCGGTCAAGTACGCCTTCGGCAAGCTGCAGGGCGAATACCGCAACGCCAGCGGGTTCGAGGTCATCCAGCACGGGGTGCAGACGGCCCGGGGCAACAGCGGCTCGGCGGTGGTCGACATGTGCGGCCAGGTGGTGGGCATCCACGCCCTGGGCGACTTCGGCGGCAAGGACGACAAGGGCACCAAGTTCAACTACGCCTACAGCGCCGGCGAGATCACCCGGTTCCTGACCGCCCGGGGCATCCCCTTCCAGGTGGCGTCGGGGGATTGCGGCGGCTAGTCGTCCGCCGCGGCGGCGTCACGCGGTCGCCGTGTTGGCGGCCCGGCGGATGTTGTCGAACCCGGTGCGCAGGTCGGTCATGATGAACTCGCTCCAGCGCATGGGGCCGCCGGCGCCGCCGGCGAAGCGGTCGTGCCAGCTGCCCATCTTGACCCCCAGGCCGCACAGGACTCCGCCGATGGCGGCGTGGGAGCCCTTCACCTGGCGTTCGATGTCGCGGAACTTGGCCGCCGACATGTCCTGCCACATGTTGGCGCTGCTCTGGTCGAACAGGTCCAGCCGGCCCTTGGTCCAGGCCACCACCCGCTGGCAGGTCGCGGACATGGTGTCGCAGGTCTGCACCAGGTTGCGGTCGTTCTTGAGCTGCCAGTTGCCGCGCACCTCGTCCAGGGCGGCCAGGAACTCGTTCACCACCGGCTCGGTCTGGTCCAGGCAGTGGCGGTAGTACGACAGCGACAGGTAGATGTCGCCGTAATCCTCCAGGAAGCGGGGAATCTCGGCCAGGCCGATCTCCAGCCGGTCGGCCATCTGCTGCAGCTTCTCGCGCGCCCGCGCCACGTCGGGGTCGCGGAACAGGGCCAGGATGTCCTTGAAGTCGTTGATGGTGACGTCGGCGTCGCCATAGATGGCCACCAGCAGGGGCCGGGTGAAGGCGTTCATGTACACCGTCAGCTCGCGGATCATGTCGCGCGACAGGGTCAGGGCCGAGACGTCCTCGACCGTGATGCCGTGCTGGCGCAGGGTCACGCGCAGGCTGTAGACGTCATAGCTGTGCAGGGCCGCCAGGGTGCGCAGCAGGGCGTGGTCCGGGTGCGGCTCCACCCCCTCGCCCTGGGGCCAGCCGAACTCGTTGGGCAGGTTCTCCACCGACACCAGGCCGCGGCCGGTGCCCATGTCGGCGAACATCTCGACCATGCCCTCCAGGTGCACGTTCTTGACCAGCCGCGCCCGCACCAGAGACGGAGTCTGGAGCGGCACGATGGCCAGGGGCAGCGTGTGCAGCGAATCACGATCGGCGTCGGAGACGGCGGACCAGTCCATAGTCCCTGAGGGGTCCCGTTTCCCTGTGCGGCGGATTGCCGCATTCTTGCGGGCCGGAGTCCGTCTTGTCACGTACAAACTTCGCGCCGGTTCTGATATGAGGGTGGTATGCCGCGCTATCGACTGGTCCTGGAATACGACGGCGGCGGTTTCGTGGGCTGGCAGCGCCAGGCCAACGGGACCGGCGTGCAGCAGGTGCTGGAGGAGGCCATCGCCGCCTTCGCCGGCGTGCCCGCCGTGGCCCATGCCGCCGGGCGCACGGACGCCGGGGTCCACGCCCTGGGCCAGGTCGCCCATTTCGACCTGGACCGGGACTTCGACCCCGACACCGTGCGCAACGCCCTGAACTTCCACCTCAAGCCGGCGCCGGTGGTGGTGCGCGCGGCGGCGGTGGCGGCGCCGGACTTCCACGCCCGGTTCTCGGCCACCGAGCGGCGCTACCTGTACCGCATCCTCAACCGCCGCCCGCCGCCGGCCCTGGACCGCGGCCGGGTCTGGTGGGTGCCGGCGCCCCTGGACGCGGCGGCCATGGGCGAGGCCGCCCGGGTGCTGGTGGGCAGCCACGACTTCACCACCTTCCGCGCCGCCATGTGCCAGGCCCGCTCGCCGGTCAAGACCGTGGACGAGATCACCGTCGACCGGCCCGGCGGCGACGGCGGCGAGGAGATCCGCATCACCGTGCGGGCGCGGTCGTTCCTGCACCACCAGGTGCGCAACTTCGCCGGCAGCCTGCGCCTGGTGGGCGAGGGCAAGTGGACGGCGGCCGACCTGCGCGCCGCCCTGGAGGCCCGCGACCGCGCCCGCGGCGGCCCCACGGCACCGCCCGAGGGGCTGTACCTGACCGGGGTGTCGTACTGAGCCTGGCAGGCCGCTGAACAAGTCACCGTGCCTGGCATCATCGCCTTCGAGGCCCGCGTTGCGGGCGCCTCAGGCTGAGGTTTTTCAAGAGGTTGCCGACTCTCCGCCTCGCCCTGAGGTGCGAGCGGAGCGAGCCTCGAAGGGCCCTGACGGGTTTTCAGCAGCCTGCTAGTTCGTGGCCGGGCGGCGCGTGACCATGTTGGAGAAGGTGCCGATCACCCGCTCGTGCCCGTCGGCGGCGGTCAGCACGGCCTTGAAGAACAGGCGCGGCGGCGCCTGCAGGGCGAAGGCCAGGGGCAGGGCGGCGGCCTGCCAGCCCTGGCGGTCCAGGCGGACCATGCCGTCGGACCGGCCGCCGGTGCCGTCCGCGGTGTCGCTGACGCGCAGGGACAGGCGGTCCCCCGGCGCCAGGCGGTCCATGCCCAGGACCACGGCGACGTAGGCCCGGGGCGTGCGGTCGGGCCGGTCCAGGTCCGCCGCGTGGTTCAGCAAGTATGCCTTCAGGCTGTGCGGCTCGTAGGGCGGGCGCAGCAGGTCGGGGCGCAGGTCGGCGGCGGCGACGAAGGAGAACTCCACCTGCGGCAGGGGGGTGTACAGGGGTTCGGCGGCCGTCTGTTCGATCACCAGGCGGGCGCCGGCTGCGTGGTAGCGGGTGATGAAGCTGCTGTCGGCGCGGAAGCCCAGCGCGCTGCGCTGCGAGATCACCCCCGACAGGACCCGCGAGCCGGCCTCGCCCAGCACCCGCTGCACCGGGTCGAGGGCGATGCGGTCCAGGCGCATGTGCCCGGCCCGCATGCCCGGGTCCGGCGGCGGGCGGCCGCCGGCGGCGAAGGTCGCCGGGTTGGTGGCGCCGGCGTCGCGCTGGCCGCGCAGGGCCCAGGCGACGGCCTGGGCCACAAAGAACGGGTCCATGGGCACCGCCTCGGCGGCCGCCTGCGCGGCCGGGGCCCCGGCCTCCTGGGCCGGCGCCGGCGCCGCGGCGCACAGGGCCGCCGCCAGGACCAGGGTGGCGATGCCAAGGCGGCTGCGCAGGGGTCCGGATTGCGTCATGTCCCGTTGCTCCTCGGGGCCTACTTGATGGGGCCGCGCCAGCCGGCGGGGCCGCCGCCGCCCTGGCCGGTCATGCGGTCCTGGCCCGCCTGCCAGTCCACGTTGGCCGGATCGACCCGGAACTCGTAGTCCATCAGCGGACCCAGGTTCTGCTTGGTGATGTACTTGACCGCCGGGCCGGCCACGGGCCCCACGTAGGGGGTCTGCCCGGCCGCCTGGCCCGCCGTCTCGGCGTAGAACTCGGCCACGGCGTCGTGGGTGGTCTTGTCGGTGCTGCCGCTGCGGGTATAGGTCTCGACCGCCGATTCGGTGATGTTGTAGACCAGCCCCGTGGCCGCGGCGCCCACGGGGCCGCCGATGATGAAGCCGACCCCGACCAGGAACATGTTGGCGCCGTGCTTGACGACGAAGATGCGCACGTTGTCCGCCGCCGCCTGGTCGATCCCGACCTGGGCGATCTGCATCTGGTGGTGGTCGTTGCGCATGCGCTCCAGGTCGGCGTCGGTGACGAAGTGGCCCTGGCGGATCTCGGAATACCGGCCCGGCGGCCGGTTGGCGCCGATGGCGTTGATGATGGCCTCGCGCACGCCGGGGGGCAGGGCCTGGGGCCGCATCAGGTTGGGCGGGATCATGGTCGGCGGCACGCCCGGCGTGGCGCCGGTGCCGGCGGGCGGCCGGGCGCCGCCGCAGCAGGACCCGGGGCCGTGCGCCAGGGTAGTGGGGATGGCCGGCCCCAGGGCCAGCAGCCCGGCCGCCGCCATCATCAACCCGTTGCGCCACCATCGGCCCGCCATGGCCACCTCCTCGCACCACGGGCGTTAAATCATAATAACAAAATTCAACTGTTAAATTATAGCAACCCAGGCCGGGCGCCACCCATGGCATCTGGTCGACTCTGGTCTGTCCCGGTCACATGCCGGCGCGGCGGACGGCCACGGCGAAGTCCGGCGCCTGGGGGTCGTAGGCGACCCCGGCCACGTCGCCGTAGGTGGCGGCCACCTGGAGGCCGTGCTCGGCCAGCTCGCGCGCCAGGTCGGCGGGGTCGAAGCATTGCAGCCAGTTCATGATGGTGCGCGCCCGGTCCGCCTCGAAGATGTCGTAGCGGTCCAGGTGCAGCCCCTGGTCCGGGTAGGCGAAGGTGTGGGTGAACACGTGATGGGGCCGCGCCGACCAGAAGTCGGGGCCGTCGTGGTATTCATAGGTGCGCGCCTCGGTCACCCGGTCCAGGTGGCGGGGCGACAGCAGGTCCAGCAGGAACACCCCGCCGTCGCCCAGGGCGCCGCGCACCATGTCCAGCAGGCAGCCGCGCTGGGCGCGGTCCAGGGGGCAGAAATCGAAGAAGATCAGGGTCACCAGGTCGTAGGTGCGGTCCGGCGTGAAGTCCAGGTAGTCGGCCAGGTGGTAGTCGATCGCCAGGCGCCGGCGCCGGGCCTCGGTGCGGGCGTGGTCGATGGCGGTGGCCGAGAAGTCGACCCCGGTCACCGCCGCCCCGGTGCGGGCGAATTCGGTGGTGTACAGGCCGGGCCCGCAGCCCAGGTCCAGCACCGCCCTGCCCGGCCCCAGGCCGAAGGTGGCGGCGATCCAGGCCGCCGAGCGTTCGACGAAGGCCGGGTTGCGCGACGCCAGGTCGACGCTGTCGTCCAGGTGCAGGTCCAGCATGCGGCCGGCCACGTGGGGGTCGGTCCACAGGGCCGCGGACGTGGACCGGGCGCCGGGCGCCGGCCGGGTGGCCAGGTCCGTCAGGCGGTCGAACAGGCGGGCCTGCGCCTCCTGCGCGGCGGCCCTGGCGAGGAACTTGCGGATCACGGGCGTGGTCCCCGGTTGCCGGCGAAGGCGCTCCCATAGCCGCCGGCCCGGGCGGGGTCAAGGGCGGCGGCGGGGCCCCGGCAAATGGTCCCAGCGGATTTCCTGGAATGGACCTTTTCATGGGACCAATATACCCCTAGGAAGGGTGCAACCGATCCCCTTTCACGGAGTGCACGGCCATGCCCGACACCGGACTCACGGAATTCCGCCCCAGCGTCTGCCCGCTCGACTGCCCCGATACCTGCAGCCTCAGCGTGGCCACCGACGGCGCCCGGGTGCTGGAGGTGCGCGGCTCGTCGGCCAACCCCTACACGGCCGGGGTGCTGTGCGGCAAGGTCACCCGCTCGTACCCCGAGTTCGTGCACGGCGAAACCCGCCTGACCCGCCCCCTGGCGCGCACCGGGCCGCGCGGGTCGGGCCAGTTCGCCCCCATTTCGTGGGACGAGGCCCTGGACCGCGTCCACGACGGGTTCACCCGGGCCATGGCCGCCCACGGGCCGCAGTCGGTGCTGCCGCTGAACTACGGCGGGCCCCACGGCGACCTGGCCGCCGGCTCCATGGACCGGCGCTTCTTCCACCGCCTGGGCGCCAGCCTGCTGAACCGCGGGCCCCTGTGCGGCATCGTCCGCGGCACCGCCTATGGCAGCCTGTTCGGCACCGCCCCCGGCATGGGGCCCGAGCAGGCGGCGGACTCGGACCTGGTGGTGGTCTGGGGCAGCAACACGACCGTTTCCTACCTGCACCTGGCCCGGGCCATCAAGGCGGCACGGGGCAAGGGCGCCCGGCTGGTGGTGGTGGACCCGCGGCGCATCAGGATCGCCGAGCAGGCGGACCTGTTCATTCCCGTGCGCCCGGGCAGCGACATCTTCCTGGCCTTCGCCCTGGCCGCCGAGCTGGAGCGGCGCGGGGCCCTGGACACGGCCTTCATCGAGCGCTGGGTGGACGGGTTCGAGGACTACATGGCCCAGGCCCGCCGGGTCAGCCCCGCGCAGGCCCAGGCCGAATGCGGCATCGACGCCGCCGCCTTCGAGCAACTGGCGGACTGGTGGGCCGGGGCCCAGCGGGTCGGCCTGTCGGTGGGCAACGGCATGGAGCGGGGGCGCAGCGGCGGCTCGGCCATCCGCGCCGTCATGGCGCTGCAGGCCCTGACCGGCAACTTCGGCCGCCGCGGCGCCGGCATCATGGCCAAGCAGGGCCTGTCGTTCCCGCGCACCCCGGCCAAGCTGCAGCGGCCCGACCTGGTGCCGCCGGGCACCCGGACGCTGAACATCGTCGACGTCGCCCGCCACCTGCTGGACGACACCCTGGACCCGCCCATCAAGGCGGTGATGATCTACAACCACAACCCGGTCAGCACCCACCCGGACCAGAACGCCCTGCGCCGGGCGCTGATGCGCGAGGACCTGTTCGTGGCCGGCTGCGACGTGGCCATGACCGATTCCATGGCCTACTGCGACGTGGTGCTGCCGGCGGCCAGCTCGTTCGAGATCGCCGACCTGTACGGCGCCTACGGCCAGGGCTTCCTGCAGCGGGCCGAACCGGTGATCCCCTGCGTCGGCGAGGCCCTGCCCAACACCGAGATCTTCCGCCGCCTGGCCGCCCGGTTCGGCTTCGACGAGCCCCTGTTCCGCGCCTCGGACGCCGAGCTGATGGACGACGCCATGGACGCCGACGACCCGCGCCTGGGCGGCGCCCGGCCCAGCACCCTGCCGCTGGACCGGGCCCTGGCCATGCCCGCCCCCGGGGGCGGCGAGCCGGTCATGTGCCTGAGCCACGGGCCGGGCACGGCGTCGGGCAGGATCGAGCTGTTCTCGCGCGACCTGGAGGACCGCTTCGGTTACGGCCTGCCGCGCTTCGAACCCGTGGACCGGGGCGACTGGCCGCTGGTGCTGATGTCGCCGTCGTCGTCCAAACGCACCAACGCCACCTTCGGCGGCTGCGCCGAAAGCCGCAGTCTGGAGGTGGTGGAGATCCACCCCGACGACGCTGCGGCGCGCGGCATCACGGACGGCGACGCGGTCAAGGTGTGGAACGACCTGGGCGACGTGGTGCTGTCGGCGCGGGTCACCGACGCCGTGCGCCCGGGGGTGCTGTGCTCGCCCAAGGGCACCTGGCTGCACACCAGCCCCACGGGCCAGACGGTGAACGCCCTGATCAACACCGACGTGCGCACGGACATCGAGGACGGCGCCTGCTACAACGAGACCTTCGTCGAGGCGGCCCCGGCCGGATAGAACCGGCGGGGCCGGGTTTTGATTCGCAGCGGACGTGGATGGCCGGGTCAAGCCCGGCCATGACATAACATTCTGAAATATTTACATTTTCGTCATGCCCGGGCTTGACCCGGGCATCCACGCCCGCCGGCGCACCATGACCGCCGGCGCTAGCCGATGCGGCTGCCGGCCGGCAGGGGGTAGCCGCGCAGGAAGGCGGCGGCGTCCACCGCCGTCTTGCCCGGGCGCTGGACCCGGGTCGGGCGCAGGGCGCCGGTGGCGCAGGCGATGGCCAGGGCGCCGTCCAGCACCGTGCCGGGGGCGCCCGACAGGTCCTCGACCCGGGCCGCCAGCACCTTGATGCGCTCGCCGCCGTGCTCGAACCAGACCCCGGGCCAGGGGTTCAGGGCCCGCACCATGCGCTCCAGCTCGGCGGCCGGGCGGGCGAAGTCGAGGCGCCCCTCGTCGCGGGCCAGCTTGGCGGCATAGGTCACGCCCGCCTCGGGCTGCGGCGCGGCCACGGCGGTGCCGGCGGCCATGTCGGCCAGGGCCGGGACGATCATCGCGGCGCCCAGGGCGGCCAGGGCGTCGTGCAGGTCCTCGGCGGTGGTCGTGGGCGTGATCGGCACGGCCCGGCGCGCCAGCATGGGGCCCGTGTCCAGCCCCGCGTCCATCTGCATGATGGTGATGCCGGTCTCGGAATCGCCGGCCAGCAGGGCGCGCTGGATCGGCGCGGCGCCGCGCCAGCGCGGCAGCAGCGAGGCGTGGATGTTGACGCAGCCCAGGCGCGGCGCCGCCAGCACCGCCGGCGGCAGGATCAGGCCATAGGCGGCGACCACCGCCACGTCGGCTTCGAGGGCGGTGAAATCGGCCTGGGCGTCGGCGTCCTTCAGGCTGCGCGGGGTGCGCACGGCCAGGCCCCGCGCCTGGGCGAAGGCGTGCACCGGGCAGGGCCGCTCGCGCTGGCCGCGGCCGGCGGGGCGCGGCGGCTGGGCATAGACGCAGACGACGTCGTGGCCGGCGTCCAGCAGGGCCGACAGGGCGGGCACGGAGAAATCGGGGCTGCCCATGAACACCAGGCGCAGGGGGGTGCCGGGTGCGGCCCCGGGCGCCGCCATGGCTCAGGCGCCCACCGCGGCCATGCGCTTGGTCTTGGACAGCTTGCGCAGGATGATCTTGCGCTTCAGCGACGACAGGTGGTCGACGAACAGGACACCGTCCAGGTGGTCCATCTCGTGCTGCACGCACTTGGCCAGCAGGCCGTCGGCCTCCAGCTCGCGGATCTCGTTCTCGTGGTCCAGGTAGCGCACCCGCACCTTCTGCGGCCGCACCACCTCGGCGTACTGGTCGGGCAGGGACAGGCAGCCCTCCTCGGCCAGGACCTCCTCCTCCGATTCCCAGACCACCTCGGGGTTGGCCATGCGGATGGGCTGGGGGTCCTCGTCGGGGCGGGCCACGTCCATGACCAGGATCCGCTTGGCCACCCCCACCTGGGGCGCCGCCAGGCCGATGCCGTTGGCCGAATGCATGGTTTCCAGCATGTCGTCCATGAGCTGGCGGATCTCGCCGTCCACCTTGTCCACCGGATCGGCGTTCACCTTCAGGCGCGGGTCGGGGGCGACGATGATGGACAGGACGGTCATGGTTTCCGTGGATTCAAGTGGTCGGTGGTGCACCAGATATGTCCTGGACCCGCCGCCGTCAAGGCGTGCGTGGCGAAAGGGCGCGCGCCGGGCGCGGGGCAGCGGTCAGTTGCGGACCCGCACCCGGTAGGTCAGCGCCGCCGTGCCGCCGGCGGCCACGGGCACCTGCCACACGGCCAGGGCCGCCGTCTCCTTGGTGTGCGGCAGGCTCTCCTCGACCATGGTCCAGTCGCCGTGGATGTATTCCTCGACCCGGATCACCACGTCCTTGTCCGAGGCGTTGGCCAACTCGAAGCTGTAGGCGGACTCGAACAGGTTGCGCGACTGGGTGAAACGCTGGAAGTCCGTCTGCGTGCGCTTGACCCGCAGGTCGAAGGCATTGCCCAGGTCCAGGCGGATGGGCGCCTCCTTGGCCACGTGGCCGACCTGGTCCTCGCCGGCCAGCAGGGGCTGCCCGGTGCCGGTGGTGCGGTACACGCGCACGGTGCCGGCGGGCACCGGAAAGCCGGTCTCGTTCCTGGACACCAGCACGGCGCGCGGCTTGAACTCCTGGGGCTCGGGCTGGCGGCCGAAGAAGTTGGAGCCGACGCGGGCCACGTATTCCTTGGCCGCCGACAGCTCGACCGGGCCGAACAGGGCGATCTGCTTGGTCTGCCCGTCCTCGATGGTCACCGGGCGCGGGGCGTGGAACACGTGCAGGTCGCCCTCCGGCGCGGTGGCCATGTCGGCGGCGGCGCCGCCCATGGCCATGGGCGCGGCGGCCTTGTAGCGCGCCTCGGGCCGCGGCGTCGGCGCCCGGTTGACGGTGCCGGCCACCAGGGTCAGCCCGGCGTCCACGTAGCGGGCGCCGCTGCCGTTGTTCAGGGTCGCCCAGGCGGTGATGCGCAGCTTGTTTTCGCCGCCGTTCAGGTGGCCCACGTAGTCGGCGCGCCAGGACAGGCCCTGGGTGACGTAGGACAGCACCATCTTGCCCGGCCCGGCGGCGTTGACCAGGGTTTCCAGTGCCGCCCGGGCGCGCAGGCCCGTGGGCAGGCCGTCGAACACCACGCGGCCGGCGCCGCCGCCGGCCTCCAGGTGGCCGTCGACCAGGAACACGCCGCCGCCGTCGGCCGACAGCACCCGGGCGCGGCGCCGGGTCTCGGCCCCCGTGGCCGGGTTGCGCTGCACCAGGGTCACCTCGCCGCCCACAGCCCGGCGCAGCAGGGCGGCGGCGGTCAGGGCCTCGCGCTGCATGGCCTGTTCCAGCACCACCACCGGCGGGTCGCCCTGCAGGATCACGGTCTCGGGCACGATCTGGCGGGCCACGTCCTCGAACGCGATCCGGCTCTCGCCCTTGGGCAGGTCCACCACCCGGGCGTCGCGCACCACCGAGAATCCCTGGTTGTAGACGGTCAGGCCCAGGCCGCTGCGCTGCGCCGCGGTGGACACGGTCTCGGCGCCGGCGCCGGCGGCGGGCAGGAGGACGAGGGCGGCGGCGGCCAGGAGGGCGCGGCGAATCGGCGAAGACGGCATGGCGGAGGGTCCCGGTCGGTTCGAGGGGGTGCCGGGCAGTGTGCGCCGAGCGGTCCGGCGGCGCAAGGCGAAGGTACCCGCCCATGTCGGGTGCCGAACTGTTGGACCACCCAACTGTCGATTGTGCTGACAGGTTTAGCCGTGCTATAATACACAACAATTAAGTATAATTATCAATGGCGTGTCGGGGGGGTTTCCGCGGGCCGAGTGCCAACGGACACGCTCTCCGCACCCCGGCGGAGGATCGGATGCGGCAGGGGGATCATCGAACCGGCCGGGCCCAGGGGGCGGCGGTGGCCACCGCCCCGGACGGCTTGGCTCGGGCCGCCCCGGCCCGCAGGCGCCTTCGCCACCCCATTCCCGAACCCGAGTCGGTCCTGCTCCTGCTGACGGGACCGGCGCGGGTGGTCGCCACCCGCGGGCGGAATTTTGACGCCTGAACTGCGGGTGGCGCCGCGGGAACGGGGGCGCGGAATTGACCGCGCCCCCGAGCCCCGCTGACCCGGAAGCACCAATATGTTGTTGAGGGATATGGGTGATCCACCCTATCCTGTGACCATGCGTCGACTCGAGGAACCCGCATGGAGACCGTGATCTACGCCCTGGCGGCGGCCGGGGGCGTGCTGATGCTGGCGCTGGCGTTCTGCCTGGCGCGCCTGGCCCAGTCGCGCACCGAGGTGATGCAGCTGCGCGCCGACGGCGCCCTGGCCCTGGACGACCTGCGCCGCGACCTGGACGCGGCGCGCCGCGACCACGACACGGCCCAGGCCGAGATCAAGGCCGGCATCGCCGCCAGCACCGGCGCCGTGGTGCGCCTGGAGGAGGCCGAGAAGGCCCGCGAGGGCGCCGTGGCCGAACGCGACGCCGCCCGCGACGAGGCCCGCCTGGCCCACGAATCGCGGGTGCAGGCGGAACTGGAGATGGCCAAGGTGCGCCAGGAGATGGCCGACCTGCGCAAGCGCATGGAGGACTGGGAGGAGACCCGGCGCGAGAACCTGCAGGCCACCAAGGCCGCGGTGCTGGCCACGGCCAACGAGATCTCGTCCAAGCTGCTGGAGGACCACAAGCGCGAGTCCGAGGCGGCCAAGAAGGAATCCAAGGAGCAGGTGGCCAAGACCACCGAGGGCCTGCTGAAGCAGGTGGACGAGCTGGGCAAATCCCTGCTGCGCCTCAACGACCAGGCGGCGCGCAACGAGCAGACCATGGATACGGTGTGGAAGGCGCTGTCCTCGCCCGCCTCGGTGGGCCAGTTCGCCGAGATCGGCCTGGAGAACACGCTGAAGCGGTTCGGCCTGGAGAAGGGCCGCGACTTCCTCATCCAGCCGCCCCTGGACGGCAACCGCCTGCGCCCCGACGCCCTGGTCCTGCTGCCCGGCGACCGGGTGCTGGTGATCGACTGCAAGGCCTCGTCCTTCGTCGCCGAGATCGCCCGCGCCGAGGGCGACGCGGCCGAGGCCGAGGCCTACGCCAACCTGGCCCGCACCATGAACCGCCACCTGCGCGGCCTGGCCGACCGCCACTACCGCTCGGCGGTGCAGGACGCCTACCGCGCCGCCGGCCGCGCCGGCGAGATCCGCGCCGTGGTCAGCGTGCTGTACGTGCCCACCGACAGCGCGCTGGAGAAGGTGGTGCGCGCCGACCCGGAATTCATCGAGAAGGCGTCCAAGCACGGCATCACCGTGGCCGCGCCGGCGGTGCTGGTGGGCCTGCTGGGCTTCGCCCGGGTCGAACTGGACCTGGTCAAGCAGCGCGAGAACCAGGAGAAGATCATCGACGGCACCCAGGGCCTGCTGGACCGGGTGTCGACCATCCTGGAGCACACCGAGAAGGTGGGCCGGGGCATCCGCTCGGCGGCCACGGGGTACGTGGACCTGACCCGGTCGGTCAACGGCCGCCTGCTGCCCAAGGTGCGCGAGCTGATGGCGCTCGGCGTGCGGCCGTCGCGCAACAAGCCCCTGCCCAAGGCCATCCCTGCTTACGAGGTCATCGAGCTGGAGAGCGGCGCCCTGATCGAGGGCGAGGCCGAGACGGTGGACGGTGACGGCGACGACGGTGACGGCGACGCCAGCGCCGAGATCACCCAGCTTCCGGCGCGGGCCGGGTCCCAGGACTGAACCGCGTCAGCCCACCGTGCAGACCGTCATCTCCGCCCCCTCGACGGTGACCGCGTGGGCGGTCAGGTCGAAGCGCCCGGCCACCAGGTCGGCCGTGCGCGGGCCCAGCAGGACGCCGCCGGTGTCCGACAGGTCCTTCAGCTTCTTTTCCAGCTTGGCGCCCAGGTTGACGATGTCACCGTTGGCCGTGTAGATGGCGCGCGCGCCGCTGGTCTTGCCCACCAGGGCCTCGCCGCTGTTGATGCCGATGCGCATGTGCAGGGGTTCGGGCAGGCCGTACCGGGCCCGGAAGTCGACCGACAGCTCGGCCAGGCGCGCCTGCATGGCGACCGCCATGGCCACGGCGTCGGCGGCGTCGGCGGCCGGGCCGCGGCTGTCGAAGTTGCCGACGTAGCCGAAGATGCCGTCGCCCGAGATGTCCTCCAGGTAGCCGCGGTGGGTCTTGACGATGGCCTGCATCTCGGCCACGAAGGCGCCCAGCATGTCGCCGAAGGCGGCCTCGTCCATGGCCATGCTGATGCGGGTCGAGCCGGCCAGGTCGGCGAAGAACACGGTGATGAAGCACAGCCGCGGCGCCACGTCGCCGCCGTCGCGCAGGCTGCCCACCAGCATGGGGTCCAGGTATTCGCTGACCGCGTCGGAGAACCGGGCCAGGCGCCCGTTGGCGGCGCGCAGCCGGTCCTCGGCGTCGCGGATGGCGTTGGCCAGGGACAGGAAGCAGGCGGCGACCCCGGCGATCTCGACGAACAGGTTGGCGACCAGGAACCAGCTGGCGAGCGCCGGGTCCATGGGCGACAGGACCCCGAACCGGTTGGTCAGCGCCATGGACACCAGCACCAGGACGCAGACCAGGCCGACCACCTTCATCTTGCCCCACGGCGACAGGAACGGCGCGAAGAAGACGATCAGCACCGGCGACAGGTAGAACAGGAACACCCCGCTCTCCCACCCCAGCATCAGGGTGCCCAGCAGGGTGTAGGCGAGGAATTCCAGGAACAGCAGGAACAGCCCGGCGCGGATCCAGCCGCGCAGGTGGAAGGCCCAGGCGACGGCGATGACGGCGACGCTGAGCAGGTTGTACTGCCACATCACCGTCTGGCCGATGACGTAGAAGAACGGGATCAACAGGGCGTGGCTGACCGCCGAGAAGGGGTAGCCCAGCCGCGCGAATTCACGGAAGCGGTAGACGTCCATGTCCAGGGCCGGATCGCCGGCATGGTCCGCCGGCGCGGCCGCGTCGAGGGTCGGGGACAGGGTCGGGCTCATGGGCGCGGGCCTCCGTAACCGGGCGGGCGTGGGGCCCCCAGACTACGCAGGCCGCCCGCGGCGCGGCAAGTGGCCGCCGGGCCGGGCGCGCCCTACTCGAACTTGCGCAGGTCGTCGATGACCTTGCCGTCGTTGGGCAGGGTGCCCGGCGGCACGAACTCGACCAGGCCGCGCACCTTGCACACCGACTGGATGGTGGCGGCGATGGCCTCGGCCAGGGCGGCGCCGCCTTCGCCGCTCTCGCAGCGCAGGGTCATGACGTCGGTGTTGTCGGGGTTGTCCACCACCAGGCGGGCGCGGGCCACCTGGGGGTGCTGTTTGACCACCTGGTTGACCTGCCCCGGGTGCACGAACATGCCCTTGACCTTGGTGGTCTGGTCGGCGCGGCCCATCCAGCCCTTGATGCGCGTGTTGGTGCGGCCGCAGGGGCTGGCCCCGGCCATGACCGCCGACATGTCGCCGGTGGCGAAGCGGATCAGCGGGTATTCCGGGGTCAGGGTGGTGACCACCACCTCGCCGACCTCGCCCTCGGCCACCGGGTCGCCGGTGCCGGGGCGGACGATCTCGACGATCACGCCCTCGTCGATCACCATGCCCTCCAGCGCCGGGGTCTCGTAGGCGATCAGGCCCAGGTCGGCGGTGCCGTAGTTCTGCCGCACCGCCACGCCGCGGGCCTCGAACTCGCCGCGCAGAGACGGCGGCAGGGCCTCGCCGCCGACCATGGCCTTGCGGAACGGGATCGCCACGCCGGCCTCGACCAGCTTGTCCAGCAGGATGCGCAGGAACGACGGCGTGCCCACATAGGCGTTGGGCCGGATGTGGGCGATGGCCTCCACCTGCTGCTCGGTCTGGCCGACCCCGGCCGGGATCACGGCGCAGCCCAGGGCCCGGCAGCCGGCGTCCATCATCAGGCCGCCCGGGGTCAGGTGGTAGGAGAAGGTGTTGTGCGCCACGTCGCCGGCGCGGAACCCGGCGGCGAACATGGCCCGCTCCATGCGCCAGAAGTCGCCGCGCCCGCCCTCGGGCTCGTAGATGGGCCCGGGCGACTGCAGGATGCGCCCCAGGGCGCCGTCGGCCACGGCGGTCAGCCCGCCGAACGGCGGGTTGGCGCGCTGCAGGTCCATCAGCTCGCTCTTGCGGATCACCGGCAGGCGCGCCAGGGCGGCGCGGTCGGCGACGTCGCCGGGCTCGACCCCGGCCAGGGATTCGGCCAGGCGCGGCGTGTTGGCCTTGGCGTTGGCGATCTGCCGGCCCAGGGCGGCGAACTGCGCGCGCTCGCGCACCTCGGGCGCCCGCGTCTCCAGGTCGTCGAAGAACTCGGTCATGGCCTCTTCCCCCTGGCGGCGCGGCCCTACAGCCAGCGCTTGCGCCGCTTGTACGATTTCAGGTTCTTGAACGACTTGCGCTCCTCGCCGCCGCCGCCCAGGTAGAACTCCTTGACGTCCTCGTTGTGCATCAGGTCCTGGGCCGTGCCGTCGAGGACGATCTTGCCCGACTCCATGATGTAGCCGTAGTCGGCGGACTTCAGCGCCATGCGCGCGTTCTGCTCGACCAGCAGCATGGTGATGCCCAGCTCGCGGTTCATCTGGCGGATGATGGCGAACACCTCCTTCACCAGCAGCGGCGACAGGCCCATGGACGGCTCGTCCAGCAGCATCATCTCGGGCCTGGCCATCAGGGCGCGGCCGATGGCCAGCATCTGCTGCTCGCCGCCCGACAGGTAGCCGGCCAGGCCGGTGCGCTCCTTGAGGCGCGGGAAGTAGTTGAACACCATGTCGATGTCGCGCCGGACATCCTTGTCCTTGCGCGTGAAGGCGCCCAGGCGCAGGTTTTCGATGACGGTCATGTCCTCGATGATGCGGCGGCCCTCCATGACCTGGAACACGCCCTTGCGCACCACGTCCTCGGGCAGCATGTTGCTGACCGGCTCGCCCTTGAAGCGCACGTCGCCGCGGGTGACCTCGCCGTCCTCGGTCTTCAGCAGGCCGGAGATGGCCTTCAGGGTGGTCGACTTGCCTGCGCCGTTGGGGCCCAGCAGGGTCACCAGGGCGCCCTTGGGCACGTCCAGGCTGACGCCGCGCAGCACCAGGATCACGTCGCTGTAGACGACCTCGATGTTGTTGACCGAGAGCATCAGGTCCTCGGCCGGGGTTTCGGTCTTGACCGCCGCGTCGCCCATGGAAAAAGCCTCCGGGATGCCCGCCCGCCGCCGCCCGCCCGGGCGGGCGCGAAAGGGTGTCGGGAATGGGGGGGGGTGGCGGCCCCCCGCCGGGGGGCCGCCGACCGTGCTAGGAGCCGATTACCAGCCCAGCCACTCGGGCTTGCGCGGGATCACGGACTCGCCGACCTTGGACATGCCGATGGTGCCGTTGCCCATCAGCTCGCCGACGCTGCCGGCCGCCGTGTCGCCCTTGACGTGGCCCTGGTAGATGAACACCTTGTTGAAGCCGCGGTGGTCATCGGGGGTCCAGGTGGCGGCGGGGCACACGCCCTCGAGGCCCTTGGGCGTCCAGTTGGCCTGCTTGTAGAAGCCCTTCTTGATGTTGGGGCCGGTGATGCCACCGTTCTTGTCCGCCCACTCCATGGCCTCCTTCATGTAGAAGACCGAGCACACGCCGCGCATGTAGTGCACCGCGCGGTAGGTGTTGCCGCTGGGATCGGACATCTTGGACACGGCCTCGACCGTCTTCATGCCGGGCACGCCGTCGCCCCACTTGGCGGCGCCCATGACCCAGACCACGCCGTCGGCGGCCTTGCCGGCGGCCTTCATGACGTTCTCGTCATAGCCCCAGATGTTGGCCATGAACTGCACGTCGACGCCGACCGTGTCGCAGGACTTCAGCAGCGAGATGTTGGAGCCCGAGGTGTTGGCCAGGAAGGCGTAGTTGGCGCCGGATTCCTTGAGGCTGAGGCACTGGGCCTTGAAGTCGCCGGGGGCCAGGCTGTACTGGATGGCGTTCAGCACGTCGAAGCCGAGCTCCTTGGCGTATTCCTGGGCCGCCTCCTTGGGGGCGTTGGGATAGGGGTGGTTGTCACCCATGTGGATGTACTTGGGCTTGCCCTTGCCGCCCTTTTTCTTCCAGTCCTCGGCGGCCCACTGCACCAGGGCGCGGGCGCCGTCGGAATAGCTGGGACCCATGATGAAGTTGTACGGCGCCGCCTTCTTGGTCTTCGGCCCCTTGCCCATGGGGTCGACCAGGTGGCCGGAATAGGACGCCGAGAAGTAGGGGATCTTGTCCTTGGCGACGAAGCTGATCAGGGCCTCGGTGTCGCCCGTGCCCCAGCCCTGGATGGCCACCACCTTGCCCTTCCACTTCTTGTAGGTGGCGATGGCGCGCGGCACCACGTAGGAGTAGTCCACCGTCTCGAAGTCCAGCAGCTTGCCGTTCACGCCGCCGTTGGCGTTGACGTAGTTCATGGCGTCGATCTTGGCCTGGCCGTACACCTTGCCGACCACGGCGGTGTTGCCGGTGAAGTCGATCAGGTTGCCGACCGGAATGTCCTTCGCCACCGCGGTGCCGGCGACGCCGACAATGGCCGTGGTCGCCAGGAGCGTCAGGAATTTTCTTTGCATGGATAGCCTCTCCCTAAGTTTCATTGTCCCTTCCGGGGTGTGCTTGAAAAGGACGCATTTTCCGTCCCTTGCCATGATCTTACCGCCCCGGCGGTCAGTAAGAAAACGGATAAAGTTTCCAGTACGCCTTGATCAGGCGCCAGCGGTGCGCCAGGCCGTCGGGCTCGAAGATCAGGAACAGCACGATGGCCAGGCCGATGGCCGCCTCCTTCATGTAGGGCACGCCGTCGACGAACCACTTGGCGCTGCCCCAGTCGGTGCTGCCCATCAGGCTGACCAGGCCCTCCATCACCTCGGGCAGCAGGACCATGAAGGCGGTGCCCATCAAGGCCCCCATGACCGAGCCCAGGCCGCCGATGATGATCATGCCCAGGAACTGGATGGAGAGCAGAATGTCGAAGCCCTCGACCGACACGAAGCCCAGGTAGTGGCCGAACAGGGCGCCGCCGACCCCGGCGTAGAAGGACGACACGCCGAACGACAGGATGCGGTACTTGGTCAGGTTGACGCCCATGATCTCGGCCGACAGGTAGTGGTCGCGCACGGCGACGAAGGCGCGCCCGTCGCGCGAGCGGATCAGGTTGGCGCCGGCCACGTAGGCGACGATCAGGTACGTCAGGGCCACGTAGAAGAACGACTTGTCGGTGTCGAAGGTGTAGCCGAAGATGCTGAACGGCTCGGCCAGGGCGCCCGAGGCGCCGCCGGTGAACCATTCGGCGCGGGCGAAGAAGTCCTGCAGGATGAACTGGGACGCCAGGGTGGCGATGGCCAGGTACAGGCCCTTGATGCGCCCCGCCGGGATGCCCACGATCATGCCCACCGCCGTGGTCCACAGGCCGGCCAGGGGGATGGCGAAGAACACCGGGATGCCCCAGACGTTGTTCAGCCAGGCCGAGGCGAAGGCGCCGAACCCGAAGAAGGCCGAATGGCCGAGCGAGATCTGCCCCGTGAACCCGACCAGGATGTTCAGCCCCAGGGCGGCGATGCCCAGGTAGGCGATCTGGATCATCAGGTTCAGGTAGTAGGGTTCCAGGAACAGCGGGCAGGTGGCCGCCACGGCCACGCCCAGGATGGCGAAGTTGCGCGACCAGGGCGTGGGGAAGATCGTGGTGTCGGCGCGGTAGGTGGTGCGGAATTCGCCGCAGCGCATGGAGTCATGGCCAGCCATGGATCAGACCCTCTCGATGTCCTTGGTGCCGAACAGGCCGTAGGGCTTGATCATCAGGATGATCACCAGCAGGTAGAACGGCGCCACCGCGTACAGGTTGTTCAGGTGCAGCAGCTCGCTGTCCACGTACTGGGCCAGGTTCTCCATGACGCCGATGATCAGGCCGCCGAGGATGGCGCCGATGATCGAGTCGAGCCCGCCCAGGATGACCGCCGGGAACACCTTGATGCCGAAGAAGCTGAGGCTGGAGGAGACACCGTTGACGATGCCCACCACCACGCCGGCCAGGGCCGAGACCATGGCCGAGATGGCCCAGGACATGGCGAACACCTGCTTGATGGAGATGCCCAGGGACTGCGCCACCTGCTGGTTGAAGGCCGTGGCCCGCATGGCCAGGCCCATGCGCGAGTATTTGAAGAACCAGGCGAAGGCGATCATGATCACGATCGAGATGATGAAGCTCATGATGTAGGCCGTCTGCACCTGCAGCCCCAGGACGTTCATGGATTCGACCTCGAACACCTGGGGGAAGGGCTTCACGAACACCCCGAACATCCACTTCATGACCGCCTGGAAGAAGATCGACAGGCCGA
The DNA here is from genome assembly GCA_024236415.1 of Hyphomicrobiales bacterium. Lineage (GTDB taxonomy): Bacteria > Pseudomonadota > Alphaproteobacteria > Rhodospirillales > JACKKN01 > JACKKN01. Next base: position 121,251 of record JACKKN010000011.1, read on the forward strand.
TGGTGACCATGATCACCGAGATGATGGGCTCGCCGATCATGGGTTTCAGCACCACCACCTGCAGCAGGATGCCGAACACCATCATGAAGGCCAGGCACAGCAGGAAGCCGAAGAAGAACGGGATCTGGAACTCGCCCAGGATCCACCAGCACACCCAGGCGCCGATCAGCAGGAACTCGCCCTGGGCGAAGTTGACGATCTGGGTCGACTTGTAGATCAGCGTGAAGCACATGGCGACCACGCCGTACAGGGTGCCGATGATGATCCCGTTGACCACCAGTTGGAAAAGCAGTTCGTAGTTCATGGGGCCTCCGGCCTCTCCCTGTCCCTTGTTTCCCCGCCCGTCCCCGACCGGGCGCCTATTCCGCTGCCTGGCGCGGGCTTTCCCCGGCGCCGCCCAGGTCCTCGACCACCAGGTCGGTGACGATGCGCGACTTGGTGCCGTCCTGGAAGGTGATGGTGGTGTCCACGTGGACCGCGCCGCGGTCCGAGTAGATGGCGTCGATGATGTCGGCGTACTTCTCGTTGATGACCCCGCGGCGGACCTTGCGGGTGCGGGTCAGCTCGCCGTCGTCGGCGTCCAGCTCCTTGTACAGCAGCAGGAACTTCTGGATCCGGTGCGCCTCGGGCAGGCTGTCGTTCACCTTCTCCACCTCGGCGCGGATCATCTTGTACACCTCGGGCAGGCCCGACAGGTTAGTGTAGTTGGTGAAGGCGATGCCGCGCTGCTCGGCCCACTTGCCCAGGATCTCGTAGCGGATGCAGATGATCGCCGCCAGGTACGGCTTGTCGTGGCCCAGGATCACCGCCTCGGCGATGAAGGGCGAGAACTTCAGCTTGTTCTCGATGAACATGGGCGAGAAGTTGGTGCCGGTCGAGGTGGTGGCGATGTCCTTGATGCGGTCGATCACCACCAGGTGGCCCTTGGCGTCGAAGTAGCCGGCGTCGCCGGTGTACATCCAGCCGTCGCGCACGTCCTCCTTGGTCGCCTCCTCGTTGCGGAAGTAGCCCAGGAACATGCCGCCGGTGCGGGCGACGATCTCGCCGACTCCGTTCTCGTCCGGGTTCTCGATCCGCACCTCGGAGTTGTCGAACGGCTTGCCCACGGTGTCGAAGTCGATATCGGTCCACTCGTGGATGGTGTAGGCGCCGCCCAGCTCGGTCTGGCCGTACAACTGGCGCAGGGGCACGCCCATGGCCTGGAAGAACTTGAAGGTGTCCGGCCCCATGGCGGCGCCGCCGGTGGCGGCCGAGGTCAGGAAGGTGAAGCCCAGGCGGTCGCGCAGGGCGCGGAACAGCAGGAAGTCGGCCAGCTTGGAGCGCCGCCCCTGGTCCAGGGCCGCCATGCCCATCTTCATGCCCCAGTCGAACATGCGCCGCTTCAGGGCCGAGGCGTCCATCATGCGCGAGCGCACGTCGGCGGCGATGGCCTCCCACGAGCGCGGCGCCAGCAGGATGGCGTGCGGGCCGACCTCGCGCAGGTCGGCCATCATGGTCTCGGCCTCCTCGACGAAGTTGACCACCACCCGGCACACGGGCGCCTGGACGACCACGTATTTCTGCTCGATGACCCAGGGCAGGGGCAGGGAGGAGACGTAGTTGTCGCCCGGGTACTTGGTGTCCTTCTCCAGGTAGGCCACGGAATGGGCCATGAAGTGGCCGCTCTGCATCATGGCCAGCTTGGGCCGTGCCGTGGTGCCCGACGTGGTCAGCAGGATCGACACGTCGTCGCCGCTGCCCTTGGCCACCTCGTCGTCGTACAGGCCGGGCTGCTCGGCGTCCAGGGCGCGGCCGCGCTCGCGCACCGTGGCCATGTCGATCAGGCGCGCATCATCGTACTTGCGCATGCCGCGCGGGTCGCAATAGACGATGTTGCGGATCGACGGCATGTCGTCGATCAGCTCCAGCAGCTTGTCGACCTGCTCCTCGTCCTCGGCGATGATGAACTTCACCTCGGCATAGTTCACCAGGTAGGTGACCTCGTCGCCGATGGAGTCCTGGTAGATGCCCATGGACAGGCCGCCCATGGCGTGGGCCGCGATCTCGCCCCACACCCAGTCGGGGCGGTTGTCGCCCAGCAGGCCTACGCAGTCGCCGCGCTCCATCCCCAGGGCCTTCAGGCCCAGCGCCAGCGAGCGCACGTGATCGTAGTAGTCCTGCCAGGAGTATTCGATCCAGATGCCGAACTCCTTCTCGCGCATGGCCACTTCGGTGGGCCAGTTCTTGGCGTTGTAGGCGACGACCTTGGGGATCGTGTCGTAGACCGAGACGTCGCAGTACTGGGGGGTTTTCGCCGCCATCACGCCACCTGCTCGCTTTCCGCGCCGGTTCCGCCCTCGGCCCCGTCGTCCTCGTCCTCGTCGTCGCCCAGGTAGGCGGTCTTGACCTCGGGGTTGGCCATGATCTCGTCGGGCAGGCCCTCGGCGATCTTCTTGCCGAAGTCCAGCACCATGACCCGGTGCGAGATGTCCATGACCACGCCCATGTCGTGCTCGATCATGATCACCGTCATGCCCCACTCCTCGTTCAGGTCGACGATGTAGCGGGCCATGTCCTCCTTCTCTTCCAGGTTCATGCCGGCCATGGGCTCGTCCAGCAGGATCAGCTTGGGGCGCAGCGCCACGGCCCGGGCCAGCTCCACCCGCTTGCGCAGGCCGTAGGCCAGGGTGCCGGCGGTGGCCTTGCGGATGTGGCTGATTTCCAAGAAGTCGATGATGTCCTCGACCGCGCGGCGGTGCTCCAGCTCCTCCCTCTGGGCGCCGCCCAGCCAATACAGGGAGCCGGTCAGGAAGTTGTTCTTGATCAGGTGGTGGCGCCCCACCAGGATGTTGTCCAGCACCGACATGTGGCCGAACAGGGCCAGGTTTTGGAAGGTCCGGCCGATGCCCAGGTCGGCGCGGTCGTTGGGGCTCATGTTGGTGATCTCGCGGCCCTGGAACAGGATCTGCCCCTCGTTCGGCGAATAGCGGCCCGAGATGCAGTTCAGCATGGAGGTCTTGCCGGCACCGTTGGGGCCGATGATGGAGAACAGCTCCCCGGGCTTGACCTCGAAGAACACGTTGCTGAGGGCCTGCACCCCGCCGAAGCGCAGGGTGATATCCCGGGTCTCCAGGATATTGCCGCCGCCTTGATCGCTGGACATGGTCTTAGCGTCTTCCCGTCCTGTTACACCGCCGCCGCGGCCCGACCGCGCCCCACCGCCCGTGCGGAAGGCGCGGCGCCGACGGCACGCCCGCGGGGGGCGATTCGATTCCTCAGTCGACGGAGCGTGGAAACGCTTTCCTCCCGTCGTCGCAAAACCTTCCTGTGGGCGCGCTTTTTTCTTGTTGGCCCACGACAATGCGCGTGTTGTCTCGTAATCAAGTTAGCGGTGGGGGTCAAGGGCCCTGCGGCCGGGGCGCCGGGGGGCGGGCGGCCGGGGCGGACCCGCCCGGGCCCCGCGCCGCGGCCGCGCCGAACCCCGCCGGCACCGGCGAAGCGCCTCATAATCCTTTGTTTTCATGGACGACAGGGGCGCCGCCGCGCCGATTATCGCAACCTGTTGACGATCTCGGCCGCCATGTAAAAAGTTGTAAAGGGGGCACGAAATCGGCCTGCGGGCCCTTGCCGGCGGGCCGGTTCGGTATCATGACCAAGGGAACAGGGACGGTGATTGCGATGGCCAAGGGCAGCGGCAAGGCACGGACATCGGACACGGCGGCGGCGCCGCGCGGCGGCGCCGGCGGCCCCGCGCCCGGTCCCCCCACGCCCGGTCCCCCCACGCCCGATCCCGACGGTGCGTACCTGGCCTTCGTGCAGACGGCGCTGGACCACCTGGACGACGGCTTCACGGTCTATTCCACCGACCTGCGCCTGATGGCGTCCAACCGGCGGTTCTACGAGCTGCTGGACCTGCCGGCGGACCTGCTGGGCCAGGTCGGCACGCCCATCGACGCCTTCTTCCGCTACAACGCCCAACGCGGCGAGTACGGCCCCGGCGACACCGAGCAGCAGGTGCGCGAGCGGGTCGAGCTGGCGGCCCAGTTCCTGCCCCACTGCTTCGAGCGCACCCGCCCCGACGGCACCATCCTGGAGATCCGCGGCAACCCCATGCCCGGCGGCTTCGTCACCATCTACAAGGACATCACCCAGCGGCGCCGCGCCGAGCGGGCCCTGAAGGACAGCCACGACCTGCTGGAAAGCCGGGTCGAGAAGCGCACCGCCGAGCTGAAGCGGGCGCTGGAGGACCTGCACGCCCGCGAGGAGTGGATCCGCCTGTTCGCCGAGACCGTGCCGGCGGTGATCGGCTATGTGGACCGGGACCAGATCTACCGCTTCGCCAATTCGGGCTACGAGCCGTGGTTCGGGCTGGCGCCGGACCAGATCATCGGCAAGTCGGTGCAGGTGGTGCTGGGCAACGACATCTATGCCGGCCACGCGCCGCACATGGCCGCGGCCATGGCCGGCGAGGCCTCGGTGCGCGAGTTCGCCCTGGTCCTGCCCGACGGCGCCGAGATCCAGGCCGTGGCGTCGTTCATCCCGCACCTGGACGACGGCGGCCGGGTGCAGGGGTACTTCGTGCTGGGCCAGGACGTGACCGACCAGCGCAAGGCCGAGGGCGTGATCCGCCAGGCCCAGAAGATGGAGGCCATCGGCCAGTTGACCGGCGGCCTGTCCCACGACTTCAACAACCTGCTGACCATCATCATCGGCAACCTGGCGGTGCTGGCCGAGCAGGTGGAGGGCGACGCCGGGGCGCGGGCCCTGCTGGACCCGGCGCTGGACGCCGCCCGCCGCGGCGCCCGCCTGGTCACCCGCCTGCTGGCCTTCGCCCGGCGCCAGCCGCTGCAACCGAAACTGTTCGACGTGACGGCCCTGGTGCGCGGCATGTCGGACCTGGTCAGCCGCACCCTGGGCGGGTCGATCGAGATGGCGCTCGACCTGCCGCGCGACCCCCTGGCCGTGCGCACCGACCCGCACCAGCTGGAGAACGCCCTGCTGAACCTGGTCATCAACGCCCGCGACGCCATGCCCGACGGCGGCTGCCTGGGCATCAAGGTGCGCCGGGTGGTCCTCAGCAAGCGCGCCGTGGCGCGCCTGCCGGACCTGGCGGCGGGGGACTACGCCGTTGTCTCGGTCACCGATTCCGGGGTCGGCATGCCGCCCGAGGTGATCGAGCACGCCTTCGAGCCGTTCTTCACCACCAAGGGCATGGGCCGCGGCAGCGGCCTGGGGCTCAGCATGGTGTACGGCTTCGTGCAGCAGTCCCGCGGCCACGTGGAGATCGACAGCAAGGACGGCGCCGGCGCCCGGGTCAGCCTGTTCCTGCCCCTGGCCGAGGGCGCCCCGGCCGCCGACGACCCGGCCGACGGCCGCCGTGCCGCCGCCCCCGCCCCCGGCGGCGGCGAAAGGGTGCTGGTGGTCGAGGACGACGACGACGTGCGCGCCTTCACCGCCACCGCCCTGCGCAGCCTGGGCTACGCCGTGACCGAGGCCGCCGACGGCCAGGCCGCCATGGCCCTGTTCGAGCCCGACACCCCGCCCGACCTGCTGCTGACCGACATCGAGATGCCCGGCGGGGTCAACGGCCTGGCCCTGGCCGAGCAGATCCGCGCCCGCAGCGGCGCCACCCGGGTGCTGTTCATGTCCGGCTATCCGGATCGGGTGCTGGACGGGCGCGGCGGCGCCGAGTTGGGCCCGCTGCTGCCCAAGCCGTTCGAGAAGGCAGACCTGGCCCGCTTCGTGCGCTCGGCCCTGGACGGCGCCTGAACGGCGCCTTTACGGCACCCGGGCGATGCAGGGCGCCGCCGGGCGCCACTTTTCGGTGTGCGGTGGCGCCCCGGCCTGGGTTACACTTTCAGGAAAACCCCCTGCGAGGAAACGGACGGGAGCCGCCGCGGCCCATGAGCCGAGCCGAACACATCCTGGTCGTCGACGACGAGCCGCAGGTCTGCGCCCTGGTCAAGCGGGTGCTGGGCGACGGCGGCTATCGGGTCAGCACCGCCCACGACGGCGCCACCATGGGCCGCCTGGTGCGCCGCGCCGACGTCGACCTGGTGGTGCTGGACCTGCGCCTGGGGCCCGAGGACGGCCTGGCGTTGCTGCGCGAGCTGCGCGCCACCTCGCGCCTGCCGGTGGTGATCCTGACCGCCCTGGGCGACACCTGCGACCGGGTGCGCGGGTTGGAATCCGGCGCCGACGACTACCTGCCCAAGCCGTTCGAGCCGCCCGAGCTGCTGGCCCGGGTGCGCAGCGTGCTGCGCCGCGCCGGCCCCTGGACCGCGCCGGCCGAGCCCGAGGGCCCGGATTGCCGCCGGTTCGAAGGCTGGCGCCTGGACATGCGCGCGCGCAAGCTGTGCGACCCGTCGGGCGCCGAGGTCGACCTGACCACCGCCCAGTTCGACCTGCTGCACGCCTTCGTCAGCAACCCCAACCGGGTGCTCAGCCGCGAGCGCCTGCTGGACCTGGCGCGGGACCGGGTGGCCATGCCCAACGACCGCAGCATCGACGTGCACATCGGCCACCTGCGCCGCAAGATCGAGGCCGACCCGCGCCAGCCGCTGCTGATCAAGACCGTCTATGGGGCGGGCTACATCTTCACCCCCACGGTGGAGCGGGCCTGAACGGCGCCGCCACGGCACGAATCTCGACATGCTGCATCAGCGAAACCAGAGCCTGTCCCGTCCAAATGAAAGCGACTGAGATCGCCTGAGCGGTCCGCCGGACAGGAGCGGCGGTGAAGGCGATGCCGCGCATCGGCGAGCCGACGCGACGCCGCCGGCGGCCCGCTCAGGCGACCTTCGGCGCGTTCTCCGCCGCCCTGGACGTCGTCGCGGCCCGCTTGCGATGCGTCAGCATCGCGGCGCGTCCCCCTCCTAGCCAGGGCGACGGAGACCGCGTCTCAGCGATTTCATTTGGACGGGACAGGCTCTAGGGTGGACACGAAAGCGATTTTGTGGCTTTTGTCGGGCCACCGCCCCACCCCAAAGAGGAGGTTTTTCCGTGTCCGCATTCGGTCATGACAGCCTGAACACGCGCCGCACGCTTTCGGTCGCCGGCAAGGACTACGCCTACTACAGCATTCCGGCCGCCGAGCAGGCCGGCCTGGGCGACGTGTCGCGGCTGCCGTATTCCATGAAGGTGCTGCTGGAAAACCTGCTGCGCTGGGAGGACGGCCGCACGGTGACCACCGACGACGTCATGGCGGTGGGCGCCTGGCTGAAGGACCGGCGCTCGGACCGCGAGATCGCCTACCGCCCGGCGCGGGTGCTGATGCAGGACTTCACCGGGGTGCCGGCGGTGGTCGACCTGGCGGCCATGCGCGCGGCCATGGTCGAGCTGAACGGCGACCCGCAGAAGATCAATCCCCTGTCGCCGGTGGACCTGGTCATCGACCATTCGGTGATGGTCGACTTCTTCGGCACCGACGACGCCGCCGACAAGAACATGGCCCTGGAGTTCGAGCGCAACAAGGAGCGCTACGAGTTCCTGCGCTGGGGCCAGCAGGCGTTCGACAACTTCCGGGTCGTGCCGCCGGGCATGGGCATCTGCCACCAGGTCAACATCGAGCACCTGGCCCAAGTGGTGTGGACCGGCGGCGACGGCGGCAACGTGGCCTATCCCGACACCCTGGTCGGCACCGACAGCCACACCACCATGGTCAACGGCCTGGCCGTGCTGGGCTGGGGCGTGGGCGGCATCGAGGCTGAGGCGGCCATGCTGGGCCAGCCGGTATCCATGCTGATCCCCGAGGTGGTGGGCTTCAAGCTGACCGGCAGCCTGACCGAGGGCACCACCGCCACCGACCTGGTGCTGACCGTGGTCGAGATGCTGCGCAAGAAGGGCGTGGTCGGCAAGTTCGTGGAGTTCTACGGCGACGGGCTGGACCACCTGACCCTGCCCGACCGGGCCACCATCGCCAACATGGCGCCCGAGTACGGCGCCACCTGCGGCATCTTCCCGGTGGACGCCGAGACCCTGCGCTACCTGCGCTTCACCGCCCGCGACGAGGCCCGCGTGGCCCTGGTCGAGCAGTACGCCAAGGCCCAGGGCATGTGGCGCGACGCCGCCTCGCCCGAGCCCGTGTTCACCGACACCCTGGAGCTGGACATCGGCACCGTCGAGCCCAGCCTGGCCGGCCCCAAGCGGCCCCAGGACCGGGTCGCGCTGAGCACCGCCGCCGCCTCCTTCGCCGGCACGCTCAAGGACATGGGCGGCCGCGACGCGCCCAAGGCCGTGGACGTGACCGACGGCGGCTACCAGCTGCGCGACGGCGACGTGGTGATCGCCGCCATCACCAGCTGCACCAACACCTCGAACCCCAGCGTGCTGATCGCCGCCGGCCTGCTGGCCCGCAACGCGGCCGAGCGCGGCCTGCGCACCAAGCCCTGGGTCAAGACCTCGCTGGCGCCGGGCTCGCTGGTGGTGGCCGACTACCTGCAGCAGGCCGGCCTGCAGGAGCACCTGGACGCGCTCGGCTTCAACATCGCCGGCTTCGGCTGCACCACCTGCATCGGCAACTCGGGGCCCCTGGCCGAGCCCATCGCCGGGGCCATCGAGGAGGGCGACCTGGTGGCCGCCGCGGTGCTGTCGGGCAACCGCAACTTCGAGGGCCGCGTGTCGCCGCACACCAAGGCCAACTACCTGGCCTCGCCGCCCCTGGTGGTGGCCTACGCCCTGGCCGGATCCATGACCCGCGACCTGCTGAACGACCCCCTGGGCAAGGACAGCGACGGCAACCCCGTGTACCTGCGCGACGTGTGGCCCAGCAACGCCGAGATCCGCGACGCCATCGCCGCCGCGGTGACGCCCGAGATGTTCGCCCGCCGCTACGCCGACGCCTTCGCCGGCACCAGGGAATGGCAGGACATCCGGGTTTCGGCCGGCGAGACCTACGAATGGAACCCGGGCTCCACCTACGTCCAGCATCCGCCCTTCTTCACCGGGCTGAAGGACGCCGCCGCCAACGGCGGCGACATCGCCGGCGCCCGCGCCCTGGCCATCCTGGGCGACTCGGTGACCACCGACCACATCTCGCCCGCCGGCAGCATCAAGGCCGACAGCCCGGCCGGCACCTACCTGATCGAGCACCAGGTGCGGCCGGTGGACTTCAATTCCTACGGCTCGCGCCGCGGCAACCACGAAGTCATGATGCGCGGCACCTTCGCCAACATCCGCATCCGCAACGAGATGGCGCCGGGCACCGAGGGCGGGGTCACCCGCCACCAGCCCAGCGGCGAGGTGATGTCCATCTACGACGCCGCCATGCGCTACGCCGACGACGGCGTGCCCCTGGTGGTGTTCGGCGGCAAGGAGTACGGCACCGGGTCGTCGCGCGACTGGGCCGCCAAGGGCACCAACCTGCTGGGCGTCAAGGCGGTGATCGTCGAGAGCTTCGAGCGCATCCACCGCTCCAACCTGGTGGGCATGGGGGTGCTGCCGCTGCAGTTCACCGACGGCATGACCCGCAAGGCCCTGGACCTGGACGGCACCGAGACCTTCGCCCTGTCGGGCCTGGCCGGCGGGGTCAGCCCGCGCATGGCGGTGACCCTGACCGTCACCTACGGCGACGGGGCCACCCGGGAGGTGCCGCTGCTGTGCCGCATCGACACCCTGGACGAGGTCGAATACTACAACGCCGGCGGCATCCTGCAGTACGTGCTGCGCAACCTGGCGGCCGGCTGACGGCCACCGCTGTCCGGTTTACGCCGCGAGGACCGGACCGGAACCGTTGATCGCCGGGCATTTGAAAGGCGTCCGGCGGGTTGGGGGCATGGGTTCCCTGCCCATGCCGACCGCCAGGCGTGGATGGCCGGGCCAAGCCCGGCCATGACGAAAATGTAAATATTTCAAATAGTTATGTCATGCCCGGACTTGATCCGGGCATCCACGAAGGCGGCGTTCGCCGGCCGATGAGCCTCAACCGGACAGCCGTGGGCCTGGGTACGGCCGGTTTCCATGCACTGCCCGCGCCCCTGACCGGACGGCGGTGGCCGCACCCGGGCGCTGCGGTTCGACGAAAAAGGCCCCCGGGACCGCCCGGGGGCCTTTTTCCGTCTTGGCCCGCGCGGCCGGCGTCAGGCCATCCAGAACGGCTTGCGCGTCTCGCGCGCCACGTCGGCGCGGCTCAGGCCCAGGTCGTGCAGCATGTGGTCGGGCAGGCCGGCCAGGTGGCGGCGCTGGCGCGCCCGCTCGTGCCAGTCCAGCACCAGGTCCAGGGCCCGGGCCAGGCGCAGGGTCCAGGGGACCCGGGGCGCGGACGCGGGGGCCAGGACGGCGGGGTGCCCGGGGGCGGTTTCACAGGAAGCGTTCATGGTCGGTCTCCTTGTCGAGGGCGGGGGCGTTGGCGGAGCGGGGGGTCGGGGGTGCCTTGAAAACAATTTTTGACCAAACAAAACGGTTTTACAAACGACGTTTTCTCCGGTATTGACTTAGCAATTCTAAGCCAATGGGAGACCACCATGGCCCGCCGCCTGCCGCCCCTGAACGGCCTGCGCGCCTTCGAGGCCGCGGCCCGCCACCGCAGCTTCACCGCCGCCGCCGCCGAGCTGAACGTGACCCCCGCCGCCGTCAGCCACCAGGTCAAGGGGCTTGAGGGGTTCCTGGGGGTGCCCCTGTTCCGCCGCCTGCACCGGGGCCTGGTGCTGACCGACGCCGGCCTGGCCTACCAGCCCGAGCTGAGCAAGGCCTTCGACCACCTGGCGCGGGCCGGCCAGGCCCTGCCCAAGGGGCCGCCGCGCGGCAACCTGGCCGTCACCACCCTGCCGTCGTTCGGCCACATGTGGCTGGCGCCGCGCCTGCCGGCGTTCCTGGACATGTACCCGGACATCGACGTGACCGTGTATTTCGAGGACCACCAGGTGGACTTCGCCACCACCGAGCGCGACCTGGGCATCCGCTACGGCGCCGGCCGCTACCCGGACCTGTTCTCGGTCCAGCTGATGACCGAGGAGGTGTTCCCGGTGTGCAGCCCGACCCTGTTGAACGGGCCCCGGCCCCTGCGCACGCCGCGCGACCTGGCCCACCACACCCTGATCCACGACCACGCCCCCGGGCGCCTGGAGCCGACCCTGGACTGGGCCCCGTGGCTGCGCGACGCCGGCCTGGACGAGGCCGTGTACCGGCGCGGGCCGCGGTTCACCGACACCGCGGCCATCATCCACCTGACCATGGCCGGGCACGGGGTGGCCCTGGGCCGCTCGGCCCTGGTGGCCGAGTTCCTGGACGCCGGGCGCCTGGTGCGGCCCCTGGCGGTGAGCCGGCCGGCGGTCTACGCCTACTACCTGGTGGCGCCGCCGCCGGTGGCCGCCGAGCCCAAGGTGGCGGCCTTCATCGACTGGATCACCGAGGTCGCCGAGACGGCCTCGGGCCACGCCTAGGCGTCCGCGGGCCGGCACACGAAACCATCACCGGACTGTGATTGGCGGTTGATCGGGGAATGGGGTACACCGGGACCATGCAAGTCCGAACAACCATCAACCTGCTGGCCGCCGCCCTCCTCCTCTTCCCTCTCTTCTCCATCCCCTCATCCCAGGCGGCGGCCAGCGACCCTTCCCCCACCCAGGCCGGCCGCAGCGGCCTGATCGTGGTCGAGCTGTTCACCTCCCAGGGCTGCTCGTCCTGCCCGCCGGCCGACGCCTACCTGCGCGAACTGGCCGAGGTGGACGGCATCCTGCCCCTGTCCATGCACGTGGACTACTGGGACTACATCGGCTGGAAGGACCCCTTCGCCATGCCGGCGGTGAAAAACCGGCAGCGCGACTACGCGGTCCATTTCGGGCTGCGCTACGTCTACACGCCCCAGGCCGTGGTCCACGGCACCGTCCAGGCCACGGGCAGCGACCGCCGCGCCATCGGCCGCGCCATCGACGCCCTGCGCGGGGCCGAGCAGCTGGCCGTCACCCTCAGCCACGGCGCCGACGGCGGCCTTTCCGTGGCCCTGCCCGGCGGCGCCGCGCCCGACAAGGGCGCCCGGGTGATGCTGGTGGTCTTCGACAACCAGCACGAAACCGCCATCAAGCGCGGCGAGAACCGCGGCCGCACCCTGAAATACCGCAACGTGGTGCGCGCCTTCCGGTCGCTCGGCGCGTGGGACGGACAGGCCGAGACCCTGCAGGTGTCGGCCAAGGACCTGGGCGCCATGCCCGGCGACGCCTGCGCCGTGATCGTCCAGGCCGTGGACAGCGGCCACGTCCTGGGCGCCGCCTCCCTACCCCTGCGCCATTGAGTTGTAAAATTTTTTACAGACGCGCGGGGAATCCTGTTGCTCCCCCCGGTGGCGTCGCGTATCCTCAATTCTACATCCCGTAAACGGGAGAGTGCCGCAAAGAACAAGGCAAAATAATAGAAGGAGGCACCGGCAAAGATCGCCGGCATGGGAGTCCGTCAGGCCGCAAGGCTAACCCACGTAAAAATAAAGCGGACTCGTTCGTTTCCTGAAACAAAGGGGAAATCTGCTGGGGGTATTTTCCGACACGCCGTTCGGCCAGAATCCGGAGGAACGCATGCCGAGAAATTCCGCAGAGGCTTGGAGCGAACTGACTGACGAAGAGGCTGACAAGCCTTACATGACCGCAAGGGGGGAACCTGATCTGAACGACCTGCTGAACGATTCCGCGATCCACGCACTGATGGCCAGTGACGACGTCCGCCACGACGACCTGGTATCGCTGATCGAAACGGCGCGCGCCGGCCTGGCCGGCCGGATCTGAGGGTGCCGCGGCACGGCCGCGGCCCCACCCCACCCTTCGGACCCCCCACCACCGGCGCCAGCCGCCCGTCGCCCGTTCCCGCATGGCCGTTCCGCCATGCCGTGAACCGGGAAAAGGGCGGGAATCCGGGCGTCACCGAAACTTCACCGCCGGGTCATGACGGCGTTACTCGGCGCCGCCATCCTGGTCATGTGCGAGGCAAGAAGATGCCGGCCAACAAGAACCTGAGAAGGACCGCGAACATGGATACGACCTGGCCCGGCCGCTGGCCGCGCCCGCCCCTGGGCCCGGCCTCGGCGGCCCCCCGCCGTGCTTTTTTCGGCCACGGGGAGCCGTGGCTGGAGGACCTGCTGAACGATCCCGTCACCCGCGCCGTCATGGACCGGGACGGGGTCGACATGGCCGCGCTGCGCCAGTTGATGGACACGGCGCGCCAGCACCGCCGCGGCGCCTGACTGGCGCCGCCGCACACCCGCCGCAACCCTTACGCCGCCAATCCCTTTTCCATCACCGCCGCCAGGCGGCGGGCGAACTCGGCCGGGTCGGCCACCGGCTCGCCCTCCATGATGCGCGCCTGGTCCAGCAGCAGGTGCGCGGCGTCGACCACCTCGTCGCCGGCCCCGGCCGCCGCCGCCAGGCCGCGGATCAGGGGATGCCTGGGGTTCAGTTCCAGGATGCGCGGGGTCTCGGGCACCTCGCCCATGCGCCGGTGCTGTTTCAGCAGGCGCTCCAGGTGGATGTCCATGTCGCCCTCGTCGGCCACCAGGCAGACGGCGCTGTCGGTCAGGCGCTGCGACGCGCGCACGTCCTTGACCCGCTCGCCCAGGGCCAGCTTGAAGGCCGCCACCAGGGTGTCCACGGCGCCGGCGTCGGTGGCCGCGTCCTTGGTGTCGTCCGCCGATTCCTCGGCCGGCTTCTCCCTGTCGGCCACCTTGTCCAGGTCGGCGCCGCCCCGGGTTACGGACTTGAACGGCTTGTCCTGGAACGTCCCGACCCCGCCGGGCCAGAACTCGTCGACCGGGTCGGACAGCAGCAGCACCTCGATGCCCTTGGCCCGGAAACCTTCCAGTTGCGGGCTGCGCGCGAGCTGCGCGGCGGCGTCGCCGGTGATGGTGTAGATGGCCTCCTGGCCCTCCTTCATGCGCGCCACGTACTCGGCCAGGCTGACCAGGCCGTCGGACTCGGTGGTGCGGAAGCGGGCCAGCTCCAGCAGCGCGTCGCGGTTGGTGAAGTCCTCGTAGATGCCCTCCTTCATGAGGGCGCCGAAGCTGTCCCAGAAGTCGGCGTAGTCCTCGGGCTTCTTCTCGGCCGTCTTCTTCAGCTCGCCCAGGATGCGCTTGACCAGGCCCGAGCGGATCTTGGCCAGCTTGGGGTCGTTCTGCAGCATCTCGCGGCTGATGTTCAGGCTCAGGTCGTCGGAATCGACGATGCCGCGCACGAACCGCAGGTAGCTGGGCAGCAGCTCCTCGCAGTCGTCGGTGATGAACACCCGCTTGACGTACAGCTTGACCCGCGGCTTGCGGTCGGGGTCGAACAGGTCGAACGGCGGGGTCGAGGGGATGAACAGCAGGTTGGTGTAGCTGAGCACGCCCTCGACCGAGTTGTGGATGATCTTCCACGGCTCGTCGAACACGTGGCCGACGTGGTGGTAGAACTCGGTGTACTGCTCGGCGGTGATGTCCTTCTTGGGCCGGGTCCACAGGGCCGAGGCGGTGTTCAGGGTCTCGGGCTCGCCCTCGCCGGTGGCCAGCACGATGGGGATGCCGATGTGGTCCGAGTAGGTCTTGATGATGCGCTCGATGCGCATGCGCTCCAGGTACTCGTCCTCGCCCTTGGCCATGTACAGGGTCACCGTGGTGCCCCGGGCGTCGCGCTCGGCCGGGTCGATGGTGAACTCGCCCTTGCCGTCCGAGACCCACAGCCAGGAGGTGTCGTCGCCGGCCTTGCGGGTCAGCACCTCGACCCTGTCGGCGACCATGAAGGCGGAATAGAAGCCGACGCCGAACTGGCCGATCAGCTGGGCGTCCTTCTTCTCGTCGCCGGTGAGCTTGCTGACGAAGGTCTGGGTGCCCGAGCTGGCGATGGTGCCCAGGGTCGCGATCAGGTCGTCGTGGTCCATGCCGATGCCGTTGTCGGCGACCGACAGGGTGCGCGCCTCCTTGTCGAAGGCCAGCGTGACCTTGAAGTCGGTGTCGCCCGCCGTCAGCTCCGGCTGCGTCAGCCCGGCGTGGCGCAGGCGGTCGCAGGCGTCCGACGCGTTGGAGATCAGCTCGCGCAGAAAGATCTCCTTGTGGCTGTACAGCGAGTGGGCGACGATATCCAGGAGACGGCCGACTTCCGTCTGGAACGTGAACTTTTCTGTGGCCATGGCCGCGGTTGTCTCCCCCGTTTCAAGATGACAGGATCAGGGTGTCATGTTGAAGTCGCGTCGTGATATGTGCCAACGGCGGCCGCAAATCAACCCCCCAGTGCCGGCCCGGGCCCCGGCGCCGTGACCCCGCCCCCCGGCCAGGACCCCGGCCAGGACCCCGGCCAGGACCCCGATCGCGACCCGGGCCGTGACCCCTACCGCGCCGCCCGCGCCCGCCTGCTGGACGAGGTCGCCGCCGAGGCCGCCGAGACCGCCGCCTGGACCGGGCGGCCCGCCTTCTCGGACGCCGTGATGGCGGCCCTGGCGGCGGTGCCGCGGCACCGCTTCGTGCTGCCGGGCGACGAGGCCGCCGCCTATGTCAACCGGCCGCTGCCCATCGGCCACGGGCAGACCATCTCGCAGCCCTACATCGTCGCCCTGATGACCGATCTTCTCGACCTGACCCCGCGCTCGCGGGTATTGGAGGTCGGCACCGGCTGCGGCTACCAGACCGCCGTCCTCGCCGCCCTGGCCGGCGAGGTCTACAGCGTCGAGGTGGTGGCCGACCTGGCCCGCGACGCCGCCGCGCGCCTGGCCGGGCTGGGGGTCGGCAACGCCCGCCTGCGCCACGGCGACGGCTTCGCCGGCTGGCCCGAGGCGGCGCCGTTCGACGCCATCATCGTCACCGCCGCGCCCGACCACTTCCCGCCGGCGCTGGAGGACCAGCTCGCCGCCCCGGGCCGCATGGTGCTGCCGGTGGGCCGCGCCTACGACCGCCAGGTGCTGTACGTGGTGGCCAGGGACGGCGCCGGCCACCTGCGCCGCGCCGCCACCCTGCCGGTGGCCTTCGTGCCCATGGTGCCGGGGCGGTGAGGGCCGGCCCCCACCTGTGGCTGGCCCTGCTGGGCGGGGTGGTGGCGCTGACCGTGTTCCTGGCCTGGCGCTTCCCCGACGCCCTGGCCGCCGGCGGCGGGGGCGGGCGGCTGGTCTACCTGGTGGCCCTGCTGGCCCTGGTCTCGGCCGGGATCATGGGGATGCGCCGCATCCGCCTTGGACCGGCCCTGCGCAACGCCGCCATCTGGGTCGCCATCGGCCTGGTGGCGCTACTGGCCTACAGCTTCCGCGACGAGTTCCGCTTCGTCACCGACCGCCTGACCGGCGAACTGCTGCCCCACGCGGCGCAGCAGACCGGCGCCCGCGAATTGCAGGTGCGCCGCGGCGCCGACGGCCACTTCCACCTGGAGGCCCGGGTCGACGGGGTGCCGGTCCGCTTCCTGGTGGACACCGGCGCCAGCGACGTGACGATCAGCCCCACCGACGCCCGGCGCCTGGGCCTGGACCCGGCCGGCCTCGCCTACACCCGGTTCTACGCCACCGCCAACGGCGGCGTGCGCGGCGCCCCCGTGCGCCTGGCCGAAGTCGCGGTCGGCCCCCTGCGCCTGACCGACGTGCCGGCGACCGTGAACGAGGCCGAGATGGCCGGCTCGCTGCTGGGCATGGGGTTCCTGGACCGCCTGCGGGGGTACGAAGTGCGCGGGGATACGCTGGTGTTGCGGTGGTAGGTCGAGGACCCGGGTCCTCAGAAACCTATTCGGCGGGCGGCACGCGATCCCATGCCGAGGCCGCTCTCATTTGTACAGGGATCGATTTTGAGGTTCCTGTTGCCGAATGACACGTGTAACGTTACACTTCTCGTATGATCCGCAACTTCCGCCACAAGGGCCTCAAACTCCTTTTTGAAAAGGGGGACCGGCGGAAAGTGTCGCAGGATCATGCCGACAAGATCGCGCGCGTCCTCGCACGCCTGGATGTGGCATCCGAAGTCGACCACATGGACTTGCCGGGATTCCGCCTGCATGCCCTGAAGGGCGACTTGGCGGGTTTCTGGGCGGTCACCGTTTCCGGAAACTGGCGCCTGATCTTCCGGTTCAATGGCGGCCACGCCGAGGACGTGGATCTGGTGGATTACCATTAGGAGAACGCAAACCATGTCCATGAAAAACCCGCCGCACCCGGGGCTTTCCGTGCGGCATGACTGCCTGGAGCCCCTGGGCCTGACCGTGACCGAGGCGGCCCGCAGGCTGGGGATCAGCCGCAAGCAGCTTTCCGACATCGTCAACGGCCGCGCCGGCATCTCGCCCGAGATGGCCATCCGGCTCGACAAGGCCTTCGGCGGCGGCGCCGAGACCTGGCTGCTCCTGCAGGCCGCCTACGACCTGGCCCGGGCCTTGGAGCACGCCGACGAGATCAAGGTGGACCGTCTGTCGCCGGCGGCGTAGCCAACGGTTGCGATTGCAACATCTCTTCCCGGTAACGCGGCGGCCAGCGCCGGTCGGGTCCGCCCGTGGAACGATCCGCCGGCTGTCGAAGTTCCGCCCGTACCGGACAACGCCCGCCGGGCGGCGGTCGCCGGTTCAATCGTGCATTTCGGGTGGTGGAAGCCAAGTGGTGGGAACGCGGGGCGGTTGGGAAGCCGCGCAGTCTGGGGCAAGAATACGCGGCGCGGTGCGGGCTTTGCTCCGCCCCGCCTGCTTCCCGCCTCCCCGCGTTCCCTTTCCCGACCGGCGGTCGGCGGACGAGGCGCCGCCGGGTCCGCCGGATGCGGGAAGGCGTGCCTACTTGGAGAGGCCCTTACCCTTGCCCTTGCCTTTTCCGTGTTCCTTGTCCAGGCCCTTGCCGTGGCCGGCGGCGTTGGCCGCGCCGACTTCGGACAGGTCCTTGGCGGTCAGCCCGGCCGGCGCCGCGCCGCCGGCCTTGCGCGCCAGCTTGGCCGCCTGCTGCAGGCTCTGGCTGGTGTCGTGGGCCTCGGCCCGGTCGGCCTTCAGGCCCGCGGCGACGGCCTTGCGGTCGGCCACCCAGGCCGCCTTGGCCTCGCGCCACTCGGCGCTCAGCCCGTTGCCCTGGCCGGGGTTGGTCAGGCTCTTGCCCATGTTCTTGAGGGCGGCGGGAGCCGGCGCGGGCGCCGACGGCGCCGCCCCGGTGCCGACGTTGGTGAAGGTCCCCGGGGTCGTCAGCTCGACGGCCCGGCCGCCGGCGTCGGTCACGGTGATCACGCCCTGGCGCAGCATGACGGAGGTCTCACCGCCGTCCTCGACCAGGATGTCCAGCTCGGTGCCGCGGATGCCGATGCTCGAGGTGGGGGTCTTGATCAGGTAGTTCTGCGACGGCTGCACGCCCGAGGCGAACCGCACCAGCCCCTTCTTGACCGTGACCACGAAGGTGCCGTCCTTGGAGCCCGGGTCATAGACCATGGCGTCCAGCAGCAGGCTGGCGCCGGGGCCGATGCTGATGACCGTCTCGTCCAGGAACATGATCTGGGTCGAGGCCTCGCCGCCGGTGACGACGAAATCCTCGTACTGGACCTTGGACTTGGGCTTGAGGGGCCGGGTCTTGTCACCGTGCTCGGCCCTGACGTCGCTGATCACCGCCACCGCGGTGCCGATGCTCTGCTGCGCGGCGGCGGGAACGGCGGCCAGGGCAGCCTGGGCCACCAGGGCGGCGGCCAGCCCGGCGCGCAGGTTCCGCGCGGCGTGAAAATTCAAAACGTCCATGCGATGTCCGCTCCTACAGTATGGTTCGTGTAATCGAAACCGTCGTTGTTCGAGAAATTCCTCTCGAAACGGTAGGTTCCGATCACGGAGATGTTGGGACGGAAGACATTGGCTTTCAGCAGCCTTGCTTCCGCAACAAGCTCCAGGTCCTGCCGATCAGGCCCCCCGACCGTCGAAGCACCATCAAAATACCGCAGGTCCGCACTGCCGGCTATGATGGCCATCACACTCGATGCGAGCGGAACGCTGTAGGTCAGCGACGCCTGCGCACTGTGGTAGGTGTATTCGCCCGTGCGGGCGGCCTTGAAACTGTAGGCGGGTTCCAGTTCGAGTGTCGTCTCCTGCCATGCCAGGTCGTGCCACGCAAGGACTGCCCCCAGGGCGCCGGTCACGCCGTCCCGCTCGTCCAGGCCGCTGGCGTAGTTCTCGTACCCCAGTTCCAGGTCGACCCGCGCCAGCAGGCCGCCCTGCTCGTTGCGCAGGCCCATCAGGACCGAGCCGCCGGCGAACAGTTCGTCGCCGGACAGGCGGCTGTAGGTGCCCTTGATCGCCGGCCGCAGCGACCAGGCCGGCGACAGCCGCAGCCGCGGCCCGGTGCTGGCCGAGGCCACCGCCAGGTCGCCGTCGCGGTACCGGTCGTGCAGGCTGGCGAACAGGGACAGGTTGGACACCCAGCGGCGCGCGCCCAGGCGGCGGTCGTCCTGGACGAACAACTGGGCCGAGGCGGCGCCTTCGTCCAGGTGGTTCAGGTGGTCGTCCAGGCGCTCGGAATTGGTCTGGTACTGGGCGCCCAGGATCAGCGCCACGTCGGTCCTGTCCGGGGTCAGCAGGGTCTCGATCCGCGCCAGGGCGGCGCGCGCCTCGGCGTTGTCGGGGTCGGCCATCAGGATCCGCTCGTAGGCCGCGCGGGCCCGGCCCAGGCGGTTCTTCTCCTCGGCCTGGCGGGCGTAGAGCAGGTTCAGCGTCACGTCGTCCGGGTTGTCGAGCAGGCGGTAGAACAGGTCGCCGGGCGGTTCCTGCTGCGCCGCGGCGGCGGCGGCGGCGGCGGCGGCCAGCGCGGCGGCGCCGACCAGCGCCCCCGCCAGCCGGCGAAGCCAGGGCCGGAGCCCTGCGGCGAAACGGAATGTCGGGTGTGCCCGCGGCACGCGAGCCGCCGGGAAAGGTGGAATCGAAACCATGGTGCATACTATCCTACGTGGTCCGGCCTTCAAGCCGGACTCGCAACGGGACCGGGTTTTTCCAAATTACCGCGGCCGGTGCC
The DNA here is from genome assembly GCA_024236415.1 of Hyphomicrobiales bacterium. Lineage (GTDB taxonomy): Bacteria > Pseudomonadota > Alphaproteobacteria > Rhodospirillales > JACKKN01 > JACKKN01. Next base: position 141,102 of record JACKKN010000011.1, read on the forward strand.
CAGGCCAGTGCCCAGGCCGGCGCCCAGGTCGGCGCCGGGGCCGGCAAATGACCCTGTCGGCCGCGGCCCCTTGCGCTATAGTCGGGCCCGCACCGCGACGGGTTAGGGCACGCAACCATGGTCACGCCGCCTCCGCCACAGGGGTCCCGCCAGCAGCGCCGCCTGGCCGCGCGCGAAAAGGCCAAGCGCCTGGCCGACCTGCGCCGCGCCGCGCCGCTGCCGGACCAGGCCGGGCTGGCGGGCCAGGCCGAGGTGCTGGCCGACCTGCTGGGCGGCGCCGGCCCGCGCCGGGCCGGGGACGCGGCGGATGCCGCCCACAGGGGATACGAGCGCAGCGTGGCCCGGCACTTCAAGGGCGGCGGCGGCCCCGGTCGGGAACTGGCCTGCGCCGCCGGCTGCGCCCACTGCTGCCACGCCTACATCTCGGTCTCGGCGCCCGAGGCCCTGCTGGCAGCCCGGGCCGTGCGGGCCCTGCCCCGGGACCGGCGCGAGGCAGCCCTGGCGCGGGTGCGGGCCACCGACGAGAGCACCCGGGGCCGGGCCCCCGACGACCGCAAGGGCGCCGGCGCCCTGCCCTGCCCCCTGCTGGACCCGGCCGACGGGCGCTGCACCATCTACGCCGACCGGCCCCTGAGCTGCCGCGCCGAGCTGTCCGCCGACGCCGACGCCTGCGAACGCCTGGTGGCCGGCGCCGCGGCGGCGCGGCCGGTGCCGGTGCTGCCCTTCAAGCTGAAGATCATGTACGGCGGCGCCCTGGCCCTGGCCGCCCGCCAGGTGGGGTTGCAGGCCGGCGTGCTGGAATACAACGCCGCCCTGCGCGTGGCGCTGGACACGCCGGACGCCGAGGCCCGCTGGCTGGCCGGCGAGGACGTCTTCGCCGCCGCCGCCGTCCACCCCGAGGCCCGGGCCCAGATCGACCGCGCCCTGGGCGGCCCGCCGCCCCGGTCCGGGCCCTAGACCGCGGTCGATGGGCAATCCCCATCAAGCGCGGCCGCCGGTTGCGTGGCAGTCTGGGGGCCGTGAACGCAGCGTGGAGCGACCCATGGACCTGAGCGACCCATGGACCTGAGCGACCCATGAACCTGAGTGATCGGGCGGTCTGGCACATCGAGAGCCGGTTGGGCGAAGCCTTCACCCTGGGCGACCTGGCCGGCCTGTGCGCGGTCAGCCCGTTCCACCTGGTCCGCGCCTTCCGCGCCGGCGCCGACTGCGCGCCCATGGCCTATGCCCGGGCCCGGCGCCTGTCCGAGGCGGCGCGGCGCCTGGCCGCGGGGCGGGATGACATCCTGGCCGTGGCCCTGGACGCCGGCTATGGCTCCCACGAGGCGTTCACCCGGGCCTTCGCGTCCCACTTCGGCCTGCCGCCGAGCGTGGTGCGGCGGAGCCGGTCCCTCGCAAACCTGACCCTGACGGAGCCGATCACCATGGACACCTCGCGCCTTGTCGACCTGCCCGCGCCCCGACTGCGCGACCGCGCTGCCTTCCGCGTCACCGGCCTGCGCCGCGCCTACGGCCCCGAGGACGCCGGCGCCATCCCGGCCCAGTGGCAGGCCTTCATGGCCCGCGCCGATGAGGTGCCGGACCCGGTGCCCGGGGCGGCCTACGGCCTGTGCGAGGCCACGGACACGGGCGAGGATTCCGGCTTCCGCTACACCGCCGGGGTGGAGACGGCGCCGGGGCGGCAGGCGCCGCCGGGCCTGGAGACCGTGGCCGTGCCCGCCGGGCGGTATGCCGTGTTCGCGCATTCGGGCCACATCACCGGCATCCGCAACGCCTACTTCACCATCTGGAACCGGGCCCTGGCCGCCCACGGCCTGACCGCCCGCCGGGCCCCGGACTTCGAACGCTACGACGACCGCTTCGACCCCGAGACCGGCAACGGCACGGTGGAGATCTGGATTCCCATCGACTGACCCCGGCCGGGCGGCCCAGTTCCCCCCAAGAGCCCCGCCCGGCCTTGCATTTCCGCCCCCCGCGCGCCAAGGTTTCGGCCATGCAGATCGACACCTCCGCCGCGCGGCCGCGCATGACCGCCGTGCTGGGCCCCACCAACACCGGCAAGACCCACCTGGCCATGGAGCGCATGCTGGGCCACGAGACCGGCATGATCGGCTTCCCCCTGCGCCTGCTGGCGCGCGAGAACTACGACCGTGCGGTCAAGGTCAAGGGTTCGTCGCGGGTGGCCCTGATCACCGGCGAGGAGAAGATCCTGCCGGCCGGGGCGCAATATTTCCTGTGCACGGTGGAATCCATGCCGGTGACCCGGCGGGTGGCCTTCCTGGCCGTGGACGAGATCCAGATGTGCGCCGACCCGGACCGCGGCCACATCTTCACCGACCGCCTGCTGCACGCCCGCGGCGAGCAGGAGACCATGTTCATGGGCGCGGCCACCATCCGGCCGCTGCTGCAACAGTTGCTGGCCGAGGTCCAGTTCGACGGCCGGGCGCGGTTCTCGACCCTGCGTTACACCGGGCCCAAGAAGATCCACCGCCTGCCGGCGCGCAGCGCCACGGTCGCCTTCTCGGGCGCCGACGTCTATGCCATCGCCGAGCTGCTGCGCCGCCAGCGCGGCGGCGCCGCGGTGGTGCTGGGCGCGCTCAGCCCGCGCACCCGCAACGCCCAGGTGGCCATGTACCAGGCCGGCGAGGTGGACTACCTGGTGGCCACCGACGCCATCGGCATGGGCCTGAACATGGACGTCGACCACGTGGCCTTCGCCGCCACCCGCAAGTTCGACGGCCGCGTGCCGCGGCGCCTGCGGCCCAGCGAGCTGGCCCAGATCGCCGGCCGCGCCGGGCGCCACATGAACGACGGCACCTTCGGCACCACCGCCGACATCGGCCCGCTGGCGCCCGAGGAGGTGGAGGCCATCGAGAGCCACCGCTTCAAGCCCCTGCGCACCCTGTTCTGGCGCAATGTGGACCTGCGCTTCGAGTCGCTGGACCTGCTGCGCGCCAGCCTGGCCGTGGCCCCGGACCGGCCGGGCCTGGTGCGGGCGCGCGAGGCCGACGACGAGCTGGCCCTGCACGAGCTGTGCCGCGACGACGACATCGCCGGCCGCGCCGCCGGGCGGGACGCCATCCGCCTGCTGTGGGACGTGTGCCGCATCCCCGATTTCGGCCGCGTCATGAGCGACGCCCACGCCCGCCTGCTGGCGGCCATCTACCGCCACCTGACGGGCCCCGGGGGGCGCCTGCCCGAGGACTGGATGGCCAGCCAGGTGGACCGGGTGGACCGCACCGACGGCGATATCGAGACCTTGATGCAGCGCATCGCCAACATCCGGACCTGGACCTATGTTGCATTCCAGGGTAACTGGTTACACGATGCGGCTTTCTGGCAGGGGCGCACGCGCGAGGTGGAGGACACCCTCTCGGACGCCCTGCACAACCGCCTGACCCAGCGGTTCGTCGACCGGCGGACCTCGGTGCTGGTGCGGCGCATGAAGGAGCGGGAAAAGTTGCTTGCCGCCGTTTCGCCCTCGGGCGACGTGACCATCGAAGGCCATTTCGTGGGCCGCCTGGAAGGGTTCCGCTTCGCCCCCGACCACGGCGACGAGCCGCCCACGGGCGAGGCCGCGCGCTCCATCACCGGCGCCTCCCTGCAGGCCCTGCAGGGCGAGATCGCCGCCCGCGTCGGGCGGCTGGAACGGGGCCCCGACTTCACCATCGGCCTGGACGGCGCCGGCCAGATCCTGTGGCACAAGGAGGCGGTGGCGCGCCTGGCGGCCGGGCCCGACGCACTGAAGCCCGAGGTGCGGGTGCTGGACAGCGACCTGCTGGACGCGGCGGCGCGCGAGCGCGTGCGCAAGCGCCTGGCCGACTGGCTGACCGGCCACGTGGCCACGGTGCTGGAGCCCCTGGTGGCCCTGCGCGACGCCGAGCTGCCGGCCCCGGCCCGGGGCATCGCCTTCCGCCTGGTGGAATCGCTGGGCTCCATGCCGCGCCGCCTCATCGCCCAGGAGGTCAAGGCCCTGGGCCAGCCCGAGCGCCAGGCCCTGCGCGAGCTGGGGGTGCGCCTGGGGCGGGTCAGCGTCTACGTCCCGGCCCTGATCAAGCCCGCCGCCGCGGCCCTGCGCGGTGCCCTGTGGTGCCTGCGCGAGAACGACGGCAACTTCCTGCCGGCGCCGCCGCCGGGGCGGGTGTCCTACGCCCTGGACGAATCCGTGCCCAAGCGGTTCTACGAGGCCGTGGGCTACCGCCCCGCCGGCACCCTGGTGGTGCGCATCGACATCCTGGAACGCCTGGCCGGCATGGCCTGGACGGCGGCCCAGAGCGAGCCCTTCCTGGCCGGGCCCGACTTCCTGTCCCTGGCCGGCTGCGGCACCGAGGAGATGAAGGGCATCCTGCGCAGCCTGGGCTACCGCCCGGTGGAGGTGCCGAAAGCCCCCACTGCCGAGGCCCCCTCTCCCGAGGTCCCCGCCGCGGAGGCGGCGCCCGAGTCGGCCCAGGAGACGCCCGGCGAAGCCGCAGGCGAACCGGCGGCCGAGGCCGAGGCCCCAGCCGAGCCCCCAGCCGAGCCCCCAGCCGAGCCCCCAGCCGAGCCAATGGCCGAGCCAATGGCCGAAGCCGAGCCCGAACCGGTGTCCGAACCGGTGGCCGAACCGGTGGCCGAGCCGGTATCCGAACCGGCCGCCGAAACGATGGCCGCAGCGGCCCCGCCGCCGCCGGACACCCCGGCGACCATCCCCGACGTGCCGGCGGAACCGGCGGCCGAAGCTGCCGCCGAACCCACCGCCGTGGCTACCGCCGAACCCACGGCCGGGGCATCTGCGGGCGAAGAGGTCGCGGGGGAAGAGGTCGCGGGCGAAGCTGCCACGGGCGGGGACGCCGCCGGGCCGGAGATGGAGACCCGCTACGTGCGCGACCGCCGGCCGCCGCGCCAGCGCCCGGCCCCCAAAGGGGACAGGGCCGGGGCCGGGGACAGGAACGCGGACAGGAACGCGGACAGGAACGGGGATCGCGGCGCGGCCAAGGGAGGCGAGCGGGACGGCGAGCAGGGCCCGGGCAGGGGCCGGCGCCCCGGGAAGGGCGGCGGCAAGGGCGGCAAGGGTCCCGGCAAGGGCCCCGGCAAGGGTCCCGGAGGGGGCAAGGACGGGCCGCCGCGGCACCCGCGCGGCAATTCGTCGGGCCCGTCCCACGGCCCGCGGCCGCCGCGCGAGCGCCAGCCGGACCCGGATTCGCCCTTCGCCAAGCTGCTGGAACTGAACCTGCACAACAAGAAATAGGGGCCCATGGCGGCGCCCGCGCAACGGCTGGACAAGTGGCTGTGGTACGCCCGCTTCTTCAAGAGCCGGTCCCTGGCCACCCGGTTCTGCGCCACGGGCAGGCTGCGGGTCAACGGCGAGGCGGTGACCAAGGCCCATTTCGGCCTGCGCGTGGGCGACGTGCTGACCTTTCCCAAGGCCGCCGACATCCGCGTGGTGCGGGTCGAGGACCTGGGCACCCGGCGCGGCCCGGCCCCCGAGGCCCAGGGCCTGTACACGGACCTGGCGCCGCCGGCGCCGCGCCAGAACAGGGACGAGGCGGCGGCGGCGCCGGCCCCCGCCCCCACCCGGCCCAGGGGCGCCGGCCGGCCGACCAAGGCCGACCGCCGGGCCCTGGACCGGCTGCGCGAGAGGGAGTGAGACCATGGTGCGCCTTCCGGTCCTGCGTCTGGCCGTCCTCGCGGCCCCGCTGCTCGCGGTCCTGCTGCTCGCGGCCCTTTTGCTCGCGGCCCTGGCCCCGGCGGCCCGGGCCGGCTACGTGTTCTACTACCGGGTGTTCGGGACCTGGACCGTCACCTGCTGGCAGGACGAGCCCACGGGGCGCAAGGACTGCAACCTGACCGCCCCGCCGGCGGACCTGTCCACCGGCGGCGGCCGCAGCAAGGTGGCGGTGTGGGAGACGGCGCCGGGGGCCTTCGCCCTGTCGGTGCAGCTGCGCGGCGTGGCCATCGGCAGCCAGCAGGTGCTGCTGACCGTGGACGGCGGCGCCGGCGGGTCCGAGGGCCAGACCGCCGCCACCGACCACGCCGGCCTGGCCGGCTGGGACGGCGCCGCGGCCCTGGCCCTGGTCGGCGCCATGCGCGGCGGCCAGGCCCTGGTGCTGCGCGAACAGCCGGGCGCCGGCCACCCGGTGCGCCAGGAGACCATCCCCCTGGACGGCTTCGCCCAGGCGCTGGACGTCTACCGCCTGAAGGTGCGCGGCGAAGGCATCATCCAGGAAAAATAACCACCGCCGGCAATAGGGCCGGCCGCAAAAAAATCATCTATTTCAACAAGTTGCGCCTCAAAAAAAGGTGCCAGGCACCTTATTTTCTTATAAAATCATTTCGAAAATTATAACTATAAAAGGTGCCTGGCACCTTTTCGGCACCTTTTCACCTTTTCTGGGGTCACTGGGGTTTGCGGAATATGAGCGTCTGGTTGTTGTTGGGCATGGCCACCGTCTGTTCGTGGACCAGGCCGTGGGCGGCGGCCTCGGCGGCCACGTGTTCCAGGTCGCGCACGCCCCAGTCCGGGTCCTGGGCGCGCAGGGCGCGGTCGAAGGCGGCGTTGCTGGGGGCCGTGTGGCGGCCGTCCAGCTTGTAGGGGCCGTAGGTGACCAGCACCCCGCCCGGCGCCAGGACGCGCCCGGCCCCGGCCATCAGCCCCCGGGTGCAGCGCCAGGGGGAGATGTGGATCATGTTGCAGCAGTAGACGGCGTCGGCCCGGTCGACGCCCCAGTCGGCGGCGCAGACGTCCAGCACCCGGGGCGGGCGCAGGTTGGGGGCGGCGGCCTCGGCGGCCCAGGCGGCGATGGACGGCAGGGCCGCCGCATCGGCGTCCGTGGGCTGCCACGCCAGGTCCGGGAACAGGGGCGCGAAATAGGCCGCGTGCTGGCCCGTGCCGGCGGCGATCTCCAGCACCAGCCCGCGCGCCGGCAGCACCCGGCGCAGCACCGCCAGGATGGGGTCCCGGTTGCGCCGGGTCGCTTCCGCATGCAACTTGACCGATGTCACGGATCACCCCCCAATGCTGTGTCACACTTAGGGTACCGTCGGCCGGAAAACAAGCGGCGCGGCGCCGGTTGCGGGTGCGAGAATCCCTAGTCTGCCAAGGGTTGCGGCCCCATCGGCGGTGTGTTAGCAAAAGCCATGCTGGATCGCATCATGGCCTTTCTCGGCAACGGGTCGGACCCGGCGCGCGGGCCCGCCGGCGGAAGCGACGACATCGCGGTCGCCGCCGCGGCCCTGCTGGTGGAGGCCGCGGTGCTGGACGGGGAGTTCGACCGGCGGGAGCGGGACACCATCCAGCGGGTCCTGGCGCAGCATTTCGACCTGGGCGACGCCGCCGCGGCGGCGCTGGTCGAGCGGGGAGAGGAGGCCCAGGCGGCGTCGAGCCAACTGTACGAGTTCGCCCGCCGGCTGAAGGACGAATACACGCAGGACGAGCGGGTCGCCATCATCGAGATGCTGTGGCAGGTGGCCTACGCCGACGGGGAACTGCACGATTACGAAGCCAACCTGGTGCGCCGTGTGGCCGGGTTGCTGTACGTCACCGACCGGGACAGCGGCGAGGCACGCCAGCGGGTCCTGGCGCAAGGGGGGCCCTGGACGAAACAGGTGACCTGAACGGCTGGTTTACCATCGGCGCAGCGCGGACCCGTCCATTCCGGACCCGAATTCGCCGAGGCACTTGGAGACGACCTGGAGACATCGGAGATCGGAATGACCTATATCGTTATCGAGAACTGCATCAAGTGCAAATTCACGGACTGCGTCGAAGTCTGCCCCGTCGACTGCTTCTACGAGGGCGAGAACTTCCTGGTCATCCATCCGGACGAGTGCATCGACTGCGGCGTGTGCGAGCCCGAATGCCCGGCCGAGGCCATCGTGCCCGACACCGAGCCGGACATGGACGAGTGGCTGGAGATCAACACCCGATTCGCCAACGAATGGCCGAACATCACGCGCAAGCGCGATCCCCTGCCCGACGCCGACGAGTGGAAGGACAAGCCCGACAAGCTGGCCCTGCTGAGCGAGGCCCCCGGCGAAGGCACCTGAGGCGAAGGCACCTGACCGGCGCCGCGTCCCGCCACCGCGCGTCTAGGGCGCGCGGCGGCCGACCACGAAGGTCACCCCCCGGGGGCCGACGGATTCGCTGTGGACGCGGCCCGCGTCCATGGTGAACAGGTCGCCCACGCCATAGCGGCGCGTGTCGCCGTCGACGGTGATGCTGATCTCCCCCGCCGTCACCAGGGCCCGCACATGGAAGTCGTGGCTGTGGCCGTCCAGCACCATGGACGGCGCCATGGTCTTGGTCGCCACCTGGAATCCGCCGTCGGCCAGCTCGGCGCGGAACGCTGCCTCGTCGTGATCCGCCAATGTCGCCTCCCGTTCGCGGCCGCCAGCGGCCCGTTCGCGGGGATTCTAGCAGGCCAACGGCGCCGATCCCAGGCGGTCGGCCCCGCCGCGCGGCGGAAAGGCGGCCGGGCGCGGTCTTGGGGGTGGTTTTTTACCGTTTTTGTGGTAATATTACGTTGTTAAGAAACACCGGCCCGGCGCGGCCGGTTTTGAATGTCGGGATGCGCTGCCGGTCGGAGGGGGTTCAGGACCGGCCGCGGATGCCGCGAAAAACATCCGAACGACGATTTGCCGAGGGGAACCGTCGCCCAAGCCCTGCCCTATTCAGAAGCTGGGACGGTACACGGAAAGGCTTGTCGGAACGCTCGGATACCCGTGACGTTGAATGAGAGAAACTGCGAATGGCCGAAGAGCTTATCTTTAGCGAAGGGGATTTTGTTGTCTACCCGACCCACGGGGTGGGCAAGGTCCTCGGCGTCGAAACCCAGAAGATCGCGGGTCACGAACTGCAACTGTTCGTGATTTCCTTTGACCGCGACCGCATGACCCTGCGCGTCCCCACCACCAAGGCCTCGACCTCGGGCCTGCGCAAGCTCAGCTCCAAGAAGATCATGGAAAACGCCCTGACCACCCTGAAGGGCCGTGCCCGGGTCAAGCGCACCATGTGGAGCCGGCGCGCCCAGGAATACGAGGCCAAGATCAACTCGGGCGATCCCGTGTCCATCGCCGAGGTGGTGCGCGACCTGCACCGCAACGTGGGCCAGCCCGACCAGTCCTTCAGCGAGCGCCAGATCTACGAGGCGGCGCTGGACCGGCTCGCCTGCGAGCTGGCCGCGGTGGAGAAGATCGACAAGGAGAAGGCCACCGAGAAGCTTGAAAAGCTGCTCATGGCCGCTTGACTCGCGGCGCCCCGTCCCCGGAAATTCGTGACGCCACGGGAAAGGGGGCCACGCTTTCCATGTCAGACCAGCACGTATTCGCGGTTCTCGAGGCACCGCGCCGCACCTGGGCGGTGGCCTCGGTCCACGGCGAGGCGGACTCCCTGCGCATCCTGCACGAGGAGCTGTACGGCCACCTGCAGCCGCACGACAACCTGGTCTACCTGGGCAACCTCTTGGGCCGCAGCGGCGCCGTGGCCGACACCATCCACGAGCTGCTGATGTTCCGCCGCGCCTTCCTGGCGCGGGACGGGGCCGACGTGGGCGACGTGGTCTACCTGCGCGGCAGCCAGGAGGAGATGTGGCAGAAGATGCTGCAGATCCAGTTCGCGCCCAACCCGCGCGAGGTCCTGGCCTGGATGGAGGAGAACGGGGTGGGGTCCACGCTGGCGGTGTACGGCGCCACCATGCGCGACGCCTTCCAGGCCGCCGACGGCGGCCACCTGCGCCTCAGCCAATGGACCGCCGGCCTGCGCGACCGGATCCGCGCCGTGGACGGCCACAATGCCCTGATGAGCAGCCTGCGCCGCGCCGCCTACACCCGCGACAACACCCTGCTGTTCGTCAACACCGGCATCGACGTGTCGCGCCCCCTGTCCGAGCAGACCGATTCGTTCTGGTGGGGCGGCCGCGACTTCGAGTTCATCGACGCCCCCTACGCCGGGTTCCGCCGCCTGGTGCGCGGCTATGACCACCGCCACCGCGGCGTGGTCATCAAGGAGACCACGGTGACGCTGGACGGCGGCTGCGGCTTCGGCGGCCCCCTGGTGGCCGGCTGCTTCGGCCCCCGCGGCGAGATGCTGGAGATGATCGAGGTCTGAGGCCGCCCATGCTGCACGACCGCTACGGCAACCCCGTCACCACCGCGTCACCGGAGGCCCGGGACGCCTATGTGGCGGGGGTGGACCTGTTCCTGGCCGGCCAGGTGGGGGTGGCAGATGCGTTCGAGCGGGCCATCGCCGCCGATCCGTCCTTCGCCCTGGCCCACGGCGCCCTGGCCCGCGCCCACCACGTGCGCGGCGACCTGGCCGCGGCCCGGGCGGCGCGGGCGAGCCTGGACGACGGCGCGGCCGGCGACAGCCTGACCCGGCGCGAGCGCAGCCACCTGGCCGTCATCGACCTGCTGCTGGCCGGCGACGGGGCCGGGGCCTATGGCGCCATCCTGGCCCACCTGGCCGAGCACCCCCGGGACGTGATGATGGTGCAGCCCTGCGCCGGGGTGTTCAGCCTGATCGGGTTCAGCGGCCAGGCCGGACGGGAGGCCGAGCAGCTCGCCTTCATGGCCGCCCTGGCGCCCCACTACGGCGGCGACTGGTGGCACGGCACCCAGCTGGCCTTCGCCCAGGGCGAGGCCGGGCAGCTGGACCGGGCCCGAGACACAATCGAGCACGCCTTCGCCGCCAACCCGCGCAACGCCCACGCCGCCCATGTGCGCGCCCATGTGCAGTACGAGCGCGGCGAGCACGCCGAGGGCCGGCGCCTGGTGGAGGACTGGCACCGGGACTACGGCCGCGACGGCCTGATGCACTGCCACATCGCCTGGCACGCCGCCCTGTGGGCCCTGGAGGCCGGGGACGAAGCGCGGGCCTGGCAGATCGTGGACGCCCACGTCTGGCCCGGCGCCGCCTGGGGCCCGCCCCTGAACGTGCTGACCGACGCCGCCGCCTTCCTGCTGCGCGCCGAGCTGGCCGGCGGCGCCCGGCGCGACGACCGCTGGCGCCAGGTCAGCGCCTTCGCCCGCACCGCCTTCCCCCGGCCGGGCCTCAGCTTCGCCGACGCCCACGCCGCCCTGGCCCACGCCATGGCCGGCGACATTGCGGCCCTGGACGCCCTGCGCGGCGCCCCGCCGGGCTTCGCCGGCGACCTGGTGGGCGCCCTGGCCGAGGCTTTCGCCGCCTTCGCCGGCGGCGACTGGGCGCGGGCCGTAGACGGGCTGGTCCCGGCCATGGCCGACCACGCGCGCCTGGGCGGCAGCCGCGCCCAGCGCGACCTGCTGGAACTGACCCTGGCCGCCGCCCTGGTGCGCCAGGACAAGGGGGACGAGGCCGCGCGCCTGCTGCGCCTGCGCCGGCCCCAGGCCGCGCGCGGCCGCTTCGTCGCCGGGTTGCCGGCGGGGCGGTGAGGAACCGAGGGGCGGAGCCCCGGGCCTACGGCCGGGCGGCCCGGCGCCGCCGGGCGTAGGCCAGGCCGGCCAGGCCAAGGAGGAACAGGGCCGATGTGGCGGGTTCCGGCACGGAATTGGAACCGGCCACCAGGTCGGCGGTGAACCCGCCGACGCTGCGCGCGCTGCCGAAGGGATTGCCGCCGTTGGCCGTGAATTCGTGGTAGCTGCTGTAGGTGAGGGCCTCGAGTTCGGCCAGGGAGTCATAGCGGCTCAGGTACAGCTTGGCGGGCGAGAATTCCGGGTCCGATTCGGTCAGCAGCAGGTACTGGTTGCCGTCATAGGCGAGCCCGGCGACGCTGAAGGCGCCGCCGAAGGGATGGCCGCCGTTGGCCGTGAATTCGTAATAGCTGCTGTAGGTGAGGGCCTTCAGGTCGGCCAGGGTGGCGAACCGGGTCAGGTAGGTCGCGGCCGGCGAATACCCGGGGTCGGACTCGGTGAACAGCAGGAACTGGCTGCCGTCGTAGGTCAGCCCCCCGACGCTGAACGCGCCGCCGAAGGGGTTGCCGCCGTTGGCCGTGTACTCGAAGGAACTGCTGTAGTTGAGGGCCCGCAGGTCGGCCAGGGAATCGTAGCTGGACAGGAACAGCCGGGCGGGCGAATAGCCGGGGTCGGATTCCGTGAGCAGGTGGTACTGGCTGCCGTCGTAGGTCAGGCCGCGGACGCTGAAGGCGCCGCCGAAGGGATGGCCGCCGTTGGCGGTGTAGGTGTGGAAGCTGGATTCGTTCAGGGCTTCCAAGTCGGCCAGGGAATCGAAATCGATCAGCGTGGTTCCGCCGGGGGAATAATCGGGGTCGGTTTCCGTGAACAGGTGGAACGCCGGATCCGCCATCGCCTGGACCGGCAGGGCCAGGACAGACAGCACGGGCAAAAGGAAACGGGTCGACATGGGCCACTCCCTTCGGTGTCCGGCGGGTGTTGTGGCGGTCCTTCCGCTATCCGCGAAGGGCGGTCCGCGCCGGTTGCGAATGAGATTCATGCAAATTTTGTGCAAACATTTATGAATCAGACCGTTGGGTTGCGGCGGCCGCGAAAACCGGGGCTGCCGAGGGGCGGAGTGTAAAAGCGACCGACTCACGGTATTCCCCTACAATGGTCGCGCTACGGGACTGCGCCACGGGACTGAGGAGGTTTGGCCATGGAATGGACCGGGGGATGCCTGTGCGGGGCGGTGCGCTATGGCTCGGACGCGGCGCCGCTGTGGGCCAGCTACTGCCACTGCGGCATGTGCCGCAAGGTATCGGGCGCCCCGTACATGGCGTTCGTGGAATTCCCCGCCGGCGCCCTGCGCTGGACCGCGGGACAGGCCCGGGCCTACACCTCGTCGGACGGCGTGGTGCGGCGCTTCTGCGGCGCCTGTGGCGGCTCGCTCACCTTCGAGGCCGAGGGCCTGGTGTTCATCGCCCTGGGCAGCCTGGACGCGCCCGAGCGGGTCCAGGTGCAACGCCACTGCTACACCCGGGACCGCCTGCCAGGCATCAAGCTGGCCGACGGCCTGCCCCAGTTCCCGGGCCCCTTCGGCGGCAAGGGCGGAAAGCCCCAGGACTGACGGCCCGGGCCGGCTAGATCCACGACAGGGCCTCGGCCAGGATTTCCGCCGTCCCGCTCGTGGCGCAGGCGCCGTGGGCGATGAGCAGGCGGTCCGCATGCCAGGCCAGGGCCCGGTCCCGGGCCGCCCGGGCCGCGGCACGGTCCAGGAACGAGGCGCGCCATTCCCGCGGCGTGCCGCCGTGCTCGCCGACCAGGCCGTCCAGGCGCATGAGCGCCCCCTTCCAGCCCTCCATGGCCGCCGCGTCATGGCGCTGCACCAGGTCGCCGACGATGGCCGTGCGCGACGGCCGGTGGAAGAACATCACCTCCTCCATGGCGAAGGAGCCGCGGAAGACCACCTGGTCGATGTCCGCCGCCCAGGCCGGGTCGGGGTGGTCGCCCAGTTCGGCGTCGAAGCGCAGGTCGGGCCGGCGCCGGGCCAGTCCCGGCGGCGCGTGCAGGCGCGCGTCGGGCCAGCGCCGCTGCCAGTCGCCCAGGAACAGGTGGTGGATCTTGTTGGGCGAGACGATGTGGCGGACCACACCCAGGGCCTCGACCGCCCGGGCCAGGTCCTCGTCCAGGGCCACGGGCGACCAGACCCAGACGGTGCCGTCCGCCAGCACCGCCGCCGCCATGCGGGTCGGGTAGGGGAAGCCGAAGAACGACACCTCCGGCCCGTCGGCGGCGTACAGGCCGGGCCCGAATTCCTCCAGCATGGCGGCGCGACTCCCCTGTCCTACCCGGTCCGGGCCTCGACCGTCATGGGCGGCGCCGCCTTCAGGGTCTGGTAGACCACGCAGTACCGCTCGGTCAGCTTCAGCAGGGTAGCGAGCTGCTCGTCGCTCAGGTCGCCGTCGATGTCGAAGGTCAGGCGGATGTCGCGGAAGCCCACCGGGGCGTCGCGGTCGACCCCCAGGGTGCCCTTGAAGTCCAGGTCGCCCTCGGCCCGCACCCGGGCGTCGCGCACCGGCAGTTCGAGCGCCGTGGCGACCGCGTTCAGGGTCACGCCGGCACAGGCCACCAGGGCGTCCAGCAGCATGTCGCCCGAACAGGCGTGGCTGCCGTCGCCACCCGAGGCCGGGTGCAGGCCGGCGTCGACCAGGGCGCGGGCCGTCTGCACCGAACAGGTCACCCCCTCGCCGAGGCTGCCCTCGGACCTGAGCGTGACCACGGCGGCGTCCGGGGTATCGCGGTAGCGCGCCTTGATGGGGGATTGGATCTCTTTCAAACGGGCGGCGTCCATGGGGCATCCTCCTGGATGGCGGTGACGTCGGGCGGCTCGTCCGGGGCCAAGCCTACAGGGCACCGGGCAGGTCTGGCAATCTAGGGCACCTCGACCTGCTCGGGGTGGGTGACGTCGATCAGCGGGCCGTTGCGGTCGCGCAGCCAGCCGCGCACGCGGATCACCCGGCCCTGCAGGTACAGCAGGTCGACCCCGGCGTCGCGGAACAGGCGCTGGGCGCGGCTGTCCAGGCGCAGGGTGAAGTCGTCGCGCCAGTTGCGGCCGTAGTTGACGTAGACCAGGTTGCGCACCTTGGCCACGCGCAGCACCCGCCCCTCCACCACCTGGAAGGTGCCGATGTCGGCGGCCAGGCCGTCGGGTCCGCGCACGGCGTAGAAGGGCAGGGCCCAGATGCCGCGCCCGGCGGCCCGGGCGGCGGCCTCGCGGGCGTACATGTCGGCGGCCAGGGCCCGGTTGTCGGGGAATGTGTAGACCCGGGCCATGCCCGTTTCCAGCATCCGCCCCTGGACCCAGGTGCCGTCCGCCAGGTACAGGTGCGCCAGCAGGCGGCCGTGGCGGTCCATGGACCGGCCGCCGGCCGCCAGCTTCACGCTTTTGTCCAAAACCAGGGCTTCGAGCGCCGCCTTGGACTCGTCGCCCAGCGGCCATTTGGCGAAGCCCTTGCGCCCCAGCGGCAGCTTGGGCGCCTGGATGCCCACCAGGCGTACCTGGTCGGCGCCGTCGACGGCCCGGTCCAGCACCACCGTGTCGCCGTCCACCACCGATACCACCCGGGCCGCGCCCAGGTCGCGCAGGGCATCCCCGGCCCGCGCCGCCAGGGGCGCGGCGACGACCAGCAGCAGCGCCAGCGCCGCGCCCCGCCACCACCATGCTCGGCGCCGTTCTTGCAACTGGTCCTCCGTCCCCTGGCCGGTATAATGCCGGGATTCCCGCAGCCGCCCGGTCGAGGACCATGGACACCCACGCCGCCCGCATCACCCTGTATCCGGCAATCGAGCCCCACGCGCAAGGCTGGCTGGACCTGGACGGCCGGCACGAGATGTACTGGGAGGAGTCGGGCAACCCCGAGGGCGTGCCGGTGGTGTTCATCCACGGCGGCCCGGGGGCCGGCAGCGCGCCGGTGCACCGGCGCTTCTTCGACCCGCGGTTCTACCGCATCGTGGTCTACGACCAGCGCGGCGCCGGCCGCTCGCGCCCCTACGCCGACGTGGTCGACAACACCACCGGCCACCTGGTGGCGGACCTGGAGCGCCTGCGCGGCCACCTGGGGGTGGACCGGTGGATGGTGTTCGGCGGCTCGTGGGGGGCGACCCTGGCCCTGGCCTACGGGCAGGCGCACCCGGACCGCTGCCTTGGCTTCGTCCTGCGCGGGGTGTTCCTGGCCCGGGCCGACGAGCTGGACTGGTTCCTGAACGGCATGCGTCGCCTGTTCCCCGAGGCCCGGCGCCACTTCGCCGCCCACGTCCCGCCCGACGAGCGCGGCGACCTGCTGGCCGCCTACCACCGCCGGCTCATGGACCCGGACCCCCAGGCGCACCTGCCGGCGGCGGCGGCCTGGTGCCGGTACGAGAGCGCCTGCTCGCGCCTGGTGCCCAACGCCGCCGACCTGCGCGGCGGCCCCATCGACGGCGGCCGCGCCGCCCTGGCCCTGGCCCGCATCGAGGCCCACTACTTCCAGCACCGCATGTTCCTGGACGAGGGGCAGTTGCTGCGCCACATCGGCCGCCTGCACGGCCTGCCGGCCCTGGTGGTGCAGGGGCGCTACGACGTGGTCTGCCCCATCGCCTCGGCCGACGAGCTGGTGCGCGCCTGGCCGGGGGCCGAGATGTCCATCGTGCCCGACGCCGGCCACTCGGCGCTCGAACCGGGCATCCTGGCCGGCCTGGTGCAGGCGACCGAGCGCATGAAGGCGCGCCTGGACGGCGACTAGGACGCGGCGCGCAATCCCGCACTGGCGGTTTGTGGGATACCGCCCTATGATGCCCGGAAAAATAACGGGGTTTCAAAAAGAGTTGGGGAGTTCACCGTGCCCGCGAGGACCTTCCGCCGGGGTGCCACCCTCGGCCTCATCTGCCTGATCGCCGCCCTGGTCGCCACCCTGGGTGCCGGCACCGGTGCCGCCCGGGCCGACGACCCGGACTTCGTGTCGCTGGGCGCCGGCGCCTTCGACTTCAACCGCCAGAAGGACCCGGGCGCCGAGTTCCGCCTGGAATACCGGTCGGACTGGAAGCTGTGGCACTTCAAGCCCTTCGTCGCCGCCGGCGGCGCCACCGGCGGGCACGGCTTCATCGGCGCCGGCATCCTGCTGGACGTCTATCTGGGGCGCCGCTTCGTGGTCACGCCCAGCTTCGCGCCGCACTACTACTTCGGCGGCAACAGCGACCTGGACCTGGACTACCCGCTGGAGTTCCGCTCGCAGATCGAGTTCGCCTACCGCTTCGACGACCGCTCGCGCCTGGGGCTGGCCATCTCGCACTACTCCAACGCCAGCCTGGGCAACTCCAACCCGGGCACCGAGACCCTGACGGTCTACTACTCGATCCCCGTGGACAAGCTGTTCGGCTTCACCCGCTGAGGCGCCGGGGACCGGCGTCGGCGCGCCGCCGCCCGCCGTCAACCGTTCCTTAAGGGTTGACCGTCATATAGAATGACCATGCCAGCCGGAGGAGGACACATGAAACGCTTTCCGATGGCCGCCGTCCTGGCGCTGGGAATCCTGTTCACCGCCACCGCCGCGGCGCCGGCCGATTTCGACGACGCCGCCGTGGCCTACGTCACCGGCGACTACGACACCGCGTTCCGCGAATTCGTGGAACTGGCCAACCAGGGACACGTGGGGTCGCAGACGGTCCTGGGCACCATGTACAATGCCGGCCAGGGCACCGCGCCCGACAAGATGAAGGCCTATATGTGGACCCTGCTGGCGGCGCGCAAGGGCGACCGCGACGCACGCCACAACCTGCGCGCCTTCGGCCGCCGCATGACCCCGGTGGAGATCGGCCAGGCCGAACTGATGGCCAAGGCCTGGCTCGAGAGACGGGGCCGCTGACGGCCCGCGGGGATGGAGCCCGCCCGACAACATGACCTCCGCCCCGCCTGAACCGGACCTGCTGGGCTTCCTCGCCGTCAACCGGCTGTTCCGCGGCTTTCCCGACGCGGCGCTGGACGACCTGGCGCGGACCCTGGAAACGCGCCTGATCACCGAGGGCGAGATCCTGTTCCGCGAGGGCGACCCGGCCGACGGCCTGTACCTGGTGCGCAGCGGCCACCTGGCGGTGATCCTGGAATGGAAGGGCCTGGGCCAGGAGCGGGCCCTGGTCGGCCCCGGCGACAGCGTCGGCGTGATCCAGGACTTCCGCGGCGCCCTGCGCTCGGCCACCGTGCGGGCGGCGGCGGACAGCGAGCTGCTGCTGCTGACCCCCGACGCCTACCGCGACCTGTTGCAGCGCCACCCCGATCCGTTCCGCCGGGTCGGCCGGTCCATGGCCGAGCGGGTCCACCGCATCCACTTCGACGTCATCATGCGCCTGAACCCCCTGTTCGCCGACCTGGGCGAGAAGATCCTGGCCGAGATCGAGCGCGCGGTGGAGATCCGCGACGTGCCAAGCGGAACCTTCCTGTTCCGCCAGAACGACCCCTCGGACGCGCTCTATATCGTCATCAGCGGCCGCCTGCGCATCTGGCAGCAGCAGCCCGGCTCCAACGTGTTCCTGAACGAGGTCGGCCAGGGCGGCAGCGTCGGCGAGGCCGGGGTCATCACCGGCAACCCCCGCGCCGCCGACGTCAAGGCCATCCGCGACACGGTCTACGCCCGCCTGGACGCCGACGAGCTGATGCGCCTGCTGGACGCCTACCCGCGGCCCATGAACCGCCTGTTCGTGCGCATGATGCAGCAGCACCTGGGCGACCCCGGCGGCGCCCCGGCCAAGCCGGTGAACTCGACCAGCACCTTCGCCCTGGTGCCGGTCGGCCCCGGGGTGCCGATCCGCGACGCCGGCGAGGCCCTGGCCCGGGCCCTGTCGCGCATCGGCAGCACCCTGGCCCTGAACAGCGACATGTGCGACAGCCGGTTCGGCGTCGACCGGGTGGCCCAGGCCGGGTTCGACGACCCGGTCAACGGACCGCTGCTGGAATGGCTGAACCAGCAGGAATTCTCGCACCAGTTCATGGTCTACGTGGCCGACGGCACCTTCTCCAACTGGACCCGGCGCTGCGTGCGCCAGGCCGACCACGTGCTGTTCGTGGCCGAGGCCCGGGGCGCGCCCGAGCTGGGCCCGGTCGAGGAGCGGGTGCTGCGCGAGGAGAACGTGCCGGGCCTGCGCAAGAGCCTGGTGCTGTTGCAGGAACCGGGCACCGAGGTGCCGTCGGGCACCCTGGCCTGGCTGAACGCGCGCAAGATCGGCATGCACCACCACGTGCGCAAGGGCAGCGACACGGATTTCGGCCGCCTGGCCCGGTTCCTGACCGGCAAGGCGGTGGCGCTGGTGCTGGGCGGCGGCGGGGCGCGCGGGTTCGCCCACGTCGGCGTCATGCGCGCCATGAACGAGCTGGGCATCCCCATCGACCTGGTGGCGGGCACCAGCATGGGGGCGCTGATCGCGTCGCAGTGCGCCATGCAGTGGAGCCCCGACGAGATCCTGCAGCGCACCCTCGCCCTGTGCCTGGCCGGCGAGCAGGTGACCATCCCCATGGTCTCGGTGTTCGCCGGGGCGCGGTTCATCCACGGGGTGCGCCGCCTGATGCAGGGCGCCGAGATCGAGGACATGTGGCGCAACTTCTTCGCCGTGTCGTGCAACCTGAGCCGCGCCAGCGTGGTGGTCCACGACAAGGGCCCGCTGCAGGAGGCGGTGCTGGCCAGCAACACGCCGCCGGGCCTGTTCCCGCCGCGGGTCGACCACGGCGACCTGCTGGTGGACGGGGCGCTGCTGAACAACCTGCCGGCCGACATCATGCAGCGCTACAACGAGGGCGGCGAGATGATCGCCGTCGACGTCAGCCCGCGCGAGGACCTGCTGGCCAACACCGAGTACAAGGACGGCCTGTCCGGCGTGAAGGTGCTGATGAGCAAGATCAACCCCTTCGCCGCCCCCATGCACGTGCCCAACATCGTCGACATCATCACCCGGTCCACCGCCATCGGCGGCCTGGCCCAGAAGCAGCGGGTCATGCAGGGCATCGCCGACGTGTACCTGAAGCCGCCGGTGGCCAAATACGCCATCATGGGCTATTCCGACGGGCCCGAGATCGCCGACATCGGCTATGACGACGCCATGCGCTCGCTGGAGGACTGGCTGACCCGCCGGCAGCGGGCCGACGCCGCCTGATCCCGCCCGAGTCCCCTTCACCGGCTGGAATCGCCGGCCACCGGCGGTAGAATGGAGCCCCACGGTTTGGAGGACACCATGATCCCGCGCGCGCCCCTGGCCGAGCTGCCCACCCACGACGTCACCAACATGC
This sequence comes from Hyphomicrobiales bacterium, assembly GCA_024236415.1. Lineage (GTDB taxonomy): Bacteria > Pseudomonadota > Alphaproteobacteria > Rhodospirillales > JACKKN01 > JACKKN01. The sequence goes on from JACKKN010000011.1 coordinate 160,756, forward strand.
CGCCGCACCTGGGCGACCAGGACCTGTGGGCATCGGACCGGGCCCTGCGCGAGGGCGTGGCGCGGGAGGGCGGCGCCTGGGCGGAAACGACCCTGGCCGCCTTCGGCACGGCCGCCGGCGCGCGCGCGACCTTCGACCTGGGCGAGCAGGCCAACCGCGCGGTGCCCGAGCTGAGGGCCTTCGACCGCTACGGCATGCGGGTCAACCAGGTGACCTTCCACCCGGCCTACCACGCGCTGATGGACCTGGCCATCGCCAACGGCCTGCCCAATTTCGCCTGGAACAACCCCAAGCCGGGGGGGCAGGTCGTGCACGCGGCGCTGAACTACATGCAGAACCAGGCCGAGGCCGGGGTCATCTGCCCCATGGCCATGACCTATGCCGCGGTGGCGCCCCTGCGCGGCACCCCGGCGGTGGGCGACGACTGGATCCCGCGCCTGCTGTCCACCCGATACGACGACCGCGACATCCCGGCGGCCGAGAAGCACGGCGCCACCATGGGCATGTTCATGACCGAGAAGCAGGGCGGGTCGGACGTGCGCGCCAACTCGACCCGGGCCGTGGCCGACGGCGCGGCGCGCGGGCCCGGCGCCGCCTATCGCCTGACCGGGCACAAGTTCTTCTGCTCGGCGCCCATGTCCGACGCCTTCCTGACCCTCGCCTACACGGACGACGGGCTGAGCTGCTTCCTGGTGCCGCGCTGGAAGCCCGACGGCAGCCGCAACGGCCTCTACCTGCAGCGCCTGAAGGACAAGCTGGGCAACCGGTCCAACGCCTCGGCCGAAATGGAGCTGCAGGACACCCACGGGGTCATGGTCGGCGACGAGGGGCGCGGCGTGCGCACCATCATCGACATGGTCCAGGGCACCCGGTACTACTGCTGCTTCGGCTCGGCGGCGCTGATGCGCCAGGGGCTGGTCCAGGCCCTGCACCACACCACCCACCGGGCCGCGTTCCAGAAGAAGCTGATCCAGCAGCCGCTGATGCGCAACGTGCTGGCCGACCTGGCGATCGAGGCCGAGGCGGCCATCGCCCTGACCCTGCGCATCGGCCGCGCCCTGGACGCGGCGCCCGGCGATCCGGCCGCCGCCGCCTTCGCCCGCCTGGCCACGGCCATCGGCAAGTACTGGATCTGCAAGCGCGCCCCGGGCCACGCCTACGAGGCCATGGAGTGCCACGGCGGCCCCGGCTACATCGAGGACTCGCCCCTGCCGCGGCTGTACCGCGAGGCGCCGGTGAACAGCATCTGGGAGGGGTCGGGCAACGTCATCTGCCTGGACGTGCTGCGCGCCCTGGCCCGCGACGAGGGGGCCCTGCCGGCGGTGCTGGACGAACTGGCGGCGGCGCGCGGCGGCAACGCCGCCCTGGACGCCGCCGTGGACGCCCTGGGCGCCGAGCTGGCCGACCGCGCCGAGCCCGAGCTGCGCGCCCGGCGCCTGACCGAATCCCTGGCCGTGGCCCTGCAGGCGTCGCTGCTGGTGCGCCACGCGCCGGCGGCGGTGGCCGATGCCTTCTGCGCCTCGCGCCTGGGCGGACGCTGGAGCGGCGCCTACGGCACCCTGCCGGCGGGCTGCGATTTCGACGCCATCATCGACCGGGCCCGGGGGGATTGAAAGGCGGCGACAACGGGAAAAATAAAAGGGATGGAGTAAAGACGGAAAGGGCAGAGACGACAGCCATGGCGGACGATCCCTACACGGTCCTGGGGGTGGCCAAGGACGCCGACGACAAGGCGATCCGTGCCGCCTACCGCAAGCTGGCCAAGGGCTGCCACCCCGACCTGCACCCCGGCGACAAGGCGGCCGAGGCCCGGTTCCGGGCCATCGCCGCGGCCTACGACATCCTGGGCGACAAGGACAAGCGGGCCCGCTACGACCGCGGCGAGATCGACGCCAGCGGCGCCGAGAAGCCGCGCAGCTTCTACCGCAACTACGCCGACGGCGACGGCGCCTTCCGCTACCACCGGGCCGACCCGGGCGAATTCGTGGACCTGGGCGACATCTTCGGCGACATGTTCGCGCACCGGCCCGGCGGCGGCGGCGGCGAGGGCTTCGCGCGCACCTTCCGCTTCGCCGGCGGCGACCTGCGCTACCACCTGGCGGTGGACTTCCTGGACGCGGTCAACGGCGCCACCCGGCGCGTGACCCTGCCCGACGGCCGCACCCTGGACGTGACCATCCCGCCGGGGCTGGAGAACGGCCAGGTGCTGCGCCTGCGCGGCCAGGGCCTGCCGGGCGGCCAGGGGGCGCCGGCCGGCGACGCCCTGGTGGAGGTCGAGGTGCGGCCCCATCCGGTGTTCACCCGGCGCGGCGGCGACATCCACATGGACCTGTCGGTCAGCCTGCCCGAGGCGGTGCTGGGCGCGCGCATCCCCGTGCCCACGGTGTCGGGCACCGTGACCCTGACCGTGCCGGCCGGGTCCAACACCGGCACGGTGCTGCGCCTGAAGGGCAAGGGCGTGCCCGGCCGCCGCGGCGCCGCCGCCGGCGACCAGTACGTGACGCTGCGGGTGGTGCTGCCCGACCGGCCCGACGACGAGCTGAAGGACTTCCTGCGCCGGTGGGGCGACAAGCACCCCTACGCGCCGCGCGGCGGCAAGGCGGGGGAGAAGCGGCCATGATCGACGAGCGCGAGCTGCTGCGCCTGGTCCAGGGCATCACCGCCGACGACCTGCACGTGTGGATCCGCAACCGGTGGGTGCGGGCCGAGCGGGAAGGCGGCGCCTACTTGTTCTCGGCCATGGAGGTGGCGCGGGTGCGCCTGATCCACGAAATGCGCCACGACCTGGGGGTGGAGGAGGAGACCCTGCCCCTGGTGCTGTCGCTGGTGGACCAGCTCTACGCCACCCGGGCCGAGCTGCACCGCCTGATGGACGCCCTGGCCCGCCAGCCCCGCGACGTGCGCGACCTGGTCCTGGGGCCGCTGCGTGGCCCCCTGGGCGGCGGCCGTCCGGAGGGCGAGGAGTAGCGCCGCCCGGCGCCACGTACCGGCCGGTTTTACAGAAAATCCGGTGTGTTTTCTTGGCGAAATTCCCCCAAGGGTCTACAATGGATGGGCGCGCAGGGGGCCCTGCGGCCCCCCGCCTGACCCGACGCGGAGGGGCGGACCATGGGCGCATGGGGCGGGATTCTTCGATTCGGACTGCTGGCCGCGGCCCTGGCCGCGGGTTGGAGCCTCCGGCCGGCCTGGGCCCAGGAGTGGACGGCGGTGGAACGCCTGGAACTGCGCGCCGACCAGGGGCGCAAGTTCCAGACCCGCACCGCCCTGGCGGCCGGCGCCCCCTACCGCCTGCGGGCCGAGGGCACCTTCAGCGCCTGGGGCGGGCCGCCCCAGGGCATTGACGCCGTATGGTGCGACCGGCCCGGCCGCTGCACCCCGCCCCAGGCCTGGCAGCAACTGCGCATCGACGGCAAGGGCATCAACGAGATCCGCGCCGCCAGGGGCCTGGGGCCCCTGCCCTACGACCCCGGCCACGTCTACACCGTCGAGCTGACCGGCGCCGGTCGGCCCCTGGAACTGCACCTGTGGGACGCCGTCGAGGGCAGCAGCAGCGCCGGCAACACCGGCGCCATCACCGTCACCCTGCTGGCGCCCGCCCCGGCGGCCCCGGCAGCCCCGGCGGCCCCGGCGTCCGCGCCCAAGCCGCGTGGCGGCGGCGCGGCGGAACGCCTGTCGGTGTTGAAGCGGGCCATGGCGGCCTACGCCACCCGCGCCGTGCACCTGCGCCGGGCCCTGGCCGCCGCCGACCAGGTGATGCGCATGCAGGTGGTGCTGGGCCGCCTGCCGGCCGCCGAGGCCGACGCGAGCCTGGCGCGGGAGGCCGAGCACCTGCGCCGCCAGGAGGACCTGGACCGGGCGCTGGACGGCATCATGGCCCGCGCCGGGCCGGCGGCCGAGGACCTGGTCGCGCACCTGAACCGGCGCATCGCCACCTGCCGCCAATGGCCCGGCGACCGGCCCGACGCGGCCTATGCCCTGGCCGCCCTGGCATCCCTGTCGCGGCTGCGCGACGGCCTGCGCCTGGCGGTGCGCCAGCGGCTGGACCTGCGCCCGGTGCTGGCCCGGGCCGAGACCATCCTGTCCTGGACCGCCGGCCGCGCCACCCCGTCGGCCGCCGACCGCCCCTTCACCGGCGGCGCCGACACCCTGCGCGCCCTGACCGCGCCGCGCCTGGGCCCGCCGTCCGCCGCCCCGGTGGCATCGGCGCCGGCTCCGGTTCCGGCTCCGGCACCCGCTCCGGCACCCGCCCCGGCACCCGTTCAGGAGTCAAGTGACCCCGACGGCGCCAACCTGGACACCCGCATCCTGGCCCAGATCATGCTCCACGACCTGGGCTACGGCCCGGGCCGCGACGACGGGGTGATCGACGCCGCCACCCGCGACGCCGTGCGCCGGTTCCAGCGCGACACCGGCCTGGCGGTGGACGGCCGGGTGACGCCCGGGCTGGTGGACCGGCTGATGCGGCGCCTGCAGCCGGGCGGCGGCGAGACCACCGTCATCGGGCCGGCGCCGCCCGCCGGCACCAACTGACCCGGCCGCCGGCACCGAGGAGGACCGAGCCATGGCCAACCGATTCTGGAGACGCAACACCGCCGTCCTGGCCGTGACCGCCATGGTCGCCTCGCTGGTGGCGGCGCTGCTGGCCGTGCCCCTGGTGGTGCTCGCCCTGACCCTGGCCTCGGCCCAGGCCCGGGCCGTGACCCTGGACGACCTGCTGCGCGAGAACATCAAGACCATGGACCAGCTGCAGAACTTCCTGACCCGCATCGCCTATGAAAGCTGCCAGGAGATCGCCCAGGCCACCGGCGACGACATCTACCGCGAGTACCGGGAATTGCAGGCCTGGCGCGCCGAGTCCAAGCGCAACCTGGCCGAGGCCGAAAGGGCGCGGGACGACGCCGCCGCCGAGGCCTGGCGCGCCGTGCGCGCCTACGACCCCGGCAGCCCGGCCTACGGCCACGTGCCGCCGACGCCCGGCCCCTTCCTGGCCGCCAAGGACCTGCTGGCCGCCAAGACCACCGCCAACCAGAAGGCCCTCAACGACCTGCGCGCCGGCGCCGACGCCCTGGAGCGGTTCCGCGCCGACCGCCGCGCCGTGGAAGGCTACGTGACCGCCATCAGCGGCGCCAGCGGCGGCATCCGCCAGGGGTTCCGCAGCGTCGGCACCGGGATCGGCTACTCGCGCACCGCCACCACCCCCGCCATCCAGGCCGAGATCGCCAACATCAACAACGCCGTCGCCGCGGCCCTGGGCACTTTTGCCGGCACCTACGGCGGCCCCGCGTCCATGGCGCCCCTGTCCACGGCCGTGGACTACGACAGCCAGACGGCCCTGTTCGCCGGCATCGCCGCCCGCCGCAACGCCGTCGCCGCCCTGGGCCGGCGCATCGACCAGCACCCCGAGTTCGTGCGCCTGCGCGACCTGGAGAAGGAGAAGAAGGCCCTGGAAGAGAAGAACCGCGGCCTGCGCGACAAGGTGCGGCAGTTGAACACCATCCTGGCCCGCATCGAGGACGCGGCCAAGGCCCAGGAGGCGTTCGAGGTGACCGAGGCCTGGGAGGGCATGATGGCCATCATCGAGGGCCAGATCCGCGACTGCGCCGACAAGCGGCGCCAGGAGCTGGCACAGGCCCAGACCGGGCCGCAGGAGGAACAAGGCCGCCTGACCGCCCATTGGCGCATGAACTGCACCCACAGCACCGACACCGAATTCAACGCCTGCGTCGACGGCACCTTCTGGGTCGACCTGGACCAGCGCGGCCACGGCCGCAACGGGGAGTGGAAACCGGACTGCGTGGTCAGCCCGGGCGGCCGCAACTGCGGCCTGACCAACCGCTGGGTCAAGCCGTCCACCGAGTTCCACTTCGAGGTGGCGAACGGCGTGGTCGACGCCACCACCACCTACACCTTCCGCGACGACGAGGGGCGCCAGGTGAACGGCGCCTACACCATCACCGGCCCGGTCAAGACCGCGGGCGGCCCGCTGCCCACCACCTACACCGGCGGCGGCGTCATCAAGGGTTACGAAACCGTGTTCACCGCCGACGGGCCGGCAAGGCTGACCTGCCACGGCCGCTGGCAGACCCCGACACCGCTGAAATGCCAGTAGGAAGATGACGGCGGGGACGGGGTGGTGACCCCGGCAGGATTCGAACCTGCGACCTACAGATTAGGAATCTGTTGCTCTATCCGACTGAGCTACGGGGCCATCGGGCCCTTTGTAGCGCAGGCGCGCGCGGCGGCAAAGGGGATTGCGGCGGCCCGGCCGCGGCTCAGCCGTCGGCGCCGGGGCGGGGGCGCAGCACGTGGTGGTGGTCGGCGGCGTACAGGCGCGAGTCGGCGAAGGTCCGGTCGGCCAGGGCCGGGCCGACCAGGATCAGGGCGGTGCGGGTCAGGCCCGCCGCCTTCACCTGGTCGCGGATGTCGGCCAGGGTGCCGCGCAGGATCATCTCGTCGGGCCAGGTGACCCGATAGGCCACCACCACCGGACAGTCGGCGCCGTACAGCGGCGCCAGCTCGCGCACCACCACGGCCAGGTTGGTCACCGACAGGTGGATCGCCAGGGTGGCGCCCGACCGGCCCAGGGTGGCCAGATCCTCGCCCTCGGGCATGGCCGAGCTGCGGGTCGCGGTGCGGGTCAGGATCACCGTCTGCGCCTCCCCGGGCAGGGTCAGC
>JACKKN010000012.1 GCA_024236415.1 Hyphomicrobiales bacterium
CGCGGGGCTGGAAGGCGCCGCGCAGCTTGTCGGCGCGGTCGCCGGTGACCTTCTTGGCGCGGCCGAAGAAGCCGTCGGCGGCGGCGTCGGACGTCGTGGATTGGGCCAACGCGGACTGGAACGGCGCCGACAAGGCAACGAGCGCCAGGATGGCGCCGGCCCACAGGCGCGACAGCGGCGGATGCGACATGGCGACCCCTTCCCTCGACTGGGACATCGCGGGCGCCGCCCGTTGTTCTTGTTGTCGCTTCGCCGGACCGGCGGCACCGGCCCCAGCATGACATTACCACCCCGAGGGGTGCAACCGTTTTGGCCGGACCCGCGCCGGCGGTACGGGCCGGCGCCGCCCCTACCCGTTCAGGGCCGCCCACATCTCGCGGTCGCGGTCGGCGGTCCAGATCTGCGGCCGCTCCATGCCGCCGGCCTCATCAAAGGCGCGCGACACGTCGAAGGGCATGCAGTGCTCGTAGATCACCCAGTCGCCGTACTTGGGGTCCATGGCGGCCTTGATGGAATCGAAGGCGCCCTTCAGGTCGGCGCCCCGGGCCCGGGCCGCCTGGGCGCCGGCGTAGAGGTCGGTGATGAAGGCCTGGGTCTGGCGCATGGCCTCCTCGCACAGCTCGGGCGTCTGCAGGGCGTCGCCGCGCCCGGGCACCAGCTTGCTGGGCTTCAGGGCGCGCAGGGCGTCCAGGGTCGCCGGCCAGTCGGCCAGGTGGGCGTCGCCGGTGTAGGGGGTGGCGCCGAACTCGACCAGGTCGCCGGAATAGAGCACGCCCACGTCGGGCAGCCAGGCGATGGTGTCGCCCTGGGTGTGGCCGCGGCCGGGGTTCCAGATCTCCACCGGGCGGTTGCCCAGGTCCACGGTCAGCTTGCCGTCGAACACGATGTTGGGCCAGGTCAGGCCGGGGATGGTCTCGGCGCCCTGGAAAAGGCGCGGGAAGCGGCCCAGCTCGCTGTCGTAGTCGAACTGCCCGCGCTCGACGATCAGCTCGTGGGTGCGGCGGCTGGCGATCACGTTCTCGGCCCCGTAGGCCGCCGCGCCCAGCACCCGCACGGCGTGGTAGTGGCTGAGCAGGATGTACTTGATGGGCTTGTCGGTGACCTGGCGGATGTGGCGCACCACGTCCTCGGCCATGAACGGGGTCGCCTGGGTGTCGATCACCATCACCGCGTCGTCGCCGACGATGACCCCGGTGTTGGGGTCGCCCTCGGCGGTGTAGGCGTAGGCCCCCTCGGCCAGCTTGGCGAAGGTGACCGTCTTGTCGCCCAGGTCGCCGGTGGAGGCGAAGGTCGGCTTGCTCATGTCTTGGCTCTCCCGCAAAATTCCAGTAGTTCTTGCACCCGAATCCGAGTCCGGGTAACGGGCGCCGCCGAACGCCCGCCCGGCCCACTAGATAGTTTCAGGTGCAACCATTGTCAAGCGGGGGAGGACGCGGCATGGACAGGCCCCTCTGGCGGCCCAGCCAGGAGCGCATCGACGCCAGCAACATCATGGCCCTGATCGGCGCGGTGAACGCGCGCTGGGGCACGGACATCGCCGACTACGACGGCCTGCACGCCTTCTCGGTGGCCGAGGCCGCCAGGTTCTGGACCAGCCTGCGGGACTTCGCCGGGGTTGTCGCCGAGACCTGGGGCGAGACGGTGATCGCCGACCCCGAAAGGATTCCCGGCGCCCGGTTCTTCCCCGACGCGCGCCTGAACTTCGCCCAGAACCTGCTGCGCCGCCGCGACGGCACCGAGGCCCTGGTGTTCTGGGGCGAGGACCAGGTGCGCCGGCGCATGACCTGGGCCGAGCTGTACGACGCCGTGTCGGTCCTGGCCCGGGCCCTGCGCGCCATGGGCCTGCGCCCCGGCGACCGGGTGGCCGCCTTCATGCCCAACATGCCCGAGACCATCGTCGCCATGCTGGCCGCCGCCAGCGTCGGCGCGGTGTGGTCCTCGTGCTCGCCGGACTTCGGGGTCCAGGGGGTGGTCGACCGCTTCGGCCAGACCGAGCCGCGGTTCCTGATCGCCGTCGAGGGCTACCACTACAACGGCAAGGCCCACGACTGCCTGGGCAAGCTGGCCGAGATCGTGGCCCAGTTGCCGACCGTCGAGCGCACCGTGGTGGTGCCCTACACCCGCCCGGCGCCCGACATCTCGGGCCTGGGCCCGACGGCGGTGATGCTGGACGACTTCCTGGCCGGCCGCGCCGCCGGCGACATCGACTTCGAACAGCTCCCCTTCAACGCGCCGCTGTACATCATGTTCTCGTCGGGCACCACCGGGGCGCCCAAGTGCATCGTCCACGGCGCCGGCGGCACCCTGTTGCAGCACCTGAAGGAGCACAAGCTGCACTGCGACATCAAGCCCGGCGAGCGGCTGTTCTACTTCACCACCTGCGGCTGGATGATGTGGAACTGGCTGGCCAGCGGCCTGGCCGCCGAGGCCACCCTGCTGCTGTACGACGGCTCGCCCTTCTACCCCGACGGCAACGTGCTGTTCGATTTCGCCCAGGCCGAGGGCATGGACGTGTTCGGCACCTCGGCCAAGTACATCGACGCCCTGAACAAGGGCGGCTACGCGCCCAAGGGCACCCACGACCTGTCGCGGGTGCGGCTGATGACCTCGACCGGCTCGCCCCTGGCGCCGGAGAGCTTCGACTACGTGTACGACAAGGTGAAGGCGAATATCCACCTGGCCTCCATCTCGGGCGGCACCGACATCATTTCCTGCTTCATGCTGGGCAACCCCACCGGTCCCGTGTGGCGCGGCGAGATCCAGGCCAAGGGCCTGGGCATGGCGACCACGGTGTTCGACGACGAAGGACAGGAAGTCGTGGGCGAGAAGGGCGAGCTGGTCTGCACCAACGCCTTCCCGTCCATGCCGCTGGGGTTCTGGCACGACGACGACGGGTCGCGCTACCACGACGCCTATTTCGCCCGCTTCCCCAACGTGTGGTGCCACGGCGACTTCGTGGAGATCACGGAACACGGCGGATTCGTCATTTACGGCCGCTCGGACGCGGTGCTGAACCCGGGCGGGGTGCGCATCGGCACCGCCGAGATCTACCGCCAGGTGGAGAAGCTGGACGAAGTGGTGGAGGCCATCGTCATCGGCCAGGAATGGGACAACGACACCCGGGTGGTGCTGTTCGTGGTGCTGCGCCCCGGCCTGACCCTGGACGACGCCCTGGCCGACCGCATCCGCCGTCAGATCCGCGCCAACTGCACGCCGCGCCACGTGCCGGCGCGGATCGTGCAGGTGGCCGACATCCCGCGCACCAAGTCGGGCAAGATCACCGAGCTGGCGGTGCGCGACGTGGTGCACGGCCGCCCGGTGAAGAACAAGGAGGCCCTGGCCAACCCCGAGGCCCTGGACCTGTTCGCCGACCGGCCCGAACTGGCCGGCTGAACCGTGGCCCGCGGGCCACAGGTGCGGATGGACATGAAACGGTCACCCGTTTCATGTTGCATTGCACAATAGGCCACCCTACATTGTCGCCGTCGGGGCCGAATCGGCCAAAAACAACAGCAAGGCCGCCCCCCCGGAACCGACCCCGGCGCCATTTCGCGGCGCCGTGCTATACTTGGGTGGAGCTCGTCCTGCCGCCACGTTCCGCAGGCCAAGGTTAGTTGCATGAGCATTCGCCACCTCCACAAGCTGTTCAAACCCAGTTCCGTTGCCGTCGTCGGTGCCTCCAACCGTGCCGGCACGGTCGGCAACCTGGTCATGCGCAACCTGCTGCAGGGCGGGTTCTCGGGCCCGATCATGCCGGTCAACCCCAAGTACACCTCGGTGGCCGGGGTGCTGACCTATCCAGACGTGGCCTCCCTGGCCCAGGTGCCGGACATGGCGGTGATCTGCACCCCGCCCAAGGTGGTGCCGCAGATCGTCGAACAACTGGTGGCCCTGGGCACCACCGCCGCCATCACCATCACCGCCGGCATGACCCGCGAAGAGACCGGCGAGGGCCGCACCGCCGCCGACGACATGATGGACGCGGCGCGCCACGGCGGCATGCGCATCCTGGGCCCCAACTGCCTGGGCCTGCTGGTGCCCGGCATCGGCCTGAACGCCAGCTTCTCGCACCTACCGGCGGACCCGGGGCGCATCGCCTTCGTGTCCCAGTCCGGCGCCCTGTGCACGGCGGTGCTGGACTGGGCGCGCACCCACGAGATCGGGTTCTCGCACTTCGTGTCCCTGGGCGACGGCCTGGACGTGGACTTCGGCGACGTCATCGACTACCTGGGCAGCGACCCCGGCACCCGGGCCATCCTGCTGTACATCGAATCCATCCGCGAGCGGCGCAACTTCATGTCCGCCGCCCGGGCGGCGGCGCGCAACAAGCCGATCGTGGTCATCAAGTCGGGCCGCGTCGCCGAAGGGGCGCGCGCCGCCGCCTCGCACACCGGCGCCCTGGCCGGCGCCGACGACGTGTTCGACGCCGCCATCCGCCGCGCCGGCATGCTGCGGGTGAACCGGGTCGACGAGCTGTTCGCCGCGGTCGAGACTCTGGCCCGCTCGCGCCCGCCGCGCGGCGACCGCCTGGCGATCCTGACCAACGGCGGCGGCATCGGCGTCATGGCCGTGGACGAGCTGGTGACCCAGGGCGGCCACCTGGCGCGCCTGAGCGACGACGTCATGGAGAAGCTCAACGCCGTGCTGCCGCCCACCTGGTCGCACAACAACCCGATCGACATCATCGGCGACGCGCCGGGCGAGCGGTACACCCAGGCGGTGGAGATCCTGAGCGCGGCCAAGGAGGTGGACGCCCTGCTGGTCATGCACGCGCCAACCGCCACCGCCTCGGCCACCGGCACCGCCGAGGCGGTGATCGGCGCCGCCGGCAAGAGCCCCGGCCGCCTGCTGACCAGTTGGGTCGGCGGCGACACGGTGATGCCGGCGCGGCGCATGTTCTCGGACGCCGGGATCCCCACCTTCGAGACGCCGGAACAGGCCGTCGGCGCCTTCATGCACATGGTCAACTACCGCCGCAACCAGGAAACCCTGATGGAGACGCCGCCCTCGGCGCCGGCCGAGTTCACCCCGGCCACGGCGACGGCGCGGCTGATCATCGAGGGCACGCTCGCCTCGGGCCACGACATGGTCAGCGAGCCCGAGGCCAAGGCGGTGCTGGCCGCCTACGGCATCCCAACGGTCGAGACCCACATCGCCACCACCCCCGAGGAGGCCGCCGACAAGGCCGCCGAGATGGGCTTTCCGGTGGCGCTCAAGATCCTGTCGCCCAACATCAGCCACAAGTCGGACATGGGCGGCGTCGACCTGTTCCTGGACAGCCGTCCGTCGGTGATCTCGGCGGCCGAGAACATGGTCGCCACCATCAAGAAGGCGGCCCCCCACGCCGACCTGCAGGGCTTCAGCGTGCAGCGCATGGCGCAGCGCCCGGGCGCCCACGAGCTGATCGTCGGCATCGCCACCGACCCCATCTTCGGCCCGGTGATCCTGTTCGGCCAGGGCGGCACGGCGGTGGAGGTCATCGGCGACCGCGCCGTGGCCCTGCCGCCCCTGAACATGAGCCTGGCCCGGGACCTGGTGCGCCGCACCCGGGTGGCGCGGCTGCTGCACGGGTACCGCGACCGGCCGCCCATCGACCTGGACGCCCTGTCGCTGACCCTGTTGCAGGTGTCGCAGCTGGCCGTGGACATCCCCGAGATCGCCGAGTTGGACATCAACCCCCTGTTCGCCGACGAGAACGGGGTGCTGGCGCTGGACGCCCGCATCCGCCTGCAGCACCCGCCGCCGCAGTCCGAACGCCTGGCCATCCGCCCCTACCCGCGCGAGCTGGAGGAGCCCTTCACCCTGCGCTCGGGCCGCAAGGTGCTGCTGCGCCCGATCCGGCCCGAGGACGAGCCCAACCACTACGAGTTCCTGTCCAAGCTGACCCCCGAGGACATCCGGTTCCGCTTCTTCGGCCTGGTCGGCGAGCTGCCGCACACGGAGATGGCGCGCCTGACCCAGATCGACTACGACCGCGAGATGGCCTTCATCGCCACCGCCGAGACGCCCGGCGGCACCGACGAGACCCTGGGCGTGGTGCGCACGGTGACCGACCCCGACAACGAGCGGGCGGAATACGCCATCGTCGTGCGGTCGGACCTGAAGGGGCAGAAGCTGGGCTGGAAGATGCTGGACAAGATGGTCCGGTACTGCCGCCAGCGCGGCACCAAGCAGGTGGTGGGCCAGGTGCTGCGCGAGAACCGGCGCATGCTGGACCTGGTCAAGTCCATGGGCTTCAAGACCCGCAACCTGATCTCCGAGCCGGTGGTCGAGGTGACGCTGACCTTGTGACCGGAACTCTGGCCGGCTACTTGGTCTCGGCCACGTAGACGCCGTCCCAGTCGGGCGGCGGCGGTTCGGCCTCGAAGTCCTCGATGCGTTCCATCATCAGGTCGTAGTAGGCGTCCAGGTTGTAGCCGTTCTGCTTCGACCGCGCCTCGACCACCTTGGCCCGGGCGGTGGCCCAGTCGCGGGCGCGGTAGGCGGCCAGCATCTGGGCATGGGCGGCGGCGAGCTGGCGGAAGCCGTCGCCGCGGGCCTCCTCGGCGTCGCCCAGCAGGGTGTGGACGGCGTTGGCCTCGGTCTTGCCCTTCAGGCGCACCAGGTCGAGCTCCAGGAAGGCCATGTCCGGCGCCGCGGCCTGGGTGTTCTCGCCGACCAGGATGTCGGTGCCATAGGTCTTGCACTGGCCCTCCAGGCGCGAGGCCAGGTTCACGTTGTCGCCCAGGACCGAATAGTCGAAGCGCTGCTCGGACCCCATGTTGCCGACCACGGCGTCGCCGGTGTTCAGGCCGACGCCGATGCGGAACGGCATGAACACGCGGCCCTCGCGCTCGGCGTCGACCGCCAGGGAGTCGTTCAGCGGCACCATCTGGCGCTGCATCTCCAGCGCCGCGACGCAGGCGTTGCGGGCGTGGTCGGGGTCGTCCAGGGGCGCGTTCCAGAACGCCATGATGCAGTCGCCCATGTACTTGTCCACGGTGCCCTGGCAGTTGAGGATCACCTGGGTCAGGGGGGTCAGCAGGCGGTTGATCAACTGGGTCAGGCCCGAGGCGTCGTACTGTTCCGAGATGGTGGTGAAGCCGCGCACGTCGCAGAACAGCATGGTCATCTCGCGGTTCTCGCCGCCCAGGGCGAGCTGGTCCGGGTCCTCGGCCAGCTTCTCGACCATGGCCGGCGACAGGTAGTGCGAGAAGGCGTTGCGCACCTGGCGCCGCTCGTTCTCCTCCTTGGCGTAGCCCAGGTAGATCAGCAGCGTGTACAGCAGCAGGATGGTGATCACCGAATAGCCGACGTCGAACAGGGTCCTCTGTTCGGCGAACAGGTACCACGACGTGCCCATGGCGGCGCCGGCGATGACCAGGAACAGCAGCGCCGTCCAGTGGGCGCTGGCGCGCGGCACCAGCCAGATCATCAGCAGCCCGACGCCGATCATCAGCAGGTACTCGAACAGCTCGATGGTGTTGGGGCGCAGCAGGAAGCTGTTGGTGAACGCGGCCTCGATGATCTGGGCGTGGACCTCGACCCCCGGGATGATCTCGCTGACCGGGGTCGACCGCACGTCCAGCAGCCCCACCGCCGAAGTGCCCAGGATGGTCAGCTTGCCCTTCAGCAGCGCCGGGTCCACGGACCCGTTCAGGATGTCGCGCGCCGGCACGTACTTGGCCTCGTCGGACTCGGAGAAGTAGGGCCAGATGCGGCCGCGCCGGTCGGTGGGGATCTTCAGCCCCTTGGGCGGGAACTGGCGCGCCGAGGCGACGCCGATCTCGGTCATGCCCGCCTCGTTGGAGAAGGCGACGATGGTGCGGTTGCCGAAGGCCGCGCGCAGCATCTCGACGGTCAGGGTCGGGTACAGCTTGCCTTCGTGGCGGAACAGGGCCTGGACCCGGCGCACGATGCCGTCCCGTTCCGGCTGCAGCGAGAAGATGCCGCGCCCGGCGGCGGCCTGCTCGATGGTGTCGATGTTGCGCACCAGTTCCGGGAACTCGGGCATGTAGGGGGTCGGGTCGGGGCCGCGGATGGCCACCGAGGTGCCGATCGGCGCCGTGGTGTGCTTGCGCTGCTTCAGGCGGTAGCCGGCCTGGCCCAGCACCACGCGGCCGCGCTTGATCACGTCGGCGAACACCAGGTCGTTGCTGGGCAGGTGGGCCAGGCGGTCGCTGGTCTCCTGGTCCAGGCCGATGACGTTCTTGACGATGTCCTTGGGACTCATGCGGTCGGGCTCGGCGAACACCATGTCGAAGGCCACCAGCACGGCGCCCTGGCTCATGGTCTTCTGCACCAGCTCGGCGATCAGGGTGCGCGGCCAGGGCCACTGGCCGTATTCCGACAGGCTGCCCTCGTCCAGGTCGATGATGGTCACCGGCTTGAACCGGGTCTCGGGGATGGGCCGCGGCTTCAGCCGCTGGTAGGCGTCGAACAGCTTGACCTGCAGGATCTCCACCGGCGCCGGGTTCCAGAAGTGGACCACCACCGCCGTAACCAGCAGCAGCAGGCCGATCCAGCGGTCGATGCCGATCAGCGCCCGCCGGCGGCCGGACCTGCGGCCCGACTTGCGCGCCGTCTTCGGCCTTTTGAAAAGCCCTTTCAACACCCCAGACGATCCGTCCCGGCACCCGTGGCAACCGGCCAAACCCTAGAGCATGTCCCGGGCAAATGGAAGCGGCGGGGACCGCGCCGCCGGCCCCGGGGGCCGGGGGACATGCCGCTGGTGCGAACGATTCCCAGCGACTATACTGCCCGCCCGGGCCGCAACGCCGGGATGCGGGCGGGCCGGAACCAGGGGACCGCGACCCACCGCCGCCGCAGGGACCATGAAAGCACCCAAGAACCGCAAGTGGCTGAAACCCTTCCTGAAGCCGATCCGCTCGGTGTTCCGGGAAGTGATGCTGATGTCGTTCTTCATCAACATGCTGGCCCTGGCGGTGCCGGTGTTCGTGCTGCAGGTCTATGACCGGGTGGTGTTCCACGCCGGCATCAGCACCCTGCAGGGGCTGGTCATCGGCGTCGCCCTGGTGCTGCTGTTCGAATGGATCCTGCGCCAGTCCCGCTCGCGCATCATGCAGACCATCGCCCTGCGCCTGGACGTGGAGGTGGGGCGCAAGCTGTTCGACAAGGTCACCGGCCTGCCCCTGCGCGAGCTGGAGCACCGCCCGGCCGCCTTCTGGCAGGCCCTGTTCAGGGACGTGGACGTGGTCCGCAACACCCTGTCCGGGCCGTCGGCGGTGCTGCTGGCGGACCTGCCCTTCGCGATCCTGTTCCTGGGCCTGGTGATCATCATCGCCCCGCCCCTGGCCTGGGTGCTGGCGGTGATCGTGCCCCTGTTCATGGTGGTGGCCTGGATGTCCGGCCACGTCATGACCGAGGCCAGCCGGCGCGAGCGTGACAGCTCCATGGCCCGCGACGGCCTGGTGGCCGAGATGATCTCGGGCCGCACCACCATCAAGGCCCTGGCCATGGAGGACGCCCTGCGCCCGGGCTGGGAGGACCGCCACGCCACCAACATCGAGCGCGCCGCCTTCCGCGGCAGCCGCAACGACGGCTTCTCCAACCTGGGCACCTCCCTGACCATGGCCACCACGGTGGCCATGACCTCGGTCGGCGCCGTCGCCATCATCCACCAGGAGCTGACCATCGGCGCCCTGATCGCCGCCAACATGCTCAGCGCCCGCATGCTGGGCCCGCTGAACCAGCTGGTGCAGCAGTGGCGGGTGTTCGCCTCGTACCGCGAGGCGGTCGACCGCCTGGGCCAGGTGTTCATCCTGGACGAGGACCGCCGCGACAGCGTCATCGCCAGCGAGCGGCCCCAGGGCGCCCTGACCCTGGAGGACGTGGTGTTCGCCTACCGCGACGGCGACGAGCCGGTGGTCAACGGGGTGCGCATCAAGATCCCCGCCGGCGGCGTCCACGCCCTGGTCGGGCGCAACGGCAGCGGCAAGACCACCCTGTTGAAGCTGATGCAGGGCCTCTATCGCCCGGCCAGCGGCCGGGTCCTGATGGACGACGCCGACATCGGCCAGTTCTCGCGCCGCGAGCTGGCCCACTGGGTCGGCTACGTGCCCCAGGAATGCGTCCTGTTCTCGGGCTCCGTGCGCGACAACATCGCCCACCGCCGCCCCGAATCCACCGACGAGGAGATCGTCAAGGCGGCCAAGGAGGGCGGCGCCCACGCCTTCATCGTCGACCTGCCCGACGGCTACGGCGCCGAGATCGGCGAGGCCGGGCGGCGCCTGTCCGGCGGCCAGCGACAGCGCCTGGCCATCGCCCGGGCCCTGGTCGGCGACCCGCCGGTGGTGCTGATGGACGAGCCGTCCAGCAACCTGGATCGCCAGGCCGAGGCCGAGCTGCGCCGGGTGCTGACCGAGATCGGCCGCAACCGCACGGTGATCGTGGTCACCCACAGCCCGATCCTGCTGGCCGCCTGCGACACCCTGATCGCCCTGGAGAAGGGCCGCATCGCCCTGGCCGGCCCGGCCAAGAAGCTGATCCCGCGCATCCTGGGCACGGCGCCCAAGCCGGTCCAGGCGGCGGCGGCACCGGCGGCGGTGCCCGGCCCGGCCGCGGCGGCCGGGGCCGCGCCGGAACGGCGCGAGGAAGCGGCCGGCGGAGGATCGGCATGACCGCCCCGCGCCTGGACACCCTGCTGGGCGGCCATCCGATCCCCACCTGGCGGCCCCTGGCCTGGATCGTCATGCTGCTGCTGACCGGCGCCCTGGCCTGGGCCTACATGGCCCAGCTCGAAGAAGTGGCCGTGGCCTCGGGCGAGGTGGTGCCCCAGGGCAAGCTGAAGGTGATCCAGCACCTGGAAGGCGGCATCATCGAGGAGCTCTACGTGCAGGAGGGCGACACGGTGAAGGAGGGCCAGCCCCTGGCCCAGCTCGACCTGGGCTCGGGCGGCACCAACCGCGAGGAGCTGCAGGTGCGCCTGGACGGGCTGCTGCTGGACCGCGCCAAGCTGGAGGCCGAGGCCCACGACAAGCCCCTGGAGTTCCCCAAGGACGTGGCCGAGCGGCGGCCGTCCCAGGTGGTGGCCCAGCGCCAGGCCTTCGACGCGCGGCAGCGCGAGCTGGAATCGAGCCTGAACGTGCTCAAGGAGCAGGCGCGCCAGCGCGAGCTGGACATCCGCGAGCTGGAAGCCCGCGAGCGGGCCGTGAACAAGAACCTGAAGCTGGCGCAGCGGCGCTTCGCCATGTCCAAGTCCCTGCTGGCCGACGGCCTGACCTCGAAGATGGAGCACCTGACCCTGGAGGCCGAGGTGGAGAGCATGGAGGGCGAGCGCCAGAGCCTGGCCCAGGCCGTGCCCAAGGCCCGCGCCGCCCTGGCCGAGTCGCGCCAGCGCCTGGCCGAGGGCCGCATCCGGTTCCAGCGCGAGGCCCAGGACGAGCTGGGCAAGACCGTGCAGTCCATCGACCGGATCATGGAACTGCTCAGCCAGGCCGACAAGCAGGACCTGCGCACCGAGATCAAGAGCCCCATCGACGGCGTGGTCAAGAACATGCGCTACAACACCATCGGCGGCGTGGTGCGCCCCGGCGAGCCGATCATGGAGATCGTGCCCACGGGCGAGAACCTGGTGGTGGAGGCCAAGCTGAGCCCCACCGACCGCGGCTACGTGACCGAGGGCCAGCCGGCGCGGGTCAAGATCTCGACCTACGACTTCGTGCGCTACGGCAGCCTGGACGGCACCGTGATCCGCGTCGCCCCGGATTCGACCACCGACCAGTCGGGCATGCCGTTCTTCCGCGTCATCATCGAGACCAAGAAGACCTTCCTGGGCAAGGAGGAAGGCAAGCTGCCCATCGTGCCCGGCATGCAGGCCATCGTCGACATCCGCACCGGCCGCAAGTCGGTGCTGGAATACCTGGTCAAGCCGGTCCTGAAGCTGCGCCACGAGGCGTTCCGCGAACGCTGACCCGCGTCGCGCCGGTCGCGGACCGGGTCTTGCCCTCCCGACATTGTGGCAATGGACAAGGTGTTCACGCTATAACGGACGGTGCGACGCGGCGCCGGCACGGCCCCCTGGGACGGCCCCCTGGGACGGCCCCCTGGGGCGACCCAGTGGCGGGACCGGGCAACGGCGCCCCGGCGCGTGCGAGAGGGATGGGGTAGCGCATGTCCATACCGACGATCCTCGGTGTCCTGATTTCATTCGCCCTGGTCATCGGGGCGGTGATGTCGGCCACCGACAACCCCGTCATCTTCCTCAGCCTGTCCAGCTTCGTGATCGTGCTGGGCGGCACCCTGGGGTCGGCCTTCATCGCCTACGAGGCGCGCTACGTGCTGCTGTCCATGCGCCTGATCTGGCGCATCGTGTTCGCGCCGCGCATCGCCCGCGACATCCTGAAGTCCGAGGTCGGGCGCATCATCCGCTGGGCCTACACGGTGCAGAAGAGCGGCCTGCCGGCGCTGGAGGCCGAGGCCGACAAGGCGGTCAAGGGCGACCGCTTCCTGCGCTTCGGGGTCGAGATGGTGGTGTCCAACTACTCGGGCGAGGAGGTGCGCGAGATCCTGGCCAACTCCATCGAGTCCGGGTTCGAGCGCAACTCGGTGCAGGTGACCATCCTCAAGTCCATGGGCGCCTCGGCGCCGGCCTTCGGCATGATCGGCACCCTGGTCGGCCTGGTGATCATGCTGGACAAGATGGGCGGCGACCCGTCGGCCCTGGGGCCGGGTCTGGCGGTGGCCCTTCTGACCACGCTGTACGGCGTCATGTTCGCGCGCCTGGTCTTCCTGCCCGCGGCCAGCAAGGTCCAGCAGCGCGAGGAGATCGTGCGCTTCCGCAACTACCTGGTGGCCGAGGGGCTGGCCCTGCTGGCCGAGCGCAAGGGCCCGCGCTACATCCAGGACAAGATGAACAGCTATCTGGACCCGGCCATCCACTTCAACATCGACAAGGCCGGCAAAGCCAGCGTGCCCGCCGCCGGCGGCAAGAAGTAGGCGCCGCCATGGCCGCCCGCATACCCCGCCGCCCGCCGCCCGAGGAAGAGGGCGAGGACTGGCTGGTCACCTACGCCGACGCCATCACCCTGCTGATGGCCTTCTTCGTCATGCTGGTCAACTTCTCGCGCATCGACATCCCCCTGTTCGAGGAGGCCGCCGCCGGCATCAAGAGCGAGATCGGCCGCACCAAGGTGGAAAGCCCGATCAAGGTGCTGAAACTGGACCTGCAGGAAACGGTGCGCCAGCACGCGGCCGAGGACAAGGTCAGCGTCGGCACCGACAACCGCGGCATCCTGATCGAGCTGGACACGGCGTCGTTCTACGAGCCCGGCTCGGCCGACATCCGCAGCGAGGTGTTCCCCCTGCTGTCGCGCCTGGCCCAGTCCCTCAACGGGCCCGACTACCGCGGCTTCGTGATCGAGGTCGAGGGTCACACCGACGACGTGCCCATCGCCACCTTCCGCTATCCGTCCAACTGGGAGCTGTCGGCGGCCCGCGCCGCCGGGGTGGTGCGCTATTTCATCGACGAGAGCATCCTGCCCGACCGCCTGCGCGCCGTCGGCCTGGCCGACACCCGGCCCAAGGCGCCCAACCTGGGCCCCGACGGCGCCCCCATCGCCGCCAACCGGGCCGCCAACCGGCGCATCGTGGTGCGGGTGTTCCCGGCCTCGGCCGACCTCTCCCGCGCGCGGCAGCGGCACGTGGGGCTGGAGGAGCTGACCGGCGGGCGGGTCTCGGCGCAGCCGCCGCGCAGCGGCCTGATCGAGATCACGCCGGCGCGCTGAACGGGTTGATGGGGGCGCGGGGGGAGTCGCGCGGGATAACGCCCTACTCGCCGACTTCCAGTTCCATGCCCTCGCGGGCGACCACCGAGTTCTCCCAGGCGGCCTTGGAATCGCGGGCGATGCCGTCCATGAAGGTGTCGTCGTGGTTGGGGTCGTGGTGGAAGATCACCAGCTTGCGGGCGCCGGCCTCCTGGCACAGGCGCACGCCCTGGTTCCAGGTGGAATGGCCCCACCCGGCGTGGCGGGGATACTCCTCCTCGGTATAGGTGGAGTCGTAGATCACCACGTCGGCGCCGTCGATGAGGGCCAGGATGTTCTCGTCCAGCTTGCCCGGCACGTGCTCGGTGTCGGTGATGTAGCAGGCGCTGCGGCCCTCGTACTCCAGGCGGTAGCCGGTGGCCCCGTTGGGGTGGTTCAGGGGCCCGGTGCGGATGGTCAAGCCGTCGATCAGCGGCAGGTCCTCGCCGCACTTGAAATCCTCGAGGGTCAGGTCGGCGCGCATGGCCTCCATGGGCACCGGGAACATGGGGTTGGACATCTGCGTCGACAGCACGTCGCGCAGGGACGAGTCGCAGCCCAGGTGCCCGGCCAGGATGTGCAGCTTGCAGTTCTCGTTGTAGGCCGGCTCGAAGAACGGGAACCCGTTGATGTGGTCCCAGTGGGTGTGGGTCAGCAGCAGGAAGGTCTCCTGCACCCCGGTGCGCAGGAAGGTCTGGCCCAGTTCGCGGATCCCGGTGCCGGCGTCCAGGATCAGGCGGTGATCGCCGACCCGGGCTTCCAGGCAGCTGGTATTGCCGCCATATCTGATATGGCTTGGCGACGGACAGGCGATGCTGCCACGGACACCCCAGAATTTGATCCCAAACGTCATGCCATCCGTCTTTCGTTTCACCGACAATGCCCGAAATCCGTTAATTTTGTTTTATGATTTCGACCCGGTCCCTCACCCGCAACCCCAACATCTCGTCCGCACGGCCCTTGTTCACGGCGATTTCCAGCAGGCCGTTGGCGTTCTCGTAGCAGAAGCTCTCCCCGGCGGCGACGTCGGAGAAGGTGCGCCGCCGGACCAGCGTGCGGCCGGCGCAGGCGAGCGCCGCGTCGGCCGGCAGCGCCGAGGCGCGCAGGCCGGTCATGGCGTTGCCGAACCCGTCGACGTAGATTACCTCGGCAAGGTCGTCGGGCCAATCGGGGAAGCGCAGGGCCGGGCCCGACTCGGCCAGGTCCGTGGCCAGGTCGCTCTCGGGCTCGATGTAGGCCAGCTCCGCCGCCACCGGCGCGAACAGGTCGCGGCCGTGGAAGGTGGCCGACAGGTCGTGCGGCTGCCAGGCCATGTGCCAGGACCGGACCTCGCCGGCGCAGCGGCGCATGACATGCTCGAACAGGCCGTTGTCGGGGCCCACGTACCAGCGGCCGCCGGCGCTGACCACCACCGCGGCGCGGTCGCTGCCGACCCCGGGGTCGACCACGCACAGGAACACGGTGCCGGTCGGGAACTCGTGGATATAGGCCGGCAGCAGGTAGGCGGCGGCGTGCGGGTCCTGGGCCGG
Source organism: Hyphomicrobiales bacterium (assembly GCA_024236415.1). Lineage (GTDB taxonomy): Bacteria > Pseudomonadota > Alphaproteobacteria > Rhodospirillales > JACKKN01 > JACKKN01. The sequence continues at coordinate 15,272 of JACKKN010000012.1, forward strand.
GGCGTCGGCGAACAGGTTGATGACCCGCGCGTCCGGCGCCTCGCGGGCCAGCACGTTCGCGACCTGGCCCAGGTAGGGCCCGGCGAAGCCGAAGTCCGTGAACAGGACGATCACCGGTTTGGCCATGAACTCCGCCCCCGCCGGCCGCGGCGGCGCCTTCCGAACGCTGGGGTTGTCATCAAAACGAAACGCCTCCCATCATGACCTGTGGGAGGCGTTCTGCAAACCGGGATTCGTACGGAGTCGCCGGGCCGCGTGTCAGTCCAGGAAGGACTGGTCCGCGGCGGCGGCGCGCACCGCCTTGGACACCTTGTCGAAGGCCCGCACCTCGAGCTGGCGCACCCGCTCGCGGCTGATGCCGTACTGGCCGGCCAGTTCCTCCAGGGTCTGCGGCTCGTCGCGCAGGCGCCGCTCGGTGAAGATGTGGCGCTCGCGCTCGGTCAGCTTGGCCAGGGCGTCGGCCAGCAGGCGGCTCTGCAGCTTGCCGGCCTCGCGGTCGCCGACCAGGGCCTCGGGGTTGGGGCGGTCGTCGACCAGGGTGTCCTGGAAGTCCATGGACTCGTCGCCGTCGTTGCCCACCGGCGCGTTCAGGGAATAGTCCCGCGCCGCCAACCGGCGGTTCATGTCGACGATGTCGCGCTCGGACACCTTCAGTTCCTGGGACAGGCGCCGGGCCTGGTCGGGGTCCAGCTCGCCGCTGTCGACGATCTCCAACTGGCTCTTGACCCGGCGCAGGCTGAAGAACAGCTTCTTCTGCGCCGCCACCGTGCCCAGCTTGACCATGGACCACGAGCGCAGCACGTATTCGGTGATCGCCGCCTTGATCCACCACATGGCGTAGGTGGCCAGGCGGAACCCGCGCTCGGGCTCGAACTTCTTGACCGCCTTCATCAGGCCGATGTTGCCCTCGGACACCAGGTCGGCCAGGGGCAGGCCGTAGCCGCGGAACTTGGAGGCCATCTTGGCGACCAGGCGCAGGTGGCTGGTGACCAGCTTGTGCGCAGCGTCCACGTCGCCGTGGTCGCGCAGGCGCACGGCCAGCATGTATTCCTCGTCGGCGTCCAGCACCGGGTATTTCCAGATTTCACGGAAGTAACGGCCCAGTCCGTCTTCCGTCGGGACAGCGGGGAGGTTGATTGTCGCCATGTTGTTCGTTCCCTTCGTCTTGCCTATCGCCCCATTGCCGGATCTCGGATCGGCCCAGGCGGCGCGGCACGGTGTCGTCGGTGCCCCTTCGGGAGCATCCCCATCCTGCGTTCCGCGGGCGCCACGACGGCGCGCGGACGGAACCCGGTGACGGGACGGATCAGACCAATGCCGGAAAGGAGAAGATTGGTGCGGTCATCGGTCATATCCTCCATCGGAAGCAATACGACGTTTCGTCCACCCTGCGGGTCGGACAGCTTGCATTCCCCGGCCCTGACGGCACCAGGTAGGGGTATCTTACAAAATACCCGACCATTGTCAAGGGTTTTTGCCCGGCGGCCGGCGCCCCCGCGGCGGTGGCCGCGGCGGTGGCCGCGGCGGGCCGGGGATGGGCCTACTGGGTGGCGGCGGCGCGGGCCCGGTCCTCGTAGGTGCCGCCGGTGCCGGCGGCCTCCACCGGGCCCTTCTCGTCCTCCTCGGACACGTCGTACTTGATGTCCGGGATCGGCGGCAGGTCGTCGTCGGAGCCGTTGCGGATCTCGGCCGCACGCTTCTGGCGGTACATGCTGCGCAGGGCGGCGTAGAAGTCCACCGAGGTCTTCTTGATCTGGTCCAGCTCGTCGGCAACGCCCGAGAACTCGTCGGTGGCGCCGGTGCCGGTGCGGGTCCAGGTCCAGGCGTCCTGGTTGGTGTTGGCCAGGTACAGGCCCAGGGGATCGAAGAACGGATCGACCACCAGCTTGCCCACCGCGTCACGCGGGTTGGACGGCCCGAAGAACGGCAGCACCACGTACAGCCCCTCGCCCACGCCCCACACGGCCAGGGTCTGGCCGAAGTCCTCGTCGTGGCCGGGCATGTTCATCTCGTCGGCGGCGTAGTCGCGGATGCCGCCGATGCCCACGGTGGAGTTGATGAAGAAGCGCTTGACGGTGATGAGCGCGCGATCGCCCTCGCCCTGCAGCAGGTCGTTGGCCAGGACCACCGGAGTCTTCAGGTTGTCCAGCATGTTGCCGATGGCCTCGCGCAGCGGCGGCGGCACGAAGGCGACCCAGAACGTGGTCGCCGGGCGCAGCAGCATCACCTCGAAGAAATTGTTGAAGTGCAGGATGGCCCGATTGAGGGGCTCCAGCGGGTCGTTGACGTCGTCGGTCGCGTCACCGGCGGCCGCCACCTCGACAGTCCCCGGGACAGTCCCCGGGACGGCCACCTGCGCCGCCACCTGGACGTTCTCCGGCGCCGGCGTCACGTAGGGGTCGAAATCCTGCTCGCTGGCACGGACTCCGGCGGCCTGCCCCGCCACCAGGAACCCGACCACGGCGAATATGCAAATCTTGGCGGACCACCGACGACCAATCATCACGAAGAAATCCTTTTGGTTTCAAACACGACCGACGGTGCCGCCGGGCGACCCCGCCGTTCGGCTCAGCCGTATTTTGTAAGTGAAGTCCGTTATTTTCGCAACCTCGAATGGACTTTGCCCGGATCGTTTTCCTGGTCGGGGCGGGTGCCTTTCGTTTACGTTGTTTTTGCGAATTTCAGTGCTTACTTTGCCGCCCCAGGAAAAGCGGACCCGACGGTGATCTCATGACTGGCTTAAGAAAACTTCGCAATCATTTGATTTTGTTTGTCTTATTTGCGACGGCGACGCCCGCCGACGCGAGCGACTCGGGTCCGCGGCCAGTGGTGGAGTCGTTCCAGGCGGGCCTGCTGCAGGTCATGCGCGAGGCCAAGACCCTGGGCGTGAAGGGCCGCTACGACCGCCTGTCGCCCCTGATCGACGACTCCTTCCACCTGCGGACCATGGTTCGAATCGCCTGCGGCCCCTACTGGAAGCAGGCCGACGACAGCCAGCAGGAGGCCCTGGTGACCGCCTTCAAGCGCATGAGCACCAGCACCCTGGCGACCCTGTTCGACGGCTACGGCGGCCAGGAGTTCCGCACCGTGGGCGAGCGCGACGCCGGCCACGGCACGGTCCTGGTGGACACGCAGCTGGTGGACCCGGACGGCTCCACGGTCAGCATCTCCTACGTCAGCATCCACGGCCGCGACCGCTGGTGGGTGGTGGACGTGATCGTCGACGACGGCATCAGCGAGCTGAAGGTGCGCATCTCGGAATACCGGGCGGTGCTGAAGAAGGGCGGCCCGGCGGCCCTGATCGACCTGCTGAACGCCAAGGCCGACCAGTTGATCCGCAAATGACCGCCCTCTCCCGCCGCGCCCTGCTGGCCGGGGCCGCCGCCCTGTGCCTGGCGTCTGCCCGGCTCGCCGCCGCGGCCCCCGCCGACGCCCGCGCCCCCGAGGCCGTGGTCGGGGATTTCCACGCCGACCTGCTGGCGGTCATGAAGGCGGCCAGGGAGCTGTCGGTCAAGGACCGCTACGGGCGCCTGGAGCCGGCCCTGGCCCGCACCTTCAACGCCGCCGCCATGACCCAGATCGTTTCGGGACGGTACTGGCGCGACGCCGACGCCGCCGCCCAGGCCCGCGCCGCCGCGGCCTTCCACCGCTTCAGCACCGCCACCTACGCGGTCCAGTTCGACGGCTTCTCGGGCCAGGCGTTCGAGACCCTGGCCAACCGGCCCGGGCCCCAGGACACGGCGCTGGTGGTCACCCGCATCGCCAAGGACGGCGCCACCGAGGCCGACCTGACCTATGTGCTGAAGCGGGCCGGCGAGGCCGCGGGCGGCGGCACGCCGCCGTGGCGGGTCATCGACGTGCTGTTGGACAACTCCATCAGCCAGCTCGCCGTGCGCCGGTCCGAATACCGCCAGACCCTCAAGAAGGGCGGCCTGGACGCCCTGGCGACCGAGCTGAACGCCGCCGCCGACCGCCTGCTGGCCGGCTGACCGCCCGGCTTCACTTGGTCCCGGCGCCGGCGTGCTCCGGCGCCAGCGAGAACAGCGACCCCAGCAGCGCCCCCCACAGCAGCCAGATCACCTCGCGGCAGCGCCGCACCAGGGCCGCCGCCACCCCCAGGTCGGGCGACCCGGTCATGGCCGTGAACACCAGCATGAACACCCCCTCCTGGGCGCCGATGCCGGCCGGAATGACGAAGGCGCCGGCGCGCACCAGTTGCACCAGGGCCTCGACGATCCAGGCGTCGGCCAGGGTGACGGGGTGCCCCAGGAAGATCATGATGGCGTAGATCTCGACCACGCCCAGCAGCCAGTTGACCAGGGCCAGCAGCACGGCGGCGACGAACCGCGCCCGGTGGGCGGTGTAGAAGCGCACCAGCCGCTCGTCCATGTCGCGCACCAGGTGCAGCACCTCGGCGATGCGCCGGCCCAGGCGCCGGCCGCCCAGCCAGGTGCCGGCCAGGGAGGCGACGCGGAAGCGCTGGATCAGGAAGAACAGGACCACGCCCAGGCACAGGGCCGCCAGCCCGGCGCCGGCCACGGTCTTGTAGGCCACCGGCAGGGCCGGCGCCCCCAGCACCAGCACGAAGCCGCCGGCCAGGAACAGGATCAGCGACACCATGTTGACGGTCTTGCCCAGGATCAGCGACGCCGTGCCCTCGCGGTAGCCGATGCCGTAGTACTTCTTCAGCAGCACCGCCTTGACCGGCTCTCCGCCGAAGCCGCCGGCGGGGATCACGTTGTTGAACACCTCGCCGACCATGCGCACCTTCCACGCCCGGTACAGCCAGCGCAGGTTCAGGGGCGCCGACTGGATGGCCATCTGCCAGGTCAGGGAATCGATGACGAAGGCGGCCAGGTAGACCAGCAGCACCACGGCCATGCCCAGCAGGCCCACCCGCACGGCCATGTCCAGGACGGTCCGCATCTCGATCTGCCACAGGACGGCGGCCAGCAGGGCCAGCCCCAGCAGCAGGTAGGCGATCTTGAACCAGCGCATGCCTTGCCCGTTCCGGTTGGTCCGCCGGTTTACTCCATCCGGGCGGGAAACGTAAGGACGATCAAACGTTAAGGACGATCAGACGTGGAATCGCCGCGCCACGTCCAGGAACTGGGTCATCCAGTACACCTGGGCGCCGATGGCCCCGGCCGGCACCAGCAGCCACAAAAGGTCGGCGGCGGCCAGGGCGAGGACGATGAAGCAGAAGTCGGCGCGGCTCAGCTCGCGCAGGAAGAAGATCACCCATTCGCCGATCCGGGTCGGGCGGTAGCCCTCCTCGGGCGCCTGGGGGATCTGGTCGCCGGTGCGGAACTCCATCCACAGGCCGATCACATAGTTCAGGGTGCCGCCGATGGCCCCGGCCCAGCCCAGCCACAGCCACAGGTCCTCGCCCGTGGCCCGCGCCTGGCCGATGCCCAGGGCGGCGAAGAAGGCGGCATGGACGATCCAGTCGACGAAGGAATCGAAGCGGGCGCCGAACTCCGAGCACTGGTTCTTGCGCCGCGCCACCTCGCCGTCGCAGTTGTCCAGGACATAGCAAAGGACCATGAACAGGCCGGCCACCAGGTCGGCCCGCCAGGTGCCCCGGGTCACCAGCCAGTTGGCGTACATGCCCGCGGCCAGGGACAGGGTGGTGACCTGGTTGGCGGTCACCGGCAGGCGCAACAGCGCCGGCGTGGCCAGGGCCGAGACGTGGCGGATCAGCGGGAACGGCGGGTTGCTCACGATCCGCTCCCATTCCCAGCCCCGTCGCGCCGCGCCGGCCAGGCGGCCATCATCGCCGGCAGCACCCCCAGGGTGCAGGCCAGGGTCAGGGTGATGGCGATGGTCAGCAGCACGCCCATGCTCGCGGTCCCCGGATGGCTCGACAGGGCGATGCTGCCGAACGACCCGATGGTTGTCAACGCGCTGAACACCACCGCCCGCGGCGTGCTGGTGGCCATCACCACGACGCTGCCCGACTGGCGCTCGCGCAGCACCAGGTGGATGCCGCCGGCCACGCCCAGGCCGAACAGCAGCGGCAGGACGATGACGTTGGCGAAGTTGAAGGGCTGTCCGATCAGCACCGAGGCGGCCACGGTCAGCACCGCCGCCAGGACCAGCGGCGCGAACACCAGCGCCACGTCGCGGGCGCGGCGCAGCAGCACCGCCAGCAGCAGGCCGATCACCACCACCGCCAGGCCGCCGGCCTGGGCGAAGGCGGTGACCACGGCGTCGCCGGCCTCGAGGATGATGACCGGCGCCCCGGTGGCGTCGGGGGCCACCGTGCGCACGGCGGCGACGAAGGTTTCCAGGGCGGCGCGGTCGCGCAGGTCGTGGCGCGGGTGGACCTCGACCTTGGCCCGCCCGTCGGCGGCCACCTGGCGGTCGCGCAGGGCCGCCGGCAGGTCGGCCAGGGTCACCGGCGCCGCGTCCAGGCTGTCGCGCAGGGCCGCCAGCCGCCCGGGCAGGCCCGACAGCAGGCGCCGCTGCAACTCGGCCACGGCGCCCGGATTCGTGGTTGGGTCCGTGGGCAGGGCCCTGGCCAGGCGCGCCGCCGCCGGCGCCAGGCCGCCGCCGGCCTGGGCGACCCTGTCCAGGCGGGCGCGCAGGTCGGCCACCGCGGCGGCGTTCTCGGCCGCCGTCGGCGGCGCCTCGGGCGTCGCCGCCAGGGCCGGGGTCAGGAACAGGGCCATGTCGCCGATGATGTCCAGCTTGTCGTCCTGGTCCCGGGGCACGTAGTCGGCCAGGGTGCGCGCCTCGGCCACCGGCGGCAGCGCCGCCAGCCGCATCTTCAGGGCCTGCGCCGCGTCCAGGTCCGGGGCCAGGACCGTCACCGAATAGGGGTTGGTGTCCGGGTCGTCCATGAGGTCGAACAGGGTCGCCACGGACTCGGTGTGCGGGTCCTTCAGGTTCAGGGGGTCGAAGTCGAATCGCGCCGACGGGACCAGGGCCAGGGCCCCCAGGCCCAGGACCAGGGCAGCCCACAGCACCGGCCGCGCCGGCACCCGGCGCCCCCGTGGCGCGGCCGGCACGGCGGCGGCGGCCGCCGCGACCCGGGGCGGCATCAGGGTCAGCAGGGCCGGCAGCAGGGTCAGGTTGGCGAACAGGGCGATGAACATGCCGGTGCCGGCGATCAGCCCCAGCTGCGCAAGGCCGACGTAGGCCGTGGGCAAAAAGGCGTAGAAGCCGATGGCGGCGGCCACGGCGCTGAGCGTCAGGGCGCCGCCGACCCCGCCGCCGGCGCCCTCCAGCGCCGCCGCATGGTCGGCGCCGCCGCGCCGGGCCTCCATGTAGCGCAGGCCGAAGTGGATGCCGAAATCGACGCTGAGGCCGATGAACAGCACGGCGAAGGCGACCGAGATCAGGTTCAGCTCGCCCAGGGCGGCGATGGCGAAGGCGGCGGTCCAGACCAGCCCGGCGGCCAGGGTGACCAGCACCGCCACCACCAGCCGCGCCGCGCGCAGGCCGACCATCAGCAGCACCATGACCAGCACCGCCGACAGCAGGCCGGCCAGGCCCATGCCGGTCTCGACACTCTTCAGCTCCTCCTGGGCCAGGGCCGCCGAGCCGGTCAGGCGCAGGCGCGCGCCGGCGGCGCTGTCCACCCCCCGGTCCAGGCCCATCTCGGCGGCCAGGGCGCGCAGGCCGTCCATGGCCGCCGACACGGGCTGCAGCGATCCGTAGTCCAGCCGGGGCTGGATCAGCAGGTAGCGGCGGTGCGCCCCCCCCTGCCCCGCCGCGCCGCCGCCCATCAGTTCCTGCCAGGACAGGGTGGCGAAACGGCCCCGGGCCTGGGCCTCGGCCACCTCGGCCATGCGGTCCAGCACCCGCCCCAGGTCCAGGGGCAGGTCGCCGCCGGCGCCGGCCTGGTCCAGCGCCAGGCCCAGCATGCGGCCCAGGCCGCGCAGGCTGGGGTCGCGCCACAGGGCGCCCAGGAACGGCTGCGCCTCGGCCAGGCGGTCGGCCAGGTCCGCCAGCTCGCCGCGGTCCAGGTACAGCAGCCCGTTGCGGCGGAAGAAGGGGTCGCCGGCCAGGTCGTAGACCTCGCCGAACAGGGCCGGGTCCGCGCGCAGACGCTTGGCCACCGACAGGGCGGTGTCGTCGGCCAGGTCCGCCGTGGCGCCGTCGATGACTACCAGGATGTTGTCCGAGAACTGGGGGAACGCCTGGCTCAGCGCCCGCGAGTTGCGGCGGAAGTCCAGCTCGGGCGACAGCATGTCCGAGGTGTCGGTCGAGATCGCCAGGTGGGCGGCGAAATACCACCCGGCGGCCGCGGTCAGGGCCAGGCAGGCGGCCGCCACCAGGGCGGCGGCGCGGCCGGTGCCGGCGACCCGGGCGACCCAGGCCGCCATGACGGCGCGAAAGGCTGTGGATGCGGCGATGGCCAAGGGTCCCCCGCGGGTTGGTCCGTGCGGCTTATACTCTTGGCCGCCGCCGCGCCGCAAGGGCCGCGCTTGACAGCGGCCCGGACCGGGCCCACCTTGCGCGCCGGTATGGAGCCCGCCCCATGAAGAACCCGCCCTGGGACCAGCGCATCGCCCGGGTCCTGGTCCGCCCCCTGGTCGCCACCCCGGTGACCCCCAACCAGCTGACCGTCTTCACCCTGGCGGTGGCCCTGGCCGGCGCCGCCCTGCTGGCGGTGGGCGACCCGGTGTCGCGCAACTGGGGCGCCGGGCTGTTCGTCCTGGCCCGCTTCATGGACCACTTCGACGGCGAGCTGGCGCGCCAGTCGGGGCGCACGTCGAAACTGGGCTACTACTTGGACTACGTCTCGGGCGCGCTCAGCTACGGCGCCCTGTTCCTGTGCATGGGCATCGGCTTCCGCGACTCGGACCTGGGCGCCTGGGCCGTGGTCCTGGGCGCCATGGGCACGGCCTCGGCGCTGATCTCCATGTTCCTCAACCTGGGCATCGACAAGGCCCAGGACCTGGCCGAGGGCGACGCCGTCGGCTACCCCGGATTCGCCGGGTTCGAGCTGGAGGACGGCATCTACCTGATCGCCCCCATCACCTGGCTCGGCTGGCTGATGCCGTTCTTCGTCGCCGCCGGCGTCGGCGCGGCGGTCTATACCCTGTGGAGCCTGTGGTCGCTGCTGCGGCTGCGGCGGAGGGCCTCGGCATGAGCGCGAAGAACGGCAAGAAGGACGGCAAGAAGGACAGCAAACTGGACCCGGTGGCCGAGGCCATCCTGGCGGCCCTGGCCGGCGGCGCCGTGGTGGCCCCCGACGACGTGGCCAAGTCCATCGCCGCCGCCCGCGCCAAGCCCAGCGACGGCCCCGGCCTGTGGCGGCGCTACCTGCCGGCGGTCAAGCAGCAGGCCGTGTTCCTGGCCCGCCAGGGACGGATCGAGATCCTGCGCAAGGGCCAGCCGGCCGACCCCAACGACTTCAGGGGGCTGGTCAAGCTGCGGTTGAAGACGACCTAGGCCGCGACTCGGACGCTCCGGCGAACAGCTTGCGCCGGAACAGGAACACGAACAGCAGGGCGAAGGCCGGCGCGCCCACGGCGGCGGCCAGCAGCAGGCCCTGGGACCAGCCCAGCAGGATGGCCGCCGGCACCAGCAGCATGGCGTCGTCGGGGTCGAACCCGGCGGCGCCCCCGATCTCGGCGGCGCGGGCGCCCTCCTGGGCCTCGATGCGCATGACCATCATCAGGATCGCGCCCACGGCGGCGCCGGCCAGGATTCCCATGGGCACCGCCCACATCCCGTATTGCGAAGCGCGCAGGCCGATTCCCAGGCCGACGAAGATCAGCGAGTTGCTGGTGGCGTCGGCGATCAAATCGTAGATGTGGCCGTTGGGGCTGGTGCGCCCGGTCAGCCGCGCCAGGTCGCCGTCGGCCCGGTCCAGCAGCATGGACAGCACGAACAGCCCGGCCCCCACCATGGACCAGCCGGCGGTGCCCACGGCCAGGGAAACGGCGGCCGACAGCCCGGCCGCCAGGCGCAGGGTGGTCAGGTGGTTGGGGGTGACCGGGGTGTCCATCAGCGGCTTCACGATCACCGCCCGGGATACCCGGTGAATCCAGGTGTTGTGACTGATGGTTCCTACTCCTTGCAACTGGCGGTGGCGCCGTGCTAATCGTCGCCGCGGCGCTCATGTCACGCGCCCGCCACGCATACGTCATTGCGGGGCAATAGAACCTTAACACGAAGTTCTTTTGCAAGTCTTTCCATCCAGATCACCGGTGACGCCATGCTGAACACGCCCAAGGTCACGCCCGAACAGATCGCCCAATTCAAGGAATCCGGATACCTGGTGCTGCGCGGCGCCTTCGACCCCGGCCAGATGGCCCGGGTCGAGGCCTGGGCCCGCGAGGTGGCGGAAAAGCCCGAGGACCCGGACGGCCAGTGGGTCTACCACGAACAGAGCCTGAAACGCCCCGGCGAGGATCTGATCTGCCGAATCGAGAAGATCTCGCCGTTCCACGACGGCTTCAAGGAGCTGAGCGAGGTGCTGCGCGACACCGTCGGCCAGCTCCTAGGCGAGGAAGCGGTGCTGTTCAAGGAGAAGATCAACTTCAAGATGCCCGGCGGCGACGGCTTCAAGCCGCACCAGGATTCCCAGGCCGGCTGGGACAAGTACGCCGAGTTCTTCGTCAGCGCCCTGGTCTGCATCGACCCGGCGACGGTGGAGAACGGCTGCCTGCAGATGGTGTCGGGCCACCACAAGCGCGGCCTGTTCCGCTCGTGGGAGCCGCTGACCGACGACGACATGGCGGACATGGAGTTCGTGGACTGCCCGACCGAGCCCGGCGACGTGGTGTTCTTCGACTGCTACGCCCCGCACGCCTCGGAACCGAACATGAGCGACAAGATCCGCCGCATCTACTTCGCCACCTACAACAAGGCCTCCGAGGGCGACCACCACGACGCCTATTACGCCGACAAGTTCCAGACCTACCCGCCGGACATCTGCCGCCAGGAAGGCAAGGAGTACGTGTTCCGGGTGTAGTCCCTAGGCGGCGGTGGCGGCGCCCGTCACCACCTCGGCGGCCCAGGCGGCCGCGCCCTTGACCCCAGCGTCGTCGCCCAGGCCGGCGGCCACCACCTTGAAGGTGCTCTCGAAGGCGGGCATGACCTGGGCCTTGAGGCCGGCGCGCACCTCCTCCTTGAACAGGCGCGGCATCTCCTCGACCAGGCCGCCACCCAGCAGGATCACGTCCGGCGCCAGCAGGTTGACCACCCCGGCCATGGCCCAGCCGATGGTGCGCGCGGCGTCGCGCAGGATGGCCTCGACGGCGCGGTCGCCGTTGGCCACCGATTCGGCCAGGGCGCCGCTGCGGATCTCGGCGATGGAGGTGCCCGTCTGCTGCATCAGGTGCGGCGCCTCGCCGCGGTAGGCGGCCCGCGCCGCCGCCGACGAGATGGCCAGCCGGCTGGCCACCGCCTCCAGGCAGCCGCGGCGACCGCAGCCGCACAGCGGCCCGTCGCGGACCACGGGGATGTGCCCGATCTCCATGCACGACCCCTTGCGGCCGCGCAGGATCTTGCCCTCGTACACGGCGCCGCCGCCGATGCCGGTGCCCGGGAACACGCCGACCACGCAGCGCGCGCCCTTGGCGGCGCCGAACCGGTATTCGCCGTAGACCCCCGAATCGACGTCGTTGCAGATGACCACCGGGCAGCCGAACCGCTTTTCCAGGGTCGCCCGCAGGGCCACGTTCTTCCAGCCCAGGTTGGGGGTGTTCAGGATCACCCCGGCCTCCAGGTCCAGCGGCCCGGGGCAGCCGACGCCGATGCCGGCCAGGTCGCCGGCCTTGACCCCGGCCTTGTCGAGGGCGGCATCGATGGTCGCGGCCATGCGTTCCAGGCCCTTGGTCTTGCCCTCGTGGCCCTTGGACCGGGTGCGCGCCTTGCCCACCGGCTTGAACGCCTCGTCATAGACCTTGGCCATCATCTTGGTGCCGCCCAGGTCGAAGCCGATCCAGTACGTCTTGGCCATGGGGAACCCTTCGCCGGTTGCGGATCAGGCGGCGCCCGTCTCCGGATACCGCTCGGACAGGCGCGGCAGCACGTGCTGCTCGGCGCGCCACAGGTCGCTGGGGAAGTCGATCTCGATCCACGGCACGCCGGTGATGTCCTCGACCCCGAAGGTGCCGCGCGGGTGGCTCAGCATGACCTCGCGCATGGCCACCTCGTAGGTGACCTCCAGCCGGCCCTGGTCGACGCAACGCTCGGTCGCCTCGCCCACGGCGCGGGCGATGTCGGGCGACAGCTTCATGAACCCGGGCCACTCGCCGATCCGGTCGAAGTCGCCCACGACCTTCTTGCCGAACTCCACCAGGTGGCCGTCGCGCAGGCAGATGCGCACCGGGTCCTCGCCGGCGTCGACGTCGTTGTCCATCAGCAGGCAGGTGGCGTGGCGCGAACGCACCAGGCGTTCCAGCATGTGCGGGTGGTACAGCACGTCGGCGTCCATGAACAACACGTCGTCGCCGCCGTACAGGACCTCGCGCGCGGTCCACAGGGACAGCACCGGGCCGCCACGGAAGCGCGGGTTGTGCAGGGTGCGCACGAAACCCGGGCGGCCGGCCGCGATGGCGGTCTGGGTCGCCGCCTCGGTGATCAACTGGCGGCGGTAGCCGACCACCACCACCAACTCGTCGACCCCCAGCTTCAGCAGGTTCTCGACGTGGCGCTGCAACAGGGTCTTGCCGCCCAGGCTGATCAGGGCCTTGGGCGGCTGGTCCTTGCTGTCGCCGTACAGCCGGCGTCCGACGCCGGCCGCGAGCATGATGGCCTTCATGCGCAAAATCCCTTCAACAGGCGGCCCCACCTTTCGGCAAAGCCGGTCCGTTTTCAAGAGAATTTCACGGCACGGTCGGAAAAACGTCAATCTCCGGCCGGTCCGACTTCGGGGGGCCGGGGGGCGAAGGCCGCCAGGTCGGCGCAGACCTCGTCGCCCGTGGTCCAGTCGATGGCCGGGTGGCGGAACGGCACCCAGTGGAACCGCTCGTAGAACAGGGGCCCCGGGTGTGGGCGGCGGGCGTAGTCGTGGCCGGCCAGGGGGCGCAGCATCTCGCGTGCCGTCTGCACGTAGGAGAGGTTGCGCCGCTCGGACCGGTACAGGGCCAGGGCGCGGCGCTTCAGGTCGCGCTCGCGCGCGTCCAGGGTCAGCACCGTCTCGGCGCCGGTCAGGACCGGGAAGGACTGGGAATTGGTCCGCCCGCCGGCGTTGTTGTAGGCGGCGAACTCGAACACTGGCAGGTCGCCGGCGAAGGTGGCGGCGACGGCGTTGGCGGTGTCGTGGTCGGCGTGGCCGCCCTCGTAGGCCGGCGCCCACAGGACGTCGACGGCGTGGTCGCGCAGGGCCCGCGCCACGGCGGCGCGCACCGGGTCCAGGTGGCGGCGCAGGCTGCGCGACGGATGGCGCAGGAAGGCCACCGGCCGCAGGCCCAGCAGTTCGGCCGCCGACCAGGCCTCGGCGCTGCGGCGGTTGACCCGGCCGGCGTGGCCGCGCCGGCGCCAGGGCGGCTGGGTGGCCATGTCCGGCAGGCCGGTGGTCAGGTACAGGACCAGGACCCGGGCCCCGGCGTCGCCGGCGCGCAGGGCGGCGGCGGCGCAGCCCACCACCTCGTCGTCCGGGTGCGGGGCCAGCAGCAAAATCCGCCCGCCGGGGACGATGGGTCCGTTCATGCCGCCCGCCGGCCGGCGCCCCGGCCGCCGGCGGCGCGGTCCCAGGCCGGCAGCAGGTCCTCCTCGACCACCAGGCGCCAGGTGGGCAGGCGCGCCTCGGCCCGGCGCCGCGCCGTCCGGCCCATGGCTGCCAGGGCGCCGCGGTCGGCCATGGCCCTGTCCAGGGCCGCGGCCCAGTCGCTCGGGTCGCTGCCGTCCACCACCAGGCCGTCTTCGCCCGCGGTGACCACCCGGCCCATGCCCGAACGGCCGTTGACCACCGCCGGCAGGCCCGCCGCCGCCGCCTCCAGCACCACGTTGCCCAGGGTCTCGACGGCGCTGGGCGCGGCCAGCAGGTCGGCGCAGGCGTAGACCCGGGCCAGGGTCGCCTGATCCAGGTGCCCGGGGCAGGTGGCGCCGCCGCCCAGCAGGCCGGCGATGGCGGCCCGGTCGTCGCCGGCGCCGGCGCAGAACAGGTGCACGGGCCGCCCGGCCGCGGCCAGGCGGTGCACGGCGCGGGCCAGGGGCAGCGCGTTCTTGCCCCGGTCGACCCGGCCCACGAACAGCACCAGGAAGGCGTCCCCGGGCACGGCGAAGGCGCGGCCCAGCCAGGCCCGGTCGCGCTTTTCCGGCGTGAACAGGTCGCGGTCGACGCCGCGGCGCAGGAAGCCGACCCGGTCCGCCGCCACGCAGCCCAGTGCCCGCTCCCGGTCCTGGGGCCGCGACACCAGGACCATGGCGCAGGCGCGCAGGTGGTCGCGCAGGGCGCGCTCGAACCCGGCCTCCACCCGCTCGGCCAGGCGCGCGCCGCGCAGCAGCCAGCGCGCCGGCGGCAGGGCCGCCGACAGGCGCTCCACCAGGCTGGCCGTGTACAGCCCGGCATAGGCCGGCGTGTCGGTGTGGATGGAGGTGGTCAGGGGGATGGCCCGCTCGCGGCACCAGCGGCCGGCGGTGCGGGCGAAGGTGAAGTAGGCGTCGGTGGTGTGCACCACGTCGGCCCCGGCCAGGTGCGCCGCCAGGCCGCGGTGGAAGCGGCCCAGGTCGGCGTGGTCGGGCATGGCCGACAGGAACGGCAGGCGGCGGGTGCTGAACCGCGGCGGGTGGAAGCGGTAGCGCACGTTGTCGCCCAGGACCCGCACCGGCGGCGGCCCCTCCCCCGGCGGGCAGGAGAAGTGCACGGTCAGGTCCACCTGGCCGCCCAGGCCCACGGCGGCCTCGGCCAAACGGTCCCAGCATTTCACCTGGCCGCCGGAATCGGCCCGCCACTCCAGGTCCACCAGGACCGCCACCGACAGCGGCCGGCCGGGCCTCATGCCCCCTTCCCCCCGGTCGGCGCCAGGGCGGCGGCGCCGGCGCGGCGCCGCTCCACCACCATCCAGGCCAGCAGCCCCGGCAGGCCCACGGCCAGCTCGCGCAGGCGCTTGACCAGGGCCAGGGCCAGCCCGGCCTCGGCCGGCAGGCCGAGCAGGACGCAGACCGCCACCACCCCCGCCTCCTGGGCCCCCAGGGCGCCCGGCAGCAGGAAGGCGGCGCTGCGCACGGCATGGGTCATGCCCTCGATGACCAGGGCCCCGGCGATGCCCATGGGCAGGTCCAGGTAGTGGGCGATCAGCAGCACCTCGCCGGCGCGCACGAACCAGCCGGCCAGGCGCCAGGCGGCGCAGGCGCCGACCCGGGCGCGGTCGCCGTACAGGTCGCGCACCGCGCCGTCCACCTCCCGGGCCGAGGCGGCGAAGCCGGCGGCGCGGGCGCCCACGGCCCTGGACAGCAGGCGCGCCGCCCCGGCAATGAGCCCGCGCCGCTGGGCCAGGTAGAACAGGCCGAACAGGACCGCGGCGCCGGCCAGGGCGAAACCGGTGCCGGCCAACTCCGTGCCGCCCCCCACCTGCACCGCCAGCAGCAGGGTGACGAACAGGGCGAAGGCCGCCTGCGCCGCCAGGCCGACGGTGAAGTCCGCCACCACCGAGGCCGCCGCCGGGGCGCCGGACTTGCCCGGCCGGCGCAGCAGGCGCGCGCGCACCACGTCGCCCCCCACCTGGGCCACCGGCAGCAGGGTGTTCACGGATTCGCCGATCCAGCGCAGCAGCCAGATCCAGTGCAGGTTCGGCGGGACCCGGCCGGGGATCAGGGCGCGCCAGCCGGCGGCGTCGAATCCGATGGGCAGCAGGCGAAAGAGCGCGATGGCGGCCAGGCCCCATCCCACCGACGCGGCCGCCGCCGCGGCGGCGCCCAGGTCGACCCGGGCGGCCACCAGGGCCAGCACGGCGCCGCCCAGGGCGAGGAACAGGAAGGTGGTGGATTTGCCGGGCTTGAGCACGCGATTTTCCGCTGTTATTGGTCCACGTCCGCGCCGGGGCGAATCGGCGTGACCGCGCAAGCTAGCAAATCAATGTTTCATTCCAAATAACCCTGGTCATGGAACCAGTCGATGGCCTCGGTGATGGCCGCGGTGCCCGGGCGGTGGGTGTAGCCCAGCTCGCGTTCGGCCCGGGCGCTGGAGAAGAACATCTTCTTGCGCGCCATGCGGATGCCGTCGACGGTGGCGAAGGGCTCGCCGCGGCCGCGCAGGCGGGTCCAGGCCTCGGCCAGCACGGCCAGGGGCATGACCAGGCCGTGCGGCAGGCGCACGGTGGGCGGCCGGCGGCCGACGTGGGCGGCCACCACGGCCAGGATGTCGCGCAGGTCCATGTCGTCGCCGCCCAGGACATATCGCTCCCCCACCTCCCCGCGGTCGAAGGCCAGCAGGTGGCCGGCGGCCACGTCGTCCACGTGGACCACGTTCAGCCCGGTGTCGACGAAGGCCGGCATGCGCCCCGCCGCCGCCTCGACGATCAGGCGGCCGGTGGGGGTCGGGCGCACGTCGCGCGGGCCGATGGGGGTCGAGGGGTTGACGATGACCACCGGCAGACCCTCGTCGGCGACCAGGGCGCGCACCGCCTCCTCGGCGCGGAACTTGGTGCGCTTGTAGGTGCCGACCATGTCGCCGTAGGCGACCGGCGTGGCCTCGTCCCCCGGGCGGCCGTCGCCGGGGTTGCCCAGCACCGCCACCGAGCTGGTGTAGACCATGCGCCGGGCCCCGGCCTGGGCGGCGGCGCGCAGGACGTTGCGGCTGCCCTCCACGTTGGCGGCGAACATGGGTTCGGGGTCGGGCACCCAGATGCGGTAGTCGGCGGCCACGTGGTAGAGCGCGTCGCAGCCCCGCGCGGCCCGGTCCAGGGACGAGCGGTCGCGCAGGTCGCCCTCGGCCACCTCCACGTCCAGGCCAGCCAGGTTGCGCCGGTCGCTGTGGGCGCGGACCAGGGCGCGCACCGCCTCGCCCCGGGCCAGCAGGGCGCGGACGACGGCGGCGCCGACGAAGCCCGATGCGCCGGTGACGAGGGTGGTCATGGTCCAATCCGGGCGTCTGTTGCGGGTCGGACCCTGGAATACCCCGCGCCCGCGTCGATTTCCAGGGGGATTTCCGCGCGCCAAACGCGGATTATCCCTTCAAATCCAGGCCCATCCGCCCTATTTTCCAGGAATCGCGCGCGCCGGCGCGCGGCCAAGCCCATGATCGCGCCAGTGGACCACGCCCCCATGGACCAAACCGTCAAGGACCTTCAGGTCATCCTCGCCCAGCCGCGCGGCTTCTGCGCCGGCGTCGAGCGGGCCATCGAGATCGTCGAGCGGGCCATCGAGAAGTACGGGCCGCCGGTCTACGTGCGCCACGAGATCGTGCACAACAAGTTCGTGGTCGACTGCCTGAAGCAGAGCGGCGCCATCTTCGTCGAGGAGCTGGACGAGATTCCCGACGGCGCGGTGACCGTGTTCAGCGCCCACGGCGTGTCGCGCCAGGTGGTGGACACGGCGGCGGCGCGCGGCCTGCCGGTGCTGGACGCCACCTGCCCGCTGGTATCCAAGGTCCACAAGGAGGGTCAGCACCACGTCACCAGCGGCCGCGAGGTGGTGCTGATCGGCCACGAGGGCCACCCCGAGGTGGAGGGCACCCTGGGCCAGATCCCAGGCAAGGTGCACCTGGTCACCACCGAGGAGGACGTGCGCAACCTGCAGGTCGACGACCCGGCGGCCCTGGCCTACGTGACCCAGACCACGCTCAGCGTCGACGACACCCGCGGCGTGATCGAGGCCCTGCGCGCCCGCTTCCCCGAGATCACCGGCCCCGACGTGAAGGACATCTGCTACGCCACCCAGAACCGCCAGCGGGCGGTGCGCGAGCTGGCCGGGCAGGTGGAGATCCTTTTGGTGGTGGGGGCGCGCAACAGCTCCAACTCCAACCGCCTGCGCGAGATCGGCACCGAGATGGGCGTGCCCAGCTACCTGCTGGACGACGCCACCGGCCTCGACCCGGCCTGGCTGGACGGGGTTTCGACCATCGGCATCACCGCCGGCGCCTCGGCCCCCGAGCAACTGGTGGAGGAACTGGTCGCGCGCCTGGCCGACTTCGGCCGGGTCACGGTCAGCCCCCTGGCCGGGGTGCAGGAGAACATGAAATTCAAGCTGCCGCGCGAGTTGATCGAGGCGGCGGAATAAAGGAACCCCGCACGTGACCGTTCCCCTGATCCAGCAGATCCGCGTCGGCGCCTACATCATGAGCCGCAAGCTGCGCGGCATCGACCGCTACCCCCTGGTGCTGATGCTGGAGCCCCTGTTCCGCTGCAACCTGGCCTGCGACGGCTGCGGCAAGATCGACTACCCGGACGCCATCCTGAACAAGCGCCTCAGCGTCGAGGACTGCCTGCAGGCGGTGGACGAATGCGGCGCGCCGGTGGTCTCGATCCCCGGCGGCGAGCCCCTGCTGCACAAGGAGATCGGCGAGATCGTCGCCGGCATCGTGGCGCGCAAGAAGTTCGTCTACCTGTGCACCAACGCCCTGCTGATGCTGAAGAAGCTGGACCTGTTCTCGCCCAGCCCCTACCTGACCTTCTCGGTGCACCTGGACGGCAACCGCGAGCACCACGACCGCGCGGTGTCGCAGGAAGGCGTGTTCGACCGCGCCGTCGAGGCCATCCGCGAGGCCCGCAAGCGCGGCTTCCGGGTCACCGTCAACACCACCCTGTTCGACTTCGCCGACACCACCGACATGGCCGCGTTCATGGACTTCGCCACCGACGAGCTGGACGTCGAGGGGGTGACCATCGCCCCCGGCTACGCCTACGAGCGGGCGCCGAACCAGGAGCACTTCCTGACCCGGGCGCGGACCAAGACCTTCTTCCGCGAGCTGTTCCGCAAGGGCAAGGGCAAGAAGTGGCGGTTCAACCAGTCGACCATGTACCTGGACTTCCTGGCCGGCAACCAGGCCTACCACTGCACGCCTTGGGGCAACCCCACGCGCAACATTTTCGGCTGGCAGAAGCCCTGCTACCTGATCGGCGAAGGCTACGTGCAGACCTTCAAGGAGCTGATGGAGGACACGGACTGGGACCTGTACGGCACCGGCAACTACGAGAAGTGCGCCGACTGCATGGTCCACTGCGGGTACGAGCCCTCGGCCGTGGCCGACACCGTGGCCCGGCCGCTGACGGCCCTCAAGGTCGCCCTGCGGGGCGTGGACACGGAAAAGCCCATGGTCGCGGATATCCCGCTCGACGGCCAGCGCCCGGCCGAGTACGTGTTCGAGAACCTGACCAAGGACCTGTCACGGGACGTGGTCGAACGCAAGGACCCCGCCCGAGACCGCAGCGACGCGGCCTAGGGCCGCCAGCGCCGTCGCCGAATCCCGCCGCAGCCGCAGCAGCCCCGGCAGATCCCCCGGCCGCCGCGCCAGGGCCGCGACCACGCCCAGGGGCCGCCGCCGCCCGTCGGGGGTGACCCCCTTCATGGCCGCCCGCGGCACCGAGGTCCAGGCCGGGTCCGAGATCGCCCGCACCACCAGGAACGGCAGGCCGGCCTCGGCCGCCACCTGGGCCACGCCGCCGCTCTCCATGTCCACGGCCACGGCGCCGTTGCGCCGGCCCAGTTCCTGCTTGGCCGCCGGCGTCGCCACCACCCGGCGGCTGCCGGTCAGCGTGCCGCCGGCCAGGGTCACGCCGTTGCCCGCCAGGGCCGCCAGGTGGCCGCGCCAGGGGGCGTCCGTGTCCCAGGCGCCGCCGTCGCCGTCCACCACCCGCTCGGCCAGGACCACGGTGCCCGGCGCCAGGGCCGGGTCCAGGCCGCCGGCGATGCCGAAGCTGACCAGCCCGCGACAGCCCTCGGCCACCAGGGCCAGGGCCGTTTCCCGGGCGCGCACGGGGCCGATGCCGGCGCAGCGCACGCGCACCCCGTGCACCGGCGCCGACAGCAGGTCGGCCTCGTCCATCAAGCCGGTGATCACGCCGAGCATGGCCGGGGTCAGATCCCGAAGGGGGTGGCGCGCGTGTTGCTGCGCTTGAGGTTGCGGTACCGGGCCACCGCCCACAGCGGGAAATAGCTGCTGTAGCCGTGGTAGCGCAGGTAGAAGACGCGCGGGAAGCCGACCGCGTTGTACAGGTCCTCGTCCCACTTGCCGCCCTGGCGCGGGGCGTGGGTCAGGTAGTCGACGCCGCGGGTGACGCAGTCCTCGTCCACGGCGCCGGCGGCCATCAGGCCCAGCACCGCCCAGGCGGTCTGGCTGGGGGTCGAGCCCTTGACCTCGCCGCGGCGGTCGTCCCAGTAGGACGCGCAGTCCTCGCCCCAGCCGCCGTCGGCGCCCTGGCGCCCCTTCAGCCAGTCCACGGCCCGGCGCACGTAGGGCTGCTCCATGTCCTCGCCCAGGGCGTTCAGGGTGCCCAGCACGGACCAGGTGCCGTAGATGTAGTTGGTGCCCCAGCGCCCGAACCAGGAGCCGTCTTCCTCCTGCTGGCGGCGCAGGTAGTCCAGGCCCCGCACCACCGCCGGGTGGTCGCGGGTGTAGCCCAGTTGCGCCAGCATCCCCAGGCAGCGCGCGGTCACGTCCACCGACGGCGGGTCCAGCAGGGCGCCGTGGTCGGCGAAGGGGATGTGCTCCAGCATGTGGAACTCGTTGTCGGCGTCGAAGGCGCCCCAGCCGCCGCTCTCGCTCTGCATGCCCAGGATCCATTCCACGGCGCGGTCGATGGCGTCCTTGTAGCGGGCCGGGTCGGCGCGGTGCAGGGCCATGGCCACCACCGCGGTGTCGTCCACGTCGGGGTAGTGGTCGTTCCAGTACTGGAAGGCCCAGCCGCCGGGGCGGATGTCGCCGCGCCGCGCGATCCAGTCGCCGCGGACATCCAGGATCTGCCGCCCCTGCAGCCAGCGCGCCGCCGCGTCCAGGGCCGGGTCGCCGGCGTGCAGGCCGGCCTCCTGCAGGGCGTGCAGGGCCAGGCCCGTGTCCCACACCGGCGACAGGCAGGGCTGGCAGTAGGCCATGCCGTCGCGGAACACCAGCAGCTTGTCGATGGCCTGGCGGCAGATGACGTAGTCCGGGTGGTCCTTGGCGTAGCCCAGCAGGTCGTAGGCCATCAGCGTGTTGGTCATGGCCGGAAAGATGCCGCCCAGGCCGTCGTCGCCGTTCAGGCGCTCCTTGATGAAGGCCAGGGCCTTGCCGATGGCGCGGTCGCGCAGGAAGGCCGGGAACGTGGGCTCCAGCAGGCGCGCCGCCTTGTCCACCCACAGCAGCACCTCGCCCAGCCAGTGACCGGTGGGGTTGTCCAGGTACTTCTTCACCTGCTCGGGCGGGGTGGTGAAAAGCTCGCGCACGTCGACCCCGCGCGGGTTGCGCGCCCGGGGCTTCAGGGTGCCCAGGATCAGCAGCGGCACCATCACCGTGCGCGACCAGTAGGACACCTTGTTGAAGTGGAAGAAGAACCACTTCGGCAGCAGCATGGCCTCGATGCGCATGACCGGCACGGCGCGCCAGGGCACCTGTTGAAAGAGGGCCAGGGCGATGCGGGTGAAGACGTTGGCCTCGGCGGCGCCGCCGTGGGCCAGGATGGCCTCGCGGGCGCGCTTCATGTGCGGCGCGTCCACGTCGTCGCCCACCAGCTTCAGGGCGTAGTACGCCTTGACCGAGGCGCTGACGTTCAGGTCGCCGTCGTGGAACAGGGGCCAGCCGCCGTGCGCGCCCTGGATCGCGCGCAGGTAGACGGCGATCTTGGCCTCGGTGTCGTCGTCGATCTCGTCCAGATAGTGGTTCAGCAGGATGTATTCGGCCGGGATGGTGGCGTCGGCCTCCAGCTCGAAGACCCAATGGCCGTCCTCGCGCTGGCGGTCCAGCAGCCAGTTCCGGGATTCGTCGATGACCGAATCCAGGGTCCCTCCGGGCCCGGGGTCGGTCGGATCGGGGTGGGCGATCGCGGCGTCAGGTACCAAGTCAGTTCCCCATGCGGGCGGGCGCGGGCGGCGCCGGTGACACGCACGGTTTTTCCTCAATACGGGCTTGGTTTGTCAAGTTTTTTGCGGTTCCGTGACAACCGCCGCCGCGGCCGCCTGGCCCGAGCGCACGGCACCCTCGATGGTGGCCGGCAGGCCGGTGTCGGTCCAGTCGCCGGCCAGGAACAGGTTGCGCCAGGCGGTCCGGGTCGCCGGGCGCCGGGCCACCTGGGCCGGAGTCTGGGCGAAGGTGGCGCGCTTCTCCTTGACCACCCGGCAGGGCGGAACCTCTGCCGCGGCCAATTCCAGGGCCGCCGCCACCTCGGGCCAGGTGCGCGCGGCGATGTCCTCGGCCGGTGCGTCCACCAGGCCCTCGGCGGCGCTGACCGTGACCGAGGCGATGTCGTCGCGGCGGAACACCCACTGCGCCGTGCCGCCGACCAGGCCGACGATGCGCACGCCGTCGGCCCGGTCAGGCAGGCGGAAGTGGACGTTGACGATGGCCCGGCTCTCGTCCGGCACGGTCAGCCCGGGCACCAGCTCGGCCGCCGCCCGGGGCGGCACCGCCAGTACCACGGCATCCGCCGCCGCCAGCGGCGTGTCGTCCAGGGCCGTCACCCGGCCGCCGTCCAGGTCCAGGCGCCGCACCCGGGTGTTGAAGGCGACCCGGGCGCCGGCGGCGGCCAGGGTGGCCAGGGCCGGGTCCACCAGGCTCTCGCTCAGCCCCACGGCGGCGATTCGCGGCCGGCAGGCGGCCTCGCCGCGGCCGAAGGTCTCGCGCAGCACCGGCGCCAGCAGGCGCGCCGCCCCCTCGTCGGCCGCGGTGTTCAGGGCCGCCACCGCCAGGGGCTCCCAGAACCGCCGGTACAGGGCCCCCTGCCCGCCGGTCACCCCGGCCACCGTGGCGCCGGGGCCGGCGGTGAGGATTCGGACCCCGCGCAGGTAGTCGCGCACGCCCGTGCCCGGCACCCGGCGCGACGGCGCGAAGATCCACCACGGAATGGCGCCGGCCGACGGGCGCAGGGTCCACCGCTCGCCCGTTGCCAGGTCCAGGAACGGGAACTCGGCCGTCGCCGGGCCGGTCAGGCTGTCGCCGGCGCCGGTCTCGGCCAGGTAGGCCATGGCGGCGTGGTTGCCGCTGAGCAGCAGGTGGTTGCCGTTGTCGATGCGCCGGCCCAGGGCGGCGTCGTGGTACGAGCGGCAACGCCCCCCGGCCTGGCCCGCCGCCTCGTACAGGCGCACGTCCCGGCCCCGCGCCGCCAGGCGCACGGCGCAGGCGAGGCCGGCCAGGCCGGCCCCGACCACGTGGACCGTGCCACGGACGTCACCATCGGGGCTCAACCGCCCAGGACCCCGTAGCGGAGCATGATCATCAGCTTCTCGGCCGCCGACAGGGCCACCGGCTGCAGCGGCCGGTCCCAGCCGCGCCGCTGCAGGCGGTCGAACAGGCGGCGGTAGACGGCCATCATCATCACCGCCGGGCGCATTTTGGCCGGGTCGCAGCGGGCCAGGGCGGCCTCGGCCTCGGCGAAGCGGCGCCCGGCCTCGGCGGCCAGCTCGGCGCAGGCGGCGCCCAGGTTGGGGTCGGCCAGCACCGCGCCCAGGTCCCGGTCGGCGCCGGCGGTGTCCACCCCGTGGCGGGCCAGCAGGTCCAGCGGCAGGTACAGGCGGTCGCGCCCGGCGTCCTCGCGGATGTCGCGCAGGATGTTGGTCAGCTGCAGGGCCTGGCCCTGGGCCGCGGCCACCGGATGGCCCAGGTCGTCGTCGACCCCGAACACCCGGGTCGACAGGCGCCCCACGGCGCAGGCCACCCGGTCGCAATACAGCGTCAGCTCGTCCATGTCGCCAAGGCGCACGGCGGCGCCGGCGTCCATCTCCATGCCGTCGATCACGGCCAGGAAGTCGTCGCGGCGCAGGCCGAACCGGGCCACATGGGCCGGCAGGGCGCGGGCCACCGGCTCGGCCGGTGCGCCGCCGCCGTACACCGCCGCGATCTCGTCGCGCCAGCGGGACAGGGCGGCGCGCTTGGCGGCCTCGGGCGCGTCGCCGTCGGCGATGTCGTCGACCTCGCGGCAGAAGGCGTAGACGGCGAACATGCCGGCCCGCTTGGCCGGCGGCAGCAGGCGCATGGCCCAGAAGAAAGACGTGCCCGAGCGCCGCACGACCGCCTCCACGTGGGCGGACAGGGCGGCGGCGTCGGAGGCGTCGGACAGGTGGGGCGCCGGCTGCGTGCTCATGGCGCTATGGCATACACCAACGGCGGGCGTGCCGTCACCCACCGCGTTCGGGGTAGGTGCGGCCCTTCCAGGCGGCACCGGCGCCGCGCCAGTGGCGGCGCGCCGAATCCACGGTCATCAGGGTGTACAGCAGCGCCGCGTAGGGCAGCGTGAAGCCCTCCAGGATGGACAGGCGATAGAGCCGCAGGGTCGGCCCGTAGGCGACGGTCATCAGCAGCCAGGCGCCCAGGCCCAGGTTGGCGGCCAGGCGGTCGCCGGCCAGCACCGCGCCCATGCCCACCACCGGCGGCACCAGGTACAGCAGGGCCATGCCCAGCACCGTGCCGGCCAGCAGCAGCGACGAATGGCGCAGCTGCACGAAGGCGGTGCGCGCCACCATGTCCCACACGTCGGACAGCCGGGGATAGGCGCGCAGGCTGTGCACCCGGTCGGTCAGGCCCAGCCAGATCGGCCCGCGCGCCTTCAGCAGGGCGGCCAGCGCGCAGTCGTCGATGACCCGGTCGCGGATGGCGGCCATGCCGCCGGCGTCGTCCAGGGCCCGGCGCCGCACCAGCATGCAGCCGCCGGCCGCCGCCGCCGTGCGCCGGCGCGGGTCGTTGACCCGGGGGAAGGGATAGAGCTTCTGGAAAAAGAACACGAAGGCCGGGATCAGCAGCTGTTCCCACCGCGTCTTGCAGCGCAGGCGGGCCATCAGCGACACCAGGTCCAGGTTCCCGGCCTCGGCCTTGGCCACCAGGGGGCGCAGGCTGTCGGGGTCGTGCTCGATGTCGGCGTCGGTCAGCAGCAGGTAGCGGGCCTCGGGCGCCAGCTCGGCGGCGGCGCGGATGCCCTGCTCCACGGCCCACAGCTTGCCGGTCCAGCCGGCGGCCAGGGGTGCGCCGGCGACCACCGTGACCCGGTCGTCACCGACGGCGCGCGCGGCCTCGGCGGTGCCGTCGTCGCTGTTGTCATCGACCACGATCACCCGCACCGGGCCGGCGTAGTCCTGGTCCAGGTGCGAGGCCACGGCCTCGGCGATGGTCTCGGCCTCGTTGCGGGCCGGGATCACCACCGCCACCGCCGGCGCCTGGTCGGGGGTGGCGTCGGACAGGCGCTGGTCGCCGCGCCAGAACCGGCCGTGCAGGGCCAGCAGCCACACCCAGGCCGCCAGGGCCAGGGCGGCCAGGACCGCGGCGGCGCTCATGCCATCAGGCCGCGCAGGGCGCCCAGGGCGCTGCTGCCCAGGAACCCGGCCTTGTTCAGGGCCACCCGCGGGCCCAGGGGGTCGTCGCGGCGCAGGCGCCGGATCAGGCGGTCGGCGATGGCCACGATGGCCCCCGATTCCATGGCCAGGCGGCGGCTGCGCAGGCCGCGCGGCAGGCGCCGCGCCTCGACCATCAGGCCGGCGGTGGCGTCCAGGGTCCGGTCCAGCACCCGGCGCAGGGCCGGGGTCGCCGCGTCCCGGTCCAGGTCGCTCACCGTGACGCCCTCGGCGGCCAGCCAGTCGCCCGGCAGGTAGACCCGGTCCAGGGTGCGGTAGTCGTCCTGGCAGTCCTGCAGGTGGTTGATCACCTGCAACGCCAGGCACAGGGCGTCCGAGGGGCCATAGCCGTCGCGCGAGCCCCCGTGCAGGTCCAGCAGATATCGCCCCACCGGGGCCGCCGACAGCAGGCAGTACCCCATCAGGTCGTCCCAGTCGGCGTAGCGGTTCTTGACCGCGTCCTGCTTGAAGGCGGCGATCAGGTCCAGGCAGTGCCGGGGCGTGGTCCCGGTGGCGCGCAGGCTGTCACCCATGGCGCGGCCCTTGTCGAACCCGGGGGTGGGGTCGCCGTGCAGGGCGCGGGCGAATCCGTCCAGGCGGTCCACCTTCTCGTCGGGCGGCAGGTCGGGCGAATCGGCGATGTCGTCGATGGCGCGGGCGAAGGCGTAGAACACGGCGATGTGCGGCCGCAGGCGCGCCGGCAGCAGCCACGAGCCGACCGGGAAATTCTCGTAGGCGGCATCCTTGCCCGAGGGCATCTCCACGCGCAGGGCGGCGTCGGTCATGGGGAAGTCCGCCGGCTCAGGCGTCTGTCTTCTGGTTCAGGCGCTTGCGCAGTTCGGACAGCAGGCCGTCGACGCCGTCGCCGTTCTTGCGGATCACCGAGGCGAATTCCGAGCGCTGGGTCTGGCCCATGCTGACCCCCTCGACCATGACGTCGATGATCTTGAACTGGCCGTCGAACACGCGCACCCGCCAGGTCACGTCCACCGGCTCGCCGCCGGTGGGGCGCAGGATGCGCGAGAACACCAGCACGTCCTTGGACCCGTGCGGCACGGTCTTGAACACGGTCAGGCTCTCGCCGCTGTAGCGCTTGAAGCGGTCCACATAGGTGGCGACGATCAGGTCCTCGAACAGGGCCAGGTATTCCTTGCGCTGTTCCGCCGTGGCCTCGCGCCAGTGCCGACCCAGGACCCAGCGGCCGATGATCTCCACCGCGAAGGCCTCGTGCAGCAGGCTGCGGAATCGCTTCTCCCGCTCCTGGCGCGAGATGTCGGGGACGGTCAGGGCCTTGACCGCCCGTTCCGCCATGCCTTCGATGAACTGGCGGGCACGCTCCTCGCCGGCCGCGGCCGGGGGCACGGCCGCCGCCGTGGCCGCCAGGACCGACACGCCCAGCAGCCCGCCCAGCAGGCGCCGGCGGCCGGTCGACAAGGTTCCAGACAAAGTCAGCAAGACGACGCGCCCCATTTTCGTTTTCGGTCATCGCTTTCGGACATGACTGTCGCCGGGCATGTTACACCAAACAGCCCCCGCATTGCCAATGCCCCACTTGGGGGATGCGGATCACGAATTCGACACCGCCGCGTTAATAGGCGGCGTAGGATTTCTCCTCGACCAGGGGCGAGCCCAGCAATTCGTTGATGGCCCGCTTCAGGGCCGCGCGCCGGTCGTTGGTGACATAGACGGCGCGCGCCAGTTCGACGAAGGCGGCGCCGAAATCCCCGGCCCGCTCGCAATCGCGGATGGCGTCCTCGATCTCCCACAGGCGCTCGTTCACGGCCTTCAGGTCGGCGCCCAGGCGCGCCAGCTCGGCCGATTCGGGCACCGCCGCGTCGCGGACGGCGGTCAGCGCCTCCCACTCGCGGTCCACGTTGGCCAGCTTGGCGGGGTCGGTGATGCGTTCGCGCTTGATGTCCAGGATGGTGATCTTGTCGATCAGCTCGCCCGGCGCCACCGGCACCATGATCGTCGTCGCCGTGTCGGCCACCTGCCCGTGCCTCCCAGTCCGTCGTCCGTTCCGCCGTCGGGCGATGGGATACGCCGGATTCCCCACCGGCGCCAGCGGAAAATGGCCCTCAAGCCCTCGCCGACGGCCCGCCCGGCGGCCCCAGTTCCGCCGCCAGGCGCGCCACCGCGGCGTCGCAGGCGGCGGCCACCGCCGGGGTCATGGCGGCGCCCATGGCGAAGTCCGTGCCGGCGATGGCGTAGACCACCAGGCGCGGCGGCAGGCGGCCCAGCACGCGCGCCGTCTCCACCGCCTCGGCCAGGCCGAACAGGTGGCTGGAATAGCGGAAGAACCCGGTCGGCAGGGGCGTCGTTGCCGCGTCCAGGCGGCGCAGCTCGCCGGCCGGGCCGGCCCCGGTGGCGGCGTCCACCAGGAACACCGCCGCCTCGCCCTGCCACAGGTCCATCAGGTCGGCGCCGTCGCCGCCGTGCACCAGGGTGCGGTAGCCGGCGCCGGCCAGGGCCGCGGCCACGCGCGGCCCGGCGCCGTCGTCGCCGCGCAGGTCGTTGCCGATGCCGATGATCAGGGGGGCCGGGTCGTCCATGGCCGCCATGGTATGCCCAAGGGGGCGCCGCGCCGCAAGGGGCTTGCGCCGCCCGGCGGCGGCGCCGGCGGGTTTGCCGGGGCTCGGGAATTGGCCTAAGATTCAGGTCCTCGGGGGAGGATCCGGCTGTGACGGGAGGGTCCGATGACGGTCGCCAACATCACCAGAGTGAACAGCACGTCCACCAAGGGGTTCGACGACGCCCTGCAGGTCGGCCTGCGCCGGGCCGCCCTGACCGTGCGCGGCATCACCGACCTGCGGATCGTCGAGCAGTCGGCCCGCGTGAAGAACGGCACGATCACCGAGTACTGCGTGGGGATCGAGATCACCTTCGTCCTGGAGGACTGATCAGATGGCCAGCTCTTCCAGGGAGGTGTAGCGGGGCCGGAAGACGGCGAAGTTGTAGCAGGTCCTGGCCTCGAACACCGACTTCACGATCAGCGGCTCGTAGTCGTAGAACACCTCGGTGACGATCACGTTCTCGCCCTCTCGCACCTGGAAGCCGGCGGGCATGGAGGGATTGGAGCCCTCGGCGCCGAACTTGCTGACCCCGGTGCCGCCGCCGGCGGTGCGCTGCCAGTCGATGATGGCGCCGTTGCCGTAGTTGCTGATGGACGACACCACCACCAGGCCGTTGGCGTTGATGTCGAAGGGTTCCATGACGTGGTTGGCGGCGCCGATCAGGGACAGGACCTGGGCCTCGGTCAGCTTGCGGGCCTGGGCCACCAGGTCGGACATGGTGGCCGAGGTGCGCTCGATCTTCTGGTTCACCAGCACGTAGCGGGTGACCTCGATGCCGGAAAACAGCAGCGCCGCCAGCACGGGCACGGCCAGGGCCATCTCCAGCAGCAGGGAACCGCGGGCGTCGCGGCGCAGGCGCCGCAGGTGGCCCGCCAGGAACCCGATCATGAGGCGCCTCCGTCCCACGGCTCGTTGCGCACGGCGACGCTGGCGCGCAGGCCGAACTTGCCGTCCGCGTCGCCGATCAGCTTGCCGACCAGGGGGGTCAGCAGCGGCCACTTGTAGGTGATGCGGTACACCACGACCTCGCCCGACGCGCCGGCGCCGGCGACACCCATGTCGGAGTCCCAGCCGCCGTTGCCGTTGCTGTCGGTGAAGGTCTCGCCGACGTCGTAGGAGCCGTTGCCGTTGCCGTCCACGAACTCCTCGCCGCGGCCGACCTCGTCGAAACCGGGGTAGGTCAGGATCTGAAGGTTGGCCTCGCTCATGTCCACCAGGCCCAGGGTGTGCTGGTCGATCATCTCGATGATGCGGCTCAGCCGGGTGCCGGACTCGGGCTCCTGGCCGGTGATGCCCCAGCGGGCGGCGTCGCGCAGCGAGCTTTCCATCAGGATGTTGGTGAACATGGCCACGCCCAGCTCCATGGTGCCGGCCACGATCAGGAACAGGGCCGGCGCCGCGAAGGCGAACTCGATCATGGGCGAGCCGTCCGTGTTGCGACGGAAGCGGCGGAGGAAGCGGGTGAAACGGTTGGGTTTCATGCCTCGGAGACCTTCAAAAACCTTCCTCGACCTTGTGGTCAATTCGGGTACCAAACCAAATATTCCATAATCATTATTGTAAGAGACAACAGTAAATGCAATATTTTTTATTTGAGTTATATTTGCATAAAAATAATAAAGACATTGTTTGCGAAATATAGATTTTTTCGTACAAATTTTAGGGAATTTGCTTTTTCGCGCCGGGCCGTTTCCCCGCGCGGCAATGGGGTATAAGGTCGTCGCCGGGACCGGGAAACCGGCGGAAAACGGAGGATTCGACACCATGGACTTGGCTTTCGCCCCGGCGCAGGAACTGGCCCGCCGGGTCCGCGACCGGGAGACCACGGCCCGCGACCTGCTGGAGATGTACCTGGACCGGGTGGCGCGCCTGAATCCGGCCGTCAACGCCGTGGTCGAGCTGCGCGCCGACGCCGCCCGGGCCGAGGCCGACGCCGCCGACGCCGAGCTGGCCGGCGCCGGCCCGCGCGGGCCCCTGCACGGCGTGCCCATGACGGTGAAGGAATCCTTCGACCTGGCCGGCACCCCCACCACCTGGGGCATGCCGGCCCTGCGCGACAACCGGCCCGAAACCACCGCCCTGGCGGTGCAGCGGCTGCAGGCCGCCGGCGCGGTGGTGTTCGGCAAGACCAACGTGCCCCTGATGCTGGCCGACTGGCAGTCCTTCAACGACATCCACGGCACCTGCAACAACCCCTGGGACCCGGCACGCGGACCCGGCGGGTCGTCGGGCGGGGCCGCCGCCGCCCTGGCCGCCGGCCTGACGGGGCTGGAACTGGGCAGCGACATCGGCGCCTCGATCCGCAACCCGGCCCACTACTGCGGCGTGTACGGCCACAAGCCCACCTACGGCGTGGTGCCCGTGGAGGGACAGCGCTTTCCCGGCGCCGTCACCGACCCGGACATCGCCGTGGCCGGCCCCCTGGCCCGCGCGGCCGAGGATCTGGCGGTTTCCCTGGACGTGACCGCCGGCCCGGGCAGCGCGGACGCCGCCGCCTGGCGCCTGGACCTGCCGCGGCCGCGCAAGACCGACCTGTCCCAGTTCCGGGTCGGGGTCATGCTGACCGACCCCAACTGCGACCAGGACAGCGAGCTGACGGACCGCCTGCAAACCACCGTCGACACCCTGGCCCGGGCCGGGGTGCAGGTGGACGACCGCGCCCGGCCGCCCCTGGACACCACTGAATCCCACCGCGTCTACCTGACCCTGCTGCGCGCCGCGACCCACTCGCGCCTGCCCAGGGAGGTCTTCGAGCGGCACCGGGAGGCCGCCGCCGCCCGCGCCGACGACGATTTCTCCTATGCCGCCATGGTCGACCGCGCCGCCAGCCTGCACCACCGGGACTGGATCGCCACCAACGAGGCCCGCGGCCGGCTGCGCCTGGCCTGGGCCGAGTTCTTCCGCGACTACGACCTGCTGCTCTGCCCGGCGGCGGCCTCGGCAGCGTTTCCCCACGACCACGAGGGTGAGCGGGCGGACCGCACGATCCTGATCGACGGCCAGCCGCGCCTGGGCGTGGACCAGCTGTTCTGGGCCGGGCTGCCGGGGGTGGTGTTCCTGCCGGCCACGGTGGCGCCGGCGGGCCTGACCCGCTCGGGCCTGCCCTGCGGATTGCAGATCGTCGGACCCTACCTGGAGGACCACACCTGCATCGAGTTCGCCCGCCTGATGGCCGGCGCCGTGGGCGGGTTCCAGCCGCCGCCCGGGTACGATTGAGCCGCCGACCTTGATTTTTCGCCGGGGCCGTGGCATCGCTCCGGCCAACCACCGAAACCCAGCCCGACACGAGGAACCACCCCATGAAACTGCTGCGCTACGGCCCCCGGGGCCAGGAGAAGCCCGGACTGCTGGACGCCGGCGGCCGCCTCCGCGACCTGTCCGAGCGGATCCCCGACATCGACGGCAACGCCCTGGCGCCCAACCGCCTGGCCGCCCTGGACCGGGTCGACCCCCAGTCCCTGCCCGTGGTCGAGGGCAGCCCGCGCCTGGGCCCGCCGGTGGCCGGCATCGGCAAGATCATCGCCATCGGCCTGAACTACGTGGACCACGCCGAGGAGACGGGCAACCCCATCCCCGACGAGCCCATCATCTTCACCAAGCAGATCACCTGCCTGTCGGGCCCCAACGACCCGATCACCCTGCCGCGCGGCTCCGAGAAGACGGACTGGGAGGTGGAGCTGGCGGTGGTCATCGGCACCCGGGCCCAGTACGTGACCGAGCAGGCGGCGCTAGACCACGTGGCCGGCTACGCGGTCATGAACGACGTCTCCGAGCGGGCCTACCAGTCCGAGCGCGGCGGCCAGTGGACCAAGGGCAAGAGCTTCGACAGCTTCGGCCCCCTGGGCCCCTGGCTGGTGACCCGCGACGAGGTGCCGGACCCGCAGAAGCTGAACCTGTGGCTGGACGTGAACGGCACCCGGCGCCAGACCGGCAACACGGCGACCATGATCTTCGGCGTCGCCAAGGTGATCAGCTACCTCAGCGAGTTCATGACCCTGATGCCCGGCGACGTCATCACCACCGGCACCCCGCCCGGGGTCGGCGTGGGCATGAAGCCGCCCCAGTTCCTGAAGCCAGGCGACGTGGTGACCCTGGGGGTCGAGGGCCTGGGCGAGCAGCGCCAGGAGGTGGTGGCCTGGGCCCCCGGGGCCTAGGCGCGACCCCCAACCGGGCCGCGGCCATGATCATCGCCCAGATCTCGGACCTGCACCTGCGCACCGACGGCGAGCCCCTGCGCGGCGGCATCGACCCGGCGGCGAACCTGGACGCCTGCCTGGACCACATCCGCGCCATGACCCCGCGCCCCGACGTGGTGCTGGCCACCGGCGACCTGGTGCAGAAGCAGTGCCATGGCGACTACGGCGCCCTGCGCGCGCGGCTGGACGCCCTGGGCATCCCCACCTACGTGATCCCCGGCAACCACGACCGGCGCGAACCCCTGCGCGCCGCCTTCGCCGACGCGGGCTACTTCACCGACCCCAAGTTCTGCCATTACGTGGTCGAGGGGTACCCGCTGCGCCTGATCGCGCTGGACACGGTCATCGACGGCGGCGACGGCGGCAAGATGGGGCCCGGGCGCCGCGCCTGGCTGGCCGACCGCCTGGCCGAGGCGCCCGACGCACCGACCCTGATCTTCATGCACCATCCGCCGTTCAAGGTGGGGATCGACTTCATGGACCGGCCCGACTTCATCGGCGCCGCCGAACTCGACGCCCTGGTGCGCCGCCACCCCCGGGTCGAGCGGGTGGTCTGCGGCCACGCCCACCGGCCCATGACCGTGCGCTGGGGCGGCACCGTCGCCACGGTGGCGCCCAGCCTGGTGTTCCAGATGGCCATGGACATGCGCCCCGGGGCGCGGTCGTCCTTCGTGCTGGAACCGCCGGGCTTCGCGGTCTACGCTTGGCGGCCGGACACGGGGCTGGTGGGCCACGTGCACCCGGTCGGCGACTTCGGCCCGCGCCAGGCGTTCCGGATGGCCGCCGCGGCGCCGGCCGCCGGTTGACTCAGATCAAGGCGAAAGCCGCCCACTCGGGATCATATGCGCCCATGGACCAGAGCCTTTCCCTGAAGTACGACATGCTGGTGCCGCGCTACACCAGCTACCCCACGGCGCCGCACTTCAACGAGTCCGTCACCGGCGCCGTGTACGCCGACTGGCTGCGCGCCCTGCCCGCCGACACGGACCTGTCGCTGTACTTCCACATCCCGTTCTGCGACTCCATGTGCTGGTTCTGCGGCTGCTACACCAAGATCGTGAAGCGATACGAGCCCGTGGCCGGGTACCTGGAAGTGGTGCTGGACGAGATCGACCTGGTGGCCGACACCCTGCCCGCCCGCTTCGCCGCCAGCCACCTGCACTGGGGCGGCGGCAGCCCGACCATGCTGACCGGCGAGGACTGGATGCGCATCCTGGACAAGCTGCGCGCCCGCTTCGACGTGACCGCCGACGCCGAGGTGGCGGTGGAACTCGACCCGCGCACGGCGACCGAGGACTACGTCCGGGCGCTCAGCGCCGCCGGGGTCAACCGCGCCTCCATCGGCGTGCAGGACTTCCACCCCGAGGTCCAGGCCGCCATCAACCGCATCCAGCCCTACGACATGACGCGGCGGGTGGTGGACTGGCTGCGCGGCAACGGCATCCCCGACCTGAACATGGACCTGCTGTACGGCCTGCCGCACCAGACCGTGGACCGGGTGGTGGACATGGTGGACAAGGCCGTGACCCTGGCCCCGGCGCGCATCGCGCTGTTCGGCTACGCCCACGTGCCGTGGATGAAGAGCCACCAGAAGATGATCCACGAGGCCGACCTGCCC
Organism: Hyphomicrobiales bacterium; assembly: GCA_024236415.1. GTDB lineage: Bacteria > Pseudomonadota > Alphaproteobacteria > Rhodospirillales > JACKKN01 > JACKKN01. The sequence goes on from JACKKN010000012.1 coordinate 49,015, forward strand.
GGCACCGAGGCCCGCTGGCGCCAGTTCGAGGCCGCCGCCGACCGTCTGGTCGAGCTGGGCTACGTGCGCATCGGGCTCGACCACTTCGCCCTGCCCGACGACGCCCTGGCCGTGTCCCTGCGCCGCGGCCGCCTGCACCGCAACTTCCAGGGCTACACCGCCGACCAGGCGCCGGCCATGCTGGGCTTCGGCGCCTCGGCCATCGGCTACCTGCCCCAGGGCTACGTCCAGAACATCTCGCCGCTGAAGGCGTTCCGCGAGTCGGTCGAGGGCGGCACCCTGCCCATCGCCCGCGGCTTCGCGCTGAGCGACGAGGACCGCCTGCGCCGCACGGTCATCGAGCGCATCATGTGCGACCTGGCCGTGGACCTGGACGACCTGGCCCCGGGCCGCGACTTCGCCGCCGAGATGGCCCGGCTCGCCCCCCTGGCCGACGACGGCATCGTCGCCCTGGACGGCGGCCGCATCACCGTCAACGCCGATGCCCGCCCCTTCGTGCGCCTGGTCGCCGCCGCCTTCGACGCCTACCTGAAACAGGGCGAACAGCGCCACTCCAAGGCGGTCTGAGGCCGCCTCCCCTCGCCCCAACGGCCTGTCCGACCGGCAGGCGTGGATGGCCCGGCCAAGCCCGGCCATGAAGAAAATTATTATATTTCAGATAGTTATGTCATGCCCGGACTTGACCCGGGCATCCACGAAGGGCCGCCTTTCACCCACCAATCCTGCCTTGCGGGCAAGGGGGCAAGGCGGTCCGTTGAACCATTGCGCGCAAGCATTTATACTGAATTACGTAATTCAGTAGTTCGAGTGCCCCATGACCGGCCTGACCGTCAATATCGATTCCGACCGGGTCGCCGCGGCCAAGATCGCCGCCGCCCGGCGCGGGCGCAGCCTCAGTTCCCTGCTGCGCGACTACATCGACCGCCTGGAGGCGGAGGGCGACGGCCGCCTGCCGCCGCCCCTGGGCCGGGTGCTGGCGGCCCTGCGCGCCCGCCGCGCCGACCTGGAGGCCCTTGGCGTGCGCCACCTGGGGGTGTTCGGCTCCGTGGCACGGGGCGCGGAAGGGCCCGGCAGCGACCTGGACCTGGTGGTGGACATGGACCCGGACGGCCACGACCTGCTGGACCTGGCCGCCGTGGCCGGCCTGGTGTCGGACCTGCTGGGCACGCGGGTGGACCTGGCCACCCGGGGCCGGCTGTTGGCCCGCCTGGGGCCCGACCGCTACCACGACGAGGTGGTGGATGCCTTCTAGGCGCGCCCGCCAGCGGCTGGCGGACATCCTGGAGAACATGGATCGCATCGGCCACCACCTGGGCGGCGGCGGCCGCGACGCCTTCCTGGCCGACGTGACCCGCCGCGACGCCGTGGAACGGTGCCTGGAACGCATCGCCGAGGCGGCGCGCAAGCTGGGTGACGAATTCGACGCCCGCTTTCCTGCGGCGGACCTGCCCAACCTGCGCCGGCTGGGCAGCGTGCTGCGCCACGACTATGACCTGATCGAGGCCCTGTTCCTGTGGAACGCGGTCGAGCGCCGCCTGCCGCCCCTGCGCCGCATGTGCGAGGCCCTGCTGGCCGAGGACGACACTAAAGCTTGAGTCTTTCGCGCACCGCCGCGGCGATGTCGTCGGCGGCGTTCAGGGGCGGGTGGTGCCAGGTCTCCAGGGTGTCGCCCAGGGGCCGGGCGTAGCCGCCCCTGTACAGCTCGTCGTGCAGCAGGGTGAACTTGCGCGGCACCAGCTTCTTGGGGGCGTAGATGTAGACCGGCGCCGGCGCGGCGCAGGCCTCGGAGCACATGGAGCCGGACTCGCCGGTGACGATCACCGCGTCGGCCAGGGCCAGGTAGGCGAAGTACGGGTTCTCGGCCCCGTCGCCCCAGCGGTAGACGTGGCGCGGCACGGTGATGGCGTCGATCAGGTCGGCCGCCGCCTCGCCGGTGCGCCGGCTGGTGGTCAGCAGCACCGAGCCGCCGGCGCCGCCGGCCAGGGCCGAGGCCCGGGCCCCCAGGTCCCGCGCCATGTCGGGGGTGAAGGTGCGGCGCTTGGTGCTGCCGCCGGCGATGACCGCCACCCAGGGGCGCGGCAGGTGATCGAACCGGCCGGCCCATTCGGCCGCCTCGCGCGCCAGGCGCGCCGGCGTCACCCGGTGCGGCGCGCCGGTCACGGGCAGGATGTTGGCGCCCTTGATGCCGTCGTGGCGCGGCACGGCGATCATGTCGAACTCGTCGGCGCCGGCGTCGCCCGGGTGCATGATCTGGACGAGAAAAGTCTTGCCGTCGTTCTTCAGCTTGATGTTGCGGGCCACCGGGGCCGTGCGCCGCCCGGCGGCGATCACCAGGTCGGGCCAGGGCGGCATCAGGTTGACCCGGCTGTTCTGGGTCACGTGGCCGAAGGTGGGCCCCATGATGAAGTTGGGCAGGCCGCCGGCGGCGGTATAGGCCAGGTCCTGCTTCAGGAACGGCAGGCCCAACGCTTCCGCCACGCCCAGGCACTGGCTGGCGTTGCCGGCCCGGTCGTCGACCAGGGCCCAGATCTGCAGGGGGGTTGGCGGGGGCGCATCCGATGGCATGGCCGAGGACATAGGCGGCGGCCCCGCGCCCGTCAACGAAAAAGGACGTGGCAAGGGCTTCCGTCAGGCAACAGACTGGATCAGCGGTTTGCCCTGGTCGTCGAACGTGACCCGCAGCCGGCCGTCGTCCAGGCCCCGGAGGTTCCGCTTGGCGGCCAGGGGCATGTCCTGCACCTCCTGCACGGCGCCGATATGGCCGAAGTCCTGGTTCAGGTCGTGGATCCGGGCCGGCCGGGCCGGGTCGGCCCGGGCCATGAGCACGGCGCGCATGAGCCCCACCTGGTCCACGGTCCAGACCGGCTTCTCCAGCACCTTGGCGCGCAGGTAGGCCGAGGTCTCGCGGGCGATGCGCCGGGCCGGGGTGCTGTCGGCGAAGACCGTGAGCTGGGCGTGGTAGGTGAGGCTGGGCGACGGGCTCGGCGCCGCGAAATAGGCCAGGTCGGCCCCCGCCGCCGCCGCCGCGGCCAGCACCTCCCCGGGCGGGCGCCGGAATTCCACGTCGATGTCGCTGACCACCAGGGGCCGCCGGTAATGGTCCAGCAGGGCCTCCAGGACCAGAAAGCGCGCGCCGGCGAAATAGGGCGCGCCCTGGTCGCTGGCCTCGCGGGTGAAGGCCACGGCCCCGTCGCCGTCCAGGGCCGCCATGGCGGCCTCGCCGGCCGCCGTGGGGTTGACCACGTGCAGGTGGAGGGCGGGCGCCGGGTCCCATTGCCCGAGGGAGGCGTGGAAGGCGGCGAAGAACAGGTCGAAATAGGCGCCGTTGCAGGCGGCGACCACCACCGGCACCCCGGCCGGCGGCGGCGCGGCCAGGGGCGCCGGCACCGGCGGCGGCAGGCAGGCGGACGGGGCGTAGTCCGCCCCCTCGGCCAGGAAGGCCTGCTGCACGAAGATGGGCAGGGCGCCAGTCAGGAACCCCCGGTCGCGGACGAACAGATCCTGGGCCTGGACGGCGTGCCGGGCCGCGTCGCGCAGCAGGCGCACCACCGCCGCCAGGTCGCCGTCGCGCACGGCCAGGCAGGCCTGGCCGTATTCCAGGATGCCGCGCAGGCCGAAATCGTCGGGACAGGCGGCGCAGAAGGCGGTGAAGGCGTCGCGGTCACCGTCTCCGGCAACCAGCGCCTCGACCGCGCCGAGCAGCAGGCTGCCCACGTCCCCCGGCCCGTCCAGGCGCCGTTCCAGCAGGGCCATGGCGCGGGCGCCGTCCCGCGCCCGGAGGGCCTCGACCAGCGCCGCGGTCACGGCTCGCCGTCCCGGCGGGTCAGGACCAGCCAGGGCGTGGCGCTGCCGCGGCACTCCCAGGCCAGGATGGCCTGGTCCAGGGAGTCCGCCCCCCAGAAGGCCGCCGGGATCTCGGCCTGGACCCGGTCGTTGCCCACGAAGCGGACGTCGTGGGTGGCGGCGAAGCGGGATTCGATCAGGGCCCGGGTGCCCTCTTCCGGGTCCTGGTGGATCTCCACCACCAGGTCGAAGCCCAGCAGGGCCGGCGCCGCGGCCGGGTCCAGCAGGTCCCGCTCGCCGCCCTCGATGTCGCAGATGATCAGGGTGTCCCCCGCCGGCCAAGTGGCGAAGTCGCCGTGGGTCACCTCGCCGCCGAAGGAGAGCCGGTCGGCGACCCCGTTCAGGCCCGCCAGGCGGCGGCAGCTTTCCAGGGCCGCGGCGTCGATGTCGTGGGCCGCCACCCGGGCCCGGGGACAGCGCCGCGCCAGGCCGATGGCGTAGTAGCCGAAGGAGCAGCCGATGTTGACGATCTGCCCGTAGCCCCGCGCCACCGCCGCCTCCATGGCCGGGTGCAGGGAGGCCTCGTAGCCGCCCAGCAGGTGCGGCGGCACCAGATAGGTGTCGTCCAGGCGCATGCCCCGGAACGGGCCGCCCTGGACCCGCCATCCGCCGGTCGCCACCAGGTGCGCCATGAGCTGGCGCTGGCGGAACGAGGCCAGCAGGGCGGTCCAGGTCTTGATCTTCTGGTCCATCGAACCGGGCTTGCGGTTGATGGCCTCCATGGTGTCCAGGAGTTCTTCGTAGGTCACGCCCCGCCCTTGCCTGTCCATGGGCCCGCTCGCCCCCCGCCGGGGCCGGTCCCGGCGGCGGGAATCGACGCCATTGTACGGACAGGCGGGCCCGCTATTCCAGGCAATCCTCGGCAACCGGGCGCCCGGGCAAGCCATGGCGGCGGCCGGCACGAAAAAAGGGAGGGGCCCGGGCCCCTCCCCTTCGCATCGGAGTCAGGGTCGCCGGGCTCAGGCGGTCCAGCCGGCCACGTGCTTGACCTCCAGGAAGTCCTCCAGGCCCCACTTGCCGCCTTCGCGGCCGTTGCCCGACTGCTTGTAGCCGCCGAAGGGCGAGGCCGTGGCCGAGTCCTTGCCGTTGATGCGCACCATGCCCGAACGCAGGCGCCGCGCCACCCGGTTGGCCTTGGCGCCGTCCTGGGTCTGCACGTAGTTGGTCAGGCCGTAGACGGTGTCGTTGGCGATGCGCACGGCGTCGTCCTCGGAATCGAACGGCATGATCGAGAGCACCGGACCGAAGATCTCCTCGCGGCCGATGGTCATGTCGTTGTCCACGTCGGCGAACACCGTGGGCCGCACGTAGTAGCCCCGGTTCATCCCCTCGGGCCGGCCCGGGCCGCCGGCCACCAAGCGCGCGCCCTCCTTGATGCCGGTCTCGATCAGGCCCTGGATCTTGTCGAACTGGGCGGCGCTGACCACCGGGCCGATGTGGCGCCCGGACTGGGCCGGGTCGCCCACCTGCATGGCCTCGGCGGCGGCGGCGGCGGCGGCCACCGCCGTATCGTAGGCCGAACGCTCCACCAGCATGCGGGTGGGCGCGTTGCAGGACTGGCCCGAGTTAGTGAAGCAGTGGATGGCGCCGCGCTTGACCGCCTTGTCGTCGGCGTCGGCGAACACGATGTTGGCGCCCTTGCCACCCAGCTCCAGGGTCACCCGCTTGATGGTTTCGGCGGCGGCCTGGGTGATGGCCCGCCCGGCCCGGGTCGAGCCGGTGAACGAGATCATGTCCACGTCCGGGTGCGACGACAGCTGCGAGCCGACCCCGGCCCCGTCGCCGTTGACCATGTTGTAGACCCCGGCCGGGAAGCCGGCGGCGTCGACGATCTCGGAGAACACGATCGACGACAGCGGCGCCACCTCGGACGGCTTCAGCACCACGGTGCAGCCCACGGCCAGGGCCGGCACCACCTTGAGCGTCACTTGGTTCATGGGCCAGTTCCAGGGCGTGATCAGGCCGCAGACGCCGATCGGCTCCATCAGGATCCGCTCGTCGCCGTTGTCGGGGCCCATGGCGAATTCGTCCTCCATGGCCTCGTAGGTCTTGATGAAGTTGGAGATGTGCCAGCCCCCGGCGCCCACCTGGGCGGTCGAGGCCATGTCGATGGGCGCCCCCATCTCGGTGCTGATGGCCTCGGCCATGTCCGCCGAGCGTTTCTTGTACTCGGCCTTCAGGGCCTTCAACAGGTCCAGGCGCTCGGCCTTTGAGGTGGCGGACCAGGACCCGAAGGCGGCCCGCGCCGCGGCCACGGCGGCGTCGGTGTCGGCCCGCCCGCCCAGGGAGATGACGGCGCAGGGTTCCTCGTTGGCGGGATTGATCACCTCGAAGTCCCGGCCCTCGGCCGGGGCGGTCCAGCACCCGTCGATGTAGAAGTCTCGTTTCTCAAGCATGTGGTCGGCTTTCCCCATGACCATGCCGGCGGCGGCGGCCCGCGCCGCACCGGCGGTTGACGTTCGGTACTGTTCCAGGGCTGCAAGGTGGGGTCCGGCGGCGGCGGCGTCAACGCAAAACCGGTATCCTATTGCGTGTTTGACCCACCCCAGGGAAACAGGGGCCGGTCGGGCAGGCGCGGCGTGCCGATGCGGTCGGCCAGGCGCAGGCCCTCGTTCCACTTGGCCATGCGTTCGGAGCGGGCGAAGGAGCCCACCTTCAACTGGCGCGCGCCCCAGCCCACGGCCAGGTGGACGATGGTCACGTCCTCGCTCTCGCCCGAGCGGGCCGAGACGATGGCGCCCCAGCCGGCGGCGCGGGCGGCGTCCAGGGCGGCCCGGGTCTCGGTCAGGGTGCCGGCCTGGTTGGGCTTGATCAGGGCGCAGTTGCAGGCGCCGGCGGCGGCGGCGGCGCGCACCCGGGCGGCGTCGGTGACCAGGAAGTCGTCCCCCACCACCTGCACCCCCGGGCCGGCGGCGGCGGTGAAGCGGGCCAGGCCGGCGCCGTCGTCCTCGGCCAGCGGGTCCTCGATGGAGACGATGGGATAGCGCGCCAGCCAGCCCAGCAGCAGCTCGCACAGGCCGTCGGAGTCCAGCTCGCGCCCGTCCCGGGCCAGGCGGTAGCGGCCGCCGGCGCCGAATTCCGAGGCGGCGATGTCGAGCGAGATGGCCACGTCCTCGCCCGGCCGCAGGCCCGCCGCCTCGATGGCCCGCACCAGCATGGCCAGGGCCTGCTCGTTGGTGTCGAAGGCGGGCCAGAAGCCGCCCTCGTCGGCGACCCCCTGCAGCAGGCCGTGCTGCGCCATCAGGGCGCCGGCGGCGCGGTAGACCTCGGCGGTCCAGTCCAGGGCCTGGGCGTAGTCGGCGGCGCCGACGGCGATCACCATGAAGTCCTGCACGTCGACCCGCCGCCCGGCGTGGGCGCCGCCGCCGAAGATCTGGATCTCGGGCAGGGGCAGCACCGGGCCGGCGCCACCCTCGCGCCACAGGTATTCCCACAGGTCCAGGCCGCGCGCCGCCGCCGCCGCGTGGGCCGCGGCCATGGACACGGCGATCAGGGCGTTGCCGCCCAGGCGGCCCTTGTCCGGCGTGCCGTCCAGGTCGACCAGCAGGGCGTCCACCGCGGCCTGGTCGGCGGCGTCGCGCCCGGCCAGGGCGGCGGCGATCTCGCCGTTGACGGCGGCCACGGCACGGCGCACGTCCAGGCCGCCGAAGGCGGCGCCGCCGTCGCGGCGGTCCACCGCCTCGCCGCTGCCGGTGGAGGCGCCGGCCGGGGCGATGGCCCGGCCCACGGCGCCGCCGGCGCAGGCCACCTCGGCCTCCACCGTGGGCCGGCCCCGGGAATCCCAGACCCGCCGCCCGGTCACCCGCGCGATGGCCGCCGCGCTCATGGCGCCAGCTCCCGCCGCCAGCGGTCGGCCACCCCGTCCAGGGCCGCCACCGGACGGCGCAGCAGGTCCGTCGCCGCCCGCCGCACCCGGTCCCGGTCCGCCGGGTCGGTCAGGTACTCGGCCGGCGACTTGCCGTCCACCCGGGCCAGGAACAGGCCCGGCAGCAGCCGCGCCGCCCGATCCTCCAGGTCCGCCGCCGGCTCCCAGTCGACGCCGTCCAGGTAGGCCCCGGCCATGGCCGCGAAGCAGGCCAGCAGGTCGCCCGCCCGCCCGGCCACCACCAGGGCCTTGAGCAGGAAGTGGTTGAGGCAGAAGGCCAGGTCGAAGGCCGGGTCGCCGTACCAGGCGCATTCGGCGTCCAGGAACACCGGACCGCCGGGGCCCAGCAGGATGTTCTTGGGGCTGACGTCGCCGTGCACCAGGGCCCGGTGCGTGCCGGCGGTGGTGGCCACCAGGGCGGCCAGGGCCGGCGCCAGGTCCGGGTGCGCCCGGGCCGTGGCCTCCAGGTAGGGTTCCAGGCGGATGGCATGGAAGATGGCGTCGGTGGCGAAGCGCGCCGCCACTTGGCCGTCGCCGGCGGTGCCGGCGTGGATGCGGGCCAGCAGGCCGCCCACGGCGGCGGCCACCGCCGGGTCGACCCGGCCGGCCAGCAGCTCTGCCTTCCAGTTGCGGTGCCGCGCCGGGTCCAGGTAGGGCATCACGAACAGGCCGGCCGCGGGGTCGTGGGCCAGGATCGGCGGCACGGCGGCGGGCGCGAAGCGGGCCGCGGTGCGGAACCAGGCCACCTCGTAGGCGTTGCGCGCCACCGGCGCGCGCCAGTCGGCGGCCACCTTCAGGCGCGCCAGGGCGCGCTTGACGCAGACCGGGCCGTCCGCCAGGTCCACCCGCCAGATGTCCGACGACACCCCGCCCGGCAGCGCCGCGCAGGGCGGCGGCGCGGCCATGTCGCCGAAACCCAGGCGCGCCAGGGCCGCCATCAGGCCGGCGTCCGGCTGCGCCGCTGTCCCGTTCCCGGTCAAGGTCCCCTCCCCGTCCACTGTCGCCGGGGACGATGGCACAATCGGCGCGCCGACGGAAGCCGCGGCCCGGACGGGGCTGCGGACGGGCAGTCGGCGGATTTCATGTGCCTTCCAAATAATTGTGGCAACGATCATCAATACATCTCGATATATTCCTGTATAGTGGATTTATGACCACCGAAAAACAGGACAAATTGGATAAAATTTTATCGAATGATACTTACAAACAAAAATTTTGAATAACATGATAGGCATTGATATTGTATATGCATCGGAAATGGGGATGCGGGACGACATCAATTTCTTGTGCTCGGCCATGTATCTTACAGAAGAACAACAACGCTCGCTTGCCATTGCCGAAGTCGAAGACGGCAAAGGAAAAGGACGACCGATGAAACACCCGACAGTTTACAGCGCCCTTCTGGGCGGTACCGCGATCCTGGCCCTGGCGGCCATGCCGGCCCTGGCCCAGACGGCGACGGGCGGCGACGGCAGCAAGTTCTCGGACCCCGGGCTGCTGATCGAGACCTCCCTGGCCACCGAGACCCGGGAACTGGACGAGACCCTGACCGCCCTGGAAGGCGACCTGACGGCGGCCGAGGGCGAGCTGAAGGTGGCCCAGGACGGCCTGACCGACGTGCAGACCACCTACGCCGGCGAGTTGCAGGCCGTGACCGAGGCGCAGAGCGCGGTCACCGAGAAGCAGGGCCTGTTCAACGACGCCGACCAGGCGCTGACCGACGCCCAGAACGAGCTCGCGGGGCTTATCGCCCAGAACGACCCGGAACTGGACGACCAGATCGCGGCGCTGCAGACCAAGATCGATGACGAGTTGACCCCGGCCCAGGAAGGCGCCTTCGGCGAGCTGGAGACGGCCAAGGGCAACCTGACCCAGGTGGAAGGCGACAACGCCGACGCCATCCAGGCCCTGAACAGCGCCCAGGGCGCCGTCGACACGGCCCAGGGCAAGGTCGACGGGGTCAAGGACCAGATGCAGGCGGCCCAGGACGCCTTCGACGCCGAGAAGGGCGCGGTCGAGGGCATCGTGGCGCAACTGTCGGGCGACCAGGTGTTCGCCCTGAACCGGTCCCTGAACAACGCCGTCAACAACCGCTTCGGCGTCGACATCGACCCCGAGCACCTGCAGATGGTCCTGGACGGGGACTTCAACAAGCTGCAGATCAACGCCCTGACCAAGGCCCTGGAATCGGAAACCAAGTTCCGCATCCTGGCCGAGGAGACCGGCAACGACAAATTCCTGGCCAAGGCCGACTCCTCGAAGGAGAAGTTCCTGGCCAAGATCGACCGGTTCGAGGGCCGCTTCGACGCCAAGGACAGCGCCGCCGACTCGGCCAAGGCGGCGGCCAAGGGCGCGGCCAAGGACAGCGCCAAGGCGGCGGCCAAGCTCGCGGCCAAGGGCAGCGCCAAGGCGGCGGCCAAGGACGCGGCCAAGGGCGCGGCCAAGGCGGCGGCCAAGAACGCGGCCAAGAACGCGGCCAAGGCGGCGGTCAAGAGCGCCGCCAAGGACGCCGCCAAGAACGCGGCCAAGGGCAAGAAGTCGTAACCGTCGCCGCCTGTGAACCATTTGCCCCGGGAAACAGGCACGACGCGCCCCGGCAGGGCAGAAGCCCCTGGCCGGGGCGTTGCCGTGCCGGCCCGGCCGGCGCCGGCCGGGTGAAAAGCCTCCGACGTCGCTCAACCGCGCGAAAATAATATGTTATGTTTCAGCGATTCGCCCGACCGGACAGACAGAACGTTATGGGGGACCGGAAGATGACCCGCCTTGTTTCGAACACCCGCCTCGCCGCCACCTTTGGCCTGTTGGCCGCCCTGGCCGCCGGCCCGGCCCTGGCAACGGACGGCCCGGACCAGGAAAAGCGCTGGACCGCCAAGGGCAGCCTGGGCGTGCAGTACGACGACAACGTCACCACCGACGACATCGACTCCACGTCCAACAAGTCGGACGTGGCGGCGGTGATCGAACTGGGCGGCACCTACAGCCCGGCCTTCGGCGACCCGGTGGGGCTGGAGCTGGGCTACGACTTCTCGCAGAGCCTGTACCAGGACCTGACCGACTTCAACCTGCAGACCCACGCCCTGTCGGCCAACGTGGACTACGAGGTGTCCGGCCTGGACCTGGGCCTGAACTACCTGTACGCCCGCACCTTCCTGGGCGGCGACGACTTCCTGGGCCTGCACAGCGTCACCCCCACCGTCGGCCGCCTGGTCACCGACCGCTGGTACGTCAGCCTGCGCTACAACTATCAGAACAAGGACTTCATCGGCGCCGCCAACTCGGGCCGCGATTCGAACGTCAACTCGGTCACCTTCGACAATTTCGTGTTCTTCATGGACGGCCAGGCGCACCTGTCCTTCGGCTACCGCCTGGAGGGCGAGAACGCGGCCAGCCGCGAGTACGACTACCTGGGCCACTTCTTCCACCTGCGCTGGCGCTCGCCGCTGCCGGTCCAGGCCCTGGAGCGGTGGAACCCCCGGGTCCGCGCCGGCCTGCGCTACTACATCAAGAACTTCACCGACGTCACCCCGAGCATCGGCACCGAGCGCGACGACAAGCGGGCGACCCTCAGCCTGGGCCTGTCCGTGGACCTGACCGAGCATGTCGAGGCCAAGCTGGACTACGAGCACATCGCCGCCGTCTCCAACCTGCCGTCGTCGGATTTCGACGAGAACGTCGTCACCCTGACGGTGGGGGTGAGCTTCTGACCGGCGGCGGCCTCACAAGTCCCAGTCCTCACAAGTCCCAGTACAGGGGCGCGAACAGGCTGAACACCCCCCACAGGATGACCACCAGCGGCATGCCCACCTTGGGGAAGTCGCCGAACCGGTAGTGCCCCGGGCCCATGACCAGCAGGTTGGTCTGGTAGCCGATGGGGGTGGCGAAGGCGCAGTTGGCGGCCAGCACCACGGCGGTGGCGAAGACGTGGGCGTCGACCCCGATCTCCCGCGCCAGGCCCACGGCGATGGGGGTGAACAGCACCGCGCAGGCGTTGGAGCTGATGACGTTGGCGAGGGCTGCGGCGATCAGGAAGAAGCCCGACAGGACCACCGCCGGCCCGGCGCCCTGCACCAGCGAGATCAGGCCGTGGGCCAGGAAGGCGGCGCCGTCCGTCTCCTGCAGGGCCAGGCCCATGGCCAGGGTGGCCGGGATCATGGTCAGGATGCGCGAGTCCAGCGCCCGCGCCGCCTGGGCCACGTTCAGCACCCCGGTGGCGACCATGGCCACCGCCCCGGTCAGGGCGGCGCCGACGATGGGCAGCGTGCCGGTGGCCGCCGCCGCCACCACGGCCAGGAAGATGGTCCCGGCCGAGGCCGCGTGGTGCAGGGCCGGCAATTCCTCGGACGACCCCTCCAGCACCACCACGTCGCGCTCGTTGCGCAGGGCGGCGATGTCGTCGGGGTGCCCCTGCATCAGCAGCACGTCGCCCTCGCGCAGGGGGATGTGGCCGATCTGCGAGCGGAACATGTGGGCCCGGCGCTGGATGCCCAGGACGATGCAGCGGGTGCGGCGCTGGAACCCGGCGCGGCCGATGAACTGGCCGCGCAGGCTGGACGCCGGCACCACCATCACCTCGGCCAGCATGCGCTCGGTCTCGGTTTCCAGTTCGACCCCGTCGGTGGCACCGGTCTCCAGCATGCCGGGCTTGATGGCCTCGGCCCGGGCCAGGGCGTCGCGCGACGCGGCAAGGACCACCACGTCGCCGGCCTCGACGACCAGGTGGTGATAGGGCGGGCGCAGGGCCCGGTCGCCGCGGATGATCATGCGCAGGCGCGCGTCCTTGAGCCCCGACAGCACCCCGCCCACGGCCTGCATGCCGACCAGGGGCGACTTCTCGTCGACGGCGATCTGGGCCAGGAAGTACTTGTGGCCGCGGGCCATGATGCGGCTGGCCAGGGATTCCCGGTCCGGCAGCAGGCGCGGCGCCACCAGCAGCACGTAGGCCAGCCCCACCGCCGCCAGCACCAGGCCCGGCACGGTGAAGTCGAAGAACCCGAACGGCACCTCGCCGGCCTGGCGCAGGGCCCCCGACACCAGCAGGTTGGACCCGGACCCGATCAGGGTCGTCGAGCCGCCCAGCACGGCGACGAAGCTGAGGCCCATCATGATCTTGCCGGCGGGGTGGCCCATGCGCTCGCTCAGCATCTGCAGAATGGGGATGAAGATCACCACCACCGGGATGTTGTTGAGGAACGCGCTGACCACCACCACGGTCACCAGGACCACGGTCACCGACGGCCAATAGCGGCCGCGGCCGACCCGCGAGATTAGCCGCGCGCCATATTCCAGGGCCCCCGTGCGCACCATGCCGTGGCCGATGACCAGCAGCGCCAGCACGGTGATCAGCGCCGGGTTGGAGAAGCCGTCGATCAGGTGGATGGCGTCCAGCCGGTTGGCGCCGTCGGGCCCGACCTCGGGGAAGAACTGGAAGAAGATCAGCAGGAAGCAGATGACGCCGATGGAGGTGACCTCGATGGACAGCCTCTCGGTGGCGTAGAGCGCCAGCGCCAGGACGATCACGGCGAAGGTGGCCCAGGTGCGGAAGTCGACGTCAACCGCCGCCCCGGCCGCGGTGGTGAAGGCGTTCATGGATCGAGTGTAATCGAGATTCGGCCCGGGATGCCGGTAAATCAGGGATGGCGGTAGATGAAATACCGCCCCGCCGGCACGCCGTCGGGCAGCGGCAGGGCCGTCCACCCCGCCGGCGCCATCTTCTGGTCCGACACGATCACCGACCCCGGCGCCATCAGCGGCGGCAGGGCCGCGGCCAGGAAGGCGGCGATGCGGGCGTTGGCGGCCTCGTCGCCGGTGCCGATGTCGGTGTGGGCCAGGGCCGCCGGGGCGCCGATGCGCGCCAGGCCGCCGGGTAGGGTCTCGGCGATGTCGCCCAGGACCATGTGCCGGTCGTCGGGGATGCAGTCCGGGTGGGCCGCCACCTGGCGGTCGAACACGAAGATCTCGCGCCCGGGCATGATCTCGCGCAGGTGGTCGAAGGTGCGCCCGTTGCCCAGGCCCAGCTCCAGCACCGGCCCGGGCACCGCGGCGACCAGGCCGGCCACGTGGTTCAGGCAGTCGCGCTGGGCGGTGACGCGGCGGATGAAGCTGTCCAGCCGGCTCACGTCGCCTCCAGCTCGTTGATGCGGTTGGCCAGCTCGCGCTCGCGGTCGGCGGCCAGGGCCAGCTTCTCGCTGAGGATGCGCATCACCGACAAGGCGGCGTCGGCGTTCTGGGTGACCACGCTGAGGAACATGTCGGCGTCCACGCGCAGGACCTTGAGCGTGCCGCGGGCGCGGATGGTGGCGCTGCGCGGCTCGTTGCGGAAGATGGCCATCTCGCCGATCACGTCGTGGTCCGACAACTCGCCGACCAGCACCTCCGCATCCTCGGCCGACAGCCAGATCTCGGCCGTGCCGGCGTCGATCAGGTACACGCCGTCGGCCTGGTCGCCCTCGTGGAACAGCTCCTCGCCGTCCTCCACGGTCAGGTATTCGCTGGCGAAGGCGATCAGCTTGATCTTGGTCGGGTCCAGCTTGGCGAACAGCGGGATCACCCGCAGGACCTTGACCGTGTCTCCGAACTCCATCTCCCCTCCTCCCGGCTATGCGCCGCCGGCCGCGTCGTTCAGGGCCCCGCCTTCGCGGCGCAGCTCCTCGACCGTGCCCTGGGCCACCACCTTGCCGCTGTCCATGACCAGGGCCCGCTCGAACCGGTCCGCCAGGTCGGGCCGGTTCAGCACCCAGATCAGCCCGCAACGGTCGCGAGCCTTGAACAGGTTGTCCATGACCAGCGCCTGGGTGCCCGGGTCCAGGGCGTCGGTGGCCTGGTCGATGACCATCAGGTCGGGCCGTTTCAACAGGCTGCGGGCCAGGGCCAGCTTCTGGCGCTGGCCCACCGACATGCGGCTGCCGCCGATGCCGACCTGATAGTCCAGGCCGATCTCCATCACCGCCCGGCGCAGGTCCAGGGAATCGATGACCTCGGCGATCAGCGCCCCCACCTGGGACTGGCTCTGGCGGCGCCCGTAGACCAGCTTGCCGAACAGGATGTTGTCCTGGACCGAGGCCGCCGCATTGTACTCTTCCTGGTGGAAAAAGGCGACAGACGGGCGCAGGTCGTCGGGCAGGCCGGCGGCGAACTGCTGGCGGGCGTCCAGCAGGCGGGCGCTCAGCTCGGCGTCGACCAGGCCCAGGCGGTGGCGCGCCGGGATCAGCTTGAACGGCAGCGACATCAGCAGGCTGCGGTCGTCCTCGCCCAGGCTGTCCAGCCCGCTGGTCTCGGCGCGGCGCACGCAGGCCTGCACGTCGGGCAGGTCGTCCGAGCCGATGAACGAGTAGCGGTCGAAGAACTCGTGGTCCGGCGGCAGGTCCTGGAACAGGTCCAGCATGATGGTGGCCACCTTGAGGCCGGTGCGCAGGAACTCGCCGGCCAGGCCGGTGTCGGCCAGGATCTTCTGCACGTAGGCGTTCTGGGCCATGCGGTCGAAGTCGAACTCGTCGCCGATGGGGGTGCCGAACAGCAGGTTCTCGGCCACCGACATGTTGGTGTTGTAGCGGTCCACGTCGAAGGCCTCGACCAGGTCGCCGGCGCCGGTTTCGTCCAGGCGCCGGTGCAGCAGTTCGCGCGCCTCCAGGATGCGGGCCGCCAGGTCGGGCTTGCCCACCGGGTCGATGGTGCCCAGGAGCCCCAGGTTGTAGATGTCGCGGTCCAGGTCGACAGCGGTCAGGGTCTCGATGGCGCGGTCGGCCAGGGCCGCCGTGTCCTCGACCCCGGCGGCCGCCAGGTCGATCCAGTCGGCGCCGGGGTCGCTGGTGGTGTTGCCGGCGGCCTCGGCCTCGGACACGTAGCGCTCGCGCACCGCCAGGGCCTCGCCCTCGTAGTCCGGCTCGCGCACCACCTTGTGCTTGAGGCCGTAGTACAGGTTGTCGCGCACGCTGGCCGAGAACAGGTGCGCGTTGGGCCCCACGTAGGCCAGGCGCTGGCCGGTCACCCCCTCGGGCAGGGTCGCCAGGTTGTGGGCCCCGATCTTGATCAGGCCGCCGGTGGGGCGCAGCAGGCGCGCGATCACCTGCGCCAGGCCGCTGCGGCCGCCGCCGCTGACCCCCGCCAGGGCCACGGTCGCCCGCGAATCAACGCTGAAGGTGGCGCCCTCGACCACCTTGATGCCGCCGTCCTCCTCCAGGGTCACGTTGGTGGCGATGATCGGCCCCTCCAGGGGCAGCGGCGCCGCGTCCATGGGCTGCTGCTGCTCGTCGGTCAGCATGTCGGCGGGCTGGAACTGCTCGATCAGCTGGTCGTACTTGATCTGCGAATCGGCCATCAGCTGGTAGTAGCTGAGCAGCTCCTTCCACGGCGACGCCAGGTCCTTGTAGGCGGCCAGCACGGCCACCAGGGCGCCGAAGGAAAGCTGGCCCTTGATCACCAGGTAGCCGCCGATGGAGTAGAACAGGAACGGCGTCACCTGGGCGATGAAGTTATTGAGAAACTTGATGAAGAACTTCTTGCGGTAGATCTGGTAGCGGATCTCGAAGATCTCGCCGACCCGCCGGGCGAAGTCCGCCCGCTCCAGCTCCGAGGTGTCGTTGGCGTGCACCTCCTGGATGCCGGCCACGGTCTCGCCGATGCGTTCGGACAGGCGCCGCACCGCCTTGACCCGCTCCTTGCCCAGCAGGTTGACCCGCCGCTGCAGCTTGGGGATCACGTACATCTGCACCGGATAGAGCGAGATGGCGGCGATGCCCAGGAACGGGTCCTGGACCATGATGAAGGTCAGGATGGTCAGCAGGGTGCCGCCCTGGAACGCCGGCAGGGCCAGGGCGTCGCCGATGAAGCCGCCCAGGGGCTCGACCTCGCCGGTGATCATGGAGATCAGCTCGCCCTGCGACGTCTTGCGGAAGTGCGGCATGGGGAAGCGCAGCACGCGCCCGTACAGCAGGTAGCGCAGGCGCCGCAGCATGCGCTCGCCCATCTGCCCCTTGTAGACGTTGATCCAGTACTTGAAGCCGCCGTTGACCAGCACCAGGGCCAGGAAGGTGAAGCACAGGACCATCAGGTACTGGACCTGGTCCAGCGGCCGGTCGAACAGTTGCCGCGGCCCCTCGCCGCCGCCGATGGCCTCGTTGATGATGGTCTTGGGCAGGTCCATGGACATGTACAGGAACGGCAGCGACACGCCCGTGAACACCAGCAGCAGCACCTGCTGTCGCATGCTGTAGCGGAAGATGAACTTGAAGATGCTCTGTTCCATGCCGCCGCGGCCGATTCCCGTCCCGCACGTTCGCCGCCCTGCCCCGGGGCCGCCCGTCAATTAATGCGCGACACATATACGGTTTTCAATGACGAAGCCCGGGATGTACCCTAAACAGGGGCACGGAACAACGATCCAGGGAGATCCGGTGATGGCGCGCAAACGCGGTCACGCCCGCATGTTGATCTACAGCCATGACACCTTTGGCCTGGGACACCTGCGGCGGTGCCGGGCCATCGCCCATTCCATGGTCGACCACCGGCCGGACATCTCGGTGCTTATTTTGTCCGGCTCGCCCATCATCGGCAGTTTCGGCTTCCGCACCCGGGTCGATTTCGTGCGTATCCCCGGGGTCATCAAGCTGCGCGGCGGCGACTACACCTCGCTGAGCCTGGAGATCGGGTTCGAGGAAACCCTGGCCATGCGGGCCTCGATCATCCGCCACACGGCCGAGGCCTTCGACCCCGACATCTTCCTGGTCGACAAGGAGCCCCTGGGCCTGCGCGGCGAGGTCAAGGACACCCTGACCATGCTCAAGGCCCGCGGCACGCCCCTGGTGCTGGGCCTGCGCGACGTCCTGGACGACCCCGAGCTGCTGTCCGAGGAATGGGACCGCAAGCAGGCCATGCCGGCCCTGCGCGACCTGTACGACCACATCTGGATCTACGGCCTGCCAGAAATCTGCAACCCGCTGGAGGGAATCGACCTGCCCGACGAGGTGGCACGCAAGATCCGCTACACCGGCTACCTGCGCCGCACCTGGACCAAGGCGTCGTCCGGCGCCATCAGCCCGGCGCCGGCCAACAACAACGCCGACTCCTACATCCTGGTCACCACCGGCGGCGGCGGCGACGGCGCCTCGCTGATCGACTGGGTGCTGCGCGCCTACGAGCACGACCCGGACATCCCCAACCCGGCACTGCTGGTGCTGGGGCCGTTCATGCGCTCCAACCTGCAGGCCGACTTCATGGAGCGGGTGAACCACCTGGACAACGTCACCGCCATCACCTTCGACGCCAACATCGAAAGCCTGATGGCCAACGCCGCCGGCATCGTCTCCATGGGCGGCTACAACCTGTTCTGCGAGGCCCTGTCGTTCGACAAGCCGACCCTGATCTTCCCGCGCACGGTGCCGCGGCTGGAACAGTACATCCGCGCCAAACGGGCCCAGGAGCTGGGCCTGATCCGCATGCTGCCCACGGACTCGGACCGCACCCCGCAGGAGATGGCGGCGGCCCTGCGCGCCCTGCCGCAGCAGCCCAAGCCGTCCGAGGTGCACATCCCCGGCCTGCTGGACGGCCTGTCCATGATCAACAGCATGACCGACCAGTGGCTGAACGCGCCGCACGGGTCGGGCAGCGTCCCGGCGAAGGCCCGGAAGGCCAAGGGCCTGGCGGTGATCACCTGACGGTCGCCATCGTCCTCAAGGGGTATCCGCGCCTGTCGGAGACCTTCATCGCCCAGGAGATCCGGGCCCTGGAGGCCGCCGGGCTGGACCTGTTGCTGGTGTCCCTGCGCCACCCCACGGACAAGCACGTGCATCCGGTGCACCGCGAGATCGCGGCCCCGGTCACCTACCTGCCCGAATACCTGCACCAGGAACCCGGGCGGGTATGGCGGGCCTGGCGCGCCCTGCGCCGCACCGCCGCCTACGCCCGCGCCCGCCGGGTCTGGCTCGGCGACCTGCGCCGCGACCTGACCAGCAACCGGGTGCGCCGCTTCGGCCAGGCCCTGGTGCTGGCCCACGAACTGCCGCCGGATGTCACCTGGCTGTACGCCCACTTCCTGCACACGCCGGCGTCGGTGGCCCGCTACGCCGCCGTCCTGCGCGGCCTGCCGTGGAGCTGCTCGGCCCACGCCAAGGACATCTGGACCTCGCCGGATTGGGAAAAGCGCGAGAAGCTGGCCGACCTGCGCTGGCTGGTCACCTGCACCCGCGCCAACGCCGACCACCTGGCGGCCCTGGCGCCCGACCCGGCGCGGGTGTCCCTGGTCTACCACGGCCTGGACTTCGCCCGCTTCCCGCCGCCCGAGGCGCCCCATTCCCAGCGCGACGGCAGCGACCCGGCGGCGCCGGTGGTGATCCTCTCGGTCGGCCGGGCGGTGGCCAAGAAGGGGTATCCGGACCTGATCGCCGCCCTGGCGGCCCTGCCGGCGGGGCTGCACTGGCGCCTGGTGCACATCGGCGGCGGGCCGCTGCTGCAGGACCTCAAGGACCGCGCCGAACAGGCCGGCATCGCCGGGCGCATCGACTGGCTGGGGGCGCGGCCGCAGGACGAGGTGCTGGCCCGCTACCGCGCCGCCGACCTGTTCGTGCTGGCCTCGCGCATCGCCGCAGACGGCGACCGCGACGGCCTGCCCAACGTGCTGATGGAGGCCCAGAGCCAGGCCCTGGCCTGTGTCGCCACCCGGGTCTCGGCCATCCCCGAGCTGATCGAGGACGGGGCTACCGGCCTGCTGGTGCCGCCCGACGACCCGGCGGCCCTGGCCTCGGCCATCGGCGACCTGGCGCGGGACCCGGACCGGCGCCGGCGCCTGGGCGAGCTGGGCATGGCGCGGGTGCGGGCCGACTTCTCGGTGGACGCCGGCATCGCCCGCCTGCTGCCCAGGTTCGCGGAGGCCAGGCAGGGCGGAGACCGCCCGTGAGGATCGCCTTCTACGCGCCCCTGAAGCCGCCCGACAGCCCGGTGCCGTCGGGCGACCGGCGCATGGCGCGCCTGCTGATGGCGGCCCTGCGCCGGGCCGGCCACCGGGTCGACCTGGCCAGCCGTTTCCGCGCCTACGACGGTGCCGGCGACCCGGCGCGCCAGGACCGGCTGCGCCGGCGCGGTGCCGGGCTGGCGGCGCGCTACCTGACCCGGCCGGCGCCGCCGCCGGACCTGTGGTTCACCTATCACCTGTACCACAAGGCGCCGGACTGGATCGGCCCGGCGGTGGCCCGGGCCCTGGACATCCCCTATGTGGTGGCCGAGGCGTCCTACGCCCCCAAGCGGGCCGGCGGGCCGTGGGACACGGGCCACCGGGGGGTCGCCGAGGCCCTGGCCCGGGCGGCCCTGGTGATCGGCCTGAACCCCGCGGACGCGGCCTGCGTGGCGCCGCTGCTGCGGCCCGGGGCCAGGCTCATGAACCTGCGCCCGTTCCTGGACCCGGTGCCCTTCGCCGCCGCCGCCCGCCGCCGCGAGGCGCACCGCCGCGAGTTTGCCCTCCGCCACACCCTGGACCCCGACGTGCCCTGGATCGTCTGCGTCGCCATGATGCGGCCGGGCGACAAGCTGGCCTCGTACCGGGTGCTGGGCGCGGCGCTGGAGCGCCTGGACGACATCCCCTGGTCGCTGCTGGTGGCCGGCGACGGCCCGGCGCGCAACGACGTGCTGGCCGCCTGCCGCGGGGTCGAGCGGCGGGTGCGCTGGCTGGGCCAGGTGGCGCCGGCGGACCTGCCGGCCCTGTACGCCGCCGCCGACGCCTACGCCTGGCCCGCCGTCAACGAGGCCTACGGCATGGCCTTCCTGGAGGCCCAGGCGGCCGGCCTGCCGGTGGTGGCCGGCGCCACCGGCGGCGTGCCCCAGGTGGTGGCCGACGGCGAGACCGGCCTGCTGGTGCCGGTGGGCGACGCCGCCGCCTTCGCCGACGCCCTGGGCCGCCTGCTGGGCGACGGCGGCCTGCGCGCCCGCCTGGGCGCCGCCGCGGCCCGGCGGGTGGACCGGGACCACGGCCTGGCCGCCGCCGCCGCGACCCTGGACCGCGCCCTGGCCGGCCTGGCGGCGGGGGCGGGCCGTGACCGACCTGGCGCTGGTCCGCCACGGGCCCACCGACTGGAACGCCGACCGGCGCATCCAGGGCCGCGCCGACCGGCCCCTCTCGGCGGCCGGCCGCGCGGCCGTGGCCGCCTGGCGCCTGCCGCCGCCGTTCCGCGACTTCAATGTGGTCTGCAGCCCCCTGCGCCGGGCCCGGGAAACGGCCGCCGCCCTGGCCGGCGCGGCGCCGGTCGAACCGGACCTGGTGGAGATGGACTGGGGTTCCTGGGAAGGCCGGCGCCTGGCCGACCTGCGCGCCGAGCTGGGCCCGGCCATGGCCGCCAACGAGGACCGGGGCCTGGACTTCCGCCCCACGGGCGGCGAGAGCCCGCGCGACGTGCAGGCCCGCCTGGCGCCCTGGCTCGCCGCCGTGGCGCGGCGCCGCCGGCCGACCCTGGCGGTGACCCACAAGGGCGTGATCCGCGCCGTCTACGCCCTGGCCGCGGGCTGGGACATGACCGGCAAGGCGCCGCACCGGCTGGCCAACGCCGCCCTGCACCACTTCCGCCTGGACGGCGACGGACATCCCGCCATCGTCGCCCTGAACATCCCCCTGGACGCGGACCGGGAGGCGGCGCCGTGACCGCCCGGGTGCTGTTCCACGTCCAGCACCTGCTGGGCATCGGCCACGCCAAGCGCGCCGCCGCCATCGCCCGGGCCATGGCCGACCGCGGCGACCTGGCGGTGACCGTGGCCATGGGCGGGCCGCCGGTGCCGGTGGCCGACTTCGGCGCCGCCCGGGTGGTGCCCCTGCCCCAGGTTTTCGCCGCCGACGCCGGCTTCAAGACCCTGGTGGACGGCGACGGCCGGCCCATCGACGACGCCTGGCGCGCACGGCGGGCGCGGGCCCTGATGGACCTGTACGAAACGGTCGATCCCCAGGTCCTGCTGTTCGAGATGTTCCCCTTCGGCCGGCGCCAGTTCCGGTTCGAGCTGCTGCCCCTGCTGGCGGCGGCGCGGCGGCGGTCGCGGCCGACCAAGGTCGTGTCCTCGGTGCGCGACGTGCTGGTGACCAAGAAGAAGCCCGGGCGCGACGCCGAGATGGTCGACCTGGCGCGCACCTGGTTCGACCGGGTGCTGGTGCACGGCGACCCGCGCCTGATCCCCTTCGAGGCCACCTTCCCGCCCGGCGCCGCCATCGCCGACCTGGTGCGCTATACCGGCTATGTGGTCGACCGGCGCCCGCGCGGGGCGCCCAGCGACGCCGGGCGCGGCGAGGTGGTGGTCTCCATCGGCGGCGGCGCCGTGGGCGGCGAGCTGCTGCGCACGGCCCTGGCGGCGCGACCCCTGACCCGGGCCGCGGACCGCACCTGGCGCCTGCTGGCCGGCCCCAACACCGACCCGGAACTGGTGCGCGAACTGCGCGCCCGGGCACCCGACGGGGTGGTTGTGGAGCCGGCACGGCCAGACTTTCAAATAATTCTCGAAAACTGTCTTTTGTCCGTGTCAATGGCAGGCTACAACACGGTCATGGACATGATGACGGCGCGCCCGCGCGCCGTCGTCGTGCCTTTCGCCGAGGGAGGGGAGACGGAACAAGCATTCCGTGCCCGCTTGCTCGCGGCGCGGGGTGTGTTCACAATGCTCGAGCCGGCGGACCTGACCACCGAGAGTCTGGCCGCCGCCGTCGACGCGGAGCTCGGATCGGAGCTGTCCGCGGTGCCGGAGATCGACCTTTCGGGAGCCGAGACCAGCGCGGCCCTGATCGCGGAGATGGCCGGCGCGGCGGCAACGACAAACTAGGGAGGCACAGGGCTTTGGCCACTTGGCAAGACCTGGGTCGCGAGATTGAGGCGTGGACTTCGGCCGGACGCGCGCCCACCCTGTGGTGGCGCGACGACGACCTGGAGTTCGAAAGCCCTGCCCTGGACCGCCTGCTCGACCTGAGCGGGCAGGCCGGCGTGCCCGTCGCCCTGGCGGCGGTGCCGCGCGACCTGGCCGAGGGCCTGGGCGCGCGCCTGGCGCCGGTGCCCGGCCATGCGGTGCTGCAGCACGGCTTCGCCCACGCCAACCACGCCCCCGACGACGCCCGCAAGGAGGAATACGGCGACCACCGCCCGCTGCCCGAGATGGCCGACGAGATCGCCGGCGGCTGGCGCCGCATCGCCCGCCTGGCCGGCGCCCTGCCGGTGTTCGTGCCGCCGTGGAACCGGGTGTCGGAAACCGTGGTCGGCGTCCTCGCCCGCTGCGGCCTGCGCGGCCTGTCGGCCCTGGGCCCGCGCCCCGGCCGGGTCACCGGCGGCGGCCTGGTGCAGGTCAACGTGCACGTGGACATCATGGACTGGGGCGCCTATCGCTTCGCCGGCGACGAGCCGGTGCTGGACCAGGTGCTGGCCCACCTGGGCGCCCGGCGCCGCGGCGAGGTGGACGCCACCGAGCCCACCGGCGTGATGACCCACCACCGGGTCCACGACGACGGATGCTGGTCGTTCCTGTCGCGGCTGTTCGCCGCCACCGGCGGCGGCTGCCGCTGGCTGACGGCGCCGGAGGCCTTCGCCGCATGACCGTGCTGCACCGCTCCACCGGCGCCATCCTGTCCGACCTGGCGCGGGCCATTGCCGGCGGCGCCGTGTGCGGCGCCGTTCTGGTGCTGGCCACCGGGCCGGTGCTGACCGCCCTGGGGGCCCTGGGCTCGGCGGTGTTCCTGTGGTTCGCCGCCAGCACCGTGGTGCGCGGCATGGCCGTGGTCGAGCTGAGCGACGGCGCCCTGGCGTCGCGCTCGCCACTGGGCTCGCGGCACCTGGACTGGGACGACCTGAGCGGCCTGCGCCTGCGCTACTTCGCCACCCGGCGCGACGGCGCGCGCGGCTGGTACAGCCTCAAGCTGGCGACCCCGTCGGCGCGCCTGACCGTGGATTCCGAGCTGGACGGCTTCGCCGACGTCCTTGCCCGGGCCCGCGAGGCCGCCGAGGACAACGGCCTGGCGCTGGATTCCACAACCGCCTTCAACCTGCAGCAATGGGGAGGCGCCGGCGGCCGTGCGCCCTTTCGCGCCACCGTCCCGTTCCTAGGGTCGCGGCCATGAGCGACCTGCTGCGCGTCGAGGACCTGAAGGTCGAGTTCCAGACCCAGGCCGGGCCGGTCAAGGCCCTGGACGGGGTGTCGTTCCGGGTCCGCCCCGGCTCCACCGTGGCCCTGGTGGGCGAGTCCGGGTCCGGCAAGTCGGTCACCACCCAGGCCATCATGGGGCTGCTGCCGCGCACCGCGCGCATCACCCAGGGGCGCATCCTGCTGTCCGACCCGGCCGCCGACGGCGCGCCCGTGGACCTGGCGCAGCTGGACCCCAACGGCAGGCCGTTCCGCGCCATCCGCGGCAACCGCATGTCCATGATCTTCCAGGAGCCCATGACCTCGCTGTCGCCCCTGCACACCATCGGCGACCAGATCAGCGAGGCCCTGACCCTGCACCGCAGCCTGGGCCAGGGCGAGGCACGGGAGATCACCCAGGAGATGCTGCGCCTGGTCGGCTTCCCCGAGCCGGCGCGGGCGCTGAAGACCTATCCGTTCGAGCTGTCGGGCGGCCTGCGCCAGCGGGCCATGATCTCCATGGCGCTGATCTGCCGCCCGGCCCTGCTGATCGCCGACGAGCCGACCACGGCCCTGGACGTGACCATCCAGGCGCAGATCCTGAAGCTGATCCAGGAGCTGCAGGGCGAGCTGGGCATGGCGGTGCTGATCATCACCCACGACCTGGGGGTGGTTGCCAACGTGGCCGAGGAGGTGATCGTGGTGTACCACGGCCGGGTCATGGAATCGGGCATGCTGGACGACATCTTCCGCGCCCCCGAGCACCCGTACCTGAAGGGCCTGCTGCGCGCCGTGCCGCACTTCGACATGAAGGAAGGCGAGCGGCTGCAGCCCCTGCGCGACATCGAGCACGAGACCGGCCACCTGCTGGCCAAGAAGGTGGCCGAGGCGGCGGCGCCCGAGGCCGACATGGGCAAGCCGATCCTGCGCGTCGAGGGGCTGACCAAGTCCTTCACCATCCGCAAGGGGCGCGGCATGTTCAAGACCGCCACCGAGGCCACCGTGCACGCCGTCGACAACGTCAGCTTCGACGTCCACCGCGGCACCTGCCTGGGCCTGGTGGGCGAAAGCGGCTGTGGCAAGACGACGCTGAGCAAGATGATCATGCGGGCCCTGGACCCGGACTCGGGCAAGGTGACGTTCAGCGACAACGGCACCCCAGTGGACCTGACGGCCCTGGGCGAGTCGGGCATGGCGCCGTACCGGCGCAAGATCCAGTACGTGTTCCAGGACCCGTACGGGTCGCTCAACCCGCGCATGACCGTGTTCGACATCCTGCGCGAGCCCCTGGACATCCACAACGTGGGCGACACCGCCTACCGGCGCGAGATGGTGGTCGAGCTGATGCGCCTGGTGGGCCTGGACGCGCGCTACCTGAACCGCTATCCGCACAGCTTCTCGGGCGGCCAGCGCCAGCGCATCGGCATCGCCCGGGCCTTGGCCCTGCGGCCCGAGCTGATCCTGTGCGACGAGCCGGTGTCGGCGCTGGACGTGTCGGTGCAGGCGCAGATCCTGAACCTGCTGAAGGACCTGCAGCGCGAGCTGGACCTGACCTACCTGTTCATCTCCCACAACCTGGCCGTGGTCGACTACGTGGCCGACACCATCGCCGTCATGTGCGCCGGCCAACTGGTCGAGGTGGCGCCGCGCGAGCTGCTGTTCCGAAACCCGGTGCACCCCTACACCCGGGCCCTGGTTTCGGCCGTGCCCTACCCGGACCCGGACCGGCGCCTGGACCTGACGGCGCTGCAGGAGGGCCGGGCCTCGATCCCGTCGGCCTGGCCCGATCCCTTCAACGCCCGCGACGGCGCCCTGACCCTGGTCGACCTGGGCGAGGGCCATCTGGTGCGCGCCCAGCCCGGCTCGCGGCCCCAGGAGGCGGCATGATGACCCTGCGTCGGACCCTGGCGGCGATGCTGCTGCTGCTGTCGGTGACCGGCCCGGCCGGCGCCGCCGGCGAGGGCGCCGCGGCCTCGGCCGTGGGCTATCGGGAAACCCCGTCGCTGCGCGCCCGGGTCGAGGCCGGCGAGCTGCCGCCGGTGGCGCAGCGCCTGCCCGGCGAGCCGTCGGTGGTGCGGCCCAAGGAGCTGGGCCGCCACGGCGGCACCCTGCGAATGCTCATGGGCCGCTCCAAGGACACGCGGCAGATGGTGGTCTACGGCTACGCCCGGCTGGTGGGCTACGACGACAAGTTCCGCATCGTCCCCGACCTGCTGGCCGAGGTGAAGGTGGAGCACCAGCGGGTGTTCACCCTGCGCCTGCGGCGGGGCCACAAGTGGTCCGACGGCCACCCCTTCACCGCCGAGGACTTCCGCTATTTCTGGGAAGACGTGGTCGGCAACAAGGAGCTGACCCCGTCTGGCCCGCCGGCGGCCCTGCTGGTGAACGGCAAGCCGCCGCGGTTCGAGGTCCTGGACGACCTGACCGTGCGCTATTCGTGGGACTATCCCAACCCGTTCTTCCTGCCGCACTTGGCCGCCGCCAGCCCGCTGTACATCTACCGCCCGGCCCACTACCTGAAGCAGTTCCACGAACGCTACGCCGACCCGGCCGAGCTGGCGGCCCGGGTCAAGGCCGAGCGGCAGCGCAACTGGGTCGCCCTGCACTATCGCCAGGGCCACCAGTACAAGAACTCGAACCCCGACCTGCCGACCCTGCAGCCGTGGAAGCTGGTGACCCCGCCGCCGGCCAACCGCTTCGTGTTCGAGCGCAACGCCTTCTTCCACCGGGTCGACACGGCCGGGCGGCAGTTGCCCTACATCGACCAGGTCTACTTGAACATCGCCAGCCCGGGCCTGATCCCCACCAAGGTGGGCACCGGCGACGCCGACCTGCAGGCCCGCAACCTGAGCTTCAACAACTTCACCTTCCTGAAGCAGGGCGAGAAGCGCAACGACTTCCAGGTCCACCTTTGGCGCACGGCCAAGGGCGCGCACCTGGCCCTGTTCCCGAACCTGAACGTGGACGACCCCGGCTGGCGCGCCCTGCTGCGCAACGTGCACTTCCGCCGCGCCCTGTCCCTGGCCGTGAACCGCCACGAGCTGAACCAGGTGCTGTATTTCGGCCTGGCCCTGGAGGGCAACAACAGCGTGCTGCCGCAAAGCCCGCTGTACCGTCCCGAATACCGCGAGATGTGGACCGAGTTCGACCTGAAGAAGGCCAACCGCCTGCTGGACCAGATCGGCCTGACCAAGCGCAACGACCGCGGCCTGCGCCTGATGCCCGACGGCCGGCCGCTGGAAATCATCGTCGAGACCGCCGGCGAGAGCAGCGAGCAGGCCGACGCCCTGGAACTGGTCCACGACAGCTGGCTGCGGATCGGCCTCAAGGTGCACACCAAGCCGCTGCAGCGCGAGGTGTTCCGCAACCGCATCTTCGCCGGCTCGACGGTGATGTCGGTATGGAGCGGCCTGGAGAACGGCCTGCCCACGGCGGACCTGAGCCCCAACGAGCTGGCGCCCACGGACCAGAACCAGTTGCAATGGCCGAAATGGGGCCAGTACGTGCAGACCAAGGGCCAGGCCGGCGAGCGGGTGAACTACGGCCCGGCGCGGGCGCTGAAGCTGCTGGACGGGGCCTGGAACAAGGTCTCCCAGGACTGGGAGAAGGAAGCCATCTGGCATTCCATGCTGCGCATCTACGCCGACCAGGTCTTCTCCATCGGCCTGGTGGGCGGCGTGCCGCAGCCGGTGGTGGTCTCCAACCACCTGCACAACGTCCCCGAAGCCGGCATCTACAACTGGGACCCCGGGGCCCACTTCGGCATCTACCGGCCCGACACCTTCTGGTTCGACAACGCCGGCGACGACGGCCGGGGCGAGGGGTGAGGCCGGCATGCTGAACTACTTCGCCCGCCGCCTGCTGACCATGATCCTGACCCTGGTGGTGATCAGCGTGCTGGTGTTCGTCATCATCCAGCTGCCGCCGGGCGACTACCTGTCCACCTACATCGCCGAGCTGGAAAGCCAGGGCGAGATGGTGGACAAGGACAAGATCGAGTTCCTGCGCCAGCAGTACGGCCTGGACAAGACCCCGGTCGAGCAATATTTCCACTGGGTCGCCGGCCTGGTGCAGGGGGACCTGGGCTATTCGTTCGAGCACAGCCTGCCGGTGTCCGAGGTGGTGGGCGACCGGCTGCTGCTGTCCATGGTGCTCAACTTCTCGACCATCCTGTTCATCTACATCGTCTCGTTCCCCATCGGAGTCTACTCGGCCACCCACCAGTACAGTTGGGGTGACCACGGGCTGACTCTGCTCGGATTCCTGGGCCTGGCGACACCCAACTTCCTGCTGGCGCTGATCCTGCTGTACCTGGCCAACATCTGGTTCGGCACCTCCATCGGCGCCCTCATGTCCGACGAGTACATCGGCCAGCCGTGGAGCTGGGGCAAGGCGCTGAGCGTGCTGGAGCACCTGGCGGTGCCGGTGATCGTGATCGGCACCTCGGGCACCGCGGGCATGATCCGCCGACTGCGCGCCAACCTGCTGGACGAGTTGCAGAAACAGTACGTGACCACCGGCCGGGCCAAGGGCCTGCCGCCGGGGCGGCTGCTGGTCAAGTACCCCCTGCGCATGGCGCTGAACCCGTTCGTCGCCGACATCGGCAACATGCTGCCGCAGGTGGTGTCGGGCTCGGTGATCGTGTCGGCGGTCATGTCCCTGCCGACCACCGGGCCCATGTTGCTGCGCGCCCTGCAGAGCCAGGACATGTTCCTGGCCGGGTCGTTCCTGATCTTCCTGGCCCTGCTGACGGTGGTCGGCATGTTCCTGTCGGACCTGCTGCTGGCGGCCCTGGACCCGCGCATCCGCCTGTCCGGGGGGATGCGGCGATGAGCGACACCCTGCAGCATTTCGTCTCGCGCGAGCCCTTCGACATCCAGGACATCGAGCGCCTGACCCCCGAGCAGGAACGCTACTACATGGCGTCGCAGTGGCGCATGATGTGGTGGCGCCTGAAGAAGCACAAGCTGGCCGTGACCGCCGGCATCATCCTGCTGGCCAGCTACCTGTCCATCGTGTTCGTCGAGTTCCTGGTCCCCTACGAGCTGCAGACCCGGAACACCGACTTCATCTACGCCCCGCCGCAGCAGGTGCACCTGTTCCACGACGGCGAGTTCGTCGGCCCCTTCGTGTACGGCTACCGCTACCACCTGAACATGGAGCACCTGAAGCGGGTGTACGAGGAGGACACCTCCAAGGTCCAGCCGATCCGCTTCTTCTGCACCGGCGACCCCTACGAGTTCTGGGGCCTGTTCGAGGCCGACTTCCACCTGATCTGCCCGGCCGAGGGCGGCACGCTGTTCCTGCTGGGCACCGACCGCCTGGGCCGCGACATGGCCTCGCGCCTGGTCTACGGCGGGCGCATCTCGCTGACTGTCGGCCTGATCGGCATCACCCTCAGCTTCATGCTGGGCATCACCATCGGCGGCGCCGCCGGCTATTTCGGCGGCTGGGTCGACAACGCCGTGCAGCGGGTGATCGAGGTGCTGCGCTCGCTGCCCGAGCTGCCCCTGTGGATGGCCCTCTCGGCCGCCCTGCCGGTGACCTGGAGCCCGATCCTGGTGTATTTCGGCATCACCCTGATCCTGGCCCTGCTGGACTGGCCGGGCCTGGCCCGCGCCGTGCGCTCCAAGCTGCTGGCCCTGCGCGAGGAGGACTACTGTTCCGCCGCGCGCCTGATGGGCGCCAGCCCCACGCGCATCATCGGCCGCCACCTGCTGCCCAACTTCATGAGCCACCTGATCGCCTCGGCGACGCTGTCGGTGCCGTCCATGATCCTGGCCGAGACGGCGCTCAGCTTCCTGGGCCTGGGGCTGCGCCCGCCGGTCACCTCCTGGGGCGTGCTGCTGACCGAGGCCCAGAACATCGAGGCCGTGGCCCTCTATCCCTGGCTGCTGATGCCCATGGTGCCGGTGATCATCACCGTGCTGGCCTTCAACTTCCTGGGCGACGGCCTGAGGGACGCGGCCGACCCCTACGATTGACGGGTGCGGGAAGCGCCCGGCCCCTTCTCGTCCAGGTCCGCCAGGCCCGCCAGCTTCACCGGCGGGCGGTCGGGGAAGCGCACCAGCAGTTCCAGGCTGCCGCCCATGGCCTCGACATAACCGCGCAGGGTCGACAGCAACAGGTCGCCCCGCTTTTCCAGGCGCGACACGCTGTCCTGGCCGATGTTCAGCCTGGCCGCCAGGTCCACCTGGGTCCGCTCCAGGGCCCGGCGCAGGTCGCGCAGGGTCATCTCCTCGGCGACCAGGTCCCGGGTGCGGGCCTCGATGGCGTCCCGTTCGGCGCGGGGCAGCTTTTCCAGCATCTGTTCCAGCGTGGTCGCCATCACCTTCTTCCCTTGTCCTCTTGTGCCTGCAAGTGCCGGTCGAGCCGGGCGTCGGCCGTGGCAATCAGGCGCCGGTAGAAGCGCCGTTCCGCCCCCCCCGGACTTGTCACCGGCCACCAGCAGAATCCCGCGGCGTTGGGGGTCGAAGGCGAACGCCACCCGCCAGACGCCGCCGCCGGCCCGGAACCGCAGTTCCTTCATGTTGGCGTGCCGCGAGCCCTTCAGGGTATCGGCATGGGGCCGGGACAGGCCCGGCCCGAACGTTTGCAACAACCCGGCCATGGCCGCCAACTCGATCCGAACGGCCGCTTCCAGGGCCAGGAATTCCGGTTCAAAGTCCGGGTGAAACTCGATATGCCACGTCACGGGCGTTCCCAAATTATGGCTTTGACATCATATGGATTCAAGATCATTTTTCTTGAAAGTTGCCCGCTTCGCCGGTTTCAAACCGTGCTACCATGCCTGGAATGGCCGGGCAATGGAGGGGTGGTTTCATGGTCATCCTGGGACGCAGGTTGTTTGCAAGGCTGCTGTGCCTCCTGTCCTTGGCCGGCATGGCCCTGCCCGCCGCCGCCGGCCAGCTGGACCCGTGCCAGCTGCTGACCCAGGACGAGGTGTCCAGGGCCCTGGGCACGCCGGCCAATCCTGGCGTGGTCGGCGGGCTGTCGCGGCGCGGCAGCGAGATCGTCGGCGGGCAGTGCTCCTACCGGGCCGCCAACAACCCGGTGACCCAGGTGTCCATCAGCCTGGACGCCTACCCCGGGCTGGACAAGGCCAAGTCCTATGACCTGTCCTGCCGCAACGCCACCGTCAAGGACATGGCCGGGGTCGGCCGCGGCGCCTGCGCCTTCGTGTCGCCGGGCGGGTTCGTCAACCTGACCGTCCTGGCCGACGGCGCCCTGCTGCGCCTGACCCTGTCGGGGCGGGGCATCGCCGATCCCCTGGCCGCCGTCACCGAGCTGGGCCGCGCCGCCGCCGGGCGCCAGGGCAGCGGCGCGGCGGTGGCCCGGGTGCCGGGGCTGGAGGCCCTGCTGGGCACCTGGACCATCCACCCGCCGGCCCTGAGCCCGCGCACCACCGGGTCGGCGCGGGCGGTGATCAACGTGCGCGACAAGGGCAACTGGAGCCTGCGCGAGGCCGAGGACCGCCAGGGCGTGATGGTGGCCCGGGATGGCAAGTTCCTGCTGTCCGCCGGCGACCTGCGCCTGGAGGGCACCTACAAGCCCGACGGCGACCGGGTGATGGTGGTGGACGGCCTGCTCAAGGTGCGGCTGGACCGCATGCCCTGCGGCCAGGCGCCCTGGCTGGTGGACCCGGACCTGTTGCGCCGGTTCGGCGGACCGGCCCGCACCCTGGTGCCCAAGGCAACGCCGGACCCGGCCTGGGCCGGCCTGTGGCAGGGGCCCGGCTACCTAGGCGGCCGCGCGGTGACGGTGCTGCTGTACGTGCTGGCCACCGGCGAGGCGCGGCTGATGC
Organism: Hyphomicrobiales bacterium; assembly: GCA_024236415.1. Classification (GTDB taxonomy): domain Bacteria; phylum Pseudomonadota; class Alphaproteobacteria; order Rhodospirillales; family JACKKN01; genus JACKKN01. Next base: position 80,589 of record JACKKN010000012.1, read on the forward strand.
TGGTGTACGACCGCGAGGGGCGCCTGTCGGCCGAGGACGGCCGGCTGGTCTACGAGCCCAACCTGGAACGCCGGGTCGAGGGCCGCTACACGGTGCACGACCCGGACACCCTCGAGGTCACCCTGCCCTCGGGCACCGCCGTCTGGAAGCGGCGGCCCTACGGCGCGCAACCGCGGCCGGCGGCCCTGCGCGGCCCCTGCGGCGACCCCAAGTTCAAGTAGGAAGAAGCCCTACTCGGCCAGCTTGAAGCGGAAGTCGCAGACCCCGTCGCCCTGCATGCAGGTCCGGGTGCGCGTCAGCTCCAGCCCCAGGCCCTCGGCCAGGGCGAAGTCGCAGTCGCAGATCAGCAGCGGCCCCAGGTCCCGCGCCCCGATGTCGTCCATGAACTGGGCGTAGCCGCAGGCGGTGACGTCGACGTGGAAGGTGGTGGCGGTCTGTTCGCGCACCTCGAACTCGTAGGTCACCCCTTCGCCGTAGGAGGCGAACTCGGCGGCCAGGGTCGGGATGTCCACGGGGTTCTCCTGGGCGCGGGCCTGGGTCTGGGCCCGGTTGCGGTCGTCCAAGGCCCGGCGCACCAGGGCGTGCGCCCGCTCGACCCCCAGTTCCGCCTCCATGGCGCGGACCAGGGGCACCTGCGCCTGCACGGTCAGGGCGATGTGCTGGAACGGGGTCAGTTTCGCCGCGTCGTCGGCCATGGCTCTTCTCCCGGTGGAGTCGCGCGGTCCCCAACATTAAAGAATTGTAAGAACCCTGTCGCGCCCGTTGCCCCGGCGGCCGGTTTCGGCGCAAGAAGGTCGCCGCGAAGACCGTCCGGGGAGGGACCCTTCATGAAGACCGTGGTGTTTTCCGAGCGCGTGCTGTTCCACGACGACCTGCAGGTCATGGAGGTGGACTTCACCAACGTCATCGTGTCGGACACCTCCGAGGTCAACCACTTCTACGACGAGATCGAGCGCCGCATCGAGGCCACCGGCGCCAAGTGGTTCTTCCTGGTCAACTACAAGAACTGCAAGATCCTGCCCGACGCCTGGTTCGCCTTCGCGCACCGCGGCAAGAAGCTGAACCTGGCCCATTCCCTGGGCACCGTGCGCTTCGCCACCCCCGACGCCACCGGCCAGGAGATCCTGGAGAAGTCACGCCAGGACGACTTCGACCCCAACCTGTTCGTGTCCCGCGACGAGGCCCTGGCCGCCATCGCCCGCATGCGCGCCGAGCTGGAAGCCAAGGGCGTGCGCATCGGCCGGCCCAGCGAGACCCCGGCGCCCGAGGCCGGGTCCGAGGACGCGCCGGTCCACGTCGGCACCCACTTCCCGCGCCAGGTGCACCTGCGCCGCCATCCGATCCTGGTGTCCGTGCGCGACCCCGAGGGCAACCACGTGGACGACTGCATCCTGACCCTGTCCCTGCGCCCCGACGGCAGCGCCCAGCAGGTGGTCCACGTGGCCGACACGGCCGAGCCCCAGGGCTGGTACCGGGGCACCCAGGACCGGGTGGTGCTGACCCTGGAGCGCAAGGCCGAGGGCGGCCGGCGCCGCTTCCTGACCGCGATCCCCTTCGACAACGGCCTCGACGAGACCATCGACGTCCGCTATATCCTCTACGACGGCGACTAGGCCGGCAGCCGCTTCTCCACCACCCGGGCGAAGACGCTGGCGCCGAAGGGCATGGCGTCGTCGTTGAAGTCGTAGCCCGGGTTGTGCACGTCGCAGATCTCGCCGTCGGCGCCGTGGCCGTTGCCGACGTTGAAGTAGCAGCCCGGCACCTTCTCCAGCATGAACGAGAAGTCCTCGGACGCCATGATCAGCGGCGGGTCGCGGTCCACCTTGTCGGCGCCGGCGACCTCGGCGCAGACCCCGGCGGCGAAGTCGGCGGCGGCCACGTCGTTGATGGTGGGGGCGAAGGCGACGTCGAACCGGGTGACGGCGGTGGCGCCCAGGCCCTCGGCGACGCCGCGGGCGATCCGCTGGGTACCCGCCGCCATCAGGTCCATGGTCGCGCGCGAGAAGGCCCGCGCCGTGCCGCTGAGGCGCGCCGTCTGCGGGATCACGTTGTAGGCGTCGCCGGCGTGGATCTGGGTCACCGACAGCACCGCCGAGTCGAGCGGGCTGGCGTTGCGGGCGACGATGGTCTGCAGGGCCGTGGTGATGTGTGCGGCGACGATCACCGGGTCGATGCCGCGCTCGGGCCGGGCGCCGTGGGCGCCCTTGCCGGTGATGTCGACGTCGAACGACGCGCCGCCGGCCATCATCGGCCCGCCGCGCACGGCGAACTGGCCCAGGGGCAGGCCGGGCCGGTTGTGCATGCCGAAGATGTTGTCGCAGGGGAAGCGGTCGAACAGGCCGTCGTCGATCATGGCGCTGGCCCCGCCCAGGCCCTCCTCGGCCGGCTGGAAGATGAAGTTGACCGTACCGCGGAAGTTGCGCGTCTCGGCCAGGTAGCGCGCCGCGCCCAGCAGCATGGCCGTGTGCCCGTCGTGGCCGCAGGCGTGCATGACCCCGTCGTGGCGGGAATGGTGGTCGAAGGTGTTGGCCTCCTGGATCGGCAGGGCGTCCATGTCGGCGCGCAGGCCCACGGCGTCACCGCCGTCGCCGGCCCGCAGCACGCCGACCACCCCGGTGCCGCCGACGCCGCGGTGCACCTCGATGCCCCAGGATTCCAGCTTTTCGGCCACCAGGTCGGCGGTGCGGTGCTCCCTGAAGCCCAGCTCGGGGTGGGCGTGGATGTCCCGGCGCCAGGCGGTCATTTCCTGGTGCATCTGGGCGAAACGGTCGATGATCGGCACGGTCGGCTCCCTGTCCTGCGCGGACGCGCGTCCGCTTCCGGGGCAGGTTACCATGGCCGGCGGCGCGCGCCAGCCCGGACTTCAGGCCGCCAGCACCGACAGGTGGCTGTGGTCGAAGAACAGGTCGTGGCGGTCGCGCGCGGCCACGTGGCCGTGGTCGCCGCGGCGGAAGTGGAACAGCCCGCCCCAACTGGCCGAGACCACGTAGTGGACCCCGTCCGGGTGCAGCACCACCCCGCGCGGATAGCGCAGGCCCAGGCCGCCGGTGCGGACCAGGCGCGCCAGGGCGCCGCTGGCGCCGTCGAACACGCCGACGGTGTGCGAGCTGGTGAAGGTGGCGATCACCTGGTTGTGGACCGGGTCGTAGACCATGGACTGGCCCTGGCGCATGTCCATGGGGTCGGGCGCCAGGCTGGTGGCGCCGGCGGTGCCGGCGGCGGCGTCGAAGAAGCGCACCGGCGCCGGCAGGTAGCTGTACCCCTCCTCCACCGACAGGTCGGGCTCGTAGACCCCGCCATGGTCGCGGTGGCGGGCGCGCATGTCTTCGCCCGAGCCCTCCTCGGTCAGGATGGCGGCGATGCGGTCCAGGCCGCCCACGGCCAGGTGGCGGACCTCGCGCCGCGGGTGGTCCCCGGTCCACTTGCGCACCAGCCGGCCGCCGGCCAGCTCCAGCACGCACAGGCTGGGCTCCGAGATCACCGGCCGCTCGTTGGGCCGGGGCAGGTTCATGGTGCCGTAGTGGGCGACGGCCACATGCCTGCCGTCGTCGAACAGGGCGATGGCGTGGGGCGCCACACCGTGGCTGCTGTAGGACTCGACCACGCGCAGGGTCTGGGGATCGCGCAGGGTGATCAGGCCGTACTGGTCGCGCGGGTCGGCGTGCGGGTCGCCGAACATCTTGCGCTCGGTGGCCACGATCAGGCCGCCGTCGGGGGTGAACACGGCATGGCCGCCGCCGATGTGGTCGCCGTCGCGGGGTTGGGCGTAGACCCCCATCTCCAGGGTCGCCGGGTCGAAGGACACCAGGCTCAGCCCGTTCATGCTGTTCCAGAAGGCCAGGCGGCCGTCGGGGCTGACCGTGATCTTGTGGCCGAAGATGGGCATCAGGGCCCGCCGCACGGTGCCGTCGCCCTCGTCGATCCGGGTCACCAGGGTGCCGCCGGCGTCGAAGTCCTTGGGGAAGTGGCGCTTCATTTCCGGCGACCGATCCACCGGCGCGCCGCGGTAGGCCGCCAGGTCGGTGCGGTAGCCGGGCACCAGGAACACCGCCCGGCGGCCCGGCTCGCCGGCCGCGGGGGCGGCCGTCCCGGCCGTCGCCGGCAGGGCGGCGGCGGCCAGGCCGGCGGCGGAAGCCTTCAGGAAGTCACGGCGTTTCATGGTGTCCCTCCCGGGTCGGAGGCCCGGCGGCCGGTCATTCGAATGAGATCTGGGAATGGATCTCGTAGTCCACGCGAAGGGTCGGCCCGCTGGCCAGGGTCAGGTTGCCGGTGAAATGGACCAGGGCGTCGAGCATCAGGCCGGTCTCCACGTCCACCAGGGCGTAGCCGGCGGCGTGGATGCGACCGTGGCCCCGGGGATGTTGGACCGAGAAGGCGTCGTCCAGGTGGCCGGCGAGGACGCGGCGGCCGTGCAGGTCGGCCATGCCGTCGAGCCGGCTCGGGGCCAACGGCTCGGTCAATTCCAGCCCTTCGACCCGGGCGAACGCCGCTCCCAGGTAGGCGCCCAGGCTGATGAACGGATCGCCCGCCGCCACCGGACCCTTGGGCAGGGCGAAGGGCCTGTACTTGATGGTCTGCAGCCACTGCCGCCCCAGCCAGCGGGCATCCAGGCCGGGCGAGCCTTCGTCCTGATTGCGCGGCAGGTTGCGCAGGTTCGCGTTCGTGCCCAGGCTTTCACCCGCGGTGTTGGTCACCATCTCGACGTCGATCAGGGGCGCGCCCTGGGTGACGTTGTCGCCGTCCACGATCCGCTCCAGCCGCAGGTGCCAGCGCAACTGGTCGCCCAACGCCTCGCTCCGCCCCCGGCCCTCGAAGCGGATCCGGTCGCGGACCTGTCCCTTGCGCACCACGATCCGGGTCACGAAGCGGAACCCGGCCACGGGCGCCAGCCGCAACTGGACGGGTCCCGCCAGGTCCCGGACCTGGTCGACCGGGGCGTGGTGGTCGATGGGCGGCCATTGGGCGGCCGCCAGCAGCGGCAGGCCCAGCACCAGGCCGATCCGCCACGCATGTCGCCAAGGACGTGTCTCGCCGGCCATGGTCGCCTCCTCAGCCGCCGCGGTGGCGGTGCCCGCCGCGATGGGTGATGGTGGGTGGCGCGCCGCTGGGCACCGATGGCCGCGGCACCGAGACCCCGGCCGGAGGGCGGACCTGGAGCGAGTCAATGGACTGCTGGCGTTGCGCCCGGCGGCTGTTCCACAGGCCCCGGTCACGGTCCACGATCTGCTGGTAGTTCCAGGTGCCCTCGGCGAACTTGCGCGGGTCGTCGCCCCTCGAGTACTGGGTCAACTCGTTGCCGTAGGGATCGAACACGCGGCGATGGGTCACGATGGACCCCTTTTCCTCCCAGTCGTCTCCGGGGGCGTACCGGCGCACCGCCCAAACGGTGTAGCCACCCTCCAGGTATTCGTAGTCGACGCCGGGGGTTTTTTTCTCGTAATTCAAGAAAAAATTGTCATCCAATACATCTTTTCGATTGTCATACCCCAGTTCCCAGGAACTCTTGTATTCGCCGAGCATCCATTCGGGAATCGCGCAGGCCGAAGGGAGGCCGGCACCCGCCACGACAAGGGCCGCGACGGCCAGCCGGCGCAGATCGTCAAAGGAACAGTGTCGCCCGATCATCGCTTCCCCCCGACCGGGATGGCGACGGCACGCCGGACTTCGAGTTGGCGTGCGAGTGGCCCAGGAACGTATTATACACTTACTTTTGGTTTTTTTCACCCCTGCCGGAATCCCGCTCCCCTTGCCAGGGGCCCGGTCAAATGGTTCTATCGGGAGTCCCTTTCCCCATTCCTTCCCAACCCGCCACCGGAGAACCGCCGTTCCATGACCACCGTGTTCCGCGCCAAGCGCATCCTGACCATGAACCCGTCCAACCCCGAGGCCACCCACGTGGCCGTGCGCGACGGCCGCATCCTGGGCGCCGGCAGCCTGGACGACCTGGCCGTCTGGGGCCCGCACACCCTGGACGAGCGGTTCGCTGACAAGGTCCTGATGCCCGGCCTGGTGGAGGGCCACAGCCACACCATGGAGGGGACCTTCTGGCGCTACGTCTATTGCGGCTATTTCGACCGCATGGCGCCGGACGGCCGGATCTGGCCGGGCTGCGCCGCCATCGCCGACGTCATCGCCCGCCTGTCCGAGCGCGACGGCGCGCTTGAGGACCCCGCCGCCCCCATCGCCGGCTGGGCCGTGGACCCGCTGTATTACGGCGACCGGCGCCTGGTGCGCGCCGACTTCGACCAGGTCTCGACCACCCGGCCCATCGGCGTGCTGCACGCCAGCGGCCACATCATGAACGTCAACTCCAAGGCGCTCGAAATGGCCGGCCTGCTGCGCCCGGGCATCGACCATCCGGGCGTGCCCCTGGGCGAGGACGGCCTGCCCACGGGCGAGCTGCAGGGCCCCGACCCCATGATGATGGTCAACACCCTGGTCGGGTTCGACCGCGACATGCTGGCCGGCGACGAGACCGGCCTGCGCCAGTTCGCCCGCCTGTGCGTGCGCACCGGGGTGACCACCGCCGCCGACCTGGCCAGCCTGCTGCCCGACGAGGCGGTGGCCATGATGGCCCGGGTCACCGGCGAGGACGACTTCCCCACCCGCATCGTCTCGCTGCGCCGGTTCCACGGCCTGACACCGGCCCAGCTCATCGAGCGGGCGGTCGAGCTGAAGGGGCAGAGCACCGACCGCCTGCGCCTGGGCAAGGTCAAGATCGTGTCCGACGGCTCGGTGCAGGGGTTCACCTCGCGCATCCGCTGGCCGCACTACGTGAACGGCAAGAACGGCCTGTGGTACATCACCCCCGACGAACTGCGCGAGATCTACACCCTGGCCCTGGCCCAGGACGTGCACATCCACACCCACACCAACGGCGACGAGGCCACGGCCCTGGTGCTGGACACCATGGAGCAGGCCCTGCGCGCCAGCCCGGCGTTCGACCACCGCTTCACCATCCAGCACTGCCAGCTGGCCGACGCCGCCCAGTTCCGGCGCATGAAGGCGCTGGGCATGTGCGCCAACCTGTTCGCCAACCACCACTACTTCTACGGCGAGCAGCACCTGACCAAGACCGTGGGGCCCGAGCGGGCGCGGCGCATGAACGCCTGCGCCACGGCCCTGCGCGAGGGCGTGCCCATGGCCATCCACTCGGACGCCCCGGTGACCCCCCTGGGCCCGCTGTTCACCGCCTGGTGCGCCGTCAACCGCCTGACCGCCAAGGGCAAGGTCCTGGGCGCGCACGAGCGCATCAGCGTCGACGAGGCCCTGCGCGCCATCACCATCGGCGCCGCCTACACCCTCAAGCTGGACGGCGAGGTGGGCTCCATCGAGGCCGGCAAGCGCGCCGACTTCGCGGTGCTCGACGACGACCCGCGCGAGGTCGGGCGCGAGAACCTGAAGGACGTGGGCGTGTGGGGCGTGGTCCAGGGCGGCCGGGTGTTCGCCGCCGCCGACATCTGACCGTGACGGCACCGGAACCGCCGGCGCAGATCCCGCTGACGGTCATCGGCGGCTACCTGGGGGCCGGCAAGACCACCCTGGTCAACCGCCTGCTGCGCCGCGCCGACGGCCTGCGCCTGGCGGTCCTGGTCAACGAGTTCGGCGACCTGCCCATCGACGGCGACCTGATCGAAAGCCGCGACGGGAACGTCATCAACATCGCCGGCGGCTGCGTCTGCTGCTCCTACGGCAGCGACCTGATGGCGGCGCTGATGGACCTGGACAAACGCGACCCGCGCCCCGACCACCTGCTGGTCGAGGCCAGCGGCGTGGCCCTGCCCGCGGCCATCGCCCAGTCGGCGTCGCTGATCGCCGGCTACGCCCTGGACGCCATCGTCGTCCTGGCCGACGCCGAGACGGTACGCGCCAAGGGCGCCGACCCCTACCTGGCCGACACCATCGCCGGCCAGCTCGCGTCCGCCGACATCGTGGTCCTGAACAAGGTCGACCTGGTGCCGGACTCCGGGCGCGCCGCGGCCCGGGACTGGCTGTCGGCGCGGGCGCCCCACGCCCGGGTGCTGGAGACCGTGGAGGCCGAGCTGCCCCTGGCCGCCGTCCTGGGCAGCGGCGCCGAGCGGCTGGCGACTCCCGAGTCCCATCACGACCACGCGCACGACCACCACCCTGACCACCACCTGGACCACCAGGCCGCCGTGTTCACGGTCGACGCGCCGGTGGACGCCGAGGCCCTGGCCGCCGCCCTGGCCGGCGCCGAGCTGGACCTGGTGCGGGCCAAGGGCTTCGTGCCCGGCCGCGACGGCCGCCTGCGGGCCCTGCACGTGGTCGGCCGCCGCTGGCGGGTGGCCGACCCGCCGCCCGGCACCCGGGGACCCGGGCGCCTGGTCTGCATCCGCTTCGCCGCCGCCGTGGACACCGCCGCCATCGAGCGGCTGATCGCCGCGGGCGGCTGAGGGCGCCGTCCCCCTCCTACGCCCGGGACGGCAGCCGTTCCAGCACCCCGTCCCAGAACGCCAGGCGGGCCTCGATGGCGGCGATCGCCGCCGCCACCGCCTGCTCGCGCCTGGCCGGGTCGCCGGCCACCAGCACCTCCACCATGCGCAGGGACAGGGGGCCGTGGAAATCCTCGTCCAGGTGGATGTGGCGCTTCAGGTAGCCGTGGAACACCGGCGCCGCCGCCTCGTCCAGCCCCATGCGGCCCAGGAAGGCGCGGAACATGCCGGGGATGATGTGCTCGCGGCCCAGGGCCAGGGCGGCGGCCACCTCGTGCGCCCGGCCCCCGGCCAGGAAGGCGAAGGTGCGCCCGGTGAAGGCCGCCGACGGCGGCGGCGCCAGGCCGGCGGCCAGGGCCGCGTCGATGCCCTCGTCCCGGGCCAGGGCGACGAAGGCGCGCACCGGCTCCGGGTCCGCCCCCACCTCGCCCATGGCGTGGGTGTAGAGCTCGAAGTGGCTCAGGAATTCGGGCAGGCCCTCGACCCCCGCCACCCGCTCGTCCGACTCCTCCTCCAGCACCAGCTCGTTGACGAAGCGGCGCACCAGGGGATCGCCCACGGGGGTCCAGGGCACCCGCGCCGGCGCCAGCTCGGCCTGCAGGAACTTGATCAGGCTCATGAAGTCCCACACCGAATAGACGTGGTGCTCCATGAACACGCGCAGGTCGTCGACGCCGCGCACGGCGCCGTAGACGGGGTGCGCCTCCAGGCGCGCGCGGTGGGCCGCGATGCGGTCGAGGGGAAAGTCGGTCATGGCGGTTAAGCTCGTCGGTTGTTGTGCGACGTTCCCTCTACCCCATCCGGCCGGCCGTGCAAAGGTGGCGGCTGGGTTGCCTAACGCTTCTCCAGCCACAGGCTGGATTCCGGCGCGGCCTCGAAATGCGGCAGGGCGGCGATGGGGCCGGCGGCCAGGTCGCCGGCCAGACGGGTGACGGCATAGCGGCTGGACCACAGCAGGTCGTAGCCGCCGCCCTGCAGCAGGGCCGCCACGCCCTGCTGCTCGTTGTAGCCGCGCCAGCCCCAGCCGGCCGGGTAGTCGTCGGGCAGGAAGGTGTCGTGGATGTGCACCAGCACCCCCGCCGGCAGGGTCGGCAGGATGACGTTCTGCAGGAAATCCACGTCCGTGCCGGGCATCAGGATGTGGCTCGAATCGATGCTCAGCACGTCGCCCGGGGCCAGGTCGTGAAATGGCGCCGCGCCGGCCTGCTGCACCACCATGCGCAGGGTATCGACCCCCAGGGCCGAGATGTCGGCCCGCGGCATGGGGTCGATGGCGGTGATGCGGGTGTCCAGCCCGCCGTCGCGCACGGCGCGGGCGTAGAACCGGGTCGAATGGCCGGATCCGATCTCGACCAGGCGCGCCGGCCGGCGCGTGCGCACCATGGCATAGGCCGCCGCCGCGTCCAGGCGCGGGAACCAGGTCTGGTTCCAGCGCGGCTCGGGCGCCTTGGCGGCGGCGCCGATGGCGCCCAGGTCGCCGGCCAGCTCCTCCATGGCCGCCAGGTGGGCGCGGACGTTTGCGGCCTGGCCGGCGAAGAACTCCTCCAGCCAGCCGTAGGCGGGCCGCCGGCCCGGCGGCGGCACCGTGGGGGCGTAGCGGTAGGGAATGAAAAACCCGCGCCGTCCCAGGCCGAGGACGGTCATCAGGCCCAGGCGCAGGACGTGCAGGCGGGTCTTGAGCCTCATGTCTCCTCCGGGGCCGGGGCGGGGGCCGGGGCCGGCGTCACCGCCGCCGCCATGCCGGCCAGGCGGTGGCCGGGGGCGAGCTGCTCGACCACCACGTCGTCGGCGCCGGCCTCCATCAGGTCGCGGCCGTGCTGCTCGTCGCGCGCCCGGGCCAGGATGCGCAGGGCGGGGAACAGGTAGCGCAGCAGGGCCACCAGGTTGCGCGCGCCGCGCGACTCGCCCAGCGCCACGATGACGGCGCGGGCGTGGTCGACCCGCGCCGCCAGCAGCACCTCGGGCAGGCGGGCGTCGACGAAATAGATGGGCACGCCGCGGGCGCGGCCGTCGACCACCCGCTGGCGGTTGCGCTCCAGCACCACGAACGGCACCCCCTGCAGGGCGAAGCGGTCGACCGTGTCCTTGCCGGCGCGGCCGAAGCCGGCGATGACCACGTGGCCGGCCATGTCCGCCGCGTCCCGCGTCAGCAGCTCGGCGCCCGGCGCCTCGAACGGCTCGTACAGGCGCGACAGCCAACCGCCGATCACCGCCAGCAGCGGGGTCACCGCCATGGTCGCCGCCACCAGCAGGGTCACCACCTGGACCAGGTCGTCGCCGACCACGCCGGCGGACCGGCCCACGGCCATCAGCACGAAGGCGAAGGCGCCGCCCTGGGCCAGCAGCATGCCCAGGCGCACGGCGCGCACCGTGTTCATGCCGTGCAGGCGCGCCAGGCCGGCCAGGATCACCGCCTTGCCCACCAGCAGGGCCCCGATCAGGGCGCCGATCAGGCCCAGGTTCGACCAGGCGAAGCCCAGGTCCGCCGACATGCCCACGGCCATGAAGAACAGGCCCAGCAGCAGGCCGCGGAACGGCTGGATGGTGTCCATCACCTGGTGGCGGTACTCGGTGCCGGCCAGGACCAGGCCGGCGGCGAAGGCGCCCAGGGCCATGGACAGGCCGAAGGCGTGCGCCGCCAGGCCCGTGCCCACCACCACCAGCACCGTCGCCGCCATGAACAGTTCGGGCGCCTTGGCCGTGGCGGCGATGCGGAACACCGGGCGCAGGATCACCCGGCCGATGACGAAGATGGCGGCCAGGATCAGCACCGCCTTGCCGGTGCCGATGGCGAAGGCCAGCAGCAGGTTGGTGTCGGGCGCCCCCAGCACCGGGATCAGCACCAGCAGCGGCCCCACCACCACGTCCTGCAGCAGCAGGATTCCCAGGGCCGTGCGCCCCAGGTGGGTGGCCAGTTCCTGGCGCTCGACCATCAGCTGCAGCACCACGGCGGTGGACGACAGCGACAGGGCGGCGCCGACCACGAAGGCGGCGTTGATGTCGACCCCGAACCAGATGGCCACGGCGAAGCCCACCGCCGTGGTCACCCCCACCTGGGCCAGGCCCAGGGCCAGCACCCGGCCGCCGATGACGCGCAGGCGCTCGACGGTCAGCTCCAGGCCGACCGTGAACAGCAGCACCACGATGCCCAGCTCGGCGAAGCCGCGCACCCCCTCGACGTCGCCGATCAGGGCCAGGCCGCTGGGCCCGATGCACGCCCCGGCGATCAGGTAGCCGACCAGGGGCGAGGCGCGCAGCCGCTCGAACAGCGGCACCACCACCACGGTGGCCAGCAGGAAGACGATGACGTCGACGAAAACGTGGGCGTTGGGCATGGTCCCAAGGTAACCCAGATTCCGCCAAACGCGGACAGCTTTCGCGCCCCCGTCCCTCCCCAAAAAGGTGCCTGGCACCTTTTAATATTACAAAATTGTTGGAAAATCTTTTCGATTAAAAGGTGCCTGGCACCTTTTCTGTGCTTTTTTCTAGTGGCTGGTGCCGGCCTCGTAGGTGATCTTGTTCCAGACGTTGTACTTGCCCACGGGCTTGCGCATGGGGATGCGCTTGACCTCCTTGAGGGTCCTGGCGTCGTAGACCACCAGCGCGCCCCTGTCGTCCCACACGCTGACCAGGGCGAATTTTCCATAGCGGTCGAATTCCACGTGGGCGGCGGTGGTGCCGGGCTGGGGGCGGACGGTCCTGACGATTTCCAGCGTCGTCTTGTCGATCACGTGCAGGGCGTCGCGGTCCTTGCCGAAGAACACGTCGACCCAGGCGTAGGGGCTGGCGTCGTGGCTGCGCATGAAGAAGCCGGGACCCAGGGTCTTGATGGTCTTCACCGTCTTCCAGGTGACCATGTCGATGACGCTGACGGCCCCCTCGCGCAGGTGCGGCGTGGCCATGACCGGATGGCCGCCGTACTGGAACACGATGCCCGAGCCCAGGTGCGGCATGCCGTCCAGGGCCAGGTCGGCGACCTTGCGCCGGGCGTCCAGGTTGTACACCGCCCCGCCGTGGCCGTCGCGCGAGGCGCCGATGATGTCGATGTAGTCGGGGTCGAAGAAGAAGTCGTCCATGTAGTCGGCGAGCTTGATGCGCCGGCGGGCGAAGGGCTGCGGCTCGGGCGCGATGCCCTCCACCTGGCCCTCGCGGTAGTTGTGCACGAAGCCGGGGTAGACCGGCTGCGCGTCGGGGTCGTAGGACAGCTCCCACACCTCCTTGAAGTCCTTGAGCGCGGCGATGAAGGACTTGCGCGGCGGCGCGTTGTAGACCGCCGAGACGCGCGACGAGCGGCCCTTGCCGTCGCTGACCGGGATGATCTTGTGCGGGGTCAGTTCGGCGGCGTCCAGGATGACGATGGTGTGCGGCAGGAAGTTGCCCACCGCCACCCACTTGCCGTCCGACGAGACGGCGATGTTGCGGGTGTTGATGCCGGCGCGGATCTCGGCCACCGGCTTTAGCGACCACAGGTCGTACTTGCTGACCCAGCCGTCGCGGGAGCCCAGGTAGACGAAGCGCCCGTCGGGCGAGTACTTGGCGCCGCCGTGCAGGGCGAAGCGCGACGGGAAGCGCCAGATGGGCTCCAGCCGGTCGCCGTTCAGGATGGTCACGTGGTGGTCCCCGGTCTCGACCACCGTGAACAGGTTCAGCGGATCGGCGGTGTGCACCGGCGCCGCCGGCAGGTCGGCCAGCGGCGTGTGCACCACATGGCTTTCCGCCATGTCGGCCAGGGTCCAGTCGGGCACCGCCGGCAGGGGGGTGTAGATGAACTTGACCAGGGCGTCGATCTGGGCCGGGGTCAGCTTGTCCTTGAAGCCTTCCATCTGCGTCGCCGGGCGGCCCGTGGCAATCACACTGGCCGCCGCCTTGGGGCGCAGGCGGCCCAGGTTCTCGGGCAGCAGGGCCGGCCCGACGCCGCCCAGGCGGCCCGGGTGGTGGCAGACGGCGCAATGCTCGGCGAACAGGGCGTTGCCGTCGATGGCGGGCGGGTCGGCAGCCTGGGCCGGGCCGGACAGGAGGGCTGCGGCCGCCGTGGCGAAGATCGCCACGGCGGCCCGAAGCCGGCGCCGTGCCGTGCCGCCGGCGGCGAAACCGGCGGCGGCGGCCGGGGTGGACAAGGCAGTGCGAGCAACGGCCGCAGCTGCGGCCCGGTCCGGCTCCATTCGGCCTCCCCCTTCCCTCCACAGGATGGGCCGCGACCCTATCAGGCCCCGTCCCCACTGCCCTTGATGTCAGTCAAGCCGCTTTCCCGCCCCCGGCCCGGCGGCGCCCCGGGCCTCGGTCGGCGCCGCCAGCAGCTCCGCCAACCGGTTCGCCAACCGGTTCGCCACGTGGGCGCGGCCCCGGGCGTCCAGGTGCTCGGCCACCCACTTGCGGTCCACGAACCGGGCCGCCGGCAGGTCGAAGGACATGTCCAGCCAGGAGGCGCCCAGGGCCTCCAACTCGGCCCCCATGACCCGCAGATTCGCCGTCACCCGGGCACGGAAGGCCGGCCCGACCCGGCGTTCGCCCTCCTCCAGGTTCACCGGCGTGATGTAGTACAGCGGGGTCATGCCCAGGGCCCGGGCCCTGGCGTGGAACCGGCGCAGGAAGGCGAACATGGGATGCCCGGCGGTGACCGTGTTCATGTAGTGGTAGACATAGAGGTCGCGCAGCACGTCGGCGAAGGGGGCCTCGGCCCCGGGCTTGCACTCGAACTGGGGCTGGTCCAGCAGGGCGCCGACGACCCGGTCGTCGAAGTCCCGCCGCACCCCCAGGTCGTAACCGTCATAGACGATGCGCCGGTCCTTCCAGGCCGCCGTGCGCCGTGCCACCAGGTCGGCGTAGCGGGCGTCCAGGTAGGTGACCAGGTTGGCCGCCACGTCGCGCCCGGCCAGCAGGTCGAGCAGGGCCAGGGTGGCGGGAAAGGTGTACAGCGGCTGGTCGATCCACTGGGCCGAGAAGCTGCGCGGGTTGAGCGGCACGATCACGAACCGGGGCCGGTGCGCGGCAAGGGCCAGCAGGTCGACCAGGCGGGCGTAGACCCGCGGTGAATAGGCGCCGTGGGTCATGGCCAGGACCCGGCCGCCGTCCCGGCCGGCCAGCCGGGCCGCCAGCTTGCGGTCGATGGTCTCGGCGTCGGTGTCGCAGGCGCCCCAGGATTCGACCACCGAATCGCCGAAATACAGGATGTCGTAGTCGGCGGTCAGGGCGCGGCGCAGGTTGGGCACCTCCTTCAGGGTGTCGTAGGCCCCGTGCAGCAGCAGCACCAGCAGCACCAGGGGCAGCAGCACCAGCAGGTTGCGCAGGTAGGCCTTGCCCTTGTTGGTCATGCGCCCCGCCATCGCCACGCCGTCAGAACTGGAAGTACAGGAATTCGCTGGGCCGGGTGATGTGCAGCACCGCATAGCCGGCCAGGGCGGCGGTGGCCAGGCTCCAGGCGAAGTTGGGCCGCCAGCGCAGCCAGGCCATCCAGCGCGGCCCCGGGTCCAGTCGGGCGCGGGCGAAGTCCACGGTCGGCCGCACCCGGGCCATCACCGCCTCCACGTTGGGCGCCAGGTGGGCCAGCAGCAGCACCAGGCCGATGGTCTTCCACGCGCGCCGCCACTTGAACCCCAGCTCGTGGGCGTACATGCCGTCGAAGGTGATCCCCAGGGACTTGAGGGCCGGCACAAGCGGGCCCAGCAGGTCGCCGAGGGCCGGGTCCAGGCCGATGCCGTTCATGCCGGCCATGGCCGCCCACATGGCGGTGGCGCCGTCCATGGTCTGGGCCCGGAACGGGATCCAGGCCAGCACCACGGCGGTGAAGGTCAACAGCCGCGCCAGCCAGCGGCCGGCGGCGTGGGGCCGCGCGCCGGCCCAGCCGAGGCGCCGGGCCAGGGCGCGCCAGGCGTGGTTGACCACCAGGAACACCCCGTGCATCCCGCCCCACAGGACGAAGGTCCAGCCCGCGCCGTGCCACAGGCCGCCCAGCAGCATGGTCGCCAGGATGTTGACGTGCCGCCGCGCCGGGCCGCGGCGGCCGCCGCCCAGGGGGATGTAGACGTAGTCGCGCAGGAACCGCGACAGGGTCATGTGCCAGCGGCGCCAGAAGTCGATGATGCTGGCGGCCTTGTAGGGCGAGTTGAAGTTCAGCGGCAGCTTGATGTTGAACAGGCGCGCCAGGCCGATGGCCATGTCCGAATAGCCCGAGAAGTCGAAATAGATCTGCAGGGCGTAGGCCAGGGCGCCGCACCAGGCCTCGACGAAGGTCAGGGAGGTGCCGGCCTCGGCGGCGGCGAACACGGGGCTGGCATAGGCGGCCAGGGAATCGGCGATGGCCACCTTCTTGAACAGGCCCAGGGCGAAGATGGTGACGCCGATGGACAGGTTGGCGTAGCTGGGCCGGTAGATCAGGGGCCGGGCGAACTGGGGCAGCATCTCGCGGTGGTGGACGATGGGCCCGGCGATGAGCTGGGGGAAGAAGGTGACGAACAGGCAGTAGTTGAGGAAGTCGTGCTCCAGGGTCTGGCCGCCGTGGGTGTCGGCCAGGTAGGCGATCTGCTGGAAGGTGAAGAACGAGATCGCCAGGGGCAGGACGATGGCGCCGGCGTGGAAGTCCGTGCCCAGCAGGGCGTTGGCCTGGCCGAGCACGAAGTGGGTGTACTTGAAATACCCCAGCAGGCCCAGGTTGACGGCGATCCCGGCCACCAGCAGGGCGCGCCGCCGCCCCGGCGCCCGCGCCCGGGCGATGGCCAGGCCGGTGAAGTAGTTGAAGAAGATGGAGGCGCCCATCAGCGCCAGGTAGGCCGGGTCCCACCAGCCGTAGAAGAACAGCGAGGCGACCACCAGCCAGGCCACGGCGGCGGCGCGCTGGCCGCGGGCGCCGACGATGAAGAAGCCCACCAACACCGCCGGCAGGAACGCCAGGACGAAGACGTGGGAGTTAAACAGCATTCAGGAAACGGTTAGAACGGAATCTCGTCGTCCAGGTCACCACCGGGGGCACCGCCGCCGCCACCCCCGCCGCCCTGGGAGCCGCCGCCGCCCTGCCACGAGGGATCGCCGCCGCCGTAGTCGCCGCCGCCACCACCGCCGCCGCCGCCGTCGCGGCCGTCCAGCATGGTCAGCTCACCGCGGTAGCGCTGCAACACCACCTCGGTGGTGTACCGCTCCTGGCCGTCCTGGCCGGTCCACTTGCGGGTCTGCAACTGGCCCTCGACGTAGATCTTGGAGCCCTTGCGCAGGAACCGCTCGCACACCTCGGCCAGGCGGTCGTTGAACACCACCACCCGGTGCCACTCGGTGCGCTCGCGGCGCTCGCCGGACTGGCGGTCCTTCCAGGTCTCCGACGTCGCCACCGACATGTTGACGATCTTGGTGCCGTCCTGGGCATAGCGGACTTCGGGGTCGCGCCCCAGGTTGCCGACCAGGATGACCTTGTTGACGCTGCCTGCCATGGTGCTCCCCCAGCTTTTTCTTCGGGTTCCGGATTCGGGCCGCACTGTACACGCAAAGCCCGCGCCCGGGCTAGCCCATCCTGCGCCCGGCGCGCGGCCGAACCGGCCCGGGAAATTGACGGGCGACGCGGGCCGAGCCTTGGGTTACCATGGTCGAAGCCGCCGGGGGACGGCGCCATAACCGCGGGCAAGGGGGTAAGCAGGGCCGATGCTGGTGTTCGACGTCACCGTGCTCGCCCTTGCCGTCGCCGGCTCGACCACGTCTCTCGCCTACACCGCCATCACCGGGATCTCGCCGGTGCCCAGCACGCGGCGGGCGCGGCGGCGGATCCTGGACTGCATCCCCCGCGACTACGACGGCACCATCTACGAGCTGGGCGCCGGCTGGGGCCACCTGGCCCTGCCCCTGGCGCGCCGATTCCCGCGGGCCCGGGTGGTGGCCTACGAACTGTCGCCCTTCCCCTGGGCGGCCATGGTGCTGTGGCGCGCCCTGGCGCGGCGGCGCAACCTGACCATCCACCGGCGCAACTTCCTCAAGCACGACCTGACCGGCCGGCCGGCCGTCATCGTGTGCTACCTGCACACCGAGGCCCTGGTCCGCCTGCGCCCGCAAATGGAACGCCAGTTGCCGGCCGGCAGCCTGGTGATCAGCAACGCCTTCGAGGTCCCCGGCTGGACGCCCGAGGCGGCCCACCGCCTGGACGACACCATGTGCCCCTACATCTACGTCTACCGGGTGCCGGAGGACTAGCCCGGGCCGCCAGGCCCCTGGATTGCCAACCGCGAATCCCTTAAGTTTTGCCGGAATCCCGGTTTCCCGTCGCCACGGCCCGAAGGGACAAGATGCTGGACAAGTACACCTACGTCTTCGTCATCACCTATGGCCGTTCCGGCTCCACCCTGCTGATGAAGCTGCTGAACGCCGTCGACGGCTTCGACCTCAAGGGCGAGAACCACAACAACCTCTTCCACCTGTTCCAGTCGATCCGCGCCATCGACCTGTCGCGCGACATCGTCGCCAACCAGGAGATCACCGAAGACCACCCCTGGTACGGAGCCGACCGGATCGACCGTGAAGCCTTTGCGCGCACCTGCCTGGACGCCTTCGTGGCCCAGGTCCTGCGCCCGTCGCCCGGATCGGCCACCCTGGGCTTCAAGGAGATCCGCCACCTGGACATCCACATGGGCGACGACGACTTCGTCGCCTACATGGACTTCCTGCGCGACACCTTCCCCGGCGCGCGGATCATCTTCAACACCCGCGACGCCGCCCAGGTCCGCCGCTCGGCGTGGTTCGCCAAGCAGGACCCCGACGCGGTGACGGCCAGCATCCACGCCGCGGACCGGCGCTTCGCCGCCTATGCACAGGCCAACCCCTGCTGCTTCGTCATCGACTACCAGGACATGATCGACCGCAGCGGCCGGCTGGACGACCTGTTCGCCTTCCTCGGGTCGCCTGCGGCCGGCGGGCGGGCGGCCGAGGTCCTGGACAAGCCCTTGACCCACCTGCGCAAGCGGCCGGGGATCCGGCGACGGCTGCGCGACGCCAGGCGGGGCTTCATGCGGGGGATCCGGGGCGACGGCTGACCCCCCCCGCCCGATCAAGGACCGCGGGACTGGCCGCCCCGGCCCGGACGTGGCAGACTTTCCCCCTGCGGGCGACCAGACGAGCAACCAGGCCGAGGATTCCCCATCCCATGCAGGTTTCCAACACCGGCGGCTGCCATTGCGGCGCCGTGCGTTTCGAATACGACGGCGAACCGCTGTTCGGCGGCGTGTGCCACTGCCGCGACTGCCAGCGGTTCGGCGGCGCGCCCCTGGCCGCCGGCATCATCGTGCCGCGGGCGGCGTTCCGGCTGACCCGGGGCGCGACCAAGGTCTATGCGTCGTCCGAGCACGGCCGGCGGCACTTCTGCGCCGACTGCGGCTCGTCCCTGTTCTTCGAACCCCTGGACAAGCCGGCCGTCTGGGAGATCTTCGTCGGCGTCCTGGACGACCCCATGGGCTTCACGCCCCGAACCCACATCTGGTGCCGCAGCGCCCTGCCCTGGCTGAAGATCGACGACGACGCGGTGCGCTTCGACGGGGCGCGGCCGGCGGACTTCAAGCTGGATTGACATGACCACCCTCGCCCGCTGGCTGCTGATCGCCCTCCTGTGCCTGGCGCCCGTGGCCACGGCGGCCCAGGACGCGCCCGCCGACCCGCGCGCCAGGATGGAGCAGGCCTACGCCCGGTACGAGGCCCTGCGCGACGCCAAGCCGGCCGAGGCCCTGCCGCACCTGGTCACCGCCGTCAACCTGGCCGACCAGGTCCACGGCTACGTCCACCCGACCACCCTGGCCTGGCGCGAGGCCCTGGTGAAGCTGTACGAGGACCTGGACCGCCCGGCCAACGCCACCTTCGTCGCCAAGGCGACGGCGCAGCGGCTGGAGATGGACGCGGCGGCGAAGCAGTACGCGGCCCTGAAGGACACGGACCCGGCCAAGGCCCTGCACCACCTGGAAACGGTGGTCCTGCTCGCCGACCCGGTGCTGGGGGTCATCCACCAGGGGACCCTGAACGCGCGCCAGGCCCTGGCGGACCTGTACCGGAAGCTGGGCCGCGACGGGGACGCCGCGGCCGCCGACAAGGTGACCGCGCCGCGCACCGAGGTGGTGCGGGAATACCAGCAATTCTTCGACCTGCGCCAGGACAAGCCGGCCGAGGCCCTGCCGCACCTGCAGCGCGTGGCCGCCCTGGTCGACGGTGTGTTCGGGCACGAGCACCAGATGACCCTGCACGTGCGCCAGTCCCTGGCCGAGCTCTACCGCCGCCTGGGCCGCGACGGCGACGCGGCCGGGGTCGAGGAGGGGACCCGCGCGCGAACTGCCAGCCGCGACGCCTTCGGCCGCTACATGGCCCTGCGCGACGCCAAACCGGCCGAGGCCCTGCCGCACCTGCAATCCGTGGTCGACCTGGCCGACACCGTATACGGCCCAGTCAACCCGACCACGATCCAGCTGCGCAACACCCTGGCCGCCCTGCACCAGCGGCTGAAGCGTTACGACACCGCCGAGGAGGTGTACAAGGCCACCCTGGCGCGTGTCGACGGAACCGGCCCCCAGCCCCATCCCGAACTTGCCGACACCTGGGACCGGCTCGGCTTCCTGTACCGCGAGCAGGACCGCTACCCGGACGCCATCGCCGCCTTCGAGCGCGCCCTGGCCCTGGCCGAGCAGGCCCTGGGACCAGACCATCCCGACGTGGCCTGGAAGCTGGAGTTCCTGGCCGGCTTCTACCAGAAGAACGGCGACTACCCCGCCGCCGAGAAACGGTTCAAGCGCGCCCTGGCGATCCTGGAAAAGGTCTCGGGGCCGGACAGCGTGGACCTGGCCAACCCGCTCAACAACCTGGCCGCCCTGTACCACGACCGCGGCCGCTTCGCCGAGGCCGAGCCCCTGTACCGCCGCGCCATCGCGCTGTACGAGAAGGAGCACGGCCCCGACCATCCCGACGTGGCCGGCGGCCTCAACAACCTGGCGGCGACGCTCAACGCCCTGGGCCGGTACGACGAGGCCGAAACGCTGTACCTGCGGGCCCTGGACATCCGCGAGAAGGCCCTGGGGCCGGACCACCCGGACGTGGCCACGTCGCTGAACAGCCTGGCCGGCCTGTACTGGGAGCGCGGCGACTTCGAGGCCGCCGAAATCCGCTACAAGCGCGCCCTGGCAATCCTGGAGAAGGCCACCGGCCGCGACCCCATGGAAGTGGCCGGGGTGCTGAACAACCTGGCCCTGCTGATCAAGCAGCGCTGCCGCTTCGCCGAGGCCGAGCCCCTGTACCTGCGGGCCCTGGGGATCATGGAGAAGTACCTGGGCCCCGACCACCCGTCCCTGGCCGTCGCCCGCGCCAACCTGGCCACCCTGCACCAGGCCCTGGACCGCCGCGAGTCGGCGGAACGGCTGCTGCGCCAGAGCCTGGAGTCGCGGCGCAAGGTGCTGCGCCCGGACCACCCGGACATCGCCGTGTCGCTGCAGAACCTGGGCACCCTGCTGATGAACGAGGGCAAGCTGGGCGAGGCCGAGCAGGACCTGCGCCGGGCCCAGGAAATCTTCGCCGCCGCCTACGGCCCCGACCACCCGCGGGTCGCCGACGTGCTGAACAACCTGGCCGGCCTGCACGACCTGCAGGACCAGCATGACAGCGCCGAGAAGCTGTACAGGCAGAGTCTGGCCCTGCGCGAACGCCTGTTCGGCGACAACCACCCCCTGGTCGAGGTGGGGCTCGAGAACCTGGCGTCGCACTACGTCGACGCGGCCGACGTGAAGGACGCCCTGCCGGTGATCCGCCGCGCCACCGACGCGGCGCGGGCCCGCCTGCTGCGGGCCACGGCCCACAAGACCACCGGCCACCGGTGCGAGCGCAACGACGCCTTCTATGGCCTGCGCCTGCACCTGCGCATCCTGGCCGAGGCCATCGGCGCCGGCCTGATGGAGGGCCCGGTGGGCCGCGCCGAGGGGTTCCAGGTGGCGCAGCTCATCGCCGGCGGCAGCGCCGCCCAGGCGGTGGCGCGCATGGCCGCCCGCTTCGCCGCCGGCGGCGACGCCCTGGCCGAGCTGGTGCGCAACCGCCAGAACGCCGGCGACGCCTGGCAGAAGACCGACCTGGCCCTGACCGAGGCCCTGGCCCAGCCGCCCGCCCAGCGCGACGCGGCGCGCGAGGACGACCTGCGCCGGGGCCTGTCGGCGCTGGACCGCGAGATCGCCTTCGCCGACCGCGAGCTGGCGGTCAAGTTCCCCGCCTACCGCGCCCTGGCCAACCCCGAGCCCCTGACCCTGGACCAGGCCCGGGCCCTGCTGGGCCCCGACGAGGCGCTGATGGTGGTGATCCCCGACCAGGCCCGCACCTACGCCTTCATGGTGCGCCACGACCGCTCGCTGATGGCGGTCACCACCCTGGGGGCCGAGGACCTGGACGACGTCGTGCGCGAGATGCGCGACACCCTGGACCCCACCGGCGTCGTCACCGTGGACGACATCCGGCCGTTCGACGTGGAGACGGCCCACGAGCTGTACGACACCCTATTCGGCGCCTTCGCCGACATGCTGACCGGCGTGCGCCACCTGTTCGTGGTGCCCGACGGCGGTTTGCGCAGCCTGCCCCTGGGCGTGCTGGTCACCGACAAGCCGCAGGGCCCCGTCGACGATTTCGACGCCTACCGCCGGGTGCCGTGGCTGGCCCGGAAGTACGCCCTGACCGTGCTGCCGTCGGTGGCGTCGCTGCGGTCCCTGCGCCTGTTCGCCGGGCGGGCGCGGGCGTCGCGGCCGTTCACCGGCATCGGCGACCCGGCCTTCGGCGGCCGCCCCGGCGCCGCCCGCGGCCTGAAGGCGGCCAAGCTGTTCACCGCCCGCGGCCTGGCCGACACCCGCGCAGTGGCCGCCCTGCCGCGCCTGCCGGACACGGCCGACGAGCTGCGCGCCATCGCCCAGGCCCTGGGCGCCGGCGACCAGGCCCTGGTCCTGGGCACCCGGGCCACCGAGACCGCCATCAAGGCCATGGACCTGTCGGACAGCCGGGTGGTCGCCTTCGCCACCCACGGCCTCATGGCCGGGGACTTCGAGGACCTGGGCGAGCCGGCCCTGGCCCTGACCCCGCCCGACCGGGCCAGCGCCGAGGACGACGGCCTGCTGACCGCCGGCGAGGCGGCGCGCCTGAAGCTGAACGCCGACTGGGTGGTGCTGTCGGCCTGCAACACGGCGGCCGACGACGGCACCCCGGGGGCCGACGGCCTGTCGGGCCTGGCCCGGGCCTTCTTCCACGCCGGGGCCCGGGCCCTGCTGGTGTCCCACTGGCCGGTCAACTCCGAGGCCGCCAGCCGGCTGACCAGCCGCGCCTTCGCCATCGCCGCCGCCGAGCCGGGCATCGGCCGGTCCGAGGCCTTCACCCGCTCCATGCTCGAACTGATGGACGACGACAAGAAGCCCTACTTCGCCCATCCCATGTTCTGGGCCCCGTTCTCGGTGATCGGCGAGGGCGGCACCTACCGGCCGTGATCGCCCCCTCCCCTGGCGGCCCGTTTCGGCGTAGACTGGGGCCGAGAGGGAGGAAACCCGCGCCATGCGAACGCTGGTGATCGTCTGCATCCTGGCCGCCCTGCTGCCCTGGCGCGCGGCGGCGGCCGAGAAGTACACCTGGGAGGACCTGCAGGTCCTGGCCGAGGAAGGCGCCTGGGCCGAGCTGCTGGACCATGCCCGCGACATCCGCCCGTCGCAGCGCAAGGGCGAATGGAAGACCTGGGTCGAGAACGGCGCCCTGGCCGCGGTCAAGGCCGCCGGCACCGAGGGCGACGCCGCCGCCACCTTCGCCCTGGCCGAGGACCTGCTGACCCGCTTCGCCGCCCTGAAATCCTCGTCCGGCTTCATGGCCGCGCGGGCCGAGGCCGGGCTCAAGAACTTCCGCCGCTGCTTCGCCGAGCGGCGCGCCTCGCTCGACGCCTGCCTGGACGGCCTGACCAGCTTCGCCGCCAGCCAGGCCGCCACCCCGGGCCTGGCCCTGAAGGCCGCCGCGGTGGCGCACCGCCACGTCAACGAGCCCTATGTCATGCCGCTCTATCTGCTGGCCGCCCAGGACAAGGGCGACCCGTCGGCCTGCGCCGCACCGGGCCTGCGCCGGGCGACCCTGCGCAGCCTGGTCGAGTCCGAGCCCAAGGCCAGCGTGGTCGCGGCCCGGCGGGTGGCCTTCGAGCTGTGCTGGCCGGACCTGAAGGCGCCGGTCCTGGCCGCCTTCTCCGACTCGCCCCTGGGCAGCAGCTTCCAGGCCAACACCTGCGGCCCCCTGACAGACCGCGGTCTGCTGAACGGCCTGCGGGCGGACATCTGCAAGCACATGGCCGAGAAGGGCGAGCTGTTCCCGCCGTCCTGACCGTCCGCATCCATCCCACCTGGAACAAAGGAGACGCCACCATGCTGGCATCGCAACTCTTGACCGCCCGGCGCCAGGGCCGCCAGGTCGACGCCGCCGATTTCACCCCGCCCGCCGACAGCGCCGCCGCCTACGCCGTGCAGGCCGAGGTGATCCGCCTGGCCGGCCTCGACCTGGCCGGCTGGAAGGCGGGCGCCACCAACCCCCCGACCCAGCAGCGCCTGGACCTGACCGAGCCCTTCCTGGGCCCGCTGTTCGCCGGCACGGTGCACCCGTCGGGCGGCGAGGTGCCGGTGGTGTTCGGCCACACCCCGGCCCTGGAGACCGAGTTCACCGCCGTGCTGGCCGGCGACCTGCCGCCGCGGGACGCGCCCTACACCCGCGACGACGTGCGGATCGCGTCGCTGCACCCCAGCTTCGAGGTGGTGGCGCCCCGCTTCTCGGGGGTCGAGCGCAACCGCGGCCTGATGTCCATCGCCGACGCCGGCGGCAACGGCGGCATGG
The DNA here is from genome assembly GCA_024236415.1 of Hyphomicrobiales bacterium. Lineage (GTDB taxonomy): Bacteria > Pseudomonadota > Alphaproteobacteria > Rhodospirillales > JACKKN01 > JACKKN01. The sequence continues at coordinate 104,864 of JACKKN010000012.1, forward strand.
TCCTGGGCCCGGCCCTGGACCTTTCCGCCGGCGGCGACCCGTTCGAGGCCGAGGTGGTGCTGACCTTCGACGGCGCCGAGGTCGCCCGCGGCAGCGGCCGCGTACTGATGTGGACCGACGTGACCGACGCCGTCCTGTGGCTGGCCAACCGCCCCCAGGTGGCACCGCGCGGCCTGCGCGCCGGCGACGTCATCATGACCGGCACCATGACCGGCCTGATCCCCTTCCAGCCGGGGGTCACGGCACGGGCCCAGTTCGGCACCATGGGCGCCGTGGAGGCGACGTTCGTGGCGGGGTGACGCCGGCCAAGGCCGTCACGCCGGGACCTGATCCGCGGCTGTCCGGTTGAGGCTCGTCGGCCGGCGGACGTCGCCTTCGTGGATGCCCGGATCAAGTCCGGGCATGACATAATTAATTGAAATATCTACATTTTCGTCATGGCCGGGCTTGACCCGGCCATCCACGAAGCCAAAGCCGGGCAGCTACAGGTCAAGCCCAGGGGCGACCACGAATGAAGGCAGGCCCCCTCAGTCCAGGTGCTCCCTGGTCTTGGAGAACTTCAGGTTCGGCCAGTCCTCGACCGCCTTGTTCAGGTGCCAGGCGTTGCGGGCCATGAACACCGGCGCGCCGTCGTAGTCCTCGGCCATGGCCGACCTGTTGGCGTCGATGAACTTCTTCAGCTCGCGCGCGTCCTCGCCCTCGACCCAGCGGGCGGTGTACAGCTCGGTCGGCTCGAAGCGCACCGGCAGGTCGTACTCGGTGCGGATGCGGTCGGCCATGACGTCGAACTGCAGGCCGCCGACCACGCCCACCACCCAGTCGGCGCCGATCATGGGCTTGAACACGTTGGCCGCCCCCTCCTCGGCAAGCTGGCCCAGGGCCCGGCCCAGGTGCTTGGCCTTCAGCGGGTCCTCGGGGCGCACCTTCTGCAGCATCTCGGGGGCGAAGCTGGGGATGCCGGTGAAGCGCAGGTCCTCGCCCTCGGTCAGGGCGTCCCCGATGCGCAGGCCGCCGTAGTTGGGGATGCCGATGATGTCGCCGGCGAAGGCCTCCTCGGCACGCTCCCGGTCCTGGGCCAGGAACAGCAGCGGGTTGTGGATGTTCATGGCCTTGCCGCTGCGCGAATGCTTCAGCTTCATGCCGCGCTTGAAGTGGCCCGAGGCGAGACGGGTGAAGGCGATGCGGTCGCGGTGCTTGGGGTCCATGTTGGCCTGGATCTTGAAGACGAAGCCGGCGACCTTGTTCTCGGTCGGTTCGACGGCCCGCGCCGTGGTCGGCTGCGGCCGCGGCGGCGGCGCATACTGGGCCAGGCCGTGCAGCAGCTCGCGCACGCCGAAGTTGTTGATGGCGCTGCCGAAGAAGACCGGGGTGCGGTTGCCGGCGCGGTAGGCGTCCAGGTCGAACTCGGGGCACAGGCCGCGGGCCATCTCCACCTGTTCGCGCAGGGTGGCGACGGCGTGGTCGGGCAGCATGCGGTCCAGCTTGGGGTCGTCCAGGCCCTGGCACGTCTCGCCGGCGCCGGGCAGGGCCTCGCGCGAGGTCTTCTCCAGCAGGGCCAGGCGGTCGCCCAGCAGGTCGTAGCAGCCCAGGAAGCCGCGCCCCATGCCGATGGGCCAGCTCGCCGGCGTCACCTCGAGCTGCAGGTTCTGCTCGATGTCGTCCAGCAGGTCGAAGGGGTCCAGCGCCTCGCGATCCATCTTGTTGACGAAGGTGATGATGGGCACGTCGCGCATGCGGCAGACTTCGAACAGCTTGCGCGTCTGGCCCTCGATGCCCTTGGCCGCGTCCAGCACCATGACCGCCGAGTCGACGGCGGTGAGGGTGCGGTAGGTGTCTTCCGAGAAGTCCTCGTGGCCCGGGGTGTCCAGCAGGTTGAACACCCGGCCCTCGAAGTCGAAGGTCATCACGGCGCTGGTCACCGAGATGCCGCGCTCGCGCTCCACCTTCATCCAGTCCGAGTGCGCGCGCCGGGCCTCGCCGCGGGCCTTGACGGCGCCGGCCATCTGGATGGCGCCGCCGAACAGCAGCAGCTTCTCGGTCAGGGTCGTCTTGCCGGCGTCCGGGTGGGCGATGATGGCGAAGGTGCGGCGGCGGGCGACGGTGTCGGCCAATGGGCTCATAGGGGTGCGCTCATGGCGGTCGGGGTTTGAGGGGAGATCGCGGGCGGAAGATCGTGCCTGGGGCGGCCGATGTCAAGTGACCGGCAGGTAGTCCTCCACCTCCAGCAGGCGCCCGGCCCGGGCCAGGGGCGCCACCACCGCCATGTCCAGGCCGCCCGCCTGGCCGCCGGCGGCGCCGGGGAAGACGTCGCCGCCCACCATCAGCAGGTTTTTCTGTTGCAGCACCTGGCCGGCGATGCGGGCGCAGGCGGCGGCGTATTCGTCCACCGCCGCGCGGTCCCCGGCCAGGGCGGCGGCGCGGTCCTCGAACCGGGCTGCGACCCGGTCGTAGAGGACCCGGTCGACGGCCGTGGCCTCCTCCATGCGGGCCTGCGCGGCCGGGTCCGGACCGTCCAGCGCCTGGCGGTCCTTGACCGAGAAGTTGATGCGCTGGTGCAGGGGCAGGGTACGCCAGCCCAGGGACCGGGCCAGCAGGAAGGCGGTCTCGTCGAACCGTTCCAGCAGGCCCACCAGGGGGAAGCGCGCGGCCAAAACCTGCTCGGCCATGGCCAGCAGCTCGTCGTCGGGCAGGTCGGCGAAGAAGCCGTCCCCGTCGCGCCAGAACATGGGGTTGTCGGGAGCCGACGGCGCGCCGCCGCCGGCCAGGGCCGCCAGGTAGCGGGCGAAGGGGTTGTAGGACCGCGGCAGGGCGGCGGCGAACTCGGCCAGGGTCGTGTCCAGCCCCTCGGCGCCGCGGGCCCAGTAGTAGAGCGACCGGCAGGCGCGCAGGGGATCGCGCAGGGTGGTGAAGAAGCGGGCGCCGTCGCCGGCGAAATCCAGCACCCGCCGGTCCGGCGCCTCCATGATGACCCGGTCGGCGCCGCGGGCGCCTTCGGCCAGGACCGTCTCCAGGTGCTGCCACGGCAGGTGGGCGGCGTTCCACGCCCGCCGCAGCAGGAAGCGGACCGAGGAACTGCCGGTGCGCGGGATGCCGTAGTGGACCCAGGCCGGGCCCGCCGCCGCCTCCCGCGCCGGGAGCTTGTAGTGGACCCAGCGCATGGTGCGCCGACTATAGGGGATTCGCGCCGGCTTGTACCGGCCGGCGCGCGCCCCGGTCAGGCGAAATAGGGCGCCAGGTTGGCGCGGATGCGCTCGATCACCGGCTGGCCGGCGCCCTCGGCGTCGAAGGGACGGCCGGTGACGGTCTCGAACAGGCGGATGTAGCGGCCGCTGAACTCCACCAGGGTGTCCTCGGGGATGGCCGGGATCGGGTCCTTGTAGGGGTCGCAGCGGGCGTTGACCCACAGGCGCAGGAACTCCTTGTCCAGGCCGTCGGGATTCTCGCCGGCGGCCAGGCGTTCGCCATAGGAGTCGGCCAGCCAGTAGCGGCTGCTGTCCGGGGTCAGGATCTCGTCGGCCAGGGTCACGGTGCCGTCGGGGGCCAGGCCGAACTCGAACTTGGTGTCGACCAGGATCAGGCCCTGCCGGGCGGCCAGCTCGCGGCCGCGGGCGAACACGGCCAGGGACTTCTCGGCCAGCTCGTCCCACAGGGCCTGGGTCAGCAGGCCCTGGGCGACGATGTCGGCCGGGGTGATGGGGGCGTCGTGCTCGCCCTGCACCGCCTTGGTGGTGGGGGTCAGGATGGTCTCGGGCAGCTTCTGGTTCTTGACCAGGCCGTCGGGGAAGGTGACCCCGTACATCACCCGCTCGCCGCGCTCGTACATGGGCCAGATGGAGGTGTTGGTGGACCCGGTCATGTAGTCGCGCACCACCATCTCGACCGGCAGCATGTCCAGGTTGCGGCACACCAGGACGTTGGGGTCCGGGTACTCGATGACGTGGTTGGCGCAGACGTCGGCGGTGGCCTCGAACCAGTACCGGGCGGTCTGGGTCAGCACCTGCCCCTTGAACGGCACCGCGGCCATCTCGCGGTCGAAGGCGCTCTGGCGGTCGGTGGCGATGATGATGCGGCGCCCGTCGGGCAGGTCGTAGTTGTCGCGCACCTTGCCCCGGTAGTGGTTGGGCAGCTCGGGGATGGTGGCGTCGGTCAGGACGTTGGCCAGTTGGGCTCGGATCAGGTCGGGGTCGATCATGGGCTTTCCGTCGCGGCTGGGGTGCGAAAAAAGGGATGCTTGGTAAGCCCTGTCCCCGGTCCTGTCAAGGGTCCTGCGGCGCGCCTTGACCGCGGCCGCGGCGGTCGCCACATTGCACCCATCCCTGCCTGCCCTGCGCGAAAGCCCGCCCCGTGACCCCTGCCCCACCCACCCCCGAGTCCTGGAACCGGCGCGTCTGGCGCCTGGCCGGTCCGATCATGCTGTCCAACGTGTCGGTGCCCCTGCTGGGGGCCGTGGACACGGCGGTGGTCGGCCGCCTGCCCGAGCCCCAGCACCTGGGCGGGGTGGCCGTGGGCGCGGCCATCTTCAGCATGGTGTTCTGGGTGTTCGGGTTCCTGCGCATGGGCACCACCGGCCCCACCGCCCAGGCCCTGGGCGCCGGCGACGGCGACGAGGTGCGCGGCACCCTGGGCCGCGCCGCCCTGACCGCCCTGGTCCTGGGCGCCGCCGTGATCGCGGTGCAGGCGCCCCTGGCCTGGGCCGTGTTCCCCCTGGTGGGGGCCGAGGGCGCGGTGGCCGACCTGGGCCGCTCCTACTACGCCATCCGCGTCTGGGGCGCGCCGGCGACCCTGCTGAACTACGCCCTGCTGGGCTGGCTGCTGGGCATGCAGGACGCGCGCGCCGCCCTGGTCCTGCAACTGGCCCTGAACGTGACCAACATGGCGCTGGACCTGTGGTTCGTCATGGGCCTGGGCTGGGGGGTGCAGGGGGTGGCGGTGGCCAGCGTCCTGGCCGAGGCCGGCGCCGCCGCCCTGGGGCTGGCGCTGGTGCGGCGCAAGCTGCGCGGCCATCCGGGCGCCTGGCACCGGCGCCGGGTGTTCGACGGCGCCCGCCTGCGCCGCATGTTCGCCATCAACGGCGACATCTTCGTGCGCACCCTGTGCCTGCAGGCGGCGTTCTTCCTGTTCACCGCCGAAAGCGCCCGCATGGGGCCGCTGGTGCTGGCCGCCAACGCCGTGCTGCTGAACCTGCAGCACGTCATGGCCTATGCCCTGGACGGCTTCGCCCACGCCACCGAGGCCCTGACCGGCCACGCCATCGGCGCCCGCGACGGGCGCCGGCTGCGCGGCGCCCTGGCCGCGGCCACGGCCTGGGCCGTGCCCTTCGCCGGCGCCTTCGCGCTGGCCTACGGCGTCGCCGGCGAGGCCCTTGTGGGGGCCATGACGACCATTCCCCAGGTGCGCGCCACGGCGCTGTCGTTCCTGCCCTGGCTGGTGGCGGCGCCGCTGCTGTCGGTGTGGAGCTACCTGCTGGACGGCCTGTTCCTGGGCGCCACCCGCACCGCCGCCATGCGCAACGCCATGATCTTGTCCCTGGCCCTGTACGTGCTGGCCCTGCAGGGGCTGGTCCACCTGTGGGGGGCCCAGGGCCTGTGGGCGGCGCTGATGCTGCTGATGGTCCTGCGCGCGGCGACTCTGGGGCTGGCACTGCCGCCGCTGCTGCGCGCCGCCGCCGCCGCGGCCCGCCCGGCGCCCTGAAAAGGGGCCCGAATCGGCGGCGAATCGCCCGATCGGTGAAAAATCGGGCCCGACTCCTTTCGTGTGGGTTTTTTTTCTTTCGATTCAACGCTAGCATTGGCCCGACTGGGTGAGAAGCCTTTCGAGGCTGCGGACACCGGCGGGCAACGACCACGCCGGACCGCGGACGGGACAACTGGCAGGGAGGGCGCGCGCCGCCGCGGGCGGGGCGTCGATCATGAGTACCGACACACATGCACCGCTGACCCCCTACCCCCTGGGCGAGTGGACCCTGCGCAACAGGTGGCTGGTGATCATCCTCAGCGTCCTGGTCACCGTGGCGACGGGGATCGGGGCCAAGAACCTGACCCTGGACGCCGACGCCCGGGTCTATTTCTCCGAGGACAACCCGGACCGCATCGCGCTGGACAAGCTGGAGGCCGACTACTCCAAGGATTCCAACGTGATGATCGTGATCACGCCGAAGGACGGCAAGGTCTTCTCGCGCCGCACCCTGGGCCTGGTCAAGGAGCTGACCGAGGCCGCCTGGAAGACCCCGCACTCGCGGCGCGTCGATTCGGTCACCAACTACCAGTATTCCCACGCCGTCGGCGAGGACCTGGTGATCGAGGACCTGGTCGGCGACCTGGAGTCGCTGAGCGACGAGGACCTGGCGCGCCTGGGCGACATCGCCCTCACCCGCAAGCCCCTGATGGGCCGGCTGATCAACAAGGAAAAGTCGGTCACCGCCGTCAACGTCACCATCATCATGCCGGACGAGAAGCTGGCCGCGGTGCCCCAGATCGCCGGCTTCGCCCGCGACATGGTGGAACAGAGCCGCGCCAAGTACCCGGACCACGACTTCCACCTGACCGGCGGCGTGATGATCGACCTGGCCTTCGCCGAGGGCGCCGAATCCGACATCAAGACCCTGATCCCGGCCATGCTGGTGCTGATCATGGTGATCGTCGGCATATCCCTGCGCACCTTCTGGGGCACCATCGCCACCCTGCTGGTGATCATCATCTCGGTGGTCACGTCCATGGGCGCGGCGGGGTGGCTGGACCTGGTGCTCAACTCGTCGACCACCGCCTCGCCGGTGATCCTGATGACCCTCAGCGTCGCCCACAGCGTCCACATCCTGGCCTCGATCCGCCAGCAGACCGGCCAGGGAGTCGGCAAGAACGAAGCCCTGATCGAGGCCATGCGCATCAACATGTCGCCGGTGTTCATCACCAGCCTGACCACGGCCATCGGCTTCCTGAGCCTGAACTTCAGCGACTCGCCGCCGTTCCGCGAGCTGGGCAACCTGATCGCCTTCGGCGTAACCGCGGCGTTCGTGTACTCCATGTTCTTTGCCCCGGCGGTCATGTCCCTGCTGCCGATCCGGCCGGCCAAGGCGCCGACCGGGACCGGTTCGTTCATGGACAAGTTCGGCGACTTCGTGATCATGCGGCGCCGGATGCTGCTGATCGCCACCTCGGTGATCGCGGTGGTCACTACCGCCGGCGTCAGCCGCCTGACCTTCGACGACGACTTCATCAAGTACTTCGACCACCGGTTCCAGTTCCGGGTCGACGCCGACTACACCCAGCAGCACCTGACCGGCCTGCACGCCTTGGAGTTCTCCCTGCCCGCGGGCGAGGAGCAGGGCGTGGTCAACCCCGACTACCTGAACAAGCTGGACGCCTTCGCCGAGTGGTACCGCCAGCAGGAGAACGTGGTCCACGTGTCGGTGGTCAGCGACACCATCAAGCGCCTGAACCAGAACCTGCACAACGACGACGAAACCTATTACGCCATACCCGACAGCCAGGAGGCGGCGGCCCAGTACCTGATGCTGTACGAGATGTCGGTGCCGTTCGGCCTCGACCTGAACAGCCAGATGGACGTGGCCAAGTCGGCCAGCCGGGTGACCGTGGCCCTGGTCGACGTCAGCGCCAGCAAGATCGTCGAGCTGGCCGAGCGCGGCCAGGAATGGCTGGCCAAGAACGCGCCCAACATGCAGGCCCACCCCACCGGCGTCTCCATGGCCATCTCGCGGGTGTCCGAGCGCAACATCAAGTCCATGCTGAAGGGCACCTTCCTGGCCCTGTTCCTGATCTCGGCCGTGCTGTGGCTGGTGCTGCGCGACTTCCGCATCGCCGTCATCAGCCTGGCCCCCAACGTGCTGCCGGCCATGATCTCGTTCGGCATCTGGGGCTACATGGTAGGCGAGGTGAACCTGGCCATCTCGGTGGTCATCGCCATGACCCTGGGCATCGTGGTCGACGACACGGTGCACCTGCTCAGCAAGTACCTGCGCGCCCGGCGCGAGCACGACGCCGACCCGGTCGGCGCCGTGCGCTATGCCCTCAGCACCGTGGGCATCGCCCTGATCGTGACCTCGGTGGCCCTGGTGGTGGGCTTCGGCGCCCTGGCCACCTCGGGCTTCGCCGTCAACGGCGACATGGGCCTGCTCAGCGCCATCACCATCGCGGTGGCCCTGGCCACCGACTTCCTATTCCTGCCCCCGCTGCTGATTATGCTCGACAGGAGGAAAGCATGACGAAACGACTGATCGCCGCCGCCCTGGTGTTGGCGGCGGCCGTCCCGACCTTCGCCCTCGCGGAAACGCCCGAGGAGAAGGGCCTGCGGATCGCCAAGGAGGCCGACGTCTCCGACGCCGGCTTCGCCGACTTCACCGCCAACGGCAAGATGATCCTGCGCAACAAGCAGGGCAAGGAGAGCACACGCGAGTTCAAGGGCTGGACCCTGGAAGTCAGCGACGACGGCGACAAGAGCATGAACATGTTCACCGAGCCGCGCGACGTGAAGGGCACCGCCCTGCTGACCTGGAACCACAAGCAGGGCGACGACGACCAGTGGCTGTACCTGCCGGTGCTGAAGCGGGTCAAGCGCATCAGCTCCAGCAACAAGACCGGGTCCTACGTCGGCAGCGAGTTCTCCTACGAGGACCTGACCAGCCCCGAGGTCGAGAAGTACACCTACAAGTGGCTGCGCGAGGAGCCCTGCCCGGTCAAGCCGGAGCTGACCTGCAACGTCATGGAGCGCTACCCCACGGACAAGGAATCGGGCTACAGCAAGCAGATCGCCTGGCTTGAAAAGGAGACCTATCGCGGCTACAAGGTCGACTACTACGACCGCAAGGACACCTTTCTGAAAACGTTAACCTTTCACGACTATAACAAGTACGCCGACAAGCATTGGCGCCCGGGCAAGATGATGATGGTCAATCATCAGACGGGCAAGAGCACGGACATGCTGTGGACCGACTACCAGTTCAAGACCGGCCTGTCGGACGGCGACTTCAAGTCGACACGCCTGAAGAACCTGCGCTGACATGACCCGCCCGTCGATCCACCGCACGACCCTCGCCGCCGGCGCCCTGGCCGCCACCCTGGCGGGCACGGCGGTGGAGTCGCGGGCGCAGGACACCGAGGTTTCGGGCTGGGCCGCCGTCGAGGTGCGGGTGTTCACCGAACCCAGCCGGCATCCCGGCCAGGACCCGCAGCGCATCCAGCCGTCGTTCATGTTCCAGCCCGAGCTGCGCGCCGACTTCTTCGACGGCGCCGGGCGCCTGACCATCATCCCCTACCTGCGGGTCGACCAGACGGACCGCGAGCGCAGCCACCTGGACCTGCGCGAGGCCTACGTCCAGTACCTGGGCGATTCGTGGGACGTGCTGGCCGGCCTGGGCAAGGTGTTCTGGGGCGTGACCGAATCGCGCCACCTGGTCGACATCATCAACCAGACCGACGTGGTCGATGACGTGGACCTGGAAGAGAAGCTCGGCCAGCCCATGATCAACGCCAACATGCACACGGAATACGGCTCGTTCGGCCTGTTCGTGCTGCCCGGCTTCCGCGAGGCCACGTCGCCCGGCTGGGACGGCCGCCTGCGCGCGACCCTGCCGGTCGAGACCCACAAGGCCCAGTACGAGTCCTCGGCCAAGGACCACCACGTGGACTTCGCCGCCCGCTGGGCCCACAACCTGGGCGACTTCGACATCGGCCTGGCCCATTTCTGGGGCACCAGCCGCGAGCCGCGCTACGGGCTGGGGCTGGACGACCTGGGACGGCCGGTGCTGATCCCGTTCTACGACATCATCCACCAGTCCAGCGTCGACCTGCAGGCCACCCTGGGCGCCTGGCTGCTGAAGTTCGAGGGCATCTCGCGCTGGGGCCACCGCGGCGACAACCACTTCCTGGCCGCCGTGGCCGGGTTCGAGTACACCTTCTTCGACCTGTTCGAGACCGGCACCGACGTGGGCCTGCTGCTGGAATACCTGTACGACGGGCGCAATTCCCTGGCGCCACCGACCGCCAACGACGACGACATCTTCTTCGGCTCGCGCATCGCCCTCAATAACACCCAGGACACCGAGTTCCTGGTGGGCGCCATCATCGACCGCCACAACCAGGCCACCGCCGCCCGGTTCGAGGCCGACCACCGCATCGGCGACAGCTGGAAGATCGAGGTCGAGGGCCAGTTCTTTATGAACGTGCCCGTGGGCGACAACCTCAAGAACGTGACCCAGGACGACCACGTCCAGGTGCGCCTGTTCCGCTACTTCTGAACCGGCTTGCGCCGGGTCCGATCCCACCTCGTCTCCGCCGCGGCCGGCAAGCCTCTTTCAGGGAAGGCTTTTTCGTTCCGCGCCGCGGACCGTTTATGTTAAGTTTGCGGGATAATAATTCGGTCGTCACCGCGCACGCGGGCAGGGGCGGAAATTGAATCACCCGCCATCTCCCGAACCCGCGGTTGTCAAACCGAAACCGAGACGTGCTTTGTAGGCGAGGGAAACAGGACCGTGGGTGGAGTCCTTTGCGGAACCAGTCCGGGCGGGCGCGGAGCCGGCATGGCGCCGGAACGCCGGGTGCCGCCCCAGACCGGCCCGGCCAGATGGGGCCCGCTGGCCCTGGCCGTGGCGGCCGTCCTGGGCCTGGTGCTGGCCGCGGCGGCCGCGGACGCCGGGCGGATCGAACCGCCGGACCCGCTGCGCGAACTGCGGCACAAGCCCGAGAAGTCCCTGTCCGAACGGTATTCGGCGATCCTGAAGAAAAGCCAGATGGACGGCGACCTGGGCGCATCGAGCCTCCTGGGCCACCGGGAGCCGACGCAGTCGGACCCGGCGTTCGAGACACCGGCCTCCTCCTCCCATGCCGCCGACGGGCTCTCCCTGCTGGATTCGGAACAGAACCTGGTGGCCCCGGCGCCGGTCGGCGACAGCCCGGCCCCGCCCGTGGTCCGGCAGCGGTACCTGGACGCCCTGCGCGGCACCGTGGCGCCCCAGCCGCAGCACCAGTCCGACCAGTGGCAGAGCCTGCGCAGCGTCATCCGGCCCTTCGTCAACAGCTCGTCGCCGTCCACCGGCGGCGGCGGCGGCCTGGGCGATAACGGTTACGCCGGCGACGGATACGCCGGCGACGGCGGCGGCGGGGCCGGCCAGAACGGCGGCCGGTCCGGCGGCCAGGGCGGCCGGGGCGGCGATTCCCCCGGCACCACCCTGCCCGTCATCGACAGCATGGTGGACGAGTTCGCGGCGATGCTGATCGAGGCGGTCCTGTCGCCCGAGGAGCTGGAGAAGGGCAAGATCACCTTCTCCATTTTCGGCTTCGGCACCTTCGAGCTGATCCGCCTGCGCAACGGCGGCGGCTTCCGCCTGCTGGAACACGAAAACGAGCTGGCCATGACCTTCGATTCGCCGCGCACCCAGAAGGAGGTCGCGGCCTACGAGCAGCGGCGCCAGGATGGGGAAGCGGCGGCCGCCGGACAACGCAGCGCGGGCTTCAATCCCGGCGGCCGGGGCTCGGACATGTCCCTGCGCGAGTTCGCCGTCTACCTGATCATGAAGGCGCTGACCGAGCCGATCCTGTATGCCTTCGCCGCCCTGCTCGGCCTGCTGGTGATCGCCCGCAATATGCGCCGGGCGTAGCCGCCCCGCTCCCGGCCCCGTTCCCGTCCCCGTTCCGGTTCCCGGTCAGAACACCAACGCCGTGCGCAGGATCTCGCCGACCTGGCGGTGACCGGTCGAGTTGAGGTGGCCGGCGTTGGGGAAGAAGATCTCCAGGTCCTGGCGCCGCAGCCGTTCCGTCAGGGCCAGGGCGACGTCGACCACCTCGACCCGGCCGCGCAGGCGGGCGATGATCTGCTGGCGCAGGTATTCCTGGTACTGGGCGGCGTGGCTGTGCGGCCGCCGCAGGTAGGCGCGGTCGGGCAGAAGGGCCAGGACAAGGCCGGCGCCACGCGCCTTCAGCGTCGCCTGCAGGCGGTCGACCAGGGCCTCGTACAGGTCCAGGGACGGCCCCGTCCGCCGCGGCAGGGCCAGCCCGATGTCGTGCGGCCGCGGCCATTGGACCCCCAGTGCGGCCAGGATCGACGACCGGGCCGCCAGGTCCGCCAGCAGGCCCCGTTCCGGCGTCGCCCCGTCGCCCAGGACCAGGCTCTCGAAGGTCCGCGCGCGGTCCGCCTCGGTCTTGGCGGCCCGCGGCACCGGGCTGTTGTGCAGGGTCAGGCGCCCCTCCTCGAGGCGGAAAAAGGGCTTGGGATTGTCGAGGGACAGGGAGAACGGGGCGCCGTTGTCCAGCAGGTCGTCGGCCAGGTTGGTGACCAGGATCACGGTCCGCGGGCGGCCGCCGCGCAGGTGCCGCTCGACCGTCAGCATGGCCTGTTCGGTGCTGTAGCCCGGCACCCCCAGGTTGACGAACCGCACCCGGGCGCGGACCCAGCGGTTCAGCTCGGCCGAAAAGGTCTCGCGGTTGCCCACGCCCAGGCCGAAGGTGTCGGAATCGCCGGCCAGCCAGACCTGGGGCGCGTCGTCCAGCTCTGCCCCGGCCGTGGGGTCGTAGCGCCGGCCGTCCCCGTCGATGGTATAGCGGGTGCGGAAATCGTGGTGCCGGTGGTGGCCGCTCCAGGCCGGCTTCAGCGACCAGCCGAGTTGCGGATCGGCCTGGAACATGCCGGAATCCAGGTTGTCGCTGGACGCCACGTAGTCGTGGTACGCGCCCAGCCCGAACTCGGCGACGGCGATCCCGGCCAGGACCATCAGGACCAGCGCCAGGACCGAGGGCCACGGCCCCCGCGCGGGCGACTTGGCGGTTTGCGTCACACTCCCTCCTCGCGCCCCCTCCTCGCGGCCCCTCCCCGCGCCCCGGAGCAGCCCCCGGAGCCGCCCCCGGAGCCGCCCCCGGAGCCATCGACGGGCAATAGACCATGCCGTTCCGGCCCCGGCAAGGGGGTTTCCGCAACCGGCGCGTGGGCCGGGACGGGCCCGGGCGCCGAGGCCGCGAATCGCCGCCGGACGGCCCTGCGGCGGGTCCTGCGGCGACCGGCCGGCGGCCGTCGGCCGTCGGTCACGGGCGCCGCCGCCGCCGCCGCGGCGCCGCCCCGCCGCGGCGGCGCGGCGCGGGCCCGCTGGGGGTGTCATCATTTTTTACATTCCCGCGTCCATGGACGGTCGGTTGCCAAACCAACGCATTGAAAAAACGGGAAAGATGGATTCGGGAACGGTTCTTGCATAAACCTGTCCACGCCGCCGCGACGGCGGGCCCGGCGCCCGGGGTGGAAGGGCACCGCGAGCCATCGGTGTTGCGGCGCGAAATGAAGGCAAGTATTCCTTATACATTTGTTAATAAATGTTGTGAAAAATTTGCCTAGGTGACAAGATGTTGTGGGGATTGTGCGCCAAGTCAACGCCGTAATGGCAGCTAAATTAATGGGGGAAACCAGCTCGCCAGGTGCACGATTTACTTGCGGTGGGGCGGTGGAACGTTGACAGGGTGGACAACGGGTTTGTCTGACTCGGCTGGGGAAGCGACGGAAATGGGCCAGACTCGAATGCCACGCCGGGACCGGGAGGATGGTCCGGCGCGCATGTCGTTCTTATCCGCTTTCGCCTTCTGGATCTTCGTCTCCTTCGCGGGATGGGCGCTGATCGCGGGCGTGGTGTCGATCCTGACGCCGGACCAGGCCTCGCAGATCGCCGACCAGGACGACGCCAAGGACATCAAGATCGCCCCCGCCGCCGGCCCCGAACAGAAGAAGCCCACCGGCAACTGACCGGCCGCCGACCCCTCCACGTCCGCCTCCGTCCCTGCCTCCTGTCATTCCCCGCGCCGCCCCCGCGCCGGTCGCCGCGCCCGCCGCCGCCTGGGCCGGGCCGGCTGGAAAAGGCGCACGGATTTCAATGATTTCCCTCTTGCGGCCCTGCGGCAATCCCGGTACCACAGGACCCGTGCGCGCACCGCGGGCCGGCCGGTCCGCGCGCCGCCGCAACCGGGAACCACGCCCATGACCGGAACCCCCACGGGGTCCGACCCCGCCGCCGGCCTGCCGCCCCTGGTCGCCCATGTCATCGACCGCCTGGACCTGGGCGGCATGGAAAACGGCCTCGTCAACATCATCAACAACACACCCCCGGGGCGGTACCGTCACGCCGTCGTCTGCCTGCGCGACTTCACCGATTTCCGCCGCCGCATCGTCCGCGACGACGTGCAGGTCCATGCCCTGGGCAAGCGCGCGGGCAAGGACCCGGCGGCCTACGTCAAGGTCTGGCGCCTGCTGCGCCGCCTGCGCCCCGACATCGTGCACACCCGCAACCTGCCGACGGTGGAGATGGTGGTGCCGGCCGCCGCAGCCGGCGTGCGCTGCCGCATCCACGGCGAGCACGGCCGCGACGTGCTGGAACCCTACGGCGGCAACCGCAAGTACAACCGCCTGCGCCGCGCCGTCTCGCCCCTGGTCAGCCACTACATCGCCGTGTCCAAGGACATCGAGTCCTGGCTGCACGGCACCATCGGCATTCCGGCGGCCAAGGTCACCCAGATCTACAACGGGGTCGACGCCGTCCGCTTCCACCCGCCGGCAGCGGCGCCGGCCGGGCCCCTGGTCATCGGCGCCGCCGGGCGCATGGAGGAGATCAAGGACCACCTGACCCTGGTGCGCGCCTTCCTGCTGCTGGCGGCCCGGGTGCCCGACCCCCGCGACCGCCTGCGCCTGGTCATCGTCGGCGACGGCAGCCGGCGCGCCGCGGCGCTGGACCTGCTGGCCGCCGAGGGGGCGGCGGACCTGGCCTGGCTGCCCGGCGCCCGCGACGACGTGCCCGACCAGCTGCGCGCCATGGGCGTGTTCGTGCAGCCGTCCATCAACGAGGGCATCTCCAACACCATCCTGGAGGCCATGGCCACGGGCCTGCCGGTGGTGGCCACCGCCGTCGGCGGCAACGTGGAACTGGTCCGGGACGGGGCGACCGGCGCCCTGGTGCCGGCGTCGGACCCGGCGGCCATGGCCGCGGCCCTGGGCGCCTACCTGGACGACCCGGACCGCATCGCCCGCCACGGCGCCGCCGGCCGCGCCGCCGTCGAGCGGTCCTACAGCCTGACGGCCATGGTCGAGAACTACCTGGCGGTCTATGACCGGGCCCTGGCCGGCACGGGCGGGCGCCGCCGGGCATGAGGGTCCTCACCTTCACCACCCTCTTCCCCAACGCGGTCAGGCCGCAGCACGGGATCTTCGTCGAGAACCGCCTGCGCCACCTGGTGGCGGACGCCGGCGGGGGTGGCGGCGGGGGCGGCGGCGGCGGGGTCGAGGCCCGGGTGGTGGCGCCGGTGCCCTGGTTCCCGTCGCGCAACCCGCGCTTCGGCGCCTATGCCGACTTCGCCCGGGTGCCGGCGGCCGAGCAGCGGCACGGACTTGCCGTGCTGCACCCCCGCTATCCCCTGATCCCCAAGGTGGGCATGACGCTGGCGCCGTGGCTGCTGTACCGGGCCTGCCTGCCGGTGCTGCGCCGGGTGCGGGACGGCGGCTTCCCGTTCGACGTCATCGACGCCCACTACGTCTATCCCGACGGGGTGGCGGCGGTGATGCTGGCGCGCCGGCTTGGCGTGCCGGTGGTGGTCACGGCGCGGGGCACCGACATCAACCTGCTGCCCGACTACGCCGGGCCGCGGCGCATGATCCGCTGGGCCCTGGCCCGGGCCGACGGCCTGGTCGCCGTGTCGGCGGCCCTGGCCCGGCGCATGACCGACCTGGGCGCCGACCCGGCGCGGCTGGCGGTGCTGCGCAACGGGGTCGACCTGGACCGGTTCCGCCCGCCCGCCGGCGACCGCGCCCCGGACCCGGCGGCGCCGCGCATCCTGTCGGCCGGCAACCTGGTGCCGCTCAAGGGCCACGACCTGGTGATCGGCGCCCTGGCGGCCCTGCCCGGGGCGCGGCTGCGGATCGCCGGCGACGGGCCCGAGCGCGGCAACCTGGCGCGCCAGGCGGCGGACCTGGGGGTGGCCGACCGGGTCACCTTCCTGGGCAAGGTGGCGCACGGCGACATGCCGGCCCTGTACGGCGACGCCGACGTGCTGGTGCTGGCGTCGAGCCGCGAGGGCATGCCCAACGTGGTGCTGGAGGCCATGGCCTGCGGCACCCCGGTGGTGGCCAGCCGGGTCGGCGGCATCCCCGAGGTGGTCGACGCGCCGGCCGCCGGGCGCCTGTTCGACCGCCGCACGGCCGCCGACATCGCCGCCGCCCTGGCGGCTTTGTTCGCCGACCCGCCGGCGCGGGCCGCCACCCGGCGCCATGCCGAAAGGTTCGACTGGCGGGCCACCAGCGACGGCCAAATGCGGATGTTCGCGCGAATTCTGAAACCTTAGGGAAACAAGGATTTGCTACCCAGTACCTCCGCCGCCGGCCGGCCGGCGCACGCCGCCAAAGGTCTGGAGAAATCTCACCGAATGGTGGTACGCTCTTTGCCACAGGTTGAACCGCCGCGAGACCCATGCCCGAGTTTCCGCCGTCCCGCCGCCCAGACGCGGCCCTGCCCGGGGCCGGCTTCATTCGCTTTTTCACGGAATCAATGAGATGATGGACCGAATTTCCCGCTCCAATTGGACGAACACCGCCCGCCGCGGTCTTGCCGTCGCCCTGTTGGGCACGCTGGCCCTGCTCGCCGCCTGCGACGAGGACTCGAACCTCAGCGTCGAGCAGTTGATGAGTTCGGCCCAGGAATTCTACCAGAAGGGCCAGTACCGGGCCGGCATCGTCCAGGTCAAGAACGTGATCCAGCAGGAGCCGCAGAACAAGGAGGCGCGCCTGCTGATCGGCGAGATGTTCCTGGCCCAGGGCAATTCCGCCGCTTCCGAGATCGAACTGCGCCGCGCCGCCGAGCTGGGGGTGCCCAAGGAGGTCATGCTGGCGTACCTGGGCAAGGCCCTGCTGACCCAGGGCAAGTACGACGACACGCTGAAGTTCGCCGTCCCGGGCGACTACGAATCCAACGACCTGAAGGCGGTGGCCCACACCCTGGTGGCCAACGCCTACCTGGGCAAGAAGGAGCCCGAGAAGGCGCGCCAGGAGTTCGCCACCGCCATGGCCCTGAAGCCGACCAGCGCCGACGCGCTTGTCGGCCTGGCGCGAATCGCCCTGCGGTCCAACGAGATGCCGCTGGTCAACGACCTGCTGGCGCGGGCCAAGCAGTCGGCACCGGACGACATCGAGGTCATGGTCCTGGACGCCGACACGGCGTCGATCAGGGAGGATTTCGACACCGCCCTGGCGCTGTACCGCAAGATCGCCGAGAAGCGGCCCGAGAACATCTATCCCCAGGTCGGACTAGCCCGCGCCCTGATCGGGACCAAGCAGTACGACGAGGCGATCGTGGTCCTGGACGGGGTGCTGAAGCAGGCCAAGGGACACCTGGATTCGACCTACCTGCGCGCGCTGGTGGCGTACTACAAGAAGGACTTCGAGACCGCCGAGTCCATGGCCACCAAGGTCCTGGGGCGCAGCCCGAACCATGTTCCCAGCCTGCTGACCGCCGGTTCGGCGGCGCTCGAGCTCAAGCACTACGAGAGCGCGGCGAAATACCTGGGCGCCTTCGTCGCCGCCGAGCCCGGCAACGTCGAGGCGCGCAAGCGCTACGCCGCGACGCTCATGGTCCTGGGCGAGGGAAACCAGGCCCTGGAAGCGCTCGAGAAACTGAGCGGCGAAGCCATGGCCGATTCCCAGACCCTGTCCATGCTGGGGGTGGCGGCCGTGCAGTCGGCCAAGTTCGAAAAGGGCATCGACTACCTGCGCAAGGTGGTCGAGCTGCAGCCCGACGACCCGGCGGTGCGGGCCAAGCTGGGCGCCGCCTACATCCGCATGGGCCGCATCGACGAAGGCGCCGCCGAAATGCGCAAGGCGCTGGAGATCGATCCCAAATACGAAAAGGCGTCGGTGGCGCTGGTCTTCGCCTACCTGGGCCTGCGCAAGCCGGACCAGGCCATCGAGGTGGCGAAGATGATGGAGGAATCGCAGCCGGACAACCCGCGCGGAGCGGTCTTGATCGGCATCGCGCACATGATGGCGAAGGAGTTTGACGCCAGCCGCGTGGCGCTGGAACGGGCGCTGAAGATCGATCCGAAATCGGTCGACGCCCTAATCAACATGTCGAGTCTGGAGATCGAGGCCAAGAATCCCGAGAAATCGCGCGAATACCTGATGCGGGCGCACGAGGCGGCGCCGAAGAACTATCAGGTGATGGTCCGCCTGGCCTACCTGGAGATCGAGAAGGGCGACAACGCCAAGGCCCAGGAGTGGCTGGAAAAGGCCGTCGCCGCCAACCCGGACAGGGTCGCCCCCCGGCTGGCCCTGGCGCGCCTGTTCCTGGATCGCAACGAGCCGGAGAAAGCGCTCAACGCCACCCGTGAAGTGCTCAGCGAGAACCAGAAGAACCCAGCGTTGCTGCGCGTGATCGGCCAGGCCTATATGGCCGCCGGCCAACCGCGCGACGCCGCAATCATGTACCGCAACCTGGTGCAGAACTACCCCAAGTCCCTGGATGCGCGCTTCCTGCTGGCCGGCGCCTACCGCGCGGCCAAGGACGAAAACCGCTACGAGGAGGAGCTGCGCGCGGTCCTCGGCATCGATCCGAAAAACATGCTGGGCCGCCTGGCGCTGAGCCGCATGTACACGGACCGCGGCGATTTCGCCAAGGCGCAGGAGATCGCCGACGAGTTGCGGAAGGAAAACCCCGACCAGGCCCCGGTCTATGAACTGGAAGGACGGATCCTGACCCGCAAGGGAGAGTTCGCCAAGGCGGTGCCCCTGTTCCAGAAGGCTGTCGAGCTGTCGACGGTCAAGAACCGCGAACTGGTCCGGCTGCTGGCCGGAACCCAGACCGCGGCCGGCGACGCCGCGGGCGCCAACGCGACCCTGGAGGCCTGGCTCAAGGAGTTCCCCGACGACGCCGCGGTCCGCCTGTCGCTGGCCAGCAACCTCCTGGCGCAGAACCGGCTGACCGACGCCGAGGCGCAGTTCGCCCACATCGTCAAGGCCCTGCCGACCAGCTGGATCGCGCGCAACAACCTGGCCTGGGTGCTGCTGCGCCAGGGCAAGACGCAGCAGGCGCTGGCCCAGGTCGAGGAGGCGTTGAAGCTGGTCCCCGATTCGGCGGAGGTGCTGGATACCGCCGGCCTGATCCACCTGGCGCGCAACGAAAACGACCGCGCCATCGAGATGCTGCGGCGGGCGGCGGCGAAGCGCCAGCGCAACCAGACCATCAACTTTCACCTGGCCCGCGCCCTGGCGGCCGGCGGAATCAACGAGGAGGCGGCGAGCATCCTGCGCGCGATCCTGGCCAACGAGAACCCGTTCGCGGAACGGGCGGACGCGCAACAGCTGCTGCAGAAACTGGGCGGGTGACCTGATCGGGGCATGGGGAACCGCGGTCCGGCACGGGTCGCGGTCCCGGCGATATCAAGGGGGCTGGAATTGGGGGCAAGCACGCCGGGCGACGTTGCGCACCTGGTCCACCGGGAACGGCGGCTGTCGCGCCGTGCCGTGATCTTCTGGCGCAGCCTGCGCCGGGTGCGGGGTTTTCCCTCGATGCTGGATTTCCGGCCCGAACGGCTGCCCTTCGACTGGAACGACTGCTTCGTGCTCGAGGTCGACGGACACCGCCAGGACCCCCTGTTCGATTTCGTCGGCGCCGCCTTCGACCTGGACGGCGGCGGCGAACTGGCCGGGCAGCCGGCGTCGCGGGCCCCCGGCGACACCCTGCTGCAACGGGTCAGCGGCGCCTGGCCGGCCTGTTGCGACGCCGGCCTGCCGGTCCAGGTCTCGGGCGGGTTCCGCCACCGCGCGGGCCACGCGGTCCTGCACCGCAGCGTGCTGCTGCCCTTCACCCGCGAAGGCCGGCGGTTGGACTACCTGGTGGGCGCCACCAGCCACCACACCGCCGCCCAGGTGCCGGAAAACCCGGAACCCGAAGCCGTCACGGCCATCGCCGACGACGACCCCTGACGCCGGAAACCGGCCGGCGCCGGCGGGACGCCCCGCGGTGACGCCGCCGACCGGTCCGGCGATCGCCCCCAGAATGTCATACGGGCGCCCTTGCCAGGTTCGGAGCAAAACGTTAAGGTTTTGCTTTAGTTGAGTAATTTCGCGCGATGGCCGGTCGGCATCGGGGCTCTGCCGGGTTGGCGTCGTCGCGGTTGGGGAGAGGGCAGACGTAGTGCGACGGTGCGATCACGCCTGGGGCCTTGGGTTCCGTGGCCCGAAACCGGGCAGCCTTGGCATCCGATCCGGCCGGGATACCGCGCCATGACCAGCCTGCCGCCGGAAACGGGCATGGGCCAGCGCGCCCCGGCATCCGAGGCCCTGATCGATGTCTACGACCGCTATTTCGAAGTGATTGACGCGGACTCGCCGGCGCTGCTGGAGGAATGCCACCGCCTGCGCTATCAGGTCTACGTGGTGGAGAACACCTTCGAGGACCCGAACGAGCATCCGGGCGGCCTGGAACGCGACGACTTCGACAGCCACGCCAGCCACTGCCTGCTGGTGCACCGGCCGTCGGGCGCCTTCGCCGGAACCGTGCGCCTGATCCTGCCCCTGGCCGACGCCCCGGGCGGCAGCTTCCCGTTCCAGGACGTCTGCCGCGAGCCGGTGATCGACGACCCGCGCCGCTTTCCGGCCCTGAAAATGGGCGAAATCTCGCGCTTCAGCATCTCCAAGCGGTTCCGGCAGCGGCGGACGGATACCATGTACCCCGACGCCCTGGACGAGAACGTGGGGCGCAATCCCGTCAACGGCGACTTCCGCCGCGTCATTCCGCACATGACCCTGGGCCTGATGGAAGGGATCATCCGCATGTGCGTGCACAACGGCCTGTCCCACGTCTGCGCGGTGATGGAGCCGCAGCTGCTGCGCCTGCTGGCCCGGGTCGGCATCCGGTTCGACCCGGTCGGCCCCCTGATCGAGCACCACGGCACGCGCCAGCCCTGTTTCCGCCACCTGCTGACCCTGCTGGACGAGGTCAAGGCGAACCGCCCCGATGTCTGGGCGGTGATGACAAAGGGCGGCCAACATGTGGAAGCCTTGCTGAAATTGGAGTAAAACGGAACGGTACGGATCGGGACCAGCAACAATAACAAGAATAAATCACGCCACGAATGTGGCAGGACAGGACGGGGACCATGGGCGAGACCTTTCTCTACGAAGATGCCTTCAGCCGCAACATCGGCTGGATCACGGAATGGGAGCAGCAGCAGCTGCGCCACAAGCGCGTGGCCATCGCCGGCATGGGCGGCGTCGGCGGGGTGCACGCCCTGACCCTGACCCGGCTGGGCATCGGCGGCTTCCACCTGTCGGACATGGACGAGTTCGAGGTCGCCAACTTCAACCGCCAGGTGGCGGCGACCATGAAGACCGTGGGCCAGCAGAAGGTCGACACGGTCGCGTCCCTGGTCCAGGACATCAACCCGGACCTGTACGTCAAGGTGTTCGGCAACGGCATCCATCCCAAGGACCCGGAGAAGGGCTGGGAAGACAACATCGACGAGTTCCTGGACGGCATGGACCTGTACGTGGACGGCCTCGACTTCTTCGTCTTCGACGTGCGCCGCGCCGTGTTCAAGCGGGCCCGGGAAAAGGGCATCCCGGTGATCACCGCCGGGCCCATCGGCTTCGGCACCGCCTACCTGATCTTCACCCCCGACGGCATGACCTTCGACGACTACTTCGGCATCGACGATTCCCTGGTCGCCGAGGAACGCTACCTGCGCTTCATGGTCGGGCTGACCCCCAGCGCCCTGCACCTGCCCTACCTGATGGACACGACGCGGGTGAACATCCCCGGCAAGAAGGGGCCGTCGACCATCGCCGGGGCCCAGCTCGCCGCCGGCGTCATGGCCGCCGAGGTGGCCAAGCTGCTGCTGGGCCGCGGCCCGGTGTACCCGGTGCCCTGGCACCACCAGTTCGACGCCTACCGCAACAGGCACGCCCGCAAGTACGTGCCCGGCGGCAACCGCAATCCGCTGCAGAAGCTGAAGATCAAGTTCGCCGCCGCCCAGTTCGGCAAGCTGGGCAAGGAGGCCTTCCCGCCCTACGAGCGGCCGTCGGGCCCGGACATGGACCAGATCCTGGAGCTGGCCCGCTGGGCCCCCAGCGGCGACAACAGCCAGCCCTGGGAGTTCGAGGTCACCGGCGAGGACAGCCTGCGCCTGCACGTCTACGACCAGGCCGAGGACGACGTCTACGACTACAACGGCCAGCCGACCATCATCTCGGCCGGCATGCTGGTCGAGAGCATCCGCATCGCCGCCACCTCGGTCGGCCGCGGCATGACCTGCCGGCACCTGTCCAGCGACGGCAACCACCACGTCTTCGAGGTGTCCCTGCCCAAGCAGGACGGCATCGGGCTGGACCCGCTGTACCACTACGTGCAGATCCGCTCGGTCAACCGCAAGTCCTACCGGCGGACCCCCCTGACCGCCGCGCAGCGGGACGAACTGACCGCCGCCCTGGGCGATGAGTTCGCCATCGCCTGGTACGAAAGCGACGAGGACAAGCGGCAGCAGTCGCTGATCAACGGCCTGTCCACCGACGTGCGCCTGAACACCTTCGAGGCGTTCCACGTGCACAAGCGGATACTCGATTTCGAGCGCAACTACAGCCCCACCGGGGTGCCCTCCACTGCCGCCGGGGTCGATCCCCTGACCGCCAAGATGATGAAGTGGTCGCTGCAGAGCTGGGAAAAGACCAAGACCATGAACAAGCTGCCCGGGTCGTCCTTCGGCGCCAAGTTCCAGATGGACTACACGCCGGGCAAGAACTGCGCCGCCCACTTCACCGTGTCGCGCCGATCCAAGCCCGCCGAGGGCGACGAGATGCACCAGTTGATCCGCACCGGCCAGGCCTGGCAGCGGTTCTGGCTGACCGCGACCCGCCTGGGCCTGGCGCTGCAGCCGGCCATGGCGCCGCTGATCTTCGGCTACTACGGGCGCCACGACGTCGCCTTCACCGAGGACCACAACGTCCGCGGCAAGGCCATCGAACTGGCGCGCCAGCTTGACGCCGGCTGTCAGGGCGACCCCGACGACATGATGTTCCGCGGCCGCCTGGGCGTGCCGCGCAGCCGCAAGATCGGCCCGCGCTCGATCCGCAAGCAGCTCGGCGAGCTGATGTTCGGCAGCCGCTGACGGGCAAACGGTCCGGGCGAACGGTCCGGACGGGCGGCCCAGGCCGGCGGCCGGGCCGCCCTTCCTTTTTCAGCTTTCCGCCAATCCGGACACGGAAAATCCCGCGTCGGGGCGCGGGCACGGAAAAGGCCCCTCCGTTGCCGGAGGGGCCTTTGGTATTGCTTGGTGGAGCTAGGCGTTAGGCCTGCTGCTTCCTGCGGCGGCGAACCACACCCATGCCCAGCAGGCCGGTGGCCAGCAGCGCCAGGGTACCCGGCTCGGGAACCGCGACCCGGAGCTGACCGCCGTTGGTGGGCGTCAGGATGTAGTAGGTGCCACCCGCGTCGACACCGCCGCCGCTCGGCTGCGTGTCCGGATCGAACGAAGCGTTCACGTTCGACAGGGCGATGGTGACGGTGTTGTTGAGCAGGTCGGTGAACAGGCCATCAACGCCGCCGGTCTGGATGGCGGTGATGCCGAGGACCGTGTCACCCACGGAGCCGTTCTGGAACTCGGGCACGTTGTCGGCACCCGACGGCGCGATCAGGTCGAAGGTCGCCAGCAAGGTCGCCTTGGAACCATGGGCGCTGGAGCCGCCGGACCAGTTGGTGACGTAATCGCCGTCCGGGTCAATCCACAGCTCGATGGCGCCGATCTTCGGCGTATCGAACACCAGGTTGGTCCCGACGATGGAGCCGGTCAGGCTGAACGTGAAGTACGCGGTGCGCAGGCCGGTCGCGTTGAACAGACCCGGGGTCAGGGGATTGCCGGAAAAGACCTTGCCGTCCGAGTCGGTGAGCGTCAGGTAGCCCACGTCGGTGAACGACACGCCTGCCGGGCCGTCGCCGGTGTACTGCTTGATGTAGGACTGACCTTGCAGGCCAATGGTCGACTGCGAGATGTCGAACATGGCAGCGTTGGTATCCAGAACGTTCAGGATGCCGTTGGCCTTGGAAAGGTTGAACATGTACGGGTCGATGATATCCAGAGCGCTCGCCGGGGTGCTGAGCCCGAAAGCCAGGGCGCCAGCAACAGCGAGGCCGGAAACCTGCTTTGCCAGGGTAGTAAACATCAGTTTCTTCTCCTCTTTTTCCGCCGACGCCCTTGATCGGGTTTCCGCCGGCCGGGTTACTCGTCTTTCAAAGTTTTCCAACTTCTCGGGCTTTTCACCCGGTTCCGGCGGGACTGCCGGTGAACGGAACGTCCGTTCGCCCAAAACTATGCATGCCCCATGCCAAGTCCGTTTTTTTATTATAATTCAATAAGTTAACTGATTTCCTCTGAAACGGTATCCGGCGAATTGCAAAAAATTCCGACACCTTTTCGGCTCCTCGGGTGGCGATTTTCCGCGGTTTTCCGGGCCGCCTGCCCGTGGCAAGGATAAAATCATATATTTCAACTGATTAACAGCTCAAAACCCGGTCGGGCCGGGCTGGAAAGTTTTCCGACACCAGCCCCCTGTCCGGCGCCGGCGGGCCGTGGCGGCGGCCCGCACCGGGGCCCGCGACCATGCCCGGGAAGTTCGCAATACGCCTGAAACATCATGCGTTTAGGCTCCCCTTCCCTGGCCGGCCCCCCCTTCCCGGCCGCGCAAACAACGGACAGGATCATCGCCGTGCCCCTATTTGCCACAAGCGCCCCCATGCGGCGGCCCGGCCCCGGCACGGCGGCGCTTTTTCGTCTGGCCCGGGGACGGTGGGTGTCCTAATGTTCGGCGACGAAACGGCGGCTTCCCGCCCGCGATCCAACGGTATTCTTCGCATGTTCGGCACCCGAGGCGCAACCTCCCGCAAGCGGCCCATGATGCAGTCCCTGACGGCGCCCGCGGGCAGCGACCTGTCGGCGGCGCCCAAGGCGGTGCGCTGGATTCCCAAGCCCGAGGTGCCGGTCAGCCCGGTCCTGTCCCTGGCCGCCCTGCTGTCCGGCGACGACCGCGCCGTGGCCAGCGTGGTCGACGTCGGCCGGCCCCTGTTCCTGACCGCCGGGCGCATGGCCATCGCCCAGGCCCTGCGCATCATGGGGGTGGCCCCCGGCGACAAGGTGCTGCTGCCGGCCTACCATTGCGCGGCCATGGTCGAGCCCCTGTCCCTGGTCGGCGCCGAGGCCGTGTTCTACCGCCTGCGCGAGAACCTGACCGTGGACATGGACGACATCGCCGCCAAGGTGGACGGCCGCGTCCGGGTGCTGATCGCCACCAACTATTTCGGCTTCCCCAACAGCCTGACCCGCATCCGCGCCTTCTGCGACGACCACGGCCTGAAATTCCTGGAGGATTGCGCCCACAGCCTGTTCGGCACCCACGACGGCCGGCCCCTGGGCTCGTTCGGCCACTACGCCATCGCCAGCGCCACCAAGTTCTTCCCGGTGCGCGACGGCGGCTGCCTGGTGTCCGCCGCCCACCCCGAAACCCTGGCCCCCGTGCGCCTGCGCCGCCAGCCGCCCCTGGCCCAGGTGCGCCAGGTGTTCGACACCGTCGAGGAGGCGGTCACCTATGGCCGCCTGCCGCTGTTCGCCCTGCCCATCGCCCTGGCCAAGCTGGGCAAGGTGCCCCTGCGCTGGGTCCGCGGCAACGCGCCGCGGCCGCCGGCGGCCACCAACCCGGGCCTGATGCGCGCCGGGGTGCCCGGCGAGTTCGACGGCTCGTGGGTCGACGTCAAGGGCACCTGGGTCTCGGCCCGCATCTGCCGCGCCGCCTCGCGCCGCCGCATCGCCCGGCGCCGGCGCCGCAACTTCCAGACCCTGGTCGACGCCTTCTCCGGCTACCAGGGGTTCCGGCCCCTGTTCACCGAGCTGCCCGAGGGGGTGGTGCCCTACATGTTCCCGCTGGAGGTCAACGACCTGGAGACCTCGTTCCCCCGGCTGGAGGACGCGGCCGTGCCCATGCAGCGGTTCGGCCAGTTCCCGTGGCCCGGGGTCACCGCCGAGACCTGCCCGGTGTCGAACCGCTATTCCCGCCGCCTGGTCCAGTTCCCCTGTCACCAGGAACTGACCGAGGCCGAGATGCAGACCATCATCGAGCGCGTGCTGCGCGTGCTGGAGGGCACCCGACCATGACCTGGGAAATCCTGCCGGCGGAAGAATTCCGCCACCACCACGGGGCCTGGCAGGCGTTGAACGACGCCACCGCCGGGACCCAGTTGCTGGACGCCTTCTTCATGGACGCCTCGCTGCGCCACTTCGCCGCCGGCGGCGAGCGCCTGGGCATCTTCCGCGACGGCGGCGAGATCACCGCCATGGGCCTGTTCGCGCCGGCGGGACGCGGCGCCTGGCAGACCTTCCAGTCGGCCAACGCCCCCCTGGGGGCCTGGGTCAGCGCCCCGGGGGTGCCGCTGGACCACTTCGTCAAGCCGCTGCTGGGCGCCCTGCCGGGCCTCAACGCCCTGGTCGGCATCAGCCAGCAGGACCCCGACATCCTGCCGCCGCCCGCGGGCGGCAACTTCGGCCTGCTGGACTACATCCTGACCTCGCGCATCACCATCACCGGTCCGTTCGAGGACTACTGGTCGTCGCGCGGCAAGAACCTGCGCCACAACATCAAGCGCCAGCGCAACCGCCTGCAGCGCGAGGAGGTGGCCACCCGCCTGGAGCTGGTGACCGATCCCGAGGCCATGGAGCGGGCGGTGGCGGACTACGCCGACCTGGAATCCCGCGGCTGGAAGGGCGAGGCCAACACCGCCGTCACCGGCGACGACGACCAGAGCCGCTTCTACGTCGAGGTGCTGCGCCACTACGGCGCCCTGGGCCAGGCGGTGGTCTGGCGCTACCTGTTCGACGGCGTGCTGGCGGCGTCCGACATCTGCATCCACCGCGACGGCGTGCTGATCATCCTCAAGACCGCCTACGACGAGGCCTTCAAGGGCTACTCGCCGGCGCAGCTCATGCGCCACGAGGCGTTCCAGCCCCTGTTCGACGGCGGCGCGTTCCGGGTCATCGAGTTCTACGGGCCGGTCAAGGACTGGCACACCAAGTGGACCGACGAGACCCGCACCATGTACCACGCCAACTACTACCGCCACGGCGCCCTGAAGGCGCTGCACCAGAGGAACAAGGGCGCATGACCGGGGCCGGCGCGCCGGCGCGCGACGCGATGACGCAGGACGGCCCGCTGCTGACCGTGGTGATCCCGTTCTTCCAGCGCGAACGGGGCATCCTGGCCCAGGCGGTGCGCTCGGTGCTGGCCCAGGAGTGCGATTTCGCCTTCGACATCATCGTCGTCGACGACCAGTCGCCGGTCCCGGCGCAGGACGAGATCGGCGACCTGATCGCCGCCCATCCCGGCCGCATCACCCTGCTGGACCGGCCCAACGGCGGCCCCGGGGCGGCGCGCAACACGGCCCTGGACAGCCTGCCGCGCGACCGCCGCTATGTGGCGTTCATCGATTCCGACGACACCTGGGAGCCGGACCACCTGGCCACCGGGGTCGCCGTGCTGGAACGCGGGCCGACGTTCTTCTTCTCCAACCTGTTCCACCTGGACCAGGACACCAACAAGTTCGACCGCGAGGTGGTCAACAACCACCCCAACCGGTTCCGCGACGGCGAGCTGCGGCCCATTGACGGGCTGGACCAGTGCTTCACCTACCAGGGCGACATGTTCGACCGCATCTTCTATTCCGGCAACGCGATGATGCCGCAGACGGTGATCTACAGCTTCCGCGACTTCCCCGACGCCCGGTTCGAGGAGAAGTACCGCAACATGGGCGAGGACTACCTGTTCTTCGGCGTCATCGCCAAGGCCGGCGCCACCTACGGCCTGTCGTGGCGGCCCAGCGTGCGCTGCGGCCACGGGGTCAACGTGTTCGAGAAGTCGGGCTACGGCACCCCGACCTTCCTGTCGCGCCTGGCCGACGAGCGCACCTACCGCCTGTACGCGGCGCGCCGCTGGGGCACCACGGACAGCCAGCGGCGGCGCCTGAACGAGCTGCTGGGCACGGTGCGGACCAACGCCGCCATGATGGTCGCGCGCAGCCTGGCGCGGTTCGACTTCGCGGCCCTGGCGCCGCTGCCCCGCTATTTGCGGTGCGACCCGATGTTCCCCCTGCTGTTTCCCTTCTACCTGGCGCGGGCGCTGCTGCGCGGGCTGGGCTAGGATGACACCACCCATGCAATCCGGAGGACTTCCCATGCACCACCCGTTCCGGCCCGGGTCCCGTTCGCTGCCGGTGTCGCCATGAGCGGCCTGTGCGGATGGATCGGCGGCGTCGCGGCCGACGCCGCCGACGCGGTCCTGGCCCGCATGGCGGCCGGGCTGCCCGACCTGGCGGTGGTGCAGGCGGCCGGCCAGGCGACGCCGGCCGTGGGCCTGGCCCTGCGCGCCCGCGACCGCGAGGGCGCGTGGCACGCCGACGGCGCCTGGGTGGCGGCGGTCGAGGGGTATCCGGTGTGGACCGACGCCGACCTGGCGGCCCTGGCCCGGGCCGAGGGCCACGCCGCGGCCCTGGCGCAGGGATTCGCCCGCCACGGCCGCGCCGTCCTCGACCACCTGCGCGGCACCTTCTCCCTGGCCGTGGCCGACGCGGCCGGCACCCGCGGCCTGGTCGCCATCGACCGGTTCGGCATCCAGCCCATGTGCTACGCCCGGCGCGGCGACGGCACGCTGCTGTTCGGGTCCACCACCGACAGCCTGCGCCCGTTCCCGGGCATGACATCCACCATCCGCGCCCAGAGCGTCTACAACTACCTCTACTTCGTCGACCGCATCCCGGCGCCCAAGACCATCTACGAGGAGCAGCGCAAGCTGCTGCCCGGCGAATGCCTGGTGTTCGAGGGCGGCCGCACCGAGGCCGTCCGCTATTGGCGCATGCCCTACCGCGAGCACGGCGAGACCGACTTCGACAAGCTGTCGGCCGAGCTGCACCAGCGGCTGCGGACCGCGGTCGCGCGCAACCTGGACGGCGAGGACCCGGCGCGGGTCGGCGCCTTCCTGTCGGGCGGGCTGGACAGCAGCTCGGTGGCCGGGTTCCTGGCCGAGGCCCTGCCCGGCCAGGCGCGCACCTTCACCATCGGCTTCGAGCACGACAGCTTCGACGAGACGCCCTACGCCCGGGTCGCCGCCGAGCACTTCGCCACCACCCACAGCGAGTACTTCGTGACCCCCGAGGACGTGGTCGGGGTGATGACCCGGATCCACGAGATCTATGACGAGCCGTTCGCCAACTCGTCGGCGGTGCCGACCTATTTCTGCGCCCTGAAGGCGCGCGAGGCGGGGGTCGACATGATGCTCGCCGGCGACGGCGGCGACGAGCTGTTCGGCGGCAACTCGCGCTATGTGGAGGACAACGTGTTCGACCGCTACGGCCGCATCCCGGCGCCGCTGCGGCGCGGCCTGCTGGAGCCGCTGACCCGGCTGGTCCCGGGGCCGCTGCAGCGCAGCGTGGTGCGCCAGGCGGTCAACTACGTGCGCTTCGCCAACATGACGGTGGCCGAGCGCATGGTGATGCACAACGCCTACGCCCGCATCCCGCCGGCGCGCATCTACAGCGCCGAGGCCATGGCCGAGATCGACCCCGCCGAGCCGGCCCGCATCGCCAACGCCATGTTCGACGCCGCCGACTCGGGATCCAAGTACCACGGCATGTTCCACCTGGACATGCAGCTCACCCTGGCCGACAGCGACCTGCGCAAGGTCGGGCGCATGTGCGAGCTGGCCGGCGTGCGCGTGCGCTACCCCCTGCTGGACGACGAGGTGGCCGAGTTCTCGGCCCGCATCGCGCCCGACCTGATGATGCGCGACGGCCGCCTGCGCGATTTCTACAAGCGCGCCATGCAGGGCTTCCTGCCGGAACGCATCCTGACCAAGAAGAAGCACGGCTTCGGCATTCCGGTGTTCGACTTCATCGTCAAGAACAAGGCCCTCAACGACCTGTTCTGCGACACCCTGGGCGGCCTCAGGAACCGGTCCTTCTACCGGCCCGAGTTCATCGACGAGACCATCCAGCAGGTGCGCGGCGGCGACGCCGCCGGGTTCGGCGGCGCGGCCTGGGACCTGACCGTCATGGAAATCTGGCTGCGCTCGCGCAACATCTCACTGACTTGACATTTTTCAATTGGTTACAGGGCAATATTGATGCCGTCTGACAACATGAAACCGGCCACCATTCACCTCATCGCCGCGGCCCGGCCCAACTTCATGAAGGTGGCGCCCCTGTACCACGCCCTGGCCGCCGAGGACTGGGCCGAGCCGCTGATCGTGCACACCGGGCAGCACTACGACGCCAACATGTCGGACGCCTTCTTCGCCGACCTGGGCATGCCCAAGCCGCACCTGCACCTGGGGGTGGGCAGCGGCAGCCACGCCGAGCAGACGGCCAAGGTCATGGTCGCCTACGAGAAGATCCTGATGGAATCTCCGCCGGCCTGGACCGTGGTGGTGGGCGACGTGAACTCGACCATGGCCTGCACCCTGGCGGCCAAGAAGCTGAACCTGAACGTGGCCCACCTGGAAGCCGGCCTGCGCAGCCGCGACCGCACCATGCCCGAGGAGATCAACCGCCTGGTCACCGACGTCATCGCCGACCTGCTGTGGACCCCCTCGCCCGACGCCGACGCCAACCTGCGCGCCGAGGGCGTGCCCGAGGCCCACATCGTCCGCGTGGGCAACATCATGATCGATTCCTACGAGCTGATGCGCCCGCGCATCGAGACCGCGCGCACCTACGAGACCTTCGGCCTGACCCCCGGCACCTACGGCGTCATGACCCTGCACCGGCCCAGCAACGTGGACCATGCCGACGTCCTGACCATGCTGGTGGACCGCCTGATCGCGGCCGCGGCGCGGGTGCCGCTGGTGTTCGCCGTGCACCCGCGCACGCGCAAGAGCCTCGAAAAATTCGGCCTGATGGACCGCTTCGCCGCCGCCCCGGGCATCCACCTGACCGAGCCCCTGGGCTACATCCAGTTCATGGGCCTGGTGCGCCAGGCGAAGATGGTGATCACCGATTCCGGCGGCATCCAGGAGGAGACCACCTACCTGGGCATCCCCTGCCTGACCCTGCGCACCACCACCGAGCGCCCCATCACCATCGACCAGGGCACCAACGAACTGGTGCCGCCGGCCGACGTGGGCGCCGCCATCGGCCGCGTGCTGGCCGGCGACTGGCCCACCGGCCGCAAGCCCGACCTGTGGGACGGCCACACCGCGTCCCGCATCGTCGCCGACCTGAAGGGGCGGGTGTAGGCGCCCGCTCCCGGTTCCCCGCGCCGGACGCCCCGTTTTGCCCGCCCCAGTTGCGACGCAGCATGATCCGTGGGACAATGGGGGCTCACGCGCCGCGAGGGGGACATCCACCGGAACGACCAGGGGGTGGGTTCGGGACATGAACGCGCAGGCGGGCGGCAAGCGGGCCGTCCTTACCATCAAGAAATACGCCAACCGCCGGCTGTACAACACCGAGACCGGGGACTACCTGACCCTGTCCGACCTGGCCGCCATGGTGGCCGAGGGCGGCGAGTTCCTGGTCGTCGACGCGCGCAGCGGCGAGGACATCACCCACGCCATCCTGACCAACGTCATCGTCGAGAAGGAATCCCACGGCGAGCCGCTGCTGCCGGTCGGCTTCCTGCGGCCCATGATCAGCCTGTACGGCGACATGCTGCAGTCCCTGGTGCCCCGCTACCTGGAGCAGGTCATGCAGGTCTTCGCCATGAACCAGGAAAACCTGCGCCTCTATCTGGAACGGGCGTCCGGGGGGCTGATGCCCTTCGCCGACCCCATGCAGATGGGCAAGCGCAACGAGGCCTTGCTGGAATGGACCTGGGACATGCTGACCCAGTTCCAGCCGGCGACGGCGGAAAGTCCGGCCCCGGACCGCAACCGCGATTCCGAGATCGCCGCCCTGGAGGCCGAAGTCAAGGCGGCGGAGCGCCGCCTGGCCCGGCTCAAGGCCAAGAAGCCCGGGCGCGGCTAGCCCTGCCCGCGCCGATCCGCGGTCGCCGGCGGCGTGCGGAAAGGCTGGTGCCGACGCCCGTAAGGTTGTAACAAAACTGTCAAAACAAGTACCGGCCGCGGTGGCCGGACGCGGGATGGCAATCATGTTCAAGTTCCAGGGACGGCCGGCGGGGCGGCGCCGAGGCATTCCATGAAGCTGATTCCCTTCGACGAGACCCAGAACATCCGCGGCGTCGCCTTCCCGCGACAGCCCACGTTCCGGCAATTCATCATCACCGGCCCGCCGGGGGCCGGCAAGTCGACCCTGATCTCGCGTATCCGCGGCTGGCCCCAGGAGGGCTACATCGACCTGACCCAGCCCGGCTGGTGGAAGGCGCGGCAGTTGACCTTCCGCCCGCGCGAGGTCCACCTGGGGTTCCCCGTCAAGGGCGTGGACCAGGCCCAGACCGTGTTCGACGACGCCTGGAACGAGGGCGGCGGCCTGCTGGAGCTGGACCCCAAGCGCATCCGCATCCCGCCCGAACCGCAGTGGTTCTGGAGCCCGCGCTGGCGCGAACTGTACGTGTTCGAGTTCCTGCTGCCGCCGCCCGAGGTGCTGTTCGAGCGCCGCCGCCTGCGCGCCCGGCACAAGACCCACGCCGTCGACGAGTTCCTGGCCCCCGACGTGGTGGCCAACCAGGTGGACATCTTCCTGGCCACGGCCGAGCACCTGCACAACGCCGGACTGCGTGTCTACGTGCGCCGCGACATGGACGACCTGCCGCTGCACTTCATCGACGACAGCGCCGGCGCCGACCCGGCCGAGGACCCGTGGTCGCGGCTCCGGGTCGGATGGTTCCGCCGCCTGCGCCAGGCCCTGCGCCACCAGGAGGAAATCCCGCGGGTGGAGCTGGACAGCCAGCCGCGCCGGCTGCGCCGGGCCGTGCGCCTGCCGCGCGGCCAGGGGCCCCTGGTCCTGGACCTGAACGACACCGTCTATACCCTGGTGCCCGACCGGCGCCTGGGCACCGATGCCAAGGCGCCCTGCGACTGGCTGCTGTACGCCGGCGCCTGGGGACCGGACGAGGCCGTGGTGCTGCGCCCGTTCGTGCGCCTGGCGGTGGGCGAGAGCCTGACCGTGGGCCGCGCCAGCGAAACGGCGGCCCTGACCCCGGCGCCGGCCGAAGGCCTGGCGGCGCGCCACCTGCGCGTCCGCAACCGGCGCCGCGGCATCGTGCTGGAGCCCCAGGACCCCGACGCCCGCAGCCAGGTGTTCCAGGTGCCGGCGGCGGGGCGCGAGGCCATGGCCGAGCAGGGCCAACGCACCCTGCGCGACCTGCGCGCCCTGTTCGGCGCCCCGGTGGACCACCTGCCGCCCGCGGCGGCCGAGGACCTGGTGGCGCGCACCCTGGCGGTGCTGGCCGACGAGCCCTACCGCATGCCCACCGCCGAGGGCGCCCCGGGCACCATCCTGGACCTGCCCGACGGCCCGGTCCCGGTGCTGGTGGGCGACCTGCACGGCCAGGTGGACAACCTGCTGACCCTGCTGGCCCAGGACTCCCTGCTGGCGGCCCTGGACCAGGAGCGCGCCTGCCTGGTGGCCCTGGGCGACGCCCTGCACCTGGAGGAGGACGACTACCTGGAGGACATGGAAAGCTCGGTCGTCATGCTCGACCTGCTGATGACCCTCAAGGTCCGCTTCCCGCGCTCGTTCTTCTACCTGCGCGGCAACCACGACAGCTTCAGCAGCGACGTGGGCAAGGGCGGCGTGCCCCAGGCGACCCTGTTCCGCAAGCACCTGCGCGACCTGCGCGGCAAGCCCTACACCAAGCAGGTGGCCGCGTTCTTCGACGCCCTGCCCTTCATCGTCCGCAACGGCGGGTACATCGCCTGCCACGCCGGGCCGGTGGGGTCCGAAGTGCCGATGGCCATGCTCAACACCGTGCACGACTATCCGGGGCTGATGGGGGAGCTGATCTCGACCCGCCTGCGCGGCCCCAGCCGGCCGGCCGGGTACCGCAAGCGCGACGTGCGCGCCTTCCGCCGGTCCCTGGGGGTGGAGCGCCACACCCCCTTCATCGTCGGGCACACGCCGCTGACCCAGGGGGTGGGGGCCTGGACCCACGTGCGCGGCATCCTGCACCACCACATCGTCCACGCCAGCGACCCGCGCCGGTTCGGCGTGGTGACCCGCGTGGGGACCGAGATGGTGGTGCTGGAATACCGCACGGCGCCGATGACGGCCCTGCTGGCCGAGGCCGAGGCCCCGGCCGGCAGTTCCGCGACGCCCGCTAGCTGAAGATCCCCTTCAGGGTGAAGAAGATCACCGCCGCCAGCACCCCGCCCACGGGCAGGGTGATGACCCAGGACATGACGATGCCGCCGATCACGCGCAGGTCGATGGCGCCGATGCCGCGCGCCAGGCCGACGCCGATGACGCCGCCGACGGCGATGTGGGTGGTCGACACCGGCAGGCCCAGGCGCGACGCCAGGACCACGGTGATGGCCGCCGCCATGGTGGCGCAGAAGCCGCGCGACGGGGTCAGCTCGGTGATCTTGTGGCCGATGGTCTGCATCACGCGGAAGCCATAGGTGGCCAGGCCGACGACGATGCCGAACCCGCCCAGCAGCAGGATCCACAGCGGCATGCCCGACTTCTGGGCCACCTCGCCGCCCGACTGGACCAGGCCGTAGACGGCGGCCAGGGGGCCGACGCCGTTGGCCACGTCGTTGGCGCCGTGGGCGAAGGCCATGCCGCAGGCGGTGAACAGCATCATGGGCGTGAACACCTTCTCGACGCTGGCGAAGTGGAAATCCTTGTCGGCGGCGTCGTCCACCTGCACCCGGTTGATCAGCATCCAGCCGATGCCGGCGACGACGACCCCGAACAGCACCGCGACGACGAAGCTCATGGGCACGCTGAGGTCGATCTTCAGGTGCTTCAGGCCCTTGAACAGGGTCACCAGGGCGATGATGAAGCCGACCAGGAAGACATAGACCGGGCCCCACCGCTTGGCGTTGCGGAACGGGTTGTCGGTGTTCAGGATCAAGGTCCGGATGCTGATCATCAGCGCCGCGGCGATGACCCCGCCCAGCAGCGGCGAGACCACCCAGCTGGCGACGATGGTGCCGATCTTGTCCCACTTCACGGCCTCCATGCCG
Organism: Hyphomicrobiales bacterium; assembly: GCA_024236415.1. GTDB lineage: Bacteria > Pseudomonadota > Alphaproteobacteria > Rhodospirillales > JACKKN01 > JACKKN01. The sequence continues at coordinate 139,994 of JACKKN010000012.1, forward strand.
ATGCCGGCGATGGCGAAGCCGACGATGGCGCCGACGATGGAGTGGGTGGTCGACACCGGCCAGCCGCGCTGCGACGCCACCATCAGCCAGATGGCCGCTGCCAGCAGCGCCGCCAGCATGCCGAACACCAGGATCTCTGGGTTGGCGGCGATCGGGCCCGGATCGATGATGCCCTTGCGGATGGTGGCGGTCACGTGGCCGCCGGCCAGGGCGGCGCCGCCGAACTCGAAGATGGCGGCGATGATGATGGCGGTCTTGACGGTGATGGCGCCGGACCCCACCGAGGTCCCCATGACGTTGGCGACGTCGTTGGCGCCGATGCCCCACGTCATGTACAGGCCGAAGATGATGGCGATCACGATGAAGGCCGTGCCGTAGTTCGAAATGATTTCCATTTCCCCAATTCCCCTGATTATTTCCGGCCGCGCCGTCAGCGCGCCAACAACAGCCCGACCCGGTTGCCGATCTTCTCGGCACCGTCGGCCAGGCCGGCGATCTGCTCGATGAGCTTGAACCACAGGATCACCGAGACCGGCGGCATCTCGGCCTCCAGGCCGAACAGCGTCTGCGACAGGTTCTTGGCGATGCGGTCGGTGTCGCTTTCGATGCGGTTCAGCTCGTCCGACATCTCCAGCACCAGGTCGACCTGGGGCCCGCGGAAGCCGGTCTCGACCAGTTCGTCGAGGGTGTTGATGATGGCGGCGGCGTGCTCGCAGGCGTCAGCGCAGCGGGCGGCCAGGGCCAGCAGTTCCACCTTCATGGCTTCCGGCACGTCCATGCGCCGGATGGTCAGCAGACCGACGATGTCCTGCGCGGCGTCGGCGATGCTGTCCTGGATGTCCAGGATCTCCAGCAGGTCGCGCCGGTCCACCGGCATCATCAGGCTCTTGGGCAGGTGCGAACGGATCTCGTTCTTGATCGTGTCCGCCTTGTGCTCGTTCTTGACGATCTTGTCAGCCGCCTCGTCAAAACGGGCGTCGTCGCCCTCGCTGCGGGCCTCCAGCAGCTTGACCACGGTGCGCGCCGTCTTGGCGGCCACGTCCATGTGCTGCTGCATGGGCTTGAACGGCGATTTGCCGAACAGACTGACAAATGGGTTTTTTGCCATGGTGCATCGATCTCCTCGAGCTGAATGCCGGCGGGTTTCCCGCGCCGCGGGCCAGGCTTGGCCCGCGCCGGAGGACGGTCCGGCAGGAGTTGGGAAGAGTCGGGATGGCACCCGGACAATGGCGCGTCCGGTCGAGTTCAGACAGTCTCATCGATTGCCAATCCCCCCCTGATTAGCTGCTTGGCGACAGCGTTGAGAGGGAGCTTAACAAAAATGCAATAAAAATGTAACACTCAGTTGTGCATCCGTGCGCGGACCCGATTTGGGCCCGGAGTCGCGCACGGGCACGGGGCCGGCAAGGCGCCCCGGAATCGCGGTCAGAACAGGCGGAAGCCGCCGTCGATGACGATGCAGTCGCCGGTGTGGTAGGACGACGCCGCGCTCATCAGGTACACGGCAATGCCGGCGAAATCCTCGGGCCGGCCCCAGCGGCGGATCGGCAGGCGCGGCATGACGGCGGCGGTGAACTTGTCGTTGCCGAAGTGGTCGCCGGTCATCTCGGTCTCGGTCCAGCCGGGCAGGATGGCGTTGGCCGTCACCCCCCAGCGGCCGTTGCCCACGGCCAGCCCCTCGATCAGCGAGTTCACCGCCCCCTTGGAGGCGGCGTAGTGCTCGTGGCCCAGGGACCCCATCAGCGAGGCGATGCTGGAGGTGGCCACCAGGCGGCCGAAGGGGTCGCCGGCCTTGGCCCGCTCGACCATGTGGCCCAGCGCCACCTGGAAGGTGTGGAACACCCCGTCCAGGTTGATGTCCAGCACCCGGCGCCAGTCCTCGAAGCTGACGTCCAGGAACGAGCGCCGCCACAGCCCCAGCCCGGCGTTGGCGAAGCAGCCGTCGACCCGGCCGAAGATGTCCAGGGTGTCGGCGAAGCGCGCCTCCACCGCCGCCCGGTCGGTGACGTCGCAGACCATGGCCTCGGCCTTGCCGCCGTGGCCGCGCAGGGTTGCCAGGGCGGCGGCGTTCTTGTCCGGGTTGGTGCCCCAGATGCAGACCCCGGCGCCGGCCTTGGCCATGGCCTCGGCCATGCCCAGGCCGATTCCCCCGTTGCCGCCGGTCACCAGCACCACCCGTCCGCTCAGGTCCATCAGATCGCTCGTCGCCATGGCCGGTCCTCCCCCATTCTCGCCGTTGCGTCTCGCCGTTGCATCGGGGCCATGATTCCCCGGCCTTGCCGCCGCCACAACCCCCAAAGACGGCCGGAGACCTTGACAGATAATATTAAAATTATCTAATATAAACGTAGAAAAATCTCGCCAGCGGGACCGTTATTGGGTAGACTCCGCTCCGTTCCTGGAACGGGGGCCCGCAACGAAGGCCCCGCGGGAACCGGCCGGCATCCCTGCCGGTCGTGGCGGTCCGCCCACCGGGTCCACTCCTCCCGATTCGATGGGCCGATCCGGCAGTCGGCGCGACGTGCAGCGCCCCGGAACCGCCAACAGGGGACTAGGCTTTGCGATGGTTCGTGCAACCCCGTACCGCTCTGGCCACCGGCCGGAGAAGGAGGCACCATGACGACCGTGACAAGCCACCTCGAGGACGGCATCCGTACCGTAACCCTGAACCGGCCCGAATGCCTGAACGCCATCAACGCCGACCTGCTGACCGACCTGCACCGGGCCCTGGCCGCGGGCAACGCCGACCCCGAGACCCGGGTGATGATCCTGACCGGCGCCGGCCGCGCCTTCTGCGCCGGCTATGACCTGAAGGCCTTCGCCGACATCACCAGCAGCCGCGAGTCCACCAGCAGCTACGTCCACGCCGCCCAGGAAGTCAGCCGCGAGATCGCCCTGAACGAGAAGATGGTGATCGGCGCCATCCACGGCTGGGCCGTGGGCGCCGGCCTGGAATGGGCCATCAACTGCGACCTGACCATCATGGCCCGCAGCACGCGCTGCTTCATGCCCGAGATCGCGCTGGGCATCGCCGTCACCGGCGGCGCCACCGCGGTGCTGCCCAAGCTGGTCGGCCTGCAGCGGGCCAAGGAGCTGATCCTGTTCGGCGAACGCTTCGACGGCGGCATCGCCCAGGACCTGGGCCTGGTCTGGAAGGCGAGCCCGGAAAGCGAGGTCATGTCCCAGGCCCTGCAGACCGCCAAGCGCATCGCCAAGCTGCCGCGCAAGTCCGTGGCCGCGTTCAAGCGGGTGATCAACCGCTCGTTCCAGCACGACGTCGAGACGGCCATGGACCTGGAGGGCGAGGCCGCGGTCGACTGCCTGCTGACCCCGGAAACCCAGGCCCGGGTCAAGAAGCTGGCCACCGGCAAGATCCAGGTCCGCGAATTCCGCATGGCCGGCTGACAACCGCCCCGGGGCCGGGCCGCCGGCGGCGAGACGGGGCGCCGCCGCGACGGCCGGGTCACATCGTCTGCACGATCACGTCACTCAGGCGGTCGCGCGCCTCGGCGCGGCCGCCTTCCGTTTCGACCCGCCCGGGCGATGCCAGGCGCGACCAGTCGGCGCGGTGGCGCAGGCCGGCCAGCAGGCCGCGCAGGTCCCGCGCCGGGCCGGGCGGCCATTCCGCCGTGTCGGCGGCGGCCAGGCGCACCCGCTCCTGGGCCGCATGGCCGCGCCGCAGCAGGGCCCGCACCAGGGCCGTCTGGCGCCGCGCCAGCAGGTCGAGCGTCGCCGCGTCCACGCGCAGCTCGGTCACCCCGCGCAGGCTGTCGACGATTTCCCGCCCGCGGCTCTTGGCGGCCCCGGCCACGGCGCCGATCAGGGCCCCCGTGGCCGCCGCCGCGCCCAGGGTCATGCCCCCCACCATGGCGTCGATGGCCAGCCCGGCCAGGGCGCCGGTGGCGGCGGCCGAGCCGGTGGTGATGCCGAACTCGGCCAGGGACTCGGCGCTGAACAGGTCGGTGCCCCAGCGGCCGTCGGTCAGGGGCAGGGTTTCCGACAGGTAATCGCCGGGGCGGAACCGGTGCAGGTCCAACAGCCGGGTCACGCAGCCCTGCTCGGCGGCGCGCACGGCGGCGCGCAGGCGTTCCAGGGCCGCCTCGGCGGCCGCCGGGTCGTCGCTGGGCACGGCCACGGCATGGCCGGCGACGTCGATCAGCAGGTCGGCGATGACCTCGGCCGAGGCCCGGCGCAGGGCCTGGCGCCGGCGCCCGGCGTCCTCGACCAGGGCGTCCAGCACGGCGGCGTGGCGGTCCATCAGGGTGCGCATCTTGGCGAACAGGTTGCGCTCGCCGGCCTCGTCGAACACCACCGTGTCGAAGGCCACCACGGCGTGCATGTTGACCCGCGCCAGGTGGTCGCGCCAGGCCTCCTCGCGGGCCTCGGGGTCGGCGACGAAGTTCAGCACCGGCAGGATCGGCCGGGCGCAGCGGCCCAGGATCTCCAGCTCGTCGCGGTGCTTGCCCAGGACCCGGTCGCGGGCGTCGACCACGTACAGCGCCGCGTCGCTGGCCATCATCTGGCGCAGCACCTTGGCCTCCTGGGCAAAACCGTCCTGCAGGGCCGGCTCGGCCAGGAAGGCCAGGATAGCGTCGGTCCAGTCCACGCCGCGGTCGCGGCGCAGACCCTCCAGCCGTTCCAGCAGGCCGGCGGAATCCTCCAGGCCCGGGGTGTCGAACAGCTCCACCGCCGGGCGCCCGTCCAGCAGCAGGGTCGAGGCCTCCACATGCCGCGTGGTGGCCGGGCGGTTGGACACCTGGCCGAAGTCCACGTCCCGGGTCAGGGTGCGCAGCAGCGAGGTCTTGCCGGTGTTGGTGTGGCCGACCACGGCCACCTTCAGCGGCGCCGCGGCCATCATGCCGCCTCCCCGCCCAGCAGGCGCGCCAGGCGCGCCCGGCCGGCGCCGCCGTCGGCCGCCGCCGGGTCGTATTCCAGCGCCCATTCCGGGGCCACGCCGACGCGCACGGCCAGGGCCCGCCAGTCCTCCAGCCGCTGGTCGGCGGTGGCGGCGTCCAGGCGCGCGCGCAGGCGGGCGCCGTCGGCCAGGACCAGGACCAGGGGCGCGCCGCTGGCCCGGTGCAGGGCGGCCAGGGCCGCGGCCATGCCCCGGTCGGGAGTGGACAGCAGCGACACCGCCGCCAGCAGCAGGCAGTGCCCCTCCCCTTGCAGGCGCGCCCGCGCCCGGGCCAGGTCGTCGCGCCCGTCCAGGCCGCCCAGGTCCAGCCACGCCACCCCGGCCACCGGCGGCGGCCAGTGCCCGGGGTCGAAGGCCGTCTCCAGGGCCAGGGCGGCCACCGGTCCGTCGACCCGGGCCACGGGCACCGCCTCGATCGCCGGCGGCGCGGCCTCGGCGCCGCCGGTGTCGGGGTCGACCACGCCCTCGCGCCGGACCGAGGGCAGCAGCCGCTCGCGCAGGCGCAGGAACCCGGGCAGGGCAAGGTCGAGGCGGAAGCGCGCCACCGCCAACGCGCGCAGGCCCCAGCACAGCAGCAGCAGCACCAGGCGCGGCACCGCCCCGTACACCACCACCGCCCCCACCAGCAGCCCGGACCAGGCCTCGGCCCCGGCCGTGGACGGCGGCGCCTGCCCGGTCCAGCGGCCGGCGCGGACCTGTTCGTCGGTGGGCACCGGGAACCCGGCCAGGCGCGGCAGCACGGCGATGGCCCGGGTGGCCGGCACATAGGTATCCGCCGACAGGATGGTGGTCTCCCAGGTGAAGCTGACCTGGCGCGTGCTCAGCACCAGCAGCGCGGCGGCCAGGGCCCCGGCCATGAAGGCCAGCCACAGGCCGTGGCTGATGGCGCCCAGGGTCCAGCGGCCGATGGCGCCCCGCGCCAGCACCGCCCCGGCGGTGCGCACCATGACCGCCTCGGGGTTCCCCTCCTGCCCGCCGCCGTCGCCAGCGCCGTCGCCGCCGCTGCCGCGCACGGCCAGGCGGCGGGCCACGGCGGCCACCATGCCGCCCAGCGAGGTGGGAACCGCCGCCCCGCGCATCACCACCATCAGCACCAGCCACAGGACCAGGGCGATCAGGTGCACCCCCAGCAGGCCCAGCAGGGCCACCGGGAAGTTCACCGGCACCGACCCGGTCAGGGCCGCCTGGGCGGTGGCGGCGCCGCCGGCGGCGGCCACCACGGCGGCGCCCCCGGCCACCAGGCCCAGGATGCGGCGCAGGCGCGCCAGGGCCCGGCCCAGGGGCGCGGCCACCGGCAGGGCCCGGGCGCGGACCACCAGGCGGTGCTCGAAGTCGCCGTCGGCGCGGCGGGCCAGGTCCTCGGCCGCCGGCTCGTCAAAGGGCGCGGCGCGGCCGCCCTCCAGCACCCGCACGGCCATGGCCAGCAGGCGGCCGTCGAAGTCGGCGGGATCGGTGGCGGAACTGGCGGGCGGCGCGGACGGCATGGGCTCCCGTGGCGGTCGTTGCGGTGGAAGTGCCTGAAATCCCGGGCATTCTGCCGGCCCTGTCGGGGCGGTTCAACCGGAATCGGTTTCGCCTTTGCGGCGCCGGCCGGCTCTGCTACCGTCACCGGCGAGAACGACTCGCAACCACGGAGCCCGCGCCGCCATGACCCCGACCGCCGCGACCGCCCGCAGCCGCCGCGAACTGGCCGAGGAATGCGCCAACGCCCTGACCCACGGGCTGGGGCTGATGCTGGGGGTGGCGGCCCTGGTGCTGCTGATCGTGCGGGCGGTGGACGTGGGCCGCGACGGCAGCCTGGGCGCCGCCCTGGTCTATGGCATCGCCCTGGTGCTGCTGTACATGTTCTCGACCCTGCAGCACGCCTTCCCGCCGGGGCGGGTGCAGCGGGTGTTCCTCAGCCTGGACCACGTGGGCATCAAGCTGCTGATCGCCGGCACCTATACGCCGTTCTGCCTGCTGCTGCCGCCGGGCTACGACTGGGCCATGTTCTTCACCGTCTGGGGCCTGGTGGCCGCCGGCGTGACCGCCCAGGTGGCGGCCCTGGCCACCGGCCGCGGGGCCCTGTACGAGAAATACGCCTTCGTCTTCTACCTGGCCCTGGGCTGGGTGCCGGTGCTGATCGGCGGCAAGGCCATCCTGGCCCAGCTCGCCACCCCGGGGCTGGTGTTCCTGGTGGCGGGCGGCCTGGCCTACAGCATCGGCGTGGTCTTCTACCTGTGGCGCCGCCTGCCCTTCGGCCATGCCGTGTGGCACCTGTTCGTGGTCGGCGGCAGCACCTTCCACTTCTTCTCGGTACTGTTCTACGTGGTCCCGGCGCCGGCCTGACGGCACCGCCCGCCCCCGTTACCGGCCCAATCGCGGCCCCTTGAACTTTCCCATTTCCTGACTATATTCCTGTCAGCTCTTTGCGATTGTGAATAGGAACGGAACCGGGAGCGGCCGCCAGGCCCCCTCACCCTCCCGCGCCGACGCGCGGTCGACCTCCCTCTCCCTCGAGGGAGAGGGCCGGGGTGAGGGTGCGCGCCGCCGCCGGGCAATGACGACAAATGACGACATCTTCCCAGTGCGCAGGCCCGGTTTGCAACGGAATCAACGCCTTGCCCTGACGACATCGGGCGCGAAACCGCCCCAAACCGCCCCGGAACGGCGAAAAAGCGCCCCCTACCGGCCCCCTACCGACCCTTGGGCACGATCAGGGCGTCCAGGGCCAGGGCGCCCTTGGGCAGGACCCGGAACGGGTTGATGTCCAGGCTCTCCAGCCGGTCGGCGTTGGCCGCGGCGAAGGCCGAGACCCGGGCCAGGGCCTGGGCCAGGGCGTCCAGGTCCGCCGGTTCGGCCCCGCGGGCCCCGGCCAGCAGGGGGAAGCCGCGGATCTCGCGGACCATGCGCCGCGCCTCGTCGACGCCGAACGGGGCCAGGCGGAAGCTGACGTCCTTCAGCACCTCGACGAAGATGCCGCCCAGGCCGAACATGACGACGGGACCGAAGGTGGGGTCGACCTGGGCGCCGATCACCGTCTCGACCCCGCCCGTGACCATCTCGGCCACCGAGACGCCGTCCAGGCGGGCGCCGGGGTGGGCGGCGCGGGCGCGGTCCATCAGGGTGGCGAAGCCGGCGGCCACGGCGTCGGCCCCCGCGACGCCCAGCAGGACGCCGCCGATCTCGGTCTTGTGGGCGATGTCGGGCGAGACGATCTTCATCGCCACCGGCCCGCCCATGTCCGCCGCCGCGGCCACGGCGGCGTCGGGATCGGACGCCAGCACCTCGCGCGGCACCGGGATCCCCGCCGCGGCCAGGATGGCCTTGGCCGCCACCTCGCCCACCGCCTCGGCCGGCACGGGTTCGGCGCCCGCGGGCAGGGCCGGCGGCGGGTCGCCGGCGCCGCGCTCGAAGCCGGCGCGGAACCTGGCCAGGGCGGCGAAGGCGTCCACCGCCCGCTCCGGCGTGTCGAACACCATGTTGCCGCCGGCCTCGTAGCGGGCGCGGATTCCGGCCGGCGCCGGCATGCACAGGGCGAACGGCTTGTCCGGGTGGCGGGCGCGGGACTGCGCCAGGCTGGCCACCAGTTGGTCGGTGAACTCGTCGGTGGCGGCCACGGGGGTCATGAAGGCGCCCACGGAATCGCACTGCGGCGCGTCCAGCAGCATGTCGATGGTGCGGGTCAGCAGGCTGGTGTCTTCCATGGCCGAGGCGGTGACGTCGACCGGGTTCGCGGTGGCGGCGAAGGGGATCAGGCCCTTGATCTCGGCCTGCAGGTCGGCCGGCAGCTCGGGCACCGCCATGCCGGACTTGATCGAGACGTCGGCCATCTGCACCCCGACCCCGCCGGACATGGTCAGCACCCCGACCCGGTTGCCGGCGGGGAACACGCCCATCTGGCAGGCGTAGGCCAGCTCGATCATCTCCTCGGTGGTCTCGGCCCGGTGGGTGCCGGTCTGGCGGAACAGGGCGTCGCAGACCACGTCGGAGACAGCCAGCGAGGCGGTGTGCGAGTGCGCCGCCTTGGCGCCGGCCTCGGTGCGGCCGACCTTGAGGAAGATCACCGGCTTGCGCTTCTCGCGGGACAGGTCGAGGGCGGCGCGCAGGCCGTCGGGGTCGTTGATGCCCTCGGCGTAGACGACGATGGTGTTGACGTCGCCGGCGTTGGCCATGAAGGCGATGCAGTCGGCCAGCGTGATGTCCACCTCGTTGCCGGTGGTGACCCAGTACGACAGGCCGATGCCGCGCTGCCGCGCCAGGGAATACAGGTGGGCGCCGAACGCCCCGCTCTGGCTGACGATGCCGACGGCACCGGGCACCGGCAGGTTGCCCAGCAGGTTGGAGCTGAAGGTGGCCATGAAGCCCAGGTGGGCGTTGAAGGCGCCCAGGCAGTTGGGCCCCAGCAGGCGCACCCCGGCCTCGCGCGCGGCGTCGCCCAGCTCGGCCTGCAGGCGCCGGCCCTCGGCGCCCATCTCGGCGAAGCCCGAGCTGAACACCACCGCCGCGCCCACCCCCTTGGCGGCGCAGGCGCGCAGGGACTCGGCCACCGCCCGGGCCGGGATCGCCAGGATGGCGCAGTCGGCGGTGCCGGGGATGTCGCCGACGGTGGCGAAGGCGGGCCGGCCCTGGACCGTGTCGCGGCCCGGGTTGACCGGGTAGACGGGCCCCTGGAAGCCGGCCTCCAGCATGTACCGCAAGACCCGGCCCCCCACGCGGTTGGCGCCCTCGGTGGCGCCCAGGATGGCCACCGAGGCGGGGTTCAGCAGCTTGGCGATGCCGCCGCCGGGGGCGGCGGGCTCAGACATCGATGCCGTCGGCCAGAACCTTGACCCCGTCGTCGCCCAGGGCGCCGAGCCAGCGCCGGATCTCGGCCAGGTCGTGGGTGCCGGCGGCGACCCCGGGGGCCATGCGGCCGTCCAGCACCGCGCCGATGGCCTGGGCGCAGGTCAGGGACACGGTGCGGGCCATGGCCGTCTGCCAGCCGCGCCCGGTCTCGTCCAGGGCCAGGGAGGCGTGCCAGGGTTCGGCGCCGCCGCCGCCCTCGGCGTCCAGCGCCACATAGAGGATCACCCGGTCCTCCTCGTCGGGACCGTAGGCGTGCTCGGCCCACAGGCGCTGCGACAGGGCGCGCATGGCGTCCATGTCGCCCGACTCGACCACCGGGAAGACGTCGGCCCAGGCGTCGGTCCAGCCGCCCATGCGCAGGGTGCCGCGCACGAAGGTCTGCATGTTGGTCTCGCCGTCCAGGCCGTATTCGGCCATGTAGGGCAGGCTGTCGCGGTTGGGGTAGACCTGGTAGGTCTCGCCCATGATGGTGATGTCCTCGACCTCGGTCCAGGCCTTGGTGACCCGCTTCTCGGCGCCGCCGGCGATGCTGCGGGCCTGGTTGCGCAGCGCCGTCAGCACCCCCAGGGGGGCCCAGGAGAACTTGTAGGTGAAGGGCGTCGGCACGGCCGGGAAGCCGCCGCAGTGCGAGACGAAGTGCAGGCGCCGCCCCTGGCCCAGCACGCCCGCGTCCTTGGCCGCGGCCACCAGCAGGTGGGCGAACAGGTGGTCGATGCCCGGATCGAGGCCGACCTCGTTGACCACGCACAGGCCCTTGGACCTGGCCTCGCCGTCCAGCGCCAGCATGGCGTCGCTGAGATAGCTGGTGGTGACCATGTGGGCGCCGGCGTCGAGCGCGATCTTGGCCACCCGGGCGTGCAGGTCGCCGGGCAGCATGGAGACCAGCACGTCGCCCGGGCGGGCGGCGGCGGCCACGGCGTCCAGGTCCAGGGCCCGGGCCTCGATGCCGGCGCCGGGGGCGGCGCGGGCGGCCAGGGCCTGGGCCTTGTCCAAAGTGCGGTTCCACAGCACCACGTTGCCGCGGCGCTCGGCCAGGGCGACCACGCCGGGGCCCGACGACAGGCCGGCGCCGAGCCAGTGGATGGTGTGTCCTTCGCTGCTCATTCACGCTTCTCCTTGCAGGCGGTCGAGGGCGGCGGCGTAGGCCCGCCGGGTGGAGGCCCAGACCGGGTCGTCGTCGCCCAGGCGCAGGTTCAACAGGTGCGGCAGCAGCTGCGCCGCGAAGTCGTCGCTGCTCTCGCGCGGCAGCAGCGACGGCAGGTTGTCGATGGCGATCAGGTCGAAGACGCGGCCGGCGCCCGGGATGGCCAGGGCCGGCGCGTCCCAGGACGTGGGCGCGGTGTAGAAGGGCAGCGGGTTGCCGGGGCTGGTGGGGTCGCACGAGACGTCGGCGACCACCGCCAAGTGGGTGTCCGCCGTCACCTGGTCCGGCATCACGAACGGGTCGATGGCCCCGGTCATGAGGACGCAGTTGACCAGGATGTCGTGGCCCAGCAGGGCGGCGCGGTCCAGCGGGTTGGTCTCGGCCATGTCCCAGGCGCTGACGTCGCAGCCATGCTTGCGCAGCAGGGCCACGGCGCCGCTGCCGCTGCGGCCCAGGGCGCCGATGACCACGGCGCGGGGCGGGCGCGGGGCGCCGGCACGGGCAGCCTCGATGCGGCGGTCCAGCGCCGCGGCATCCTCGAACGGAGCCAGGCCCGAGTCCAGGGTCGGCGCCCGCCCGGCGGCCCGGTCCAGCCACTGGATCAGGGCCAGGGCGGCGCCCAGGTAGCCGGCCCAGTAGCCGAAGGCGGCCACCCGGCGGCCGCTGGCGTCGGCCATGTATTCCAGGTCCATCAGGGTGCCGCCGCCGCGCCGGAACCGGCCCAGCAGGTCGCGCCAGCCGGCCTGGTTCTTGTAGGCATGGGCGAAGTAGACGTGGGACTGGGGCAGCGGGCCGGCGCCCTCGGGCAACTCCTTCAGGCCCAGGACCACCGTCCCGGGCCCGGCGGCGGTCCAGGTGCCGGGGTCGGCCAGGGCACAGCCGGCGGCGGCGAAGTCGGCGTCGGCGGCGACCCGCTTGGCCGAGCGCTCCACGGTCACCGCGTAGCCCGCCGCCACCAGGGCCTCGGCCCCCGCCGGCAGCAGCGGCGTGCGGCGCTCGGTGCCGCGGTGCTCGTCGCGCAGGATCACGTGCATGTGGTGGCGCCTTCCCTCCCCGCTGCAGGACGGGCGCCATCTATGCACGGCGCCCGGGGACGGTCAACGGGAAGAATGCCCGCGCCCTTTCCACCGCGGCGCCCGGCACGGCCGCTCCATCCGGGGGCCCATCCGGGGGCCCATGGAAAGCTCTTGACTCCTGGAAAAAACATTAAGCATATAATTTATGTTTACGAAAGGCCGAGCCGCCCATGGACACCGACGCCCGCAGGTCGCCTTCCCAGCCCGCCGATCCGGCGGCGCCGCCGCGCCGTCGGTCGCAGGAGGAGCGCAGCGAGGCCACCCGCGGCCTGCTGCTGGAGGCCGCCATCGATATCCTGCTGGAACAGGGCTACCGCCGCTGCACGGTGGTGGAGATCTGCCGCCGCGCCGGGGTCACCACCGGCGCCCTGCAGCACCACTACGGCGCCAAGAACCACCTGATGGCGGAAATCATCGACCGCCTGTTCCCGGGCATCGAGCTGTGGACCCCGGCCGACCCGCCGGCCGACGACGACCTGCGCGACCGCTGCCGCCGGCTGGTGGACGCCTACTGGGACATCTACCGCAACCCCCGCTACATGGCGGTCTGGGAGGTGGTGGTCGGTTCGCGCAGCGAGCCCGAGGTCTACGACCTGGTCCTGCAGCACCAGCGGGCGGCGACCCGGGCCGCCGAGGAGCGGTTCCGCCGCCTGTTCGCCGACACCGGCCTGTCGCGCCGGGAGCTGGCCGACCTGTGCCAGTTCGTCACCTCGGAGCTGCGCGGCATCGCCCTGCTGCGCATGTTCGGCGACGCCGTTGAGCGGCGCACGGGACAGGTCGAACTGCTGAAGGACGCCATTCACCAGAAACTGAAACGGGGCCCCGGCGCATAGCGCGCGGGCCCAACGACGCCCGCTGGCGGGCAAGGATGTGGGAGGACACTCGATGACGGCGTGGAACATCTCGGAGCGCGCGGCGGCCCTGCACCGCGAGGCCCTGGTGTGGGACAACACCTTTCCCTTCGGGCCCGTGTGCGGCTCGCGCGAGGCGCACCTGAACAGCTTGGTGCGCATGGCCGACAGCGGCTACGACTGCGTCAACCTGACCATCGCCAGCGACAACGAGAACATGGCCGCGGCGGTCGAGGCCATCTCCAGCGCCCGCGCCCACTTCCACGCCAACGCCGACCGCTATGTCCTGGTGGACGGCGCCGCCGACGTGGAGGCGGCCAAGGCGTCGGGCCGCATGGCCATCGTGTTCGGCTTCCAGGGCACCCTGCCGTTCGAGCGCGACACCGGCCTGGTCGAGGTGTTCTACCGCCTGGGCGTGCGCCAGGCCCTGATGGCCTACAACCAGAAGAACAACGTCGGCGACGGCTGCCACGAGCGCACCGACGCCGGCCTGTCGCGGTTCGGCGTCGAGGTGGTGCAGGCCATGGAACAGGTCGGCATGCTGGTGGACTGCACCCACACCGGGTACCGCACCACCATGGACGTGTTCGAGGTGGCCACCCGCCCGGTCATCTTCTCGCACTCCAACAGCCGCGCCCTGGTCGACCACGAGCGCAACATCGCCGACGAGCAGGCCAAGGCCTGCGCCGCCACCGGCGGGGTCGTGGGGGTGAACGGCATCGGCATCTTCCTGGGCCCCAACGACACCTCGACCGAGGCCCTGTTCCGCCACCTGGACCATTGGGTGCAGCTCGTCGGCCCGGCCCACGTGGGCATCGGCCTGGACTTCGTCTCGGAACTGGACGCCCTGAACGGATTCGTGCGCCGCAAGGCGTCCAAGTACCCGGCGGGCCAGAGCTACGACGTGGAGGTGCGCGTGGTCGACCCCGAGCAGATCCCGGTGCTGACCGAGCAGATGGTCAGCCACGGCTACGCCGACGACGACGTGCGCGGCATCCTGGGCGGCAATTGGCTGCGCGTGGCGCGCGAGGTCTGGAGCTAGGGCCATGGCGGAGCGTGGGAGCGGCCGGCCATGAAGGTCCTGGAGCGCGCCGCCCAAGCGGCCGAGGCCGTCATGGGCCGGGTCGCCTGGCTGATGTCGGCCGCCGCCGCCCTGTCGGTGGCGGGCATTGTCGCTATCCTGGTGTTCTCCAGCCTGCAGCGCTACATGCTGGCCCAGCCCATCCCCGAGACCGAGGAGCTGGCGGCGTTCCTGTTCGTCACCGTGGCCTTCCTGTCGGTGCCCGAGGGCTTCACCAGCAACCGCCAGATCCGCGTGCTGCTGGTCTGGCGCAAGCTGCCGGACCGGGCCCAGGGCTGGGCCATGGTCCTGGGCCACCTGCTGACCATCGCCGTGCTGGTGATGCTGATCGTGCAGCTGCGGGACTTCGCCGCCATGAGCTACGAGTTCCAGTCCCGGTCCTACGTCTCGGACTTCATCATGTGGCCGTGGATGGCGGTCATCCCGGTGTCCCTGGGGGTCCTGTGCCTGGCCGTCGCCGCCCGCGCCCTGGTCGACCTGCACGCCGTGCTGTCCGGCGCCCCGGTGCGCGAGGCCCGGGCCGCCACCGAGCTCGAGCCGGAGTGACCGCGCCATGCTGACCGCGACCCTGATCCTGCTCGTCCTCGCCGCCCTGTTGACCGGCAACCTGCTGGGCACGACCATCGCCTCGCTCGGCCTGGCGGTGCTGTATTTCGAGTTCAACGGCAACTTCTCGGTGCTCGGCAACGCGGTGTGGAACGTGTTCAACAGCTTCACCTTCACCGCCATCCCGGCGTTCATCCTGCTGGGCGAGATCCTGGGCCAGACGGGGCTGGCGCGGCGCATCTATTCGTCGGTGTCGCCGACCTTCGAGCGCCTGCCGGGCAAGCTGCTGCAAACCAACATCGGCACCTGCACCATCTTCAGCGCCATCAGCGGATCGTCCACGGCCACCGCCGCCGTGGTCGGGTCGATCGCCTACAAGGAGCTGGAGCGGCGCGGCTACAACCGCAAGGCCGTGGTCGGGTCGATCGCCGCCGGCGGCACCCTGGGCATCCTGATCCCGCCCAGCATCGCGCTGATCATCTACGGCGCCTGGCAGGACGTCTCGGTCGGCAACCTGTTCATGGCCGGGGTGGTGCCGGGGCTGATGCTGGCCACCTTCTTCATGATCTACATCGGCATCCACGCCACCCTGCGCCGCGACCTGGCGCCGGTCGAGGGCGCGGTGGTGCCCCTGGCCACGGCCCTGCGCCTGTCGGCCCAGGCCTGGCCCTTCGTGGTGCTGGTGTTCGCCATCCTGGGCACCATCTTCTTCGGCCTGGCGACCCCCACCGAGTCGGCGGCCCTGGGCGTGGCCACGGCGCTGATCCTGGCCCTGCTGTACCGCGAACTGACCTGGGCCAAGCTGTGGCGGGCCCTGCGCAACACGGTGGTCACCTTCAGCGCGCTCGGCTTCATCATCGTCGGCGCCATCGTGCTGTCCCAGGCCGTGGCCCTGACCGGCATGCCCAAGCAGATCATCCTGGCGGTCGGCGAGGCCGGCCTGCCGCCCGGGGTGGTGATCACCCTGATCTACGCCATGTACCTGGTGCTGGGCTGCTTCTTCGGCCCCATCGAGATGCTGCTGATCACCCTGCCCTTCGTGTTCCCCCTGGTCACCGGGCTGGGCTTCGACCCGGTGTGGTTCGGCATCGTGCTGGTGATCGTGATCGAGATCGGCCTGCTGACGCCGCCGCTGGGCATCAACCTGTTCGTGATGATGGCGGTCAGCGAGAACCGCGTCACCCTGGGCGAGGCCGCCGTCGCCTGCCTGCCGTTCTGGCTGCTGATGGTGCTGGCCCTGGTGCTGATCACGCTGGAACCCCGAATCGCGCTGTTCCTGCCATCCCTGGCGTCGGGGTAGCGCGCAAGAACAACAACCAAGACGCCCCGCAGGGGCATGGTCCGCGGCACCCGGAGCGCCGCTTTTTGACAGAGGAGAGGCGAAATGAAACGAACCCTGACAACACTGGTGACCGCCGCCGCCCTGGCGATCGGCCTCACCTGCGGCGCCGGCGCGGCCGACGTCAAATGGCGGCTCGGCAGCTCGGTCGGGCCCAAGGACCCGCAGACCGTGCGCCTGCTGGACCTGGCGGAACGGGTCAAGGAGAAGTCCGGCGGCCGGTTCGAGATCGAAGTGATCCCCATCGAGACCATCGGCTTCAAGAACGTGGACAGCCTGCGCGTGCTGAAGCAGCGGGCCCTGGATGCCATGTTCATCGTGCCCTACTACGTGGTCCGCGACGAGCCGATGATGGGCGTGTTCGCCCCCCACGGCGTGCTGGCCGAGCCGGAGGAGAACCTGAAGATCGTCGACGAGCAGTACAAGGTCGGCGCCGAGATCCTGGCCGCCGACAAGTGGAACATCGTGCAGGTGGGCAAGGCGCCGTTCGGCGCCCTGCGCGACCTGGTCATCATGTCCAAGGAGCCGGTCAACACCCTCGAGGGCCTGCGCAAGATCAAGTTCCGCCACTTCACCAAGGACGGCCTGAAGGCGTTCAACGCCCTCGGCGTGTCGACCCAGGTGGTGCCGTCGTCGGAGCTGTACCTGGCGCTCAAGACCGGCGTCGTCGACGCCTCGGTGTACGGCCCCACCTATGGCAAGTCGCAGTCCATCTACGAGGTGACCTGCTGCATGAGCTACCTGGCCGCCTTCTCCATGGCCTATCCGTTCACCATCGGCGTCAACAAGGACGTGTGGGAGAAGGTGCCGGCGGACCTGCGCCAGATCCTGAAGGACACCTCCGAGCAAATGTGGAACGAGTCGGTGGAGAAATGGAAGGTCGGCGCCGCCGAGAAGGAGGCCTACGAATGGCTGACCACCAAGGGCGGCATGAAGATGCTGGACCCGGTGCCGCTGGCCGACCGCAAGCTGATCCAGGCCGAGTTGCTGAAGCTGTGGCGGGAACAGGCCGAGAAGGCCGGCCCCACGGCCGTCGGCTACTTCGAGCGGATCACCGCCCACCTGAAGTGACCGCGCCACCGCCGCGGGGGCGCCAAGACCCCCGCGGCGTCCAACCGCAAACGGGGAGGCAACCATGATCGTGTTCACCAACGCCCGCGTCTTCGACGGCGCCAACGACGGCCTGGTCACAACAAGCGTGACCGTGGACGGCGACCGCATCACCGCCGTCTCCGACGCGCCGGCGCCGCCCGACGCCCAGGTGATCGACTGCGGCGGCCGGGTGCTGATGCCGGGCCTGATCGACGCCCACATCCACGCCTACTGCCAGGACCTGAACGTCAACCGGCTGCAGCGCCTGCCGGTGACCATGTACGCCCACCACGCCGCCAACATGCTGCGCGACATGCTGGACCGCGGGTTCACCTCGGTGCGCGACACCGGCGGCGCCGACTACGGCCTGTGGATGGCCATCGAGCACGGCCTGATCACGGCGCCGCGCCTGTTCTATTGCGAGAAGGCCCTGAGCCAGACCGGCGGCCACGCCGACTTCCGCCACCACCACGACCACCATGCCCACGACGACCACGCGGTCATGTGCGGCTGCTGCTTCGCCAACCCGCTCGGCGTCGTGGTGGACGGGGTCGACGCCGTGCGCCGGGTGATCCGCGAGCAACTGCGCCGCGGCGCGTCGTTCATCAAGTTCTGCGGGTCGGGCGGCGTGTCGTCGGTGTCGGACCCCCTGGACGGAATCCAGTTCTCCAACGACGAGGTGCGCGCCATCGTCGAGGAGGTGGAGAACCACCTGGTGTACTGCACCGCCCACATCCACCCCGACCGGGCCATCAGGCGGGCCGTCGAGCTGGGCGTGCACTGCATCGAGCACGGCACCCTGATCGAGCCGGACACCGCCAACATGGCCGCCGACCGGGGCACCGCCATCGTGCCGACCCTGGCGGTCATCGCCGCCCTGGCGCGCGAGGGCGAGGCGTTCGGCTATCCGCGCGAATCCCTGGCCAAGCTGGACCTGATCAAGGACCAGGCCATCGAGCGCCTGCACCACATGAAGCGGGCCGGGGTGCGCATCGGCTTCGGCACCGACCTGATCGGCGCCATCCAGCCGCACCAGTGCATCGAGTTCGGCCTGCGGTCCAGCGTGTTCAGCAACTTCGAGATCCTGAACCAGGCCACGGCCATGAACGCCGAGATCATCGGCATGGCGGGCAAGCTGGGGGTGATCGCCGGCGGCGCCCTGGCCGACATCATCGTGGTCGACGGCAACCCGCTGGACGACCTGACGCTGATGGCGGACGACGGCGCCCACATCCCGGTGGTGATGAAGGGCGGCGCCGTGCACCGAAACCGGCTTTAAACCCTTTGTCGAACGCGCGCGATTTGCCATGATGCCGGCCCGGGCGGCGCCGCCCGGGACCGGCGCCCCCAGACCTGCCAGGAGACTTCTCATATGACCCAGACCGCGGATGCCATCATCATCGGCGCCGGCGTGATCGGCGCGGCGACCGCCTTCGAGATGGCCAAGATGGGGTACCGGACCCTGTCGGTGGACCGCAACGCCGAGGCCGGACACGGCTCGACCTCGGGTTCCTGCGCCATCATCCGGGTCCACTACTCGACCCTGGACGGCACCGCCTTCGCCTACGAGGGCTATTTCTACTGGCGCGACTGGGCCGACTACCTGGGGGTCGCCGACGAACGCGGCCTGGCCACCTTCCGCGAGACCGGCTGCCTGGTCATGAAGACCGAGGCCAACGGGTTCATGGAGAAGCACAAGGCCAACTGCCGCGAGCTGGGAATCCCGTTCGAGGACTGGACGGCGGCGCAGATCGTCGACCGCCTGCCCATCTACGACCTGAAGGGCTACCACCCGGCCAAGCGGCCCCAGGACCCGGGGTTCGGCGAGCCCACCGGCGGCCGGGTCGAGGGCGGCATCTTCTTCCCCACCGCCGGCTACGTCACCGACCCGGCGCTGTCGTCCCACAACCTGCAGCGCGCCGCCGAAGCCCACGGCGCCCAATTCCGGTTCAACGCCACCGTGACCGAGATCCTGACCCGCGACGGCCGCGTCGCCGGGGTCCGCCTGGCCGACGGCAGCGAGATCCACGCCCCGGTGGTGATCAACGTGGGCGGCCCGGCGTCCAGCCTGATCAACGAGATGGCCGGAGTCACCGGCGACATGACCATCACCACCCGGGCCCTGAAGCAGGAGGTGGTGCACGTGCCCTCGCCCGCCGGCTTCGATTTCGAGCACGACGGCATCGTGGTGTCGGACAGCGACATTTCCTGCTACTGCCGGCCCGAGCACGGCAACCACATCCTGATCGGGTCCGAGGACCCGCCGTGCGACCAGCACGTGTGGATCGCCGACGATTCGGACTATGACCGCAACTTCACCGACCAGTGGAACGTCCAGGCCATGCGCTACGCCCAGCGGGTGCCCAGCCTGGGCATCCCCAGCCGCACCCGCGGCGTGGTCGACTGCTATGACGTGACCGAGGACTGGATCCCGATCTACGACAAGTCCAGCCTGCCCGGCTTCTACATGGCCTGCGGCTCCAGCGGCAACCAGTACAAGAACGCGCCCATCGCCGGCAAGATGATGGCGGCCCTGGTGGACTACTGCGAGGCCGGCAACGACCACGACACGGCGCCGCTGGTCTTCCGCCTGCCGACCATCGGGCGCGACACCGATGTCGGGTTCTACTCGCGCAAGCGCAAGATCAATCCCGAGAGCAGCTTCTCGGTCCTGGGATAAGGGTCATTTCTTGAAGCGGATCCGGCACCGGATGCCGGCCGGCAGCCGGTGGCCGGGGTTCGGCAGCTCCAGCCGCACGCCAAAGGTGCCGCTGGCGGCGTCCAGCACCTGGTCGACGACGGTGACCCTGGCGGCGTAGGAGCCGCCCACGGGCTGCTCGGGCACCACCACGGCCCCGCCGCCCAGCTTGACCTGTCCGAACAGGGTCAAGGGAACGAACACCTCCACGTTCAGGGGGTCGATCTCGGCCACCGCCAGGATCGGCGCCTGTTCGTGGCGGTACTCGCCGGGTGACATCAGGCGCTCGACCACCACGCCGTCCACCGGGCTGCGCACGACGCGCTGGTTCAGGATCTCCTGGGCCCGCTTCAGTTCCAGTTTGGCCAGGTGCTGCTTGAACTCGGCCTCGCGCACGGCCAGCTGGGCCACCCGGGCCTCCATCTCGGCCTCGTCCAGGGCCGAGGCCGAGACCACGTTGGTGCTCTTCAGGCGGGTCGCCCGGTCCTGCTTGCGCTGCAGGAACTCGAACCTGGCGCGGCTGGACTGGATGTCGAAGGCGTCCTGGGCCCGCGCCTCGGCCAGGGCCACCACCGCCTCCTCGACGCCCGATTCCAGGCGCGCCACCACCTGCCCCTTGGTCACGGCGTCGCCGCGGTCGGCCTCGATGGCGGCCACGATGCCGTCCACCGGGGCGCCCAGCTTGATCACGTTGCGCGGCTCGATCAGGCAGTCCAGCTCACCGCCGTCCAGAAACGGGTCGGCCGCCACGGGGGCGGTCACAGCCACCATGCCCAGGCATAGCAGGATTGCAGTACGCGAAAGGCTCAACGACACCCCCAGTTTCCGGGCGCTTCACGGTCACCTTGATAGCTAGAACGTTTCAAAAGCAACAATATCCTTAAAATTTTACTAAATTTTACCGGGAAATAGACGTATGATTCCATCCCAGGGGCTTGAAAAATCGAGGGCAGCCTGGTTTGTGGGGCGGAGGGGCTGTGCCACACGCAGGCGTCAAGGATTCTGGGCGTCGCAAGGCGTCCGGCAACAAGAATAAACGAATCCCGATAGCGAACGCCACGCGGGGGATGCGGAGGTGGCTGCGCGAGTCGACGGCGCTGAGCCGCCGGCTGCATTTCGAGACCCTGGAACCCCGTGTTCTCCTGTCCGCCGACCTGATCCCCATCCAGGGCGAGATCGAGGTTCCCGGCGAGGTCGACCTCTACGCCTTCTCGCTGACCGAACCCAAGCGCGTCTATTTCGACAGCCAGACCAACACATCGAACCTGAAGTGGACCCTGACCGGGCCGCGCGGCGCCGAAGTGACGAACCGGGTCTTCAACGAGTCCGATTCGGTGGACATCGGCGGAAACCCGGTACTGGACCTGGTAT